>FOXT01000021.1 GCA_900115795.1 Lachnospiraceae bacterium XBB1006 | reverse complement strand
CCTTTTTTTCGGCAAATCCGGAGTACCCGCTTGTCATTTACCTTAATACCATGATATCTATCCAGATCATCACGTATCCTCCGATACCCCTTATCTGGGCTCTTCATGTGAATTTTTTCAATCTCCCTGGCGATTTTTTCATTTTCCGCCTCATGAGCAGGGATATCTCTATGTAGCCATTTATAGTATGCTGCCTTACTTACACCTCCCAGCTCGCAAAGTGTACTGATTGGATAACCATGATTTTCGTGTTCTTCTTTGATGGCCTGATAGATATCACCATGCCTTACTAGGCTCAGTTTCGCCCCCTCTCTATTTCGTCGAGTTTTTTTAAGAAAGATACCTCCATCTCTGCACGATATTTTTCTGCACGCAGGATTTTGTTTTCAGCCCGAAGTTTCTCCAATTCAGACATTTCATCCACTGGTTTAGAGTGCCCGCGCCTGTCATGAAGAGCATTCACGCCACCGGATTCATATTTGATGGTATAGTTACGTGCTTGTTGATAAGACACCTCGTATTTGGCAGCTGCGTCAGCATAATTACGGTCATGCGCGATGCAATACTGCACAATTTCTACTCGTTCTTCAAATGTTGTTTTTCTACCTTTGGTCATGACTATTGATTCTCCTGTTCTGGAAGATTTTAATTCCTCATAACCATTATACTTCTTAATCCAATTTTGTAACTTACTTTTTGATCTGATACCATACTTTTGACAGATATATAGTTGTGAACCTTCACCATTTAGATAATCCAAAACAGCTTTTTGTTTTAACTCCTTTGAATAGTGCTTGTTTTTCTTTTGGAAAAAAGCCTCCGCACCATCACTTTTATAAATGCTCATCCATTGTTGCACAGAAGATAGCGCAACTCCCAGCCTATCAGCCGCTTGACGGTAGCTCTCTTTTCTATCAAGAATATTTCTAACTGCCTTTAGTTTTTCGGCTGGTTCAATCTTATATACGGACATAAAAATGCTCCCTCCTAAGTAGTTCAAGATTTTATTATTTCTATTGTCTACCTAGAAGGGAGCATATCAGATTTAGTGCGAGGCCCCCCCTTTTTATACGTCACTTATAAAGCGGTAGCCGCGGTCGGCAAACCATTTGTGCATATAATTGGTCATGTTGCTAGAGTTCATTTGAAAGGTGTTGACACCGGTATGGCCGGTTTGGTTGTCAACGCCGAAGCTGGCATTCCATGAAAACTGAGAAATATGCCCTAGCTTTAAACTTTTGAAATAAGATAAGGCTGTGAGATTTCCACTTACTTCGCTCAAAAGGTCAAGCTCACGGTAGGTATGATTTTCATACACACGAAATAGTTTTGAGTATACGTATTTCTTTTGGGAAACGCCAAGACCGCGAAAGTCTGTACTATCCCGCCATTTCCAGGTGACGTCAATCCATCCCTCCTTTTCGTGAATAGCACACACATAGGGACTGTATTCAGGAAGCAAGAGAGCATCGGAAAACAGTGCATGGTAGGACATAGGATTCGGATTGACCGGATAAGTCTCCATGTTTTTATCGCGTAAAAAGCGGCATATAAACGGAATAAAAATTAGGGCAATAAAAAGTGTTATTGCCAGTGTGATTCCAGCAGCAAGGAACATTGTTGACATGGAAACAGTGCTAAATTCCTGCTCCACTAATGTACCGTTATGATAGACGGTGTGGGATGCATACCTACGTCCGTCTAAAAAAATGCCAAGAACGGCCAAAATTGCGGCGGTTAAAATACCAATGACGAGCCAGCATCTGGTCAAAAAACGTCGACTGCTAAACAACATGGCGAATTTTCTTGTTCGTAAACGGGGGTTCATAACAAAAATCCTTTCTTTGTATAGTTACTTTCCTGAAATGTTCACGCCGTCAAAGCAAAGATATGGCATACAGTAGCTTCCGGTATTCCATACTTCCCTAGAAATGGCATCGATGTTATGAACCAGCTCGGCAAGGTTCATACTAATCATAGTTTCATTGACGGCGCCCACAATTTCCCCGTCTTCAATGTAAAAACTGTTCTTGGCAACGCCGGATAATTCTCCATTGCCGCTCGGTCTGCCGGCTGAAATGGAACCTACCAAGAGACCGCGTTTCACATTTTTTATCATGTCATTTAAAGCCGTATCTCCAGCTTCCACAATCATGCCGCTTCCGTCATTAGGCGCCGGTTTGAAGCCGGTTTTGTTGGAAACATAAAGGCCGATGTCGAACTGTTTTAAGACACCTTTATCGATAATGGTGTAATCTTTTGACCATGCACCGTCTGCGGTTACAAGGGATTTTTCAAAAATACGTTCATCCATTGGAGCAAGTTTTACCGTCAGATTGTCGGAGGCAACTTGTTTGTCCAATTTTTCAATCCACGGCCCGGTTTTGCTTAATACGGGTTGAGTAGATGCAAAGCAGTTGATGGCGAAAGCCAGAATCTGGCTTGCACAGTCCGGGCGGAAGATAACCTTTCCCTCAAATTTGTCCGTTAATTCTGCGAGGTGTAGTTCATCCACTGCAGATTGAAGACAGGTGCGAACCCCGTCTAATTCTATGAGTGGTTTATCTAAGGATTCAAATGCCACAAAATGACCGGCTAAACCGGCGGTTTTGTCGTTATCGTTACCGGCAAATTCCAAAGAAATACCATAGTGTCCCTGCCTAATATCCGCATCTCCGCCATTGCTGTTGTGGACAAGGCGATGGGTGTACGAATGGCTGGCAATTAATTGAATGAGCTGTACCTTGGGATATTCTTTTTTGATGGTGTGGGCAAGTTCTTTTACTCGCTCTAAAAGTTTTTCCATATCCGAATCTAAAACGCCTTCGCAAATGGATAAATCCTCTTCGTTCTTAGCAAAGGCATAAGCAACATCCGCATCTCCGGCTTCGGCAGAGGAAAGGGCAGTCTCCACAGCAGTTTTTAGAGCTTCCTTGCTAAAATCGTTGATTTGTGATTTCCCATTCTTCTGATTCTTAATTATATTGATTCCTACGGTTTGACCAAATAGGGTGCGGAGTAGGGAACACTCGCCATTTTCGTAGGTCAATTCCCGGGTGTTACTTTCTTCTATAGACAAAAGCGCCTGGTTTACATTCTTCTCCTGGAGGAGATTTTTTACATAAGTTAAAACATCCTGTAATTTTTCCATGGTTATCTTCCTCCTATCATCAATTTACAACGTATTGCCGGACCGCCCATGCTGACGGACATAGGCTGTTTCTTGCCGCAGGTTCCGGCAGCATTGACAACCAGCTCGTCAGAGACCATATCTACGGTTTTTAACATATCAAAGGCAACACCGGATACGGTGGTATCAAGGATGGCTTTGCCCAGTTTTCCGTTTTTAATTTCATAACCCATATTGATTCCAAACATGAATTCACCCGTAAGATCTGCCTGTCCGTTTCCGGTGGAGGTCAGATAATAGCCATTTTCTACGGAAGCTATCATATCTTCCAGTTTGTCTTTGCCCGGTAAAACCATGGTGTTGCGCATACGGATAATCGGTTCGTCGCTAAATGCCCAACCGCGCGCGTTTCCCGTTGGCTCTACACCGTAGAAGTCTGCACTTTCACGATTGTGCATGTAGGATTTCAGAATACCGTTTTCGATAAGAACCGCATCTTTTGCCACAATTCCCTCATCGTCTAAATAGACAGGGATACCGATATCCTTACCGAAGGCGGTATGGGCAAAATCAACGATATTTACCAGTTCGGAAGCCACCTGCTTGTTGAGATTCGGACCGGCAACAGAACCACCTCGAACAAGGTCGGCTTCTACGGTATGTCCCACCGCTTCATGGGCAATCATGCCGGCAACGTCCGGATGTAAAATGACGGTTTTATAACCGGCATCGGCGTAGGTTCCTTCTGCTTTATCGGAAACCTGTTTATAGGTCTTTTCTATTTCCTTACGAATAATTTCAAAGTTGGAAAAAGCTTTTTCCAGTCCGGCTGATACGGAAATGGAACCAAATACTTCAACCGGCTGTCCTTCCTTTGTGGTTTTGGTCATGCCGATATACAGCATACATCTTGGATAGCTTACATGACCATCGTTGGCATCGGAGGTGTAAATGTATTTTTCCATACTGTCTTCCCGGTACATGATTAATCGGCTTACAAGATCTTTGTAGTGTTCTGCCACATAGCTGTCTACTTTTTTACATAATTCAATAATCTGTTTCTGGGTTGCGTCTTCGATTAATCGATTTGGGATGGCAATTCCCTGACTGGTTTTCGAATAAGCTGCTTTTGGCGTATCCAGATGACCGTTTAAAAGTGCAGCATTTTCAGTTGCCGCCTTTAAAACTTTCTCTGCAGCCTCTCCGCTGCACTCTGCGATAGAGGAAAAACCTCTTACGCCATTTTGATATACATTCCCACAGATTCCGCTGGATTCTGTACGTACATTGGTCACAAGATTGCCATTCATGAGGATGACACGCCGTTCCCTGTTTTGTTGTTGTCGTAAAACAGTTTGAACAGAAGTGTCAAATAACGATTTCTTTTCTTTGATAACGTCGTTAAACATGCGTTCCCTCCCTTTATAGTTTGAATTGTTTGAAAGCTACCTTGTTAGTTTAGCATAAGTGCATGGCGGTGACAAGAATAGTAAGGTTGACTGGTAGGAAACAGGAGCTAAGAGGTGAAAAAGCCGGGCTGTGGTGATACTTGAGCCAGGTGGAGGTGTTATGATACAATAGAAAAAAAGGAAAGCTAAATATAGGAGGAGACGGGGATGACCATAGAAAAATTAAATTATGATGCTTATAAAGGGAAAACTTATCATGCCGAAATTTGTTCCAATCAGTATTTGTCCATAGAACCGCGAGATGGCGCTTTTACCATGGAATGGGTTCCTTGCGAAAAGGAGTTGGTAATGCCGTTAGAGGATGAGATGTTATCGGACTGGCTGGAAAATCCGGTGGCCTACGGGGCCTATATTGGTAGGGAACTGATAGGATTTGTGGAAGGCTTTTTGGAGGAATGGAATAACCGGTTTCGGATTACCAATATCTGCGTTTTTGATGAAGAAATTCGCCAAAGCGGTGTAGGAACCAGACTTCTTGAGACAATTATGAATGACGCTGTGGCAAGTGGAGCCCGGATGGCGGTTTTGGAAACTCAAAGCTTTAATTATAAAGCTATTTCTTTTTATAAGAAGCATGGGTTTGAGATTATCGGTTTTGACCGATATGCCTACGCCAATAACGGACCACAAGAGCATAATATGCTGATTTATATGGGAAAGAAGCTACGGTAAGGTTTTTGCAAGAACTATGCTGAGGTTAAAGAGGATAATTGTTTGAATGTGGAGGTAGAGTGATGAAAATTATGGTTAGTGCCTGCCTTTTGGGGCAGAATTGCAAATATAACGGTGGTAACAATTATAGCGAAAAGGTTGTCAGGTACGTAAAAGGACATGAAGTGATTCCTGTATGCCCCGAGGTGGCAGGTGGTTTGCCGATACCAAGGATTCCTTGCGAAATTGTAGATGGCGTGGTGACGAATAAGGAAGGTGAGAGCAAGGATAGGGAATTTAGAAGAGGGGCAAGGCGTTGTCTTAACAAGGCCTTGGAGGAAAAAGTTGATATGGCAATTTTACAGTCCAGGAGTCCATCCTGTGGTGTGAAACAGATTTATGATGGTACCTTTTCTGGGAAAAGAGTTGAGGGAAGAGGCGTTTTTGCGGACTTGCTGATTGAAAATGGGGTGAAGGTTGTGGATGTGGAAAATTTAGATGATGAAGGAAACTACGGCTATGCAACGATATTTGAGGGCTAAGGAGCGGAAAAGTTATGCGAGAGAAAAACTGGCGGAGAAAGAATCTTTAATCTAGATATACTTATCTGGAAATTTTGAGTTTTAGTATGTAGTGAAGAAAAGTGGTTTTATAACAATACATGCTAAAGTGCGATTAGTGTAAATTAGAATGTAATTTTTAGCCGTTAATACGGAAAAGTGGCAGTTGCTAATGCAGAAAAGCAGGCATTGCAACATACGAAATGGTTGCTTTTGATATGAAGTATGTAAATAACGCAAAAAAAGCGATTTTTCCCTACATGCGAAAGGTGAAATTCTAGAAGTAAGTATGTAAAGTGAAAAAACAAGTTTTTTAATTACATACCAAATGCTGAATTATGCGTCTTTGCATGTGAATGATGAAAGGTGTGCATTTCGGGAGCTATTACAGCCGGTGGATACCCTAAAATTTTTTTCGGATAGGAGGAAGTAACATGAGTAACTTTGAGGAAAAAGAGTATAGAATCTTTGAGATGTTCAAGAAAGATTGGGCATTGGTGACGGCGGGAAACATGGACCATTTTAATTCCTGCACCTTAGGTTGGGGAAGCCTTGGAACCATTTGGAACAGAAAAGGCGGCAGCGGCTCGGTTGTAACGGTTTATGTATATCCTACACGATATACAAAAGAATTTTTGGAGAATAGTGAAGAATTCACTGTATGTTTTTTTGCGGAACAGTATAAGAAGGCGCTGGGAATTCTCGGATCCAAATCGGGTCGTGATGGAGATAAGGTGGCAGAAGCCGGACTGACCCCCATTGCCGTAGGAAATACAGTAGCTTACGAGGAAGCAAGCATGACCCTTGTATGCAAAAAGCTTTACCAGAATCCTATGGCAAAGGAAGGGCTGGCGGATGAGATAAAAGAATACTATGCCGCAAGTCCGGCGGTATATCCCCATGACGAAAATGATGAATGGCATCCACACTGGGCATTCATCGGGGAAATTATGGATGTGATTGAGAAGTAATGAACGCTTTTGCAAATAAATTCTATGAAGATTTAAGAAGCTGAAGGACCGTATACGAAAAGCTATTTTTATGATTGTGAAGACCGGAATTTTTCCGAAGGAGTTGTCAAAGATAATCCGGCAGGCATCTGAGAATAGAGAAAAGGCAGACTATCTCGATTTTTTTATTACCTCAAAAGGTGAGGCTGAAAAACAAATTCAGCGTGCGGAACAATTTGGAGAATATATACAGAAGTATTTATCGGAGAGGAAGGTACAAAACATGAACCAGAATTATCAGGACATTAACGCATCCACCATTGACCGGTGGATCGAAGAAGGATGGGAGTGGGGAATTCCTATCTCCCATGAGACATATGAAAAAGCGAAATGCGGCGAGTGGGAAATGCTTTTGACACCTACGAAGCCGGTGCCGAAGGAATGGCTCGGGGACCTGAAAGGCAAAAAGGTGCTGGGGCTTGCCAGTGGCGGCGGGCAGCAGATGCCGATTTTTGCAGCATTGGGAGCAGAGTGCACGGTGCTGGATTATTCCGGCAGGCAGATTGAAAGCGAGAAAATGGTTGCACAGCGGGAAGGTTATGAAATCCGCATTATCCAAGGAGATATGACCAAGCCGCTGCCTTTCGATAATGAAGAATTCGATTTGATATTTCATCCGATTTCCAACTGCTATGTGGAGGAAGTAAAACCAATCTGGAAGGAATGCTATCGCATTTTGAAAAAGGGAGGGCATTTGCTTGCAGGCTTGGATAATGGCGTAAATTATCTGGTAGATGAGGCGGAAAAAGAAATTGTAAACAGTCTGCCTTTTAATCCGCTGAAGAATCCGGAGCAGAGGAAGCAGTTGGAGGATGAGGACTGCGGTATACAGTTTTCTCATACGCTGGAAGAACAGATTGGCGGACAATTGGAAGCGGGCTTTCAGTTGTTGAGCGTGTATGAAGATACCAATGGGGAAGGAAGGCTGCACGAACTGGGCATTCCAACCTTTTGGGCAACCTGTGTAAAAAAGTAAAAATCATCCCTTGACTCTGACGTTGCGTTATAGTTTATAGTTATCACATAAGCGAATGGAGAGAGGCGTATGATGACAGTCAATGAAGTCAGTAAGCTGACGGGGGTGAGCGTGCGAACCCTGCAATATTATGACAAAATAGAGTTGCTCAAGCCCATGAATTATACGGAAGCGGGCTATCGATTGTATGGGGAGGAACAGCTGGAGAAGCTACAGCAAATCCTTTTGTTTCGAGAGCTGGAGTTTCCGTTGAAGGACATCAAAGAAATTTTGAATCGGCCGAACTTTGATAAGGAAAAAGCGGTAAAGCAGCAGATTACGCTTTTGGAATTAAAAAAAGAACACATCGAAAATCTCATTCGCTTTGCAAAAACGATAAGTGAGAGAGGAGAGATTCGAATGGATTTTTCAGCATTTGATTCAAAGAAATTAGAGGACTACGCGAAGCGGGCAAAAGAAGAGTGGGGAACAACGGAAGCATATCAGGAGTTTTCCGAAAAAAGTAAAGGATGGTCCAAAACCGACGAAAAGAACGTAATGAGCGATTTTATGAAGATTTTCCGGGAGTTTGGAAACCTGAAGGAGCAAGAAGCATCTGCACCGGAGGTGCAGGACTTGGTAAAGGATTTGCAGACCTACATTACGAAACATTTTTATAATTGTACGGACGAAATCCTTTTGGGACTCGGTAAAATGTATGCCGCAGGCGGCGAATTTACCGAGAACATTGATAAAGCCGGTGGTGAGGGAACCGCGGTGTTTACCTGCCGGGCAATCGAGGAATATTGTAGAAAGTAGAGGAATAGCGGTAATGGTGATTGTTTCATTCAGCGGTCGGAAAAACGGAAATTGCGAGTACGAATGCTTCAAAGACAGGGAGAAGTGTCCTTTTATTGGGGACATGGAAGTGAAATTATTGGAAGCGATTACCCGGAGCAAAGAAGCCTGTTTTGTCATTCCCAATTACTGCGACTATCCCAATGCGAACTTCTTTATTTTCAACGAAAGAAGTCAATGCTATTTTCAGAATCGCCCGGAGGTTCTGGAAGCGTACCTGAAAGTCCCCAAGAAAGTTGTGGTTGTCAGCAACACCGGCGAGGAAAACTTTCGGAAAGCCATGGAATATCAGGCAGAAGAGGAAACGGAGTTTTTGTTTTTGGCGGCAAAGAAATTTGGAAAAAAGAGCATCGACGGGGACTTGATGAGTTCCGGGGCGGTGCGGGAAAGAATCAGGAAATTTCTAAACGAGTAAAGTACTTGGATAGCCCACTGGAGAAACTTTAAATCTCCGGTGGGTTTTTTGCATCTTGCCGAAGCTTCTTTCGCTACTTTCGGTTCCTATATTTTAAAAAAAACAGAACAATTATTGACAACTTTCGCTGCTTTTGTTAAAATGTCAAAATATTATAATAGGTATTTGCGAAACTGCTCTGCGGCGAATGCCGCATGAGCAATTTGCATAATAAATCGTCTCTGCAAGTTAACTTGCGAGAACGATTTTTATGCAAATTCAACATGCCACGGTCGTGGCATAAGAGTTTCGCAATTAACTAAAAATATTATAAAATAATGAGGAGGATGAGGGAAAATTATGCTGCTAGAAGAATTTGAATCAGAACGCAATGCGGTCATTAATCCGGAGCGGGTGGTGACGCCTATTGAGAATTTTCCGGAGGTCACGATTTCCTGTTTTTCATGGAAGTTATTCGAGGCGGTTCTCGCAACATTTCCGGATGCAAAACAAATTGGAGAGCTTCACTCCTCCACCGGCCTTATCCCGGTTTACGAAGTGGAGTACAAGGGGAAGCGGTTCGCACTGTTTCACTCCTTCGTCGGAGAACCCATTTGTGTGGGAAATTACGAAGAACTGATGGTAATGGGAAGCAAGCGGCTCATCATTCTTGGAACCTGTGGTGTTTTGGACAAAAGCATTGAATCTTGCGGTATCATCATCCCCACGAAAGCCATCCGAGATGAAGGAACGAGCTACCATTACGCACCGCCGTCGGATACCATTGAGGTGAATAAAAAATACATACCGGAATTTAAGGAAGTGCTAAAGGAATGCGGTTACCCTTACGTGGAAGGGACTACGTGGACAACGGATGCCATGTACCGGGAAACCAGAGAACGGGTGGAGCGGCGAAAGGCACAGGGAGCCATCTGCGTAGAAATGGAATGCGCCGGAATGCAGGCGGTTTGCGATTTCCGGGGGACGGAATTTTTCCAGTTTTTCTATGCGGCGGACAATCTGGATCATTCCAGCTGGCAGCCCCGATCCTTAGCGGGAGAGGTGCAGTTGGATGAGAAAACGAAAATCATGTTTCTGGCATTTGAGCTGGGGGTAAAAATTCTTGAGGGAGCATAGACATGGAAATCAGAGAATACACAAAATATGACGAAGAAGAAATACGTCGCCTTTACACCGCAGTCGGCTGGACTGCGTATACCGAGAACATGACTGTTTTACAAGAAGGTTTCAAAAATTCGATGCTGACCTTGGCGGCATACGAAGGAGAGGAACTACTTGGCATTATAAGGACGGTTGGTGATGGGGCCACCATCGTTTTTGTGCAGGACATCCTTGTTTTTCCGGATAAACAAAGACAGGGAATCGGAACGGCTCTGTTGAAGACTATATTGGAACGTTACGCGAATGTGCGCCAGATTGAGCTGGCAACCGACAATACGCCGAAAACAGTGGCGTTCTACAAATCCATGGGCTTTTCGGAAATGTCGGAAATCGGATGCTGTGGATTTATGAAATGTCAGTGATATAAAGGATAATGGGAGACCTAAAAAGAAAAGGCGATTTTCTACTGTAAGAAAACGATGCCTTGTTATGCCAAGAATTTTCGTGTATTGAACTGCCTGTCAGATGAGATGGATAAAAAATTTGATTTCATTTATGCGGTTGCAGTTGTACATATGCTGGTACTTGATGAGGACAGGGATGGTTTTTATCGATTTCTTTCAGAGCATCTGAAAGACAACGGAATCGCCTTGATTTGCACCATGGGTGACGGTGAATCAGAAATGCAAAGTGATATAAGTCGTGCATTTGAGATACAGGAAAGAGAACACGAGACTGGAAAAATGATGGTAGCAGCGACATCTTGCAGAATGGTTTCCTTTGCGACGTTTGAAGAAGAGTTACGACGGAATCATCTGGAAATCATAGAGCAGGGAATTACAAGTGCCTTGCCGGAGTTTAATAATCTTATGTATGCTGTTGTGAAAAAGATGGCGTAAGAGATGGTGAGCATGCCGCAATCCATGAGAAATCAGGGGTTGCGGCATTTCTGCACTAAAAAGTAGTGCTTGCAAGAACTTCAGTTTTATGGTAGTATTAAAAAATCTTATACAGAGATCTTCTGTATAGGTCAGTAGTACATTTCGTAGAATTCAAGCAGGGCTTCCTGCAACAATCAAAGGTAAGAAATGAATAGAGAAATATAGGAAGACGTTGCGGGAGCGAGCTGTTCCATAGTATAATAATGCTATAAAAATACCGTTGGTTTTCCTTGTTTTCTCTGAATTTCGGGAGAAAGAAAGGAGATACGAATGGGTAATAAAGATTTATCAGAAAAAATACTGATGGACTACAACGATGTCTTCGCAGACATACTGAATGCCTATCTATTTAATGGGGAGGAGTTTATTAATCCGGACAATTTGGAGAATGCCTCAGTTCATTCGCAGTACAAGGCTGCGGGAGATGAACTCCACGAACAGGAGAGGGATGTTCTAAAATATTATAACTATGATAAGGTTCGGGTGCATTTGGGGATTTTTGGAATTGAAAATCAGAGCAGTATTGATACGAAGATGCCGCTGCGAATCATCGGGTATGATGGTGTGAACTATAGAATGCAGTACGAAGAAGAGCAACCGGTGCCGATTATTTCCATTGTTCTGTATTTTGGGACGAAAAAGAAGTGGGACACGCATCTGAAGTTAAGTGATTGCGTAGATGTCATTCCGGAATTTCAGCCATATTTTAACGATTATAAAATTCATGTGATTAATGTTGCATGGGAAGAAGAGAAGAATAAGCTGTTAAAAGGTGATTTTGCAGTTGTTGCGGATTTCTTTGAAAATATGCGGAAAAATCCGGATTACGTTCCGGACAACCCGCAGAAATTTAAACATGTAGATGCAGTATTAAAACTGTTGTCAGTATTTTCCAGTGATGAACGGTATGTTCACATTCCAAAGGAAGAAGGAGGAATGAGTATGTGTGAGGTTGCGGATAGATTAGAGAAAATCGGTATCGCAAAGGGTATCGAACAGGGAGTCAAACAAGCGACTTTGCGTGATATTATAAACATGTTAAAGTATGGCATTCCGGAAGAAAAATTGCTTGAGGATTATACGGAAGAAGAGATTGCAAAGGCAAAGGAACTGCGCGAAAATGGCGGTGCTTCTTAAAGAAAAGTATTAAATGAGGGAGGTTATCATGAAGGTACTTATTTTAAATAAGGAGTTAAAGGAAAAACATAAAAAACAGATTACAGAAACCGCAGAGAAAGTGGGGGCGGAGGTTTGTTTTGCAGAGTCGGAGGATTCCATCCCGGAGGAATTCCGGGAGGCCGAGGTGTTTTACGGCTACGGCATGAAGATTGCAAATACCAACAAGAAACTGAAATGGTATTGTTCGGCAACGGCTGGCGTTGATTTTCTGGTAAAACCGGGGGCGTTTGCAAATGAGGACTGCATTATAACGAATTCAGCGGGAGCCTACGGCGTTAGCATTGCGGAGCACATTATTATGGTGAGCCTGATGATGTTAAGGCAGGCGGATAAGAATTTTAGAAAGGCGTTTGCAGGACAGTGGGGGGACATTCTGCCGCAAAAATCTTTAAATGATTGTCGCATTACGGTGCTTGGAACCGGAGATATTGGAAGCACGTTTGCAAAAAGAGTGAGAGCTTTTGAACCAGCGCAGCTTATTGGCGTTTGTAGGAGTGGAGTTTGCAAGGAACCTGTTTTTGATAAGGTATATAAAGTCGATGATTTAGACAAGGTGCTCCCGGAGACGGATCTTCTAGTTATGAGCCTGCCGGGAACCCCGGAGACAGAAGGAATTTTATCGAAAGAGAGGATGGAATTGCTTCCGGATGATGCCTACGTTGTGAATGTGGGACGTGGCTCGGCGGTGGATGAGGAGGCGTTGGCAGAATGCCTTGAGAATGATAAATTAGCGGGAGCGGCATTGGATGTTTTTGCAAAAGAGCCGATTTCGGAGGATAGTTATTTGTGGAATACAAAAAATCTTCTCATTACTCCACATACGGCTGGAAATTTGACTCTTGCCCACACGTTGGACAGAAATGTGGAAATGTTCTGCGAAGATTTGGTAGACTATGCGGAAGGGAAACCGTTACAGTACGTGGTGGATAAGAAGAGGGGGTATTAAAGAATGCTTTATTTAAAGGAAGCAAATCTGGAAGATATACAAAAAGAATATGAATTTATCACACAACTGCCGGAAGATGAAAACGGCTTTACCAATAAGGATTATGGCTGTAGCTTTGAGGAGTTTAGAGACAGGATTTTGCCGAAGTATCTTGAAAATGCAAAAGGAATCAATTTGAAACCGGGACATGTACCGGGCACAGAATACTTTTTGTGGGATGATGATGTGATTGTTGGTTTGTTTCGGATTCGGCATTATTTGAATGAATTTTTGGAGAATGGTGCGGGACATATCGGCTTTGGGATCAAAAAAGAATATCGCGGTAAAGGCTATGCAAGCGAAGGCTTACGGCTTACCATAGAGAAGGCGTGGTCGATTATTCCGGAAGACGAAATCTATATGTCGGTAAATAAGGATAATCAGGCATCCCTGAAGACACAGTTAAAAAACGGTGCATACATTCACCATGAAGATGAAGAGGAATACTATACAAGGGTGAAAAGAATATGTTGAAAATCATTGATACAAGTAAGGAAATGCTGGAGGCTTTGCCGGGAAGCATTTTGATATGGAAAAGTGGAAGTTGTACATAGATAAGTATGTCAAAGCTAAAGTATTTTTTTCCATACACCTTATTTCGGAGATTCTTTGTTAGGGGGGTATGTGAGAATAATAACACGAAAATGAATGCCATAGACAAGAGAATGATAGTGTGTTATGCTCTTTAAGAGGCTTGGAAGTACGAAAAGGAGGGAACAATTATGTTGAAATCTACATTCAAGGGGGCTTTAGCCCATGCAGGTAAGTAGTCGATAGACAACCGCATGGGCTTTGATACGACTACAATCCTGCAAGCAAAGGAAGAAATGATTGATTGTAGGAGGAAGTTGTAAAATGAAAAAAATAATATCAGATTATAAAGAGATGCTTACCAAAAGATATGTAAGAATTTATCTTTTGTACTTTTTGTTTTTCGTGGTGAATGACCCGTTGGAGCAGCTGCTTGTTTTGTTGATGGCGGAAAAAGGTTTGACCGCCCAGCATTACGGGTATGTGTTGTCGGCGTTGAATGCAGCCGGGATTGTGGTTCCGGCAATCATTGGATTTTTGGCAACACGTTATAGTGCTTATTTAGTTTCCGGCGTTGCCCTATTCGGCGGTATGATATTGCCGTTTGCCTTATCAAGGGTAAAAGCACCAATGCCGGTGATGATCTTTGCTGGTGTGTTTTTGTGCGTACGGTGGTTTTATAATGATGGCTTTGGAAATGCCATCAATTATGAAATTGATGCGGATGCCCGGGGCAAATTCATTGCCGTAAGAGATTTGTTTCTTTTTGGCGGTTGTTCCGTTGGATTATTTATTGCAGGCGTAATCACGAAAAAGCACTCGGTAGAGCAGTTTTACAGCGTATGGGGATTTCTGTATGCGTTGCCGTTGATGATGCTGTTTCTTGTGCGAAAGCATAGCAGACGGGAGCAGGAAAAGCAAGAAGCGGAGAAAAAAGAGCGTTTTTCCCTGAAAGATTATATCCCCATCTTGAAAAACGGAAGAGTGTGGGCGTACATCGGGGTGAATACCTTTGTTAGTGTTTACGGATGTGCCATGTCTTATCTGCCGTTATATGCGGTAAGGATTGGACTGAGTGTTTCCAATATCATGTCCTTAAGTTCCGTGATGCTTTTGGTCAATGCGGTGATGGCGTTGTTTGTAAGCCATCTTGGTGATACAAAAGGACGAAAAGGATTGTATGTTTTTGACATTGCTTTTGACATGCTGCCGGCGTTGATATTTATGTTGTCTCATAATATTTACGTTTTTGGACTGGCAATTGTTTTGACAATGTTCAAGGATATGTTCGGTGCAGCATCCTATGCTTATTATTACGATTTGTTCCCGGAAGATAATGGAACGGCACTGCTTGGCGTAATTGGCAGTGTGGACAGCGTTGTGGGAATTATTATGCCGCTGTTGGTTGCGTTTATCTGGGGCATATCACCACAATTGGTATTTGGCGTAGGGGCAGCAGGCTGCGGAATGGCGGCATTGATTGCAGGCATCTTTTTACCGGATTGTAAATAATAGTAAGAAAAGCTGGCATCACGCCAGCTTTTTTAATGCTTCCGCAATATGTTCAACATTGCTGCTTCCTACGTTTACAATATCCACCCCATCCAGCGCAAACTGCAGCATTTCCGAGGCGGTATGCCTGGTAAAACCATCTCCCATGGCGTAGGGCATGCTGCCGACTACCGTAAGACCCAAGGCATGACCGGCTTCAATCATGGAGAACGACTCACCGGCAACGGTCTGGGTTTTATGGGTAAAAGCGCCCGGATAAAAAATGCTGTAAGGTAGCTGCACAAAGCGAAAACCGTCCCCGGCTTTTCTGGCAAGTGATACTATTTTTTCCAGAGAAAAATTCCACTTCGGCTCCTCCGGTTCCATGGTGATAAATTCCAAAGCAAGACCGTAGGAACGAAGCTTACCGGCGGCGATTTTGCCCTCATACCATGCAAATAAATCCTGTATCTGTTGGTAAAAAAGCTCATCATTACAGCCGGCATACGTGATTTCCGGAATGTGGATGTAGTGAACGTCTAAGGTTTCCAATTGCAGGTTGCGAAGTGATTTTTCAAAAGCGATTTCAAAGTGCTTCGGATTCAACGTCTGGTACAATCCGTCGGCTTCAGCATAATCGCTCCAGGCAACACCGGCAGGCTCTAAAATTTCCTCAAAATACTTCTTTGGATTGCGTTTTTCCGTAATGTCCCCAAAAAGCAGACCTGCTTTGGAGACAACACAAACGTCTTCCCGCCTGCACTTTCCGGTGCGGAATAATTCCGCAAGGGCGACGCCCACATCCTTTTCTGCCAGGTTGCCCCGATAATTGATGGCAGTATCCACAATGTTTATGCCGTGGCAAAGTGCGTAGCGGATGGCAAATTACAGTCTTGTAATGAATGGGGTTTCAGCATATAATAAAAATTGAGAAAGGAAAGTGTCACCGATGGTGGCATTTTTTATGTAGGAGGAACCAGAGAATGGATATGGGAATATTTGAAAAAGAAATTACGGATGAAAAAATCCTTGAAATTTGCGGAAAGTTCCTGCCGCCGGAGGAAATTGTAAAAGCTACAAGAGTATGTGAGCGTTATGGTGAAGAAGAAGAGGACGTTCGGGAATATGATGCTTATAAGATAAAAACTCCGGTAGGAGAGCGGATTTTGAAAAAGGGTTCGGAACGAGAAATCAATAATTACGAGAAATATCTCAAAGGCAAATCCTTTAACGTGCCGGAGTATTACGGAAAATATAAAGAGGGCGAAGACAACTGGATTCTGATAGAAGGAATAGAGGGGGAAGATTTGCGGGACATGACGGATGAGCTGGCAGAGGCAGCAGCGGAAAGTATAACGGAAATTCAAAACTACTATTGGGGAAGTCAGGACACGGACCGGTTTGATGTTTACATGGAACGGATTGGGCGAAGATACAATTATATTAAAAACGAGCCGGTTGTGGGAGAAGCCTATCAGGTGTTTTTAGAACGTCAGAAAACCTGCCCAAGAACTATGTCCAATGGTGATTTTTTGGAATTTAATGCGATAAATAAGGGGGGAAAAGTGCATATTATTGATTGGGGATTTGGCGGAGTAATGCCTTACTCTTTGGATATTGCCCGTTTTATTGCACATGGAACCAAGGATAGAGCAACCTTTCCTTTCTATATGACAGATACACAGAAGCGGTTGTTTTTAAACCGGGTATACGAATTGTTAGAGGAAAAGCCGGATTATGACCGGTTTTTATATGACATCAAGTTGGCGGTTTTAAACGAATACGTGGAATTTGTGGAAGCCGACGAGGATGAAAATGGTTGGTACATCGACCATGCGAGAAGTCTCGCAAAAGAAATATATATGAGGCTGATGAAGGAGTAACTTCCCCCTTGACAGCCCCAACATCCTGTGTTATCATGCAATCAATAACATAAGAAAAGCGACGACGGAAAGAGTAGTTTGTTACGAAGCATCCAGAGAGAATGACGTTTGGTGGAAGTCATTTATGAGGACGACTTACGAAAACCATTCCAGAGCTGTAGCGCTGAACCCCTAGTAAGCGTTACCGTAAGCCTGCGTTAAAGGATAGGATTTGTTGGAATCTGAAGTGAAAAGTTAAGGTGGAACCGTGCTAAATGCACCCTTAGGACTATGTTAGTCTTATGGGTGCTTTTCTTATGTTGTTACAAAAAACGAAAGTGAGGTAACAAGTATGAAGGTTTTACTGAAAAACGGAGAAATTGTAGAAAGAAACATGGAAAGCGAAGAAGGAAAAAAGGCATTTTGGCACACGAGTGCTCATGTGTTGGCACAGGCGGTGAAGCATCTTTATCCGAGTGCAAAATGTGCCATAGGTCCTGCCATTGAGAATGGATTTTATTATGATTTTGCATTCGATTTTCCTTTTGCTGAGGAGCACCTGCAGGCAGTAGAAGAGGAGATGAAGCGGATTGTAAAAGCCTCCCTTTCTCTGGAAGTACGAGAAGTGTCAAAAGAAAATGCCATTGCTTTTATGGAAGAAAAGGACGAGCCTTTTAAGCTGGAGCTGATTCGGGAACTTCCGGAGGGAGAGAAGATTTCCTTTTATAAGCAGGGAGATTACGAAGAGTTTTGCGCAGGTCCTCATATCATCAACACGAGTCATATCAAGGCAATCAAGTTGCTGTCTATAGCGGGTGCTTACTGGCGGGGAGATGAGAAAAATCCCATGCTGACGAGGATTTACGGAATCTCTTTTTCGAAGGCCGGTGAGCTTTCCGACTATTTGAAAATGCTGGAAGAGGCAAAAGCAAGGGATCACCGAAAGTTGGGTAAAGAGCTTGGATTATTTGCCTTAATGGAAGAAGGTCCGGGCTTTCCATTTTTCCTGCCAAAAGGACTTGTGTTGAAAAATCTGCTGATTGACTATTGGCGACAGATTCATCAGCGAGAGGGATACGTGGAAATCGCAACGCCAATTCTGTTAAATCGGGAACTTTGGGAAAAATCCGGACATTGGGAGCATTATCGTGACAACATGTACACGACGGAAATTGAAGGCGATGAGTTTGCAATTAAACCCATGAACTGTCCGGGAGGCATGCTTTTTTGCAATCTGCAGCAGCACTCTTACAGGGAATTACCGATGAAGGTTGGGGAACTGGGAATCGTACACCGGAATGAAAAGTCAGGAACGTTGCATGGATTGATGCGAGCACGTTGTTTTACGCAGGATGATGCGCACATTTTCATGATGGAAGATCAGGTGCAGGGTGAAATTCAGAAGGTGGTAGAATTGATAGATGAAGTCTATGCCAAATTTGGATTTTCCTACGAAATTGAGTTGTCCACGAGACCGGAGAATTCCATTGGAAGTGATGAGGATTGGGAACTGGCAACGAATGCCTTGGCAGATGCCTTAAAAGCCATGGGAAGAAGTTATTCGGTGAATGAAGGAGACGGTGCCTTTTACGGACCAAAGCTTGACTTTCATCTGAAAGATTCTCTTGGAAGAACGTGGCAATGCGGCACGATTCAATTGGATTTTCAGCTTCCGCAACGATTTGATATTTCCTATGTGGGAGCGGATGGGGAAAAGCATCGACCGATTATGATTCACCGGGTAGTATTTGGATCCATCGAGCGTTTTATTGGAATCTTGATTGAGCATTACGCAGGAAAATTCCCGCTTTGGTTATCGCCGGTACAGGTGAAAATCTTGTCGATTGCCGACCGGTTTATAGCGTATTCCAAAGAAATAGCACAGGAACTGTCCCGCTGTGGAATTCGCTGCGAAGTGGATGAACGTTCTGAAAAGATTGGCTACAAAATTCGTGAGGCGCAACTTGACCGGGTGCCATATATGTTGATTATCGGACAAAGGGAAGCGGAAAGTGGAGCTGTATCGGTTCGTTCCAGAGAAGATGGTGAACTTGGCAGTATGGCAGTGGCTGATTTGATAAAGCTGTTGCAGCAGGCGGAGCAATCTTTGCGTTGAAGTTGTCGGCACATATTTTTAAGTTGTGCAATGATAAAAAGTAGGATATACTGAAAGTATCATTAAAAAAAGAAAGGGATAGCATTTATGAAAAAAGTATGTAGTTTTATCTTGGCAACGGCTTGTGTTTTAAGCTTGCTACCAACCATGCCGGCAAGAGCCGAAGTAACGAAACAGGAGATTGTGGCAAACACAACTTATGACAATTTACACGGAGAACATTGGGATGATGAGTATCAATTCAGCTTTACCGCTCCGGAAAAGGGATACTTTGAGATTAAGATAACCAATACCGTAGCAGGGGATAATGATCAGGCAAAGATTGTTGTTTTTGATGAGAATAACAAAGAGATGTATTCTCATAGCGATATTACCTACACTACTGTAAAATTTCCGACAACTACCGGAATGCGTTATCTTTTGAAGTTAAATAATGTGGATGGTTCCACTTATTCCCTTCGCGTGAATTTTACAGTGGCAACCAATTGGGAGTCCGGTAAAAATGTGGATACAGCAAGTGCAACCAATTTGACGACAGGAAAAGAGGTATATGGAATTCTTGACAGAGCGAATGAAGAGGATTACTATAAGTTCCGTGTGGACAAGTTAAGCAAGGTGACATTGACGTTGGGACCGGCAGAGGTGACCGGCGATAATAAATATTTTGACGGTGAAATTATTAATTCACAGAATCAGACAACGTCTCCTTTTGACTACAGTTCTGCAACGCAGAAGAAGACAGTTTATCTTAAGAAGGGAACCTACTACTTAAAAATTCATGGTGATAGTGCGATGCCATACAGACTTCAGGTTTCCGCAAAGAGCGCGAATCTGAAACGTGTTAAAATTGCAAAAGTTGGTGTAAGCGCACGCCAGCATGGTTTTTTCTATGATTATCGTACGGTAAAGAATATTAAAATCAAGAATTATGGTGCGGTAGACGGATACACCGTGCAGGTTTCCACAAAGAAAGGCTTTGGAAACCGTGAATATGATAATGAGCGTGATCTTGGTACTTACAGCGATAGCGATACGAAATCCACCATTCGTCGTATGAATGGACAGAGCTTTCGAATTCGTAAAGCCTATTATTTCCGCGTTCGTCCATATGTGTATGATGCGTTTGGTGTAAAAGTATATGCGAAATATAGTCCGATTGTAAAGAAGAAGTTTTAATGGGAATACGTTACTGTCAGAAAGAAGAATTAGCTATGTTAAAATCTACATTCAAAAGAGTAAAGAAAAGCTGGCATCATGCCAGCTTTTTTTATATAATTAGTGTAGCAAAACAGATACGAAAAGTGGAGTAGGAGGGAGCTATGGATAGAAAAGAACAGATACACCAGAAGCTTGAGATTATGAGAAAATGCTACAAAGAAAGACGTTTAGAAAATCTGGATTTATTTTATGACACCTTTTTCTCTGAAGCATGCCCCATTATACAGACGGATGGTGGGCCGTGGTTCGCCACGAAGGAGAGAATTTATCAGTTAATTACCTATGATTGGGAACACTGGGGAGACGTGGAGCTTCAGACCTGGGGATTTGAGTTTGAAGAGACGGAGGAATATGTCTGGGTTAAGGTGCAGGCATTACTGGACTTTGGAAAGGAACATGTCTGGGATATGGAAATCGTAATGGTTATGGTAGAAGAAGGGGAGGAACTTTACTGCCGGTTCATGCAATTCTATATTCCAAGGAATGCGTTGCGTCCAACGGTGGTACTTAATAAAAGCGAAAAAGAGCGGGAAAAATTTAAACGGGAGATAGAAAGCCTTGTAAATTCACCGGCACAGAAGGCATCACAAGCCCTCGCAGAGGAATTGTTGATGTGTGTGAAAGAAAACAGACCGGATTTTACGGATGTTGTTTTACCTAAAAATCAAATCATAATAGAAAGAAAAGGTGCCGAAATGTGTTTTGCAGCAACAGGGCTTGCAAAGAATGAGACTGCACAGCTGCCGGTTCGAATAATAGGAATTGGGAACCCGGTGGATGGAAAACTACGGAAATATGAAATTTCTTATCCGTTTTTCTGCAATTTAGAATAGGAAAGGGAAGAAAATTAAATGTGGAAGAAATATTTTCCGGATATGCTAACGCTAGTATTGGTGACTGGAATGGTAGCATTGGCGGAAGTTATCGGTGATAGGGAAATTATTTTCCCGGAAATTACTGCGTTGGCAGTGGGATATATGGTTTCCGAAAAGCGAAGCTGGATGGTAAACGGCTTACGGATGCTGCTATTAATTACCGGATGCGCAATAGCGGGTGTGTTGATTGTGCGTTCTATGGGCTTAACACCGCTTGCGGAGATTGTGGTGGCGTTTGCTTTGGCGCAGATTTTGTTTATGGTGTCAGGGACAACTTTTGCCCCTTTTATTTCCGCCATTGTGTTGCCGGTAATGCTTCGAACAACCAGCTGGATATATCCCATTGCAGCATTTGTGCTCACTCTTTGTGTGATTTTGGGACGAGCCTTATTGGTGAAAGTGGGTGTCAAAAAAGAAGAAAAATATAATCCTGTTAAAACAAATGTGAAAGAGTGCGCTTTTGACTCGGCACTCCGCGTTGCTTGCGTGCTGATTCTGGGTGTGGCAGCATTTGCTGTAGACTGGAAATATATGATTGCACCGCCTTTACTGGTGGCATTTACCGAATTTTCCAGAAAAGGAAATAAGGCAAGAACAATTCCGGTAAAAGTGGTGGCGGTGATTACCGGTTGTGGGCTTGTCGGTGTAGCGAGCAGAATGCTCTTGCATGAGGAGTTGGGATTGCCTATGGCGGCAGCCGCTTTTGTTGCAACCTTTGGAATGCTTGTAATTATGCGAAAGAACCAATTGTTTATTCCACCGGCAGGGGCAATTACCATTTTGGCGATGCTGATCCCGGAGAGCGCACTTTTGTCCTTTCCGTTACAGATTCTTTTGGGAAGCGCAGCGGTAATGACAATTTCCAGAGCACTTTTCATGGGGCGGCAGGAAGAAAAAGTGGTTACACAGGAAAGAGAAATAGTTGAGAGGTAGTAAGAATGAAAAATATAACAAGCTGTGAGAGTTGTGCATACTATTATTATGATGAAGAGTTTGACGAGTACATTTGTGACGTTGGCGCCAATATGGATGAGGACGATTATGCACGCCTGTTAGAGAGCCATCAAAGCAGTTGCCCCTACTATCAAAATGGGGATGAATACAAAATTGTACGGCATCAGATGTAAGGGAAAAGTCTATGATTATTTTAATGATTTTTGCCGCCTTTATTTTAACCGGAATAGGTGGTCTGGTTTATCTATACCGGAGGGTGCAGCGCTTTCTTCCGGAAAGCATGGAAAAGAAAAAGAAAAGGCTGTTTGGGGCATTGCCCATACTGGGGCTGCTTAGTTGGTGTGCGCTCGATTTCGTAAATGGCGTGATTGTCATTGTTAACGTGCTTGGCATCTGGCTTTTCTGCGATTTTGCGGCATGGATAATTCGAATGAGGCGGAAGAAGGAATCGTACAAATTTTATTGGTCCGGCATTTGCGCCATCATCCTTTCTGTGTTCTACCTTGGTACAGGCTGGTACTTTGCCCATCATGTGGTGGCAACGAATTATACTTTAACAACGGAGAAGGCGCTGCCAAAGAAGACGATAAGGATTGTTCAGATTGCAGATGCCCATTTAGGAGCCACCTTCGATGGAAAGAAATTTGCAGATTATGTGAAACGGATGGAAAAAGAAAAACCGGACATGTTGGTTATTACCGGAGATTTCGTGGACGATGACAGTAACCGGGCGGATTTGGAAAAAGCTTGTGAGGCTTTGGGAAAGATGAAAACCACCTATGGGGTATTTTATGTTTATGGAAATCATGACAAGGGCTATATGAATAGCAGGGACTTTACAGATAAAGATATGCGGCAGATTTTTGCAAAAAACAATATTCGCATATTGGAGGATGAAGTGGTAACTCTAGATGGGAAGATTGATCTTATCGGTAGAAAAGATAGAAGCGTAGACATGCGGGAGCCGGAAGCGGATAACGCAAAGCCGGGGGATAGCAAACGCCTTAACATGGTGGCACTGACAGAAGCAAGCAACAAAGAGCATTATCGGATTGTGTTAGATCACCAACCCCACGATTTTGATGCACAGGAAGCAGCGGGGGTAGACCTGGTGCTTTGCGGACATACCCATGGTGGGCAAATGTTTCCGGTGGGAATTACCGGGGAGATTTCCGGTGCCAATGATAAGACCTACGGCCTGGAGAAAAGAAAGGACACGAATTTTGTTGTAACCTCCGGTATCTCTGATTGGGCAATTAAATTTAAGACAGGCGGGGCCATTTCTGAATATGTGGTGATTGATATAGCGGGAGGATTATGATACACTAGATAAATATGCCCGGACACAAGAAGCAAAATGCCGACGGTGAAGGGGTGCATTGCGTTGAGATAGTAAAAGGAGACAATATGAAGTGACCTCACAATTGTAGATTCGTGGATTTACCTGTAAAATATTATTTGTTAAAGAATAATAAGGTAACAGGGATTACCGCATACAAGAGGAGGTCACTATGAATAGTATAGTTTATGTAGGAATGGATGTCCATAAGGAAAGTTACACTTTATGTTGTTATTGTTTTGATACTGATAAGGTTGAGTTTAAACAGACAATACCATCAGATTATAAGCTGATTCTTAAATACATTGAGGCAATAAGAGGAAAGTATGGCGAAGATAGCAAATTTGTGTGTGGGTATGAAGCTGGCTGTTTGGGATATTCCCTATATCATCAGTT
>FOXT01000004.1 GCA_900115795.1 Lachnospiraceae bacterium XBB1006 | reverse complement strand
AGGGAATATCCCAAACAGCCAGCTTCATACCCACACACAAATTTGCTATCTTCGCCATACTTTCCTCTTATTGCCTCAATGTATTTAAGAATCAGCTTATAATCTGATGGTATTGTCTGTTTAAACTCAACCTTATCAGTATCAAAACAATAACAACATAAAGTGTAACTTTCCTTATGGACATCCATTCCTACATAAACTATACTATTCATAGTGACCTCCTCTTGTATGCGGTAATCCCTGTTACCTTATTATTCTTTAACAAATAATATTTTACAGGTAAATCCACGAATCTACAATTGTGAGGTCACTTCATATTGTCTCCTATAGATTCATTCTATATAAACGGGATCCATGTTGCCGAAATCGGTGAAAGCGTTATGTGCTTTTGTGATGTACCGTACTTTGCAAACATAGGGTGTGCCGCATCCCA
This sequence comes from Lachnospiraceae bacterium XBB1006, assembly GCA_900115795.1. GTDB lineage: Bacteria > Bacillota > Clostridia > Lachnospirales > Lachnospiraceae > XBB1006. The sequence continues at coordinate 433,471 of FOXT01000004.1, read as the reverse complement.
CAAGGAGGCTTTAGAGTTGTCTCCCAATATCACTTGTATTACGGTTAAGGACAAAGCAAGGGCATGGGAACCTTCTCACGAAGAAACTTATCCTATCATATTCAATGGCGTAATAGAGGCAATAAGAGATTATGATAATAAAACAGCTTATCCATCTCAAGATCATTGCGTTTGTGAATTAAAGCTGACGGACACGCATTACTTTGAAGGGCCTAATAGCTTTCCCTGGAAAGGCAGTTTCACAAAGGATTGTGCAACATGGGAAACCCATGACATAGAGACAGCACTTAGTTTGTTTTGGCATGTGCACGAGTACATAAGAAAAAAATAGTAATGGTTTATAAACCCCATGGGAATGGTTCATTCCCAATCGCAATTTACGGAGGCCTTTGGCATGGGAAAAGATTTATCTAAAATGACATTGGAAGAGTTATGGGCATTGTTTCCCATCTTTCTTGTGCCGCACGATGATCGGTGGAAAGAGAGCTTCAATGAGATCAGGCAAACGCTGACCGGTCTATTAGATGCTCAGCCTGTTGTGCGGATCAGTCATATCGGAAGCACCGCCATTCAGGGAATATGGGCTAAAAATATTGTTGATGTGATGATTGAGATTCCTCAAAGCGCTGACATGAAAGATATAGCACAACTATTGGAACAGAGCGGTTTTATCGTCATGTACGCCGAGGCAAACCGGATTTCACTTAATAAGGGATATACTGAAAACGGATTTGCGGATAAAGTATATCATATCCATCTGCGGTACGCCGGGGACAATGATGAACTGTACTTCCGTGATTATTTGAACGAGCATCCTGCCGTGGCAAAAGAATATGAAACCTTGAAGCTCCGGCTTTGGAAACAATATGAGCATGACCGGGATGCATATACAGATGCGAAGACGGATTTCATCTCCCAATGGACGGCAGAAGCACGAAAGGAATATGGAGACCGATACTGACAATAAAGGAGAAGATTGAAATCCCAATATATTCGAATGATTTGTAGGAGAATAAAAATGACAGCAGAACAATTATGGAAACAATCAGGATTAACAGGAGAATATGAAGCGTGGGCATTTTCTGATGCCCCAGATAAATTAGCAGCACTTGTGTGCGAAGGGACAAAAACAGCAACATGCTCATCTTACGATACGTATGCAGTGAAAAATGAACCAATTCCTAAGGTTGGAGAGTACAGCGTTATTCTTGATTCTAAGGACAATGCAGTTTGTATCGTACGCACAACTAAGATTACTATTTGTCCTTTTAAGGATGTAACTGCAGAGCATGCATATAAAGAGGGAGAAGGCGATAGAAGCCTTGATTATTGGCGTCAGGTTCATAAGGAATTCTTGGAGAGCGAACTTGAATCAATAGATATGGCTTTTAGTGAAGATGCAAAAGTTATTTGTGAAGAGTTTGAATTGATAAAATAATGCCTAGATTCTCAGAAGGAGTATTCCCATGAGCTGCTGGAGGAATATAAGCATATTTTAGGATGATGTAAAGGAAATAGTTGATGGAGTTTACATGAAGAGTCAAACAATCAACGGTGCGTAAACCCTAAAAAATTACAGGAAGACTTGCGGGAAAAAAAGAATTCGTAGTATAATATTGCCATAAAAATGGAGACAATTCGGAATTGGTGGTGGGAAAACTTTTAAAAGCGTATCCGAGAAACAAGTTCTATCTCGCATCAAAGTTTCCGGGCTATGATCTTTCCAATATGCCTAAGGTGAAAGAAATATTTGAAGAACAATTAAGAAAATGTCAGGTGGATTATTTTGATTTTTACCTTTTTCACAATGTTTGTGAAATGAATGTAAATCAGTATTTGGATCCACAATACGGCATTTATGATTATTTAATGGAGCAGAAAAATAACGGCAGAATCAGGCATCTTGGTTTTTCTGCCCATGGCGATATTGCCTGTATGTAGAAATTTTTAGACGCTTATGGCAAGGAAATGGAATTTTGCCAGATTGAATTGAATTATTTTGATTGTCAGTTCCAGGATGCCAAGGGAAAGGTGGAGCTTTTAGAAAAATGGAACATTCCGGTATGGGTAATGGAGCCGGTACGAGGTGGACAACTTGCAAACTTATCGGAGCAATACAGTAAGAAGCTGAAGGAGTTACGACCGGAGGAAGAGATTACGGCATGGGCGTTTCGCTTTTTACAGGGTATACCAAGCGTTACGGTTACGTTGTCCGGAATGTCAGATTTAGAGCAGGTAAAAGCCAATATTAAAACCTATGAGGAAAGTAAGCCGTTAAATGAGATCGAAAGATGGCAGGTTCCGGCGCGTTTATAGCACCGATGGCTCTGGCATCGGTTGCGGCTGACAAACAACCGGAGAGTTGTATCGGTTGCCATAGTTGCGAAAAGGTATGTCCACAGACCATACATATTCCAGAGGAATTGAAGAAGTTTGCAACCAAAATGGGACGATAGTATTGTATTTATTACACAAATGTAAGAAGTGCCTCCCTTAATGTAAGAGAATTCGATTTAGAAAATAATAAAATCTCCTTATACTTTAAGTATGAAAGATGTAAAGCGTTACTAAAGATAAGGAGGTTTTATTATGAATATAACATGGATCGATAGCATTAAGGAAGGATTGAGAATTTACGTTCAGTATGGTATGTTCGCCACATTTTTAATCATGGGGGTTAAGATATTTGCTTCGAAGAAAGTCAATTTTTTAGAAATTGCGGTTAAGCAGATGTTTGTAATGTACCTTTGCTGTGTAGTGGAGCTGGTGTTTTTTCCACTTCCAACAATGGAGCAGGCAGCTGAGTTTAGCATCCGGTGTCAGATTATTCCCTTTCATTTTATCGTCGATTTGATGAAGGATTCCGTTGTTCGGGTTACCTGTCAGGTGCTGTTCAACATTGTTATGACGATTCCTTTAGGAATGTTTCTGAAGTATGGTGCCGGATTTGATTTGAAAGAAACTGCGTTAACCGGTTTAGGATTTACCGCATTTATTGAGTTTGGACAGCTTACGGGATTGTATTTTTTATTCAAGGGATCCTATAGACTCTTTGATGTGGATGATCTTATGCTGAACGTACTGGGCACCATGATTGGATACATGATGATTTGTGTGGCTGAAAAGCATAAGATACCAAAGCTTGCCACTTTTGACAGACTTGTGGGTGCACCGTGTGCAGAGGATTCTGTAAGAAAAACAATGAAATCCTAGATTTCTATAAGTGCATTTAAGGGAGATACTATGAATGTATTAGTTGAAACAGAACGATTAATAATTACCGAAATGACTATGGATATGGCTATGGATATCCATAAGAATTCTTTGGATGAGGATACAAGAAGATTCGTACCGGATGAAGTCTTCGAAACATTGGAAGATGCAAAAGGAACGGTGGAGTTTTTGATGTCTCAATATGGTTCTACGGATGGTCCACTGGTCTATGCAGTGATTCTGAAAGTCGACGATACAAATATAGGGTATGTTCAACTTGTACCTATCGGAGAAGGCAAGTGGGAAATAGGATATCATGTGGCAAAAGCATATACTTGCAAGGGCTATGCAACAGAAGCAGTAAAAGCATTTCTTCCGCTTATGGCAAAAAGAGTTGGGATTGAAGAAGTATATGGCATTCGACTCCTGGAAAATGTTTCCTCAGGACGTGTTTTGGAAAAGTGCGGATTTGAAACCTTCTTTGAAGGAGAAGGAGAATATCACGATGGAGTTTATGAAATAAGTAAAAGTGTTTGGAAACTGTGATAATCCATTATTGATGTGATTAGTAAGGATTATATTTTAGTTAAAACTGACTAAGAAAATCGAAGTTTGAGGAGGAGTAATATGAGCATAATTACGAAAACAATTGACAGCCGAATCCTCGGAAAGAAAATGAATCTGGCAGTTTATCGTCCAGATGTAAATGATAACATCGCCCTGCCGGTTCTGTATTTCCTTCATGGCAGAACAGGCAACGAAAGCCTTCTTCAGTGGCTTGGAATGCAGAAGACAGCAGATGACATGATTGAAGCAGGAAAAATACAGCCCCTGATTGTGGTATGCCCGAATCTGGACAACAGCAGGGGGATCAACTCTGCCAAGCTTTATCGAGAGCTTAAAGGAAAAAACGGCGTCGTCCACAAAGGGCGGTATGAAGACTATCTGCTTGGCGAACTCATACCGTTTGTTGACAATACATTTCATACCATCAGAGGTCGCTCAGCAAGATATATCGGCGGCATTTCCTCCGGGGGATACACTGCTTTAAGTATAGGGTTGAGACACCAGGAACTGTTTTCCAAAATCGGCGGACATATGCCGGCCATTGACTTGTCCTACGCAGATGAAGACGAGTGTTATTTCGCGGATGAAACGATGTGGCTGAAAAACGACCCAATTTCCATTGCGAAACAGACGTTATTTGATGATTTGCATGTATTTCTGGACGATGGAAAAGAAGACGAGGGGCAGTTCTATCGCGCCTGCGAAAAGCTGTTTCAACTGCTGCGGCAGAACGGAGCTGATGTGCAAAACCACCTGTTTGAGGGGAATCACAGCGGAGACTACATCAAGTCTAACATGGAAACCTATCTCCAATTCTATGGCTTGCACACAAATTCAAGTTTGTCGAGATTGATGGTCCCTGGGGACGGGGTCAGTGGCTCATAAAAAGTGTCACTTGGCGATGATTAGTGGGTTCTTGTTTGGCGCTGCCTATTTGTTCGTAAACAAAGATTATCGGAAGGCACTGCCTCTGATTATTCTGCTATTTATTCTGTAGTGGTCCTTAGGGATAGGGACAGGAGAAGATACATAGGGCGGTGAGGCGGATCCGCCATGTTTGATGGATTTTGTGAATCAGCTTGACAAAGGAAGCAGATTTTTAGATTTGTGTTGTGGCGCAGGATATAACTCGAGGCATATTCAAAACAGCGGATATGAAGTGGTTGGGATAGATTTCAGCGAAGAGAGCCTTTTGATTGCTCGTGAAAAGAATCCGGCCATAACATTTTACCTGAAAGAAGTCTTACTACGATAGATGGAGAAGAATACGATCGGAATTTTATCGCACATACACTGGATGGGCTGACAGAAGCTTCGAAAGGATTGTTTTCTTTCTCGGAAGAAATGGGACTAGATGGAACCGTTTGGCATAACTATATCTTTAAGCGTGAGGATTAAAGGATAAAGGATCAACGAAATGGCATACGAAGAATTGAGTACAGTTCAAGATACTGCAATTATTAGGGAGAAAAATAAGATGCTGGAATTGGTAGTACCCACACTTGAAGAAATGTGGTTTAGAAAAAGCCTTATGGCTGACGAGGAAACAATGGCATACAATCATGCCTGGGGAGGAACGATTCTTTTTCCGAGGGAAAGATGGCAGGTCTGGTATGAATATTGGATAGTTAATCATGAAAACAGAAGATATTATAGATACCTAAAAGATGATAACGGATTTGTAGGCGAAATAGCATATCACTACGATTCGGAATATGATGGCTATGTTGCTAATGTAATTATTCTCTCTAAATTCCGTGGAAAAGGATATGGAGCAAAAGGGCTCGAAATGCTTTGTGCGGCGGCTAAAGAAAACGGCATATCCGTTCTGTATGACGATATTGCTATCGACAACACGGCAATTAAACTGTTTTTGAAGCAGGGCTTCTATGAAGATTATAGAACAGAAGAAAAAATAGTTTTAAAGAAAGAATTGTAAGAAATCGGCACAGCGAGTATATGGTTATGACTGTTTATGAAGGAGAATATGATTTTTAAAACTACAATAAAATAACTTCAAATTTGTAGAACGGAATAAAACTTACATAGATCAATACCTCTGGGGGCGCCAAGCTTTTAACCCGGCAGAATGAAGATGGTGGAAAGCGCAGGCACACAGCCTTTGAGAAACTCATCCCAACGGATTTCATGATTCCGGAATATTTCGTTGAGTTTAAGAGTCTTCCGTCTAATACTAACGGAAAGGTTGATAAGGCAGCACTCCCAAGCGTATTAAGGAGAAACTGTTAAGTAACTAAAAATATTGTCAAATGTGAGTAAATATACTCAAAGATACCTAAAATCCAAGGTATTAGTTGGTAACTTAAAACTACTGAAAACACAGGAAATACCAGAGCAGTTTGAAACAGTCCTGCTAACTACGGCGTAGAAACCTGATGGTTGTGTTTGAGTAATGGTATAAGTCTACGAAAACCAAGTAGCAAATAAAAATCTAGGAAAGGAAAAGCTAAATAGATGAAAACATCTATAAAACAGCATGACAAGCGTTTATAGATATGTACCGATGGCTTAGTCGGGAATTTACGACTGTGGAGTGTACAAGAACTTGTGAGTAGCGTATTGCTTGCAATCGCCAAAGCATACACATTGAAGCAGTAACTACAAATCGTAAGATTGTAGCGAATCATCTAGCATATACACTTTTGTATATGTTTTTAGTAGCAGGGCAAATGAAGAAATGATAGCTGAAGGAAAGCATATTTATTTATATGGTGACAGGAATGAAACTGTTCCGCTTGTAATTGTAAACACATTTCAGGGGGATGGCAGCAGCGTATACAGTATACTTTGTTCTATAACAGATAAGAAGGTAAACCTTGCTGTCATAAGTGACATTAACTGGGAAGATGAGATGTCACCGTGGGAATGTCCGCCCTTAAGAAAAAAAGACAGTCCGTGTACAGGGGGCGCAGACAAATATCTTTGTAAACTTACCGATAGCATAATCCCAGCAATAAAGAAGGAACTTGATGCCGTACCGGAATATATAGCCATAGCAGGTTATTCTTTGGCAGGCTTATTTGCTATCTACAGCCTGTACAAAACGGATATATTTTCAAGAGTCGTGAGTGCATCGGGTTCCATGTGGTTTCCTGATTTTGTAGAATATACCGAAAATAATAAATTTTGCAGAAGGCCTGACAGGGTTTATTTTTCGCTTGGTGATAAAGAGACACATACAAGGAATGTACTTCTTAGCGCAGTGGAAGATAAAACCAATGAAATTTACAGACATTACAAAGACAGTGGTATAGATACCGTTTTTGAGTTGAATCCGGGAAATCACTTTAATGATGCTGATATCCGATTAGCTAAGGGGATTGCCTGGATTTTGTGACAGATTCTTGCCAGCCTTGTTAAAGAAATATGAACAATCGAGGACGCTATTGAAACAACTTCAAAAAGGACCAAAGCATTGCAGAGTATTTCTTCCCAACGGAAGGATATGATTTAGTTGTTGATACTGGGCGGGTTTGTTATTTGCTCTATATATTAAAAATAGGAACTGCCGGTTCCTTGCGTAAATAAGTTGGCTATAATAGAATTATTCATAAGAAACGGAGTTTTTACTATGAATAATAAGTATAAGTTTGATGCAAATTCGTTTGGAATGCGATTATGCAAAATTCGAGAGTTTAATGGATTGACGCAGGAAAATTTGAGAAAAAGGCAGATGCAAGGAAGCGCTCCATTGAGATTATAGAAATTCCAAACAAATTGGAAACTTTTATGGAGGTATTTCGCTAATGGCTAAGAAAAAGAGATTTCCATCCGATCCTCTGCGGCAGAGTATCTGACATTTATTACAGCAACCGGTGAAGGCGGGATAGAAGCAATTTATGCTGATGAAAATGTTTGGTTAAGTCAAAAAATGATGGGTGTTCTTTACGATGTAGGAAAGAGCACTATTAATTATCATTTACATAAGCTGTATGAAGATGGTGAAATAGAAGAGAATTCAGTTGTTCGAAAATTTCGAACAACTGCCGATGATGAAAGGCTCAAAAAAGGCGGCAGTATTTTAACGAAGGAGTATTTTGAACAGTTTTACGCGACTTTAATTAGTTATGATTCCACAGCAAAGGAAACAAAGCGTTTTTTTGCAGCTGTACAGAACAAGCTTCACTATGCTGTTCATGGTCAGACTGTAGCAGAAGTGATTTATAACAGAGCGGATGCTGAGAAAGAGCATATGGGACTCACAACATGGGAAGGGTCTCCGAATAGCAAGATTCATAAGTATGATGTTACTGTGGCAAAGAATTATTTAACGGAAGAAGAGTTAGCTATCCTTAGTAGAATGGTTACGGCCTATCTGGATTATTCTAAAACGATTTTGATCGATTCATGGAGCTGGAAGAACATTTAAAGGATGATCGTAAATAAACGAAAAGGAAGATTACTCTAAATGAGAGAGATGAAAAGATAGTGGTATCGAATGGATTGGGGCGATACCGAAGGATTGGAGATTAAGAGAGATGAATACCTTGAAAAGTTAAAGATAAGAAAAGATAATGGGATGATAAAGATTATCACGGGAATCAGGAGATGTGGAAAATCATTCTAGAGGCAGAGGGGATGAGATAAGAATTTATCCCCTATCCTTTGCAGAGTTCTATAATGTTTATGAGGGAGATTATGATGATGCTTGGGAGGAGTATATGATATATGGTGGGTTACCACAGGTAGCACAATTTTCTGTGGAACGCCAAAAGGCAGAATATCAAAAAAATATTTTTACCAATGTCTATATCAAGGATGTGGTAGAGAAAAATAAGATTCAGAATGTTGACTTAGACAAGATGCGAAATGGCAAAGAAAATTGCTATGAAAACTAACAAATCGGAGTTTGTAAGGATGTAAAGATGTTTGACTACGAAAGATATTTCAATCAATACCGTGATGATAATAAATTGGACTTGATGTTATCCTTCAATATGCCAGCGGGATATGAATCCGCTAACGGTATTTTTGATGTTGAGTCAAAAACGGTATTTATAAATGCAGATTATTTGAAAGAAGCGCCTGATTATAAAAAAGCTTTTTACCTTTTTCATGAATTGAGACATTCTTCTCAGTATCTCTGCCCCAATCTATTTAGCAGTGCAATCCAACGCAGCCTTCAATACATTGTTATGTACGATGGCACTTGCTATAAGATCGTTAACGGAAAGTACTGTGAGTGCAAATTAGAAGGTGGCGAAGATTATTTTACAAATATTTACCTTGGACAGCCGTATGAAGTTGACGCTAATGAGTACGCTTATGAACAGGCAAAAAAGATCTATGGGGATTCGGATGACCTGCGTAAACTGTATGAATTCTGGATACCTAGTCAGCCTGTGTCAGGTGACGTTTATGCTTTGGTATATGATTTGATTGACGAAAAAATACAAATGAAAGATTAAGCGACAAATTCTAGTTTGTCGAGCCGATCACATCTTCTTGACCTGCCGGTCAAGAAGCATCCCTCGCTCTAAAGAGCGAGGTCAATTCAAATTTGCAGGAGACATGATGAGATTATTATACTTGATACTACAGTGTGTATGGGGACTGCCACAGACACTGGTTGGACTTATCTATTTTATGGTTAACATGGGATGTATGCATTACTTTTATAAGGGGGCTGTTGTAACTATTTGGCATAGTAAATCCAGTTTATCATTAGGGTTATTTGTGTTTGTTTCAGATGATCCATTTTGCTTTTACTCATCACAGATGGAGCGCTATTCGGAAGAGGAGTTCTCCCGAATGCTTTTGGTGCACGAATATGGACATACAATCCAGTCTTTGATGTTTGGACCAGCATATTTACTATTTATTGGAATTCCATCAATTGCGTGGAGCTTTGTTCCGATATTTGTGAAGAAGCGAGAAAGGGAACAGATATCTTATTTTTCTGCATATCCAGAACGGTGGGCAAATAAACTCGGGGAGCGTGTAACAGGTGATAAATCGATAGGAGAGCCGGTGTAATGACTTCCCGTGACGGAAAAATCAGAGTAAGCTAAAAGAGCTTTAGCCAGAGATGGGTGTTTTTTCGGGAAATGACTATTATTGCAAAGCAAGGAGCTGTCGTATTAAATACTGAGTGTCCCACTCCCGCTAATTTCGCAGGTGATATGCGGAGAATAAACCATGGGATTTGATTTTTACATGCGAATCTATGGATATACGTAAGTAGGAACGTAACTAAAAAATACCGTTTCCGCGCCAAATGGGCAAAATGATTTGTTTGGAAGGTAAAAGAAACTCTTGTTCTGAGTGGTTTTACGTGCTAATTTAGGAAATTAAGAAAAAAGAAGGTAAGGGAATGAGGCAAATGGCTAAAAGGTTACGTGCCAAAGCCAAAAAAACGGTAGTATTGACGGTAAAAATAAAATCCGGTAATTTCTGATTACGTTCGAATTTGTGAAAAAGTTTGAAAAGGAATGTATGCTACGACTTTAAGCTCCATACTTGGCAATCCCAAGCGTAATATAGTGCAATAAAAGTGGACTCGCGCTAAATACTTAGTGCGACAGCCTCTTGTTTTGTAGGTTTGAAAAAAATATGATTTACGGAGATTATCCTGCATTTGAGCAAATAATCGAATGCTTGAAAGAACTTGAATCAGAGATAATTAGTTGATTAGAAAGCAGTGATACCCATGGAAAATACACTTTTACCCCATTCGGACGAACTGAATATTAGCTATTTGAGCAGACTTTTTGACAACACGACCAATTGCTATAAATTCTTTTGGTTTCAAGCAATTCTTGACAAATTGGACGGGAAGCATACACGGTTTACGTTTGACGAACTGATCAACGAAATGATTGCGGATGCCTGGTATATGGTAACGGAGTATCATTTGCGGCTTGGACCGCTTGGCATCACGGATAATCTGGAAGAAGTGGTGAAGTATATTTTTGCGGAATATGATTTTCGAAGCTCGGAGAAGAGGGAGCAGATAATCGATTTTTTGCAGAATACAGATGATAAAAAAATCGTGAAGTATAAATCCGATTTGACGTTGAACGTGCCTTATCGTTTGCAGGTTCCTTTTTATGATGAGGTTCAAATCGAAAGAAATATGTGGAATGGGTCGAAAAAGAATCTTACGGAAGCGATTAATCGCCAGAGAAGGTTAATGTATTATTTTGTCCTGGTATCGGGGCTGGGCACGGAAATTGAAGTGGACGCATTGTGGGCGGAGTATTTGTTCCGGCATAAGGAAATTTTGAAAGGCTGGGAACAGTTGAAGCTTATTCAGTATCTGCAGAATAAGAATCCGAGTGTTCCCGGAATCGCGGAGAAAATCGAGGCTCCTGCGGCCAGAGATATTGAGCGTGTCAGAAAGTATTGGAAACTGATTGTTCAAGTGGATCCTTCTTTGCGGGATATTTATGGGGCGGAACTTTTGAAGGACGTAACGATATCGGTGGATCATTTTGTGCCGTGGCAATATGTCGCACATGATGAATTGTGGAATTTGCATCCTACAACGAGGTCCATTAATAGTAGCAAGAGCAATTTACTGCCTTCGTGGAAGATGTATTTTGAACCCCTTGGCAATATAGAATATCGTGCGTACGAGTTGAAAGCAAAAAATGAGTCGATTGCGCGTGAATTTGAAAAAATAGCACCGTATCACCTGAACAACCAGGAGATACGGAATCAATTATATGCGGATGGGCTTACGAGGGATGCGTTTTTGGAAAGGCTGGAGCATGTGATAAAACCTGTTTATGAAACGGCGCAGACGTTAGGATTTAAGGAGTGGATTTACGATGACAGAAATAATGTATAACAAATTGGTCCGGGATAAAATTCCGGAAATAATTGAAGCGGATGGTAAGAAGTGCGAAATTGAAATTTTGTCTGATGAGAGATATTTAAAAGCACTTGATGCGAAGCTTAATGAGGAATTGGAGGAGTATCATAAAGATCAGAACATAGAAGAACTTGCAGATTTGTTGGAAGTGATTTATGCCTGCGCTGAGGCCAGGGGAGCTTCGAAGGAAGAACTGGAGCGTGTGAGAGCGGGAAAAGCTGAGAAGCGCGGCGGGTTTGCGAAGAAGATATTTCTGAAGAAAGTTGTAGAGTGAGGGACTATATTAAAGGAGCAGACAGATGAAGAAAAAGAGAGAGAATAAAACAAAAGGGAAGGGAATTACGATTTTGCTTTCCATATTGATAGGGGCAGCCTGTGGAGTGATGTGGGCCCATTTCCTTGACGTGAAAAAAATGTCCTTGCAGGAGCTGGGGAATACGATGGTATGGACGGTGCTGTTTTTTTATGCCGCAATCCTGATTCAAATTGTTATTCATGAGACCGGACATCTTGTTTTTGGACTTCTGACCGGATATAAGTTTTTGTCCTTTCGCATTTTAGGGATGATGTGGATGAAGCAGGATGGACGTATGGTTCTTCGGCATATGCGAATTCCGGGAACCGGTGGACAATGTTTAATGGGGCCGCCGGATATGAAGGATGGAAAAATTCCGGTGAAACTTTATCTTATGGGAGGTACTATTTTTAACGCAGTATCAGCACCTTTATTCCTGGTGCTTGCGCTGGCTTGTCCCATTGTGCGGTGGGGAAAAGTGTTTTTGCTCTTCCTGGCTGCGTGTGGGGCGGGAACAGCTATCCTGAATGGTATGCCGCTTCGTCTGGCAATGGTGAATAATGATGGAAAGAATGCGCTTGAACTGACCAAAAATCCGGAAGCTCAGCGGGCTTTATGGATACAGTTGAAGGTTTTAGAGCAGACGGCAAAAGGTGTTCGGGTGGCGCAGATGCCTGCGGACTGGTTTGTGGTGCCAAGTGATGAGGCGATGAAAAATGCGAACATAGCAACAATCGGTGTACTTGCGGCCAATCGTCTTATGGATCAGCAGCGTTTTGAAGAAGCCGATGCACTGATGGCGCATTTGACCGCAATTGATAGCGGAATTGTGGGACTCCATCGGAATCTGATGCTGTGCGACCGGATTTACATCGCACTCGCTATTAAGAATACACCGGAAGAGGCGAAAGCACTGATGACGAAGGAAGTGGTGAAAATCATGAAAGTTATGCGAAATTATCCTTCGGCGCTCAGGACAGCGTATACATATGCGCTTTTGGTTGAGAAGAATAAGGCAAAAGCGGATGAAATCTATTTGCGGCTGCAAAAGTGCATGAAGACCTATCCATATCCGGTGGAGCTTTTGGCAGAACAGGAACTTGTGGAAAAAGTGGAAAGAGGTAATCCTATATGATGCTGCAAAAATCGCAGCTTTGCCATGAGACAGCCAGAATATCACGAAAGGACACAGCAGAGTTGCATCTTGGCTTCTTACAAAAGTAACTGCTCCTGTTGTGGGCACAACAAAGCTCCATCATATTGAGGGTGCTGTAAAGGCGGTGAATATGGAGCTTAAGGATTCCGAGATTGCTTATCTGGAAGAACCTTATGTTCCGCATCCGTTGGCGGGTGTTATGGCACAGAACAAAAGGACAAATGCCGGCGAGAATCACGGTTGGGGGACAGGCAATCAAAAATAGAAAGGTAAGTGTGCGGGGGGGCAGGAAAATGTGTACATCGCAATGTTTTCTAAATGAACCAATATGGAATTTGTAGTATGTTTTCTCTTAGAGCACCTGGCATGGAGCACATACATACAACTGCGCCTGTGCCTCTTTTCTTTTCTGGTATCTTGTCTAGTATTTGGAAGGCAGATGTCATATCAGCTGAAACATTTGCACTTTGCTTGATCTCAATAGGATATAAAACGCCATCTTGCTCAATAATAAAGTCAATTTCAGCTTCTTCAAAAGTTTCTTCGCCGTTTTTTTTGATTTTTTTCTTATCCTTGCCTCTATAATAGGATACAAAGTATCGATAATCTAAACCGCGGTTCGAATAGCTTTTTAGAATTTCAGAAATCACAAATGTCTCAAAAAATTCTCCACTCATTGCGCCTGTCGCCAGAGTTTCAGGAGTTAGCCATCGTGTAAGATATGCTGCCAATCCAGTATCTCTAAAGTATAGTTTTGGCGTTTTTATAGCACGTTTTATAGCACTATTTGCAAATGGTTCGAGAATATATATTATGCCAGAGGCTTCCAAAATGGAAATCCACTTTTTAATGGTATTGGCATCCTTGCCTACTTCCTCGGCAATATTTGCATAATTAAGCATCTGACCAGTTCTGGCAGCGCAGGCAACCATAAATCTGAGAAATGCATCCAAATCCTGGACAGCAGCTAGTTCTCTTACGTCACGCTCTAAATAAGTTTTAACATAGCTCGCAAAAAACATTGCCCAATCCATATCTGGGTTCTGCATTTCAGGGTATCCACCGCGGTGGATTATTTCCCATATATTATTTGGTTTGGTGGCCTCTTTATTTCGATCCTTTACGTATTCCATTGTTGGAAGAAATGGTTTTGTATAGCTGCTTTTCATAATCTCTCTAAGCGATAGTGGAGGTAATTCAATAATTGCTACTCTCCCGGCGAGTGAATCAGATACTAATTCCATAAGTTTAAATGGTTGAGAGCCGGAAAGATAATATAGTCCTTTTGAATCACGGTCATCGCTAGATTGTTTTATATATCGAAATAAAGATGGAACATGTTGAATCTCATCTAAAAAAACCGGTGGTTCATTTAATGAAAGAAACATTTCGGGATTGTTTTTCGCTTGTTCCTCAACGAAAGGGTCATCAAAGGATACTTGTTTTACATTTGGGTACAAATGTTTCATCAAAGTTGACTTTCCGGTTTGTCTTGCACCTGTTATCAGCACACACTTGAAGGTTTTGGCTGAATGTTCTACTACATCTTCAATGGTTCGTTTAATATATTCCATAATAATCTCCTTAATGAAATGCGACTAATGCGGAATTATATTCCGTATTAGTCATATTATATCATGCTGCGTATATTATTTCAAGTCAAAAAGCGACCAATCTGGAATCTAGCTCCGGATTGGTCGAATTATGCGTTGGTGGATAAATCACCGAAATTAGTTTTTATTTTGTAAAAATTCCAATGGTATAAAAGGTTTCTTTATTTGCTTTTTCGCTACAAAAATATGATTATATAGCGAAAAAGTATTGACTTTCTCGCTACTAGAATTTAAAATTGTAGCGAAAGGGGTTGATTACATGGATGAAGAAAATATCCTTGATAAGCTACTTGAAGAACAGAACGGATATATTCGACTAATAGATGCTCAAAATGAAGGAGTATCAAAGTATACTGTTATGGAGTATGTCCGTAAAAATGAAATGGAAAAACTAGCACCTGGTGTATATATTTCGTCTGATGCTTGGGAAGATAGATTGTATTTATTGCAGCTTCGTAACAGGAAAATTGTTTTTTCACATGAGTCCGCTTTGTATATGCATAATCTTTCTGATAGAGAACCTTTTTCGCCGGTCATTACTGTCGGGAGAGGATATAATGCGAAACATCTAAAAGATAATGGTGTTGTAGTTCATACGGTAAGACCGGAGTGGTTAGAGCTTGGATTAACGCATGCACAGACATTCACCGGAAATACAGTACGAATCTATGATAGAGAACGTTGTATTTGCGATATTATCAAGAATAAAAATAAGATGGATATTCAAGTATTTCAAATGGCTTTGACATCTTATTTTACTGATGGTGATAAAAATATTCATAACCTTATGAAATATTCCGAGATTATGAGGATTTCAGATAAGGTGAGACAATATACAGAGGTATTATTATGATTAAAAGTGCTACAGCCGTAAAGGCAAAGATAAAAAACAAGGCAGGTGGAAATAGTGATAAATCCCAGATAATGCTGAGAATATATCTGATGGAACGACTTTTGGAGAGAGTTTCTTTATCAAAGTATAGAGATAACTTTGTGCTAAAGGGCGGCCTTCTAGTGTCTTCATTAGTTGGTGTGGATATGCGTTCAACTATGGATGTAGATACTACTGTAAAATCACTTCCCTTAAATAAAGAGTCAGCACAAAGAATTTTAGAAGAAATAATGGCGATTGAATTAGAAGATGGAGTTGCTTTTCGAATAACGAAGGTGCAGGATATTATGGAAGGCCACGAGTACGAAGGTGTTCGTTTCATGATTGAATGCACTATGGATAAGTTAAAACAGACCATTAAGATAGATATTTCAACCGGTGACGAGATTACACCAAGGGCAATAGCATATAAGCTGCCACTTATTATTGAGGATAGGTCAATTGATCTTTGGGCGTATAATTTGGAAACACTATTAGCCGAAAAACTTGAAACTATTATGGTAAGAGCGGAAGCTAATACAAGAATGAGAGATTTCTATGATATACATGTTTTGCTTAAACAAGAGGTGGTGACTGCTGATAGAGCTATACTAAAAAATGCTTTTTATGCTACATGTAAGAGAAGAAAATCTACAGAGCAGATTGCGACGATTGATGATGTTATCAATAAGATAGCAGATGACGGAGTGATGAGGCAACAGTGGAATAACTACCGAAAGACTAACTATTACGTAGGTAATCTAGAATGGGACGACGTGATTGGAAGTGCAAAGATACTAAGAAAAATAATTGAGTAAAAAGTGCTCGCATTGTGGACGATGTTTTCTTTTAAGGTAGGAAAGAAAGTGTTGGTAAAGAGAGATGCATTCGATGAGTATTTGCGTAGCACCAAATTGATATAAGCGTGACTATGCTTGAAAATATCACGATTCTGTGTTATTTTTGTATACGCATGAGGATGCTCTTTTCTATATGAAAAGGAGCGTTTTTTATGGGAAAAGATTTCAGCAAATCTTAGGACATGCGCAGTTGTCAACTACGATGGATACATATGTACATGTTACAGATGATTCATTGCAGACAGCGATGATGCAATTTGAGGCTGTATCATAGCCTTGTTTTTTTACTTTATATTTTTCGGGAGTAAAAAATAATCAAAACTTACGATTGCTGGCGTAAATGGAGCAAAAATCTTACTATTGTGAAATAAGAAATCCCGTATTTACGGGTGATTGGAGAAATATTATGAAACTAGGCATTGTGGGATTACCCAACGTTGGAAAAAGTACATTATTTAACTCATTAACGAAAGCGGGTGCGGAATCTGCAAACTATCCGTTTTGTACCATCGACCCGAACATTGGTGTGGTAGCAGTTCCGGATGAGCGATTAACGAAGCTTGGAAATATGTATAAATCCAAGAAAGTGACACCGGCAGTTATCGAATTTGTAGATATTGCAGGTTTAGTAAAAGGAGCTAGTAAGGGCGAGGGACTGGGAAACCAGTTTTTGGCAAATATTCGTGAGGTAGATGCCATTGTGCACGTGGTTCGCTGCTTTGAAGATTCCAATATTGTACATGTAGATGGAAGTATTGATCCGGTGCGTGATATTGAGACCATCAATTTGGAGCTGATTTTTTCTGATTTGGAAATTTTGGAAAGAAGACTTGCAAAGACAGCAAAATCCGCGAGAATGGATAAGGAAGCAGCCAAGGAATTACCAATTCTTGAGAAGATAAAGGCACATCTTGAAAATGGTAAGTTGGCAAAGAGTTTACAGTTTGATGATGAAGACGAAGAAGCATTCGTAAAATCCTTAAATTTGCTTACCTATAAGCCGGTTATTTTTGCTGCAAATGTGTCAGAAGAAGATTTGGCAGACGATGGCGCAAGCAATCCATTCGTAGAAAAAGTTCGTGAGTATGCGAAAGAGTATGACTGCGAGGTTTTTGTTATCTGTGCACAGATTGAACAGGAGATAGCGGAATTAGATGATGAGGAAAAAGCTATGTTCTTGGAGGACTTGGGCTTAAAGGAATCCGGCTTAGAGAAACTTATTAAGGCAAGCTATAAGCTATTGGGCTTAATCAGCTATTTGACAGCCGGTGAAGATGAGACCAGAGCATGGACAATTAAGGTGGGAACCAAGGCACCGCAGGCGGCAGGAAAGATTCATACAGATTTTGAACGAGGATTTATTAAGGCCGAAGTGGTAAACTATCAGGATTTACTGGAGCTTGGAAGTTTGGCAGCAGCGAAGGAAAAAGGTCTGGTTGGAATTGAAGGAAAAGAGTATGTAGTAAAAGACGGCGATGTTATTTTGTTCCGTTTTAACGTATAAGAGCATATACTAGAAGTAATAACGTAGTGGGTGTTGACACCATGCGATATTCAGATTTTCGAAAAAAAGAAGTGATTAACGTGGCCACAGGCAAGAGTTTAGGCTTTGTCTGTGACCTTGTCTTCGATGAACACACAGGTTGCATTTGCGCAATGGTGCTGCCGGGGCAGGACCGATGGTGCGTTTTTTTTCAAAGAGAGAATGGATTTTGCATAGATTTTGATAAGATTATACGGGTGGGACCGGATTTTATTTTGATTAACGAGTGCGAATTGCGTAAAGATAAGAAATAATTGCAAAAAAACACTAGATTTTTGCTCACAAGTAGTGTATTATGAAATAGTATAAGTTGATTAAATAATTTCGGGGAAGGAGGTTTCTGCATATGAAATGCCCGTTTTGTAGTAGTGAGAATACAAGAGTAATTGATTCGCGTCCGGCAGATGATAACAATTCTATTCGTCGACGCAGAATTTGTGATGATTGTAATAAGCGATTTACAACGTACGAGAAGGTAGAGACAATTCCGTTAATCGTTATTAAGAAAGATAATAACCGTGAGCAGTATGATCGGGCTAAGATAGAAGCGGGTGTGCTTCGTGCATGCCATAAGAGACCGATTTCAGCGGAACAGATTAATAAACTTGTGGATAGCGTTGAAACAGAGATTTTCAGTAGAGAAGAGAAGGAAATTCCAAGTTCCGAAATTGGCGAGATTGTTATGAAGTATTTAAAGGATTTAGAGGCAGTTGCGTATGTGCGTTTTGCTTCTGTCTATCGAGAATTTAAGGATGTAAATACGTTCATGAACGAGTTGAAGAAGATTTTGGATAAATAATTTATTATATTGGGCTAAAGTATGGGACAGGATGATACGATATAATAGGTGTATGATAATAAGCTAGATTTTTGGAGAATTTACCTATGAATATTTCAGGAATCCGCCCATTTGAGGCGATTGGATATTATTCAAATTTAAATATAGGACGTAACCTTGACGTTGTTTCTGATGCTTCTGAACAGCAGGGGGCATACCTTGAGGAGGCACCGAAGGAACAATACGTTGGACCGAGACCGGAGCAGAAGGAGAATGCGTTTGAATTCGCGAAGAAGTATAATCCGAATGCGACCTACGAAATGAAGGGTGCAGACAGTGATTTGAAGAGCTTAGATAAGGCAATTGAGATGCCGAAGGTTCATCGTGATCAGGCATTGCGTCAGTATCAGGTTTTTGTTGGTAATAAGCCGAGAATATCAGCGATTGAAGAGGCAACCAAGGAACTTGAGAACTTTAGTTTATAATACAAGTATGATGAGAGCTCATGCGTGAAGCATGGGCTTTTTTTGAGGAGTGAATATGTTAAAATTATTTCCAAATGCATGGGAAAAGAGTACGTATGACATTGATTATGCGCGTTTATATGAGTTAGGATATCGAGGATTGATTTTTGATATTGATAATACGTTGGTGTTCGATTGTGCACCGGCGGACGAACGGTCCATTCGTTTTTTGAAGGAAATCCGGGAAATGGGATTTAAGGTCTGTTTGCTTTCAAATAACAAGGAACGACGCGTTAAGATGTTTAATCAAGAGATTGGCGCAGATTACATTTTTCGGGCGAAAAAGCCACGTCCGGATGGCTACGAGAAAGCGATGGAAATCATGGGGACCAACCGGAAAAATACGATTTTTATCGGAGATCAGATTTTTACCGATGTTTGCGGAGCGAGAAACGCGAATGTGAAGGTGATTATGGTTGGGAAATTAGGACCGAAGGAAGAAAAACACATTCTTTTGAAACGTGTCTTTGAGGCGCCGATTCGCCTGGCATTCTTTCTTTGTGGCGGACATAGATGGAAAATTACAGAGTAGGTGAACGACTGGAAAATCGGATTTTGCTTTTTTAAACAAAAAATCCTTGCTATTTTGGAAAAATTAGTATATAATTTTGAAAGAATGCTTATTGCAAAAGAAGATTAGGAGGAAGAATCATGATTTCAGCAGGCGATTTCAGAAATGGTATGACCATTGAATATGAATCAAGTGTATATCAGATTATCGAATTTCAGCACGTGAAACCAGGAAAGGGTGCAGCGTTTGTTCGTACAAAGTTAAAAGACATTAAGAACGGAGGCGTGATTGAGAAATCTTTCCGTCCGACTGAGAAATGTCCACAGGCTCGTATTGAGCGTAACGATATGCAGTACTTGTATAACGATGGAGATTTATTCTACTTTATGAACTTAGAGACCTATGAGCAGATTGGTTTGAACCAGGACGCAATTGGTGATGCATTAAAGTTCGTTAAGGATAATGAAATGGTTAAGATTTGTTCTCATAACGGCAATGTATTTGCTGTAGAACCACCATTATTCGTTGAATTACAGATTACAGAGACAGAACCAGGCTTTAAGGGAGATACTGCGCAGGGTGCAACCAAGCCGGCAATTGTTGAAACAGGTGCAACCGTTAACGTACCTTTGTTCGTAGAACAAGGAGATACCATTAAGATTGATACCAGAACAGGAGAATACCTGTCCAGAGTATAAGGAATCAGAAAGCGGCTGCAGTTATGTGGTCGCTTTTTATGATTTACACAGAGAAAGTGCAGAGAATATTCCACTCGTTTTTTGGGAGTATTTACTCTACACAATTTGTACATTCTGTGTTATAGTTTTAATTGTAAGTAATGGAAGGAATCAAATGTATTGGGGTGGTTTACTCTAGAGACGCTGTCCCAAGAATGAGATGGTCTCCAGAGGCTATCTAAGAGCAAGAAGTGACGCTACCAGAATGGACGAGAGATATGAAACCCGATATTTCGAACCATGTCAATGAGCAATTAGAGGACCGCAGAGAACTTTATTACTTATGATGCAGAGCATATTTTGAGAGTGAAAGCTTGGTGTACTTTCACTTGAAGGAGTGTGCTTTGGGATCCTCACATGTGTATGTGGGGATTTTTTTTGTGCAGAGCACTTAGCGAACCAAGCCCAAAGGGCGCAGGTGAGGTTAGTGCGAGCCATGTCTGAACACTAGGTGACAGCGAAGCTGGAGCCGTAGTGAGAAGACAGTGCAGAGCCAGCTTAGCGAACCAAGCCCAAAGGGCGCAGGTGAAATCGATGAAAAATAGTATTGACAGTCGTCAAAATCAGTGGTACTATAAATCCGAGTAAAACAGTAGGAAATAAAATAGTAGGAATTGAATTAGTAGGAATTAAGCGAGGATAACGTATGAAGCTTTCTACGAAAGGAAGATACGGTTTACGTGCATTTATCGACATTGCCATGTATGCGGAAGAAGAGCCGGTTTCACTTGCCAGTGTTGCGAAACGACAGGATTTGTCCATTAGTTATTTAGAGCAACTAATGACGAAGATTAAGAAGGCCGGATTGATTGAAAGTGTGCGTGGCGCCGGTGGAGGATATGTGCTGGCAAGACCTGCAAGAGAGATATCGGTAGGAGATGTGCTACGGGCATTGGAAGGCGACTTGATGCCGGTAAACTGCGTAGGACAGGAACAACCGGGGGTGACGGGCTGCGATGCGCAGCCGTGCTGTTCAAGCTGGATTGTATGGAAACGGATAAATGATAGTATAAATGAAACCGTGAATAATATATTTATTGATGAGTTAGTAGAAGAAAGCCGCAAGGCGTTAAAGGAAGGAAAGTAGTATGGGAAATAAGGTTATTTATTTAGACAATGCTGCAACGACCAAAGTTCGTCCGGAAGTTGTAGAAGCAATGCTTCCATTTTTTACAGAGAATTATGGAAATGCATCGGCAGTTTATTCGGTTGGTGCCAAGGCAAAGGAAGCGCTGACAACTGCCAGAGAACAGGTGGCGAAGGTAATCGGTGCAAAGACAGAAGAGATTTATTTCACTGCAGGTGGAAGCGAGTCTGACAACTGGGCGTTGAAGGCAACGGCAGAGCTCATGAAGGAAAAAGGTAATCACATTATAACCTCCAAGATTGAGCATCATGCAATTTTGCATACTTGCGAATATCTTGAAAAACAAGGATTCGAAGTAACGTATTTGGATGTAGACGAAGAGGGTGTTGTAGACTTAGAACAGTTAAAAGCAGCAATTCGTCCAACCACTATTTTGATTTCCATTATGTTTGCAAATAACGAAATCGGAACCATTGAGCCGATTAAGGAAATTGGAGCTATTGCACGGGAACACGGTATTTTATTCCATACGGATGCAGTACAGGCATTTGGTCAGGTGCCAATCAATGTGGATGAGATGAATATTGATATGTTAAGTGCCAGCGGTCACAAATTAAACGGACCAAAGGGAATTGGTATGCTATATATTCGCAAGGGTGTGAAGATTCGTTCTTTTGTACACGGAGGTGCACAGGAGAGAAAGAGACGTGCCGGTACAGAGAATATTCCGGGCATTGTTGGATTTGGTAAGGCTTGCGAAATTGCCGTGAATACCATGAAAGAGCGTATGCAGAAGGAGACTGAGTTACGCGATTATTTGATGGCACGTATTGAGAAAGAAATTCCGTATGTGAAGATAAACGGAAGTCGTGTAAATCGTTTGCCGAATAATGTCAATGTATGCTTCCGGTTTATTGAAGGGGAATCCATGCTGATTATGCTTGATCAGAAGGGAATATGCGGATCTTCCGGATCGGCTTGTACCTCCGGCTCCCTTGATCCATCCCACGTGCTTTTGGCGATTGGATTACCACATGAAATTGCGCATGGTTCTTTGCGTTTGACTTTAAGCCACGAGACAACCAGAGAGGACATTAACTATACGGTCGATGAGCTTGTGAAGATTATTGAACGGTTACGTCAGATGTCGCCACTTTATGAAGACTTTATCAAAAAACAGAAATAATAGATTAGTATACCAGGAGGGATAATTTCATGTATAGTGAAAAAGTTATGGATCATTTCCAAAATCCAAGAAATGTTGGGGAAATTGAAAATGCCAGCGGTGTTGGTACCGTTGGAAATGCAAAATGCGGTGACATTATGCGTATGTATCTTGATATTGATGATAATGGTGTGATTCGCGATTGTAAGTTTAAAACCTTTGGCTGCGGTGCTGCAGTAGCAACGAGTAGTATGGCCACAGAGCTTGTAATGGGAAAAACGATTCAGCAGGCGTTGGAAGTTACGAATAAAGCGGTTATGGAAGCATTAGATGGACTTCCACCGGTGAAGGTACACTGCTCTTTGCTTGCAGAAGAAGCGATTCACGCTGCTTTGTGGGATTATGCACAGAAGCATGGAATTAAGATTGAAGGACTTGAGAAACCAAAGAACGATATTAGTGAAGGCGAAGAAGAAGAAGATTATTAATTTATGGATAAGAAAAAAGTTGTAGTAGGCATGTCCGGAGGAGTTGACTCCTCCGTGGCAGCCTTTTTGTTAAAAGAACAAGGATACGATGTCATTGGTGTCACGATGCAGATTTGGCAGGATGAAGATGAGTTTGACCTGGAAAGCAACGGTGGATGTTGCGGATTAAGTGCAGTGGAAGATGCCAGACGGGTGGCACAGGTATTGAAGATTCCTTATTATGTTATGAATTTTAAAAAGGAATTCCGTAAGTGCGTAATGGATTATTTTGTGGATGAGTATATTCATGGAAGAACACCCAATCCATGTATTGCATGCAACCGCTATGTGAAATGGGAGGCACTATTAAAACGAAGCATGGATATTGGCGCGGATTATATTGCGACGGGGCACTATGCACGCATCAAACATTTGCCAAATGGAAGACTTGCAATTGCGAATTCCGAGACAGCGGCGAAGGATCAGACCTATGCGTTGTACAATTTGACCCAGGAACAGTTGGCGCATACGTTAATGCCCATTGGAGATTATCCGAAGAAACGGGTGCGTGAAATGGCGAAGGAACAGTCCTTGCCGGTGGCAAATAAACCGGACAGTCAGGAAATTTGTTTTGTCCCGGATAATGATTATGCCGGTTTTATTGAACGAGAGGCCGGACAGAGGGTTCCGGGACCGGGAAATTTCGTGGATATGAACGGAAATGTCATTGGAAGACATAAAGGAATTACACATTACACCATTGGGCAACGTAAGGGATTGAATCTTTCTCTGGGACATCCGGTTTTTGTTGTGGATATTTGTCCGGAAACCAATGAAGTCGTCATTGGAGAAGCAGAGGATGTGTTTACTACGGAGCTTTATGCGGAACGAGTGAATTTTATGGGTATAGAAAAACTTGACAAAACGGAGACCTTTTTGGGAAAAATTCGCTATGCGCATCAAGGTGAAACCTGCCATGTTTCTATGGATGGAGCGGATCGCATTCATGTGGTGTTTGATAAGCCTGTGCGTGCTGTGACAAAAGGACAGGCAGTTGTGCTATATCGTGATGATTACGTGGCTCTTGGTGGGGTGATCGTGTAGTTATTTTGGTAACATTGTGGGAAAGGGTGATTGAAAATGATTATTTATGAGCAAAAATGAACAAGGCTAAGTGATGTCAACTAAAATTGCTCATAAGAAATCACGAAAAAAAGAATACAAAGATAGATTGACTTGGCTAAAATCATGAAAATGTTGTGAAATCAAGAGAATTGCATAACTATGCTAGATTTTCAGTTGAAATTGTGTTATAATTCCATCAAAATGATGCAGCTGTTATTAATAATTTTTTAGCATAGGAGGACAAAATATGTCAGTAAAGGTAGCAATTAATGGATTTGGACGTATTGGACGTCTTGCATTTAGACAGATGTTTGGAGCAGAAGGATATGAAGTAGTAGCAATTAACGATTTGACAAACCCAACAATGCTGGCACATCTTTTGAAATATGATTCTTCTCAGGGAAGATATGCATTAGCGGACAAGGTATCTGCCGGTGAAGATTCTATTACAGTTGATGGAAAGACAATTAAGATTTATGCAGAGGCAGATGCTACTAAGTGCCCATGGGGTGAGTTAAACGTGGATGTAGTGCTTGAGTGTACCGGTTTCTATACATCCAAAGAGAAAGCGGAAGCACATATTAAAGCAGGAGCCCGTAAGGTTGTTATTTCTGCACCGGCAGGAAAAGATTTACCAACCATCGTTTACAATGTAAACCATGAGACGTTAAAGGCAAGTGATACGGTTATTTCCGCTGCAAGTTGTACAACCAACTGCTTGGCGCCAATGGCAAATGCATTGAATAAATATGCGCCGATTCAGTCCGGAATTATGTGTACCATCCATGCCTACACCGGTGACCAGATGACACTTGATGGTCCTCAGAGAAAGGGAGATTTAAGAAGATCTCGTGCAGCTGCTATTAACATCGTTCCGAATAGTACCGGTGCGGCAAAGGCAATCGGTCTTGTTATTCCGGAATTGGATGGCAAATTGATTGGTGCGGCACAGCGTGTTCCGGTACCAACCGGTTCCAGCACCATTCTTACCGCAGTTGTAAAAGGAAAAGATATTACGGTAGAAGGAATTAATAATGCAATGAAGGCTGCAAGCAATGAATCCTTCGGATATAATACCGATGAAATCGTTTCTTCCGATATTATCGGAATGCGCTATGGTTCTTTGTTTGATGCAACACAGACATTAGTTTCCAAGATTTCAGAAGATTTATTTGAAGTTCAGGTTGTTTCTTGGTATGATAATGAAAACAGTTATACAAGCCAGATGGTTCGTACTATCAAATATTTTTCTGAATTAGCATAAGAAAGAATACGATAGAAAAGGATCCGTCGAAGTTGCGGATCCTTTTTTTCAGAGTTGGAGGGTGACGTATGTTAAACAAACAAACAGTAGATGATTTAAATGTAAAAGGATTACGTGTATTGGTTCGTTGCGATTTCAATGTACCATTGAAGGACGGACAGATTACAGATGAGAATCGCCTTGTGGCAGTATTGCCTACGATTCAGAAACTAATTGCAGGTGGTGGAAAGGTAATTCTTTGCTCTCACCTTGGTAAACCGAAGGGAGAGCCGAAGCCGGAATTGTCTTTGGCACCGGTTGCAAAGCGCTTAGAGGAACTTTTGGGAAAGAAAGTTACATTTGCAAAAGATGATACGGTTGTGGGAGAGAATGCCAGGAACGCAGTAGCGGCCATGAAAGATGGCGACGTGGTTTTGTTGGAAAATACCCGATACCGTGCGGAAGAGACCAAGAATGAAGAGAACTTTAGTAAAGAATTGGCTTCTTTGGCAGATGTTTACGTAAATGATGCTTTTGGAACGGCACACCGTGCACATTGTTCTACAGAAGGTGTTACGAAGTTCGTAAAGACAACGGCAGTGGGATACCTGATTCAGAAGGAATTAGAGTTCCTTGGAAATGCAGTGGATGCACCGAAGAGACCGTTGGTTGCTATTTTGGGTGGAGCAAAGGTTGCAGATAAGCTGAATGTAATCAATACCTTGCTCGAGAAGTGTGATACCTTAATCATTGGTGGCGGAATGTCCTATACCTTTTTGAAGGCGCAGGGATATGAAGTAGGAACCTCCCTGGTAGACGATGAGAAGTTGTCCTATTGTAAAGAGATGATTGAGAAGGCAAAGAAACTTGGAAAGACGTTGTTGCTTCCGACAGACTGTGTGATTGCATCACAGTTCCCGAATCCGATTGATGCAGAGATTGCATGCAAGAACGTTGGCGTAGATGCCATTCCGGCAGACCAGATGGGATTAGATATCGGTGAGGCAACGCAGAAGACCTTTGCAGAAGCAGTTAAGAATGCGAAGACCGTTGTTTGGAATGGACCGATGGGAGTGTTTGAGAACCCTATTTTTGCAAAAGGTACAGTAGCCATGGCGAAGGCTTTGGCAGAAACGGATGCTATTACGATTATCGGTGGAGGAGATTCCGCGGCTGCTGTAAACCAGCTTGGATTTGGCGATAAGATGTCTCACATTTCTACCGGTGGTGGCGCTAGTTTAGAGTTCTTAGAAGGAAAGAAACTTCCGGGCGTAGAAGCCATTTCTGATAAATAAATACAAAGGAGAAGGACAATGTCAAGAAGAATGATTATTGCAGGCAACTGGAAAATGAATAAGACTCCGAAGGAGGCAGTTGCATTAATCGAAGAATTAAAACCGTTGGTTAAGAATGATGAGGTGGATGTTGTTTTCTGTGTTCCGGCGATTGATATTATTCCGGCGGTGGAAGCAACCAAAGGTACCAACATTCACATTGGTGCAGAGAATATGTACTATGAGGAAAAAGGCGCGTTTACCGGCGAAATTGCACCAAATATGTTAACAGAAGCGGGCGTTAGCCACGTGATTATTGGACATTCTGAGCGCCGCGAATATTTTGCCGAGACGAATGAAACAGTGAACAAGAAGGTATTAAAGGCGTTTGAACATAACCTGATTCCAATTATCTGTTGTGGAGAAAGTCTGGAACAGAGAGAACAGGGAATTACGATTGACTGGATTCGTCAGCAGATCAAAGTTGCATTTTTAAATGTTACCAAGGAGCAGGCAAAACAGGCAGTGATCGCATACGAGCCAATCTGGGCAATTGGAACCGGAAAGGTTGCAACCAAGGAGCAGGCACAGGAAGTGTGCAAAGCAATTCGTGATTGCATCCGGGAAATGTACGATAACGATGTGGCAGAAGCAATTCGTATTCAGTACGGCGGAAGTGTATCAAAGGATAGTGCACCGGAATTATTCGCCATGGAAGATATTGACGGTGGTTTGGTAGGCGGTGCGTCGCTGAAAGCAGATTTTGGACAAATTGTAAATTACAAATAAAAATACGAGTGAGGGAATGCAGTGAGAAAATTTTCCGTACGCGTAATGGGTGTGGTATTGGCGTGCCTGATGGGGCTTGCGTCTTGTACACCGATTACACAAATCATGCCTTCCCACAGCAAGCAAACGGAGGCCCCCGGAAAGGGAGCCTCCGCAAATGCTATCGAGAATCGGAAAGAGATTGCGAAAGATTTGGATCGGCTGGTGGAAGTGTGCTTGAAGAATACGGAGAAAGTTAACAGTGCAGGATATCCTTTGGATGAGAGTTTTTATCTATGGATGTATCATCGATACGGGGAAGGTATTTTTCGAAAGCTGTCCGCATCACTTGCGCAGGGGAGCGACAAGACGGTATTTGCCCGCTTGACGGGAAATACCATACATAGTTTGTGGATTTATTATTGTATGGAGATAGGAATTCATCCGGAGACGTTAGATAACGTGTACATAAAGGGAAGTCAGAATAGTACTGACATCGTCATGAACTTTGCAGGCGATGTGAATTTTGACGATACATGGGAGAATGTGAAATTTGCAGAACGCAATTACCTAAACGTTGCCGATTGTTTTACGAATGGGCTATTGGAACAAATGCAGGATGCAGATTTGATGATGATAAATAATGAGTGTACCTACGGAACAAGAGGAACGCCCCTTGCGGGGAAAGCCTATACGTTTCGGGGACATCCGAAACGCGCAAAGAATTTAAGGTCTTTGGGCGTAGATTTGGTGTCTTTAGCCAATAATCATGTGTATGATTATGGTGCGAAGGGATTATTGACAACCATGAAGACCTTGCGAGACAACGGGATACCGTATGTGGGCGCAGGAAAGGATTTGAATGAGGCATCAAAGGCGCTTTATTTTGTAATAAACGGAAAGGTGATTGCTATCACAGCGGCAACGCAGGTGGAGCGAACGTACCGGTATACGAAAGAAGCTACTAAGAATAGCCCGGGGGTATTGAAATGCCAGTATCCGGAGAAATATCTTCGCATAATTGAAGAGGCAAAAAAACGTGCCGACTATGTCATTGCTTTTGTACATTGGGGTACAGAGGGTAAGGTGTTTTATGAAAAGGACCAGGTGGATTTGGGACGGAAGTTTATTCGTGCCGGTGCGGATGTGGTGATTGGTGGTCACACCCATTGCCTGCAGGGAATGGAGTATTATAATCATATACCGGTGTTTTACAGTCTCGGAAATTTTTGGTTCGACTGGAGTATGCCGAATGCGAGAAAGACGGGAATGTTTCAAATTGTGATTCCCGAAAACATGGAAAAGGAAGCGGTAAAATATCGATTTGTTCCATGTTACTATCAGAATGGAAAGACACGGCTGCTTACACGAAAAAAAGATAAGAATAAGGCTTATCGATACATGGAACATCTATCCTGGCTTACGAAGGTGGATAGTCAGGGATTTGTTCATGAGATAGAAGAAGGAAAGAAGGAGTAATCTATGAGTAAAAAACCAACCGTATTAATGGTGTTAGATGGATATGGTCTAAACGAGCGTCGGGATGGAAATGCTATCGCTATGGCGAAGACCCCGGTAATGGATCGTTTGATGAAGGAGTGCCCATTTGTGAAAGGAAATGCATCGGGCTTATATGTAGGATTACCGGATGGACAGATGGGCAATTCGGAAGTGGGGCATATGAATATTGGAGCCGGAAGAATTGTATATCAGGATTTAACGCGTATTACCAAGTCGATTGAAGAGGGAGACTTTTTTGAAAATGAAAATCTGTTAAAGGCAATTGAAAATTGTAAGGAAAATCAGTCCGATTTACACTTGTGGGGCTTGTTATCCGATGGTGGAGTACATTCTCACCTTACGCATATTTACGGATTGCTGGAGATGGCAAAGAGACAGGCGTTTGATCGTGTTTATGTTCATGCGTTTTTGGATGGACGTGACACACCGCCGGCATCCGGAAAAGATTATGTAAAGCAGTTAGAGGATAAGATGAAAGAGCTTGGCGTTGGTAAAATTGCTTCTCTTTCCGGACGGTATTATGCGATGGATCGTGATACGAACTGGGATCGTACGAAGAAAGCCTATGACAGTTTGGTAAGCGGAGAAGGTGTGAAAGCGCATAGTGCCGTAGAAGCAATGGAGGCGTCCTATAAAGAAGGCGTTACGGATGAATTTGTATTGCCGACGGTTATTGTGGATGAAGAGGGAATACCGCTTTCTTTGGTAAAACCGAAGGATTCTGTTATTTTCTTTAATTTCCGTCCGGATCGTGCAAGACAGATTACAAGAGCCTTTTGTGATCCGGAATTTTCCGGATTTGAGCGGACATTTATGCCACTTACGTATGTATGCTTTAAGAATTACGATGAGACAATTCCGAATAAACTCATTGCGTTTGAGAAGGAGCAGTTGACGAATACGTTAGGTGAGTACCTGGCTTCTTGTGGAAAGAAACAGCTTCGTCTTGCCGAAACAGAGAAGTATGCCCATGTAACCTTCTTTTTCAATGGTGGAGTGGAAGAACCGAACATTGACGAAAAACGTATTTTGGTAAATAGCCCGAAGGATGTTGCAACCTACGATTTGAAGCCGGAAATGAGTGCCCCGGAGGTTGGCATGGATTTGGTTGAGGCTATTAAATCCAATGCGTATGATACCATCATTATTAATTTCGCGAACCCGGATATGGTAGGACATACCGGAGTGATTGAGGCAGCTGTAAAGGCGGTGGAACGAATTGATTCACTGGTTGGAGAAGCTGTTGAGGCGGTAAAAGAAGTGGGTGGCGTCATGTTTATTTGCGCAGATCACGGAAATGCAGAGAAAATGATTGATTACGAAACAGGAAAACCGCATACGGCACATACCACCAATCCGGTTCCGTTTATTTTGGTCAATGGACCTGAAAATGTGGAACTTCGTGAAGGTGGATGTTTAGCGGATATCGCACCGACAATTTTGGAATTAATGGATCTTCCGAAACCAAAGGAAATGACCGGAAAAACATTGTTGGTTCATAAGCAGTAAAAGGGAAGCTTCGAGGAAGGAGAATTCTTCGGGGCTTTTCTTTTTTGCAGATTTGTGGTATTCTGAAAAGCAGTGAATAAAAAGTATAGGAGGAATTGTCGTGGCAGGAAAAGCAACATATGATGCCAGCAGTATTAAAGTATTAGAGGGCCTGGAGGCGGTTCGAAAGCGCCCGGGCATGTATATTGGAAGTGTATCGCGCAAGGGGTTACATCATCTGATTTATGAAATTGTAGATAATGCGGTGGATGAGCACCTTGGCGGATATTGCAACCATATTACTGTGACCTTAGAGGCCGATGGTTCCTGTACCGTAAGTGATGATGGCCGTGGTATTCCGGTTGGAATGCATAAGCAGGGTATTTCCGCGGAGCGTGTGGTGTTTACGACCTTGCATGCCGGCGGTAAATTTGATAACAATGCGTATAAAACAAGTGGAGGATTGCATGGCGTAGGATCTTCTGTCGTAAATGCATTGTCTTCTTTTTTGGATGTGCAGGTAAAGCTGGGAGGAAAGATACATCATGACCGTTATGAGAAGGGAAACCCTGTCATTGCGCTGGAAGATGGACTTCTTCCGGTTATTGGCAAGACGAAAGAAACCGGAACCACCATCAATTTTCTTCCGGATGAAGAGATTTTTGAAAAAATCCGCTTTGTTGCAGAGGATGTAAAGAGTCGTCTGCATGAAACCGCCTATTTGAATCCCAAGCTTACCATTACGTTTCGTGACTTACGCGGGGAGGAACCTGAGGAAGTGGTTTACCATGAGCCGAAGGGAATTGTGGGATTTGTGGAAGCACTCAATAAGAATGCCGAGAAGGTGCATGATGTCATCTATTTTGAAGGAAATGCGGATGGCATTGAGGTAGAAGTGGCGTTTCAGTTTACCACGGAATTTCGTGAGAATGTACTTGGATTTTGTAATAATATCTATAATGCCGAGGGTGGAGCACATATTACCGGATTTAAGACAATGTTTACCACGGTTATAAATTCTTATGCCCGACAGCTTGGAATTTTGAAGGAAAAAGATGCGAACTTTACCGGAGCGGATGTGCGTAACGGCATGACGGCTGTGATATCTGTGAAGCATCCGGATCCCCGTTTTGAAGGACAAACCAAGACCAAGCTGGACAACCAGGATGCTGCAAGGGTGACCAGTAAAGTAACCGGCGATGAAATTGTATTGTATTTTGACCGAAATCTTGAGGTGTTGAAGAATGTCATTGGTTGTGCAGAGAAAGCAGCGAAGATTCGAAAGAGCGAAGAGAAGGCAAAGACGAATCTTTTGACAAAACAGAAGTTTTCCTTTGATTCCAATGGAAAGTTGGCCAACTGTGAGAGTCGGGATGCTAAGAAGTGTGAGATTTTTATTGTGGAGGGAGACTCTGCCGGTGGTTCGGCCAAGATGGCGAGAAATCGTATGTATCAGGCGATTATGCCGATTCGAGGAAAGATTTTGAACGTGGAGAAGGCCACCATCGATAAGGTACTTGCCAATGCGGAGATTAAGACCATGATCAATGCCTTTGGATGTGGCTTTTCGGAAGGATATGGAAATGATTTTGATATTACAAAGCTTCGCTATGACAAGATTGTAATTATGGCAGATGCGGATGTGGACGGTGCGCATATTTCCACGCTGCTGTTAACACTGTTTTATCGTTTTATGCCGGAATTGATTTCTGAGGGACACGTTTATATCGCTATGCCGCCATTGTATAAAACGATTCCGTCAAAGGGAAAAGGTGAATATCTCTACGATGATGCAGCACTTGAACGATACCGTAAGACCCACAAGGAGAAGTTTACGTTGCAGCGATACAAAGGTTTGGGTGAGATGGATGCAGAACAGCTATGGGAGACAACCCTGAATCCGGAGACAAGAATGCTGAAATTAGTAGAAATCGAAGATGCGCGCATGGCATCGGATATAACACAGATGTTAATGGGTACTGAGGTGGCACCACGAAGGCAGTTTATTTATGAAAATGCAAAAGATGCGCAGTTAGATATATAAGTGAGGTAAGAATAGATGCAAGAGCAGATTATCCGAACCGAGTATTCGGAATTAATGCAAAAGGCCTACATTGATTATGCAATGAGTGTCATTGTAGACCGAGCGTTGCCGGATGTGCGGGATGGTTTAAAACCGGTACAACGCCGTGTATTATATGATATGCATGAGTTGGGAATTCATTATGATAAGCCTTATCGTAAGAGTGCCCGTATCGTGGGCGATACGATGGGTAAATATCATCCCCATGGAGATTCGTCCATTTACGATGCGTTGGTTGTGATGGCACAGGATTTTAAAAAGGGAATGCCCCTGGTTGACGGTCATGGAAACTTTGGCTCCATTGAAGGCGACGGGCAGGCGGCGATGCGTTATACGGAGGCTCGACTGCAAAAGGTAACGGAGCAGATTTTTTTGGCAGACCTTGATAAGAACGTGATTGACTATCGACCGAATTTTGATGAAACCGAGAAGGAACCGGTGGTATTGCCGGTGCGAATTCCGAATCTTTTGGTAAATGGAGCGGAAGGAATTGCGGTTGGTATGGCAACGAGTATTCCGCCACATAATTTGGGTGAAGTGATTGAGGCTGTGGAGGCTTATATTAAGAATCCGGATATTACGGTGGAAGAATTGATGGAGTATGTGAAAGGACCGGATTTTCCAACCGGAGGCATTGTGGTAAATAAGGATGATCTGGCAGAAATCTATACCACCGGCACCGGAAAAATAAAGATTCGCGGACGCGTGGAAGTTGAGGACTTAAAGGGAGGCAAGAAAGCCATTGTGGTAACCGAGATTCCTTATCCGATGGTAGGAGCTAATATTGGTAAGTTTTTGAATGATGTGTACGCGTTGGTAGAAACCAAGAAAGCTACGGATATTGTGGATATCTCGAATCAGTCTTCGAAGGAAGGTATCCGCATTGTAATTGAACTTCGTAAGGGGGCGGATGTAGAATATATCAAGAATTTGCTTTATAAGAAGACCCGCTTGGAGGATACCTTTGGGGTTAATATGCTTGCGGTATGTGATGGACGACCGGAGACCTTAAGCCTACGGGACATTATTCGTCATCATGTGAATTTCCAGTACGAAGTAAATACGCGCAAATATACGACACTATTGAAGAAAGAACAGGATAAGAAGGAAATCCAGGAAGGCTTGATAAA
This sequence comes from Lachnospiraceae bacterium XBB1006, assembly GCA_900115795.1. Classification (GTDB taxonomy): domain Bacteria; phylum Bacillota; class Clostridia; order Lachnospirales; family Lachnospiraceae; genus XBB1006. The sequence goes on along the minus strand of FOXT01000004.1, from coordinate 399,615 downwards.
AGCCTGTGATGTAATGGATTTAATTATTGAGATTTTGCGTGGCAGTAAGAATATTCAGGATGCGAAGCGTTGCTTAACCTTGGGCGATACGTCTAATATTAAGTTTAAGCATCGACTTTCGGAAAAATCCGCATCCCTGCTTCGTTTTACCGAGCGACAGGCGCAGGCGATTTTGGAAATGCGTCTTTATAAGTTAATCGGCCTGGAAATTGAAGCACTTATGAAAGAGCATGAAACAACCATTAGAAATATAGAAAAATACGAGAAATTATTAGGTAGTCGTCTTGCAATGGCGAAGGAGATCATGAAAGAGTTAGCCGGCTACAAGAAGGAATATGCAAGAAAACGCCGCACATCGATTGAGAATGCAAAGGAGATTGTCATTGAAGAGAAGAAGATAGAAGAGCAGGATGTTGTGTTCTTAATGAATCGTTTTGGGTATGTTAAGACCGTGGATGTGGCTACCTTCGAGCGTAATCTGGACGCGGCAAGGGAAGAGAGTCGCTATATCATTCCTTGCAAAAACACGGGAAAGATTTGTATTTTTACGGATAAAGGGCAGTTACACACCTTAAAGGTGATGGATGTTCCGTTTGGAAAATTCAGAGATAAAGGCATTCCGGTTGATAACATCAGCACGTATAGTAGCGAGAAAGAGCAAATGCTATTGGTTGCTTCGATGGATTATTTGAGGAATACCATGATTTTTATGGCTTCAAGTGATGGTATGCTGAAGCAGGTAAAAGGGGAAGAGTTTGATGTTGCAAAGCGAAATACGGTAGCAACAAAGTTGAATGAAGGCGCCAGCCTTTTGAAGGTACAGGCGGTAACCGGTATGGAGAGCGTTGTTATGGAGACGAAGGATGGAATGTTCCTTCGGTTCCAGATTATGGAAGTGCCGGAGAAGAAGAAAACGGCTGTGGGTGTGAGAGGCATGAAGATTGCACCAGACGATCGACTGCGGGAGGTATATATTCTGCAGGAAGGCGACAGTTTAGAAGTGGAACGTCATGGCAGTGTGGTGAATTTAAGTCGCCTGCGTATGGCGAAGCGTGACGGAAAAGGGACAAAGAGATGACGGTTGAAGAGGCAAAAGCGTATATAAATGAGGCGAGAAAGAAAGGCTCTGTACTAGGTATGGAGTCTATTTCCCGTTTGTGTAAACGACTTTCGAATCCGCAGAATTATGGAAAGGTTATTCATATTGCGGGAACCAATGGAAAAGGGTCAACCGGCAGAATGCTGGAACAGGCGTTACTTGCTATGGGATACAAGGTTGGACGATACAGTTCTCCCGCCGTGTTTTCCTATGAGGAAATCATACAGGTGAATCAGAAGAATATTACCTGGGAGGAGCTGGCGACACTGTTTGAGGAAATAAATGAGGTAGCAGATGAGGCAACCACCAGCTTTGAAATTGAGACGGCAGCAGCTTTTCTATATTTCAAACAGCAGCAATGTGATTTTTCGATTGTGGAAGTGGGAATGGGAGGCGTTGACGATGCGACCAATGTGATTGAGGCACCGGTGGCGAGCGTCATTACTTCCATTAGCAGGGATCATACAGCTTTTCTGGGAAATACGCTTTCGGAAATAGCGGAAAAAAAGGCGGGCATTGTAAAGGAAACCGGTGTGGTAGTGAAATTATTTCAGACACCGGAAATCAATGATGTTATAACGAAGCGCGTTGCGGCTGTGCAAAAGAATACCTCCAATTTGTATTTTGCAAGGCAAGAGGCATTTCCTATTTGCGAGATGGATGCGATGCACATTACAGTGGAAACACCATGGAAAGAGCGGGTGAGTGTAGGGCTTACCGGGATTTTTCAACAAGAAAATTTGGCGTGTGCGCTTACAACGCTGTTGGCGCTACAGGATGCAAACATACTTGACTTTAACGGTAAGAAAGAGGCGGTTTACCGGGCGCTTGAAAAAATAGTCTGGCCAGGAAGAATGGAAGTGGTAAAGAAAGAACCACTTTGTATTGTGGATGGATGTCACAATCCGGATGCGGCAGAAAAAATGCAAAAAACCTTACAGGCGCTATATAAAGAGCGACGGATTCATTTTGTAATCGGGGTTTTCAAGGACAAGGATTACGAACACATTTTTTCAAAGGTGTTACCTCTTGGGGTAAGTGCAGATTGTGTAGCACCAAAGGGACCGAGAGGGTTAGCAAGTGAGAAACTGGCACGCGTAGCCGAAGGCTTTTTGGAAACAGTTGCGTGTCATCAGCAGGTGGAAGAGGCAATGCAGGCAGCTTTTAACCGCTGTAAGGAGAAAGAAGATATGGTGCTGTGTTTTGGCTCCTTATCATATTTGGGAGAGGTAAAGAAGTATGTCAATGGATTATGTGAATCGGTTGATTCAAAATGAAACGTATTTGCAGACAATGAAGGAAATTCATGAAATGGAGAAGAATAGGATTTTTTGCCATCACGGGTTTAATCACTTACTTGATGTGGCCAGAATATCCTACATCATGAATTTGGAATATGGATTTGGGTTTGAAAAGGAATTTTTGTATTTGTGTGCACTATTGCATGATATTGGACGAGCCCAGGAATATATGACCGGGGTATCCCATGCAAAAGCCGGGGTAACATTAGCGCGGCAGTTGTTAACAGAAATTGGATATCCGAAGGAGAAGCAGGAAGTGATTCTCGCAAAAGTTGCGGATCATCGGCACGCTCCTTTGCCAAAAGAGGGGGTAAACCGGGATAATTTTTTCTGGTTTGCAGATAAACGTGCACGAAATTGTTTTGCCTGTAATGTTGCGGAGCAGTGTAACTGGAAACTCGAAAAAAGAACGCTACAAATTGAGTGGTAAGTTCACATAATTCGCAAATTTATATGATAGAATTATACAGGATGGGGAGTGTAGTTATTTTTTTAGAATCATTACAAGAAGAGGTGTTACTATGAGGAAAAGGATTTCAGGAAGACTAATGACAGGCATTATCCCAGTAGTGGTATTGGCGCTTGTGTGCGTAAGTTTTGCATTTATTTTTAATGCAAATATGCAATTCGAAACGCTGACAAAAGACAAAATGAATGCAGAATTGCGTTCTACCAAGTTGAAAATTACGGATGTAATGCATGCATCGGAGTACACGACCGAAGCAATTGCAACGGCAATTGGTAAGAACGTGAAGGATGGCGATGATTTAAAGGAATATCAGGACGCGATTAATAAGTATGTTCATGATAGTGAATATATTGTTGCAATTGGTTTGTTTATGGATCCGGAGAAATGGCATGCGGATTTAACCAATTTCTATTGGACCGAAACAAGTAGTAGTGTGGATTTTGTAGATGTTAGCAGCATGAATATCACAGAAAAGGATTGGTTCCAGACGGTTAAGAGTACCGGAACACATTACTATACAGAAACCTATGTAGATTCAACCATGGGGATTTTGATGACATCGTATGTGGCTCCGATTTTTAATCAAAACGACGAGTTTATTGGTGTTGTAAACACCGATATCGATATGAGTGCGGTACAGTCTATTGTTGATAATGTATCCATAGGCAAGACCGGACATGCAAAATTAATTACGAAAGACGGATTATTTGTAAGCGGCGTAGATAGCGATAAGGTTTTACAGGCAAACATTTCCAAAGACAAAGAATACGGATTAAAGGACGTTAGTAAGAAATTACTGGATGCAAATGAATTTTCCGGAACAGCAAAGGGGGAAAAGAAGACCTATAACGTCTACACTTCGAAGTTCGACAGTTATGACTGGATTCTTACAATCCTGATTGACCAAAGTGAAGTGAGAGAAGCAATTTCCGAGATTACCATTATGTCGGTGGTGATTGGTGTGATTGCAATCGTTGTTATTATTCTGGTAATATGGTTGATTGCAAGAGGAATTACCAAGCAGCTTGGTATGGTGCAGAACCGTTCAAAGGCCATGGCGGAGGGTGATTTCTCCATGGATGCACTAAAGGTTAAGGGCAAGGATGAAATTGCCAGTGTAACAAGTGCGTTGAATGAAATGTTAGAGGCGAACCGTAGCGAAATGACGGAGATTTCAAAGAATTCCTCTGTTGTTAGCGATAACTGTGATACCTTGCGAAATGCAGTAAACGAGTTAGAGGAAAGCTTTGAACAGATTAATAAAGCAATTTACGGTATCAGCAATGCCATGATTGATAATAGTGCGACTACAGAAGAGTTAACTGCATCGGTGGTAGAAGTGAAAGATGTGGTTGTAGATTTGGCCGGCAAAGCTACGGAAAGCGAGGACATGTCCAAGGAAATTATGGACCGTGCAACGCAGATTAACAAAGATAGTTCCAAGAACTTTGAGGTGGCAATGAAGCTGACAGAAGAGTACGAACAAAAGTTGGCAGAAAGCATTGATAACTCCAAGGTGGTTGGTGATATCGAGATTATGGCAGATGCAATTAATGAGATTGCAGATCAGATTAACCTGTTATCCTTAAATGCATCCATTGAGGCTGCAAGAGCAGGTGAAGCAGGTAGAGGATTTGCGGTTGTTGCCGGAGAAATTGGAAACCTGGCTGCACAAACGAGTCAGACGGTTGCCAATATTCAGAGTACAATTGTGAAGGTACACGATGCAGTGGATCAGTTGGTTGGAAACTCCAGTTCACTGATTAAGTTCTTAAACGATAACGTTGCACCGGATTACAAGTCCTTCGTGGAAATGTCTGTGCAATACCAGAACGATGCCGAGAATATCAAAGATATCTCTGTTTATGTAAACAATATTGCAGAGAATTTACGTAGCAGCATGGAGGATGTTAATACGGCAATTCAGAACATTGCAGACGCATCGCAGACCGCTGCAACTGATAGTAGCGTGATTATGGATCAGGTAGATGCAGTTACCTCTCACGTAGAGAATGTTGGTCAGATTTCTTCAGAACAACAAGATGTGGCCAAGGTACTTGACGATGTTGTTAGTCGTTATAAATTGAATCGGGACGAATTCTAGAGGAAATAAAGAAAGTTGCCGCCTTTTCGAACAGGAAATGTCGAAAAGGTGGCATTTTTTGTTCGTGGATAGGAAAGTATAAAAATGTATTTTTTTATGGATGGGGTTGCCCTTTATTGGAAAAGAAATTATAATGGTATGGCACCCTATAGGGTGGCAAAATTTAGGAAAGAAGGACAAAAAAATGCAACAGAAGATGAAGAAACTGTTGGCCGGATTTTTGGCACTCGTAATGGTATTAACCGTTGTCAATATCCCGGCAAAGAGTGCGTTTGCGGCTGAGGGGGACGTAACCATTACGCTGCTTGAGACAACCGACGTACATGGTCACTTGGTAGAAGAAAGTGACAGTGGTGCTGATGTAACAAAGAATCAGTACAAGATGGCTTACCTTTCGAAGGTATTTAATGACTATCGTGCCCAAGGAGAAACGATTCTTTTGGATAGTGGTGACATTTACCAGGGAACGGTTATGTCTAACCTTTCTTACGGTAAATATATGATGCAGGCCTATGCTGCAATGAAATACGATGCAGTAGGTGTTGGTAATCATGAATTCGACTGGGGAATCGAAAAGACGGTTTCGAATGGAAAAATTCCGGGAACGGAAATTCCGGTTGTAGCTTGTAACATCTATGACAAGAAAACCAATGCAGCGGCAACATTTGCAAAACCATACGTGATTTTGGAAAAAGGCGGAAAGAAAATCGCGGTAATCGGATGGGTTGCAGAATACTCTGATGATATCATGAAGGAACGTTTCAAAGATCTTTATGAAGTGAAAGAAGATGTGACATTAGTTAACAACACTGCTAAATTATTAAAAGATAACAAGCTTGCAGATGCTGTTATTGTATTAGCACATCAGGATGTAGAAGATAGCGTTGAATTATTCGATGCAAAAGTAGTGGATTTCGTATTCGGCGGACATTCTCATTTGGAGAAGGTTGGTGTAGGTAAGAACGGAATCCCATATGCGGAAGCATACAAAGAGGCTAGAGGATATTGCTACGCTAACATGACTATTTCTAAAGATAATAAGGTTAGCGTAACGGTTCCAAAATTTGTAAGTATCATTGGAGAAAATGAGAAAAACCTTACTTATACCGATGCAAATAAGGATAAGTTAGATGAGGCAATTGTTAAGATTTCTAACGATGCAATCAAAGATGCCAGTGGTATTTTGAGCAAACAGTTGGGTGTATTAAAGACACCATTAAAGAGAGAGCTGATTGCAAACTCTTTGACATCTACTATGGGTAACTGGATTACCGATATGCTTCGTTTGAACTCAGACTGCGACATTGCATTCTGCAATGACGGTGGAATTCGTTGTGATTTTGAGCCAAAGAACATTACAATGGGTGATATTTACAAAGTATCTCCATTTAGCAACAAACTTAATAAAGTGGTAATGACCGGAGCTCAGGTAGTAAATGTATTAGAGCAGATTGTTGGAAACGATTCTTCCAACATGCAGATGTCCGGAATTACTGCAAAATATGATTTGACTCAGCCGGAAGATAAGCAGGTATTTGATGTTCAGGTTGGTGGACAGCCAATCGATTTAACCAAAGAGTACACTATTTTAGTAAACGAGTATATTGCAAAAGGTGGAAATAAATACGTTGCATTTGACGATGATCATAAGGATTATGTATCCAATACAGCAACGGATATTGTTGATAACCAGTGGTTATTAAAGAATGTAACCTCTCAGGGTGTTTTAGGAGAGTTCAAGGTTGACGCTAATCCTCGTTTCACTGCAGGTGTGAAACCGGAAGAGCCAACAGTAGAAGAACCGACCCAGGAAAAGCCGGAGGTTGTTAAGAAGTCTGTTAAGTTCGTTAAGAGTGTGAAATCCTTAAAGGTTGGCAAGACATATACCTTCAAGGTAAAGACAACCGGTTTGAAAGGAAAAACCGTAAAATGGACAAGCAGCAACAAGAAGGTTGCAATCGTTAAGAAGAACGGAACCTACACTGCAAAGGTAACTGCTAAGAAGGTTGGAAAGACCGTAATTAAGGCTACCGTAGGTGGTAAATCTGTAAAGATTACAGTATTCGTTAAGAAAAAATAAGATTTTTGAAAGAATATTGGCCATTGTATCAGATTTCTGATACAATGGTCTTTTTTTTGTGTGCCAATGGGTATATAATGGGTGTGGAAACAAAATTGAAAGAGGATAGGAGACGGTATATGAAGGTGAAAGACAGACTATTTCGTCCGGGACATATAGAGATTATGGGCATACTGAATGTGACACCGGATTCTTTTTCCGATGGGGGAAGATACACGGAATTGGACTTGGCGCTTGCACATGCGGAGCAGATGATTGCAGAAGGGGCAAGCATTATTGATGTTGGTGGAGAGTCTACCAGACCAGGGTTTGCGGAAGTGCCGGCACAAGAGGAAATTCGTCGTGTAGTTCCGGTTATTCGTGGAATTAAGGAGCGGTTTGACATATTGGTATCTGTAGATACGTATAAGGCGCAGACAGCGCAAGCAGCACTTGAGGCGGGAGCGGACATTGTAAATGATGTGTGGGGATTTAAGAAAGACCCGGAGATTGCGAAAGTGACCGCTATGTATGATGCCTATTGTGTATTGATGCATAATCGTTTCGATATGGAATATGGAGATTTTATGGAGGATGTGTTAGCGGATTTGCGGCAAAGCATAGCCATTGCCAAAGAGGCCGGTGTGAAGGATGACCACATCATTGTGGACCCGGGTGTAGGATTTGCAAAGAGCCTGGAACAGAATCTCCTGGTCACAAGAGAGGTTGGAAGATTGAAAGAACTAGGTTATCCGGTGCTTTTAGCGACCTCACGAAAGTCCATGATTGGATTGACCCTTGACGAAGATAAAAACCATCGTTTGGAAGGTACCATTGCAACATCCTGCCAGGCGGTGATGGCTGGATGCGAATTTGTTCGCGTCCATGATGTGATAGAGAACCGGAGAGCGATTCGAATGATGGAAGCAATTCGGGATGGAAGAAAGGAAGCGTAACAGGTTATGAAGAATAGTCAGGATTTCATTACCATTGATCACTTATTGGTCTTTGGTAACCATGGAGTGTATAGTGAAGAGAATGCATTAGGACAGAAATTCTATGTGACAGCGAAGTTGTTTTTGGATACAAGAGCAGCGGGACTGGATGATGAATTGGAGCAGAGTGTGAACTATGGAACGATTTGTAAAGAAATCCACGGCTTTTTCCAGGAGCATACCTATCGGTTAATTGAAGCGGTGGCGGAGCATTTGGCGGCACATTTATTGATGTTTGATGAAAAAATTCGTGGGGTGGAATTGACAATTAGTAAGCCATGGGCGCCAATTGGATTACCGGTGGATACGGTAAGCGTAACCATTCAGAGAAAATGGCATACGGCCTATATTGCCCTCGGCTCGAATGTGGGAAATAAAGCTGCGTATCTGATTGAAGCCATTGAGCAGCTTGGTCAGATAAAGGGTTGCCGTGTAGAGCGGGTTTCCGATTTTATTGTAACGGAACCGTATGGCGGAGTGCCACAGGATGACTTTTTAAATGCGGTGCTAAAGATGGAAACGCTGATGAAACCGGAAGAATTGTTGATTGTGCTTCATTCTATCGAAGCAACGGCAAATCGGGTGAGAGAGATTCACTGGGGACCTCGGACCCTTGATTTAGATATTCTGTTTTATGATGATGAAATTTATCAGTCAAAGGATTTGGTGATTCCGCATGTAGACATGGAGCATCGGGAATTCGTTTTACAACCGATGTGCCAGATAGCACCATACTATATGCACCCGGTATTTCGAAAATCCATGAAGCAGATGTATGATGAATTGATGATGGAACAGAGACGTTAGGGAAAAATAACTTGACAGTTAACAAAAAAATCACTATCATGATTGTGTTTGGATATTTAGGAGGTAGAAACTATGAATGCAAGTGTAGCAATCCAAGTGTTGCCAGAGGCAACCAATGATGAAGAATTAATCCGTATTGTTGATGAGGTAATTGCTTATATTAAGAGTACCGGATTGAATTGCTCGGTAGGACCGTTCGAAACGACAATTGAAGGAGATTACGACGAGTTGATGGATATCGTAAAGGAGTGCCAGCATATTGCTGTTAAAGCCGGCGCACCGTACGTGGCATCCTATATCAAGGTGGTTTACAGACCTGAAGGAGATGTGCTTACCATTGAGAAGAAGATTACCAAACATCATCAGTAGGGTATTGCCTGTTGGCGTATTTTTGCTGTTGCTTGTAATTTGGGAAGTGCTGTGTGATTCCGGTATGATTCCGGCATACATGCTACCGTCTCCCGGAAAGGTTGTGCGTGCATTTTGTGCAGATTTTCCGCTGCTTTGTGAACACGCCCGCGTGACCTTGCAGGAGGCATTTTTGGGAATGCTTATTGGAATTGTGCTAGCCTTTTTGGTTGCGGTTTTAATGGATGCATTTCCGCTTTTATACGATGCGTGTTACCCGATTGTGGTGGTAACACAGACGATACCGACCATTGCCATTGCACCGCTGCTGGTGTTGTGGATGGGATATGATATGGCACCGAAGGTAACGTTGGTAGTTATTACATCCTTTTTCCCTATTACGGTGGGACTGTTGGAGGGATTTAAGGCTGCGGATCAGGATATGTTGAATTTGTTGCGAAGTATGGGTGCGAACCGGGCGCAGATTTTCTGGCACGTTAAATTGTTCGGGGCTGCCACATCTTTTTTTTCAGGATTGAAGATATCGGCTGCGTATGCAGTGGTGAGTGCTGTGATTTCCGAATGGTTAGGTGGCTTTTTGGGATTGGGTGTTTACATGGTGCGTGTAAAGAAGTCCTATTCCTTTGACAAGATGTTTGCAGTAATCTTTTTAATCTGCATCATCAGTTTGCTGCTAATGAAGGCTGTGGAGGGATTACAGAAACTCTGCACGCCTTGGGAAAGGCAGAAGAATCGAAGAATTCGCGATAAGAGTTAAGAGGAGAGTATACGATGAAGAGAAGAATGTTTGCTGTTTTGCTGGTCATGGTGATGGCACTTTCGTTGGCTGCTTGTGGAAAGTCAGATTCCGGAAATAAGACGGATGCGGAGAAGAAAGCAGAAGAAAAAGAGACGAAAGAACTAAAGAATGTGACGTTTGTGTTGGATTGGACGCCGAATACGAACCATACCGGTGTCTATGTGGCGATTGAGAAAGGATTCTATGAAGACGCAGGATTAAAGGTGAAAGTGGTACAGCCACCGGAAGATGGAGCAGCTGTATTAGTAGCCTCCGGCGGAGCACAATTTGGTGTGGATTTTCAAGATTATCTGGTTCCGGCATTTTCCGGAGATAATCAGTTGCCGGTGACCGCTGTTGCAGGTATTATTCAGCATAATACTTCCGGTATTGTGTCACTAAAGGGGAATGGAATTACCAGCCCAAAGGGAATGTGTGGTAAGAAATATGCTACCTGGGAATTAGAGATTGAGCAGGCTATGCTGAAGTATCTGGTAGAAAAGGATGGCGGTGATTTCAAAGATGTTACCATGATTCCAAGTACGGTTACGGACGTCGCCAGTGCGTTATCAACCAAGGAAGTGGATGATGTATGGATTTATTATGCATGGGATGGAATTGCATTGGAGCAGAAAGGAATCGCGAGTGATTTCTTTTTCTTTAAAGACTATGACGAGGCTCTTGACTATTATAGCCCGGTAATCATTGCAAACGATGATTATTTAAAAGATTGTCCGGAAGAAACAAAGGCATTTTTGCAGGCAACCAAGAAAGGGTATGAATACGCAATGAAACATCCGAAGGAAGCAGCTGATATTTTAGTGAAGGCAGCACCGGAGTTGGATAAAGAGATTGTTGTAAAGAGTCAGGAATGGCTGAAAGATCAGTATCAGGCGGATGCACCTTACTGGGGATATATTGACGAGAAACGCTGGGATGCATTTTATGATTGGCTATATGAAAACGGTGTTGTGAAAGAGAAGATTCCACACGGTACCGGTTTTTCCAATGACTATTTGCAGGAATAAGGAGTAGATATGGCGGTACTAGAGGCAAGACAGATTGCTCAGTCATTTGAAGGGGAACAGATCATTAAAGATGTGAACATAACCTTAAATGAGGGCGAAATAGTGTGTCTGGTTGGAAGCAGCGGTGTGGGAAAGTCTACGTTGTTTCATATTTTGTCCGGACTTGAGAAACCGGATGCCGGGCAGGTTCTACTTGATGGAGAAGACATCACCGGAAGGCCGGGAAAGATAAGCTATATGCTTCAGAAGGACTTGTTATTGCCGCATCGAACGATTTTGATGAATGTGTCGTTACCCTTAATTATTCGAGGCATGAATCGGAAGGAAGCAAAAGAAAAGGCGCGCCTTATGCTGCCGGAATTCGGCTTGGAGGGAACGGAAAAGAAGTTTCCGGCACAACTTTCCGGCGGGATGCGCCAACGTGCAGCGCTTTTGCGTACCTATCTGTTTTCGGACAGGGTGGCGCTTTTAGACGAGCCATTTTCAGCATTGGACGCCATTACCAAGGGGCAGATGCATTCCTGGTATATACGTGTTATGGAGAAATATAAGCTGTCTACCTTGTTTGTCTCCCATGATATTGATGAAGCGTTGAAGCTTTCCGATCGGATCTATGTGATGGCCGGAAAACCGGGACGCATTGTAAAAGAAATTGTGGTAGACCGAAAAGAACTTGACAGGGAAAGTTTTTGTTTAGATTCTGAATTTTTGCTGAAAAAGAAAGAGATTCTGAACTATCTTGGTTAGAACGTGATATAATACCTCTAATACGTTTGTAGGGAGGGATTCTATGCGGACTCGAAAGGCACGTCGCTATATTTGGGCGGTTGAATATGGTGTGGCAATTATTGGTGAAATTTTGTATGCACAGTGGAAATATCGTGGTTCTTATACGATGGAGACTGTGTTTTGGGCATTGCTATGTTATTTGCCATGTTTGCTTGGATTTGCATTAAAAGATCGAATCAAAGAAAAGACGGAGCAGATGCTATATGTAATATTAGCATTTATTATGATTGTGACCTCCTCGATTTCTTTTCATTCGGTCTTTTTTTTGCCGCAATCCTTAATGGTACTGTCTATTTTGATTGCGCCAATGTTTCATATTGATTGTTTGCGTTGGCAGTGGACGTTTAGCAGCGTGCTGTTGGTTGGCGGCGGTGTGGTTGCTTATATGGATATTTCCTGGAACAATAACGACCGTATTTCCTTATATATTTTAGGAGCATTGGTGACGGAGTTTGCTATGATTTCCCTAAGCATAATGGCTATGGAGACCATAAAATATCAGCGAAAGCTGCAGCAAAAGACAGAAGATGCCCTTGCAGCCAACCGGAGCAAAAGTACGTTTTTGGCAAATATGAGTCATGAAATTCGGACACCGATGAATGCCATTGTGGGAATGAGTGAATTGCTGATGCTAGAGGATATTTCGGAGGGAAACCGAGAGTACGTAAGTACGATTCATAGTTCGGCAAAGAGTCTTTTGAACATTATCAATGATATTCTGGATTTTAGCAAAATCGATGCCGGACGATTGGAATTGTTCCCGGAGGAGTATGATTTGTTGTCGATCATAATGGATGTGGAGAATATTATGGAAACCCGTCTGAAGGATAAACCGGTCGCATTGTTAGTGGAAATGGAGCCGAAAATGCCCCATACGTTACTTGGTGATATTGTGCGTATCAAACAGATTATGATTAATGTATTGGGGAATTCCGTCAAGTTCACAAACCGAGGCTTTATCCGGCTACGGATATCGGCCGAACCGGCTAAGGGAAACGCCATCTATCTGGTGATTGAGATGGAAGATAGCGGAATGGGCATTCCCGAAGAGGATATGGATAAGCTGTTTGAAGTGTTTAGTCAGGCGGACACAAGGCGCAATAAGAATATTGAGGGAACAGGACTTGGCCTTGCGATTTGTAAGCAATTGGCAGAATTGATGGACGGAAGTATCCATGTGGAAAGTGAATATGGAAAAGGGACCAAAACCGTCGTGAAATTGCTACAGCCGGTGATTGATGCGACACCTACGGTATCCATTGAGAATCCGGAGCACTATCAGGTGATTGTATGTGAGCCGAATCGGTATTATCTGGAAAGTCTGATGTATATTGGAGCGAGCCTGCGATTAAAAATACATGGAATTCGGGATTTGAAGAAGTTGTCCTACTATACGAAGCAACCGGGAGAAGTGTTTGTTTTTTACAATTATGATCAGTATCAGGAAGAAGTGGAATTTTTCAAAAGTCAGTATCCGGAGGTTACCTTCGTTGCTATGGTACGGATGTTTGAAAATGTTGCAAAGAAGGATCGGTTAATACAAACTGTTAACAGACCGGTGGGAGTTTGCCGTCTGGCAAATATTTTAGAGAGAAAAGAACATCGGTTTGCAGACGAAATGGAAGAAGCAGCGTTACTTACCCTTGATAACATTCGTGTCCTGGTTGTGGATGATAATAAGGTGAATATTAAGGTGGCAACGAGTATGTTCCAGCTTTATAACATAGACGTTGTAGCGGCAAACAGCGGGGTAGAGTGTTTGAAACTTCTTGAGAGTGGTGAACGATTTGATCTGATATTTATGGACCATATGATGCCGAAAATGGATGGTGTAGAGACGGCCAGCTTGATTCGGGAAAAAGAGCGAGATGGCGAAATAGAAGGGCGTAATACGATTATTGCGTTGACAGCAAATGCTATCAAAGGAGTGGAAAAGCTTTTTTTGGAAAACGGAATGGACGATTATTTATCAAAGCCCATTGAATTACATAGCCTTGAGACTATTTTACGAAAGTGGATTCCGAAGGAGCGTATTTTATCACTTGAGAAGCGTCCGATGAAACAAGAGGAGAATGCGAAAAATGAAGAGCAGGAATCCTATCGGCATTTTCAACCCCAAAAAGCAATTGAAGCGGTAGGAGGAGACCCGGCTGTATTTTCGGAAATTCTTTCACTGATAGTGGAAGAGGGAGAAGAAAAAATTGCCTTGATTCGTGCTTTGTATGAGAAAAAAGACTACAAAAACTATATCATAGAGGTGCATGCGCTAAAAAGTGCTATGGCGGGGATTCACGTTGAGGACTTGTCACAGATTGCAAAGCAGCACGAATTTGCCAGGAAAGATAAAAATTATTCTTTTATTGACGAAAACATTGATAAACTGCTAGAATTGTACGGGGATGTGTTAAAGGAAGCAAAACAGATCCTCCGACAAAAATAGTAAGGGATGAATGAAAATGAAACAAAAGATGAGTTATCTTTGGGAAGCATGCTACCCGATTATTATTTATGCTTTCCTGGTTACGGCAGTGCAGACACTGATGACGGATTATAGTCCGGTGAAGATTGCTTCGCCTATGCTGCGGCAGGCAGTGGGGCAGGTGATTTGTATGTTTCCAATGTATTATTTTTATACAAAATTGGGAGAAGGAAATCGGAAGCTTAGCAATGTGGCGTTGGATATAATCATTGTGATTATTGCAGGCATAACGCTTTCTGTGGGATTTAACCAACTAATTGAGTTATCACCTATTAAAGGCCATTCTCCTGGATTTTGGCGTATTAGTCACCGTATTTACTCAGATAAACATGTATATCAGCTGATTGCAGTAGGGATTTGCGCGCCGATTTTGGAAGAGTTGATATTCCGTGGAATTGTTTTTGGAAATCTGCGGAAGGTGTTAGGAAGCTTTGTGGCAATTCTTATTTCTGCATTGATTTTTGGAAGCATGCATGGAAATTTAGTACAGTTTTTGTATGCAGCGTTATTGGGTGTAGCGTTTGCGTACATATATGACAAAACAGATACGCTTTGGCTGTGCATTTTGGCGCATTCGGCGGCAAATATTTTTTCGCTGATTAGCACGTGGTATGGTATCAATCGCTTTTTGACACAGACAGAGACCATTGCGTTATCAGTGGGAGTCGCTGGTGTGTTGATTGGAACCGTTGTGTTGGCGCGGTGGAAACGACCTTGATATTGACAAAATTAGAAAACGTGAGAAAACAAGAGAAAAAACGAGCATTTAAGAGGAAATGCTATGTTTTTTCTCTTGTTCTGTTTAATGGCAGAGTTGCATATATTGTAAGAAGTTACTATGATAAGACTATCGATTAGCACTCAACTAAAATGAGTGCTAGCAATAGAAAAAATAACATAGTAGACAATAGATAGGAGGAAGTCAAATGAAATTAGTACCATTGGGAGACAGAGTTGTATTGAAACAGTTAGTACAAGAGGAGACAACGGCATCCGGAATTGTTCTTCCGGGACAGAATAAGGAGAAACCACAGCAGGCAGAAGTAGTTGCAGTTGGTCCTGGCGGAATTGTAGACGGCAAGGAAGTGAAGATGGAAGTAGCTGTCGGAGAACAGGTTATTTATTCCAAGTATGCCGGAACGGAAGTGGAAGTAGATAAGGAAACATACATTATCGTGAAACAAAATGATATTTTAGCAGTAATGAAATAAGAGAGTAGGAGGCATTGAATCATGGCAAAGGATATTAAATATGGAACAGAGGCACGTAAGGCTTTAGAGAGTGGTGTTGATAAATTAGCGAATACCGTTCGTGTTACGATTGGACCGAAGGGAAGAAATGTTGTTCTTGGTAAGTCTTTTGGAACACCACTGATTACCAACGATGGTGTTACGATTGCAAAGGATATTGAATTAGAAGATGCGTTTGAGAACATGGGTGCGCAGCTGGTACGCGAAGTAGCAACCAAGACCAACGATGTTGCAGGTGATGGAACCACTACAGCAACCGTTTTGGCACAGGCTATGGTGAAAGAAGGTATGCGTAACCTAGAAGCAGGTGCAAATCCAATTATTCTTCGTCGCGGAATGAAGAAAGCAACGGATTGTGCTGTAGAAAGCTTAAAGAAGATGAGCGCGAAGGTAAACGGAAAAGATAATATTGCGCAGGTAGCAGCAATATCTGCTGGTGACGAAGCGGTTGGAGAAATGATTGCAAACGCAATGGAAAAGGTTTCCGGCGATGGCGTTATTACCATTGAGGAATCAAAGACCATGAAGACAGAATTGGATCTGGTAGAAGGTATGCAATTCGATCGTGGCTATATTTCCGCATATATGGCTACGGATATGGATAAGATGGAAGCAGTTCTTGAGAATCCGTATGTGTTAATTACTGATAAGAAAATCAGCAACATTCAGGAAATTTTGCCAATTCTTGAGCAGATTGTACAGAATGGACAGAAGTTATTAATCATTGCAGAAGATGTGGAAGGCGAAGCATTGACTACCTTGATTCTCAATAAATTACGTGGAACCTTTAATGTAGTGGCTGTAAAGGCGCCGGGATATGGTGACAGAAGAAAGGAAATGCTACAGGATATCGCCATTTTAACCGGTGGTACGGTTATTTCCGAAGAATTAGGATATGAATTAAAGGATACAACATTGGATCAGCTTGGTAGAGCGAAATCCGTTAAAGTTCAGAAAGAGAATACGGTTATCGTCGATGGTTTGGGAAAGAAAGAAGAAATTGCTTCCCGTATTTCTCAGATTAAAGGACAGCTTGAAACAACGACATCCGATTTTGATAGAGAAAAATTACAGGAACGTCTTGCAAAATTGGCAGGCGGTGTGGCTGTCATCCGCGTTGGCGCAGCAACAGAAACAGAAATGAAAGAAAGTAAGCTTCGTATGGAAGATGCGTTAAATGCTACAAGAGCAGCAGTAGAAGAAGGTATCATTGCAGGAGGTGGCTCTGCATACATTCATGCTACAAAAGAAGTTGAAAAATTGGTAGATACCTTAGAAGGAGATGAGAAGACTGGTGCTAGAGTAGTACTCAAAGCATTGGAAGCTCCATTGTTCTTTATAGCAGATAATGCCGGTTTAGAAGGCGCAGTAATTGTAAACAAAGTACGAGAGTCCGAGCCTGGCGTTGGATTTGATGCTTTGCATGAAGAATATGTTGACATGGTGAAAGCAGGAATTCTTGATCCGGTTAAGGTTACCAGAACGGCATTGCAGAATGCAACCAGTGTATCCGCAACTTTATTGACCACAGAGTCCGTTGTAGCAGATATCAAGGAAGATTTACCATCAATGCCGGCAAATCCTGGAATGGGAATGATGTAATAAGCGGTGAAGACCATGGAACGATTCACATTGCAGTAGATGCATGTGAATCGTTCTTTTTTCATACATTTGTGTTACGATGAAAAAAAGAAGAGAAAGCGAGGCGAATGCATGCGAAAGAAACTTGGTTCCTATATTGGAGAATACAAGATAAATACCATTCTGGCTCCGGCTTTTATGCTGGGGGAGGTAGCCATGGATGTGTTGATTCCATATCTGATGTCCTTTTTGATTAATAATGGTCTTCAGAAGGGAAATTTTGACTATGTGTTGCGTGTGGGTGGATTGATGCTAATTATGACGGTGTTGGGGTTGACCTTTGGGTCACTGTCCGGTGTTCATGCTGCAATTGCATCAACAGGATTGGCGAAGAATTTAAGAAAGGCGATGTTTTTTACAATTCAGCGATTTTCCTTTGAAAACATTGACCGGTTTTCTTCCTCCAGTTTGATTACACGTTTGACAACGGATGTGAATAACGTGCAGAATTCTTTCCAAATGATGATTCGTATGTTGGTTCGTGCACCGTTAATGATGATTTTTGCGTTGATTATGTCTTTTGTGTTGAATGCAAGGCTGGCTTGTATTTTTTTGGTTACCATTCCGATTATGGCTATGGTGATGGCATTTGTCATCTTTCGTGCACACAAGTATTTTAAGCAGATGTTTGAAGAATACGACCACTTGAATAACGATGTGCAGGAGAACTTATTAAATATTCGAACGGTGAAAGCGTATGTGCGTGAACCTCATGAAATTAAGAAATTTGAGGCGATTTCAGAAAAATTGGTGCATTTGTCAAAAGCTGCAGAGAAACTGATTATTTTGCCAACACCGGTTATGACCATGTTGGTATTCGGAATTATTATTGCCGACGGATTACTTGGAGGACGTTTTATTGTTGCCGGACAGATGAAATTAGGGGATTTGACGACGTTGTTTACCTATGCTGTTCAGGTTATGATGAGTTTTATGATGATTACCATGGTGTTAGTTATGATTGTAATGTCGGTGGCGTCCGGCGAGCGTATTGTGGAGGTACTTAACGAAGAGCCAACCATTACGAATAAGGAAAAAGCAATTACGGAAGTAAAAGACGGTTCCATTGTTTTTGACCATGTGGATTTTGCATACGGCTCAGATAAGGATAAGAAGGTACTTACGGACATTCAATTAACCATTGAAGCAGGAGAAACGGTGGGAATTATCGGTGGAACCGGTAGTAGTAAATCTACATTGGTACAGCTGATTCCGCGTTTATACGACGTAACAGCAGGACGCGTGCTGGTTGGTGGAACGGATGTGCGTGACCTGGATATTCATACGCTTCGTGATAATGTATCTATGGTACTACAGAAAAATGAACTGTTTAGCGGAACAATTATGAAGAATATGCGGTGGGGCGATGAACATGCTACCGATGAGGAAGTTATAAAAGCATGTAAATTGGCACAAGCCGATGAATTTGTTTCAACGTTTGACAAACAATATGAAACATACATTGAGCAAGGGGGTAACAATGTATCCGGTGGTCAGAAACAACGATTATGCATTGCCCGTGCACTTTTGAAAAAACCAAAGATTCTTATTTTAGATGATTCCACCAGTGCGGTAGATATGCGGACCGATGCACTGATTCGAGAAGCATTTGCCAATGAGATTCCAAACACGACGAAGATTATTATTGCGCAGCGTATTTCTTCGGTGCAGGATGCGGACAAGATTGTCGTGCTTGATGAAGGCAGAATTGTAGGTGTTGGAAAACACGATGCACTGTATGCCAATAACCGGATTTATCGGGAAGTATACGATTCACAGATGAAAGGAGGGGATGACGATGCCGCCTAGACCACGTGCCATGGGACCGCGTCCTAAGATGGAAAAAGGACGTATGAAGGAAGTATTTTTTCGCCTGATGCGCTACATTACGCGTGTATATCGTTTACAGTTTGTTATTGTGATGATAAGTATTGTACTCGTTGCAATTGGGACGGCCTACGGAACCGGTTTGCTGCGTAATCTGATTGATGAAGGAATCGCCCCTCAGATTGGAGCAAGTCACCCGGATTTTACCAGATTGTATGAAGTGTGTGGCGTTATGGCAGGCGTGTATACCGCTGTTGCATTGCTTCAGTGGTTGTTGAACCGTTTGATGATTAATATTACACAGGGAACGTTGCAAACCATCCGAAATGAAATGATGCGAACAATGCAGAAGTTCCCTCTTCGGTATTTTGATACCAATAGCAACGGTGATATCATGAGTCGTTACACCAACGATACGGATACGTTGCGACAGATGATTTCGCAAGGATTGCCAAATGTTGTTTCTTCGTTGCTGTCCATTGTGGTGGTATTTGTTTCCATGCTTCGTTTAAGCTGGCAGCTAACCGTGATTGTGCTTGCTTTTTTAGGTCTCATTATTTACATGGGTAAATTCCTTGGTGGAAGAAGCTCCCGGTATTATGTGAAACAGCAGGATTCAGTGGGCAAAGTAAATGGATATATAGAGGAGATGCTTTCCGGACAAAAGGTGGTAAAAGTCTTTAACCATGAAGCGACTTGTGAGGAGGAATTTACAAAGTTAAATGAAGAACTGTTTGAAAATGCTTCCAAAGCCGGTATGTTTGCGAATATAATGATGCCAATTATGGCTCAGATGAGTAATTTCCTCTATTTCTTCGTTGCGGTGGCAGGTGCTGCATTGATTATCAAGGGAATTATTCCAATCACCTTAGGGGTGTTAATTGCTTTTTTACAATATACCAAGAATTTTACGAACCCAATTACCCAGGTATCACAGCAGATCAGCGGTGTGGTTATGGCATTGGCCGGTGCGGATCGAATTTTTAAGCTGTTAGACGAAAAACCGGAGGTGGATGAAGGAACCGTAACATTGGTGAATGTGGAAGAACAACCGGATGGAAGCCTTAAAGAAGTAAACCAGCGCACGGAGAAATGGGCCTTTAAGAAACCATTGCCGGATGGTGGCAGTACATTGGTACGTCTTCGGGGACATGTGGAGTTTCACAACGTAGAGTTTGGATATAACGATGAGAAGACCGTATTAAAGGACTTGAGCCTTTACGCAAAACCGGGACAAAAGATTGCCTTTGTCGGTCACACCGGAGCCGGAAAAACCACCATTACCAATTTAATTAACCGATTTTACGATGTACAAGAAGGGGAAATTACCTATGATGGAATCAATGTAAAGGATATTAAAAAGGATGACTTGCGTCGTTCCCTTGGGATTGTACTACAGGATACCCATCTGTTTACCGGAACCATTCGAGAAAATATTCGTTATGGACGTTTGGATGCAACGGATGCGGAGGTGGAGGCAGCGGCAAAACTTGCCAATGCAGATCATTTTATCCGACATTTGGAAAATGGATACGATACGGTAATTACCGGCGACGGAGGCATGCTTTCTCAGGGACAACGGCAGTTATTGTCCATCGCAAGAGCAGCCGTAGCGGATCCACCGGTATTGATACTTGATGAAGCAACCTCAAGTATCGATACAAGAACCGAATCCATTGTGCAGGAAGGTATGGATCGATTGATGAATGGAAGAACCGTTTTTGTGATTGCTCATCGCCTGTCCACCGTAAGAAATGCCAAAGCAATTTTATATCTCGAAAATGGTGTGGTGAAGGAACGTGGCGAACACAAGGAATTGTTAGGGCTTCGTGGAAAATACTATCAGCTTTATACCGGTGCCTTTGAATTGGAGTAACGAGTATTTTCTTGCCATTCTATGAAAAATATGTTAAACTGAATTCGTTACGTGCTTTTCATTGTAATGGAGGAATATCAGTGAAGAAAATTGCGATTTTGACAGATAGCAACAGTGGCATTCGCCAGAGCGAAGCTACGAAGCTAGGTATACATGTTTTGCCCATGCCGTTTATGATTCATGGGGAGACGTATTTTGAAGATGTAAATTTATCACAGGAGCAGTTTTATGCCATGCTGACAGAGGGCGAGGAGATTTCCACGTCGATGCCGGCTATGGGTGATACGATGGATACTTGGGATCGGTTGTTGGAGGAACATGATGAAATTCTTTACATACCGATGTCAAGTGGTTTAAGTGGTAGCTGTGCCACAGCAATTATGATGTCGCAGGATTATGACGAGTATGTGGGAAAGGTGTTTGTAGTGGACAATCATCGTATTTCCGTTACGATGCGTCAGTCTGTGCTGGATGCCATCGCACTGCGTGAACAGGGCATGGATGCGAAGGCAATGAAAGAGCGGTTGGAAGAGGTTAAGAATGAGAGCAGTATTTACATCATGGTGGATACTATGTATTATTTAAAGCGTGGTGGTCGGGTAACACCGGCAGCGGCAGCGCTTGGAACGTTGCTTCGAATTAAACCGGTTCTTTCTATCCAGGGTGAGAAACTGGATTTATTTGCTAAGGCCAGAACCGTGAAGAACGCGAAATCGATTATGATTTCACAGATGAAGAAAGAGTTTGCAGAACGCTTCGGTTGTCCGGACGGTAAGGGGATGCATTTAGCATTGGCCTATACCTATGACGAAGAGGCTGCGTTGGAATGGAAGAAGGAAGTAGAGGCGGAATTTCCGGGTTGTGATGTGGTTATGAATCCTCTTTCCCTGAGTGTATCTTGTCATATAGGACCGGGTGCCCTTGCCATTGCCTGCTCGAAAGAAATTGAAGGATAGGAATAGAAAGGTGCAGGAAGCGAGAGTCTTTTTGCACCTTTTTTAGGAGAGATGAAACATGGCAGAGATTACATATAAGATTGAAGAATTGTTACATAATCCGGCTTGTCTGGATACGTTTTCGAAAGAACTTCAAATTGAATTTGATGAAATTGAACCGGGACGTGCGGTGGCGCATATGACCCTGCGTAAGGAATTGGAGAATCCCATAGGAAGTATTCATGGTGGTGCGTTGTTTTCATTTGCGGATATTGTATCCGGAGTGGCGGCAACTGCAGGGGGGAAGATGGTAACAACCCTTAACAGTACAATTCAGTTTTTGGCGCCGGCAATGCTGTCGCGAAATAGCGTATTGACCGCTACGGCAACAGCAAAGAAGAAGGGCAAGACCATCCATGTGATGGAAGTGGACATTGCTGATGAGAAAGAGAAGTTAATTGCTTCTGCACAATTCTCTTTTTATGTGCTAAAATAGTTATAAGTTAAAGTAATAAATGATATAAATAGCATTGATTTTACTAATAAATGAACATGCGGTATAATGAGTATGTAAACTGGGCGTAAATGCTTAAGGAGGTCTAAACGAATGGTTAAAGCAGTAGTAGGAGCAAATTGGGGAGACGAAGGTAAGGGGAAGATCACCGATATGATGGCAACGGATGCCGATATGGTGATTCGTTTTCAAGGTGGAGCCAATGCGGGCCATACCATCGTCAATGAGTATGGTAAATTTGCATTGCACACCCTTCCATCCGGTGTATTCAACCAGGATGTTGTGAACATCATCGGTAATGGCGTGGCATTAAACATTCCGATTTTTATGAAGGAATTACAGTCGATTATTGATGAAGGCGTGCCGGCACCAACGATTTATGTGTCCGATCGTGCACAAATGGTTATGTCTTATCATATTGCCTTTGATGCCTATGAGGAAGA
This sequence comes from Lachnospiraceae bacterium XBB1006, assembly GCA_900115795.1. GTDB lineage: Bacteria > Bacillota > Clostridia > Lachnospirales > Lachnospiraceae > XBB1006. Next base: position 376,852 of record FOXT01000004.1, on the reverse strand, counting down.
GCGATTAGCAGGCAAGTCCTTTGGATCTACCAAATCCGGTATTGCACCGTTTTATTCTGATAAATACGCGAAGATTGGTATTCAGGTAGGGGAATTGTTTGCTGAGGAAAGCCGTCTGCGTGAACGGGTTGAGAATATCCTTGCCCGCAAAAATGTGGTTTTGGAACATTTGTATCACAAACCGGCAATGCATGTGGATGAAATTATGGAGGAACTTCGTTCCTATCGGGATATGATTGCACCTTATGTAAAGGATACCGGCGTGCTGATTCATGAAGCATTAAAGGAAGATAAGGTGATTTTGCTGGAGGGACAGTTGGGAACGTTGAAGGATCCGGATCATGGAATTTATCCGATGGTAACTTCTTCCCATACCCTGGCAGCTTTTGGAGCCATTGGTGCCGGCATTCCGCCGTATGAAATCAAGGAGATTGTGACAGTGTGTAAGGCATATTCCTCGGCGGTAGGGGCAGGTGCTTTTGTAAGCGAGATTTTTGGAGAAGAAGCAGACGAGCTTCGTAGACGCGGTGGAGATGGTGGAGAGTTTGGAGCAACCACCGGACGACCAAGAAGAATGGGCTGGTTTGACTGTGTGGCATCCAAATATGGATGTAAAATGCAGGGAACAACGGATGTGGCGTTTACAGTGCTTGATGTATTAGGGTATTTGAAGGAGATTCCGGTTTGTGTCGGTTACGAGGTGGACGGCGAAGTGACAACGGACTTCCCGATGACAAGTACGTTAGAGAAAGCCAAACCGGTATTGAAGACGTTACCGGGATGGAACTGTGATATTCGTGGCATTAAGAACTACGAAGAGTTACCGGAAAACTGTCGTAAATATATTGAGTTTGTTGAGGAGCAGATAGGATATCCAATCACCATGGTAAGTAACGGACCGGGACGTGAGGATATCATTTATCGCAAGAGTCCTTTGAAAAAATAAGTGAAATGGGGGAAGGTTGTATGACACGCAAGCATGCAGAAGTATTGGTAATTGGTGGTGGCCCGGGAGGATATGTGGCGGCCATTTATGCAGCGAAGAACGGCAAGCAGGTTGTTTTGGTTGAAAAAGAGCACTTAGGTGGAACTTGCTTGAATATCGGATGTATTCCGACAAAGGCGTTGGTAAAGAGTGCAGAGGTTTACGAGAGTGTTAAAAGAGCAGCGGAATTTGGAATCCTTCTTGAAGGAGAAGCGAAACCGGATATGAGCAAGATTATGGAGCGTAAGGCGCAGGTAGTAGACCGGCTGGTTGGCGGAGTTGCACATATTTTGAAAAAAAACAATGTGGAAGTAATTGAGGGTACGGCAGCCTTCCTGGATGAGCAAACCGTTGAAGTGAAAGGAGAAGAATCCTGTGAGCTTACCTTTGATGATGTGATTATTGCCACGGGATCGAAGGTTTCAAAGGTGCCGTTTCCGGGAATCGAGTTACCATTTGTGCTAAACAGTACCTCGGCTCTTAGCCTGCAGGAGCTTCCAAAGAGCATTGTCATTATTGGCGGCGGTGTGATTGGATTGGAATTCGCCTTTTTGTATCGTCATTTGGGGGTAGAAGTGACGGTAATAGAATTTATGGATCGATTGGTCAGCGTACTGGATTCGGATGCGTCTTCCGAAATCCTTCGCCAGGCGAAGAAGGCAGGAATTAAAGTGAGTACTTCTGCAAAGGTAACCGAAATCAAGGAAGGAGAAGACGGTAGTGCGGTTGTTTGCTACGAGCGCAAGGAAAAGGCCAATGAGGTAATTTGTGAGAAGGTGTTGGTTGCAATTGGAAGAAGTCCACAGATGGAGGGACTTCATTTGGAAAACACCGGCGTGGAACTTTTGGAAAAAGGACGCGGGATTAAGGTGGACGGAGTTATGCAGACAAGTGTTCCACATATCTATGCCATTGGAGATGTTAACAATCTGATTCAGTTGGCCCACGCGGCCAGTCACCAGGGCATTCTTGCGGTGGAGCATATTCTTGGCAAAGAACCGGAAGCATTTGAACGAGCATATGTACCGAGCGTCATTTTTACCACACCGGAGATTGCAAGCGTTGGGGTGAGCGAAGATTCATTAAAGGCGCAAGGCGTCGCGTATACGGTTGGAAAATTCCAGTTTAATGGAAATGGAAAAGCGGTTACCATGGGGCAGGCCAATGGATTCTGTAAGATTATAAAGAATGAGCAGAACGAAGTGATTGGCGCGACCATTGTTGGACCGGATGCATCGACGTTGATAGCAACCTTAACATTGGCAGTGCGAAATAAGATGAAAGATACGGATCTTACAAAGACGATTTTCGCACATCCAACGACCGGGGAAGTGATACATGAGGCTGCTCTTGATCTAAGTATTGGATGTATTCATGCATAAGAAGGAAAAGATATCTCTATTCCACCGAACAGGGCGGAATAGGGGTATTTTTTGTAAAATTCACGGAAAAATCATGAATTATGCATGGCAATCCTTTATAATACTCGGAGGAGGGTATAAGATGGACAGAGTAAATGTTGTTAAGAAAGTAATGAAGTACGTTTGGATTGTCTGGGGGGTATTTTCGATACTCGTATTGTTTCATTTTTTGATGCATGGAATACGTGTGAATAAGTACAATGAGAAGAATAGGAAATTAACCCCAACATCGATTACGACAGAAGCGGAGTTAAATATTCATCCGCGCGGACAGATGACGGATTCCTGGGAAAAGGATGATGCGTTTCCGGATAAACTATTGTATGCAAAAATTTATGAGGCGACGGTGGTGAATCGCTCCGGAAGTACGATGACCAATTGGGATATCCGGATTCAGATGAAAGAGGATTGCTATTTGAACAGTTCCTGGTGCGGTACCGTCGAGGTGCACCAGTTCTTGAATGGAGGAGAACTTACACAGACCATTGATTTGCGTGATTATGATCGAAATAAAATAACATTGAATCACTTTTTTGTAGGGCAGGATTTGATGATTATTTTACATAAAAATGACTACATCATATATCATCCGAATAAGAAGGCATCCATTGGTGAGCGACCACTTCGTTCTACAGCAGATTATGCCGGTGAGGTAAATGTTGGATTTATTATGTATAATGAGCGGGAAGAAACAGATTTAAGTGACTATGTGCTGCATTATCGATTGCATAAGTCACTGTTTTCCGGTACGGTAGGAAATACCTTTGCGGTATTGCTATCTTTAAGTGGATTGCTGTTTTTGTTTATGTTGTTTTTGTCTTTGATTATCCTTCGCTTCGAAGGAAAAATCAGTTTTCAGGAACGCGTTATGGAGGAATCCCTGCATTTGTGTGCGGCCTTGGGAGACTCAAAGAGTGTTTTTTCAAATGGACACTCCCAGCGCGTTGCCCATTATTCTAAGATTTTAGCAGAGAGTGTCGGCATGGATGAGAATGACAGTGAGATTGTGTATCGGGCTGCCTTGCTTCACGATATTGGAAATTACTATGTGCCCGATCAGATATTAAGTAAACCAACGGAGTTATCGAAAGAGGAAATGGAAATTGTAAAGACACATACAACGAAAGGTGCCCAGATTGTAGCCGATATGGAGACGACGCCATACGTTATGGAAACCGTGCTATTCCATCATGAATGGTACAATGGAGAGGGCTATCCCATGGGAAAGGTAGGGGAAGAAATCCCTTTAATTGCTCGCATTGTGTCGGTAGCGGAGGCGTATGATGCAATGAGTCACCATCGTCCTTATCGGAAGAAACTAAAAGAAGAACAGATTTTTGATGAACTGGAGAAGATGAGAGAAAAGCAATTCGACCCGGCAGTGGTGGATGCGTTTTTTGACGGCTATGAAAGAATTAAAGGAGTAGAGTAATGAAATCTGCAAAGCGTATAGGAAGCAAGACAATTGTGGGATTGCTACTGTATTGTCTGGGGCGGTATGTGGCGGTTCGATTCGGGTTGCCTGTTTACATGCATTTGTGTGGAATTATTTTTGCAGCATATTTTGGAGGACCGGTGGCGGGAATTCTTACAACGGGGTTGGGCTGCACCATTGGTACGTTGTGGTTTGGAAGCGATTGGAGATTGATTTTAGCAGGTATTTTTGTGGCACTCTTTGTTGGAAAAATAATGGGCAAGCGCAGATATTTGGAGTATGCAGGATTAAGTATTGTGGTGGCAACCATGAATACGGCAATTCATACGGTGTGTCTGGTAATCCCCAATGTAATCTTTCTCGGTGGAAGAACGTCACTTGCATGGCCGAATGCGGTTATGGACATATTGAACAGGGTTGGCTTTTCTTATGGGATGCAGTGCTTGATTGCAGCCCTTTACTTGTCGTTTATGGACGTATTGTGTGCACAGACAATTCTGTTTACCGGAGTGCATATTGCACGTTATGCGAAGAAGAAGAAACGTGCAAGGGAATTGCGGAATATTTTGGGTGGAAAAATCGTGCTTGGTATGGTCGTGGTTGCTTTACTCATTTCCAATATTCAGGTGTTTGCCGTAAAGGAAAAAAAGAAATTAAGCAACAATATCCAGTTTGTGGAGCGGTTGTATAATAGCGATAATGGACTTGTGGGAGGATGTGCAAATGCCATTGCACAGACACCGGATGGTGCGTTGTGGGTAGGAACCTACGGGGGATTGTATCGCTTTAATGGAACAGATTTTGTTATGTCTCAGAATGTGGGTGTGGTTCGTTCTGTAAATGCGTTATATGCAGATCGCAAAGGAAGGTTGTGGGTTGGTACCAATGGCCTTGGGATTACTGCATTTGTTAATAGTAAAGAATTTCGAACCTATACTACAAAGGAACGGTTGCCGTCAGATACAGTAAAGGAAATTGTGCAGGATTCTTATGAACGATTTTACTTTGGAACCCGTGGTGGTGTTGCTTTGGCAGTGGAAGATGGGGAGAAAATTTCTGTTGAACACGTGGAAACAAAAGTGGGAAGTGTGCTTGGCATGTCCGCAAATAATAAGGGGCATGTGGCGGTTGTCAATTCGAATGGGGAAGTGTATGTGCTAAAAGATGGGAAAATCTGGCGCAAGCTTCCGACGAACGAGTGGGCCACATCCGTGAATTATGATGAAAGTGGATTGTTGTATGTAGGAACACAGAAAGCGCGGATTGATGTGTACAAGGAACAAAATGGAATCTTTAAGAAAGAAAAACAGGTGAATACGCCGGGATTTCAACGGATTAACGATATGTTTTTCGATATGGAGGGAATTACCTATCTTGCATCGGACAGTGGCATAGGATTTTTCTCGGAAGATGGAAGAGTGCAGAAAATTGGAGCCAAAGGATTTGAAAGTTCCATCGAGCACATTTTCAAGGACTATCAGGGCAACATATGGTTTAGCTCCTCGCGCTGTGGGTTATTGAATTTAAGCCACTCAAGTTTTGTGGATCTGTTCCATGTGTGCAATGAGGAACCGGGGGTTGTAAACGCGATTTATCGATGGAAAGGGTTATGGTATATCGGAATGGACCGGGGGCTGGTAATCCTGGATGAGAAAAATGGGCGAAGCGTGAAAAATAGCTTGACCCGGATGTTTTCCGAAGATCGTGTCCGCACCATGGCGTTGACGAAGGAAGGGTCGTTATTGATTGCAGGTTATGAGAACGGTCTGTTTGAAGTGCAAAAAGATGGAACCTTTCAACGCTATCTTATGGAACCAAAGAGAAAAGAACAAGAAATCCGGGTTGTAAAGGTGTTGAAAGATGGCACAATTCTGACGTCTGATAATAATGGCGTGCGATATTTAAAGAATCATCATGTTCTTAGAACGTTGCGGATGGGAAAAGAGTTGCCGGCAGCAAGGGTCTTAAATCTGCTGGAAATAGAACCGGGGGTGGTACTTGCCGGCACGGACGGAGAAGGTGTTTTGCAAATTGCGGATGGAGTAGTCACGCCGGTGGCAACGAAAGAAACCGGACTTCCTGTGGGGGTTGTACTTCGTGTTGTTAAGGATAAAATCGGGGATGGCTATTTTGTGCTGACGGGAAGCGGCATGGTATACCTTTCTAAGGATGGAACCTTGCAGGATATTGCGGGATTACCATATTATAACAATTATGATTTGCATCAGGATAAGGATGGAAAAGTATTTGTCATTGGAGGAGCCGGTGTTTATGTATTTGATTATCAGGAACTGATGGATAAGAAAAAGGCATTGGATTGTACGTTGCTTGACGAAAGAGCCGGTCTTCCTGGTAGTCTGACCAGCAATGCCTGGAACTACGTGGATGAAAATGGAATTCTTTACTTGGCGGGAAGTACCGGTGTCTATGTGGTTGATACAAAGCGTTATCGGATAGAGGTTGATACCTATCGCGCGGAAATCACCAAAGTGAAATACGATGGAGTACGAAAGGTGTTTGCCAGCCAAACAGATATGCCGATTCCGCGTGGTGTGAAGGAAATCGAGCTGGACTTAGGTATTAACAACTATACGGCGACGGATCCGATGCTTAGATATTATATGTCCGGAATTGATGAAAAGAAACATGTTACTTATGCCAGCAAGCTGGAACCGATTTTGTATCGGGAATTAAGCTATGGTGCGCATGAGTTTCATATTGAAGTTGTTAGTGCAGAAGGAAGGGTACTAACGGATCACGTTTATACGTTTCATAAAGAGCGGGAATTGTATGAAACCTTTGGCTTTCGGTTATATTTCTTTCTGGTTTTGGCGTGTATGATTTTTTTCGTACTGTTTTCTATTATGTTTGCAGGAATTACGTTGCTGATGAAGCAGCAGAAAGATGCGCATGAGCTTGTGGTTGCAAAGCTGGAGCGTGAAAAAGCGGATGCATTAGAGTGGGCACTTCATTCCGAAGAGTCGGCGAACCAGTCGAAATCGGATTTTCTTGCGACCATGTCGCATGAAATTCGAACGCCAATTAATGCGATTCTTGGTATGAATACCATGATTATGCGTGAGGCAAAGCAGGAGGAAATTAAGAAATATGCCAAGGATATTCACAATGCAGGCAAGACGTTATTGACGCTGATTAATGATATTCTGGATTTTTCAAAAATTGAATCAGGTCGGCTGGAATTGGTTCCGGGAGAATACTGCTTAGGAGACGTGATTGATGATTTGGTAAACATGGTGAAGCCGAAGGCAGAAGATAAGGAGCTTGCCCTTAAGGTGGAGATTAATCCGGAGATTCCAAACCGGTTATATGGGGATGATGTTCGAATTGAGCAAATCATTTTGAATATTCTGAACAATGCAGTAAAGTATACGGAAAAGGGAAGCGTAACCCTATGGATGGATTATGATTCCTTTGCTTCCGGGGATATTTTACTGAAGGTAAAAGTGGAGGATACCGGTATTGGTATCAAAGAAGAAGATGTGACGAAGCTGTTTTCACCGTATCAAAGAATTGATGAGCAGCGGAATAAGAAAGTGGAAGGCACGGGACTGGGCATGACCATTACGAAGAATTTGCTGGAAAAAATGGGAAGTGTTCTGGAAGTATCGAGTGTCTACGGAGAAGGATCAACGTTTTCTTTTGCTGTAATTCAGGCCGTTCGAGGGGAAGAAACGTTGAAAGAATACCAGAGTAAAGGTGGAAAAAATCAGACCGATGGGGTTGAGAAAGAGCGATTCCATGCGCCAGATGCCCGTATTTTGGTGGTAGACGATATGAAAGTGAACCTTATGGTGGTTTCCGGCCTTTTGAAGCGATTAGAGTTAACCATTGATACGGCAATTTCCGGAAAGATGGCGGTAGAGCTTGCAAAAGCAAATGCGTATGATATGATTCTTTTGGATTCTATGATGCCGGAAATGAATGGAGAGGAGACCATGGGTGCCATTCGTGCGGAGTGTCCGAAGAATGAAAAAACGCCGATTATAGTATTGACGGCACATGCGGTAAAGGGTGCACGTGAAAACTACCTGCAGCTTGGCTATACAGACTATTTGTCAAAGCCGATTGAGGCAGGGGCAGTGGAAGCGATGATACAGCATTATTTGCCGCCTGAGAAAATTTTAAGTTAGGATGGGATTATGATTACAGAATGGAAAAGAAAATATATAGGAAGCCCGGCGTTCTATCGGCGCTACATACAGTTGGCAGCGCCGATGATTGTGCAAAATGCCATTACGAATTTTGTTAGCTTTTTGGATAATATCATGGTGGGACAGTTGGGAAGGGAAGCGATTTCTGCAGTTGCCACGGTTAATCAGCTGATTTTTGTATATTATCTGGCGGTTTTTGGTGCCGCCTCTGCGGCAAGTATCTACGGGGCACAGTTTTTTGGAAAAAAGGATCATAAAGGACATATGTACACTTTCCGCTTTAAACTGTACATTTTGACGGTGGTCGTATTTGTGGCAGTTGGGTTATTTGTTTTTAAGGGAAGCGATTTGATTTTGCTGTTTTTGTCGGATGATACCGGAGCAAGAGAGATTGCATTATCTTATGGACTTGAGTACCTGGAAATTATGATTGTAGGACTGATTCCATTTGCAATCAACCAGGCGTACGCAAGTACTATTAAGGAAACGGGACAAACTGTGGTTCCCATGCTTGCCGGCATGGTTGCTGTGGCAACCAATGCAATTCTGGATTATTTGCTGATTTTTGGTATTGGACCGTTCCCCAAATTAGGTGTGGCCGGTGCTGCGCTAGCCACAGTTATTGCGCGGTTTATGGAAACAATTATTGTAATAATCTGGGCACATGGACACGTAGGACAAAATGCCTATTTAGTGGGTGCATATAAAGGATTTGGAATTCCGCGGGATATTCTTCAAAAAATTGCAATCAAAGGAACGCCGCTTATGTGTAATGAGATTCTTTGGGCGGCGGGCATGAGTATGGTGACCCAATGCTATTCCGTGAGGGGAATGGATGTACTTACAGCGTTAAGTATCTCAAATACAGTGGGAAACCTGTTTAATATTGTATTTATTCAGTTGGGAGCGTGCATAAGTATTATCGTGGGACAACTTCTTGGAGCAGGGAACCTAGAAGAGGCAAAAGATGCAGATAATAAGATGATTGCATTTAGTGTTTTTTGCTGTACCATTATGTCGGTAATTATGTTTGCGTGCGGTGGACTGTTCCCGCAACTTTACAATGTGGACGGAGAGATTCGTAATCTTGCAGCGCGGTTCATTGACGTTGCCGCATTGTGGATGCCGTTTGCAGCGTATACCAATTGCGCATATTTTACCCTCCGTTCCGGCGGAAAAACGGTTGTAACCTTCCTGTTGGATTCCGTGTTTATCTGGGTGGTTATGGCACCGTTGGCCTTTGTGTTGGCACATTTTTCGGGATTTTCGATACTGACCGTTTATTTCTTTGTTCAAGGAACAGAGTTGTTAAAGGTAGTTGTTGGCTACTTCATGGTAAAGAGCAACGTATGGGTTGTGCAGATGGTATAGCTGCGTGGGTATTAGGAATCTGTTTCGTCGTTCTTCTTGTGGGTCAACTTGTAAATAAAGCTATAAGCCCAAAAGAGTACCGGGATGACGAAGGTTGCATAAATGCTGGCCCAGAAATAGCCGCTGGCATTCGGGCTGGCAGTTAATGCGGCAACCAGTGCCAAAATATAGAGACCTGCTAAAAAAATTACGCCAATAAGGGCGAGAATTCGTTTTACTTTCATAAGAACTCCTTTGTATAGATTGTTGTGTGTTGTTGTAGTCTACACAAACCACATGGTACCACGAATAAAAGAAATTCGCAAGGAGAATGTTAAAAAGGACAAAAGTCCCTTGACGGTAAAGGGGATTGGCATTATAATGGTGAACATATGAAAGACAGTTCGTTTGCACCATCCTGTCTATAAACAAAACCAGGGCTGTTTTTTAGTGAGTAAACTAAGGCAGACCTTGTGGTCTGCCTTTTTTTATAACATCGAATGAAAGAGGAGAGTACATGTATTATTTGGAAGCGGAAGCCAGTATGGATGCGGCACACTTTTTAGCCGGATATCAGGGCAAATGTGGAAACATTCATGGTCATCGTTGGAGAGTGCTGGCAAAAGTATGTGGAGATACCCTGAAGGAAGATTTACAAAGTCGTGGTATGTTGGTAGATTTCGGACAACTGAAGGATGACTTGAAGGATGAGGTGGATTATTTTGATCATGCATTCATTATTGAGAAGAATACGTTGAAAGAAGAAACCATGAAGGCACTTTTGGGAGAGAATTTCCTGCTTCGGGAAGTGGACTTTCGCCCCACGGCAGAGAATTTTGCATCGTATTTCTATGAGCAGATGAAGAGACGCGGTTATCAGGTAAAAGAGATAACGGTTTATGAAACGCCAAATAATTGTGCATGCTATAGCGAGGAGTAGGAAATGCAGACATATCAGGTAGTAGAGAAGTTTGTAAGTATTAACGGAGAAGGACGAAACGCAGGGAAAATTGCTGCATTTATCCGTTTCGCCGGGTGCAATCTCAATTGCAGCTTTTGTGATACCAAATGGGCCAATGGTGAGGATGCGCCATTTACGGAGGAAACAGCGGAGCAGTTGGTGCGTTTTGTGAAGGAGAAGAACGTTCGCTATGTGACACTGACAGGCGGAGAGCCGCTTTTGCGGGAAGGAATGCCGGAGTTGGTCAGAGCATTGTTGGAGGTCGAGGGACTGACCATAGAATTTGAGACTAACGGAAGTGTTCGCTTAGCGGAGATGGATGCAGTAAGAAGAGCCCGTAAAGTTGAAGAACGGGTGCTGTTTACCATGGATTACAAGCTGATTGTCAGTGGGATGGAAGACCGCATGAAGAAGGATAATTTTGCTTACTTGTTACCGGGTGATACGGTGAAGTTTGTGGTAGGAAGTATGGAAGACTTAGAACGCATGCGTAAGATTATTAAAGCACATGAATTGAGCAATCGGTGTGCACTTTATGTGAGTCCGGTTTTTGGAAAAATTGAACCGGCACAGATTGTGGAATATATTATTGAGAAACAGTTAAACGAAGTAACGATGCAGTTACAGATGCATAAGTTCATCTGGGATCCGGATGAGCGTGGTGTATAGGGGGACAGGATGATGGCAATTGATAAGAAGGCAATTGAAGAACATGTAAGAGGAATTCTGGTGGCACTTGGGGAAGACCCGGATCGCGAGGGGCTTTTGGATACCCCGAAGCGTGTGGCAAAAATGTACGAAGAAGTATTTGCAGGAATTCAATACAGCAACGAAGATTTGGCAACGATGTTTGATAAGACCTTTGAAGATGATTTGGATCTTGGAGACAATTACAAAGACATGGTCGTGGTAAAAGATATCGATATTTTCAGCTACTGTGAGCATCATATGGCGTTGATGTATGATATGAAGGTGGCAGTGGCCTATATTCCAAACGGTAAGGTGATTGGTCTTAGCAAGATTGCACGTATAGCAGATATGGTGGGAAGAAGACTACAATTGCAGGAACGAATTGGTACAGATATTGCTGACGTGATGCAGCGGATTACCGGATCCAAGGATGTGGCAGTGGTAATAGAAGGATGCCACAGTTGTATGAGTGCCCGCGGAATTAAGAAGAGCCAGGCAAAAACGGTTACGACTACTTTGCGCGGGGCATTTCAGACAGATAAAGAACTACAGATGCGTTTGCAAATGGCATTCGTTGGAAGGGAGTAAGCATGAAAGCGTTAGTTTTATCCAGCGGTGGTGTAGATTCTACCACCTGCGTTGGTATGGCCATTGAAGAATACGGAAAAGAAAACGTGGTTACGTTGTCCATGTGGTACGGACAGAAACATGAAAAAGAATTAGAAGCAGCCAAAGCGGTTGCTGCGTATTATGGATTGGAACATTTATCCCTGGATTTGTCGAAGATTTTTACCTATAGTGATTGCAGTCTTTTGCAGCACTCTGGGCAGGAAATTCCGAAAGATTCTTACGAAAAACAGATCAAAGAAGCGGAAGGCAAACCGGTATCCACCTACGTACCTTTTCGAAACGGGCTGTTTTTATCTTGTGCAGCTTCCATCGCTTTGTCGAAGGGATGCGATGTGATTTACTATGGTGCACATTCGGATGATGCGGCAGGAAGTGCTTATCCGGATTGTAGTGTTGCATTTAATGAGGCTATGGCGAAGGCAATTTACGAAGGAAGCGGAAAACAAGTAACCATTAAGGCACCGCTTGTAACCTGGAATAAGGCGCAAGTTGTAAAAGAGGGACTACGGTTGCATGTTCCGTTTGCGTTGACCTGGAGTTGTTACGAAGGAAAGGACAAGCCCTGTGGTGTTTGTGGTACTTGTATCGACCGGGCGAAAGCGTTTGCGGCAAATGGTGTAGAAGACCCGGCATTGAAAGGAGCAAATAGATGAGCGGAAGAACAAAAGAAGAAACACAAGGTGTGACTTTTTTAGGTAATCAGGGAGTGAAGTATCCGGACAATTACGCGCCGGAAATGCTCCAGACCTTTATAAATAAACATCCTGACAACGATTATTTTGTTAAATTTAACTGTCCTGAGTTTACAAGTCTTTGTCCGATTACGGGGCAGCCGGATTTTGCAAATATTATTATTTCCTATGTTCCGGGAGAGCGCATGGTGGAAAGCAAGTCATTAAAATTGTATTTGTTCAGTTTCCGCAACCATGGAGACTTTCATGAGGATTGTGTCAATATCATAATGAAGGATTTGATCAAACTGATGGATCCAAAATACATTGAAGTATGGGGAAAATTTACACCACGTGGGGGGATTTCCATTGATCCGTATTGCAATTACGGAAAGCCTGGAACACAGTGGGAAGAAGTTGCAAAGAAACGATTGTTTGAACATGATATGTACCCAGAGCGTGTGGATAACCGGTAGCAATACCGGTTATTTTTTTGTTGCATGAAAAAATACAAAAAATGAAAACACAGAATTGACAAACTTTTCCATAATTTATATAATAGGTGTGTTGGAATCAGCCCAATTCGATTCCAATATATCATCATTTAGGCATTCACTTAAGCGCAGTTTCGCAAATGCCTAAAAATAAATATTTGTATGGAGGAACTATGGAAAATCTATTCAAACTGAAGGAGAACGGCACAACCGTACGTACGGAAATCGTTGCCGGCCTTACCACATTTATGACCATGGCGTATATCATCGCCTTGAATCCCAATTTATTAACCGGATTTGGTGCACAGGGTGGCCCGGATCTTTGGAATGGTGTTTTTATGGCAACTTGTATTGCTTCTGCAATCGGTATGTTTGCCATGGCGTTTTTAGCAAATAAACCGTTTGCAATGGCGCCGGGTATGGGATTAAACAGTTTCTTTGCAGTTGTAGTTGGAAACATTGCAGCACTTACGGGAACAAGCTATTTGGCATCTTTCCAGGCTGCATTGTGTATTATTTTGATTGAAGGTGTTGTGTTCTTTATCTTATCTATTTTTAATATACGTGATAAGATTGTAGAGGCAATTCCACTTGGTATTCGTCTGGGAATCTCTCCGGCCATCGGACTTATGCTTTTAAATATTGGTGTTGGCTCGAATGCCGGTGTATATTCCGATAAGGGTGGTCCGTTTTTCGTTATGCGTGACTTCTTTGGTTCCTTAACCCCATCCTTTACAAAGGAGACTATGGGAAGCGGATACAACGAAATGGTACTTACCGTAGTAACCATGTTTATTGGATTGTTTGTGATTGTTGTATTGGCACATAAAGCAGTTAAGGGTTCCGTATTGATTGGTATGTTGGTAGCCAGTGTAATTAACTGGATTGGACAGGCTGCGGTATTGGGTGTAAATCCATTTGCATCCTTGAATGATCCGAAGAAGTTTGTTCCACAGTTTGGGGCTATGGCAAATACAACCTTGTGTAAGTTTAATTTTGCGGGATTTTCCAAGATTGGTATTTTTACCGTAATTACATTGGTAATTACGTTCTGCATTATTGATATGTTTGATACGATTGGAACGTTGGTTGGAACGGCATCTCGTGCAGGTATGGTAGATAAAGAGGGCAATATGCCACAGATGAAGGAAGCGTTGCTTTCTGATTCCATTGGTACCATTGCAGGTGCGCTTACCGGAACTTCTACCGTTACGACCTTTGTTGAGTCCGCATCCGGAGTGGAAGCAGGTGGACGTACCGGACTTACAGCGTTGACGACCGGCGTGTTGTTCCTGGCTTGTATGTTTATTGCGCCAATCGCTGCGATTATTCCGGCGGCAGCAACCTCCTCTGCGTTGATTTACGTAGGATTGCTGATGCTTGGCGGTTTGAAGAAGGTTGATTTTGACGACATGTCTCAGGCACTACCGGCGGCACTTATGTTAATTGCTATGCCGATTTCCGGTTCCATTGGACACGGTATTGGACTTGGAATTATTTCTTATACAGTATTAAAAGTGTTTACAGGAAAAGCGAAAGAAGTATCAATTTTGACATACATTATTTGCCTGATTTTCTTGATTAAGTTCTTTTTAGTTGTATAATTTAATAAAGAACAATTGGCGGCATCACGATTGTGGTGCCGTTCTTTTTAAATGGCGAGAAGGAGGTAGTTGGATGCAGGAAAAATTAAATTTTGCGTCGGATTATTTAGAAGGGGCACATCCGGATATTTTGAAACGGTTGGTGGAAACAAATCTTGAACAGTCAGCGGGGTATGGAATGGATGTTTACAGCGAACGAGCCAGAGAGTTGATACGAAAGGCTTGTGATGCGCCTGAGGCGGAGGTATATTTTCTTGTGGGAGGAACACAGACCAACGCGACGGTGATTGATGCTTTTTTGCGTAGTTATCAAGGCGTAATTGCTGCTGAAACCGGACATATTAATGTGCATGAGGCAGGGGCAATTGAAACCAATGGGCATAAGGTGTTGGCGCTTCCACATACAGATGGAAAGTTACAGGCGGAAGTTTTGCAGCAGTATTTGGAGCACTTTTTTGCGGATGAAAGCTATGAGCATATGGTGATTCCGGGAATGGTATACTTGTCTCAGCCAACCGAATATGGAACCTTATATCAGAAAGAGGAACTTGTGGAAATAAAAAAAATCTGCGAACGCTATAAGTTACCGCTGTATGTGGATGGTGCGAGGCTTGCCTATGCCTTAGCCTGCAAAGAAAATGACGTAACCTTGGCGGATTTGGCGGTGCTATGTGATGCATTTTATATTGGAGGAACCAAGTGCGGCGCATTATTTGGGGAAGCAGTGGTTATTACGAATTCTGAGAGGATTCCGCACTTTTTTACAATTGTGAAACAACATGGCGCACTTTTAGCAAAAGGCCGCATAGCAGGAATTCAGTTCGAGACATTGTTTACGCAGGAGCGGTATTGGAAAATGGGAGAAAATGGAATTAAGACAGCCAATGCTATTCGCAAGGCACTTGAGAAAAAGGGGTATCAGGAAGTATTTCCGTCTGCAACGAATCAGGTTTTTATTTGCATGGAGAAAGCGAAGGCAGACAGGTTGCGTGAACGTGCGCAACTCAGTGTATGGGAGATACCGGATGCAGACCATGTGGTTCTTAGAATCTGTACCAGTTGGGCGACCAAAATGGAAGATGTAGAGAAATTAATTGCACTTTTGTAAAAAATACGATATAATGAGCGTTAGCGAAAGCGTATACAATATGAAGAAAGTAGGATATACAATATGGCATTATTAGAGCAGTGGAGAGGAATTGCTTATAATGAGCAGGCAAATCCTCAGGAATTACAGAGATTTTGGCAGAGATATTTCGTTTTGGAAACCGGAGTATATGAGAAACTTTTGGCGGATCCGGATACAGAAGTGAAGGGAACAGTGAAAGAGCTTGCTGAGAAATACGGGTTAGAAGTTCTGGCAATGACAGGGTTCTTAGACGGAATTGACGAAAGTCTGGTTGAGCCAAATCCTATTGAAACAATGGAAGAGGATACGGTTGTTAGTTTGAAGTTTGACAAAGCAAAGCTTTACAAGAACATGGTTAAGGCAAAAGCGGATTGGTTGTATAATTTGCCACAGTGGGAGAACATTTACTCAGAAGAAGAGAGAAAGGCTTTATATAAAGAGCAGAAGAATTCCACAACCATTCGTGTGGGCAAGAAGGTTGGACGTAATGAACCTTGTCCATGCGGTAGTGGTAAGAAATATAAGCATTGTTGCGGAAAGAATGCGTAAAGAGAAGTCCCGGTACCGGAGAGATTCGGTAACCGGGATTTTTTGAAAATTTTGTGAGAATTCAGAAAAAAGAATGTTCGGATAATTAAAAATATGATATGATTACACTAAAGCGAAGGAGGAATCGTGTATGGAGTTAGAACTGAGCCAGTTGAGAGAAAAGAATAGGCTGGGTGCAATTATGAATTTTGTAATTGCAGCCAGTGTGATTGTAGTTACGGTTGCGGAAGTGGTACAGACTTTTTCCGTGCCTATTCTGGTGCGACTTATTGTTGCGATTGCGGATGTATTAATTAACGCAGTTGCTATTAAAGTATGGTCGGAGAGCGAACACTATCGACATGCCTGTGGAGTAGGCATGTGCCTTTTGTCTGTGATTGTTTTGTTTACCAGTACCCAACCCTATGCACTTGTGTTGGTGTTTCCAATTGCGGTCATGGTTTTGATTTTCCAAAACATGCAAATGACCATTGCCGGTAGTGCCCTTGCGATGATGGAAGCTGTTTGCTACATGCTGTACGGTGTGTTCAAAGGAACAGTGGATATGCAGTTTGCTATTGTAAATATTGGCGTGGTAGGAATGACAGTTTATTTATGTTTCGAGGTAACGAAACAGTTGCATGCACATGGAACGGAACGTCTGGATGCAGTGAAGGAAGGCGCAGACGCGCAGACACGTGTGGCTGAACGTATTGTGGAATTGGCAGAAGAACTGAAGCGAAAATTTGATGATGCACAAGAAGTATCGGATAACTTAAATGAATCTATGCAGAATGCCTATGATGCAATGCAGGAAATTGTGAATAGCACCCGTGTCAATGCGGAAGCCATTGTATCGCAGACAGATAAAACCTCGGATATTCAGAATAGTATCGAAGTGGTTGGTGGAGAAGCTCAGAAAATGGAAGAGGTTTCTGAGAAAACCAATGCGACGGTGAAAGATGGCGTAGATTTAGTAAAACGGTTGGAAAAACAGGCAGAAGAAGTTGTGCAGATTAACGTAAAGACCAGAGAAACTACGCAGGGATTAAATGAAAGCATAAAAGATGTAGAGGCGATTACGGCAACGATTTTGGGCATTTCCAACCAGACAAATTTGTTGGCATTAAATGCATCCATTGAAGCAGCAAGAGCCGGAGAAGCAGGTCGTGGATTTGCCGTTGTTGCAGATGAAATTCGTGAGTTGTCGGAAGGCACGAAGGATGCAACGGAGCAGATTACCACAATTATTGACCGGTTGGCGCGGGATGCAGAGAGTGCGGCGGATAGTATGACTCAATCCGCAGAATATGCAGATAAGCAGCACGAGTTGATTAATGAAACCGGATCAAAGCTTATGGATATTAAGAATGAAACGGAAGTACTTTATGATGGTGTCTTGGAAGTGCGTAAGTCCGTAGATAGTGTAATTGCAGCAAATTCCGCGATTATGGATAGTATCACGAATTTATCAGCAACCGGACAGGAAGTGGCAGCATCAACGGATACGACCATGGAAGTAAGTGAAGCCAGCATGAAGGGTCTGGAACAGATGAATGCGTTATTGCATGAGATTCATCGTATTTCCGATCAAATGCAGGAACTGGCCATGAAGAAGTAGAAATTGAAAAACATTTTAACGCCATGTGGAGAAAACGCCATATGGCGTTTTTTGCGTCTTGAGTGTTATAATCAAATCAATGATGGGATGAGAGGTTATAATGGAAAATGCGGGAAAAAGGCTTGCACTTTTGCGAATAAAGAGGTATCATAGAGGGTAGTCAAAACGTTGAAGAGAAGAGTAGAACATAGTACGGTGTCAACAGAGAGGGACAACATGGCTGGAAGTGTCCTGGCATTATATGTTTGAAGACCACCTCTGAGTGACCCTAATCCGGTCCGGTGACACCGTTATCGTCAGAATTGAGAGGTTCGTTCCGGTAGTCGGAAGGAGCAATTTGGGTGGAAACGCGGTAAATTATCGTCCCTTGTGTCAGTAGCATGATGCAAGGGATTTTTTTTGTTAAATTATATCTTGCATCGTACAACACTACCGATTTTTTTGAAGGAGGAAGAAATATGAAGATAACATTGAAAGATGGTTCCGTTAAGGAATACGCAGAAAGCAAGAATGTCTATGACATTGCTATGGATATCAGCGAAGGCCTTGCAAGAGCGGCTTGTGCCGGCATGGTAAACGGTAAGGTCGTAGATTTAAGAACAGAGATTAAAGAAGATTGCGAATTGCAGATTTTAACAGCGAAGGACCCGGAAGGACTTCGTGTGCTTCGTCATACGGCTTCCCATATTTTGGCAGAGGCTGTGAAGGTGGTTCGTCCGAATGCTAAGGTAGCCATTGGACCGGCTATTGATACCGGATTTTATTACGATTTTGATACAGAGCCTTTTTCTAGAGAGGATTTGGATGAAATCGAGAAGGTTATGAAGAAGATTATTAAGAAAGGTAATCGTTTAACCTACTTTGAACTTCCAAGAGAAGAAGCAATTCAGAAAATGAAAGATTTAGATGAACCATATAAGGTAGAATTAATTGAAGATCTTCCGGAAGGAGAAACAATTTCTTTCTATTCTCAGGGAGAGGGCTTTACCGATCTTTGTGCGGGACCTCACTTAATGAATACCAAGGGAGTGAAGGCATATAAATTAACCTCTTCTTCCATGGCTTATTGGAGAGGCGACGAGAATAAGGCAAGATTGCAGAGAATCTACGGTTCTGCGTTTGGAACCAAGGAAGAGCTGGAAGAATATTTAGAGGCATTGGAAGATGCGAAACGTCGTGATCATAACCGACTTGGCCGTGAAATGGGACTGTTTACCACGGTTGATGTTGTGGGACAGGGACTTCCGCTTTTTACACCAAAGGGTACCAAGATGATTATGAAGATGCAGCGCTGGATTGAGGACCTTGAGGATAACGAGTGGGGATATGTCAGAACCAGAACTCCATTGATGGCAAAATCGGATTTGTATAAGATTTCCGGACATTGGGATCATTATAAGGATGGTATGTTCGTAATGGGTGACGAGGAAGTGGATAAGGAAGTGTTTGCCCTTCGTCCGATGACCTGCCCGTTCCAGTATTATGTTTATAAAAATGAGCAGAAATCCTACCGGGATTTACCATATCGTATGAGTGAGACTTCTACGCTGTTTAGAGCAGAAGATTCCGGTGAAATGCATGGCTTGACCCGTGTGCGTCAGTTTACAATTTCTGAAGGACATCTGGCAATTCGCCCGGATCAGTGCGAGGAAGAGTTGCGAAACTGTTTAAATTTGACACGTTTTGTCTTAACAACCTTAGGATTGCAGGATGACGTAACCTATCGTTTGTCAAAATGGGATCCGGCAAATAAGAAGAAATACCTTGGAGATGAAGCATACTGGGAGAGTACACAGGGTATACTGCGCGATATTTTGGTGGAACAGGGTGTAACCTTTGAAGAGGCCGATGGCGAAGCAGCATTCTACGGACCAAAGATTGATATTCAGGCCAAGAATGTATATGGAAAAGAAGATACGATGATTACTATTCAGCTTGATTGTGCAATCGCAGAGAAGTTTGATATGACTTATATTGATCAGAATGGTGAAAAGGTGCGTCCTTACATTATCCACAGAACCTCTTTGGGATGCTATGAGCGTACCCTTGCATGGTTGATTGAAAAATATGCCGGTAACTTCCCAACCTGGTTATGTCCGGAACAAGTACGTGTATTGCCAATCTCTGATAAATATATTGATTACGCGGAGAAGGTGGCTGCACATCTGAAGGCAAACGGCGTAGATGTAACCGTTGACAAGCGTTCGGAAAAGATTGGATACAAGATTCGAGAAAGACGTCTTGACCGTGTACCATATCAGTTGGTTGTTGGAGAGAAGGAAGAAGCAGCTGGTCTTGTGTCTGTTGGCAGTCGTTACGAAGGCGATGAAGGTCAGATGACATACGAAGAGTTTACAGACAGAATTTGCAAAGAGATTCGCACCAAAGAAATTCGCGAAATCAAAGTGCAGCCGGAACAGAAGAAAAACTAGTTGGAGGAAACGATAGATGGAAGATGCGATTCTGTTTCCAAATCTCCACATAACCTTGCGCCATGTGGGGAAATCCATCCAGATAGGAAGTTTTACGGTTGCTTTTTACGGCATTGTGATTGCGCTGGGAATCCTGGTTGGAATTTTTCTGGCCACAAGAGAGGCAAAGCGAACCGGACAGTCGGAGGAAGACTATATGGATCTTGCGTTATATGCCATTATTTTTTCGGTCATTGGCGCACGGATATACTATGTAGTGTTTTCCTGGGGGCTATATAAAGATGATGTATTAAGTATTTTTAATTTGCGTCAGGGAGGACTTGCCATCTATGGTGCAATCATTGGCGCGGTTCTTACGGTGTATGTAGTTGCAAAAAAGAAGCATAAGCCGGTAGGTGTGATGCTGGACACCGGATGTATTGGACTAGTGGCAGGTCAGATTATTGGACGCTGGGGAAATTTCTTTAACAGGGAAGTTTTTGGCGGATACACCAACAATCTTTTAGCGATGCAGTTGCCGGTACCTGCGGTTCGTTCCAGTAGCGATATTACTCAGACAATGTGGGAACACGCAAAGACAATTCAGGGTGTGACATTTGTACAGGTACATCCTACCTTTTTGTACGAAGGATTGTGGAACCTTGGAGTATTGATTTTGCTGTACATTTATCGGGACAGGAAGAAGTTTTCGGGTGAGTTATTTATGCTGTATTTAGGCGGATATGCGTTGGGAAGATTCTGGATTGAAGGGATTCGAACCGATCAGTTGAAGATTGGAGTCCTTCCCGTATCTCAATTGTTGTCCGGTCTTTTGGTGGTCGTATTGATCATACTGGACGTATGGATGCGTCGAAAACATGTAGATTCAACAAATTAAGAGAAAACTGTGGAAGAGCGCCTTGTATAAAGTTCCTCCACTTTCAACCACTTTTGGAGCCGAAAGAATTGTTCGGCTCCATTTTTTTTGTTCTTTTTTCACGAAAAAACCATGCAAATTTTGGCAAAAACCTTGATTTTTCGGGGGTTTTATAGTATTATATTACTGTAAGTGGAGGAAAGTGGTTGGAAATGCCACAAAGTGGTGGATAAGTTGATATCTTTGTGGAAAACGCCTTTCCCAAATAATGGAAGGATGGAAAGGCAGGTGAAGACGAATGTTTATGGGAGAATACAATCACTCCATTGATGCAAAGGGACGTGTGATTGTACCATCAAAGTTCCGGGAACAGTTAAAGGACGAATTCGTCATCACCAAGGGATTTGATGGTTGCCTGTATGGGTATACCATGGAAGAATGGGCGAACATTGAAGAGAAGTTTAAGACTGTAACACTTACCTCGAAGGATGCAAGAAAGTTCTTGCGATTCTTCTTTTCGGGAGCAGCGACCTGCGAGGTGGACAAGCAGGGACGTATTTTAATCCCTACAAACTTGCGCGAGTATGCAGGACTTGAGAAAGATATTGTGACAGCTGGTGTTTTTTCAAGAATAGAGATCTGGGCGAAGGATCGCTGGCTTGAGAATACATACGATGATATGGATGAAATTGCAGAGCATATGGCGGAACTTGGTTTAAGCATTTAGAGTAGGAGAGAGGCATGGAATTTAAGCATATTTCTGTTTTGTTAAACGAGACAATCGAAGGATTACAGATTAAACCGAATGGAATCTATGTGGATGGCACCTTGGGCGGAGCCGGACATTCCTATGAGATTTGTAAACGCTTAGGCGAAGAAGGAAGATTGATTGGAATTGACCAGGATGAAGATGCAATTTTGGCAGCAACGAAACGATTAGAACCGTTCGCAGAAAAGGT
The DNA here is from genome assembly GCA_900115795.1 of Lachnospiraceae bacterium XBB1006. GTDB lineage: Bacteria > Bacillota > Clostridia > Lachnospirales > Lachnospiraceae > XBB1006. Next base: position 354,914 of record FOXT01000004.1, on the reverse strand, counting down.
GACCATTGTGCGAAGCAATTATTGCGATATGGCGGCACAGCTTAAGAGGCTGGGAATTGAGAAAGTAGACGGAATTTTATTGGATATAGGGGTGTCCTCTTATCAGTTAGATACGCCGGAAAGAGGTTTTAGCTACATGGCACAAGATGCGCCGCTTGATATGCGCATGGATAACCGACAGAGTTTGACAGCAGAGAAGATTGTGAACGAATATAGCGAAATGGAACTGTTTCAGATTATCAAGGATTATGGTGAAGACCGGTTCGCAAAGAATATTGCGAAACACATCGTGAAAGCCAGACAAGAAGAGCGAATCACGACAGCGGGTCAACTTTCCGACATTATCCGAGGTGCGATACCTATGAAGGTGCAGGTCACCGGAGGACATCCGGCAAAGCGAACCTTTCAGGCAATTCGTATTGAATGCAACAAAGAATTAGAGGTTTTGAAGGATTCGTTGGATGAGATGATATCGCTTTTGAATCCGGGAGGACGCTTATGTGTAATTACGTTCCATTCGTTAGAAGACCGTATTGTTAAGAACATTTTTAAAAAGAATGAAGACCCTTGTACCTGCCCGAAGGAATTTCCGGTATGCGTATGTGGAAAGGTAAGTCAAGGTAAGGTAGTAACCAGAAAACCAATTCTTCCGTCAGAAGAAGAATTAGAAGAAAATGCACGATCACGAAGTGCGAAACTAAGAGTATTTGAAAAGAAATGAAAGGGTGAAGTCAATGGCTGACAACACAAAGAGAAACACAAACATTCATACAACTTATTTATATGGAGCAACTGCACCACAGTATACTCCGGACTATGAACCGCTAGATACCTTCGAAGAGGCACTGCAGGAGAGAAGAAGACAGGCCAGGGAAGAAGAACGTCGTCGTGCGTTAAGAAGACAGCGTCGTTTACTGGAAAGAGAGAAGAGAGCAAGCCGTATGAACATGATGGCGATGTGTTTTGCAACAGTAATGATTTTGGGACTTTGTGCGACTTATATTGGCTTGCAGTCCCGTTTGACGGCGAATAAGAATCAGGTTGCACATTTGAAAGAAAAGGTGCTTAATCTTACGCAGGAGAACGATGCACGAGAAAAGGGCATTGTAACCTCTGTAGATTTGAATGATATTCGTAAGAAAGCAATTAAGAATTTAGGGATGGTTTATCCGAAAGAACGACAGATTAAGTATTATCATATTGACAAGACCGATTATATGGAGCAATATAAAGATATCCCAACAGGAAACGGGAAATCCATTTTCGGGTTGTTATTTTCAAATTAGTTAGGAGAGAAATACATTGGCAAGACGAAGAAGATTGAAGAATACCCGTTTAACCAGGCCAATGCGAAAGAAGATAATTGTAGTGCTGGGAATTGTTTTTTCAGCACTCTTCTTTTTGGTTGGACGTATGATATACATTCAGCTAGTGGACGGAGATCGATATGAACGGAAGGTACTGGACCAGCAGGAATACAGTTCTCAGGTCCTTCCGTATAAGCGAGGCGATATTGTGGATCGCAAGAACACCATTTTGGCAACGAGCAAGGATGTCTTTAATGTGGTATTGGATTGTAGGGTGCTAAATGCTAAGAAGACGTGCATTGATTCTACGGTGCAGGCGTTGGTCACTTGTTTTTCTATGAAAGGGGACGAGGTGCGACAGCAGTTAAAGGATACCCCACGAAGTCAATATTGTATTTTAAAGAAGAAAGTTTCTTATGAGAAGACAAAGAAATTTCGGGAACTTCAAGCGGAGAAAGACAGCCACATTGCAGGTGTCTGGTTTGAAAAAGAGTATGAGCGGGAGTATCCTTATAAGACGTTGGCGTCTTCCGTAATTGGTTTTGTGACAAAGGGAAACGAAGGAATTAATGGACTGGAACGTTCGTATAATAGCATTTTAAACGGGGAAGATGGGCGTGAATACGGGTACTTAAGCTCCGATAATGATTATGAGAAAACTGTAGTAAAGGCAAAAGATGGAAAGACCATAGTGTCCACCATTGATATGACCATTCAATCCATGGTAGAGAAGAAGGTTACACAATTCAATAAAGAACATGATGGATACAAGGGACGGAAACAGGGAAGCGCACATACGGCGGTGTTAGTGATGAACCCAAACTCCGGAGAGGTTTTGGCTATGGCGCAATATCCGTTTTATGACTTGTCTAATCCAAGGGATTTGTCTCATGTGTATAAAAAAAGTGTAATAGCGAAAATGTCAGCGAAGAAGAAGCTGGCGGTGCTCAATGACCTATGGAATAATTTTTGTGTCACGGCTACCTATGAGCCGGGATCGACTGCAAAGCCATTTACGGTTGCTATGGGTCTTGATAGTGGGAAATTGCATGGAAACGAAACCTTTGTATGCAATGGTTCGGAGAAGGTGGGGGATCACTTAATTCATTGTGCAAACCGTAACGGTCATGGAAAAGAGACGATTGAGAAGGCGATTAATAATTCCTGTAATGATGCGCTGATGCAAATCGGGCGAAAGATTGGAGTATCGACGTTCACCAAGTACCAGTCAATTTTTGGATTTGGAAGAAAGACGGGAATTGATCTTCCGGGTGAGGCGCGAACGGATTCGTTGATTTATACAAAGGAAACTATGAATCCAACGGCGCTTGCCACCAATTCCTTTGGACAGAATTTTAATGCTACCATGATTCAGCTTGGAAGCGGATTTTGTTCATTGATTAATGGAGGAAATTATTATCAACCGCATATGGTGAAGGAAATCCGCAATGCGGATGGTAGTTTATACGAAGAGGTAAAGCCTACGCTGCTAAAGCAGACGATTTCGGCGGAAACAAGTCGCTACCTGCGTCGCTATCTGTATACTACTGTGAAGAAAGGTACGGCTCATAGCGCTCAGGTTGAGGGCTATACCATGGGTGGAAAGACCGGTACTGCGGAAAAACTGCCTCGTGGAAATAAAAAGTATCTGGTATCCTTTATTGGATTTGCACCGGCGAAGAATCCCCAGGTCATGATTTATGTAATTATTGATGAACCACACTTGAAGGATCAGGCACAAAGTTCTCTTGCAACAAATCTTGCGAAAGAGATTTTGACACAGGTGCTCCCATATATGAATATCTATCCGGATGCAAACAAGAAAGGTGCGGTGCCGCAAATCAAAGCACCGGAAGAAAACTACGAACAGGGAATTTTTGAATAAATGCATAACCTCATAATTGCTTTCATAGATAAAGAGAAAGCGGTTATGAGGTTTTTTATGAAAACATACCAGCGAAGAAAGCTGATGGTGGTATTGTTTGGGTGCGTTATTTTTCTGATTTTTCTACTTTTTCGCCTGGGGTATTTAATGGTATTAGGATCCGGGTATTATGAGAAAAAAGCGCAGACCCTTCACGAGAGAGAACGTTACATAAAAGCTCCGAGAGGGAAAATTTATGACCGAAATGGGATACTTTTGGCAGATAATCAGACGGTCTGTACGGTATCGGTGATTCACAATCAGGTTGAGCAGCCACAAAGGGTTGCAAAAATGCTGGCAAAAGAATTGCAGCTTCCGTTTACGGAGGTGAAAAAGCGGGTGAATAAGGTAACGGCTATAGAGAAAATAAAAGCAAATGTTTCAAAAGCTACCGGGGATAGGATTCTTGCTTATGGACTTGCCGGGGTGAAGGTGGATGAAGATCGGAAACGGTTTTATCCACACGGGAAGCTTGCATCAAAGGTGTTGGGGTTTGCAGGTGGAGAAAATCAGGGTATTTTGGGGCTTGAGGTGCAATATGAAAAGCAGTTGAAGGGAAAAGACGGGTGTATTTTAACGCTTACGGATGCCAGAGGGATGGAACTTGAGAATGCGCCCAAGCGAAGAATTGCTCCCATACCGGGAAAAAATTTGTATACGACGTTGGACTACACCATACAATACTATTGTCAGCAGGCTGCAGAAAAGATTTGTAAGGAAAAGAAGGCAAAGCATGTGAGCATTCTGGTTATGAATCCGCAAAATGGAGAGATTTTGGCCATGGTGGATGTGCCGGAGTATAATTTGAACAGACCCTTTTCAAAGCATCTATCCATGAAGCAATTAAATGAGCGGTGGAGAAACGGCTGCATTCATGATACCTATGAACCCGGCTCCATTTTTAAAATCATTACAAGCTGTGCCGGGCTTGAGGCCGGGGTGGTTACGGTTTCAGACCGTTTTTTTTGTCCCGGGTTTAAGGTTGTGGAAGACCGTAGGATTCATTGTCATAAAGTGAAAGGGCACGGAGCGTTGGATTTTACGGGAGGACTAATGAATTCCTGCAATCCGGTGTTTATTGAGGTGGGGCTTCGCTTGGGAGTGGAAAAATATTTTCGCTATTTTGAACAGTTTGGCCTGTATGGAAAAACCGGGATTGACTTACCGGGGGAAGCGAAAACTATTATGCATGACAAAAAGAATGTGGGGCCGGTGGAGCTGGCAACGATTTCATTTGGGCAATCGTTTCAGATTACACCAATAAAGCTGGCAACCAGTGTGTCATCGCTTCTTAATGGCGGTACCATGGTGACGCCCCACATCGGTCGGTATATTGTCACAGAAAGCGGAAAGAAAATCCGAAAAAATTACCCTGCCGGTAAACGAATTGTGTCCCGGAGGACTTCCCGTATCATGCGAAAGCTTTTAAGAAAAGTGGTGGCGGAGGGAACCGGCAACAAGGCAGAGGTAGAAGGCTATTCGGTTGGCGGAAAAACCGCCACTTCGCAAACGCTTCCCAGAAGTGCGCACAAGTATATTTCGTCTTTTCTCGGATTTGAGCCGGCAAAGCATCCTACGGTTTTGGCATTGATTACCATTAAAGAACCCAAGGGAATTTATTATGGAGGAACCATTGCGGCGCCGGTGATTCGAAATATTTTCGAAAACATTCTTCCCTACTTGCACAACCGATAAAAAAGGAATATAATTTATGGGTTAAGATAAAAGATGAAAGAGGTACGATATGGTATACGATATTATTTTTCCAATTTTAATTGCATTCGTTATTACGGCATCCATTGGACCATTTGTAATTCCGATGTTGCGGAGATTAAAGGTTGATCAGACGGAGCGTGAGGAATTAAAGTCCCATTTGTCAAAGAGTGGAACGCCAACAATGGGTGGAATCATCATTATTGTGAGCGTGATTATTACCTCTCTACTATACATGAAACGATATCCGAATATTATCCCAATCATGTTTTTGACGGTGGGATTTGGAATTATCGGATTTTTGGATGATTACTTAAAAGTTGTATTGCGTCGCTCCGATGGATTGCTGGCATGGCAGAAGATGCTTTGCCAGATTGTGGTGACAGCAGTTTTTGCGGTTTATATGATTAAGGTTTCTAAGATTTCCCTGACGATGCTGATTCCGTTTTCGAATCTGGTATCGGAAGGTGGCTGGTACTTAGATATTGGTATTTTTGCGATTCCGTTGTTATTTTTTGCTGTAATTGGAACCGTGAATGGTGTTAATTTCACAGATGGTGTGGATGGTCTTGCATCAAGCGTTACCATCATGGTGGCAACTTTCTTTACGGTGGTTGCCGTAGCAACAAAGAGTGGCGTGTCTCCAATTTGCTGTGCGGTGATAGGTGCGCTGTTAGGATTTTTGCTGTTTAATGTGTTCCCGGCAAAGGTGTTTATGGGAGATACCGGTTCTTTGGCATTGGGTGGATTTGTGGCTGGCACAGCCTATATGATGCAGATGCCATTGTTTATTCTGATTGTTGGTTTGATTTACCTGGTCGAGGTATTGTCCGTGGTAATTCAGGTTACTTATTTTAAGAAGACCGGCGGAAAAAGAATCTTTAAGATGGCTCCAATCCACCATCATTTTGAAATGAGCGGATGGTCGGAGACAAGGGTTGTGGCAGTGTTTGCAATTGTTACAGCGTTGCTTTGCATGATAGCATATCTTGGAATTTAAGTAGGAGAGAAGAAGAATGAAAGTACTTGAGCAATCATTTTTGGTAGTTGGTGCCGGAAAGAGTGGAATAGCAGCAATTACCTTGTTGAAGGAAAAACAGTGTAGTGTGCGTCTTTACGATGGAAAGGCGGATTTGGATATAGCGCAGCTTCGTGTGACGTATCCGGTGTTGGCCGATGTGGAAATCGCTTGTGGAGAGCTTCGTACTTCCTGGATGGAAGAAGCCGATATTTTGGTGCTTTCTCCGGGTGTACCGACGGATTTACCGTTTGTAGAGCATATGCGCGAACTTGGTAAACGTATATGGGGAGAAATTGAGCTTGCCTATACCTTTGGAAAAGGGGAAGTGATTGCCATTACCGGAACCAATGGAAAAACAACGACAACTACGCTGGTGGGTCAGATTATGGAAGCGCATTTTGCGCATACGGATGTGGTTGGCAATATTGGAATTCCGTATACAACCGTGGTTTCCAGGCAGGAAGAGGATACGGTAACAACTGCGGAAATCAGTAGTTTTCAGTTGGAAACCATTGAGAAGTTCCATCCAAAGGTTTCTGCAATTTTGAACATTACGCCGGATCATTTGAACAGACATCATACGATGGAGAATTATGTAAAGGCAAAGGAAGCAATATGCAGCAATCAAACCAAAGAGGATGTATGTGTACTTAATTACGATAATACGTATACCCACGCATTTATTAAGGAGTGTCCGGCTAAAGTAATTGCTTTTTCCACGAAGGAAGAATTGGAAGATGGTTATTATTATAAAGATGGTATCATTTATGGTCATGGCAAGGCAATAATGAAAGAGACGGACATGAATCTGGTAGGGCTTTGCAACATTGAGAATGTTATGGCAGCGTTGGCCATTGCTGAAGCAATGGAAGTGCCGCTTGAAACAACACTGGCTGTTATTCGTACGTTTAAGGCGGTGGAGCATCGAATTGAGTTTGTGGCAACCAAACGTGGCGTAGATTATTATAACGATTCAAAGGGAACGAATCCGGATGCAGCAATTCAGGGAATTCGGGCTATGACGAAACCGACCATTTTGATTGGTGGTGGATATGACAAGGGAAGCGAATACGATGAGTGGATTGAGAATTTCGACGGCAAGGTGAAGCTATTCGTATTGCTTGGACAGACAAAAGAGAAGATTGCTAATTGTGCAAGAAAGCACGGCATTACGAATATCCGGATGGCGGAAACATTTGAAGAAGCTATGGATATTTGCATCGAGAATGCGAAAGAAGGCGACGCAGTGCTGCTTTCTCCGGCGTGTGCAAGCTGGGGGATGTTTAAGTGCTACGAAGAACGAGGAGAAATCTTTAAAACTATTGTAAATGCAATCAGGGAGAATTAAATGGATCATCGTACACGACGATTGAAGAAAAAGAAGAAAAGAATTGATAGACCGGTTGTGTTTTTTGACTTTAGCCTGTTGTTTATTATATTGTTTTTATTGGCTTTTGGTTTAATTATGGTATATAGTACCAGTGCATATATGGCAGGAATTAAATTCGGCCAGGTAGATTACTATTTTCGTAAACAGCTGATTTCTACGAGCCTGGGTGTGTGCGGTATGTTGATTGCGTCTCGCATAGATTATCATTATTACTGGAAGTTTTCCGGGATTATGTATGTGATGGCGGCAATGCTGTGTATCGCGGTGGCGATTCCGGGAATTGGTAAGGATATTAACGGATCACGGCGATGGCTGCAATTTGGGCCGTTGGGATTTCAGCCATCTGAGATTGCCAAATTGGTAGCGCTAATTGTGGTTGCCGGCGTGGTTTGTAATATGCCAAAGAGCATTAACCGTTTTAGCAATGTGATTCGAACGATGCTAATTGTTTTTCCGTTGTTTGGAATGGTTGCTTATACGAACTTAAGTAATGCAATCATTATTATGGCAATTACGGTATGTATCATTTTTGTTGCAAGTAAGAAATATGCGCAGTTTTTTGTTACAGCGGGCATTTTGGGTGGACTTGGAATTGCCTTTATTTTTCTGGAAAGTTATCGTGCGACACGTATTGATGCATGGTTACATCCGGAAACGGCTGAGAAAGGCTATCAGACCTTACAAGGACTATATGCGATTGGCTCCGGTGGATTATTTGGAAAAGGCTTAGGTCAGAGTGTGCAGAAGCTTGGGTATGTGCCAGAGGCGCAAAATGATATGATTTTTTCTATTATCTGTGAAGAGTTAGGACTGTTTGGTGCCATTTGTGTTATTAGCCTGTTTATTTTGATGCTGTGGCGTTTTGCAGTGATTGCCAATAACGCCAGAGATTTGTATGGCTCGTTGCTGGTGGTTGGCGCCATGGGGCATATTGCGGTGCAGGTGGTACTAAACATTGCGGTGGTTACCAATTCCATTCCGAATACCGGTATTTCATTGCCGTTTATCAGCTATGGAGGTACATCAGTCTTGTTTTTATTGGCGGAAATGGGAATTGTGTTGAATGTTTCAAGAGGAATTCGAATAGAGGAAGAATATGAAAGCACGTAGTCAGGAATATGAAGGAAGCAATGTATTGCGATGGATGATAGGCTTGCTTGGTTTGGTGATTGTATGTGCAATTGCTTTTTTGATTATTTATTTTGGATGTAGTCTTAAGACGGTGGAGGTTACCGGAAATGAGATTCACACCAATGAAGAGATTAAGGAAATTATTTTAAATGATGATTATTCATGGAATAGCGTCTATGTGTTTTTTAAGTATAAGTTTAAGAAGCCTAAGACGCTTCCCTTTGTGGATACTATGGATATTCAGTTAAAGAGCCCGACAAAGATTCAGATTCATGTATATGAGAAGAATATGATTGGATATTTGTATGTCCAGTCAACGGGACAGTATGCTTATATTGACAAAGATGGAATTGTAGAAGAATTGTCCACCAGAATTGTGGATCATGTGGTAGAAATCGACGGATTGCAGGTCAAGGATGTGAAATTATACGAAACATTGCGTGTGGAAAATCCCGCAACGTTTAAACATTTACTTTCCTTAACCAATACCTTGGAAAAGTACCATCGATTGCCGGCAAAGCTTGGTGTTCAGACGGGAAATGCATTTACACTGTATTATGGTGACATAACCGTTAATTTTGGAGATGCATCCAATTTGAACGAGAAGATGGTTCGTATGGATCAGATTTTGCCGCAGCTTGAAGGGATGAAAGGAACGCTGCATATGGAGGAATGGAGAAATGAGGATTCCGATATTACGTTCCAAAAGGAAAAATCGAAACAAAAAAAGGGCTAAAAGGTGTTGATTATTTGGCGGAAAGACGTTATTATATTAAGTAGTGTTGTCGTGGGAAAGACAACAGATGAATTTTGATTATTATCTGATAGGTATAGATTGGATTATAGTAGAGGAAACTGCACGTAAGAAGGAGGAAGAACCTTGCTTGAATTAAAGGATACAGGAGTAAGTGGTGGCGCACATATTATCGTAGTAGGTGTTGGTGGCGCCGGAAATAATGCTGTCAATCGAATGATTGCAGATAACATTGGAGGAGTGGAATTTGTTGGTATTAATACCGATAAGCAAGCATTAGCGCTTTGCAATGCTCCAACCCCAATTCAAATTGGTGAGAAGTCAACGAAAGGCCTCGGTGCCGGTGGAGTGCCTGAGAGAGGACAGAAGGCTGCAGAGGAGAGTGAAGAGGAAATCCGCAAGGCAATTGAAGGCGCAGATATGGTATTTGTTACCTGTGGTATGGGTGGCGGTACCGGAACAGGTGCGGCTCCGGTTGTTGCCAGAATCTCAAAGGAAATGGGAATTCTGACCGTTGGCGTTGTAACTAAGCCATTTAAGTTTGAAGGAACTGTGCGTATGAAGAATGCACTTTCCGGAATTCAGAATTTGAAAGAGAACGTGGATACGTTGATTGTAATTCCAAATGATAAATTGTTGGAGATTGTAGATCGTTCCACTACATTCCCGGATGCGTTGAAGAAGGCAGATGAAGTGTTACAGCAGGCAGTATCCGGAATTACGGATTTGATTAATATGCCGGCACTTATTAATTTGGACTTTGCTGATGTCCAGACGGTTATGCAGGATAAAGGTATTGCACACATCGGTATTGGTGTTGGCAAGGGTAAGGAGAAAGCAACAGAAGCTGTGAAGGCTGCCGTTGCCAGTCCGTTATTGGAGACTTCTATCAACGGTGTATCCCATGTTATTATTAATATCACCGGTGATATTAGCTTGTTTGATACAAACGATGCGGTAAGTTATGTTCAAGACCTTGCCGGCGATAATGCAAACGTTATCTTTGGTGCGAAGTATGATGATACTACACCGGATGAGGTTTCCATTACCGTCATTGCAACCGGGTTGGAAGAACGTCCAACTACAGCGAGTGGATTACTTAGTGGATTGAAATATCCTAGTGGAAATGTTGGTGTAAATCGCACACAGCCGGTTTCACAGCCACAGCCAAGACAGACATTTACGAATCCGGTATCACAAAGTCCGGTGCAGTCCGTAGCACAGCCGACAGTGAATCCGGTGAATCCGGAGCCGAAGCAGGCAACTTCTACACATGTTGCTTCGAATGATAATTTATTCGGTATTCGTAAACCGGAACCAATTGAGAGCAGAGTGAAACAACAGGATATTAAGATTCCGGATTTTTTACAGAACACAAGAAGTAAATAGGAAAACAGTTTAAGCGTTGGAAGTTATCTTCCAACGCTTTTTGCATGTTGTCGAAAGGCATAATTCGACAGATTTTTCTTAAAACAGGGGGTATACTAATGGCAGAAAACGGAGGCAGATATGTATTATTTTTATGCGGATGTGTTTTGGATGTTGCAGGAAATCGGGAATTGGTTTGCACTTGTGTGTGTGAGAAAATGGTTTCAACATCCACCACGAAGACTGCGTAGTCTGATGGTGAGTGCCTTTATAAGTTTCATGGAAACGGCTATGGTGTTACATCTTTCTTTTGGATGGTACACATGGCTGACACATGCGTTGTTATTGCCCTGGGGCGTGTGGCTCTGTTTTCGAAAGGATGTACATGGCCTGCCCATAAAGGAATGGTTAGCCGCGTATGCGGCCACGGCATTGTTTTATGGAGCTACACAATTGGGAAGTTCTTTTTGGGAGGCATATCCGGTGGAAGTAAGTATAGCGGTGGCAGTAAGTCTTTATGGAATCGTTGGGGTGCTTTGCAAACGACGCAAAGAAGGGCAGACGTATTATCCGGTCAAAATTGCTTATAAGGACGTGGTGATAGAGGGACAGGGCTTTTTGGATTCCGGAAATCTTTTGGAGGATCCTATCTGGGGGGAGGCGATTACATTAGCGGAGCATGATTTTTTGAAACCGATTTTGCAGATTTATAAAAAACCAAAGTATCCGGTATGTTTTACCACGATGGCTGCAAATGAGGTAATGGATACCATTAAGGTGGATGGGGTATCGGTTTATGTAAATGGGCAGTGGTATACATATCCGAAACCGAGGATTGGCATTAGCAAGCGATGGACATTCAAGGAGCCGGCCTGTCGGGTTTTATTGCATCAAAAGCATGTGCATACAGGATAGAAAGAATGTTAGGAGGAGTAATTATGCAAAAAATCGTAGCAAGAAGTGTTTTACCAAAGATACGGGGACTGTTTATTAAGCGACAGGCACAGATTCACTATATTGGGGGTGCAGAGGTACTGCCACCGCCGTTGGACGCGAGAAAAGAAGCGGATTGCATTCGATTGCTTTACGAAAAAAAGGATCCGGATGCGAAAATCTGTCTGATTGAACATAATTTACGGTTGGTGGTTTACATAGCCAAGAAATTTGATAACACCGGAATTGGGGTAGAGGATTTGATATCTATTGGCACCATTGGTCTTATGAAGGCGGTCGATACCTATAATCCGGAAAAACAGATTAAACTGGCTACCTATGCTTCACGCTGCATTGAAAACGAGATTTTGATGTATTTAAGAAGAGCGAGTAAACATAAGTTGGAGGTATCCATTGATGAACCGCTAAATGTAGATTGGGATGGAAATGAGCTTCTTTTGTCTGATATACTGGGAACCGGTGAGGATGTAGTGGAAAAAGGGATGGAGCAGGAAGCAGAACGAACCCTTTTGAATGAAGCGCTTCACAACTTGAACAAAAGAGAACGGTTTATCATTGAATTGCGTTATGGATTAACCGGAAAAGAACCGCGAACGCAAAAAGAGGTTGCAGATGAGTTAGGAATTTCGCAATCCTATATTTCGCGCATTGAAAAGCGAATCATACGGCAATTGCATAAGGATATGGTGAAGCATGAGAGCTAAAGATGGGCTCTCATGCTTTTTAATGCACTCTTTTCGAGGCGGGATACTTGTGCCTGAGAAATATGAATTTCTTCGGCAACTTCCATCTGGGTCTTTCCTTGCAAAAAGCGCTTGGTTATAATATCCTGCTGACGATCATTTAATTGTTCAAGTGCCTCTTTTAGCGATAGGTTTAACAGCCAGTGATCTTCCGTATTCTTTTTGTCGCGTACCTGGTCCATGACGTAGAGGGTATCGTCCCCATCGTTATAAACGGGGTCGTAGAGGCTTAGAGGATTTTGCATGGCATCGAGGCAGTAAAGAATTTCATCTTCGGTAAAGCCTGTGAGGGAAGAAAGTTCGGCAAAGGTAGGTTCTTTTTGATGTTCTTTACGAAAAGCCTCTTTGGCAACCATGATTTTGTAGGCGCGATCCTTTAGAGAGCGGCTAACGCGAATTGTATTATTATCTCGTAAATAACGTCGAATTTCCCCAATAATCATGGGAACGGCATAGGTTGAAAATTTAACGCCTAAGGTAGGGTCGAAATTATTGATGGATTTTAGAAGCCCAATGCAACCAATTTGAAATAAATCATCTGCGTTTTCACCGGAAGAGGAAAAGCGTTTGATGACACTGAGTACCAATCGTAGATTTCCTCGAATGTAAGTTTCTTTTGCTTCGGTGTCGCCGTCTTTGATTTTATCGAATAGTACCTTTTTTTCGTCATCATTCAATAGGGGTAAGGTGGCAGTGTTTACGCCACAGAGATCAACTTTATATACTGACATAAAAAGACATCCCCTTTTCGATTCTTTGAAAATAGGATGCCCAATTTTGCCGTGTATTATTCTTCTTTGCAGGGAAAATATTCCTGTACAAACCAAAGAAATTTTTTCCCGATGGGAGAAAGGCTTTCATCGTCCAAATAGCCGATTCCAAGTTCCCTGGCGTAAGGAGGGTGAAGTGGCAGTGCATGGATATCCCAGGGGGAATTCTCAAGTGCCAGAGCAGGGATTATGGAGATACCCAAGTGTTTATCCACCATTGCAAGGATGGTAAGGTTTTCCTTGGCGGTGTAACGAATCTGCGGAGTGACATGCTGCTCCTTTAATAGTGTATAGATGTCAGAATCCACTTCTGCTTCCGGGAGAATCGAGGGGGTATTCTGGAAGGAAACAATGGGAAACGTATCCTTTTCAATCTCATAATCTTTCGGCAATACGGCCATGAATGCGTCTTTCTTCAACGGATGAAAGGAATAATTGGCATTGTCCTGCCGACTGCAAAAAATCATGTCAACTTCCCGGCGATTTAGCCAATTCTCCAATTCTTTGATTCCACCTTCTCGAAGCTTAATCTGAATGCCGGGATGGTCCTCGTGGAAGTCATTTAACAACGTAGGAAGTAGATGGGTACAGATACTGGTATAGGTGCCGATGGTTAGTGTGCCATATTCGATGCCATTGGTATCGTAAACGAATTGGCGTAATTTTTCCTCTTCGGAGAGGAGACTGTTTACATAGCGTAGAAATTCTTTCCCCACCGGAGTAAGACGCACACCATAGCGGTCTCGAATAAATAGCTGCATATTTACTTCCTCTTCTAAGCGCTTGAGGGTGTGACTGACCCCGGATTGGGTATAGCCTGTCATTTCTGCAGTTTTGGAAATATTACCGGTTTGGGCGGTAATAGAAAACAATTTGTATTTAACTAGATTATCCATAAAAACTCCTGATAGTAATTTTTGACATATCTGAATGAAAAAAATGTCGCTTTTCAAATATCTTACACCAAGTTATACTCTAAATGCAAGTGAAATGAATACATTTCGGAAAGGAGGAGAAAAAGATGTCAGAACTTTACCGTTTTCCTCTGAAACAGTGTATAGGAAAGCCGTCGGTTGCTGTAATACAGACCGGAGCAAAGGTGAAACGTGGAGAGATGATAGCGGCAAAGCCGCAGGATGGCTTGGGGGCCAATATTTTTTCCAGTATCGCAGGTACCGTTGTTTCTGTGAATGAAACAGAAATTGTTGTGGACCCGGATGAAAAGCAGAGTGCCGGCTATGTAAAGCTGAAAAAGAAGAAACCGCTTGAGCTGATTGAAGAGGCGGGTTTGGTTGGACTTGGTGGCGCGGGATTCCCGACGTATGCAAAGTTTTCAAAACCATTAGGCGAAAAAGGAACCGTTATTATCAATGCAGCGGAGTGCGAACCGATTCTTTCTCATAATATTGCGCGTATAGAGAAAAGACCGGAACAGCTCTTACGTGGACTTGAAATTGCTATGGAAGTAGCGGGGGCAACAAACGGCGTGGTGGCCATCAAAGAGTACCATAAGGAAGCAATCGATGCGTTGAGAAAAATCCTTGGAAATTATAAAGGAATGCGAATTGTTCCATTAATTGATATGTATCCAATGGGGGAAGAGCGTGCGATTATTCGTGAAGTATTTGGTGAGGTTTTGCCGGTAACGGCACTTCCGCTTGAGGCAAATGCCATTGTAATCAATGCAGAAACGGCATGTAGAATAGCAGAAGCGGTAGATGAGAAGAAACCGTTGATCGACAAGGATATGACCGTGGGTGGTAAAATTGCCGGAAATGCGCAGGATAAGTTGGTACAGGTTTTCATGGATGTAGCAATTGGAACACCGGTGCAAACCATGTTTGACCGTGCAGGGGGCGTTAATCCGGATTGCGGCGAACTTATTATGGGTGGACCGTTTACCGGAAAGAGAACGACCATGGAAGATGTGGTTGTGAAGACAACCGGAGGCTTAATTGCTGCAGAATGTTTCCCGAAAGGACCGGAAAAAATTGGACTTTTGGTTTGTGCTTGCGGTGCAAACAAAGAGCGTATGCATCAGTTGGCAGAAAGCCTTGGTTCAAAGGTTGTAGGAGTTGAATGCTGTAAGCAGGCAAAGGAAGTAAATGGAAACTTGAAATGCGAGAATCCGGGAAGATGCCCGGGTCAGGTACAGAAGGTCATGGCATTGAAGAAAGCCGGTGCACAGGCAGTTTTGATTGGAAATTGTACAGATTGTTCCAACACCGTTATGTCTTGCGCTCCAAAAATGGGATTACCGGTTTATCACTGCACAGATGGCGCGTTGCGTGCAGTGAACCACAAAATCGTTAGAGCAATAAAAAAATAAAAAAAAGGAGGAAAAAGGGATGTCAATTACAAATGAGACATTACAACAGCACTTGAAAGATCCTGCAATTTTCTGCTGCAGAAGAGAAAAAGGATTGGTTATCAGTGCTGCAGACTTAGAAGATCCAAGTCTTTTTGATGATATGGTAGAGGCTGGTCTTCTTACATTAAGTCCAGATGGACTTAAGATTGAACAGGTACTTGGAAGTACGCTTTTGACAGACGTTGAGGCGTTAACACCAATTACCAGAGAAGTGCTTGATAAGGTAAATGAAACCGAGGCAGCACCAAAACAGGCAGCACCGGAAGTTGCAAGCACACCAAAGAATGTGATTGCACCAAAGGTTAAGACAACCGTAGGAGGAAATGGCATGATTCATATTGAAATTGATAAAGCCGATAAGATTGAGGGCTTAAGACTGGATGTTCCGGTTGGAGCAGTAAATGGTGCAGTTTGCACAGAGGGAATGCCTGCAGAAGCAACAACTGCAGAAAAAGCATTACCAACAGGAGAAAAGAAAGTAATTCGTACATTACTGAAAAAACATATTAAGATTACCGACGTAGAAATCGGAAACGAAACATCTTTGAAAGATGGAAAATTAACTATCGACAAGAAGTTGACAGATAAAGCGGTTTTGGAAGACGCATTATGTAAATCCTTAGAGCTTGATGTAATCTATCCGGACAAGAGACACATTTACACAGAAACCATTATGGACGTTTGCCCAATCGCTACAAAAGTAGAGGGAGAGCTTGGTGAAGGTGTAACCAAAGTACTTGATGGTGTTGTATTCATGTTAACAGGTGTTGATGAAGACGGCGTACAGGTACATGAGTTTGGATCATCTGAAGGATACTTAGATGAGAAGATGTATTTTGGACATCCGGGATGTGCAGATGAAAACGATATTATTATTCGTTGCCATGCGGTAATCGAAAGATTAACCGGTATGACCAGACCTGGCCCATTTGCAGCACACAAATGTCAGGATTACATCATCCAGGCAATTCGTGAAGTATTAAAGAATTACGAAGGTGAAGTTGTTCGTGAAGAAGTATGTGAAGACGTACGTAGAGCAGGTAACCCACGTGTTGTATTAGTAAAAGAAATCATGGGACAGGGTGCTATGCATGATAACGTAATCTGCCCGAATGAGCCATGTGGAATCCTTGGTGGACAGAAGAACGTTGACTGCGGAAACGTGCCAATTATGTTAACACCAAACCAGGTAAGAGACGGTTCTATCCATGCTTTAACCTGTATTGGACCGGCTACAAAAGAAATGACCCGTCATTATATTCGTGAGCCGCTCGTAGAAGGACTTGCAGCAGATTCCGAACTTGACTTAATCGGTGTTGTATGTGTAGGAAGCCCACAGGTAAATGATGAAAAATTATGGGTATCCGAAAGACTTGGATTCTTACTTGAGTCTCTTGATATCGATGGATGTATCATTACAACCGAAGGATTTGGAAATAACCATATCGATTTTGTACAGCACATTGGACAGGCTGGAAAACGTGGTATCCCGGTTGTTGGTGTATCCTTCTGTGCTTACCAGGGACAGCTTGTAGTTGGAAACAAGTATGCAACTGCCATGGTAGAAGAAAATATGGATAAGGGTGGATTTGAGAATAACGTTGCAGGATGTTCTTGTGTAACAAAAGAGGTTGCAGCCCGTGCAATTCAGATGTTGAAGAACAAGATGGCAGGTGTAGAAATCAAACCAGCTGAAAAGAAATGGAATAACGATGTTATCAATGCAAATAACAAGTTATTAGGACTTCCGGAAACAGTATTATTGGATAACGGAACCTTACACTAATGGAATATATGATTAACCCAATCAAAATGGGCGGCCTGGTAAAAGAGGTATCGAATGGCATGATTAAAGTCCATCTGCACGGTCGACTCGGAGTAATTTGCGTACCTGAGAAACTGATAAAATTCGATGAACCAATAGAACCGGGTACGGAGATGGAATTTTACTTTAGCTATATCGAAGTGATGGAAAATCCATATGACTACGATAGTGGCGATATGGTGACAAGCCATGAAATCAGCCCATGCTTGTTGGGTGGAAAAATAATTGAAGTAAACGACACGGCTGCGAAAATTGCCATTATGAACGACATGGGAACCATTGCGGTTCCGCGTCGATGGATGTTTACGCCGGTGGCATTAGAAGTTGGACAGGACGTTCAGTTTTATTTCAGTTGTATGAATGCCGTAGGAAAACGCGACATTCCAGTAGAGTCAATTTAAGGAGGATACATAAATGCTTACAACCAAAGAAGGAATGCAATCCGAAATTTTTGTACCGGTTGTACCAAAGCCGGTATTTACAGAATTAAAGAAACCATTAAGCGAGTGTAAAGTTGCTTTTATCACTGCTGGTGGTATTCATAAAAAAGATCAGACACCATTTAACACATCCGGAGATTTCTCCTATCGTACCATCGAGTTTAATACTCCATCCGATAATTTGATGGTTACACATGGTGGATTTGATAACTCCGATATCAACAAGGACGTAAATGCAATGTTCCCAATCGATCGTCTTCATGAATTGGTAGACGAGGGATTCATTGGTTCTCTTTCCGATGAAACCTACACCTTCATGGGTGGCGGCGGAAATGTTGAGAAGTTCACCAACGAAACCGGTCCGGAAATTGCTAAGAAATTAAAAGCACAAGGCGTTGATATCGTTCTTTGTACCGGAGGATGTGGAACCTGTCATCGTTCTGCAACCATCGTAACCCGTTGCTGTGAAGAAGCTGGTATGAGCTGCGTAGTTATCGCTGCTTTACCTCCAATCGCAAGACAGCAGGGTGCACCTCGTATCACAGCACCACATGTGCCAATCGGATCCAATGCCGGTGAGCCAAACAATAAAGCCATGCAGACAGCAATCATCAAAGAATCTCTTGAGTGGGTTCGTGATTGCCCAAGCTACAACCAGACAAAGGTATTACCGTACGAGTACAGACATAACGTATAAGGTAATGATAAAATTTCGGGCGGAGAACTCCTTGCGGGGTTCTCGCGCTCGATTTTTTGCATTTTTCAAAAGGAGGATGGTTATGGGACTAGGACCAAGTATCAAAATGACGACGAAGCATCATTTTTTCTGCCCGATGACAAAAGCGTTGTCAGAAGATAAAGATTTGGAATTTACCGGTATTATCATAGACGGGGTATCGGAGGTTTGCGATGATAAAGAATACACAGCAAAACGCACCGCGGATTTGGCAAGGCTCATGCAGGCAGACGCGGCGGTGGTTGCCATTGATGGCTGGGGAAATCATCATGTGGATTTTGTTTCTGTAATTGAGGAATTAGGTCGTCGTGGAATTCCGGCAGTCGGCTTAAGCTATATCGGTCAGCAGGGACGGTTAGTCTGTGATAATGACTATGTGGATTGCATCGTGGATTTTAACAAAAATGTAAGTGGTTACGAATCCTGTGTGGTAGGCGATAATAACCTGACGGATTATGATGCCAAAAAAGCGGTAGGATTGGTAAAACTGAAATTAAAGCGTGCCGGTAAAGAGGTTACTTCGGAAACGATTGCGGAACAGATAGTGGGAACATTGATACAAAAGCGATATCCGTTTTCACCGGATTTATTACCTGCGGATATTTTGGACGTTCCTTATGATGAAACGTACCTTAAAGAGGTAAAGGTAACGGTTCTTGACCCCGGGCAAACTCATCTTTTTGTAAACTCTAATTTGGACTTTTTCCCTATTGCGGCAAAGGAAGAAGGGGAATTAGGAGAAGGTATTACCAGACTTATGACGGGGGTAACCATGATGGTGACCGGTGCAGAAGAAGGGGGCTTTCAACCAAGTAATATTGGTTCTTCCGAGGGCCTTTTGAAAAATCAGGTGGTGTTTGACAGGGCAGGAATACCGGCGACTACCGATTATCTAATCCACGTGGATGTTACCTTTCAGGAAGGTCATGGACGTAGCGCAGAAGGAATCATGGAGGCACATCGCTTCGCAGATCGTGTGGCAGGAAAGTTGCGCAAGGTGCTTCTGGCGTTGGAAGTAGAACCTGCTTCCGTAAACGTTTTTCACAATATTCGTCGTTACGGTAAGCGCAAGGTAGTCCTTGTAAAAATCGTTTCCGGTCTTGGGAATATGTATGATACGGCCATGTTTCCATTTGAGCCTGGGGGATTTTTGGGTGCGCATAATATGATGGATTCTAAGAATCTGCCTTATGGCATTACCCCGAATCAGTGCAGGGATGGCGTAATTCATTCTCTTTTGTAGGATGCCGTTACAAATTGCTTCAACGTTGATATTTCATAAAGTGTTCGTTATTTTTTCACGTGCCCGAAGAAAAGAGTGCTCTCAGGTTTGATATAATTACCCTGAGAGTATTTTTTGTTTTAGGAGGGTCCATGGAAAATAGATTAGGTAGAGGTTTGTTACTTGGTGCACTAGTGGTCACGCTTTTATGTTCCGTTATGGGTTGTGAAAACCAACAGAATACGGAAAATAAACAGGATACATCGTTACAGAAGATTCTCGACTCGGGAACGTTGGTGTTGGGGTTAGATAACGGATTTCCACCCATGGGGTTCCTCACGAGAGAAGGACGCTTAGAAGGATTTGATATTGATGTGGCGCAGGAAGTGTGCAACCGGATGGGAATCAAATTGGAAAAACAGCCGATTGATTGGAAAAGCAAAGAGATAGCGTTAAACAACAGAATTATTGACTGCATTTGGAATGGAATGTCCATTACTCCGGAACGGGCTGAAAATATGACGCTTTCGGAGCCTTATATGAAAAACGAATTGATTTTCGTTGTCCCGGGAGAGAGTACGGCAAAGGGAATTACGGATTTGAAAGGGAAAAAGGTGGGAGTGCAGGTCGGTTCTACGGCAAAGGCTGATTTAGAGAAGAAAAACCTGGATGTAAAAATTGTTCCTTATGAGGATAATCTTCAGTTATTGGAGGGTTTACGGATTCGTTCGGTAGATGCGGTACTTATTGATTCCGTGGTGGCGTATTATTTTGTTTTTTCCAACGAGGAAACCTATTATGTTTTACCGGAGAGTTTAGGAGAAGAGGAGTACGCGATTGGATTTCGAAAGGGCGACAAGAGTCTGCGGGATCAGATTCAGAAAATTCTGGGGATGATGAAAGAAGATGGAACCTTAGGAGAGATTTCCACAAAATGGTTTGGAAGCGATATTACCATTGTAAAATAATGCGGAAAGGGGAAGCAGTTGTGTATGAAGAACGAAGTTAGCAAAATAAACCCACAGGGAAAGCGGTTGCTTATGTCCGGCGGGATTGTGCTACTTTTTATTGCGGTTATTATTATGTATTATTCGCTCTTGTATGCGGAAACGAAGGAAAAAATTATAAAGAGTGGCGAATTAAGTGCAGAGACATCTGCAGAAAAAATTAATGCCTATCTTTCAACCGGAATTCATACCATTGAGCTGGCATGTTATACGCTAGATAATATGATTCGTGATGGCAGAAGCCAAAAAGAAATAGATGATTTTTTAAAAAATCAATCCGTGGCAGTTGTCAATATTACCGATGGCAGTTCGGATGGATTGTATGGCTACATTAATGGGGAATATTTGGATGGAACCGGGTGGGTACCGGACAAAGCGTATGATGCGGTAAAACGTCCCTGGTATATTGATGCAAGAGCATGCATAGGACGGGTTGCAGTCGTAGATCCATATGTGGATATGGAGTCACACCGTATGATGCTTGCATTATCAAAAACCCTTTGTGATGCGAAGAGCGTTGCGGCCATGGATTTTTCTATGGAAGAATTGCAGGAAATTATTGAGGAACTGGCTTCGGAAGAAGAAGCAGATATGGAAATAATTGTAGACCGAAAATATCAGGTGATTGCCAACTCTGTAGACAAAAACGAAATTGGAAAAAATTATATGCAGGAGAAGCAGGGGTTGGGAAATGCGTTGGTGAAAGCCATGCGTGTTTCGGATACCAACTATTTTTCGTTGAAATACGGAGGGGCAGAATACATTGTCTACAGTACCAAGGTGGCAAATGACTGGGTGTGTTTGTCAGTGTTTGATGCTACCTCTGCGCTGGGACAACTAAAGAATATGTTGACGGTAACCATTTTTGCTGCAATTATTGTTGTTGGAATGCAGGTTATAATTATGATTCGGCTTAACAAGCGGGCGCAGGCTGTTAGTGAGTTACATGAGAAGACAAAGCAGGCGATTGCTGCGAGTGAGGCGAAATCTGCGTTTTTGTCCAATATGTCGCATGAGATTCGGACGCCGATTAATGCCATTTTGGGAATGAATGAAATGGTTTTGCGGGAAAGCAAGGAACAGAATGTTTTGGAATATTCGGAAAGTATTCATACGGCAGGAAATACGCTTTTGGGGATAGTGAATGATATTTTGGACTTCTCTAAAATTGAAGCAGGAAAAATGGAAATTATTCCGGTGGAGTATGATTTGTCGTCAGTGATTAATGATTTGGTCAATATGATTCAGGTAAAGGCAGATAGTAAGGGATTGGCATTAAAGCTTGATTTTGATGCAGGGATTCCTAAATTACTGTATGGAGATGAAATTCGTATCAAACAGGTGGTAACCAACCTGCTGACCAATGCAGTAAAATACACCAATGAGGGAGAGGTCTCATTTGGCATTCGTTATCGTGAGGTGGAAAATGAGACTGACGCGGTATGGCTTGATTTTACGGTGAAAGATACCGGAATCGGAATAAAGCAGGAGGACATGGAAAAACTGTTCTCGGAATTCGAACGCATTGAGGAAAAGCGGAATCGAACGATAGAAGGAACCGGACTCGGCATGAATATTACGAAGCGACTCTTGGAAATGATGGGAACCACACTGGATGTAAAAAGCCGATATGGCGAAGGGACTACGTTTTCTTTTGCATTAAAACAAAAGGTTGTAAAATGGGAGGCTCTTGGGGACTATGAAAGTGCTTACCGGGAGGCAGTTAGTGGACGACGCACGGAGTATAAAGAACGGTTTACTGCGAAGGATGCAATCATTCTTGCGGTAGATGATACGGAGATGAATCTGACGGTATTTGTAAACCTTTTAAAGAATACGCAGGTGCAAATCGACACGGCTGAAAGTGGAAAAGAAGCAATTGCCCTTACGAGAGAAAAGAAATATGACGCCATCTTTTTGGACCATATGATGCCGGAAATGGATGGAATTGAAACGCTGGCATGTTTGCGGGCGGATGAAGAAAACAAAAACCGGGAAACAGCGGTTATTTGCTTGACAGCAAACGCAATCTCCGGTGCCAGGGAAAAATATCTGGCGGCTGGATTTGATGACTATTTGACAAAACCGTTGGTTGCAGATAAACTTGAAGAAATGTTAGTAACATATCTCCCTAAACAAATGATACAGATGACGGATTGCTGTGAGGAACCGGCGGAAGAGGAGACTTCGGATTTTCCGCAGTGGCTATGGACTTGCGAGGGCATTGATCTTACATCCGGCATCAAGAATTGCGGAGATCTACAGACGTATTTATCTGTATTGGAGACGTTTTATGAAACCATCGAGGAATTGGCAAAAGAAATTGAGGACTACTTAGAGGCTGATGATATTCGAAATTATACGGTCAAGGTACATGCACTGAAATCTTCTGCCCGTATTATTGGCGCCATGGAACTGTCGGAAAAAGCCAAGCGTTTGGAAGAGGCGGGAAATGAGGAAGATAGGGATTTTATTACGGATAATACCGAGGCGTTGCTAACGCTTTATCGAGCATATAAGAATCGGTTAGCTCCGATTTCACCTACGAGTGCTTCAGAGAATCTGCCGGATATAGAGCAGGATATGCTAGAGGATATGTATCATTCGCTGGTGGATTTGATCGAAACGGAGGATTATGAATTGATTGAAATGGTTTTTGATACGGTGGAGCAGTATCGGATGCCGGAGGAAGATCAAGATCGGGTATCCCGTATGCAAGCACGATTAAAAAGACTGGATTGGGAAGGATTGAAAGAAATCCTTCAGGAAGTGAGCAAGTAGATTCTATGGAAATAGTGGAGAGAATACAAAGGGAATTGTTTGAAAAACAGGATTTGCAGTATCAGGCATTTCAGAGAAAGATTATTCCGGGGATTAATCCGGAATGTATTATTGGTGTGCGAACGCCGATTCTTCGTGCAATGGCGAAGAATCTGGAAAAAAAGGAGGGCGGAGACGTTTTTTTGACGGCTCTGCCACATAGCTATTTTGAAGAAAACCAACTTCATGCATTTATCATTGCGAGTAGAAAAGACTATGTAGTCTGCATCAAAGAGGTACAAGCATTTTTACCCTACGTGAATAATTGGGCAACTTGCGACCAGCTGTCGCCTGCGATTTTTAAGAAATATCGAAAAGAATTGCTGCCGTACATTCAGCAGTGGATTGGAAACGAACATCCTTATACGGTGCGTTTTGGAATAAAAATGCTAATGGACCATTTTCTTGAAGAGGCATTTGAAGTAGACTATCCGGAAATGGTTGCGAAAATCCGGTCGAAGGAATACTATGTGAACATGATGATTGCCTGGTATTTTGCCACTGCATTGGCCAAACAGTACGAGCATATATTGCCGTTTCTTGAAGAAAGGCGGTTGGATGATTGGACACATAATAAGGCCATTCAAAAAGCGGTGGAAAGCGATCGGATTACCAAAGAACAGAAGACTCATTTAAAAACGTTGAAAGTGAAAAATAATTCCAAAATGTAACCAAATATGTAACCAAAGTGTGATACAATGACCAATATGATTTTAAGGAGACTTCATAATGAGATTGACGAAAGAAAGCGGATTATTTTTAGGGGGAGTTGTACTTATGATGTTGGTTTTGCTGCCAATGTCGGCGCATGCAGGAACGAAGACAGGTGCAGAACCGTTGGTAGAAGTATTGGATGCAGGTACGGCCTCTGACCTGGATGCAAAGGTTTCGCTATTTGCGCCAATCGAAGAGGAGCCCGTGGTTACAGAGACATCGAATGTGGAAATGGTGACGGAAGAGAAGAAGGAAGAACCGGGTTCGGAACAGGTGGTAGTGGATGAGGAGACCGGTGAAGAATATGATGCATCGGATTTAACCACTATTGAGGAAGAGCCGGTTCCTATAGCAGATGATCCGGTGAAAGAGAAAGAAACAACGCTGGAGCGACCGAAGACGAAAACAGAGGAGTTAAACGAAAAGCCAAAGGACGTGGGAGATGCAGAGAAAAGACTGCTAAGAGAGAAAGAGAAGCAAGCGAAGGAAGCGCCTGCGGCACAGAAGGTTGAAAAGCAAGCACTGGTTGTGACAAGTCCAAAGACCGGAGATAATTTTCCCGTTGCATGGGTTTGGATTGATGTAGTGTCTGCGGCAGGATGTATTTTTTATTATCGCAAAGTCCTTGAAGAATAGTTGAACAGCGTGATTTGTGCATGTTGAATAAATAACAGAATGAAAGAATGGTGCTTTTTACGGATAGCGTATGAGCACCATGTTTGTTATAATGTAGTTAGCGAGTGGAAAGAAGAATCTGACCATAAGCAATATAAGAATAGGTTCTAAGTTGAAAGTAATACTGACGGCAAAGAAGGAGTGAGGAAAGAACAAGCTAGAGTATGCCGTGATAGGTGTACTCTTTTTTTGTAAGAAAACAGAGTCGATATGACGCAGAAAGGGGAAGCATATGGAAGAAACACGCGTTGCAGTTCTTGCCATTGCGGTTAAGGACAGAGAAAAAGCGATGCAGGTAAATGAAATTTTGCATACCTATGGACAACATATAATTGCAAGAAACGGAATTCCGTACCAGGAACGTGGAATCAGCATTATAACGGTGATTTTAGATACCACGCAGGATGAAGTGAGTACGTTGTCCGGAAAGATAGGAAAGCTAAGTGAAGTTGAGGTCAAGACCTCGTATCTAAAGGTATAGAAGGAACAGTGGGAATGAAAAGGTTAATTGACATGGTAGCAGCGGGCGAATCGCTGACAGAAAATCAGTGGGAGGAGTTAATTGCAGGACAGACAGAGGAATTAAGTGCGTATGCGGCAGAACGGGCAAAGAATCTTAGAGAACAAATCTATGGAAAGCAGGTGTTTACCAGAGGCCTCATTGAGTTTACCAATTACTGCAAGAATGATTGTCTTTATTGTGGCATTCGTCGAAGCAATGGAAATGCGAATCGATATCGATTAACAGAGGAACAGATTTTGGACTGCTGCCGCCAGGGCTATGAATTAGGATTTCGTACCTTTGTTTTACAAGGAGGAGAAGACGGATACTATACCGATGAGCGAATGGTTTCCATTATCCGTAAAATCAAGGAAGGCTACCCGGAATGTGCACTGACCTTGTCTGTTGGAGAGAAAGAAAAGGAAAGTTACCAACGATTTTTTGAAGCGGGAGCAGACCGCTATTTGCTGCGGCATGAGACTGCGGAGGAGGCACATTATGAAACACTGCATCCGAAAGAATTGTCCTTAAAGCATCGTATGAAGTGCCTATGGGATTTGAAGGAAATTGGTTATCAGGTGGGATGTGGATTTATGGTAGGTTCTCCCGGACAGACGGCAAAAACGCTGGCGAAAGATATGAAATTTATTGAAGCACTGCAGCCGGACATGGTGGGAATCGGACCGTTTGTACCGCATCATGATACACCGTTTGCGAAAGAAAAAGGTGGAACCGTAAACCAGACGTTGTATTTATTGTCGCTGCTGCGCTTGCTAAAACCGAACCTGCTTTTACCGGCAACTACCGCACTTGGAACCATCGACCCAAGAGGAAGAGAAAAAGGAATGTTGGCCGGCGCCAATGTAGTAATGCCGAATCTGTCACCTACAAACGTGCGGAAGAAGTATGAATTATACGACAATAAGATTTGCACGGGGGATGAAGCAGCAGAATGTCGAAATTGTTTAAATAACCGAATGCAAAGCATCGGATATGAACTTGTAGTAGATCGCGGAGATCCGCAAAAAGATAAAAGATAAGGAGAAAGAACTATGTACAATGTAATGTCACCAAACGCAGAGGAATTCATCAATCATGAAGAAATTCTTGAAACACTAAAGTATGCCGAAGAAAATAAGCACAATGAGAAGTTAATTAGTGAAATCATTGAAAAAGCAAAATTAAGAAAGGGACTTACTCATAGAGAAGCGCTAGTGCTTCTTGATTGCGATATCGAGGAAAAAAACCAGGAAATTTATGCATTGGCAAAACAGATTAAGCTAGATTTTTATGGAAATCGTATCGTTATGTTTGCACCACTGTATTTGTCAAACTATTGTGTAAATGGATGTGAGTATTGTCCATACCACTTAAAAAACAAACACATTGCAAGAAAAAAACTGACGCAGGAAGAAATTCGTCAGGAAGTGATTGCACTTCAGGATATGGGACACAAACGATTAGCATTAGAAGCAGGAGAAGACCCGGTAAATAATCCGTTAGAGTACATTTTGGAGAGCATTAAGACCATTTATAGCATTAAGCATAAAAACGGCGCAATCCGTCGTGTAAATGTCAACATTGCAGCAACAACAGTAGAAAACTATCGTAAGTTAAAGGAAGCAGGAATTGGAACCTATATTCTCTTCCAGGAAACCTATAACAAAGAACAGTATGAAAAGTTGCATCCAACAGGACCAAAGTCCAATTACGTATATCATACGGAAGCCATGGACAGAGCCATGGATGGAGGCATTGACGATGTTGGAATCGGTGTATTATTCGGACTGAATTTATACCGTTATGATTTTGTTGGTTTATTGATGCATGCCGAGCATTTGGAACAGTATAAAGGATGTGGACCACATACCATTTCCGTACCACGTGTACGCCGGGCAGATGATATCGATCCGGATGCGTTTGATAATGGAATTAGTGATGACATATTTGCAAAAATTGTTGCTTGTATCCGTGTAGCCGTTCCGTACACCGGAATGATTATCTCCACGAGAGAGACCAAAGAAACAAGAGAACGGGTATTAGAACTGGGTGTATCCCAGATTTCCGGAGGATCAAGAACCAGTGTAGGTGGCTATGTTGAGGAAGAAGCGGAAGATGACAACTCTGCCCAGTTTGATGTATCCGACAATCGTAGCCTTGATGAAGTGGTAGGCTGGCTGATTGACATGGGCTATGTGCCGTCGTTCTGTACCGCATGCTATCGTGAAGGAAGAACCGGCGATCGCTTTATGTCGTTATTGAAATCCGGCCAGATTCAGAACTGCTGCCATCCAAATGCGCTTATGACATTAAATGAGTATCTGGATGACTATGCTTCGGATGAGGTAAAAGCAGCAGGTAAGAAGATGATTGAAGCAGAACTTGAGAAAATTCCAAATCCAAAAGTAAAAGAAACGGCAAAGAAATACATTCACAGCATCGATGCCGGTGAGCGTGATTTCCGTTTCTAGGAGGAAAAAATGGGTTTAAACGAAACACCAAGCGCAAATCGGTTGCACATCGGAATTTTTGGCAATCGGAATGCGGGAAAATCGAGTTTATTAAATGCCATAACCGGGCAGGAATTAGCGGTGGTTTCTGATGTGAAGGGAACCACTACCGATCCGGTAACGAAGGCGATGGAGCTTTTGCCACTTGGCCCGGTAGTATTTATTGATACTCCGGGACTGGATGATGAAGGAGAATTGGGGCAGAAGCGAATTGAGAAAAGCTTTGAAGTGCTGCGTAGAATTGATTATGCCATTGTGGTATTAGATGGTCAGGATGCCCGGCTATCTGCGGCGGAAAAGCGTCTTTTGCAAGAATTAACGGATAAGAAATTGCCGTTTGTGATTGTAATCAATAAGATGGATACCATGGTAGAAGCACAGAAGAAAATGATTGTACAATCTTCGTGGGCAAACGAATATCCCTATCGATTTGTGAGCGCTATAACCAAAGAGGGCGTAGACGAATTACGCAGTTTCATAGCCAAAGGCATGAAGGAAACGGCAGAACGTGATCTGATTAAGGATTTGTTAGCTCCGGAGGATGTGGTGGTATTGGTAACACCAATTGATGCTGCGGCACCGAAGGGACGTATGATTTTGCCACAGCAACAGACCATACGGGATATTTTAGATGGGAATGCAATCTGTATGGTTACGAAGGAAACGACGTTGCCACAGACCTTGGCAAGCCTGAAAAATCCGCCGAAAATGGTAGTAACGGATAGCCAGGCATTTAAGACTGTGGACAAACTGACTCCGGCGGAGGTGCCACTTACTTCGTTTTCTATTCTGTTTGCAAGATTAAAAGGAAATCTCAAACAACAGATTCAGGGAGCAGCCGCTATTGGAAGGTTGCAGGATGGGGCAAAGGTATTGATTTCGGAAGGCTGCACCCACCATCGACAGTGCGGCGACATTGGGACAGAGAAGTTGCCAAAACTTCTTAAGAAGTATACAGGAAAACAATTGCAGTTGGCCTTTACCAGCGGCACCGGCTTTGAAAAAGACTTGTCAACCTATGACTTGATTATTCATTGCGGTGGATGCATGCTCAATGAAAAAGAGATGAAATATCGTCTGGCACAGGCACAGCAGCAAGGTGTGCCAATGACCAATTACGGGGTAGCCATTGCCTATATGAACGGCATATTAGAGCGAAGCTTAGCACTTTTTGAGGAAAAGAAATATTTATTTTAAAGAATGATACACGCAGTATCAAGTCATGAAAAAGGGGGCTTGCGAAGAGGATGGAAGGATCTTCGCAAGCCTCTGCTTTCTTTTCTTATTCATGGAGAAGCCGGAAGAGAAAAAAGAAGATTGAAAAAACAGTTAAAACACGCTTGTCAGTTTGACTTTTTTTCGTTCTACAAGTATAATTAACACTATATCAGAATCATCAAACTGCCGTTTTGTGTGTATGTAGGAATTGAAAAAGAGGAATACATACGGTTAGGGGGTGTAGGAATTGAAATTAAGAGCACCAATCACGGATAAAATTGATGTCCGCAATTTCAACGACGAATTAAAGCACGCCATCGTGAAGCGCAGTCGCGTTCGTTATATGCCTACGCCACAGGAGGACGAAGAACAATCGGCCACTGAAAGCGGGGAAGACGCGGAAGCGTTGGCACAGGCTAACGAAATCTTCGAACGATTACAAAGAGAGGCAGAGGCGGATGAGAAGGCGAAGGAAGCAGAATGGATTGCGAAGCTTTCACAGGAACAAGAAGTGAACGATAGCGATTACAATGCAACCACGGGTTCGTATTCCGGTGCTTATGGAAAAGGTAACGTTTCGGAGGAAACAAAGGATCTGGCTGCGAATATATTAGGAGAGAAGGCGGATAGCCTAGCTGCTCTAATCAGTCAGAATCAGGTAGACTAGCGCGATTCTGTAAAAATTGGAGTGAACAAGCAGGAGGAACTAGACAATTGGGTTCATTTATGATTAAGAAGTATCATGGGCTTGGGAACGACTATCTGGTAATTGATCCGAACAAGAATGATGTAGAGCTGCAAGAAGGCCACATTCGCAAATTATGTAAGCGAAATTTTGGCATTGGTGCAGATGGTATTTTGTACGGACCAATTGAAAAAGATGGGAAGATCCATGTCCGATGTTTTAACCCGGATGCAAGTGAAGCAACAAATACCGGTACCGGCATTCGTATTTTTGCCAAATATTTAAAAGATGAAGGTTATGCAAAGGAAGAACGTGTGATTTTTTACACGGCAAGTGGTAAAGCAGAAGTGGAATTCCTGAATGAGGATGCAACACTTGTGCGTGCCCGAATTGGAAAGGCTGATTTTCATGCATCAGCAATACCGGTCATTGGTGAGGAACGCGAAGTGATTAATGAGGCTATGTACTTTGGGGGTAAGCCTTATGAGGTGACTTGTTTAAGCGTGGGTAACCCGCATTGTGCGTTGCTTTCACGGGAAGTTAATTATAAGCGGGTTATGGAATTAGGTCCAATTGTAGAAAGCTCCGAGTATTTTCCAAACCGTATGAATTTTATGCTGCTTCACGTGATTGATGAAGAACATGTAGAGATTGAAGTATATGAGCGTGGTGCCGGCTATACGTTAGCATCCGGAACCAGTGCATGTGCAGCAGCAGCAGTGACGGTGCGGCTTGGACTTACAAAACGCAAAGTTGAGGTGAGTCAGCCGGGAGGAGTTTTAACCGTAGAGCTGAATGATCAAGATGAGATTATTATGACAGGAAGCGTCGACAGCGTGGGGATGATGATGCTAAGTGACGCGTTTTTTGCATAGTGAGAATAGAGTAAGGAAGGAAAGATAGAATCATGAAAAAGATACTAGATGATATTAGCGAAGTAGTTTCCAATGCGTTTCAAGCATGTGGATACGATGAGAAATATGGTAAGGTGACAGTAAGTAATCGACCGGACCTTTGCGAATTCCAGTGCAATGGTGCAATGGCTTGTGCAAAGCAGGCACATAAGGCACCGTTTATGATTGCGGATGAAATCAAAGCGGTACTCGATAAAGAAACAATGTTTGAAACAGTGGATTCTGTAAAACCAGGATTTTTAAACTTGAAAATGTCGCCGGATTATATGGCAAATTATATGAAAACGATGTTGTCAGAAGAACGCTTTGGCGTGGAAGAGGCAAAGAATCCAAGAACCATCGTTATCGATTACGGTGGAGCCAATGTTGCAAAGCCACTTCACGTTGGACATTTACGTCCGGCCATCATTGGAGAGAGTATTAAACGTATTTTGCGTTATACCGGAAACACTGTTTACGGTGATGTACATTTGGGAGACTGGGGACTTCAGATTGGTTTGATTATTACGGAATTAAAACGTCGTCAACCGGAGCTTCCATACTTTGATAAGGACTTTACCGGAGAATATCCAACAGAGCCACCATTTACATTGTCGGATCTGGAAGAAATTTATCCGGCTGCCAGCGCAGAAAGTAAGAAGAATGCGGAATATAAGAAAGAAGCACTTGAGATTACTAACGAACTTCAGAATGGTCATCCTGCATACACCGCAATTCTGAAACACATTTTGACGTTGTCCCATGCGGATTTAAAGAAGAATTATGCTAACTTGAATGTTATCTTTGATTTGTGGAAGGGTGAATCGGACGCGCAACCATACATTCCGGCCATGATTGAAGATATGAAGAAGCGTGGCATTGCGGAAGAAAGTGATGGAGCATTGATTGTAAAAGTGGCAAAAGAGGATGACAAACGTGACATTCCGCCATGTATCATTCAGAAATCCGATGGAGCAGCGTTGTACGCCACCACAGACCTTGGAACGATTATTATGCGTCGGGAAGAACAGAATCCGGATGCAATCATTTATGTGGTAGACAAACGTCAGGAACTTCATTTTGTACAGGTATTCAGAACAACCAGAAGAGCCGGCCTTGTAAGAGATGATGTGGAACTGACACATATCGGTTTTGGTACGATGAACGGTAAAGACGGCAAACCGTTTAAGACACGTGATGGTGGTGTTATGCGTCTTGAAAATATGATTTCTGACATTGAAGATGAGATGTATAAGAAGATTACCGAGAATCATACCGTGGATCCGGAAGAAGCAAGGAAGACGGCAAAGATTGTGGGATTGGCAGCTTTGAAATACGGAGATTTATCAAACCAGGCATCCAAAGACTATGTGTTTGATATGGAACGTTTCACTTCTTTCGAAGGAAACACCGGCCCATATCTTCTTTACTCCATTGTGCGTATTAAGTCTATTTTGGCAAAATATGCAGAGAGTGGAAAGAATGCAGCAAGCTATGAAATACTTCCACCAAAGAATAAGAGTGAGAAGGAATTAATGCTTGCTCTTGCGAACTTCCAGGGAATGATTGAAAATGCAGCAGAGGAATATGCACCACATAAGGTATGCGCATATATTTATGAATTGGCTAATAAATTCAATCACTTTTATCATGAAACAAAGATTATGAGTGAAGAAGATGAAGCCGTGCAGGGAAGTTATATTCGCCTGTTAGAGTTAACAAAGGGTGTTATGGAAACTTGTATTGATTTGCTTGGATTTGAAGCACCGGAAAGAATGTAGAATGTAACAGATAATTGGGGTCGGGGTATTAGCCCCGACCTTTGCAATGTGAGGGTGAATGCGATGAATATTTTTGATATGATTGGTCCGGTGATGATAGGACCCTCCAGTTCTCATACCGCAGGAGCAGCGCGAATCGGGAAAATTGCGAGCTTACTGATGAAAGAGAAAATTGTACAGGCAGATGTAGAGCTATTCGGCTCGTTTGCGAAAACCTACAAAGGTCATGGTACCGATAAGGCATTGGTTGGCGGTATTCTGGGAATGAATCCGGATGATGAACGAATTCGAAACAGTCTGGAAATTGCGAAAGAGCAAGAGGTTCAGATTTTTATCCGCGAATCTTCAAGACCGGCAAAACATCCCAACTCTGCAACCATTACCTTGAAAGGCGAGAAGGGGAGCAGTGTAACGGTGACGGGGGCTTCCATTGGTGGTGGAAATATTTACATTTCACAAATTGACGGTATGGAAGTATCGATTAATGGACAGAATGACACACTCATTGTGGTGCATCAGGATATGCCGGGAATTGTGGGAAAAGTGGCAGAGTTTCTTGGAAACTGTGGAATTAATGTATGTAACATGGCCTTATCCCGTGAAACAAAGGGGGGGCAGGCGATTTTATGTATTGCCATTGATGGACATACGGATTTAGATGTAACATCTTACATCGATCGGTTTGTTGGTGTAAATCGTTGTATTATGTTGTTAGCAGGAGGAAAGTAACATGGAGTTTTCGTATCACTCTTTACAAGAAATCGTAGAAATGGCGGAAAATCGCGGCATGCGGCTTTCTGATTTGGTTTTGATGGAACAGGCCAATGTACTAGAGTGCTCACAGAAAGATGTTTTGGATCGAATGAGTGAGCAATATGCAGTTATGAAAAATGCAGAATTGCGTGGACAGGAAAAAGATGTGAAATCCACCAGTGGTCTTACCGGTGGAGATGCCTATAAAATCAAAAAGGCGATGGAAGAGAATCGTACATTGAGCGGTCCTTTTTTGGCAGGAGCGCTGATGCGTGCAACGGCGATTTCTGAATATAATGCAGCCATGGGAAAGATTGTTGCGGCGCCTACGGCAGGTTCATGTGGAATTTTGCCTGCAGCGCTCATTACCATGGAAGAAGAAAAAGGCGTGAGCGAAGAAGATTGTGTGCGTGCACTTTTGACAGCTTCTGCAGTGGGAATGGTAATTGCCAATAACGCAAGCATTGCCGGAGCGGAAGGCGGATGTCAGGCAGAGTGTGGTGCGGCATCGGCAATGGCAGCGGCAGCGATTGTAGAACTTTCCGGTGGAACACCAACGCAATGCGCACATGCAGTTGCCATTGCGCTTAAGAATATTATGGGATTGGTGTGCGATCCGGTTGCGGGCTTGGTGGAAATTCCATGTGTGAAACGGAATTCCTCCGGTGTTGCCAATGCGATTGTGGCGGCAGAATTGGTGCTTTGTGGGGTGAAAAGTGCAATTCCTGTGGATGAAGTAATTGAGGCAATGGCAGAAGTTGGAAATAAGATGGACGTTTCCTTAAAGGAAACGGCAGAGGGAGGACTTGCCAATACTACCACCGCAAAATTACTTTGTCGCAAAGTGTTTGCTTGCAAAGAAAGAGATTAGTGTTATAATAGAGAATGGTGTACAAATGAGAAAGGCGGAGGGAAACGATGTGGAAGAATTTAAAGAATCTTGCAAGGTATTATAAACCTTACAAGGGTGTTTTTTTTGCGGATATGTTTTTTGCGATGCTTGGTGCCGGAATTGCACTTGTATTGCCGCTAATTATTCGTTACATCACCCACCATGTAATCCATCTGGATGCAACACAGGCCACGGGAACGGTGCTTAAGCTTGGCGCTGTTATGATTGTGTTGGTGGGCATTGAGATTTACTGTAATTATTTTATCACCTATTACGGACACGTGATGGGAGCCAAGATAGAGTACGATATGCGGCGTGCCATATTTGGACATTATCAGAAGCTGTCTTTTAATTTCTTTGATAATCAGAAGGTTGGTCAGCTTATGAGTCGTATCACCAATGATTTGTTTGATATTACAGAGTTATTGCATCATGGACCGGAAGATATTGTGATTTCCGTAATTAAGATTATCGGCTCTTTTATCATCCTGTTCCATATCAATGTACGCTTGTGCCTAATTGCGTTTGCACTGGTGCCGGTGATGCTTTTGTATGCCTATTTTTTTAAGAATCGAATGAAACGCGCGTATAAGAATAATCGTGTGAAAATTGCTGCAATTAACAGCCAGATAGAAGATAATCTATCAGGTATTCGTGTTGTGAAATCCTTTGCCAACGAATCGGAAGAAATGAAGAAGTTCAAGGAAGGCAACGATGGTTTTTTGTCTGCAAAGAAAGATAGCTATCGTTATATGGCAGGATTTAATTCCGGAATGAATGCGTTTGTTACGTTAATTCAGGTTCTGGTGGTTGTGGGTGGTACCATCTTTATTACAGGTGGTCAGGTGAGAATTGAAGATTTGATTACCTTTTTGCTCTACATATCTACGTATACAGAGCCGGTAAGAAAGTTGATTAATTTTGTGGAAACCTTTTTGAATGGTTATTCCGGATACGAGCGCTTTTGCGAGATTATGGCCATTGAACCGGATATTCAGGACCGGGAAGATGCCGTTGTTATGGATGCGGTGAAAGGAGCGATTTCTTTTGAAGATGTTTCGTTTGCCTATGAACAGAATGAACAAATGGTTTTGAATCATTTGAATTTGTCGGTGCAGCCGGGAGAGTATGTAGCACTGGTTGGCGCATCCGGAGCGGGTAAGAGTACATTATGTTCGTTGATTCCGCGCTTTTATGATGTAACCGGAGGGGCAGTAAAGGTAGATGGTACGGATGTACGGCAGTTTACAATGAAAAGTCTGCGGGATCATATAGGTATTGTAGCGCAGGACGTGTATTTGTTTGTGGGTACGGTGCGTGAGAATATTCTTTATGGTAAGCCGGAAGCAACGGATGAAGAGATTATGGCGGCGGCAAAAGCGGCCAATGCCCATGACTTCATTATGAGTTTGCCGGATGGGTATGATACTGACATTGGACAACGCGGTATTAAGCTTTCCGGTGGTCAGAAACAGCGATTGTCTCTTGCAAGAGTATTTTTGAAGAATCCACCGATTCTTATTTTTGATGAAGCAACCAGTGCATTGGATAATGAAAGCGAGAAGGTTGTGCAGGAGTCCTTGGAGAGTCTTGCAAAGAATCGGACAACCTTTGTGATTGCCCATCGATTAAGTACTATTCGCAATGCAAAGCGTATTCTGGTATTGGCAGAAGACGGAAGCATTGCAGAAGAAGGAACACATGAAACACTTTTGAAAAAACAAGGTGTTTATGCAAATTTATACAATATTTCCATGTAAAGTGAGGTTTTAGTATGACAAAGATTGATATTATCTCCGGATTTTTAGGTGCCGGAAAGACTACATTGATTAAGAAGCTGTTAGAGGAAGTTTTTAAAGGTGAGAAAGTTGTTTTAATTGAGAATGAGTATGGAGAAGTGGGAATTGACGGAGGATTTTTAAAGGACTCCGGAATTACGGTTACCGAGATGAATTCCGGCTGTATCTGTTGCTCTTTGGTTGGCGACTTCACCAAGAATATGGGAGAGGTTGTTGAGAAGTTTCATCCGGATCGTATCTTAGTGGAGCCGTCCGGTGTAGGAAAGCTTTCCGATGTTATGGCAAGTGTCGCTGATGTGGCAAAAACGTTGGATGTTGAATTAAATGGTTTGGTTACGGTTGTAAACGGTAAGAAAGCGCTGAAACAGATGAAGGCATTCGGGGAGTTTTTCAATAACCAGGTTGAATATGCTACCACAATCGTATTAAGTCGTACACAGGAAATGGATGATGCAAAATTGCAGGAGTGTGTTACTGCATTGCAGGCAAAGAATGATAAGGCTGCAATTATTACCACACCATGGGATGAATTAAGCGGAGAAGTAATTTTGAACGCTGTTGAGAAGAAGGCGTCTTTGAAAGAAGAAATTCTTCATGAGGTGGAGCATGCACATCACGATCATGACCATCATCATCACCATGACGAAGATGGTCACTGTTGCTGTGACCATGAGCACGAGCATGAGCATGAGCACGAGCATGAGCATGAGCACGAGCATGAACACGAGCATGATCATGACCATCATCACGAGCATCATTACGATGAGCATGGAAATTGCTCTTGCGGTCATCATCATGAAGAGGGACACCATCATGCCGATGATGTGTTCATTAGCTGGGGAATCGAGACACCGCGCAAATTTGATCGTGCTACGGTAGAAAAGGCATTGGATACGTTGTGCCATTCCGAAAAATATGAGAGCACCATTTTACGTGCAAAAGGTATGATTCCGGCTACCGATGGAAAGTGGATTTATTTTGATATGGTTCCGGGAGATTATGAATTACGTGATGGAGCACCGGATTATACCGGACGACTTGTGGTAATCGGAACCAATGTAGAAGAAGAGGAAATGAAGACCTTATTTGGAATGTAGGAGAATACGATGGATACAATTGGTGTATATCTGTTTACCGGTTTCATGGACAGCGGAAAGACGACGCTTATAAAAGAAACCCTGGTGGAAAATGGGTTTGGAATCGGTTCGAAGAATTTAATTATCGTTTGTGAAGATGGCGATGAAGAATTCGATGAAGAAAAGCTTAAGGAAATGAACACATCCTTGGTGTTTGTGGAGAAGAAAGAGGAATTTAATAAAACGTTTATTGACCAGTGCGTACGGGATTACTGGCCGGATAACATTTTTATTGAATATAATGGAACATGGGAAGTGGCGGATTTTGCAGAAGAGGTGTTGCCGGAAAGTTGTGAGCTGGTACAGGTGCTTACTACCGTGGACGCTACCACGTTTGAGAACTACCTTACCAATATGCGTGCAATGATGATGGAACAGCTGTTTTTGTCCGATGTGGTTATTTTTAACCGAAGTGATGAGAATACGCCGAAAATTAAATTCCGTACGGCGGTAAAGACCAACAACCGTCGGGCACAGATTGTTTATGAGAAGAAGGACGGCACCATCGATGAAACACCGGAACCATTGCCGTATGATATTACGCAAGATACCATTGAGATTACGGATATGGATTATGGAATCTGGTTTATCGATGCACAGGAGAATCCGCGGAAATACGATGGCAAGACGGTGAAATTCCTTGCCCTTGTGTATAACCCGGATAAAATGAAAAAAGGCACCTTTGTGCCGGGGCGTTTTGCCATGACCTGTTGTGTAGAGGACATTCAGTTTATTGGATTTAAGGCAAAATACGAAAAATCGAAAGAGATTCCGCACAAGTCCTGGATTTGGGTTACTGCGCAGATGAAGACGGAATTTGCCATAGAATATAAAGGCAAAGGACCGGTTCTTTATGTAAAAGATATTCAAACTGCTGAAAAGCCAGAAGACGAGCTGGTATATTTCAATTAATAAAAGCATGTATGAGGGAGGAACAATTTCATGTATTCAATTTTGAAGGCCGAAAAACTAAATGAGAATATTTATCTCATGATTGTGAAGGCACCCCGTGTGGCAAAACATTGTTTACCGGGACAGTTTTTAATCGTCAAACTTGATGAGAAAGGAGAACGAATTCCACTTACGATCTGTGACTACGATCGTGAACAGGGAACGGTCACAATCGTTTTTCAGCCCGTAGGAGCATCAACAGAAGCAATGACGGCATTACAAACCGGTGATAGTTTCATGGATGTGGTAGGACCTTTGGGAAACCCGTCTGAGTTAATTACCGGCGACTTGGAAGAAACAAGGAAAAAGAAGATTCTTTTTGTGGCAGGAGGCGTTGGAACGGCACCGGTTTATCCGCAGGTAAAATGGCTTCATGAGCATGGTGTGGACGCAGATGTAATTGTTGGTGCGAAAACTAAGGATTTAATCATTCTTGAAAAGGAAATGGAGGCAGTTGCAGGAAATCTTTACATTACCACTGATGACGGAAGTTACGGACGAAGTGGTATGGTAACAAAGGTAATTGAGGATTTGGTGGCGGAAGGTAAGCAGTATGATGTTTGTGTTTCCATCGGACCGATGATTATGATGAAATTCTGTTGCCTGACAACGAAAAAATTCGATATTCCAACCATCGTTTCTATGAACCCGATTATGGTAGACGGAACCGGCATGTGCGGTGCCTGTCGATTAAGTGTTGGAGATGAAATTAAATTTGCCTGCGTAGATGGTCCGGAATTTGATGGACATCTGATTGATTTTGACGAAGCAATGAAACGTCAGCAGATGTATAAGACAGAGGAAGGACGCGCGTTATTACGATTACGCGAAGGAAAGACGCATCATGGCGGATGCGGAAACTGCGGAGGTGACAACTAATGGATATGATGAAACGAGTACCAATTACAGAACAGGATGCAAAGGTACGTGCAACCAATTTTGACGAAGTATGCTTAGGCTATACAGAAGAAGAGGCAGTGGAAGAAGCCGGCCGTTGCCTAAACTGTAAGAATCCGATGTGTGTTAGCGGATGTCCGGTTTCCATAAATATTCCGGCATTTATTGAACAGGTTAAAAATCGTAATTTCGAAAAAGCATATGAAATTATATCCGAATCGTCTGCATTGCCGGCTGTTTGTGGACGTGTTTGTCCGCAGGAAAGCCAGTGTGAGGGCAAATGTGTGCGAGGTGTAAAAGGCGAGGCTGTGGCGATTGGAAAGCTAGAGCGTTTTGTGGCGGATTGGGCTTCGGCACATGGTGTAAAACCACAACCGGCAAAGGAGAAGAAAGGAAAGAAGGTTGCGGTAATCGGTTCCGGACCTGCAGGATTAACGTGTGCAGGTGATTTGGCAAGAATCGGTTATGACGTAACGATATTCGAAGCATTGCATGAAGCTGGTGGTGTATTGGTATATGGTATTCCGGAGTTCCGACTTCCAAAGGAAAAGGTGGTTGCCAAGGAAGTTGAGAATGTAAAGAGCTTAGGTGTTACCATTGAAAAGAATGTTATCATTGGAAAATCCATTACCATTGATGAATTAATGGAAGAAGAAGGATTTGAGGCGGTATTTATTGGCTCTGGTGCAGGACTTCCAAGATTTATGGGCATTCCGGGAGAGAACGCCAACGGGGTCTTCTCAGCCAACGAGTATTTAACAAGAAACAACCTGATGAAGGCATTTAAGCATTATGAAACTCCAATTCATGCCGGTCAGAAGGTAGTTGTAGTTGGTGGCGGAAATGTTGCCATGGATGCAGCGAGAACAGCACTTCGTCTTGGCGCAGATGTACACATTGTATATCGTCGTAGCGAGGCTGAGCTTCCGGCGCGAGTAGAGGAAGTACATCATGCAAAAGAAGAAGGTGTGGTATTTAACCTTTTGACAAATCCAACAGAAATATTAGTGAACGAAGAAGGTTGGGTAAAGGGTATCCGCGTCATTAAGATGGAACTTGGCGAACCGGATGCATCCGGAAGAAGAAGACCGGTAGAAATTCCGGGTTCGGAATATGAAATTGAGGCAGATACCGTCATCATGTCTCTTGGAACTTCCCCGAATCCGTTGATCACATCAACGACGGAAGGGCTTGAGGCAAATAAAAAGAAATGTATTGTAGCAGATGAAGCAAACGGACAGACAAGCAAAGCCGGAGTGTTTGCCGGCGGTGATGCGGTGACCGGAGCTGCGACAGTAATTTTGGCAATGGGAGCCGGCAAGGCAGCCGCCAAGGGTATTCATGCTTACTTGAGTGAAAAATAATATATAAAATAACAATCCATATTCTCTGAGGGTCAACGTTAGGAGAATATGGATTTTTTTTCATATTTGATTTCTTTGTTACATAGAGTATCCTATGAGGATGGTGATAGTATGAATATGAATTTTTCGGTTTACCAGGATATTCGGATGAGAACCAATGGAGAGATTTACCTTGGGGTTGTGGGACCGGTACGAACCGGGAAGAGTACGTTTATTCGGCGTTTTATGGAAAGTTTGGTATTGCCCTTTGTGGTTGAAGGTACGCAAATAGCGGAGATGACGGACGAACTTCCGCAGGCAGCCCAGGGAAAAACCATTATGACAACAGAGCCGAAATTTGTGCCGGCAAAAGCGGCGGAGCTTACGCTTGGTGAGCAAGCACACTGTAAGGTTCGTTTGATTGATTGCGTGGGATTTATGGTGGATGGCGTGGAAGGGCATCTGGAAAATGGGGTGGAGAGGATGGTGCACACGCCATGGTTTGACAGTGAAGTACCGTTTTCGAAGGCGGCGCGCATTGGAACGGAAAAAGTTATTCATGAGCACGCTACGGTGGGAATTGTGATGACGACGGATGGAAGTTTTTCTGAGATTACACGCAGTGCCTATGAAGCTGCAGAAGAGGAGATTGTACAGGAATTAAAACAAATCGGAAAGCCGTTTTTGATTGTATTAAATTCCAATCACCCATTTGCAGAGGAAACGGTAAATCTGGCAAAAGTGCTAACGAAGAAATATCAGGTGAGTGTTTTACCTATGAACATTTTGCAATTCGGGCAAAAAGACGGGCAGGAATTATTGGAAAAATTGCTGTATGAATTTCCAATCGTACGGTGGCATTTTGAAATACCGGAGTGGACCAGGTTGCTTCCGGAAGATCATAGGGTTATGCAGGCTCTTTTGAAGACAGCGCGTAAGCGCATGCAAAGTATGCGGGTTATGAATCAGGTACTTGCAGACGATATTCCATTGGAAGGAGAACTGGTAAGTGAGATTCGTAAAAACATGGTAAATCCGGCCACCGGAGAGGTGGATGTTCGGCTATGTGTGCCCCAAAGCTGTTATTACGAATATATCAGTGAACTTACAGGAGAGACGATTGCAAATGAAGGGGAACTGGTACATCTTCTTGTGGAATTGTCGGAAGGAAAACAACAGGTAAACAGTTTGGCGGAAGCGTTTGAACATGTACATCGTAAAGGATATGGGGTTGTGAAGCCGCAGCTGTCGGAGATTATGCTAAGTGAGCCACAACTTATGAAACATGGCAATAAGTTTGGAATCAGAATTAAGGCATATTCTCCGTCAATTCATTTGATTAAGGCCAATATCGAAACGGAAATTGCCCCAATTGTGGGGAGTAGAGAACAGGCGGAAGGGTTGCTTTCGTATATGCGTGAAGAAGGAAAAGATAAACAGGCATTTTTGAATATTAATATTTTTGGAAAAACCGTTGGAGAATTGGTGGAAGACGGGATTGGACAGAAAATAGCCATGATGGATGAGGATAGTCAGCAGAAATTAATGGAAAGCATGGAGAAAATCGTGAATGATTTAAACGGTGGAATGGTTTGTATCATTATATGATTCACAAAAAAGTACAAAAGATAACGTATAAAAA
The DNA here is from genome assembly GCA_900115795.1 of Lachnospiraceae bacterium XBB1006. Classification (GTDB taxonomy): domain Bacteria; phylum Bacillota; class Clostridia; order Lachnospirales; family Lachnospiraceae; genus XBB1006. The sequence continues at coordinate 313,027 of FOXT01000004.1, read as the reverse complement.
ATAAAACACTTATGCTATAATAGTGTAATAGACCAAAGGAGGACATTTTGTTTGAAAGTAGAAATATATTCCGATGGCTCGGCGCGAGGAAATCCGGGACCGGGAGGTTATGGTACGGTGCTTCGCTATGTGGATCCGAAAGGGGGAGAACATATTCGGGAGTATTCCGGTGGCTATGTGAATACGACCAATAATCGTATGGAGCTGATGGGCGCCATCGTAGGGTTTGAGGCGTTGAATCGTCCTTGCGAAGTTGTGTTTACATCGGATTCGAAGTATGTCATTGACGCTTTTAATCAGAACTGGATTGGTTCCTGGGTTAAGAATAACTGGAAGAAAGCGGACAAGAAGCCGGTGAAGAATGTAGATTTGTGGAAACGACTGGTGGAAGCTACGGCACAACATCAGGTAACGTTTTGCTGGGTGAAAGGGCATGCAGGGCATGCGTATAATGAACGATGTGATGCATTGGCAACCGCAGCTGCGGATTCCAATCATCGCATGGAGGATGTCGAGTTGAAATCCTAATGGATTTACGCTATAATAAACAAATGTAGTTTTCTTAAGGAGGTAACGCAATGATCACTTTTTTTAATGCATTTTTTAATCAGGTAGTGTTGCTTATTGTTTTTGCAGCGGTGTCTGCACTGGGCTTTTGGCTTGGAATGATAGCAAGAAAGAGAAAGGACGCGTCACAGCCGGCGGAGGAGACGAGAAAGAATTAGACTTTATTACCGTTTGGAGGAAAGATTTTGAGTAAGTATTTTGGAGTAAATGAGTTACGACGTTCATTTTTAGAGTTCTTTGAATCCAAGGATCATCTGGCAATGAAGAGTTTCTCATTGGTACCACACAATGATAAGAGTTTGTTATTAATTAATGCAGGAATGGCACCTCTAAAGCCGTATTTTACCGGACAGGAGGTTCCACCTCGCAAGAGAGTCTGTACATGCCAGAAGTGTGTACGAACCAATGATATTGAGAACGTGGGAAAGACCGCAAGACATCTGACATTCTTTGAGATGCTTGGTAACTTCTCATTTGGAGATTATTTTAAGGAAGAGGCATTGACCTGGTCCTGGGAATATCTGACGGAAGTGATTGGTCTTGACCCGGAGCGTTTGTATCCGTCCATTTATTTTGAGGATGAGGAAGCATTTGACATTTGGACAAAGAAGATTGGCGTACCGGAAGAAAAGATTACCCGCTTCTACCGTGATGAAGATGGCAAATGTGATAACTTCTGGGAGCATGGTGCAGGTCCATGTGGTCCGTGTTCCGAAATATATTATGATCGCGGCGAGAAATATGGTTGTGGTAAGCCGGACTGTAAGGTTGGTTGCGAGTGCGACCGTTACATGGAAGTTTGGAATAACGTATTTACCCAGTTCGAAGGAGATGGTAAGGGTCATTACGAACTGTTAGAGCAGAAGAACATCGATACCGGTATGGGACTTGAGCGTCTTGCAGTGGTTGTTCAGGATGTGGATACCATTTTTGATATTGACACCATGAAAGCCATTCGTGACGCTATTTGCGATGCTGCAAAGAAGCATTATGGTCAGGATGAGAAGGATGATGTATCCATTCGTTTGATTTGTGATCATATCCGGTCTTCTACGTTCCTGATTTCCGATGGTGTTATGCCGAGTAATGAAGGACGTGGCTATGTGCTTCGCCGTTTGATTCGTCGTGCGGCTCGTCACGGTAAATTATTGGGTATGCAGGGGGAGTTCCTTGCAGAGCTTTGCCAGGTAGTGATTCGCGAGTGTAAGGATGGCTATCCGGAATTAGAAGAGAAGAAAGAATTTATTCTGAAAGTATTTGCACAGGAAGAGAAACAGTTCTCTAAGACCATTGATCAGGGTCTTTCTATTTTGAATGACATGATGGATGAGATGGCTAAGAAGAACGAGAACGTTCTTTCCGGTGAGAATACCTTTAAGTTATATGATACCTACGGATTCCCATATGATTTAACTGTTGAGATTCTCGAAGAGAAGGGATATTCCGTAGATGAAGATGGTTTTAAGACTGAGATGGATAAGCAGCGTAAGATGGCGAAAGCAGCCCGCAAAGAGACCAACTACATGGGTGCTGACGCAACGGTTTACGAACAGCTTGATCCGGCTATGACCTCAACGTTTGTAGGTTATGATACGTTAACGAAAGAATCAAAGATAATTGCAATGACTTCTACTACAGAAGTAGTGGATACCTTAGCAGAAGGTAGTGAAGGAACCATTATCGTAGAGGAGACTCCGTTTTATGCCACAAGTGGTGGTCAGGCAGCGGATATCGGTGTGATTGAGAGTGCAAACGGTACCTTTGAAGTAAAAGATACCAAGAAATTATCCGGTGGTAAGATTGGTCATATCGGTGTGATAAGCAGCGGTATGTTTTCCATGAATGATCAGGTTACCCTTACCGTAGATAAGAAGAATCGTTTATGCTCCGGTAAGAACCACAGTGCAACCCATTTGTTACAGAAAGCACTTCGTACGGTTCTTGGAACACATGTAGAACAGCAGGGTTCTGATGTTAATGCAGACAGATTGCGTTTTGACTTTTCTCATTTTACGGCAATGACTGCAGAAGAGATTCAGAAGGTAGAAGATCTTGTAAATGAACAGATTCAGAATGATTTAGAAGTTCGTACGGACGTTATGACCATGGAAGAAGCGAAGAAGACCGGCGCTATGGCACTTTTTAGTGAGAAATATGGTGATAAGGTACGCGTGGTTTCTATGGGGGATTTCTCCGTGGAATTGTGTGGTGGTACGCATGTTAAGAATACCGGCTCTATCGTAGCGTTTAAGATTCTTTCTGAGACAGGTGTAGCAGCCGGTGTACGCCGTATAGAGGCAATTACGGCAGACGGACTGTTTGCTTATTATAAAGAGGCGGAAGCACGCTTAAATAAGGCTTGTGAGCTTCTTAAGACATCTCCGGCAGAGGTGGAACATCGTGTAAGTAGCCTGCTTGCGGAAGTAAAGAACTTAAGCAGTGAGAATGAGAGTCTGAAGAGTGCAGCAGCGAAAGAGGCACTTGGTGATGTATTAGATAACGTTGTGGATGTGAAGGGTATTTCCTTCCTGGCAACGGATGTTAAGAATGTAGATATGAACAATCTGCGTGAGCTTGGCGACTCATTGAAAGAGAAGTTAGGCGAGGGCGTGATTTTACTTGCTTCGGAATTCGAAGAAAAAGTGAACCTGGTAGCCATGGCAACGGATGGTGCTATGAAGAAGGGAGCCCATGCAGGTATGTTAATTAAGAACGTTGCCGGTCTTGTAGGCGGTGGCGGCGGTGGTCGTCCAAATATGGCACAGGCCGGAGGTAAGAACCCGGCTGGAATCGCAGATGCACTGAAGAAAGCAAAAGATGTTTTATCTGAGCAGATTCAGTAAAAAAACTGCGAAAAAAATAAAAAACTACTTGACGAACCCCGCTGTTTGGGTATAAAATGATTAGGTGCAAAAAGAATACCCAAACAGTTGAATGCACAATTACGCAACTGGAGGGAGGTTAGGTGTGAGACTATGTCAAATGTAATCGTAAAAGAGAACGAGACTTTAGATAGCGCTTTACGCAGATTCAAGAGAAATTGCGCAAAGGCAGGTATCCAGCAGGAAATCCGCAAGAGAGAGCATTATGAAAAGCCAAGCGTAAGACGCAAGAAGAAATCTGAAGCAGCAAGAAAACGTAAATATAACTAAGTAACACAGAAGCAGGGTGAGTAATCATCCTGCTTCTTTTTGTGCAGCAAGAGCAAAGAGGCGGTTTTAAAGAACGAATATTTTGGGAGGGAAACAAATGAGGTAGTGGGCATAGACGTCACGAAAAGAGAAGGCTATGCCCATTATTATTTTGCACCGGAATCTACAGAGATGGTAGATTAAAATAGACAAATAAAAAAGACAACCTGTCGATCGGTTGTCTTTTAGGAGAAGGTATTTTTACTATGGGGTTAGCAAAAATTATATAATGTATTGGGGGGGGTTTACGAGTATTATAATAGCATAGTATCGCCAGAAAGTGTGAATAAAATAAACAAAAGTTCAATTGGAAAACTGTGCATGTTGCACAAAATTGATGAGGGTGATAAATCGATAGGAGAGCCGGTGCAATGACTCCCCAGGGCGGATAAGAGAGTGCACTTTTTGTATTGTCATAAGAAAATGTCTACCGGCATATAGTGAAAACAGAAGTGGACAAGGAGGTGTGGCATGGAGGAAGTGCTGGCAATTTTGCCGGATAAGGTAAGGGAGGCTTGCCTGCAGCTAGACGAAGGGATGGAAGGTTTGCAGGAGATACGAATGGGAATTGGCCAACCGGTGTATTTGAGGGTAGCGGAAAAGGAGTACGTGGTAGAACCATACCCGCTTACGAGGCAGGCATTTGACCGGGTGATAGAGAGAGCCACCGACTATTGCCTTTTTGCATACGAGGAACAACTCGAGCAGGGATTTTTGACGCTACAAGGCGGACATCGCCTGGGAGTATGCGGGGAAGGAAGAATGGAAGATGGAAAAATAAAGTTTCGAAGACTTGGTTATGCTACTTTGCGCATTGCACATGAAGTGAAGGGATGTGCGAAAAACCTTTGGTGTACCCTTGAGTCAAAAGGAGAAGGAAGCGGAATCGCTTTGGTGTCACCGCCCGGCGGAGGAAAAACCACCATGCTGCGGGATCTTGTTCGGTTGTTGTCAGAACAGGGACATTACGTCGGGCTGATTGACGAACGTGGTGAAGTGGCGGCGGTCTATCAGGGAGTTACACAACTTTCGGTAGGCAGTAGAACCTGTGTGTTGAGTGGGTGTAATAAGGCCAAAGGGATGGAGCTGTGCATCCGCAGTATGGGGCCGCAGTATGTGGCAGTGGATGAAATAGGAAGTGCGCAGGAATTTGCAGCTATGGAATATGCCATGCAAAGTGGCTGTAAGATTTTGTGCACCATGCACGGAAATTCGGTGCAGGAAGCGCTTAAAAAAGGCATTCCGGAAAATTTTGCGGTGGTGCTTTTATATCAGGACGCAGGGGGATTTCATTATGATGTATGGGAAAGGTAGCGGGTGCGTACTGATTGCCTTGGCAACGGGGATGTGGTGTCTGAAAATGCGTCAGGACATGAGGCAACGATATGCGGAATATCGGAATTTGCAGACAATTTTGGTGGAATTATTACGTAATATGCGTACCGGAAGAATGCTCTTGTGGCAGGTGATGGAGGGAAGCCTTTTTCTTTTAGCGCCGGAATCGAGAGTGAAGGGGGCGACAGGTGAATTTCTGACGTATATGAAAAACGGGAAGGGACAGCCACAGGAGGCGTGGACCAATTATGTGGGGCAACTTCAGCGGATTTTGGGACTGTCAGAAAGCCTGACTTTGCTACTGACTCGATTGGGGAAGGTGGTGACGAAGGCAGATGGGGAAACCATCGATCATTATCTCCGGGAGTGCGTGGCGGTGTTGGAAGAAGAAATTGGGCAGTACGGAAGGTGTTACGGGGCGAAAGTTAGAGTAAAAGCGGCATGCGCCGGGTTAATTGGAACTATGACGATGCTGGTTCTTTGGTAAGGAGGAGCCATGGACGGAAACATTTTGCTAAAAATTGCGGCAGTAGGGATTGTGATTTCGCTGCTGGCCCAGGTGCTGAAACATAGCGGGCGGGATGAACTGGCGTTTTTAACGCAACTATTGGGGCTAATAATTGTGATTGGATGGGTGGTACCGTATATACGAAAGCTTTTGACGGAATTTTCCAGATTGTTGACATTTTAGGAGGAGAGAATGAGTAGCATATCCTTATGCGCATTGGCGCTGACCGGTTCGCTGGTGGCCATGCTTATGCTAAACGAGCAAAAAGTGTACGGTAAACTCATCGGCCTTATGGTATGTACCATGATTAGTATGGTGTTGCTTAGCAGAACGCGGCTGTTTTTTAACTACCTGATACAATTAGGGAATCGCGCCCATGTGGAGAGTTTGTATGTGGAGATTCTAATAAAAATGGCAGGCATTACGTTATTAACGGAGGGAACGGCGGACATCTGCATGCAAGCAGAGAATCCGGTGTGCGCCAAGCAGGTAAAAGTATTTGGTCGATTCTGCATTTTGTCGGCGGGGTATCCGCTATTAACGGAGTTGGTTGAGATTATGGAAGAAATGATGAGGTGACCATGGACTATCGGGCAATGAATGGGGTGCTGGCAAAAGAGGGAATCTATACCGACGTGTCGACGCTGCTTCAGGGGATTCACAGCCCCGGGTTTGTATTTGAACAAATTAGCGAGCTTTTTGCAAAGGGCTTTTTGGTGGATCGGAAATCCTTCGTCACGTTAGCAGTGTTGTGTTTGCTATTTGGTGCTATAAGTCAGTTGATTCTAGCATTTGGAGAAAATGGATTCGGGCAATACGGTGGCACCATGTTTTTCATCTGTGGAGCCGGAATTTGCATGCGGTTGTTTTTGCACTGTTATACATTGGTGGGAGGCTGTTTAGAGGCGGTATGCCGGTTTTTGACAGTGCTTACGCCGGTGTATGGGATGAGTATTTTGTTTGCAGACGGCATGGGGGCGGCGTCCATGATTTACGCGGCACTGATGGGGGAAATAACTGTTTTTGAGATGCTGTTAAAAAGCGTTTGTCTGCCCTGTGCCAAGTTACTGCTGGCTTTTCACTTCAGCAATGCCTGCACCGGGCAGCATTTGTTGAAACGATTGGGGCGTTTGTTGTTCGATGGAACTACGTGCCTGATGAAAGGCATGCTGTCGTTGGTTTGTGGTTTCAATGTGGTGCAGGCATTGGTGGCGCTGGGGAGCGAAGCGGTAATTCAGAACGGTGTGAAAAAAGCGGCCATGCTGTTACCCGGTATCGGACCGGTAAGCTCTGCTTGCTTTGGGATGATAACCGGGGTGGCCCATGCGCTAAAAAATAGCATCGGTGCAGTGGGGCTGTTGTGTGTGGGGTTGATTTTTTTGCCCCCACTTTTAAGTATTCTGGGGTATCTGGCAGCATTTCGTATTCTAGAAGCCTGCTTGCGGCCTTTTGCAACGGATAGTATGGTGACCATGCTTACCGGTGCGTATGAGAGTATTTTGCTGTTGTTTAAGGTGCTTGTGTATGCGGTGACTTTTGTGTTTGTCAGCCTTAGTATTTTGACGATGCTAACGTGAGGAGTGAGTATGGAAGTATTGAAAAATCTGGTGCGGGAGTGTTTTTATCTATCGCTTTTGGTGTGTATGGTTCGCTTGATTCTGGGCGAAAGTAATTTGAATCGGTATATCCAATTTGTGGTAGGAATTTTGTTTTTGCTGGTGATTTTTAATCCATTGGCACGGCTGATGGGAGCGGAAGCGCTACCGTCGATACTGCGGGTGCAGGATGTGAAACGGGCATTTTTGGAGCAAAAAAGTTTTGAGCAGGTGATGAGGCAGTATGGGAGTGAGTCTAAGCAAGAAGCGGCGGATTTATTGGTGGAGGGCTTTCGCAAGTGTGTAGAGGGGGAACCATATGAAATCAGACAGTATGAAGTGGATTACGAGGGAGAAAAGATAAAAAGGATAATTCTTTTTTTGGCTGCGCCGGGAAAGGCAATTTCGGCGTCACCAACCCAGGCACATCCGCAGGCAAAAGCTTGTAAACGGCGGTTGCAAAAAATGTTTTGTCCGGAGTTTGCGCTGGTTGTAAAAGAATAATGGGAGGAATTTATGCAATTAGAAGCGCTGAAAAAGAAAGTTTTTTCTATGAAAAAAGAATCGCTGCTGTTCGTGTTTTTGATTGGCGTATTGTTGCTTGTTCTGGGAATGCCAACAAGCGACAAACAGAAGGAGACGGAGGTGGACGCAGAGGATGAAGAAACACGGTTATCGGGGTTTGAGGAACGGATGGAGGAGAAGCTACAGGCACTTTTGTCGGAGATGGAGGGTGCAGGAGAGGTTCAGGTAATGGTGACGGTAGAGGACACCGGTGAGTCCGTAATGGGGAAAGATTCCCGGTTAGCAGAAAAAGAAAGTGAAGAAAGTACCGTATATCAGGAGGAGGGGCAGGGACGAAAACCTTTTGTCATATCCAGCAAGACTCCGCGTGTGCAAGGGGTGGTGATTGTTTGTGAAGGTGCCGGGAATCCGGTGGTAAAGCAGCGAATTTCTGAAGCGGTGCAAGCATTATTTCAAATCGAAAGTCATAAGATTAGTATAGTCAAAAAAAGAAAGTGAGGAGTTCGTTCATGAAACGGAGACGGTTGAAAAATCAGTGTATGATTACAGCGTTGGTGATTTTAATTGCGGCCGGAGGATGTGTTAGTTTTTGGCACAAGGATCACAATTTTTTAAAAGAAGCCATGGGGAAGGGTATGGTAAAAGAAAAAGAAGGGCGCGTGGAACGGGCGGACGAAATGGATGATCTTGAAGATGCCGGAGAGGCGATTATGACATCCGGTAAGGCGGCAAATAATTATGCGGCTTCGGCCAGACTAAAGCGAGAACAAGCTCATGCGAAGGCGAAAGAAGAATTGACGAAGTTGTCAGAAAAACAGGGAATTTTGCCACAAGAGAAAAAAGAGGTTATGAAAAAATTAATGGACTTGGCAACGGCGCAGGATGCAGAGGTTGCGATTGAGAATCTTTTAGAGGCGAAGGGATTTAAAAATGTGGTTGTGTCTATCGGCGGAGATAGCGTGGATGTTGTGGTGGATTTATCTGTGGTCTCTGAAAAGGATCTGGCAAAGATCAATGAAGTGGTTTGTAGAAAATATAAATGTAATCCACAAAGCATTGTGGTGACACCCTTACGAGTGGAGTAGACATCTTGACAATGGCTCTGTCCTTTTATATAATTAATTGTTTGATGTTATTAGATGGATGGAGGAAGCATTGTGGCAGATTGGAAGAAAGAAATAGAGAAACGCAGAACTTTTGCGATTATTTCTCACCCGGATGCGGGTAAGACGACACTGACGGAGAAGTTTTTGCTATATGGTGGAGCCATTAATCAGGCTGGCTCTGTGAAAGGAAAGGCCACCGCGAAACATGCTGTTTCTGACTGGATGGCGATTGAGAAGGAAAGAGGAATTTCTGTTACATCCTCTGTTTTGCAGTTTAATTATGATGGATATTGTATCAATATTTTGGATACGCCCGGACACCAGGATTTCTCGGAGGATACCTATCGTACCCTGATGGCGGCGGATTCTGCGGTAATGGTAATTGATGGTTCGAAAGGTGTTGAGGCGCAGACGCGTAAGCTTTTTAAAGTGTGTGTAATGCGTCATATTCCGATTTTTACCTTTATTAATAAGATGGACCGTGATGCCAATGATACGTTTGCGTTGCTTGATGAGATTGAGAACGAGCTCGGTATTGCAACCTGCCCGATTAACTGGCCAATTGGTTCCGGTAAGAATTTTCAGGGTGTGTATGATCGTAATACACGTAAGATTATGACTTTCTCAGATACCCAGAAGGGTACGAAGGAAGGAAACGAAGAAGAATTTTCCATAGACGATGAAGCGGCCATGGAGCGTATTGGACAGCAGAATTATGCGAATCTGTTGGAAGAGATTGAACTTCTTGATGGAGCCGGTGCGGAATTTGACCAAGAGCTGGTAACGAAAGGGGAACTGTCACCGGTGTTCTTTGGTTCTGCACTTACAAACTTTGGTGTAGAGACATTTTTGCAGCACTTTTTAAAAATGACCTATGCACCGCTGGCGAGAACTTCTGACAAAGGGGAAGTTACACCGTTTGAGGACTATTTTTCAGCATTTGTATTTAAGATTCAGGCGAATATGAATAAAGCGCACCGGGATCGAATTGCGTTTATGCGTATTGTCTCCGGTAAGTTTGAAGCTGGAATGGATGTATTTCATGTGCAGGGTGGTAAGAAAGTGAAACTTTCCCAGCCACAGCAGATGATGGCATCGGAGCGAAAGATGGTGGATGAGGCTTGCGCCGGTGATATTATTGGTATATTTGATCCCGGCATTTTCTCCATTGGTGATACGCTGACAACTGCATCAGACAAGTTTGCATTTGAAGGGATTCCAACCTTTGCGCCGGAGCATTTTGCGCGTGTGCGTCAGGTTGATACCATGAAACGAAAACAGTTTGTAAAGGGAATCAATCAGATAGCGCAGGAAGGTGCGATTCAGATTTTCCAGGAGTTTAATACCGGTTTAGAGGAAATCATTGTTGGCGTAGTTGGTGTACTTCAGTTTGATGTGTTGAAATATCGTTTGGAGAGTGAATACGGTGTTGAAATCCGTATGGAGAACTTGCCGTATGAGCATATTCGTTGGATTAAGGATAAGTCCATAGATATGGATAAGCTGATTGGTACTTCGGATATGAAGAAGATTAAGGATTTGAAAGGAAATCCTTTGCTGCTGTTTGCGCATGAGTGGAGTATCAAGATGACACTTGATCGAAACGAAGGACTGGAGTTAGTTGAGTTTAGCAGGGATTAACACGGAATATTTTAGATAAATACACAGTTTCATCGCATTGTTGTGAGATAATAAACCTCCAAGAGGTCAATTGACGGGCACAAAGATGGTAGGAGAATGGGAGGTTGATGTAATGTATTTACAGTCAGAACAAAACGAAGTGCTTGATGAACGGGCGGTTTTATTGACAATTACAAGAATGTCGGTTGATGAAATGAAAGACCTTGAGAAAGTGATTGAGGATAGCTGCGGAACGCATGCTGAATCGTACGAAGCACGGAATCGTTTTTCATATTAATGAAGACTATGTTATAGGAACCCTCTGGCGGACGAATTATCTGCCGGAGGGTTTTGTTGTTTCTTTCCAGACTGTGGACAGGTGGTTGCATCTGGCGAAGGAATGCTTTATCATAAAAAGGGAAAGAATGGATGGAGGAATTGGCATGATTATTAATACCGGCCAGCGAACGGATATTCCGGCTTTTTATGCGCAGTGGTTTGCAAATCGCTTAAAAGAAGGATTTGTTTGTGTTCGAAATCCTTATAATCCAATCCGGGTCAGCAGATATCGGCTAGATTCGTCGGTTGTGGATGTGATTGGTTTTTGCACAAAAAATCCGGCTCCTATGTTCCCATACATGGAGTTACTTAAGGAGTATGGACAGTTTTGGTATGTAACCATTACTTCCTATGGAAGAGATATAGAGCCTAATGTGCCGGATAAACATAGTATATTATCAGATTTTCAGAAATTATCAAAGATGGTTGGCGTAAATGCCATTGGCTGGCGTTATGATCCGGTTTTTGTATCGGAACGGTATACGGAAGCGTATCATATGCACGCTTTTGAACAGATTGCGCGTGCATTGGAGGGATACACGCAGAGGGTGGTTATTAGTTTCCTTGATTTATATCCGAAGGTGAGGCGTAATTTTCCAGAGGCGCAGGAGGTGCAGGAAGAAAGGCGGCTCCGGTTAGGGAAAGCATTTATAGAGAGTGCCACGCGTCACGGCATGACGGTTAAACCGTGTGCAGAGGGAGATGAACTGGCGGTTTTTGGGGCGGATTGTGGTGGATGTATGCGTATCAGCGATTACGAAAAAGCCATTGGGAAGCGTCTGGATGCGCCGAAAAAGAAAGGGGCAAGGGCAGAGTGCGCCTGCTATTTGTCCTGTGATATTGGGGCCTATAATACGTGCAAACACCTTTGTAGATATTGCTATGCAAATGCAGAACCTGCTACAGTGATGACCCAAAGCAGACTGCATGATCCAGAATCGCCATTTTTGATTGGTAATTATCGAGAAGACGATCAGATTTATGACGTTGAGCAGGTGTCCTGGATTGATGAGCAGATGACATTGGATTTGTGACAAAACAATCAATGAGGAGGAGATATAAGTTATGAGTGAAAAGTTAAGAGATGCAATTTTGGGGCTGGCAATTGGCGATGCTCTGGGAGTGCCTTATGAATTTAGGGCGCGGGGAAGTTTTACCTGCACGGACATGGTGGGATTTGGAGCTCACCATCAACCTCTTGGTACCTGGTCGGATGATACGGCCATGGCGTTGGCAACCATGATGGCGATTAAGAGCCAGGGTGGAAGAATCGTGATTGATACGATTCGGGAGAATTTTGAGGCATGGCTTAAAGAGGGCGCTTTTACTGCCAATGGGGATGTGTTTGATGTTGGAAATACGACATGGAAGGCACTGACAACAGGGCAGCCTTGCGTAGGACCGATGGAAAATGGAAATGGTTCCCTGATGCGGATTTTGCCCTTGGCATTCACCGGAGCAATTGATGAAGAGATTCGTGCGGTATCGGCCATTACTCACGGGCATCCTATTTCCATGGAAGCATGTGTTATTTATGTAGAGGTGGCAAGGCGGCTATTGGATGGAGAATTGATTGGAGATATTTTGCCGACTCTTTGTTATGCGCATCCATTTGAGCGATTGAGCCACCTTGCGGAACTTCCGGAGGAGAAAATCAAATCCAGCGGATTTGTGTTGGATACGCTAGAGGCGGCGCTATGGGCAGTTTGCCAGGCTGTGGATGCAGAGGATCCCTTTGCAGATGCTGTACTTCGGGCGGTTAACCTTGGGGAGGACACAGATACCGTAGGTGCAGTGGCTGGAGGGTTGGCAGGTATCGCTTTTGGCCTGAAGGGACAAGGCGAAAAGTGGGCAAAGCAGCTTCGCAACCGGGAATTAATACTAGAGTGTATGTGGTAGGGCTGTTTTAGAAGAGAATAGAGGTTTTTGGACCGCCTGGATTTGCAATTGCATGTCCAGGCGGTTGCGTGATTTTAGAGATTTCATTTTTTAGACCGCCTAGAGTTGATTTGGTTCAAACAGGCGGTTTGCTTTTGGAAGGTGGTCCCTTGTGGCCGACCGCTCATGAGGACTATATCGCCGGTAGGCGGTCGCGGGGATGCAGCTGTTGTGATTGGTGCGACCGCCTGCGGCTTGAATTCGAGTGCTGGGCGGTTCGGGAAGGGACGTTTTGTATTTTTGCGTGACCGCCGGAAAGCGGGATTGGAGATGTAGGCGGTAAAAAATTTGGATTTTCTTATTTGAGGGTTCGTTATTATTAAAAAGAAACGAGCAGCCCGCTTGAGTCCTAATACTGTACGGTAAAAAAACGTTTCTTTGAAAATAGAATAAAGTAAAATGTGATAATTGGCAAGAAAATATGTTATAGTATTAGTAGTGAATTAAACGGCTTGCGGTCATGAGTTTGATTATGGGATTTACCCACAGATAACAATTCCAGGTAATAATAAATTGAAGAAGCAGGTATTGAATAGGGTTTTGTTCTTTCCTACTTGTTCAGCTTGTGGTGAGGAATTTAAGATAAGAGCAAGCTGTGTTTATCGTAACGATACGAAGAAGGAAATATTTATCCTTGCGGAAGAGACGAATGAAGTTTTTGAATCACTGATGAAGACAGGTGATATTAAGATTTCAGATGTGAAAACAGCTGCTGATCTGGTGAAATACGCAGGAGGATGTTATAATGGGAGCGTTTCCGCCATTTGAGTATGTAACAGTGAAGACACCAGCAGCGACGTACACGAAATATAAGAACAAGTATCTTGGTAAACTGGGAGAGCCGGAAGCGGATGAATATTTATTTACAAATCAGAAATGGGCCGCAGAATCAGGGCTTCTTGATGGGGAGCCGTCAGGATTTGTGATTCCATTGTAGGTGGAATGTAAATACGATGGAAGGATGAAAGGACAAAACTATTAAACGGTTTAATAGTTTATAATGCTATTTCGTTAGAAAAATGGTATACTAATCGTATATAGGAATTGCAGATTACACCATTGGAAAGGGTGAATATTATGTCTAAAGTAGAATTGTTGCATGAGTTTTATGCTTCGTTCAAAAATATCAATTTTAATGAAGCGGATGATATAGCAAGAGAAATTGAAACCGATGATGAGAAAGCTTTTTTTAGAGTTGTATCAAACTATGTATTGCAACAGAAACAGAAAAGAGTTATTGCTGAGAAGCGGTTTTGAGGTTGTACGTTAAAATGGACACATCATGGAGTATTCTATAGATATACGAAAATCAAGAATGTCTATTGGAGAGGAGCGAATACTTATGATTACGTTATTATGTATGCTGTTTGCTATGGTTTGCAAATTTTTACTGCTCGTACCGATTTTGGTGATAAAAATAGCATTTGCACCGTTGAAAATGTTGTTGTTACCGTTTTTTAAGTAGTGCGAATTCGCTTAAATGATGGTATACCAGTAGGTAGATTTAAGAAGGGAATAGAACAAATGATAACAGGTGAATTGAAGAACAAGGTGGACAGAATATGGGAAACATTCTGGACTGGTGGAATTACAAATCCATTGGAAGTAATAGAGCAGTTTACATATTTGTTGTTTATAAAACAGTTGGACGATAGGGAAACGGAATTGGAGAATGATGCAAACTTTTTGGGCATACCGTTTGAATCCATGTTTCCGGGTGAGTGCCAGAAGTATCGTTGGAGTCGATTCAAAAATTTGGGCTCTGCGGAAGAAATGTATGATGTGGTTTTGAATGGAGTGTTTCCGTTTATTAAGAATTTGCATCCAGATGGAGATTCCGCATATTCACGCTATATGGGGGATGCAATCTTTAAGGTGCCGACACCAGCGATGCTGACAAAGATTGTGGATGGAATTGACCAATTAGAATTGGGAGAAGAGGACTCAAAAGGTGACTTATACGAGCATCTTCTTTCAAAAGTTGCTACTGCAGGAACGAACGGTCAGTTCCGTACACCAAGGCATATTATTAATATGATGGTGAATTTGGTAAAACCACAACCGGATGACATCATTATTGATCCGGCTATGGGAACGGCAGGATTTCTTATTGAAGCACAGAATTATCTGCGAAAGAATCATGCGGATTTGTTTTTGGATGCAACGAAACGAGAACATTTCAACAACGACATGTTTTATGGTAATGATATGGACCGGACGATGCTTCGTATCGGAGCCATGAATATGTTGCTTCACGGCGTAGAAAATCCGAACATATCGTATAGAGATAGTTTGTCGGAACAGAATACTGACGAAGAAAAATATACGTTGGTGCTGGCAAATCCACCATTTAAAGGCAGTCTGGACTATGAGGCAGTATCGGCAGATTTACTGAAAGTAACCAAAACAAAGAAAACAGAGCTTTTATTCTTGGCTTTATTTTTGCGTGTGCTGAAGAAAGGCGGACGTGCAGCTGTAATCGTACCGGATGGCGTACTTTTTGGCTCAAGTAAGGCACATAAACAAATTCGCCAGGAAATACTTGAAAATAACAAGTTAGATGCTGTAATTTCAATGCCAAGTGGAGTATTTAAACCATATGCAGGCGTGTCAACCGCAGTACTAGTGTTTACAAAGACCGGAAGCGGCGGAACAGACAATGTATGGTTTTATGATATGAAGGCGGATGGCTTCAGTTTGGATGATAAACGGCAGGCAATATCGGATAATGATATTCCGGATATTATAGAACGTTTCAATCATCTGGATGATGAAAAAGAGCGAGCAAGAACGGAGCAAAGTTTTTTGGTTCCGTTAGAAGAAATCGTATCGAATGACTATGACCTATCCATAAACAAATACAAGGAAGTTGTATATGAAAAGGTTGAGTATGAACCAACGGAAGTAATCATTGGTAAGATAGAAGCGATTGAAAATGAGATTCAGGCAGAGATGGCTGAATTAAAGAAAATGTTGGGAGTGTAGTTGAACGTCATTTCTATAAGGGGGCTATGATGTTAGAAGTTCAAGCAGTTATTGTTAATTTTTCTTTTCCAAAGTCATTGGAGGAACTTTTGGCGATAGAACGAGAAAATGGAGGGCTGGATATTGAAAATCTATTGGAGAATGCTGATTTATATAGTTGGACTATGCCGAAATGGATAAAGCCTGACGATATAGCCTTTTTGATGCATGCGAGGAGTTCTATAACAACTATAAGACATTTAAAAAAGCAACTGAAAATGGACAGGACTGTTTTTAGCAATGAGGAATACAAAATTTTAACGGAGGCCTTAGAAGTAGGAGAAGAAATATATAGGAAGTTTGGGGGAAAGATTTTTATGGTTGCAAGAGTTGGTGGAAAACCCTACTATGGGGAACCGGAAGAATTGGGTTATTCGCCTCATTGGAAATCGAGAATTTATGCTGATATTAAAGAAGGACATGTGTTAAAAACACCAATTGATTTGTCGGAATTTAATTCGTTTATTAAGCTTTCATGTGGTGGGACATTTACACCTGTATACGGGAAACAATATGAACAGCTAAAATCTTTAATAAAAACGAAGAATGAAATTCCAGATTATATGGATAAAAGCGTTGCAATGCCTATTCCATTTGCAAGAATGAATGATAAGAATTGGATGCAGGCGTCGGTGAAATATCGTAGAAGCTTTATGTATGAAAGTCAGTTTAGGGCGTTTTATGTAGACTATTTTTTACGGGGGTTAGCTGATCGAAAGACAATTTATAGAGAGTGTGCATGCAAGAAGGATAAATCAAGACCGGCATTTGTGGATAATGTAATTATATTTGGCGGGAAATATCTTTTGGTTGAGGTTAAGCTTTCTAAGGACGCAGAGCAAAATTTGTTTGGACAATTGAAAAAATATTGTGATGTAAAAGAACTTAAACTCGACTCGAAGAGGGATGTTGATAAATCACTAATAGTAGCGGATTATGTTTTACTAATTGATACGTATGGTGTTTATTTGTATTCATATAAAAATGAATCATTAATCCGAATAGCTGATTTGGATGATATTCGTGATAGTGATGATATTTTGAAAATTAGAAATGCGATACTAGATTTATTATGCAAGAAATAAGATTAGTTTTGTTGCTTAAATAAATAATTATGGTTAGCTGAGCTGAAAGTGAAGCATACTTTTTGACCCAAGGGTCGAGAAGACGGCGGGCTTAGAAAATCAAATAAATTGAGATTTGTAGGGATGATAGATGAGGACACTAGGCGAAATATTTGAGATTGGATCAGGCGGTACACCTTCCAAGACACATCCAGAGTATTATGATGGAAATATTCCGTGGGTAAAAACAGGAGACTTAAAAGATGAGTACTTATATTCAGTTGAAGATTGCATTTCAGAAGAAGGATTAAATAATTCTTCAGCTAAAATGTATCCATCTGGGACTGTGCTTATTGCTATGTATGGGGCGACCATTGGAGCAACATCTATACTGAAATTTGATGCTTGTACAAATCAAGCATGTGCAGCTTTTAAGCCATGTGAAGAAGTATTGCCTGAGTATTTATATTATTTTCTTAGAAGTAAAAAGCAGAAGTTTATTAGTGACGGCGTTGGTGGAGCACAGCCAAATATTTCAGCAGGATATTTAAAGAAGGTCAGTATAGATATTCGAAATATAAAAGAACAGGAGAAGATAGTAACTGTTCTTGATAAGCTAAATGGGATTATTCAAAAACGTCAGAATGAAGTGGATGAATTGGATGACCTCATCAAAGCCCGATTTGTCGAGCTGTTTGGGGATGCAAGAGAGAATCCCAATAAGTATGACATTGTACCATTTATTGATATTGTGCAATACATGGGAGACATTGGTTCAAACGGAGCAAATAAAGTAGTTGTTGATCATCTTGATATGAAAGATGAAGAAGATTATGCCATGATGGTTCGATTTACTAACTTTACCAAGAATGACTTTACTGACGATGTTAAATATGTATCAAAAGAAGCATATGATTTCTTTAAAAAGTCTCAGATATTTGGTGGAGAATTGATTATTTGTAAAATTGGCAGTGCTGGTCAGAACTATGTAATGCCATATTTAAATAGACCAGTATCTTTGGGCCTAAATCAGATTATGGTGCGAATTAAGGGAAATATTCTTATGTCATATTTGTATCAGTATTTACATACCGATTATGGTGAATTTTTAATTTCAGGGTGTATAAACGGAGCAGTAACTAAGACAATTACAAAGACCGAGTTGAAAAAAATACCAGTGATATTACCACCGATGGAACTTCAAAAAGAGTTTGAGTCTTTTGTTCAACAAGTCGACAAATCAAAAGTTGCAGTGAAAAAGGCGTTGGATGAAACACAATTATTGTTTGATAGTCTGATGCAAGAGTATTTTGGATAAATTATGAAGAAGGAAGGGGTGAGCTGTCTGGTATTTACGGATAGTTCAGAATAGAAATAACAGAATAGTTGCGGTTACGCTAATTGAATAAAGGAGAGCGAGGGAGAAAATTGATAAAAATTGAATGTCTGAGAGATTATATAAATAGGGACATGGTTTTTGTTACGGGACATGCAGCCGAGCGGTTTCGCCAACGTGGTATTAGTGTAGAGGACATACGCTCAGCTGTTGAAACTGGCGAAATAATTGAGCAATATCCGGATGATTATCCGTTTCCAAGTTGCTTGATTTGCGGTACGGTAGCAAATGGAAAAACCATTCATGTCTGCATGAGTGATGAGGGGACGGCAAGCAGAATTATCACAGCATATTATCCAGATGCTAATAAGTGGAGTGCAGATTTCAAAGTAAGAAAGGAGCAATAATAATGGGATGTTTATTATGTAAATCGGAAGCATTAGTTGAAAGTAAATCAACTTATTTTGCACAGACAAAAGATTGCTATGTGATTATTGAAAATGTTCCTTGTATGAAATGTGAGCAGTGCGGAGAGGTTGTCTATTCTCTTTCGGTAATGCAGAAGATAGAAACCATCCTAGACAAGATTCAGAACATTGCTAGTAAGATTTTTATTATGGATTATTCAAAGGCTGCATAGAAAATTCAAGAAGGACAATGGTGTTACAGACAGCAAATAAATAGTAACATAATTATTGGTTGAAGGATGTTGGTATTGATGAAAGGATATATCAGCATGGAAGAAAAGATAGTGTCAATTTTAAATGAGATGGCCGAGTATTTGTCGGTTTCGCAGATGAAAAAACTTCAGGAAGTAATACTTAGAAATTTGAATGAGAGCGATATGAAGAAAAAGCAGGTTTCAAATGAAGAGTATTTGCGAATGTTTCTCGCTGCAAAGCGAATTGAAGGCTGCTCGCACAGAACGCTAGTCTATTATAGAGCAACCGTTGAAACAATGTTACAGACCGTTGATTCACCGATTCGAAAGATAACGACGGATGATATGAGGGTATATTTGGCAGAATACCAGAAACGTAACGACTGTAGCAAGGTTACGGTGGATAATATACGACGTAACATCTCAAGTTTTTTTTCGTGGCTTGAAGAAGAAAACTATATTCTTAAAAGTCCAATGCGTCGGATACATAAAATTAAGACAAATCAGCAGATTAAGGAAGTTATTTCCGACGAGGATATCGAAAGGTTACGGGATCATTGTACTTGTAAACGAGATTTGGCAATGATTGATTTACTATATTCAACTGGAATCCGTGTGGGAGAACTGGTCAATCTGAATATTTCAGATGTGGATTTTGAAGCACGTGAATGTGTGGTTTTCGGTAAAGGTGGAAAAGAACGCAGAGTCTATTTTGATGCAAAAGCAAAATTGCACCTTCAAGTATATTTGGAAAGCAGGGATGATCATAATCCGGCATTATTTGTGACGTTGGATGCCCCAAGTAATCGTTTGAAGATTAGCGGAGTGGAAATTCGCATCCGTGAGTTAGGGCGAAGGATTAATCTTAAAAAGATACATCCGCATAAATTTCGACGAACAATGGCGACACGGGCCATTGATAAGGGAATGCCGATAGAGCAAGTACAGAAAATATTGGGACATTCGCAGATAGATACAACAATGCAGTATGCGATGGTAAACCAGAGTAATGTGAGGTCTTCACATCGAAAATATATATCATAAATTTAGTAAAGATAATAAGGTGTGGTGAGAAATATGGAACGTTGCGAATTATATGATGTAGAGGTTTTGGATGGATATTTTTCTGGGATTGCTTATATTTTTGAAAATGAAAAAAGATTCATTGTTGAAATATCCTATGACATTGAATTCAAAAAACTAGTGCTGAAAAATTGTTGCAATCCTTTATACAATAGTTACTTGGAAAAATATGAGTTGGAAACGCTTGAGGATATAAAGAATAGAAATTATAACTTGCTGGAAAATGAAGTATTGAATTTCATCAGAACAAATGGTTCGTTAGTTTTTACAAAGGACCAATATTCATCTAATAGATGGTAAATTGAGATTGACTGAGCCGGAGGCGAAGGATGCTTCTTGTCCGAAGGACAAGAAGATGGGCTAACGAGATAAATAAATTGAGATTTGTAGGGATAATATAGAACAGACTGAAAATATTTTATGAGGTGAAGCAATGGAGACAAAAGACTGGATTCAAGTAGTTGTGGAAATCATTGGAAATGGAGTGGCATTAGCTATTTTGGGAAAATGGCTTGATATAAAATTTAAAAGCGCTGAGAGAAAGGACGAGTTACATTCCTCAACTGTAAAGAATTTTTTTGAAGAGTTAGTAAAGCTTAATAAAGCAATGATTCAGGTAAATGCTACGATTCAAATTAATAAGATAAACGACAGTAGCAAAATAATTCAGCTTTTAAAAGACAATGTGTTGGCACAATGGGTTGAGATTATTACTATATATGATACATATGAATATGATCTAAAGAAATTTGAAAAAGAATATAAAGAATTAGATGAAGCTTGGGAAGATTTTGTTTTACAAACTGATCCAATCGAATTGGGTAAAAAGTTAGATATTTTCAAGCAAAAAAATAAAGCATTAATTAATTCAGTTAGAGAAAAATACTAATTGAGATTTGTTGATTTGAAGAAAGGATAAATCTTAAAATACTTTATAGAGTACATTGGCTTGCAAAGCAAGGGTTAGCAATTAAAAGCAATTGGCTTGCTATATTATCACTTTTCTTTTTTATTTTATTTATAACTTTACAGTTTTGTTATAAGAAAGGAGAAAAAATCATGAGAAATAACAAGTCAAACATTGTAGGAGATATTTTTACGAATATTGGAATAACTATAAGTGAAAATATGGCAAGCAGTGCTTTGCTAGCCAATGTACTCTAGATGTTGAGATTTGTAGGGATGATATATGGTCAGAAGAACTTTTGATGAGGTTGTACTATTTGCCAGAACAGGCTTGAATCCAAGAACAAACTTTAAGCTTGGTAATGGAGACAATAAGTACATAACCATAAAGAATATTCATAATAACGAAATTATTATTGACGATAATACTGACGTTATTGATGACAGAGCAATAGAACTAATACATAGAAGATCTCAAATCAAAAAAGGAGATATCCTTTTTTGCTCTATAGGCAGACTTGGTGATATGTACATCATTGAAGACGAGCCAAAAGGATGGGATATAAATGAGTCAGTATTTGCATTTACAGTAGACACTAGCTTGGTAAGGCAGAAATATTTTTATTATGTTTTTAAGAACAGAGATACTATTGAATACCTGAGCAAGAATAGCTCTGGTAGTACCTTTAAAAGCATAAAGATGAATCAACTTAAAAAGATGACATTTGATTTGCCGTCTTTGGATAAGCAAGATTGCGTTGTAGCTATCCTCGATAGTCTCAGTTCAATAATTGCAAAAAGGGAAGAAGAATTAGAAAGACTTGATGAGCTTATCAAAGCCCGATTTGTCGAGCTCTTTGGAGATCCTAATATTAATTCTAAAGGATGGGATGAATGTCCATTATCAGAAAAGCTTGATGTCGTCGGAGGATATGCTTTTAAAAGTGACCAGTTTGATGAAGAATATGGTGTTCCAGTTCTCCGCATAGGGAATATAAATGCAGGTTATTTCAGACCGGTTAACTTGGTATTTTGGAAAGAAGATGATGCTTTGGAAAGATATGTCATGTATCCTGGTGATTTAGTTATGTCTTTAACAGGTACTGTTGGCAAGGACGATTACGGTAATGTATGTATCCTAGGTAACGAATACGAAAAATATTACCTTAATCAACGTAATGCTAAGCTTGAGATTAAAGATGGTATTGATAAATTCTATTTATCAGAGCTATTAAAATTTGAACAGATTAAGAAAAGATTAACTGGTATAAGTAGGGGGGTACGACAGGCCAATATTTCTAATAAAGATATTCTTAATTTAGTTGTGCCTATACCACCTATGGAGATACAAAATCAATTTGCAGAATTTGTCCAACAAGTCGACAAATCAAAAGTTGCAAAAAACAAGCTAACAAATCATGCTTTATTAAGATGATAATGATATAATGGAATAAACATAAAAAGGTCTTCAAATTACTATGGGGGGATGACAACGATGGAAACAAATTTTGACTACTTAGTGGAAAAACAGGAGTATAAATCTTTCGCAAAACAAGCAATCGAAGCGGAGAAAAGTTTATCTATATCACCGGCAACATGTGCAATTCTTGCAAGAAGAGCACTGGAATTGGCGGTGCGTTTTGTGTATTCATATGATGCAGACTTACGATTACCGTATCAGGATAATGTTTCAAGCTTGATTCATGAACGTACATTTCGCAGTATTATTGAACCAAGAATTTTTCCTATGCTCAAATTTACTATTCATTTGGGAAATGTTGCAGTTCATACAAATAGTAATATCAAACGCGATGATGCAATCATTGCTTTAAGAGACCTTTATGAATTCTGTGATTGGATTGATTATTCCTACTCAAGAGAATATAAAGAAAAGGAATTCGATGAAAGCTTATTACCATCCGGAGATGAGACGCGTGTAAAGGCGAACGAGCTTCGAGAGCTATACGAAAAATTAAGTGGAAAAGATAAAAAGTTGGAAGACGTTCTGAGGGAGAATGAAGAACTTCGTAAAAAGATGGCCGAAGAACGTAAAGCGAATGTTGAGAAACGTGAATATCACGTAGATGAAATTAGCGAGGCAGAGACCAGAAAGAAATATATAGATGTTGCGTTGAAAGAAGCGGGTTGGAGCATTGATTCTAACTGTACAGTTGAAGAACCGGTGACCGGAATGCCGAATCCTTCTGGAACGGGTTTTGTGGACTATGTTTTATGGGGAAAAGATAGCTTACCACTGGCGGTGGTGGAAGCAAAACGTGCATCTGTGGACCCAATAGTTGGTAGCCAACAGGCAAAGCTTTATGCTGATTGTTTGCAGAATAAGTATAATCAAAGACCTTTAATTTATACAACGAATGGGTTCGAATTTTACTATGAAAATGATGTTGTGGGATATCCAAAACGTGAAGTTTTTGGCTTTTTTACGCAAGACGAGTTGCAATTGGAAGTCGACAGACGCAAGCAAAGAGTTCCACTAGATAACATTGAAATAAAAGATGCGATTACCAACCGCCCTTATCAGAAAGAGGCGGTTACGGCTGTGTGCGATGCGATTATGAAAAAGCACCGAAAAATGTTGATTGTACAAGCTACCGGTTCGGGTAAAACACGCGTTAGTATTAGTATTGTAGACGTGCTGCGACGACATAACTATGTGAAAAATATTTTATTTTTAGCAGATAGAACGGCACTTGTAAAACAGGCGAAGAACAATTACACGAATCTTTTACCTGACTTATCATGTTGCAATTTGTTGGATAACAAGGATGATCCAGAGAATAGTCGAATGATATTTTCAACGTATCCAACCATGATGAATGCGATTGATGAGAAGAAAAATAAGTTCGGAGAAAGACTTTTTGGACCGGGACATTTTGACTTGATTATTTGCGATGAGGCACACCGCTCAATTTATAAAAAATACCAAGAACTGTTTGAATATTTTGATGCGCTGTTGCTCGGGATGACGGCAACACCGAAAGACGAAATCGACAAGAATACTTACGGTATTTTTGATTTGGAGCGAAGAGTGCCAACATTTGCCTATGAGTTAGAAAAGGCAGTTGAGGAACATTATTTGGTGAACTACTCAACACTAGAGTACAAATCCAAAATCATGGACGAGGGTATTCACTACAATGAGCTGAGTGAAGAGGACAAAGAGCAGTTTGAGGAAACATTTAAAGATGATGAAATGGTTGACGAAGACATCTCAAGTTCGGCTGTTAATACTTGGTTATTTAATGCTGAGACAATTGATAAAACACTGCAAGAATTAATGGAAAAAGGACTTAAAGTGGAAGGCGGAGATAAGCTTGGCAAAACGATTATTTTTGCGAAAAATAGTCGGCATGCGCAGGCTATCGTTGACAGGTTTCATGCTATTTTCCCTGAATACAAAGGGGACTTTATCAAGCAGATTGATTATAGCATCAAATATGTGGATACGTTGATTGATGATTTTAGTACAAAAGAAAAAATGCCACAAATTGCAGTGTCTGTCGATATGCTTGATACCGGTATTGATATTCCCGAAATATTAAATTTGGTTTTCTTTAAAAAAGTGCGTAGTTATGCAAAATTCTGGCAGATGATAGGACGTGGTACGAGATTATGTCCAAATCTTCTGGGAGAGGGGATGGATAAAGAACGCTTTTTGATATTTGATTTTTGTAATAACTTCGAGTTTTTTAGGGTGAATAAAAATGGCTCGGAAACAGGAATTCAGGAAAGCTTGACCGAGAAAATTTATAACACAAGAGCGCAGATTTGCCGCGAACTACAGGCATCAAACTATGTTGATGTGCCGGATTATGTGGTGTATCGAGAAAATACGGTTGAGGAGTTACGTCAGCTGGTTATTGAGATGAATGATGCGAGTTTTCGCGTGAAACGAAATCAACGATATGTTGAAGCGTATCGCGAAAAAATAACGTGGGAGAATCTAGAGACTGCTGAAATAACGGATATTAAACAGCACATTGCACCACTTGTAAAGCCAAAAGAGGAGGATGAATTAGCGAAGCGATTTGATTATTTGGTTTATAGTATTGATTTGGGATTGTTGCAGAGTAAGAATGTGCGTAAACCAGTGCAGACCGTAATCGATACGGCAACGTATTTACATCTAAAAAAAGGCAATATTCCGCAGGTTAAGGCCAAAAAGGAAATCTTAGAAAAGGTAATGACACCGGAGTTTTGGGATGATGCAACGGTAGTTGGACTGGAACAGGTTAGAGAGACAATGCGAGAGCTTGTGCAGTATGTTGAGAGAATAAAACAAAAAGTATACTATGTAAATTTTGAAGATGAAATTACTGAACCTGTTGAAGGAGAGCCACTTGCGTCCGGATCCGATTTTGAGCAATATGGTAAAAAGGTCGAATTTTACTTAAAGGAGCACGAAGATAATCTATCCGTTTATAAATTACGAAACAACAAAAAACTTACCGAGCAGGATATGAACGAGTTAGAGCGTATTCTGTGGAGTGAGCTTGGAACAAAAGAAGATTATCAGAAGGAATATGGCGATACACCAATCGGTCGTTTGGTTCGCAAAATTGTTGGCGTAGACAGGACGGCTGTAAATGAAGCTTTTAGCAAATTCCTGTCCGATGAGCATTTGAATGTAAATCAGATCCGTTTTGTAAACTTGATTATTGATTATATTGTTGCGAATGGAAATATTGAGGATAATTCTGCGTTGCAGGAGGAACCCTTTAAGTCTGTAGGAAGTATTACTGCACTGTTTAAGAATGATATGACCGTTGCAAAAGGACTGATGGACACAATAGCTATGATTAAAGAAAATTCGGAGATGATGGCGTAGAAAAGGGTGAAGGCTGGTTGGCTATATCAAAGAGAGGATTCATTTAGAGATTGAATACTAAAAATTTAAAGAAAAAGATATCATGTATCTAGGGAATTTCATGAAGTGTTGGGACAATTGTAGTAGAGGAGGAGAAGGTGGAATGTCAAAAAACATTGAACCTAAGTTAAGAAAAATAGGCGATTATTTAAAGTTGGAAGACGATACGGTTTTTATAATTCCTGAATATCAGCGCCCTTATTCATGGGGGACAGAACATTGCGATAAGCTTTGGCAGGATATTGAGGATTTTATTGCTAGTGATAGTAAGGATCGTTATTTCTTTGGAACAATTATTATAAATTGCCAAGATAATGACACTAAGTTTGGATTAATCGATGGACAGCAGAGGACAACGACTTTTCTTCTGTTATTAAAGGCATTACTGGTTAGAATCAATGTTGCTATTGGTAAAACTGAAAATGATGAAGACTCAGAAAATCTTTGCAGAGGTCTGAAGGAGCGAAGGCGAAGGATAATGGGAATTCTTTACAAAGCTGAGACAGAGGATATTCCAGATAAGCCTGATATAAAAAGGGATATGGATATTTGTAAAGGAATCTCTATTCTTGAAAATTATTCTATTAATGAGCATTATAAGACAGAACTTAATACTATATTGCAGGCAGTTGATTTCGTAGAAGCGGAATCAAATGTTGTAAAAATTCCGAGAAAGCAGAAAGATAATAGATATACCAATTTCTTTCGCAATTTCAAATACTTCTATGAAATGATAAATTCACTTTCGGAATCAGAGCTAAATAAAATGGCTAAAGCTGTTACTGATAGTTGTGAAGTCATCGAGATTAAAAGTTGGCAAGTAGAACAGGCAATTACTATGTTCAATTCTCTAAATTCGGATGGTTTACCACTTTACGATGCAGATATTATTTCTGCGCAACTTTATGCAGAGGCTGAAAAACAGGGGAAGGTTAATCAGTTTAAAGTACTTTGGAAGGAATTCCTTGAAAGGGTTGATGAATTAAGAGATAGAGGAATTGGAAATATTGATTCCATTCTTATGCAACAGATGTATTATGCCAGAGCTCAAAGAAAAGAGATTGTGAGTGATACTGGATCTATAAATGTAACGACACCTGGTTTAAGAAGGTATTTTACGGAGATTAATAAAGAGCTGATTAGTCATCCTATTGAGCTTTGTGAGGGAATGATAAATCTTACAAAAATTTGGCTTAAAATATCTTCATATCCAATCGCTCAAGTTCTTTTAAAATTTAATGAGAATGCTAAGCTGTTTCTTGCAAGTTACTTTTACCGTTTTAACGCAGATGAAATTACGGAAAAGACAATTAAGACAGTTGTTGAGAGCATTTTAAGACTATTTACCATCATGGAAGTGGTTGATATTGGTTATTCCAGCAGCAACTTTAAAACTTTTATGTTTGGAGAAGAGGTAAAGCTTATAGATTCAAGTGTTACTGCAGCGGAAATCAAGAAAGATTTTGATAAACATATACACGATAAATGGAATAAGGAAACAATTAAGGCAGAAATAATGGATTATGATAAGAATATGCTCGTTTATTTAAATGAATTTTTGTTTGCGAAAGAACATGAAATTGTATTCGAAATTGGAGCTAAATACGATATTGAGCATATTATGCCTAATAGTGGCAAAAATATTTCAGAAATACGTGCTGATGCAGAGATTGAAAACGAAGAGGAGTTTAGGGGGATTGTAAATAAGCTTGGGAATAAGATTTTGCTTGAAGAAAAGATTAATAGAGCTATAGGAAATGAATGGTTTAGAACAAAAGTATCTACAAAGCTTAAAGACAAGACAGGATATGTGGATAGTTCTTATCCGATTGCCTCAACATTGGTTTCTAAGTATGAAGAGATAAATAAGCCATTTTGGAAAAAAGATGATATTTATGATGCAACAGAAAAAGCAGCGGAGCGTATTGTAAAATTTATATTTGAAACTTGAAATTATGACGCTTAGGTAAGTTATATTTTTGAAAATGCCCCCTTGTTGTTAAATGGACAAGGAGGAAAGAATTAATGGAGTTTGCAAAATAGTATAAGTAGTTTGTGTTGAGCAAAATAAGATAGAACAAGGAAAGGCAACAACTATGACGAACGAAACAATTACCAGAAACTTGATGCGGACGAAATTATCAATGCCAAAATGACTAAAAACGAGGCAAAGTATCCGGTGGAGAAAGCGAAAGGTAGCGCAGCAAAATATACAGAATTGTAGGAAAGAGGTAAAAGAATATGGCGAAAAAAGTATTGGTAGTAGAAACAAGTTTACGGGCAAAAAGCAACTCGGATGTGTTGGCAGAGGCTTTTGTAAAGGGTGCAAAAGAAGCAGGTCATGAGGTGGAAGTAGTGTCCTTGAAGGGTAAAAAAATTGCCTTTTGTACCGGATGTATGGCGTGTCAGAAATTGGGGCATTGTGTAATCGAGGATGATGCTAACGCTATTACGGAAAAAATTTATAATGCGGATGTGGTGGCTTGGGTAACGCCGATTTATTACTATGAGATGAGCGGTCAGATGAAGACCATGATTGATAGAGCCAATTCCCTGTATCCAAGGGATTATAGATTCAGAGACGTCTATTTGCTTAGCGTTGCAGCGGATGATGCGGATGCGACGCCGGAGCATGCCCTGGGTGGTGTGCAGGGATGGGTAGACTGTTTTGAACAGGCCCGGGTAAAAGGCAGCGTGTTTGCCGGTGGAGTGGATGAGCCGGGAGCAATTGAAGGACATGAGGCATTACAAAAAGCGTTTGAAATGGGGAAAAATAGTTGAAAGTAGTAGTAATACCAGATATTCATTTGAAGCCATGGTTGTTTGATATGGCAGAAGAAATTCTTGCAAGTGGCAGGGCGCAGCAGGCAGTGTGCCTGATGGATATTCCCGATGATTGGGGGATGGAGATTCACATAGACCGCTATGAGGAGACTTTTGACCGAGCCATCGCGTTTGCAAAGGCGCATCCGGATACCTTGTGGTGCTATGGGAATCATGATATAAGCTATGTCTGGGGCAAGTTAGAAACCGGCTATTCGGCCTATGCAGAGGCAACCGTGCGGCAAAAACTACGGGAATTGCAGGAGGCGTTGCCGAGGCCGGAAAATCTGAATTTTATCCATCGAATTGATAAAGTGTTGTTTTTGCATGGAGGACTTACCACCAGCTTTGTGCGTTCCATAAACAAAGGGCTGGTGGATGCCTACATTGATGCGGTTGTTTCGGCGGTCAATGACTTGGATCCGGAGGTTCTCTGGAAAAATGATTCGCCCCTTTGGTATCGGCCACAGGTGCGGAACATGGATATTTTTCGAGCGGACACCTTTGTACAGGTGGTGGGGCATACGCCGGTAGATGCGATTTATGAGGAAAAAAGCGTCATTTCTACCGATGTGTTTTCGACTTATCGGGATGGTACGCAGATAGGAGAATCGGCCATGCTGGTGATTGATACAAAAAATGGAAAGTATGATAAGGTGAGAAAAGAATGCAAATAGATATAAAAAAAGTAATTGCGGTGGTAGCACTAATTTTAATTGCAACGCTATCTTTTACCGTAGTGGCCAATTGGATTGAAAAACCGGCCACCCATGCAAAACAGATTGCAACTTTGGATGAGAAGAAAGAGACCGTGTTGAAGTTGACGGCGGTTACGACGGCGACTTCTACCATGATTACGGTGTTGCCGGGAGATGTGGCTACGCCGATTGCAGAGAAACTGGCGGATGTCAGTGGATATCTGGTGGTTGTACTATGCGCCATTTTTTTGGAAAAATATCTGCTGGTAATTACCGGTGTGGCGGTGTGTAAAATTATGATTCCCCTGCTCTGTTTGCTGGTAGGAATTCAGTTGTTTGCGCGAAAAGAAATATTGGATCGCGTAATCGTGAAGCTGGCGCTTTTTAGCGTGGCTATTTGTATGGTGATTCCGGCCAGTGTGGGGATTGCCAATATGATTGAGCATACCTACGAGTCTTCGGTACAGGAGGCTATTGATGGTGGCACCAAAGTGAGCGAGAAATTTGGAATCGAAGAAGAGGAACCGGTGGAGGAACCGAAGGAGGAGAGCAAATCCTTCTGGGAAAAGATTACGGGCTGGACCAAGGATGTGTCTGAGAATGTGCAGGATACGGTTTCAAGCTTTAGCAAGGAGCACATTAAGGAAGTCCTTAATTCTGCGCAAAAAGAGATCAATAACCTGATAGAAGCTGTGGCAGTGATGATTGTGACGTCCTGTCTGATTCCGATTTTGGTGTTCGTATTTATGATTTGGATTGTGAAAACACTGTTGAACATTGATGTGGATGTGCGCTGGTTGCACACACGGAGTCGCTTGAAAAAGAAAAATTAACAAAAAGTATGATATGCGGAAGCATTACGATAAAATAAATAGAAGCGATGCAAAAGGAGCGTTAGAATGTTGAAAAATGAAGATAAAGACCTTATGTGGGAAGAGGTAAGTTGTGAACACATTGTACAGGACGAATGGATAGATTTCCGGAAAACCGAATACCGTTTTCCGGATGGAAGAACATTTTCGCCGTTTTATAGCTACAGTCGTCGAGATTACGTGGTTATTGTGGCCACTGATGTGGAGGGAAACTTCATCTGCGTAAGACAATTTCGGCATGGAATACGCGAGGTAACAACGGAGTTTGTTGCTGGTGGAATTGAACGTACGGATGGGCGAGAGTATGGTGGAACGCAAGATGGAGCTTCAGAGGCGGCACTTCTGGCGGCAAAAAGGGAATTATTGGAAGAATCCGGATACGAGTCAGACGAATGGGAACACATTATAACGATTCCATCCAATGCAACGGTTTCTGATAATTATGCATTTTTATTTAGAGCGAAGAATTGTCACAAAGTGGCAGAACAATCTCTGGATGAAATGGAATGTTTAAATGTGGTAAAATTATCCAGAGAGGAAATTCAGCAGAGAATGAAACAAGGAAAATTTCAGCAGGCAATTCATGTTTTGGCGTTGATGTTGGCGGATAAAATGGGGTGAGAATATGACTAAGAGAGAAGAAGCGTTAGCTTATGGAACCGGCTTTCCAAATACATATATTGACACACCTTTTCGCGATACCAATTGGCAGCTTGTGCGGGTGAAGGGGAGTAAAAAGGCCTTTTTGTGGACATACGAGAAGGATGGAATCCTATGCATAAATGTAAAAGTGGATGAAGAGCATCGCGAGTTTTGGCGCCATGCATATGCATCGGTGATTCCCGGCTATCACCAGAACAAAGAACATTGGAATACCGTGATGTTGGATGGAAGCATTCCGGAAGAGGCTGTGAAGCAAATGATAGCGCATAGCTATGAACTCGTGACAGAAAGTAAGTGGAAACGAATTTACGAGGCAGTTAAGCAAATTCCAAAAGGAAAAGTGGCAACGTATGGACAGATTGCAGAAATGGCCGGAGATAGAAAGATGGCAAGGGCCGTTGGAAATGCACTTCATCGAAATCCGCATCCGGATACTATACCATGTTTTCGTGTAGTAAATGCGAAAGGGGAGCTTTCCGGGGAATTTGCATTTGGTGGGGAACATGCCCAGGCAAAGTTGCTGGAAGCAGAGGGGGTTGAGGTTGTAAATGGTAAAGTGGATTTGAAGAAATATGGAATGGTGTTGGAAATAAAAGAGGAAAATTGAAAAAAATGCAAAAATTGCTTTGAATTAGAAAAATTGTATGGTACAATAATAACAGATATTGCTCTATGGGGAAGAACATATGGCGTAGTTTTGTCTTTGAAGTATGGTATGAGGAGTATTTTTTTCATATAAATAGCAAGGAAAGGGGGAAGGCTGACGCTATGGGCTATATAATTGTTGGAGCAATTATTGTGGCAATTGGGGCAATTTATACGTCATGGGCAGGCGAGTACGCATCCATCGTCATAGAAGAATTTGATCGTACTGATGCTCGATAAGAAGGGTTTACAAGGAAAGAGTGGCTGCCATATGACAGCCACTCTTTTCTTAGCGTTTATTAGAACGTCTCCAAATGTGCATTTCTTCGGCTTCTTTGATTAACTGATCACGGAAGTCCGGATGGGCGATGGAGATAATCTGTTCTGCACGTTCCCAGGCGGAAAGTCCTTTCAAGTTAATCATGCCATATTCTGTAACCAGATACATGGTTTGCGGACGGGTATCCGTAACTACGGAACCGGTTGCCAACGTTGGGCGAATGCGGCTATTTACTGTACCATCCTTGCTTGTGTAAGTGGAAGATAAACAAATAAAACTTTTTCCACCATTGCTTAAGTAGGCGCCCATTACAAAATCCATTTGGCCACCGGCACCGGAAATCTGCTTGATTCCCGAGGATTCTGCGTTTACCTGACCATAAAGATCAACGTCTACAGCATTGTTGATGGAGATGAAGTTATCAATGGAACCAATTACGCGAGCATCGTTGGTATAATCAACCGGAGCGCTCATAACACCGGGGTTGTCGTTTATGTAATCATACATTTTTTTGGTTCCGGCGCCAAATGCAAAGGTTTGGCGGAAACGGTCAATGTTCTTCTTTGCACCGGTTATTTTGCCGGCCTTAGCAATATCTACAAATGCATCTACATACATTTCTGTATGGACACCGAGATCTTTTAAATCAGATTGGGCAATCAATTGTCCAATCGTATTAGGCATACCACCGATACCAAGCTGCAAGCAAGCGCCGTTTGGTATCTCTTTTACCACCAGTTCAGCGACTTTCTTGTCAACTTCGGTTGGTGCGCCTCCACTTGGTAATTCCGGAAGTGGAGTGTTTTCGCCCTCGACAATCATGTCGACTTCGGAAATGTGAATCTCGGATTCAAAACCGCCTAAACAGCGTGGCATATTAGTATTTACTTCGACGATGACTTTCTTCGCAGTTTCGCACATTGCTTTGAAATGCGACGCATTTGGTCCAAAATTAAAATAACCGTGTTCATCCATCGGTGCAACAACAAACATTGCAACGTCGTCTGGAACGATGTGATCACGATAGTAGCGCGGTAATTCAGAATAACGAATTGGTGCGTAGTATGCACAACCGTCTGCTATCATTTTACGTTCACAGCCACTCATGTGCCAGGAATTCCAACAGAAATGTTCGCCTGCATCCGGACGGTCAAAAACAGCCGGCTTATGAAAAATAATACCTCCTCGCAATTTCACGTCGGTTAATTCATCTGTACGACGGGCAAGTGCTTTGTCAAGCGCTTCAACGGTTGCAGTTCCCCAACCATAGTCAACCCAGTCGCCAGACTTAATACATTTTACAGCTTCATCTGCAGTCACAAGTTTCTTTTGATATTCTTCTTGATAATTCAATGTAGAGCCCCTCCTTTATGTGACATATATATAGATATCATACTATTGTTAGACATAAAACGCAAGCACTTGCATGAGAACAATTTTTACGCTATAATGTTCCAAAAGAAAGTTAGAAAAGGAAACCAGGAATATGAAACGATATAGTGTTGTGATAGGGATGGCTATATTTTTTGTCTTGATATCAACGATTGGGTGTACAAAGAAGCCGGAACATAAGGAAACTGTTAAGCCGCAAAAGTCTTCGAAGACGGTAATGGAGAAAAAGGAAGAGAAGTTACAAGGACCGGTTTTTTCTATGCGAAAGATTGTTAGAGGGGATGATGTCTTTGATAGGATTAACGGGCATTCATATAAAGAAAACAAGGAGGTTCCTCTTGAAGATTTGCGATATTTAACCATTTCCCACTATGGATTTGACGGAGAAATCCATGTGGGTGAAATGATTGTAAATAAGGATGTGGCACGGAAGGTGTTAGCTATTTTTGAAAAGTTGTATGAGGCGCATTATCCAATTGAACGGATGCAGCTGGTGGATGATTTTGACGCAGACGATACGAAATCCATGGAAGCGAATAACACATCCGCCTTTAACTATCGTAAGATTGCGAAATCCAACCAATTGTCGAATCATAGTTATGGAAGGGCAATTGATATTAATCCGCTGTATAATCCGTATGTGTATTCTTACGGAGGGAAGCTTTATGTAGAGCCGGAGAAAGGGCAGAAGTATGCAGATCGAAGCAAAGATTTTCCGTATAAAATTGAGCGGGATGATGTCTGTTTTCGGGTGTTTTCGGAATTTGGATTTACTTGGGGCGGAGATTTTAGCAACCGTAAGGATTATCAACACTTTGAAATCCGAAAGCCTTGACTTTGGGCGAAAAATGTTGCATACTAGAGGCAGTCACTTTTGTGGCTGTCTTTTTTTCGGAAAATCTTATTTATCTGTTGACTTTTCCATGAAAGTAGTATATTATTTTTTTAAAGAAACGAACATAGGTTCGGGCAAGGAGATACATATGGCGAAAGAAGATAGATTGAAAGCATTGGATGCTGCCATTGCGCAGATTGAGAAACAGTACGGAAAAGGATCCGTTATGAAGTTGGGAGATAATTCAGCAAATATGAATGTCGAAACGGTACCAACCGGGTCAAT
Source organism: Lachnospiraceae bacterium XBB1006 (assembly GCA_900115795.1). GTDB lineage: Bacteria > Bacillota > Clostridia > Lachnospirales > Lachnospiraceae > XBB1006. Next base: position 278,848 of record FOXT01000004.1, on the reverse strand, counting down.
AAGCTTGGATATTGCTTTGGGACTTGGTGGTGTGCCAAGAGGACGTGTGATAGAAGTGTATGGTCCGGAGTCCAGTGGTAAGACGACAGTGGCATTGCACATGGTTGCTGAGGTTCAGAAGCGTGGAGGTATTGCAGGTTTTATTGATGCGGAACATGCACTTGATCCGGTATATGCCAAGAACATTGGAGTGGACATTGATAACCTTTACATTTCCCAACCGGATAACGGGGAACAAGCGTTGGAGATTACGGAGACAATGGTGCGCTCCGGTGCTGTTGATATTGTCATTGTGGACTCCGTAGCGGCTTTGGTTCCAAAGGCCGAGATTGACGGAGATATGGGCGATTCCCACGTTGGCTTACAGGCACGCCTGATGTCACAGGCGTTACGTAAATTGACCGGAGTAATCAGCAAGTCGAATTGTATTGTAATCTTTATCAACCAGTTGCGTGAGAAGGTTGGTATTATGTTTGGTAATCCGGAAACAACCACCGGTGGTCGTGCGCTTAAGTTCTATTCCTCAATTCGTATGGATGTTCGTAGAATCGAGGCTCTGAAGCAGGGCGGTGAAGTGATAGGTAACCGTACCAGAATTAAGATTGTAAAGAACAAGGTGGCACCTCCATTTCGTGAGGCTGAATTTGATATCATGTTTGGTAAAGGAATTTCCAAAGAAGGGGATTTGTTGGATTTGGCAGCCAATATTGATGTCATTAATAAATCCGGAGCATGGTATGCTTATAAAGGCGATAAGATAGGACAGGGACGCGAGAATGCAAAGACCTTCCTTGCGAATAATCCGGAGATTTGCGCAGAAATTGAGGCGCAAGTAAGAGCACATTATCAATTGGATGGTGCAGTAGAGGAAGCAACGACAGATACCGCGTCTGAGGTTGCAACTCCTGAAGAATAAGCGATTAGGAGCTCGGAGTATGGTGGTACTTCGGGCTCCTTTTTTGGAGGAATGTATGGATGAACAATTAGAACGGGAAATAAAGGAAGCAAAGAAGAAGGCAATGTATCTTTTGGAGAAACAAGATCGCACACAGAGCCAGCTGCTGGCAAAGCTTAGGGAGAAGGGATTTTCGGAGGAAGCCTGTGAAGAAGCGCTTTCCTATGTTAAATCTTTTCACTATATTGACGACGAGCGCTATGCACGTAATTATATTCGTTACCGACAGCATACAAAGAGCAGGCAACAGCTGAAACTTGATTTGCTTAAGAAGGGGATTGTGCGAGAGGACATTGAAGCAGCAATTGCAGAAGAGTATGAGGGGAATGAACGGGAAATGATTCGAAAATTACTTTTAAAGAAACATTACGATCCGGAGACATCGGATTATAAGGAGAAGAATCGAATCATCGCATTTTTAATGAGAAGAGGATTTTTGATGGAAGATATACGTGCCTGTATGCAAGACGATGGAGAATGGGGATAGGACAAACAAGTTAGATGGAGTTTTTTTCTTTTTTTTACATACAATATATGCAATTATTTTGTGTGATGGTACACAAGTACTTGACAGAAGCCGTGAAACAGTATAAAATTTTATTGTTGAAACTATACATTGTAGTAAGCCAGATTGCTATCATAGATATGTGACAACACTGAAGTTTGAAAACTAAATAAAGGAGGTGCTCCTGTGCATTTTGACATTTTGTCCGCATTAATCGGTTTGATTGTTGCCTGCATTGTTGCGATTCCGGTTACTGCTCAGATTGTTACGAATTTGAGAAAGAAACAGTACGAAGAGAAAGTCGGTAGTGCAGAAGACAGAGCGAGACAGATAGTTGATGATGCTATTAAGGCTGCAGAAGAGAAGAAGCGTGAGTCTTTACTGGAGGTCAAGGAAGAATCCATTCGCACGAAGAACGAATTGGAGAAGGAGTGCAAGGAACGTAGAGCAGAGGTTTCACGATTAGAGCGTCGTGTTACCCAACGCGAAGAGACCTTGGACAAGAAGATTTCAGCAGTAGAGAAACGTGAAGCAGACTGCACGAGTAGAGAACAGGAAATTGCTGTTCAGAAAGAAAAGATAGCTAAACTCAATGAAGAGCGCGTACAGGAACTCGAACGAATCTCTGGATTAACCTCCGAACAAGCGAAAGATTATCTTCTGAAAACAGTAGAAGATGACGTCAAACTAGACACTGCAAAATTAATTAAAGAATTAGAAAGCAAAGCGAAAGAAGAAGCATCTAAGAAAGCAAAGGATTATGTAGTGACAGCTATTCAGAAATGTGCGGCTGATCACGTGTCTGAGGCTACAATTTCTGTAGTACAGCTTCCGGGTGACGAAATGAAAGGACGTATCATTGGACGTGAGGGACGTAATATTCGTACCCTCGAGACGTTAACAGGTGTTGATTTGATTATCGACGATACACCGGATGCAGTCGTTTTATCAAGTTTTGATCCGGTAAGAAGAGAGATTGCAAGAATCGCTTTGGAGAAGTTAATTGTGGATGGACGTATTCATCCGGCAAGAATTGAAGAAATGGTTGAGAAAGCGCAACATGAAGTGGAGAACATGATGCGTGAAGAGGGTGAGAGTGCGACCTTGGAAGTAGGTGTGCACGGAATACATCCGGAACTTGTGAAGTTATTAGGACGTATGAAGTTTAGAACCAGTTTTGGACAGAATGCGCTGAAGCATTCCATCGAAGTGGCTCAGTTGTCCGGACTATTAGCGGCAGAAGTTGGTGTTGATGTAAAGATGGCGAAGAGAGCCGGTCTTTTACATGACATTGGTAAAGCAGTTGATCATGACATGGAAGGTTCCCATATTCAATTGGGAGCAGACCTTTGTAGAAAATACAAAGAGGGTCCATTGGTAGTAAATGCCGTGGAAGCTCATCATGGTGATGTAGAACCAGAAACTTTAATTGCATGTATTGTGCAGGCGGCAGATGCTATTTCTGCAGCTAGACCGGGTGCGCGTAGAGAGACATTAGAAACATACGCAAATCGTTTGAAACAATTAGAAGAAATTGCAGACAGTTTTAAAGGCGTTGATAAGTCTTTTGCTATTCAGGCAGGAAGAGAAGTTCGTATTATGGTTGTTCCTGAACAGATTTCCGATGCTGATATGGTATTACTTGGAAGAGATATTGCGAAACGTGTTGAAAGCGAATTAGCATATCCGGGACAGATTAAGATCAGTGTAATACGTGAATCTAGAGTGACCGATTACGCGAAGTAATTATTTTTACATGATGAAGGTGATGAGGGTGTTGCTTGTATCCGTTGGATGCAGGCAGCACCTTTTTTTGCATAGAAATTAGAAAGAAGGCATATAGTGAAAAAAAGTGGGGAGGCGATGGTACGGCAAGTATACATTGGAAAAAAAGTACCGTGATTATTTGCAGTTGCCTGCTGGCAGGCGCAATCGGCATAGTAAGTGGCATCTGGTTATCGCGAACAGAAGAGAGTGCATTAGGAGTTTACATGGAATTTTTTTTGGAAAATTTTTTGTACGAGGATGTTATGCGAGAAGAGCTTTTGCGCTATGTTTTGCTACATAGGAGCGTGTTGTTCTTTCTTGGGGCAACGAATGGGACAAATCTGATGAAAAATTCCACGAAAGTAAGTCTTCTTGCTATAACGCTTTATTTCGTTGGATATGGATGGGGAGTTCTTGTGTTACGATATCATGCGAAAGCAGTTGTGATCCTGATAGGAATGCTGACACCACAATGGTACTTTTATGGATGCAGTTTGTTTTTTTCGGAAAGAATGAGAAAAACATTTCGAGAAGAAAAATTGGCCGGAATGTGGCGGAATACCGCACTTTTTGCGGCGTTTTTTAGCATTGGAGTATTGTCTGAGGTGACAATAAATCCAATTTGGATGAAATTTCTAGTTGAACTTCTTTGAATTTTGGTGTAAAATGACAGTTGTGCACCTGTAGCTCAGGGGAGAGAGCAATGGATTCCGGTTCCATGAGCGGGGGTTCGAATCCCTCCAGGTGCGCTTCTTATGTAAAAAATTGGAAACAAATTGGATAGATTAGGAACAAATTGGGAAAGATACAGTAGGAGGAAATGTTATGGATAAGAAACAGAAAGAGATTTTAATTAATTTTATGAATAAATACAGAAAGCAGTGTTATATTGGCGTTGCAGTGGTAGTACTTTTGATTGTTTTATGCTTCGTACTTGGTCGAAGTGGAAGTGGCGGCAAGGAAGATACGAATGCGATTAAAAAGAACGAATCCCCTGAAGTTGAGAAGTTGGTCGGAAACTATTATAAAGCGGCAGCAAAGGGAGACGTTGAGAAGCTTCAGGCGTATGCAACACCAATTTCCGATAATGAAAAGGCATATATTAAGCTTTTTGCAAAATACGTTGAGGCATATGATATTAAGAATATCTATACTAAGCGTGCGGTGGATGACAACTCCTGCCTTGTTTCTGTAGAAATGGGGATTAAATTTAAAGGTGTGAAGACGGAAGCGCCGGGACTTGATTTCTTCTACGTAACCGGTCTTGATTCGAAAGAATTGTATATTGTTAATTTATATAGTCAGTTTAATGCAAAGACGAAGGAGTATAAGACGGAGAAGCAAGTTGCGGATTGCATTCTTGCTTATGAGAATCTAGAAGAAGTTGTAGCGTTAAAGGAGAAGATTCAGTCCAAGTATGACAAGGCAATTGACAAGGATGAGAAGTTGGATGTAATGGTGAACAGTACGATTGAAGATGCTGTGTCTGAATGGATGGGAACCGTTGCATTGTCTCAGAATCAGACGCCACCGGAATCCGTTCTTTATCGCGTAGATGATAAGAAGGACAAGGAAAAAGAAGACGTTAAGTCAGAGGATGATAAGAAGACTGACGAGAAAAAGGATGATACAAAGTCTGAGACAGGGGAAACCAAAGAGACCAAGGAAGATGAGAAGAAAACGGAAGTAAAGAAAGTTACCGTTACAGAATATGTTAAGACCAAAGAAGAGGTTAATCTTCGTAAAGGAGCAAGCACAAAAACGGACAGCATTGCGATGCTGAAGGGTGGAGTGAAGCTTCGCGTCGTTTCCATGAATGTCTGGGGAGAATGGACCTTAGTAAAGACGAAGCGTGGTAAAAAGGGATACATCCGAAACGATTTCTTGAAGACCGTGGATAATAAGTATACGGCAGCCGGTAAAGATGGTTATCCAAAGAAGAAACAGAAATGTAAACTAACAGAGAAGAGTAATTTGCTTAACAAGATGAAGAAATCTGCAAGAGTGATATCTTCTCTTCGGAAAGGAACGAAAGTACGTGTTATTACTTGTTATGTGAACGGATATTCCAAGGTAAAGACCAATGGAAGAGTGGGATATGTTCTTACAGAAAAGTTAAAGATAGACTAAGCACAAGCACCTCAGTGAAAGCTGAGGTGCTTGCACTATGGAGGAATTAGAATGGATGAAATAAGGATAAATAAATTCTTAAGTGAAGCAGGCGTGTGCTCCAGACGCGAAGCAGATCGAAAGATAGAAGCAGGCCAGGTCTTTATTGACGGTGTAATGGCGCAGACTGGCTCAAAAGTTCGGATAGGCCAGGAAGTGTATGTAAACGGAGTGCGGGTGGAATGGGGGAAAGACCCCAGTGTATTAATTGCGTTTCATAAACCGGCCGGAATTGTATGTACGGCAGAGAAACGGGAGAAGAACAATGTCATCGATTATTTGAATTATCCATATCGCATCTATCCGATTGGCCGATTGGATAAGGATTCTACCGGATTGTTACTTTTAACAAATCAGGGAGATTTAGTAAACAAAATGATGCGTTCGGGTAATGCACACGAGAAAGAATATCTGGTTACTGTGAACAAACCTGTGACCAATGAATTTTTAGACGGGTTGCGTGGCGGTGTGCCGATACTTGGAACAGTTACCAGAAAGTGTGAAGTGGAAAAGATTGATAAACGTCGTTTTCGAATGGTTTTAACACAAGGATTGAACCGACAGATTCGTAGAATGTGCGATTATTTTGGATATCATGTGGTAGCGTTAAAACGAGTTCGCGTGATGAATATAACCCTGGGTGATTTGAAAGAGGGAACTTATCGTGATGTAACAGAGAAAGAATATCAGGAACTACTGACAATGATTGCCGATTCGTCGAATGAACCGGTACGTTATAAGGGGGATTTGGAATAGCTATGCAAACAGACAAAGAAATGAAAATGCGTGAACTTGTGCGACGGTTGAATGAGGCATCAGAGCGTTATTACAACGGACAAGAGGAAAGTATGTCTAACTTTGAATGGGATGAACAATTTGACGAGTTGACAAGATTGGAAGAAGAAACGGGAATTATTTTACCTGATAGTCCTACGCATACGACGGGATATGAGGGAAAAAGCGGTGAGCGCGAGGCACATGAGTTTCCGGCTTTATCATTGGCAAAAACGAAGCGAATCGACGAATTGATAAAATGGGCCGGAGAACGACCGGTATACCTTAGCTGGAAGTTAGATGGATTAACATTGGTGGCAACCTATGACCGCGGAATGCTTACAAAGGTTTTGACGCGTGGAAATGGTACCGTTGGAACGAATATCACCCATTTGGCAAAAGCAATATATGATTTACCGCAAAAAATTGCTTATACCGGACATTTGGTGGTGCGAGGAGAGGCAACGATTTCTTATAGTGATTTTGAAGAATTGAATGCTATGATGGAAGAGGAAGAGGAGCGTTATGCGAATCCCCGAAATTTAGCAAGTGGAACATTAAGCTTAGACGATGTAGAAAAAGTGAAGGAAAGAAAGGTTCACTTTAATGCGTTTACGCTGGTGCATATCGATGAACCCATGGTGTCGTGGGGGGAACGAATGAATTTTTTACGAAAACAAGGATTTGTAACGGTTGAATATGAGAAAACATCGGCAGAATCTCTTGCGCAAACGGTAGAATCTTTTACCCAAAAAGTGGAACGCGGACAAATGGACATCCCTGTGGATGGGCTGGTTATCTGCTATGAGGATACGGTGTATGCAGCTTCAGGAAGCGTAACCGGACATCATGCGACGCGGGCAGGGTATGCTTTTAAATGGGAAGACGAAGTGGCGGAGTCTACGTTGTCTTATGTGGAGTGGTCTTGCGCCAGATCCACGATTTCACCGGTGGCCGTTTTTGAACCGGTAGAATTGGAAGGAACAACGGTAAGCAGGGCTTCATTGTGTAATATTTCAGAGATGAGGCGCTTAGGAATCGGAGATAAGGGAACAAAGATTCATTGTATAAAAAGCAATAAGATTATTCCAAAGGTTATTGGTGTGGTAGAGAAGGTTGGGGAGTTAGTCATCCCCAAAACGTGCCCGACTTGTCATGCTGCTACGGAAATTCGAGTGAGCAAGGGAAGTAAAACAGAAACCTTGCATTGCACCAATCCTGCTTGTCCGGCTAAAAATGTGCAGAAATTTACACGATTTGTGAGCCGGCAGGGAATGGATATTGATGGATTGTCTATTCAGACAATTATTCGGTTTATTAATCAAGGATATATTTGTAATTATGCGGATGTATATACGTTGTCTGCGTACGACAAGGAGATTAAAGCGTTAGAAGGATTCGGAGAAAAATCATGCGAAAATTTGAAGGCATCCATTGAGAAGAGTAAGCAGGTTCACCCGGCTAATTTTTTGTTTGCACTCTGCATTCCATTGATTGGAGTTGATGCCGCCAAAAAGATTTTAAAGAGCATTGGATGGAAAGGTTTTTTGAAACGATTGGAGGAGGGCACAGGATTCGTAGATGTGGAGGGGATTGGACCGGAAAAGTCAGGATCGATTCTTTCCTGGTATGATGACGAAGAAAATCGCCGTGTGTTTCAACAGTTGCTAACAATTTTAAATATTGAGGATGTGGAGGCAGACGCGAATGTAGGCGGAGATTTGGCAGGACTTACGTTTGTTATTACCGGTGATGTGCATAGCTTTAAGAATCGCAATGAGTTTAAGGCCTATGTAGAGGCAAAAGGTGGAAGTGTAACCGGATCGGTGTCAAAAAAGACAAATTATCTTGTAAACAACGATGTGGATAGCACTTCATCAAAGAACAAGAAGGCAAAGGAGCTTGGAATTCCAATTTTGTCTGAAGAGGATTTTATTCATCGATTTGGAAAATAGTGTTTTCAAAATAGCTTTGATTTGCTATAATGATAGTATCTGTAAGGAATTATGATTATAGGAGGCAGATGGAGATGGCTGATGATAGAAAAGCTTTTGTTATAAAAGAAGATGACATGGGTGAAATTACAGTGGCGGAAGAAGTGGTTGCAATTATAGCAGGAATCGCTTCCACCGAGATCGAAGGAGTAAGCTCCATGTCAGGTAACATCACGAATGAAATTGTAGCGAAATTGGGAATGAGAAATCTATCCAAAGGCGTGAAAGTGGAGATGAATGAGAATACTGTAAATGTGTTGGTATCCATCATCGTAGATTATCAGGCGAATGTTCCAGAAGTATCCCGCAAAGTACAGGAGCGGGTCAAGACGTCCATTGAAAACATGACAGGTCTTAACGTAGCAGAGGTAAATGTAAAAATTGCAGGTATTGATGTAAGTAAAGACAACTAGAAAGAAGAAAGGAAGGGTGTCTTATGGACACCCTTTTTCGCGCTAGAAAGCGTAGAAAGGATATTTATGAAAAGAAGAGAACTGAGAGAACGAATTTTTTCCATGCTGTTTCGCGTGGAATTTCATGCGGAAGAAGAATTAGAGGAACAATTGCGGGTGTTTATTGATGAAAATGAACCGATGGATGAGAAAGATGAACAGTATATCACGAAGAAATACCAGGCGATTAAAGATAAATTAGAAGAGATTGATGAGCGCATCAATGCACACACACAAGGCTGGAAGACGAATCGAATGGGAAAAGTGGAGCTTGCGATTATTCGATTGGCTGTTTACGAAATGTTATATGATGAAGAGGTTCCAACATCGGTTGCGATTAATGAGGCGGTAGAACTTGCGAAGAAATTCGGTACGGATGAGTCTCCTTCTTTTGTAAATGGTGTGTTGGCAAAAATACAGTAATGATGAAGAATGTTTACAGTGTTTCACAGGTGAATCGTTATATAAAGAATATGTTTTCCCAGGATTTTTTGCTGAATAAGCTTTATGTGAAAGGGGAAATATCCAATTGCAAGTATCACACCTCCGGGCACATTTACTTTACAATAAAAGATGAAAAGGGAACCATAAATGTTATTATGTTTTCCGGAAATGCACGAAGTCTGACCTTTCGTATGCAGGAGGGCCAGAATGTAATTGTACTGGGAAATGTGGATGTGTACGAGAAGAGCGGGCAATATCAGTTGTACGCGAAAGAGGTTGTTTTAGATGGTGAGGGTGTTCTTTATCAACGGTTTCATCAGCTGAAACAAGAACTTTTGGAGATGGGGATGTTTGATGCGTGCTATAAGAAACCAATTCCCGGCTACGTGAAACGGGTGGGAATTGTGACGGCCAGCACCGGAGCTGCCATCCAGGATATAATAAATATATCCCATCGACGAAATCCATTTGTTCAACTCTATTTGTATCCGGTACTTGTGCAGGGTGAAGGGGCAGCGGATAGTATTGTACATGGTATTTCAGAGATACAGCGGGTAAATCCGGACGTAATTATTGTTGGACGTGGAGGCGGTTCCATAGAGGATTTATGGGCATTTAATGAGGAGAAAGTTGCACATGCTATTTTTCAGTGCCCAATTCCCATTATTTCAGCTGTAGGACATGAAACCGATACAACGATTGCCGATTATGTAGCAGATTTGCGTGCACCGACGCCCTCTGCTGCGGCAGAGTTAGCGGTGTTTGATATAGAGCAGTTTCAGGAGCAGTTGCGACAATATGAGAATTCATTGCTTTTGGGAATGAAGCGTTTGCTGACAGAGAAGAGCAATCAGTTGTTGGCGCGAAAGCTACAGCTTGAGAAGCTAAGCCCCATGAGTCAGTTGCAACAGAAAAGACAGCAGGTAATGGAGTATGAAGATGCCTTGACGGTAGCGATAAAAGAACGGATGGAACAATACCGGCATAGGGTATCGCTTTTGGCAAATACGTTAGACGGCCTTTCGCCCTTGAAAAAATTGGGTGAGGGTTTTAGTTACGTAGAGGATCAGGAAGGATGTGCCATTAGTTCGCTTCGCCAGGTGGAAGTTGGGCAGATGCTATGTGTTCATGTGGCGGATGGCGATCTTTTTGCACAGGTGAAGGAGAAGAGAGAGAGGAAAACAGATGGCAAAGAGCATTGAAGAAGCGTTTGAAGAGATTGAGCAGACCATTGCAAAGTTGAAGGATGCGGATACGCCGTTGGCAGAATCCTTTCAATTATACGAAAAAGGTATGAAAGAAATTGCCTTTTGCAATGAACAGATTGATGGTATCGAGAAGAAAATACAGATTTTGACAAAGGAGCAGGAGCAGGATGGAGTTTAAGGCAGCACTTTTGGAGCGAACGAAAGAAGCGGAACAGATAGTGTTTTCTTTTTTGCCTAAAGAAGAGGGATTACAGAAGACAATTTTTGAGGCGATGAATTACAGTGTGAAGGCACCGGGAAAAAGATTGCGCCCGATTCTGATGAAAGAAACATATCAGATGTTTGGGGGAAAACAGGATGCCGTGCTTCATCGATTTATGGCGGCGTTGGAGTTTATTCATACGTATTCATTGGTGCATGATGATTTGCCGGCTATGGATGATGATGAATATCGAAGAGGACGGAAGACAACCCACACGGTATTTGGAGAAGCAATGGGCATTTTGGCGGGTGATGCATTGCTGCATCATGCGTTTGATACAGCGGCCGGTAGCTTTTTACTTGCGGATGCTGACCTTTCTCAGGTAGGACGTGCATTGAAGATTTTAACCGAGAAATCCGGAATTTGTGGCATGGTTGGTGGACAGGTTGTGGATGTAGAAATGGAAGGAAAGACATTGACGGATGTACAACTGGATTTCATCTATCGATTAAAGACGGCAGCGTTGTTAGAATGCGCAATGATGATTGGCGCGACACTGGCAGGTGCGGATGAAGAAAGCGTGGCACGTATAGAGGCGGTTGCGAAACGTGTAGGGATAGCATTTCAGATACAAGATGATATTCTTGATCAGGTAAGTTCAACGGAAGAATTAGGAAAGCCGGTAGGAAGTGACGAGAAGAATCATAAGATGACGTATGCGGTCTTGCATGGATTGCGGGATTCGGAAAAAGAAGTGGAACGATTAAGCAAAGAAGCTGTGGAATTGTTGGACTCTTTTTCGCAAGAGCATACGTTCCTTAAGGAGTTAATAGTTTCTTTGATTCATCGAAAAAAATAAAAAGGATGAGTTTATGTTTTTAGATAAAATTGAAGAATTAAATGATGTGAAAAAGTTGTCGGACAAGGAGCTGGCTCCGTTGGCAGAAGAAATTCGATCCTTTTTGATTCAGAACATTGCAAAAACGGGTGGGCATTTGGCTTCGAACCTTGGGGTAGTGGATTTGACAATTGCACTTCACAGAACCTTGGATTTGCCGAAGGATCACATTGTATGGGACGTTGGTCACCAATGTTACACGCATAAGATTCTTAGTGGGCGAAAAGAACAGTTTGCAACCCTTAGGCAGTATAAGGGATTAAGCGGGTTCCCGAAGCGGGAGGAAGATGCGGTGGATAGCTTTGATACCGGTCATAGCTCCAATTCGATTTCAGCAGGAATGGGATTTGTTGCCGCACGTAATCTGCGTCATTCGGATGAAAAAGTTGTGGTTGTCATTGGCGATGGTGCTATGACAGGCGGAATTGCGTTTGAGGCATTGAATAATGCGGCTATGGTACAGGGGAATTTTATTATTGTTTTAAACGACAATAAGATGTCGATTTCTGAAAATGTTGGCGGTATGTCAGCGCAGCTTTCCAGACTTCGTACCGGTGACTTTTATCAGGGATTGAAGCGCACGGTTTACGATTCCTTAGAGCGGGTGCCGGGGGTGGGAGAGCCGATGATTCGAACCATCCGTAAGACGAAGAATGGATTGAAGCAGTTACTGATTCCGGGAATGTTTTTTGAAGAAATGGGGATTACTTACTTGGGCCCAGTGGATGGACACAACATCCACAAGATGATAAAAACGTTTCAGGAAGCAAAGAAGGTAGATGGTCCGGTGCTTGTACATGTGGTAACAACCAAAGGAAAGGGGTACGATGTGGCGATGCGCCATCCGGCACGGTTTCATAGTACGGGAGCATTTGATATCGCGACCGGACTTGGGAAAAAAGGAAAGCCGGGCTATACCGATGTGTTTTCAACCGTTATCAAAAAGATGGGAGCACGAAACGAAAAGGTTGTGGCAATCACAGCAGCAATGGAAGATGGTACCGGATTAAAGCGGTTTCATAATTGCTATCCGGAGCGCTTTTTTGATGTTGGAATTGCGGAGCAACATGCCGTAACCTTTGCAGCCGGATTGGCGGTGTCCGGGTTTATCCCTGTTTTTGCCGTCTACTCCTCCTTTTTACAACGCGGATTTGACGAGGTGGCGCAGGATGTTTGCATGCAGAATTTGCATGTGGTTTTTGCCATTGATCGAGCAGGATTGGTAGGAAATGATGGTCCAACGCATCATGGTGTGTTTGATTTGGCTTATTTAACAATTTTGCCGAATATGACGGTGATGGCGCCAAAGAATATATGGGAATTATCGGATATGTTGAAATTTGCAATAGCACATGATGGACCGATTGCTTTGCGCTACCCGAGAGGGGAGGCATATGATGGAGAGAAAGAACATCGTGCTCCAATTGCTCTTGGAAAGGGTGAAGTTTTAAGACGCGGCGAGAAGGTGTGTCTACTTGCTTTGGGTGCGATGGTGAAAATTGCAGTTTCCGTAGCGGATGCATTACTTGAAAAAGGAACGGAAATTACCGTTGTAAACCTTCGTTTTGCAAAACCATTGGATTATGAATTGATAAGAGAAATGGCAAAAACCCATGGGCATCTTGTAACCATGGAAGACCATGTGATACAAGGCGGTGTGGGCATGACGATTGCTGATTTTCTGAGAAAAGAAATGGAAAATGTGCACTTGCATCATGTGGGCATTTCAGATACATTTGTGGAGCAGGGAAGTGTTCCGCAGTTATACAAAGAGTGTGGTATGGATGAAGAAAGTGTTACGGCACTGGTAGAAAACATTTTGGAAACTCTATAGGAGAGAAATGTATGAAAGAACGTTTGGATGTATTATTGGTAAATCGAAATCTGGCGCCATCAAGGGAAAAAGCGAAAGCATTAATTATGGCTGGAGATGTATTTGTAGATGGGCAGCGTGAAGACAAGGCCGGAGCGAGTTTTTCGACGGACGTTTCCATTGAAATTCATGGAAATACCTTGCGATATGTGAGCCGTGGCGGATTAAAATTAGAAAAGGCAATGAAAGAGTTTCCGATTAATCTGACGGATGCAATCTGTATGGATATTGGTGCCTCCACCGGAGGTTTCACGGACTGTATGCTGCAAAATGGCGCGGCAAAGGTATACTCGGTTGATGTGGGGTATGGACAGTTCGCATGGAAACTACGACAAGATGAACGGGTTGTGTGCATGGAAAAAACGAATATTCGTTATGTTACACCGGCGGATATTGAGGATGTTTTGGATTTTGCATCGGTGGATGTATCGTTTATTTCGCTGACGAAAGTGCTTAAACCGGCATATGACCTGTTACGTGAAGGTGGCGAGATGGTTTGTCTGATTAAGCCGCAATTTGAAGCCGGTAAGGAAAAAGTCGGCAAGAAGGGCGTGGTAAGAGAACCGGAGACACATATTGAGGTTATTGAAACCGTACTGGATTTTTGCGTAGAAACCGGATTTGAGGTGTTGGGATTGTCCTATTCGCCAATCAAGGGCCCGGAAGGAAATATTGAGTATTTAACCTACATCAGGAAAGCAACCGAAGGAAAACGTGAAGGAGACATTGATCCGGAAGCAATTGTGAAACAAGCCCATGGACAATTAAATGAATAATGAAAAAGTATTTAATTATTGCAAATGGATTAAAAGAACACACGAAAGAATGCGTAGATTTGTTGGAAACTTTTTTTGAAGAAAAGGGCGTAGAGAGTGTCGTAAAATGGATTGCCTATGATACGGACTTGTCAGTGGATTTGGCAGATGTGGATTTATCGGAATATGAAGCAGGAATTGTGATTGGCGGGGATGGAACCTTAATTCGCTCTGCCAGAGCGGTAAAAATACGTAACTTGCCACTTATCGGTATCAATGTTGGCACCATAGGATTTTTGTGCGAAATTGATATTCAGCATTTGGAAAGTAGTATGGAACAATTGCTGAAGGGAAATTATCGAATCGAATCCAGAATGATGTTGGAAGGAAAGGTAGAAAATACGGTTGATCAGGCACTAAATGATATTGCCATTTACCGTGGTGGAAACCTTTGTGTCATTTCCCTGGAATTATACGTGGACGGACGCCATTTAACCACCTATCGGGGGGATGGAATTGTGATTTCCACACCAACGGGATCAACCGGCTATAGTATGTCATGTGGTGGTCCCATTGTTGACCCGGTTTCCCATATGATTGTGGTGACACCTATTGCACCCCATACTATTCAGTCGTCAAGAAGCATTGTACTAGATGCTTCGTCGAAAATTGAAATACGTCCAATTTATCGAAATTTGAGGGAAACGGAAGAAATTTTGGTGAGTTTTGACGGTGTGGTTACGGTACCGCTGAATGATTCTGTATTTATTAATCAAGCGAAGTTTCCGGCACAATTAATACGATTGGGAGAGACGAGTTTCTTAGATGTGTTGAAACAGAAATTATAACATAAGAGGGAAGAGGAATGTTACAAAGCTTACATGTAAAGAACTTAGCGTTAATAGAAGAGTCCGAAGTGGAATTTGCGCCGGGCTTGAATATTTTGACGGGAGAGACAGGTGCTGGAAAGTCGATTATTGTTGGCTCGATGAATCTGGCTCTGGGAGAAAAGATTCCGAAAGATATGGTACGAAATGAAGAAAAACCAGCTTTGGTGGAGTTGATTTTTGAACTGGATAATGAAGAACAGGCGAACCAGCTGCGTGAATTGGAAATTGAACCGGAAGCAAATCAGGTTGTACTTAGTCGTCGTATTACCGGAGGACGAAGTGTGGCGAGGGTAAACGGAGAAACCGTACCGGTATCTGTACTAAAGGAAGTCGCATCCATATTTATTGATATTTATGGTCAGCATGAAAATCAGACCTTACTGAATAAAAAGAAGCATTTGGTTTTGTTGGATGAATATGCAAAAGAAGCTTTGGCAGAGGATTTGCATTGCCAGCAAGAACTTTTTAAAAAATATCGCGATTTAAAGAAAAAACGAGAAGAAAGCGTGACGGATGAAAAAGCGCGTAATCGGGAAATAGAGCTTTTGCAGTATGAAATAAACGAAATCGAAGCGGCCAATTTGATGCAGGGAGAAGACGAAACTCTGGAAGAACGATATCGCATGATGAGTGGGGCAAAAAAGGTCGTTGGCGCACTGCGTGCATGTCATGAATTGTTGATTGGGGAAGGCGAAAGTGCGTCGGGGTTAATTGGGCGCGCAACCAGAGAAGGCCAAACTGTGCAGGATTTTAGCAAACGCGGAGAAGAACTGTATGGCCAGTTGCTGGAACTGGAGGATTTGGTGACCCAGACAGGGCGAGACGTTGCGGGTTATATGGAGGAATTGAATTTTTCTGAAGAGGAATTCTATGAGGTGCAAGAACGATTGGATGTCATTAATCATTTAAAGGATAAATATGGCGACGAAATTCCGGAGATTATGGAGCAGCTTAGAATGCGACAAGAGCGTTTGGCAGAGTTAAGCGACTATGAACAGTTTTTGTCGAGGCTTGAAAAAGAGTGGGAGGAGAACGTGTCGAACATGCAGGCACAGTGTCGCAAACTGACGGAGATTCGAAAGAAGTTTGCTGCAGAATTGACATTTAAAGTGACGCAGGCGTTGATCGATTTAAACTTTTTGGATGTAAAATTCGACATGCAGTTCCATACGCTTAAAGAGCCAACTGCCATGGGAATCGATGAACCGGAATTTGTAATTTCGGTAAACCCCGGAGAGCCGTTAAAGCCAATTGACCATGTGGCCAGCGGTGGAGAATTATCCAGAATAATGCTGGCAATGAAGTCTGTGCTTGCGGCAAATGACAAGATTTCTACTCTGATTTTTGATGAAATTGATACCGGAATCAGTGGTCGAACTGCGCAAATGGTGGCAGAGAAAATGAATGAAATTGGACGACAAACGCAGGTAATTAGCATTACCCATTTGCCACAAATTGCGGCAATGGCGGATCAACATTTTCTGATTGAAAAAACAGTGGTGGATGATGCAACGATTTCTACTATTACCCGGTTGTCCGAGGATGAAGAAATCACAGAACTTGCACGAATGTTAGGCGGTGCAGTTATTTCTGACGCAGTACTTCTTAATGCACGCGATATGCGCACCCGGGCGAAACAAATGAAACAATAAATACGTTACATATTTTTTCATAAAAATGCAAAACCTAGAAGAAAGCTTGAGAATATTCTTAAGCTTTCTTTTCCTGTTTAGGAGGGTGGAGTATGAATTGGAAAAATAAAATGCGTATAGGATGGATCATGATTAGTTTAGGGCTATTGACGGGAGGAATGATAAGTTATCAAAAATGGCAAAATAAGCGGTTTTTGCCAATCGAAGGGACGAAAGCAGTGTCTCAACCGTATATGACAGCAAAGGCAGTTACCAGGGCAAGACCATTAGGGATGGTGATGGGAATTTATGTTAAGACGCAGGGGATTATTGTGTTGGATGTCACCCCGGTGTACGGAAGCGGTAACGAGGAGTGTCCGGCAAAAGGAATTCTCAAAAAAGGCGATTATTTACTGAAATGTAACGGTAAAAAATTGACGAATAAAGAGCGTCTTATGGAATTGGTAGATGCTTCTAAGGGTAAGGCGGTGAGACTGGAGATCCGTCGAAATGGGAAGCTTCAACACGTTTTGGTAAAGCCCAAACGGCAAGGGGAACATTATCGCTTGGGAGCCTGGGTGCGTGACGATATGGCGGGACTGGGAACTATGACCTTGTGTACTCAGCAAAATGAATACTTTGCATTGGGGCATGCGATTAGTGATATGGATTTGAATACGCAGGTTCGTATTCGTCAAGGAAGCATTCATCCCTGTCACATTACAGACGTGCGAAAGGGGAAACCGGAGTTCCCGGGGGCATTAATCGGATATATTGACTATCAGCCGGAGAAACCGGTGGGAAGCATCCAAAAGAATTCCGCTTCCGGAATTGCCGGACGGTTGTTTCGGATGCCAAGGAACGTTATGGAAGAGCCTTTTTTTCCACTTGCGAAAAGAAAGGATGTTCATACAGGAGACGCAGAGTTTATCAGTGATTTTTCCGGAAAACGTCAACGTTATACCATGAAGATAACCCATATCAATCATTTTTCTACGAAAGCATCCAAGGGATTTGTACTAGAGATTACGGATACAAAACTGAAAAGAGAAATTGGTGGAATTGTACAGGGATTATCCGGATCCCCAATTTTACAGGATGGTAAAATCGTGGGAGCCATAACCCATGTATTTGTGCATAATCCACAACGTGGATATGGTATTTTTGTTGAAGATATGTTGGAATGAAAGTGGTTCTTTGAAAGGGATGTCGAATAGTGCGATAAAAAGGGATTGCATAAATGCGGTGGCTTCCGTATAATGGTCAAGGCTCGGATAAAATCGATGATATGCATCTTGGGGGACGACATAATGAAAAAAAGAATAGTAGTTGTGGATGATAATAAGCATTTTTTAGAATATGTAAAGGGAGTTTTGAAAACAGAAGAGTATTTAATCTACATGGGAGAAGCACACGATGGCAAAGAGGCGTGTGAACTAATTAGGGAAAAACAGCCGGATATTGTTTTGCTGGATTTGGTTATGCCGCGCATGGACGGCATTGAGGTTATGAATTGTATAATGGTAGATAATAAAATACCAAAGAAACCGTATTTTCTTGTGGTTTCGGAATTGGAGGATGCATCCATCATAAAAGACGCAACCAAGGCTGGAGCAGGATGCTATATACCTAAACCAATTGATGAGAGGTTGTTAAGAGACAGTCTTCGCAGCATGAGTAACGAATCGGTATCAGAAAAAGAGCAGCTTGCCTTTGTAAAGAAGTCGAAAATAAGAGCTGTTGCAGATGACGAAATTCATTTAGAACAGGATATAACAAAAATTTTGCATGATATTGGTGTGCCTGCACATATAAAAGGCTATCACTATTTACGAAAGGGAATTCTTTATGCAGTTGAGGATACAGAAATGCTGAGTTCAATTACGAAAATTCTGTATCCTGCAATTGCAAAAAGTTGTGATACTACCGCAAGCCGTGTTGAACGGGCAATTCGACATGCCATTGAGGTCGCATTTAGCAGAGGAAATCTGGATACCATTGACGAATTGTTTGGTTATACAGTTAGTACCGGAAAAGGAAAGCCAACCAATTCAGAATTTATTGCATTAATTGCAGATAAAATCTGTCTGGATAAACGGGCAGTTTCCTGACTATGAAATCTCGCTTAGAATGTTACCGGTGGTTCGGTCGTAATAATAGGCGTGATCGGAAAGAATATCGGTGGGATCAAGGACTGTTTCATTGACTTCTTGAACCGTTTTTGTTAATTCGTCAAGGCGGGACGGATCCGATGCCGGTATTAGAATACATTCATGAATAGAACTTGGCAGAATGTAGAAGGAACTGGAAAAGCGTTCCGAAATATCTGCTAAGAGATGCTCGTATGCCAGACAAGACGCACCACAAAGCTCGGAGTGGTTGGTCAAAATGTACATGGAGTGAGGCGGCGTGGGATGCGCAGCTTCGTATCTGGCAAGAAAGGAATGCATACTGTGGATGCGTTTTGGCAGCAAACGAGGGGAATTTACCTGTGCTTGACGATATAAGTCAGCTTTGGTGACACCCCACGTTTGCATCATGGCATTGGTAATCTGAATGGTACCATAGTCTTTCTCTTTTACAGGAACAAAGATGCTGAAAGCAATCGCAAGATCTGTAAGAGGATAAAAGGGTATGGTTTCTAGTAAATCACGATTGGTGGACTGTCCAATGACCTTTAGAATGATATAATCCTTCACGTCTTCGTAAGAATGGATGTGCTCCATAAAATGAGAAAGCGGTGTACTTTCGTCTAAGAATGATGATTCTAGCTGCTTGACAATGTTCTCGACTGAAAATGGTTTGTGACCGTTATTCTCATATATTTGCCGCGGGTAAATCGTCGGGGCAATGGAACTGCCATCTAAGTGAATGCGAAATGCTTCGCGTTGTTGTGTGTTATTCTTCGTAACCATTGTGGTCTCTACATGATAAGGTGAAACAAAGTGGTTACGCAATGCTTCTAATAATTCATTTCTAAAATTGTTATATTCCATAAATCCTCCATTTAAAACTCATCTCTCGTAACTGGTGCAAAAAAGTGCACAATCATAGACATTTCCCCTTTCTTCTTAAGTTATACGCGAAAAAATGAATTGAATTGCTTGCACGAAATGTGCAGAACATTCAGAGTACCGTGATTGCGGTAATGTGATGATAACATGAATGAAACTGAAAATCAAGAGAAATTTTTGGAAAAAGTTATTTAGGTACTTTCTTTTTTGCCATAATTGTGGTAAAAATATATGTAGACTGCAAATGCCAACGTGTATTTGGGGAAAAAAGAGATTGGAGAGAGAAAGATGTCAAATTATGCAAAAAGACGAGAGGCGGAAGCACTCGAAAGAAAGCAGAACAATCAGAAGACGGCTTTAAAAGCACTGATTATTGTTGCGGTACTTGCGATTTTAATCGGTGGAGGGTACTATTTAAAGAATAAGTCTTCAAACAAGCAGAATGTTGCAACAGCAACAGGAGATCCTGATTATAACATTGATGATTATGTAAAATTAGGAAAATATGAAGGTGTTAAAGTTAACAGCATCAAACCGGAAGTGACGGACGAAACGTTTGAGAACAAGAAGAAATCTCTTATGGATGCAGCGGTTGAGTATAAGGATTTAAAGGACCGTGGTGTTCAGAAAGGGGACAAGGTTACTATTGATTTTGATGGAACTATGAATGGAAAAGCCTTTGATGGCGGAAGCGGTAAGGATCATGAATATGTCCTTGGAGAAGGAAGCATGATTAAGGGATTTGATGAAGGCCTTTACGGAGTGAAGGTAGGCGAAAGCAAGACATTGAACTTAACGTTCCCGAAGGATTATGGCAAGAAAGAACTCGCTGGAAAAGATGTTGTATTTGAAGTAACCATTAATAAGGCGCAGGAAGTTAGCTATCAGCCAAAATGGGATGATGAATTTGCTAAGAAGTCTACCGACGGAGAATATAGCGATATTGCCAGTTACGAGAAGAAGGTAAAAGAAGACCTTTTGTCTGAGGCAAAACAGAATTCAGAAGATACCTTAAAGAATGATGTTTGGGAAGCAGTTGTAGCAAATGCTAAGATTGATGGTCATCCGGATTATGTATACAATACTGTAAAACAGAAGGTGACCGCAAATATCCAGAGTACCGCACAGATGTACAAAATGTCCACAGAGGATTATTTGAAGCTGTTTGCCGGTGGTGTCAGCATGAAAGAGTACATTGAGAAGTTTGTTAATTCCCAGTTGGTATCGGAAAAATTGATTAAAGAGTTGAAAATTGAGATTTCCGACAAAGAATACGATAAGCTTGCGAAGGCGGATCTTAAGACCTATGGCGTGAAAACAGTAAAAGAATTAGAAGAAAGCTATGGTAAGGATAACCTTATGAATCACTATAAGGCTGAGAAATTGTATGATTATTTGGTTGAAAAGGCAAATGTGAAGGAAGTTACACAGGCGGAATATACCAAATTAAAAGAGGCAGCTTCTAAGAAAAATGCTAAAGAATAAAAAGAAAATCTGCAATCCCTAAATTTTTTCAATTTAGGGATTGCACTTTCATTAAAATGTGATATAATAATTAAGTGTTTGAAAATGCTTCGATAGCGCAGTTGGTAGCGCAACTGATTCGTAATCAGTAGGTCGTCGGTTCGAGTCCGATTCGAAGCTCTGAAGGCCTTGGAGTTATCAATATGGGTGGCTCACAAGGCTTTTCTGTTATTATTAATTAAAGTGCGTGAGAAAATGAGAAATGATATGCAACTGCCGGTTCAGAAACAAATGGATCGGTTTTTAGAAGAATTAAGGACAAGGGGTGAGGTGCCAAGGTTATTGCTGCATAGTTGCTGTGCACCGTGTTCAAGCTACGTGCTGGAATATTTATCTCCCTATTTTGAGATTTATGATTTTTATTATAATCCCAATATCAGTCCGAAAGAGGAATACGATGAGCGGGCAAGCGAATTGAAACGCTTAATACAGGCGATGCCACTTCCACATCCGGTGCATTTTGTAGAAGGAGAGTATAACCCGGAAGAGTATTATGAGCGGGTTCGTGGCTACGAACAGTGTCCCGAGCGGGGAGAACGTTGCCGTATTTGCTTTTCCATGCGTCTTACGGAAAGTGCAAAGAAATGCAAAGAATTGGCTTGTGACTATTTTGCAACTACGTTGACAATCAGTCCACTAAAGCAGGCGGAAGTAATTAATGAAATTGGGCATAACATTGGAGCACAATACGGTGTAAATTATTTGGCATCTGATTTTAAGAAAAGAAATGGTTATCAGCGTTCTATTGTGCTTTCCAAGGAATATGAATTATACAGACAATCCTTTTGCGGATGTGTTTTTTCGAAAGGAGTTAATCATGAAGAAAGCTAGAGTTGGAATTCTTGGAGCAACCGGTATGGTTGGACAGCGATTTGTAACATTGCTTGAGAACCATCCATATTTTGAAGTAACGGTGCTTGCAGCAAGCAAGCGTAACGAAGGTGTACGATACGAAGATGCGGTTTCGGATCGTTGGAAAATTGAACTTCCGATTCCTGATTATGCGAAAGATATGAAGCTTAAGGTAGTACAGGATGTGGAAACGGTAAGCAAGGATGTGGATCTTGTTTTTTCAGCTGTAGATATGAATAAAGAGGAGATTATTGCTTTTGAAGAGGCGTATGCCAAACATGAGGTAGTTGTTGTATCGAATAACAGTGCGAATCGCTGGACGGATGATGTGCCTATGTTAATTCCGGAATGCAATGCGGATCATCTTGCTGTCATTGAAGCACAGAAGAAGCGATTGGGGTCTAAGAAGGGATTTATTGTTGTGAAACCAAATTGTTCCATTCAGAGCTACACACCGGCACTTGTAGCACTTAAGAAATTTAAACCGAAACGCGTTGTTGTAACTACCTATCAGGCAATTTCCGGTGCCGGAAAGACATTTAAGTCCTGGCCGGAAATGATTGAAAATGTAATTCCTTATATCGGAGGGGAAGAAGAGAAGAGCGAGAAAGAGCCACTTAAGGTAATGGGACATGTGGAAAACGGGAAGATTGTGAATGCCAGCGAGCCATTAATTACCTGTCAGTGTGTGCGTGTTCCGGTTGTGAATGGACATACGGCCGCTGTTTTTGTTGAATTTGAGGAAAAGCCTACGATAGAAGAGATACGGAAGTGTTTTTCAGAATATCGTGGTCTTCCGCAGGAGCTTGCGCTTCCGCATGCGCCGAAACAGTTTATTCATTACATGGAAGAAGAGGATCGTCCACAGGTTAAATTGGATGTGAATGAAGACGGCGGAATGGCATTAATGATTGGACGTCTGCGTGAAGACTCTATGTTTGACTATAAGTTTATTGGTTTATCCCATAATACGTTGCGTGGTGCAGCCGGTGGTGGGTTGCTAAGTGCGGAGCTTTTGTATGCTAAGGGATATTTGAATTCATAGAGAAGAAAGGGGAAGGTCATGGCAGTTAGAACAGCAGAAATGGAAGCATTGCAGGAATTATATGATAAGCGAGAAAATAATCTGGTGTTTCTGTATGGAAGACGAGGAATGCAACAGTATGAACTGATTCGTCAATTTTTGGATGGAAAGAAGAGTGTATTTTATTCTGCTTGTGAGTGCTCAGACGAAATGCAACGAGAGTATTTCGCAAATTGCATTCGTGAAAGCTGTAAGGTGGAGATTACACGTGATGATTATGCGTCGTTGTTTAATCGAATTAAGAGTGGAGATCCGACAAAGCTGGTTTTGATTGTTGATCATGTAGAATGTATCCTTAAGAAGGACCCGGAATTTCTTGAGAATATCATCAAGTTAAAGCAAAAGAAGCTTTATCCGGGACCGGTAATGATTATATTTATGACCGATTCCCTGGTGTTTGCGAGACAGGATTTCGCTGAATTAATGGGAAAGCATGCGAAGAAAGTGGATTTGGTACTGCGGTTAACAGAGTTGCAGTTTTTGGATGTTGTTCGCAAATTTCCGCATTATAGTGTTTCGCAATCGGTGGAAGTGTATGGCGTGTTAGGTGGTGTTCCGGAGTACTTGAATTATTGGGACGATCGTCGCAGCGTGAAACAGAATATTTGCAATGTGATTCTTGCAGAAGATGGCGTTTTACGTAATGAGGCACATCGCTATTTATCAGCGGAGTTGCGTGAGTATAGTGTATATCAGACGATATTAAGCGCAATCGCTTCCGGCCACGAGAAATTAAACGATATTTTCCAGTATACCGGCTATTCCAGACCGAAGATTAGTGTGTATATGAAGAATCTGGCGGGATTTGAAGTGGTTGATAAGGTTACATCTTTTGAAACCGGAGGCTGGGATAATGCAAAGAAAGGTGTATATTGCATTGCAAATACATTTTTAAATTTCTGGTTCCGATTTGTATTTCCACATCAGAGCCAATTGGTGATTTTAAAGCCGGAAGAATTCTATGATCGTTATATTGCGCCGGAGATTGATAGCTATTTTAACAGTACCTTCCGTAAAGTATGTGGTGAATTTCTAGAGTTGTCCAGTGCAGTTGGACAATTGCCAATTCGTATTGAAAAAATGGGAACATGGGTTGGAAAGAAAGGTACCATTGATATTATTGCGCAGGATAAGATTCGAAATACCATTGTAGGAATGTGTAGTTGGTCGGAAGACAGCTTTACGTATGAGATGTATGAACAACTTCAGAAGAATATGAAGGATGCAAAGGTGAAGTCCGAATATTGCTATTTATTCTCTGCAAAGAAATTCGAGGAAAAACTGGTGGCAGCATCCAAAGAAGATTCTCGCATCGTGATTGTGGATTTAAATGAGATGTAGGAACCATAGAAAATAAAGGAGATAGATTTGGGAAAGTCACTAATTATAACGGAGAAACCGTCTGTTGCCCGCGACTTCGCCAGAGTGCTTGGTGTAAGTGGACGTGGTGACGGCTATATTGAAAATGAACAATATGTTATTAGCTGGTGTGTAGGTCATTTGGTTGGAATGGTCTACCCGGAAAGTTATGATGAACGGTTAAAAAAGTGGAGATTGGAAGATCTCCCTTTTTTGCCGAAAGAGTATAAATATGATGTAATTAAGAATGTAGCAAAGCAATATGAGATTGTCCATGGATTACTATTCCGCGAGGATATTGACACTGTTTATTGGGCAGGAGATGCCGGAAAAGAAGGACAGACCATTGAAGAGAACATTCGTAATTTTGGCGGTGTGAAGGAGGGCATGAAGGAACTGCGCGTCTGGATTGACTCACAGACCGATGAAGAGATGCTTCGCGGTATTCGGGAAGCAAAGGATATGAAGGCGTATGAGAACCTGGGAAAATCAGGAATTATGCGTACCATTGAAGATTATGCTATGGGAATTAATTTTTCCAGAGCAATGTCCGTAAAGTATGGATCATTATTAAATCGTGCAGCAGGAACAAAACAATATGTGCCAATTGCGATTGGTCGTGTGATGACATGTGTACTTGGCATGGTTGTTATTCGAGAGCGTGAAATTCGAAATTTTTCCGAAACACCCTTTTACCGTGTGGTGGGAACGTTTTCGGAGGCGGCTTTTTTGGGAGAATGGAAAGCAGTGGAGACATCCGCTTATTTTGAATCGCCGCTTTTATACAAAGAAAACGGATTTAAGAAGATGGAAGATGCCGAGCGGCTTATCGCTGATTTAAGCGGTAAGGAGGCCGAGGTTGAGGAAATTGAATTTGCGACGACAAAGAAGCGTGCTCCACTTTTATTTAACCTGGCAGAATTGCAGGCGGAATGTACAAAGCGATATAAGATTAGTCCGGATCAGACGCTTGAAGTAGCGCAGAGTCTGTATGAGAAGAAGATGACAACTTATCCAAGAACGGATGCAAGGGTATTGTCAAGTGCGGTGGCAAAGGAGATTTCTAAGAATATTCGCTATTTAAAAGGATATGAACCTACGGCGGCATTTGTAGAAAAAATTCTTGCACAGCGTAGCTATGAACGTATCATAAAGAGCAGCTATACGGATGATAGTAAGATTACAGACCATTATGCAATTATTCCAACAGGACAATTGGCAGCATTATCTTCTCTGACGGATTTGGAGCGAAGTGTATTTGATATGATTGTGCGCCGATTTTTGTCAATTTTCTATCCGCCTGCGGAGTATGAAACGATGAAGTTGACAATTGGAATCGGGCAGGAGCGTTTTTTTACCAGTGCGAAGGTGCTGAAGAATCCGGGATTTCTTGAAATTTCCGGGCGTCAGAGCGTGAAAGAGGACGAGGAAGAAGAACCAAAGAATCAGGATGCGTGGTTGGCATTTGCAAAGGGACTTTCGGAAGGGGATGCGCTTAGCGTACAGGGATTAGAGGTGAAAGAAGGAAAGACCAAGCCGCCAAAGCGGTACACATCCGGAACGATGGTATTGGCTATGGAAAATGCAGGACAGCTGATTGAGGATGAGGAACTTCGCGCGCAAATGAAGGGGTCCGGAATTGGAACCAGTGCAACCCGTGCGGAAATAATCGCAAAACTTGTGCGTATTGGATATTTGAACTTGAATAAGAAATCTCAGGTATTGACTCCCAGCCGATTAGGGGAGATGATATTTGAAGTTGTTAATTTGACGGTTCCGGCACTTTTGAATCCTAAGATGACCGCATCCTGGGAAAAAGGATTAGATGGCATTACCAATGGAACGGTGGCCTTTGAAAGCTATCGTGCCAAGCTGGAGGAGTTTATTCGCAACGAGACACAAGCAATCATCGATCGCGATTTAAAAGAACCAATTCAGAATCGGATTGCCGATTTGGTGGATTTGAAAGAGGGAGCCAATATATCGCATGTTAAGATTGGCGTTTCTTGCCCGCAGTGTGGGGCACAAATGTTAACTACCCCTTTTGGCTACGGCTGTGAAGCCTACCAAAAGGATGGAAGCGGATGTAATTTTGCCATTGGTACCATTGCGGGACGAACGCTAGCTTTGACAGAAGTAAAAGAATTGCTGGAAAAAGGAAAGACCGGGGTTTTAAAGGGATTTTCTTCGAAGGCCGGAAAGAAATTTGAAGCAGCGCTTACATTACAAAAAGCAGAGGATGGGAAGGTCTCAGTGGGATTTTCCTTTGACGAGGTAGAAGCGAAATGTTTGCCGAATGTGACCTGCCCAGATTGTGGCGGACAAATGCAAATTTTGTCTTATGGATATCGCTGTGAGCATGGAGATAGCCGAAAAGGAGACCCAACCTGTCAGTTTACGGTTGGAACCATTGCCGGAAAGAAATTGTCTACCAAACAGGTAACAGAGTTGCTGACAAATGGGAAAACAGAACTGATTGAGGGATTTGTTTCTAAAAATGGAAAGAAGTTCGCGGCAGTGCTTCGTCTTTCAAAAGATGTAGAGGGAAAACATTTGGTAGAATTTGACTTCGATGATAAAGAGGCATATTTTATTGAAGACTTTTTCTGCCCGGCATGTCATGCGCCTATGGTAAAGACTCCGTTTGGTTTTGGCTGTAGCACATACGATGCAGATAATCCGGAAAGCTGTCGTTTCTCCATAGGAATGATTTGCGGGAAAAATTTGAATTTAGAGCAAGCAAAAAAACTGGTAAAGGACGGTATGACAGATACTATTCGAGGGTTTAAAAGTAAAAGCGGGAAGAAATTTGATGCTTGCTTAAAGATGGAGCGGGTTGAAGAAGGTGGTTTTTCCATTTCCTTTGATTTTGATCATGTGGAAGCAAAGAAAGTAAAAGGTGTGGTTTGCCCACGTTGCGGAGGCGATTTGGTGGTGACGCCCTTTGGTTTTGGATGCGCGAATTACAAACGGGACGCAGAAGATAGTTGTGGATTCTCTGTTGGAAAGATTGCCGGAGTAAAGATTAAGGAGGCGCAATTAAAAACGCTTTTGACGGAAGGTAAGACAGATGTGATTTCCGGTTTTACATCAAGGAACGGAAAGAAATTTGATGCTTGTTTGCAATTAGTAGATGCCGAAGTTCGCTTCTTTTTTCCGGATGAAGTGAAACCGGTGGAAAGTACGGTGTCATGTCCAAGCTGTGAGAAAAAATTGATTCGTACGAAATACTATCATGAGTGCGATTGTGGATTTAAAGTTTCGCATATGGTGGCTCAGGTGGATTTGTCGGATGAGGTGATGACAGAACTTTTTACAAACGGAATTACGACGGAGAAAGTAACGGGCTTTAAGAGTAAGTCTGGAAATCTATTTGATGCAAAATTAAAATATGACAAAGAAACGGGAATTTCTTTTGTCTTTGAATAGGAGTGAATGATATGGAACAGTGTAAAACTAAGAATATGTATACGTTAAACGAGAGTCTTGCAGGAAGCTATCTTGCAACGGTCACATATCCTTGGGAAGCATTACCAATGATTAAGGAATGGATCCTTGAAATCGGAAAAAATCTGGATAAGGATGTATACGAGGAAGTTGAGGAACATGTGTGGATTGCAAAATCCGCAAAGGTATATAAAACGGCAACGATTTTGGCACCAACAATCATTGGTGAGGAGACGGAAGTGCGTCCGGGAGCGTTTGTGAGAGGGAATGCAATTGTTGGAAATCATTGTGTGGTAGGAAATTCGACAGAGCTTAAGAATGTAATATTATTCAACAATGTTCAGGTTCCACATTATAATTATGTGGGGGATTCCATTCTTGGATGGAAAGCACACATGGGTGCAGGAAGCATCACCAGCAATGTGAAGTCGGACAAAACACTCGTTGTGGTTAAGGATGGCGAGCAAAGAATTGAGACAGGACTTAAAAAATTTGGAGCCATGCTTTCTGACCAGGTAGAAGTAGGATGTAATAGTGTATTGAATCCGGGTACGGTTATCGGCAAAAACACGAATATTTATCCATTATCATCCGTGCGTGGGGTAATACCATCCAATACAATCTTTAAAAGTCAGGACAAGATTGTGACAAAACGCTGAATAGAGGCAAAAGCACTTTACGAATGGTAAAAAACAAGGTAAAATGATAGTGATGTGTATTTATTCACATACAATATGATACAAACGGGGGCAAATGCCTTCGCAGAAAGATATAGGAAAGGAGAATAACATGATTTATTCAAAGGAAGTAGAATTAATGTGTCCTGTAGCTAAGGGTGCAAAGCATGAGCCGGCACCAATCCCACAGGAGGGAAAATGGACACATGCAAAGCAGATTACAGACATCTCCGGTTTTACACATGGTGTAGGTTGGTGTGCTCCACAGCAGGGTGCATGTAAGCTTACGTTGAATGTTAAGAACGGTATTATAGAAGAGGCATTGGTTGAGACCATTGGCTGTTCCGGAATGACACATTCTGCGGCTATGGCTGCTGAGATTTTGCAGGGAAAGACAATTTTGGAAGCATTAAATACAGACCTTGTATGTGATGCAATCAATACTGCAATGCGTGAATTGTTCTTACAGATTGTTTATGGAAGAACACAGAGTGCGTTCTCTGATGACGGACTTGTTATCGGAGCGGGGCTGGAAGATCTTGGTAAGGGACTTCGTTCTCAGGTTGGTACCATGTATGCAACCAAAGAAAAGGGAGTTCGTTACTTGGAGATGGCAGAAGGCTATGTAACCGGTATTGCCCTTGATAAAGACAATGAAGTGATTGGTTACCAGTTTGTTTCTCTTGGAAAGATGACTGATTTTATTAAAAAAGGTGATGATCCAAACACTGCTTGGGAAAAGGCAAAAGGCTCTTACGGACGCGTTACCGAAGAGCAGGGTTGCGTAAAGATTATCGACCCAAGACAGGAATAAGAAAGGAGAAACGACATGGCATTATTTGAATCCTATGAAAGAAGACTTCCTCAGATTATGGAAGTACTGAATAAATATGGTATCAGCTCCATAGAAGAAGCTGAGAAGATAACGAAAGATGCTGGCCTTGATGTATACGAGCAGGTAAAGAAGATTCAGCCAATTTGCTTTGAGAATGCTTGTTGGGCATATATTGTTGGTGCAGCGATTGCAATTAAAAAAGATTGTCGCCGTGCAGCCGATGCAGCTGCAGCAATTGGTGAAGGGTTACAGTCCTTCTGTATTCCTGGTTCCGTTGCAGATCATCGTAAGGTTGGACTTGGACATGGCAATCTTGGAAAGATGTTATTGGAAGAAGAAACAGAATGTTTTGCATTTTTAGCAGGTCATGAATCTTTTGCAGCAGCAGAAGGAGCAATTGGTATTGCTGAGAAAGCAAATAAAGTTCGTAAGAAACCGCTTCGCGTTATTTTAAACGGTCTTGGAAAAGATGCAGCACAGATTATTTCTCGTATCAACGGATTTACGTATGTTGAGACAAAATATGATTACAAAACTGCGAAGCTTGAAACAGTTTATGAAAAGGCTTATTCAGAAGGTCTTCGTGCAACCGTTAAATGCTACGGTGCGGACGATGTTCAGGAAGGTGTAGCAATTATGCACAAAGAGAATGTTGGTGTTTCCATTACCGGTAACTCTACCAACCCGACTCGTTTCCAGCATCCGGTTGCAGGAACCTATAAGAAAGAATGTATTGAACAGGGCAAGAAATACTTCTCTGTTGCTTCCGGTGGTGGTACAGGACGTACCCTTCATCCGGATAACATGGCTGCAGGTCCTGCATCCTATGGTATGACAGATACATTAGGACGTATGCACTCTGATGCCCAGTTTGCCGGTTCCTCCTCTGTACCGGCCCATGTAGAAATGATGGGACTTATCGGAATGGGTAATAACCCGATGGTGGGAGCTACTGTAGCTGTAGCAGTTTCGGTAGAAGAAGCAGCAACCGCTGGTAAATTCTAAGAAAGCTTGAATTTATAAGGGTTTTAGAAGTAGTTAGATGCTGTAAAATGTATATGATTTTAGTTTATTCATACATTACTTATACAGTATTCATACACTGAGAAATTATATTTTAAGAATGGCTTGGAGCTGGAATTTTACACATTTCGTCTCCAAGCCATTCATCGGTTATACAAGTGGATGAAAATAAACAAACATAGGAGGTATACATATGAGAAAAAGAATGAAATGGATGGCAAGTATTCTTGTGGTAGCAATGGTACTAACGCTTTGTCCGATGATGCATGGAACGGAAGTGCAAGCTGCCTCTTCAAAGACAAAAATGAAGTCGTTAACCAAGGAATTTGTCAATTTTGCAGGTGAAATTTGTACAGATAATACGTGGTTAAATAAAACAAAGAGTTATTCTTTTTCATCAAGCGCAGCAAGAAAAAAGGTTGCAAAGTATGCCGAATACGATGGCTCTCATAAAAAGCTTTCGTATTATGCAAAGAAATTGTTTGGAAAGACAATTCAGTCCGATGAGAAAGTGTTAGTAGGCGATTGGGGCGCTGCTTGGCCAGAGTTTTCCTTTGGAAAAATTACGAAGTTAAAGAGTGGAAAATATCGAATCTCCTTTTCTGTAAAATGGGTGAATGAAGCGGAAAATACCGAAACAAAATTAGCAACCGGAAAGCTTTATGTGAAACCAAAGAAAGGGTCATATTATGGCTATGTGGCTACAAAACTTGTGATAAAAAGAAATAACAAGCCATTTTAGAAAGCAAGAATATAGGATGAAAAAGGCTATCGAGATCTGAAAAGCTCGATAGCCTTAAATTTTTCCCGGCACCTGAGAGATGCTATTTGTGAAAATCAATCCATGTGGTATGAATTTACAGAGTGATGTGGTAGAATGAAGGAAGTAGGATTTTGTAAGAAAAAAGAGGATTCATATTGATGAAGAAGATTTATATCGCACCAATGGAGGGTGTCACCGGACATATTTTTCGACGAGCGTACCATAGGCATATTAATCAGGAGATTGAGAAATATTTTACTCCATTTATATCACCGAACAAGAACCAGTGTATGAGTAATCGGGAAAAAAAGGACATTTTACCGGAAGATAATCCAGGGATGAGGATTGTGCCGCAAATTTTAACCAAGGATGCAGAAAGATTTGTGGATACAGCAAAAGAGTTGATGAACTATGGATATAAAGAAATAAATTTGAATTTGGGCTGTCCTTCTGCTACCGTAGTTTCAAAGAAAAAAGGCGCGGGGATGTTAGGAGAATTATCAATGCTTGAGCGATTTTTGGACAAAATATATGATACGTGTCCCGCTTCGGTGTCTATCAAAACGCGCTTGGGGATAGAACGTGAAGAAGAATGGTGGCCATTGTTTCAGCTATTTTGTAAGTTTCCGCTGGCAGAATTGATTGTGCATGTGAGACTTTTACAGGACTTCTATTCCGGACCGGTCAGACCGCACTGCTTTTATGAAGCAATGTCTCAGGCACCTTTCTCTATGATATATAATGGAGATATTTTTTCGGTAGAAGATGCAGAAGGTGTAGAGACAGAAACAATCATGCTGGGGCGCGGAATATTGCGTAATCCCATGTTGTCTTGTGAGATACAAGGAATAAAGGAAGGGGATTTGCGTGGCTTTCATGAACAATTGCTTCAGGATTATAGAAATGAGATGTCCGGAGAAACGCCAACGTTACACAAAATGAAAGAACTTTGGAGTCATTTGATTACGAGTTTTCCGGATGCTACAAAAGAGTATAAGGCAATTCGAAAAAGCAAAACGATTGCTGAGTATGAGGTGGCGGTTTCCCGTATTTTAGATTCCTAATAGGGGTTCTTGCTTATCGAACAAACATTTGGTATAATGGTAATATGAAAGATTTAGAACGATTAATAAAGAACTGTATGGAAGAATTAGAGGCGGCAGGATTGAAGCCGGGACAAATAAGAGCTTGGCGCGTCAATGAGAGGGCCTTAAGCAGGTGGGGGCAATGCCGTAGAAATGCGGATGGAACCTATAACATTGAGATTGCGAAACGCCTGCTGACGGATCCACGTATAACGGACGAGGCATGCAAAGAAACAATCTTGCATGAGATATTGCACACTTGCCCGGGATGTATGAAGCATACCGGACAATGGAAGCAATATGCGGAATTATTAAATGCACGTTACGGATATCATATTAAACGAGTAACGAAAGGGGAGGAGAAAGGGGTCGAGAATTATGAAGTGAAGAGCCGGCCGGTGAAGTATATTTTTACTTGTGAGGTATGCGGTGCGGTAATTCGTAGGAAACGAGAGAGTAAATTTACGAGAAACTATAGACAGTATCGATGTGGCCGGTGTGGCGGAAGATTTCAAAGAGCAACGGTTACGATACGATAGTTTAGAAGGGAAGTGCTAGGTGCTTGTTATGAAGAGAGTAAAGAAACAGTTAGCAGGAATTCTTGTAATGGGACTTCTTGCTGTCATTGGATTGCTTGTTTCTCCGACAGCCGTTCGCGATGAAGGGACGCAGGGGAGCAATGTGGAAGCAAAAGGTGGTATTCCACAGTATCAAGGGAAGATATATACCATTTTAAATAAGAATCTTCCAAATTTTAGTAGTAAACAGAAGCGAAGAACGGATGCATTTGAAAACTATTCTGAATTAGACGATTTAGGACGTTGTGGAAAGGCGTATGCCAATATTTGTCTGGACATTATGCCAACAGAGCCGAGAGGAAGCATTTATCAGGTACATCCATCCGGTTGGCAGAAGAATATGGGATGGCAGCGATGTCACTTAATTGGATTTCAACTTGCTGGTGAAAATGCAAATGAACGTAATTTGATAACGGGCACCCAGCGTTTTAACGTGTCGGGGATGTTGCCATTTGAAAATATGGTAGATGATTACGTAGAGGAAACTGGGAACCATGTGCTGTATCGTGTTACCCCATATTTTAAAGGAAAGGAACTAGTTGCACGTGGTGTTCAAATGGAGGCATGGTCAGTAGAAGACCGGGGAGAGGGGATTTGTTATAATGTATTTGTATTTAATGTTGCACGCGGAAAGCAGATTGACTATAAAACCGGAATAGTAACGGCTGTTGGCAAGCAAATTCAGAAGATTTGTATAGCAGCTAGTAAATTTACGGTTTCTGCTCAGCAACTGCAGAGAAAAGCAGCCTATTTCTCCATGGGAATTTCTTGTGAAACCAAGGCATTTCAATGCGAGAAAATAACTGGAAGTAACCAGCTTAGAATAACAGAGGATGGTGTTGTTTCGGTTAAAAAGAATACGTCAGTTGGAACGTATTCTATGAAAGTCAAAATTACGGCGAAAGGGGACAAGAATTATAAAAAGAAGATGATTACAAAGAAAATACGCGTAAATGTGGTGGATAAGCAATGAATTATATCTACATTTTACAATGCGCAGACGGTTCCTTATACACCGGATGGACCAACGATTTGCAAAAGCGAATTCATACGCATAACGAAGGGAAAGGTGCAAAATATACAAAATCTCGTAGACCGGTAAAGCTTCTGTACTTTGAGACGTTTAATACGAAAGAAGAAGCAATGAGCAGAGAGTGGCACATTAAGCAATTGAGTAGAAAAGAAAAACTAGAATTAATAAATGAAAGGGTGGGTGTTCAGAAGATTATGAGAATAGAAGATTATCGAAAATTGCAAAATGGTAGCGATATTCGGGGAGTCGCAATGGAAGGTATTGCCGAAGAAACAGTAACCTTAACACAACGAGCGGCATATTTTATCTGCAAGGCATTTGCCATGCAGGTCGCGATGGAGAAAAACAAGGCAATCGAAGAGGTACGTATTGCGATTGGACATGATTCAAGATTGTCGTCGGAATCGTTAAAGCTTGCTGCGATTAGTGGACTAAAGTCTGTAGGAGTAAAGGTTACGGATTGTCATTTGGCGTCGACGCCTTCGCTTTTTATGGCAACCGTTTTTGATGATTTGCTGTTTGATGGTGCAATTATGATGACAGCAAGCCATTTACCTTTTAATAGAAATGGGTTTAAATTTTTTACCAATAAGGGAGGGTATGAAAAACAACAGATTACGGAGGTACTTGAACGTGCGTATAAGTTGGATGATGAAGTTGGAGGCGTGATTGCTTTTTCTACAGAATCGGTTGAAGAGTTCGATTTATTGGAGCGTTATTGTGAGTATTTAAAGAACATTATAAAACAAGGTGTCCAGAGTACATGCTATGACAAACCTCTTGAAGGGTTACATATTGTTGTGGATGCAGGAAACGGTGCAGGTGGTTTTTTTGCAGAAAGGGTACTAGAGCCACTTGGGGCAAATGTTTCCGGAAGTCAGTTTTTGAATCCGGATGGAAGGTTCCCAAATCATGTTCCGAATCCGGAGACGAAAGAGGCAATGCAGGCAATTCAAAATGCAACGCGAAAACATAAGGCGGATTTAGGCATTATTTTTGACACGGACGTGGATCGTTCGGCGGTTGTTTTAGCAGATGGGACACCGGTGAGTAGAAATGCATATATTGCGATGATGGCCGCAATCGTGAAAAAAGAGCACCCAAACACAACCATTGTAACGGATTCGGTTACTTCGGACG
This sequence comes from Lachnospiraceae bacterium XBB1006, assembly GCA_900115795.1. Taxonomy (GTDB): domain Bacteria; phylum Bacillota; class Clostridia; order Lachnospirales; family Lachnospiraceae; genus XBB1006. The sequence continues at coordinate 243,917 of FOXT01000004.1, read as the reverse complement.
AATTAACCGATTTTCTTACAACGTCATTAAATATGAAACACCATCGATTCAAACGAGGATATAAGAACGTTATCAATGAGGCAATTCGCTTAAACAAAGAGGGAATTGAAACACATCTGGCAATGGAAACTTCTGGACATGGCGCTTTGAAGGAAAATTATTTTCTTGATGACGGTGCATACTTGTGCGTAAAGATTATTATTGAGCTTGCAAAATGCCATAGAAAGGGTATTGGAATGGAAACACTTATTTCAGAATTGAATTATCCTCAGGATGAGGCGGAGTTCCGATTGAAGGTGAAGGCGAAGGATTTTCAGACTTATGCCAAGGATGTGCTTGAACAGTTTAAAGAGTATTGTAAAAACCAGGAAGGGTTTGAAATTGCGAAAAACAATTACGAAGGGGTACGTGTTGTGTATCAAGATGCAACGTTACATGGTTGGATGTTACTTCGTATGTCCTTACACGATCCGATACTCCCATTAAATGTTGAGACCAAAGAAAAGAATGGCGTGGGTATAATGATGACTAAAATAAAGGACTTCTTGCTAAAGTATAATTTGGAATAAATAAAAAAGCGACGAGCTTTTTATGCAGTGATTGGAAAGAGAAATTGCAGGAAAAGTCGTCGCTTTTTGTCTCCGTGCAAGAAAAACTGCAAAAATAAAATAAGGGGCAAAAAACGTAAAAACAATATTCGAGCTGATTATCTCAAGAAGTAAATGCTACTTTAAAAAATCACCCCTACAGTCTTTTTCGACTTTTTGGATGGAAGAAAGCGCATTGATAAGTTCGGATTCTACCTCCTCGTTGACAAAGAATAGGGCATAGGCATCGGCTGCCGATTCCGGATGATCATTCCATGCAAGAATGATGGCATGAATTTCGTAATCCCAAATTATTCGATGTATCCATGTGCGCTCGAATTGATACCGAACGTGACGGTTTTCTTTATCTGAAATAACAACATCACCAAAACGGTAACTTGTTAAACGACCTTGCGGACCAAAAAATTCTTCAATAATTAGTTTACTTTGCGTAATATTCCAGGAGGTTGTTACATCATAAGCCTCGTAATCACTTGCTTCACCTGAAAAGTAACGTGTATAAATCATAAAACCAAGGGTGATGAGGTTAATTGCTGTTGTCATTAGGTAGAATCGTGCTGTAAGCATGTGCCAAATCCATAGAAGAATTGTTGCAAGGATTGTAATAACTACAACGAAAAAGCAAATTACATAGGATAAAATTCGATTTGGCGCACCATCGGGGTTGTTTTGTCTGCCGGTATAAACAATTTTTTTGTCCATATTGTTGTTAAACTCCTTTTTGTCGTATTATTCGATACTACTACGGGAAGAGAAAACTGTCAAGACTTCTAAAAGGAGATGTTTCATAGTATAGTGGAAAGTAGGAGATGATGAAAAGATGAGAAAGAAACGAATGATATTTACATTGTTAGTGTGTGGATGCATGATTGTAGGAAGCATCACGTTATCTGCCACAGTTGGGAAACAGGAAATAACGCAGAAGATAGCAAAGAGTGCTTCGGCGGATGCATTGCCTAAGCAGGTGAAAAAACTTAAATTTGTGAATGCCTGTAAGCAATTGAAGGCAGGAAAAACAAAACAATTTCGTGTAAATAAAAAAGGAGTAATCTGGAAGACGAATAATCCAAGAATTGCGCTGGTTACAAGAAATGGAAAAGTTAAGGCTTTGCGCATAGGAAAAACGACCATATCGGCCACGGTGAAAAAAGAAACGGTAAAGGTGGTTTTGCGTGTAATTCCCAAAAAAGTGATTGGTATTGATCCTGGGCACCAACAAAGAGCAAATAACGGGCTAGAACCAAACGGACCGGGGGCTTCTGTTCGAAAAGCAAAAGTTACTGGTGGAACCCGGGGCGTTTCCAGCGGAAAAACGGAGTCAGCAGTGATGTTGGAAATTGCTTTAAAACTGAGGGACGCATTGGAAGATAAGGGTTATGGAGTTGTAATGACACGAACAAAACAAAATGTGGATATTTCAAATGCCAAGAGAGCGAAACTGCTTAACAAAAAATGTGACATTGCTTTGCGGCTACATGCGGACGGTATCAATAATTCTTCTGTAAATGGTGCGAGTATGCAATGTTCCACAGCATCAAATCCATATATTGGAGGACTTTATCGAGAATGTAAAAAATTGTCAGAGTCAATACTGCAAAAGTATTGTCAGAGCACACAGCGTAGAAATCGTGGTATCAGCTACCGTGATGATTTGACGGGAACGAATTTTAGCACGATTCCTGTAACGTTGATTGAGCTTGGATTCATGACGAATGTCGCAGAAGATCAATATTTGACGTCGGAAGACGGACAAAAAGAAATAGTAAAAGGACTGGTTGCCGGAATTGACAAATATTTCAAAAAATAATGCGGAAAATGAGAATACAATATAGACACATTTGTTTGATATTATGATAAAGGGCGTTGTGTCCCGTTAACCAAACGAAATGTTACGTGAATGGAGGAGTCAAATAATGACATATCGAGAATTGGTAAAAGAGTTGAAAAACGAATATCAGAAGATTGATGCTTCGGCGGTTGAGCAGCATTTTGCAATTCAGTTTAACATTGAAGGGGAAGCAGAAGGTGCATTTTATGTGGAATTTGAAGCTGGAAAAATTGATGTGCAGCCTTATGAGTATTATGATCGAAACGTAATTTTTACGACAGATTACCAAACCAGTTTAGATATGGCGAGCGGTAAAACCAAATTACTGGATGCATATAAGAACGATAAACTTGGAGTTTGGGGTGATTTGGATCAGGCAATTGCTGTATATGAATCGTTGAAACCGATGCAAAAGAAAACGACGAAGAAGACTACAGCAAAGAAAACTACAACAAAGAAGAAGACAACAGCGAAAAAACAGGCTGTTGCTGCAAAATAAATAATCTGAAGAAAGGGGAGCTTATAGTGCAGGTGACCGTTGGTTATTCCAAAAAAAATGAGGCGCTCGATGCGGTTAAAGAAGCGACTGAAAAAATTAACCATGCGGAGGGTATTTTATTTCAAAGTCCTTTTGGCATGTTGAAAGAGGTAGCAACGTTGCTACATGAAAAGTACCCGAATGTTCCGTTGATTGGAACGGGTGCAACAACGTATTTTGGCAAGGAGGCAAGCGACAAGGTTCTTGTGATCGTTGCTTTTGTTGGAGGTTGTAAGATTAAAAGCGGTGTGATTTGTAATTTATCTACTGCACCACTTCACGATATTATGCCTTTGAAAAAAGCAGTTTCGGAACTTGGCGCGAAAGGAGACAGTGCAGTTTGTCTTGAATATTGCACAAATGACGAAGAGAGATTGGTTTCAACGATGAATGTTGAGTTGTTGAAGGACGATGTGGCGATTGCTGGAGGTAGTGTGTTTGGAACACCGGCGGGGCAAAAACCATGTGTTTGCGTTGACGGCGAATTATATGAGGATGCGTGTTGCTGGTTGCTTATAAAGAGTACAACTGGTAAAATTCGAACTTATACGGAACGAATTTATGAAATACCGGAACAGGCGACGATGCATGTGGCGACAAAAGTGGATTTAAAAACAAAGGATCTCATTATGCTAGATAATCGACCAGCGGCAGAGGTTTATGCAAATGAGCTTGGAATTTCAAAAAATCAGATTGTTGATAATGTCTTCAAAAATCCGTTGGGGCGTATCGTAGGTGACGATGTTTACATTATTTCGCAATATGAAGTGGGCGCGAATGGAAGTATGCGCAGCTATAAGCGCGTTTGCGAAAATGACACCATTTGTTTCTTGGAATTGCAGGACTATGCAAGTATAAATGACGAAACCTGCAAGCGGATAAAAGCAGAAAATAAGAGTGTTTCTCTTGTCTTTACCATTAACTGTATTTATCGACATTTATTTTTTGAAAAGGAGAAATACCTTCCAACGCTTCTAGACAACATGGGGAAACTTGGCACGCATGTTGGTGTAGTTGGCGGTGGAGAACAGTATCGAAAGCAGCACGTAAACCAGACAATGGTTTGCGTAGTATTTGAATAAAAGTCGGAGGAATCACATGTTTAAGAAGAAAAATTACGAGGAAGAGGCAGTAAAGAATATCCAGTCAACTGCTGTGAAAAAACAAAACCTGGAAAGTCAACTAGCCCCACTTCGAGAGGCAGGAAGGTTTGCAAGAGAGCAACAACAGAAACTTCAGCAAGAGGAAGGGGTTACAATTAGTGGTTTGGAAACTATTGATGCTTCCTTTGGACTTGTTCAAGAGCGATATACGAATATTATTGATAGTATAAATAGTTTTCAGGATGAATTTCAGACGATCCGTACTGTGACAGACCACTTTGATAATATTATTAATGATTTAATGACTACGGCAGACAATTCCAATGCAGGAATGAAGAAAGTAGACGAAAGTTCGGATTCGGTATCTAAAACCATTGATGTTATGCAGCAGGTATTTGCAGAGTTCCAACAAAGTTTTGATGATATCCAGGAAAAGGTGAATCAGATAAACAACTTTGCTAATCAAACAAATTTATTAGCGTTAAATGCATCGATAGAGGCTGCACGAGCTGGTGAAGCAGGACGTGGTTTTGCCGTTGTTGCAACCGAAGTTAATAAATTGTCTCAGGAAATTAAAGATTTGGTAATTAAAATTGGCGACAGTATGCAGGAACTTGGAGATAATAATACGCGTTTGGTTGATTCTTTGGAGGACACAAAAGCAGCAATCGAAACGTCTCACAAGAATATTTTAGAGACGGAGGAGATTATTGATAATATCCGTGTTGTGGCAGATAGTGTACGTGACGAAAGCAGGCAAATGGGAGATGTATTGGAGAATTGCGATAATGAAATTCGTCAGGTTTCCAATCACATTGAAGGATCACAGGAGTATTTTGACGATGTGGCCAATAATGTAGTAGATTTGAAGAATAAAATTACCAAGAAAGGGTATATGTTTGAGGACATGACAAATGTACTAGAACAATTTGATCCGCTGATTGATAAAATTGCAAAAGAAAATCGATAGAAAGATGTAAGAAGCCGGTTCCATCCGGCTTCTTTTTTCATATAGTAAAGTGAATGAAATTCCTATGGAAGGAGCATTTTATGGCATCTTTTCAAAACCAGGCGGTCTTAAGCTATAATGGACAGACCACGACATCCAATATTACCACCGGAGAAATTGTAGAAGTACTATCTGCCACAAAAACAGCTGTATCTGCACAGTATGAGGTTGGGGGCAAGGTTACGTATGTTTACAGCATACAAAATACAGGAACAACTGCTTTTTCCAACTTATCCTGGGAGGATGATTTGGGAGCGTATACTGTTTCCGGTGGAGCACAGGAAGTAACACCATTGACTTATGTAGAGGATTCGTTATGTTATTACGTCAATGGTATATTACAGCCGACACCAACCATCCAGCAGAGTAGCCCACTTGAGGTTTTGGGGATTCAGATTCCGGCAAATGGCAATGCGATGCTGATTTATGAAGCGACAATTAATTCTTTCGCGCCACTAACGAAAGGTTCAACAATAACAAATACGGCAGTATTAGGCGATGCGACAAGGATTTCACCAGTAAGTGCGTCTGAGACAATTCAAATCAAGGAAGCAGCAAATCTAACGATTAGTAAATCCTTATCACCAACTACAGTAACAGAGAATGGGCAAATAACCTACACCTTCACCATTCAGAATTTTGGAAACGAAGAAGCAGGTACAGAAGCGAATGTAGTGATTAGCGATATGTTTAATCCAATTTTAAATAACATATCTGTTACTTATAATGGCGGTGTTTTGCCAACCACATCATATTCATATGACCAAGATAATGGACAGTTCGAGACGAACCCGGGGGTGATTACAGTACCGGAGGCGTCTTTTACACAATTAGACACCGGGGAGTGGCAAATTACTCCGGGCGTAAGTACCTTGATTGTCACAGGAACGCTGTAAAAAATTAAATGTAAAAAAAACCGACCTTCTTCGACAGGAAGATTGGTCGGTTTTTTAATTGAAATAGATTGGAAATATGTGGCAAAAAATCTCATAAAAATGGGCTGTCTAATGATTTTAATGCTTTATAAAATCACGACGAAAGGGGTGCGTTATTGTTTGGATTTAATTTCCACGAATTGTCGAAAGAGTTAAAACAAATGATTACAATTCAAACAATTTGAACTGTTTAAACTGTCGAATTTGCAGATTTTTTTGGTTTACGAACGACTAAAATCGTAATATAATATTGGTATAATTATTTTTGATAGAGGAGAAGGACACATGAACAAGACGGGGATGAAAAAATATTTAAACTATATGTTGCTTTTGCTAGTATGCATGGTAGTTGCTTTGCCGGTAATGCACGTAAATGCGCAGAAATCCGGTTATTTAATCCATGTTAACCGCAAGCAAAATACGGTTATCATCTATAAGAAGAACGCAAAAGGCGAGTATACGGTGCCTGTAAAGGCAATGGTATGCTCTGTTGGAATGCAAAATCGTACTCCAAAGGGGAATTTCAAGTTGTCAGAGCGTTATCGTTGGAGAAAACTCTTCTATGGTACATATGGTCAGTATGCTACGCGTATCAGTGGAAATATTCTTTTTCATTCTGTAGGGTATGATCGAAGAGACCCCGCCTCATTACAATATAGAGAATACAATAAATTAGGAACAAGTGCTTCTCACGGTTGTGTAAGACTGGCAGTAGAGGATGCGAAGTGGATCTATGATCATTGTAAGAAAGGAACGAAAGTTTCAATTTATGATAGTTCAAAAAAAGAACCACTTGATAAACCAAATGCAGTAAAGATACCAACAAATGGAAAATTGAAATATTGGGATCCTACAGATTTGAATTCGAAGAATCCTTGGAGAAAAGTTGCTCCAAAACTTATTATTAAAAAGAATGATTTAGAAGCCGGTGTTTCGACAAAGCGTGATTTGCTTAACATGGTGAGTGCTGTTAATTTCAAAGGAAATGCAGTGAAAGTGTCCGTGAAGGGCGATTATGATTTGACAAAGATTGGAAAATACGAAGTTACCTATACGGCAGTTGATTATTTGGGAAATAAAACAGAAAAGACGTTGCTTATCCGTGTGGGCGACACCATTGCACCGGTTGTTTCGTTGGTGAAACAGGATACAGATATTGTGGTTACAGAGTCGGAATTAGCGGCATTGGCAGGTGAAGGACAGTCGTTAACCCAGGAAGTACTTGAAAAATGGGTAAAACAGTTTGTAGTTGCAAAGGATCGTGGGGAAACGGTTGATGAGACAGGCATACAGGTAAAGGGATTGCAGACAATCATTGCCGACTATGATGCTCATGACTATAAAAAAGAGCCATATCAGGTGTTTGTTACAGCAACAGATAGTCATGGAAACAAATCCGAACGTTTTATCCTGTTTATTCAATATAAAGATGAGAGATACTTAAGTGATACAAGTTTTATAAGGTAAAACAAGGAGTTCTTGATTTTATATGGATTACGCGTTAAAATAGAGGACAAGATTATTTATATTAGAATGGAGTAGTAGATAGATGGTAAATAAGAAAGTACGTAATGATGAACGCCCGGTATTTCCGAAAAGAGCGTTGATTACAGGTGGAATGCCTTATGGAAATAAAACGCTTCACTTTGGTCATGTAGGAGGTATGTTTGTTCATGCAGATACGTTTGCCAGGTTTATGCGTGATCGAATTGGAAAAGAGAATGTATTGTTTGTTTCGGGAACAGATTGCTATGGCTCCCCTATTGTAGAGGCGTATCGCAAGCTTTGTGATGAAGGGTATACCAAGTCTATGGAAGAGTATGTAATGGGCAATCACGAAAAGCAGAAGCAGACGTTGAAAGATTACGAGATAAGTTTGGATATATTTGGTGCTTCTGCATTTGGAGAGACCGGAAGGATGCATGATCAGGTTTCTGAGGAAGTGTTCCATTCGTTGTATGAGAATGGTTATTTAGTGAAAATGTCTACACCGCAGTTTTATGATCCGGTGAAGAAGATGTTCGTGAATGGACGTCAGGTTGTCGGAAAGTGCCCGATTGAAGGATGCTGTTCCGAAAAAGGATATGCGGACGAATGTGATTTGGGACATCAGTATTCTCCGGCAGAATTGATTAATCCGATTAGTACACTGTCCGGGGTGAAGCCGGAAATTCGTCCTGTCACGAATTGGTATTTTACGCTGGAAGATTGTATGGATATGCTTAGCGAGCGTATGCAGTTTTTAGCAAAGAATACGAATACCCGAAAATTTGAAATTAAGGCAATGGAAGAGTTTTTAAAAGATCCTTGTATCTATGTTCAGAAAAAACAGATTGAGGATATGGATGCACTTGAAAAAGCGTTTCCGGAGCACGAAACCATAAATGAAGAAAAGAAACCTTCAGTTACGTTTATATTTAAAAACTTAGACGGGCGTGATGCTGCGAGGGAAGTGCTAGATGAGAAGGGAATTCATTACCGTACAGGAAAGACGTTGGTTCCATTTCGACTTTCCGGAAACATTGATTGGGGTGTAAAGGTGCCACAACAGGATGATATATCCGGATTGACTTTCTGGGTTTGGCCGGAATCTTTGTGGGCGCCAATATCCTTTAGCAGAACGTATTTTAAACAACATGGTTTGCCTGATGATGAGTGGAAGAAGTGGTGGATGGATGAAGATGCATGTGTGTATCAGTTCATTGGTCAGGATAATATCTACTTCTATGGGTTGGCAGAAATGGCTATGTTTGTTGGCTTGAATCATAAAAAGGGTGAAGCAGTGGACATGGAAACCGTTGTTTTACCGCACATTGTTGCAAACAACCACATTTTGTTTATGGACAAGAAGGCAAGCAGTAGTTCAGAATTGAAGCCGCCGATGGCAGATGAATTGCTTGCATATTATTCTCCGGAGCAATTACGTATACATTTTCTGAGTTTAGGACTTGCAAGTAAGAGTGTAGGATTCAAGCCACAGGTATATTTGCCAAAAGAAGAACAGCAGGGTGTAGATCCGGTTTTAAAAGAAGGAAATCTGCTCACAAATGTATTTAATCGATTGGTTCGTTCTTGTTTCTATTCGACACAGCAATATTATGATGGCATCATGCCGACTGGCGAGGTGGATGAGAAGATTCTAAATATCTGCAAGGATGCTATTTTGGAATATGAACGGCATATGTATAACCACGAGTTCCATCGCGTAACTTATGTTTTGGATAGCTTGATTCGAGATATTAATAAACACTGGGTTAATAATATTAAGATTGCAGAGAAGAATGAAGATGAGGCGATGCGGAAACAGTTATTGGTAGATTGTTTCTATGGGGTAAAGGTTATTACCACATTACTTCATCCGATTGCGCCGACCGGTTGTGAAATGGTGCAGGAATATTTGCGCGTGGATGATCGTCTTTTTGATTGGACGTATATTTTTGAACCAATTACAGTACTGACAAACGAGAAGCATGAATTAAAATTCTTGGAGCCGAAGGTAGATTTCTTTAAGAAACCGGCATGCCAGTTTGAACAAAAGTAAAGAATAAGAAAAAGGGTGTTCCGAAAAGGGCACCCTATTTTTTTGTATACTCTTGCAATGCATGAACATATTTCGTTGGAAGCTGAATTTGTGAATAGATTTGTGCGTATTGCCGATTGGTTATTTCGTCAATGAAATTAATTGGAAAAATTTTTTTTATGCCTGCGTCACGTGCGGCATCCACTGCTTTATTATATGCAATAGCCGCCTTGATTTCTTCTTCATAATATCCAATGCTATAATTACCTTTAAGATGAATTTTCACATGATAGGCATCGCGTTTTCGATGAATGCACTTGCTGACACCATAGTATTGATTAATCACAATAATGTTGGCGTAGCGAAAATCAGTTTCGTCACCATTGGCAAATACATAGTCTCGTCCCTTCACCGCGTGATTCTTAATTCCGTAGCGTGAGGTGATGGTTACTTGCATGCCGTAATCGGCGACAAAGTAATGTCCCTTTCGAACGCTGATTGTACGTGTGCTGTAGTAAAATAAATCGTCCAAATCAAATTTCAAATCGAGGGTGGGGGAAAGAAAGTAAACAAAATAGTTTTGACGAACATAAATGGGGGTTTTCATGTAAAGCCCATTGTCCCGAAAGTTTATTATGCTTACAATCTTGGAAAAGGGAAGTGTAAATTGGGAAAAATCGTTGTTGATGGTTAGTTCTTTTGTTTTGGTTAACTTCATGGCATCTAAATAAGCCTTGAAAGCCGATTCCTCTGTATCATAGCTTCCAAGACTGATATGTTTATTGTTATAGGTGAAACTGGAGCGGTAATACACATCTCCATTTTTCTTTTTGCCAAGGTATACACCGGGTAACATAGTTGGGTCTCCTTTAAAATAAGGGCTGCGTGGATAGCAGCCCCTTCATAATTCTTAATTAAAGATTGTAATTAAAAAGTTTACGGTTCCGAACGTATATGCAAGCGGAAGCAGATATGTATATCCTTCCGGTTCATATAAATCGTTGCTGATATCCATCGGGGCGCCTAAGTTTAATTCCATAGACGATGTATTCGACATATTCACCACGAATAGACCATTGTGCAAGTTTAAGAAATCCTGTAGGGCGGCGATGACGTATTCGCTAAATTCATCCCACTCTTCACCTGCATACCGAGAAGCAAAAGCAACTGCCGTCTGCTCGTCCATTTCAATCGCGGATGTTAACTGGTATTCGCCGGTTAGACTTTGTGAAGTCGCAACTTTGGTCACATATTGTTGGAACGGAACCAAATCCATTGGAGTAAAGTCGTCGCCAATAAAACGAATAACATTGTTGAATAAAAGTTGTAAATACGAGATAGCACTATCTGCGTTGCGGATATCCGCAAGGTTGCAAAAGTTGAGAACTAACTTTTTTAACTTGTCCTTGTGGTCCTCCATCATATCCAAATCAAAAAGTTCGGTTTCGGTCTGATAATCATACAAAAGACGTTCCACATCTTCGTGATTCATTAATCCTTGCTCAACCAATTCCTGAGCAAGAACGAGATAGTGAGGTCCTTGATTTTCCATTAATTCTTCAACTTGAGAAGCAGTCAAAAATCCTTCATCGACTGCAATTTCTCCAAAGCGCTTATCTACTTGCGTTTGCATGAGATAAACTTTTTCTACCTCTGCAGGGGTCATCAAGCCGGCGTGCATACATAGTGTTCCTAATTTTACATGAGAATTCGATGCAGCTTTAATGACGCGTAACAATTGTTCCGGAGTAACGACACCTTTTCTTAAAAGGAAATTTCCAAATAATTGTGTAAACATTAATTACATGCCCTCCACTCTTTTTTTCATTACATTGGTAATCTGGGTTGCAACGAATGGTTTTTGGATAAAATCCTTCGCGCCTTCTACTAAGGCGGCCTTAATCTGTTTTTGAGTTCCGACTGAGGAAACCATGATAATTACAGCGTTGCTATCAAATTCCATGATTTGTTTAACGGCTTCAATACCATCCACTTCCGGCATGACAATGTCAAGAAAAACCAGGTTTGGTTTTTCAGATTTGTATAAATCAATTGCCATTTGTCCATTCTTTGCTTCAATAAAGTCGGTACAACCGGCGGACGTTAGAACATCTTTTAATTGTTTGCGTGCCAGGATAGAGTCATCGCAAATTAGAATTTTACAATCTTTAAATTCCATCAGAATACCTCGCATTTTCAAAAAATAATAACTAGCTAATACATAAATTCTACAACATATTGTTGAAATTTTCAATGTATATTTGGTGAACGTGCAAAAGTATTGATATTTTTAAAGAGTTGAAAAAAAATTCATCCTTCGTTATACTATAATTGTCAGTTGGTTGTCACGTTATGTTCACGATGGCGCGTTACTATAGTTTGAAAGGAAGATGGAGGTTTTATGAAGAATAGAATTTTAGTAGTAGATGATGAGGCCAATATTCGACAGATTATAAAAAAATATGCTGAATTTGAGGGCTATGAAATTGCAGAAGCAGAAAATGGTATTCAGGCCATTGAGTTGTGTGAGAAACAAGATTTTGATTTGATCATTATGGATGTTATGATGCCGGAGTTGGATGGATTTTCTGCTGCAAGAACTATTTTGGAACGAAAGGAAATTCCGGTGCTGATGCTTTCGGCGCGTGGCGAGGAATATGATAAAATTCATGGGTTTGAGATAGGAATTGATGATTACGTAGTGAAACCGTTTTCACCAAAAGAACTGATGATGAGAGCGAATGTAATTATGCAACGACACGATGATCAGGAAGAGAAAATGAAGCGCCATAAGATTTTTGAAACGGAAGGATTGGTTATCGATTTTACGGGAAGAACCGTAACCATTGACGGAGCGAGAGTTGACATGTCGCCGAAGGAATATGCGTTATTGTTTTATCTTGTAGAGAACCGTAATATTGCACTTTCAAGAGAACAGTTGATAACGCAAATATGGGGATACGATTATTACGGGGATGACCGTACGTTGGATACGCACATTAAGCTGTTAAGAAATTCGTTGGGAAAATATCGGAACCATTTGGTTACGTTAAGAGGAGTTGGATATAAATTTGAAGCATAAGAAGTTAAGTACAAAATGGCAGATTTATTTTTACATGATGCTGTTTAGTGGAACGATGATTGTTTTGTTATGGGTGTTTCAGGTTTTGTATCTGGATACGTTTTATAAAACAATTAAGAAAACAGAAGCAAAACGAGTGTATGCGCAGCTGACAAATCTGATTGAGCGAAAGGATCCAAAGCTGGAATCGAAAATACAAAAAATCGCAGGTGAGCATAACTATTCAGTAATGCTTACAAACGAAAGTTTGACGTATTTGTATTATGCAAATTTTAATCCTACTTCCTCACTATTGAATATGCCGCATTCGATGTTTCAGCAGTTGCTTTCTGAAGCAAAAGAAAACAATGGTGAATATAGTATTACCTTTATTGGAAGTGATAATGTTACGCTTAAAAATGAGGAATTTGATTTGCAGGACGGATCGGAGCAAGATGGTATCAATGATGGAGACGATTCGGAGGGGAAAAAGAAGTTTTATCAAAATTTAGGAGAGGCTAGAGGAGAAAGCGTAATTTACTTGCGAATTATTGATGAAGATGCCTATGATCCCCAGATTTTGCTGGTGAATACAACCATGACTCCGGTTACTTCAACGGTGGAAACCATTAAAATTCAATTGCTGGTAATTACTATATTGATGTTGGTATTGGCGATGCTATTTGCCTTTCTGATTTCCAATATGATTGCGCGCCCGATGATTCGTATGAACCAGGCAGCCAAGAAATTGGCGAAGGGTGATTTTGCACCAAACTTCCGGGAGGATAAGTATCGGGAGTTGGCGGAATTGTCCGATACTCTGAACTATGCCGCGGCAGAGCTTGGAAAAACAGAGCAGTTTCAACATGAATTAATTGCCAATGTTTCCCATGACTTACGGACACCACTTACAATGATTACCGGGTATGCGGAAGTGATGCGGGATATTCCGGGTGAGAATACACCGGAAAATGTTCAGGTAATCATTGACGAGGCAAACCGTTTAACAACCTTGGTAAATGATGTGTTGGATTTATCTAAATTGCAAGGTGGGGTGCAGACGATAGACAAATGTCGTTACAATTTGACAGAAAGTATTCGTCAGGTATTTCGCCGTTATAATAAATTGCGCGAACAGGAGGGGTATTTGATTTCGTTTGAGGAGGAACGTGAGGTATACGTTGAAGCGGATGAATACAAGATTTATCAGGTAGTATATAACTTGATAAATAATGCAATTAATTATTGCGGAGAGGATAAAACGGTGGTTGTCCGGCAAACGGTGCTGGATGGCAAGGTGCGAATAGAAATAACAGACTCCGGTGTGGGAATTCCGCCGGAAGAACTAGATAATGTATGGGAACGATATTATAAGGTGGATAAGAACCACCGCCGTTCGGTACAGGGTACGGGTCTGGGATTATCAATCGTAAAAAATATTCTGAAACTTCATCACGCAAACTATGGCGTAGAAAGCGTAGTTGGAGAGGGAAGTACGTTTTGGTTTGAATTAGATGTTGCGGAAGAATAAGAGGGTATAGGAGCTTGCTCCTATACCCTCTTATTATTTTCGACTGTCAAGCGGAATATATTCTTTGTGTGGAGTGACGGTCATGTAGGCCGGACGCATAATTTTATTTCCATAAAGGAGTTCTTCAATACGATGAGCAGACCAACCACCAATACGTGCAATCGCAAAGATGGGCGTAAAAAGCTGTTCCGGCAGGTCAAGTAAGTGATAAACATAACCGCTAAAGAAATCGACATTGGCGCTTACCCCTTTGTGGACTTCGCACTCTTTGGTGATTACTTGCGGGGCGAGTCGTGAAACACGTTCGTATAGTTCAAACTCCGCCTCATTGTGTTTTTCACGAGAAACCGTTTTTGCCATTTTTCGAAGAAGTACTTCACGTGGATCGGACAAAGAATAGATGGCGTGCCCGATTCCGTAAATCAGTCCGGTACGGTCGAACGCTTCTTTGTGTACAATCTTAGTAAGGTAGGCTCGAATCTCATCATCGTCCGACCAGTCAGAAACATGTTCCTTAATATCGTTCATCATTTTCACAACTTTTATATTGGCACCGCCGTGTCGCATACCTTTAAGGGAACCGAGGGACGCAGCCATGGTGGAATAGGTGTCGGTTCCGGTGGAGGTCACCAAGTGGTTAGTAAAGGTGGAGTTGTTACCACCTCCATGTTCCATGTGGAGCACCAGGCATGTATCTAAAAGACTGGCCTCGTGTGGGGTGAACTTTTGGTCTGCACGTAACATGTATAATATATTCTCAGCAGTAGAAAGGTTCTTGCTGGGGGTATGGATTACGAGACTATCCCCGAAGGAATAGTGCTTGTAGATTTGATAGCCGTACACTGCAAGCATAGGAAAAATACTGGTTAGCTGTAAACACTGTCTAAGCACGTTAGGGATAGAGATGTCTTCGGAATAACTATCGTAAGAGTATAATGTTAACACGCTGCGGGCCATCATATTCATCAAATTCTTGCTGGGAGCCATCATCAAAATATCTCGTAAAAACGTAGGCGGTAGTTCCCGGTAATCATTTAATAGCTGAACAAACCGTTGAAATTGATCCCTATTTGGAAGAGAACCAAATAGGAGTAAAAACAGACACTCTTCATAACAGTAGTGATTGGTATTGCGGCTTCCACGAATTAAATCGTTGATGTTATAACCGCGATAATACAATTCACCGTTAATTGGCGTACGCGTACCGTCTGCATGATCAATAAAAGCATCCACTTCTGAAATCTCTGTGATGCCGACTAAAACACCGCGTCCGTTGATGTCGCGAAGACCGCGCTTGACATCATAGTCCGTGTATAGGGACTCAGGAATACTCGAGTTTTTTTCATAAAGCTTTGCTAAAGCTTGAATTTCCGGGGTAATGGTTGTGTTTGTTGTCATAGTATCGCTTCCTTTATTGCCTGATTTCTAGTTTAACTATATCACATAATTGAGGTTATTGGTAAAAAATTCGTCTTTTTTGTTAATTAAAGATGGAAATTTTAGGGAAGGCTTGCATTTTGGAAAAAGACATACTATAATATAACCATCACCTGAGATGTTCGACACCCCTATAATTTTTGAACCTACATCTACTTTTATGGGACTCTTACATTACTGATTGGATGTCAGGCCGCGCTATTATCGGCGGAAGGCAGAAGATTACGTTGCGGACACCCACCTAGCCCTGGCTAGGAGTCAAAAATATAGGAACGGCACCTTGGGGAATTTACAGAAGATAACTAACAGAAGTTACGAAAGAATGTAAAGAAAAGAAGCTGCATAGAATTCTATGCAGCTTCTTTAAAGTAGTGAATAAGGTAGTATTGGAGAATTAGACGAATGGGACTTGAAACGAGTGGTTTTTCGAAAAAACAGAGAAAACAACTAGGAAGTTTGGCGTTGTTACTGGGAATGACATTTCTGATTTTTTGCGGTATTGTGTCAATTCAGAAAGAACAACAGTCTGAAAAGAGAGAACTTTTGACGCAGGAGTTGGGCTCTTTTATGAGCTTTTATGAATACAATGCAAAGCAATGGGATAATTATTTTGAAAAGCAGGGCTATGGTTCGAAGATTGATGGAGCAGAATTATTGGCTTTTTGCCATCGCCTTGGGGTGTCAGATTATATAGATGAGGATCTTTTTTCAAAAGCAGGTACCATATCCTATGATGAGTTTCTTCCGATATATGAGCAGATGCTTTCCATTTTGGATACGGATCATCTGGTTAGCACCAGAGAAATGAAAATTGATGGAAAACTGTGTCAGGTTTACTGCATGGAGGAACATATTATTGGCTTTAAGAGCTTTGTAAAGAAACATACTATTTCAAGGGTGCTTGCAAAAGAGCAGAAGCATTCAGATTCGGAAATCGTTAGCGTTGCGCTTAAGAATGGTGCAAGCTATTATCGTGAGAAATTGTATTTGAAGGTGAATGCACCGTACAAAAAATGTATGGCCGATGGGAAGAAGTTGAAGGTTAAGAAGAATGCAATGTTTCAGTTTACGAAGAGTGAGAAGGTTGCAAAGCCAAAGAAAAAAGAATGTATAACATTAGAGCCGACTACGGCGGGCGGACGTGTTTATTTTACGAATAAGTCCGGTACGGTTACGTCCAGGGGATATCGCGGAATAATAAAGATATATCAATACAGTAGCGGATATGTGGTGGTAAATGAGCTTACTGTGAAAGAATACTTATATGGCGTTCTGCCAAGTGAAATGCCGTCTTCGTTTGAAAAGGAAGCGTTGAAAGCGCAAGCAGTTTGTGCCAGAAGCTATGTGTATCGCCAGATGGAACAAGTGAACGGACCTGCGAAGTTTTATGCGCAGATTGATGATTCTACAGCCTATCAGGTTTATAATAAGTCGGCGGAAGCTTCGGTTTGTAATCAAGCGGTGGATGAGACGGCGAATAAGATTTTGAAATACAAGGGGAAGATTGCAACAACCTATTATTATTCTACCTCATGTGGTGCAGCGCAAAGCTATGAGATTTGGAAGGCGGATAAGAATACCAGCGGTTATTTGCAAAGTGGACTTATCCATGAGAAGGCTAAGAGGTTAGGTGGTACCAAAACCATGCCGGATTTATCGAAGAGCAAGGCCTTTCGATCATTTATCGAAGAGAGTGATACAGGATACCTGGAGAAGAATTGCCGTTATTTCCGATGGGATGCCAATGCATCCTTTGCAGATAAGGAAGTGGCGTTTTTAGAGGCAGTTCGTAAACGAAAAGTGGCATCGCCGGGAAGTGTGATAATACGAGACAGTAAGGGAAACGAATTGTCTGATACGGAGAAATTAGGAAAGTTTTCTAAGTGGAAGATAAGTGGACGATATGGTTGTGGGACAATTTCAGAAATGACGGTAACCTTTGAAAAAGGAACGGTTTTATTGAAGAATGAGTATACCATACGAATGTGTCTGGCAGCTTTAAAACCAACCATAACGTTGCAGGATCATAGCAAAGCCGGCGGCGAACTACTACCCAGTGCATGTTTTTATATTAAGAGTCAGAAAAATAAAACCCTCAAGATTCGGGGAGGTGGATTCGGACACGGACTTGGATTAAGTCAAAATGGAGCCAATGAACTTGCAAAGAAGGGATATAACTACAAAAAAATCCTTTCCTTCTTTTACCAAGGGGTGACAATGTAATGATGAAAGTAGTTGCGGTATTGAAAGATATTTTAAAAGAGCTGCGAAAGGATAACGTGGGTGCATTTGCTGCGCAGACCACGTTTTTTCTCATGGTTTCCGCAATCCCTGCACTTATTTTGTTTTTATTTATTTTTCAGCATACCGCATTGCGGGAGTATCAGCTTTTAACGTTGATTCGTACCTATTTTCCGGAACAGGTTTCAGCGTTTCTTATTTCGATTGTACATGAAATGTATCGGAATTCTCCCGGAGTATTTTCTGTTGCCCTAATTGGTGCTCTCTGGTCTTCCGGAAATGGGGTGCAGGTGTTGACCAATGGGCTAAATGTAATTTATGGAATTGAGGAAAATCGAGGGTGGTTGGTGCTACGCATTCGGGCTATCTTTTATACGCTGATTTTTTCTATCAGTATTTTAATGACAATCCTGGGATTGATTTTTGGAGACTTAATCAGGCAAAAGGTGTTGACGAAGTATCCAATTATTCATTCGGCGGTTCGATTTGTTGTGCATATCCGGTTTCTGGCATTGTTTATTATATTGTTTTTTATGTTTTTATGCATTCTTAAGTTTTTGCCGAATAGAAAAGCATCATTTAAAAGCCAGTTGCCGGCAGCAACCGGAGCCGCACTTGCATGGGTGATTATGTCGTACCTGATTGCGGTATATGTAAAATATTTTCACGGATTTTCCATGTATGGCAGTATGACAACGTTGATGCTTATTCTTATGTATATATATTTTGGAATGTATATCTTGTTGATTTGTGCGGAAATTGATTCCATGTATCAGGGATTCATACGGATTTGGTGGCATCGATTCCGAAAAAAAAGAAAGTCTTGAGTTTCTTTGGAAAGTGTGGTATCCTAGTATTCAGTTAAAAGCAAAGATGGTGCACAGTAGTGTCTTATGAACCGCAAGAGAGGTGAAATCATTGGCTGTAAGTTTTGCCCGGCTCTCATAGGAATACGAATTTCACACCGGAGCTGCCCGATTGAATGGAAGTAGGTTGGGACGTTTTTACTCGTTACGTAAGTTGAAGCGCTCATGGCAACATGGGAAGCAGGGTGGTACCGCGGAGATAATGACTTCGTCCCTTTTGAGGACGGAGTTTTTTTGTGCTTTTTTTGAAAGAGAGGAATGAATATGAAAGAGAAACTGCAGCAGATTCGTGAAGAAGCAACCAGGCAGATTCAGGAATCCGATGGACTTGCAAAGTTAAACGATGTACGCGTGAATATTCTTGGTAAGAAGGGTGAGTTAACCCAGATGATGAAGAGTATGAAGAACTTAAGCGCTGAGGAGCGACCGGCGTTTGGTCAGATGGTAAATGAAACCCGTCAGGCAATTGAGCAATTATTAGAAGAGACAAAGAAGAAATTAGAAGCAGCAGAGCTGGAGCTAAAGATGAAGAAGGAAGTGATTGACGTTACGCTTCCGTCGAAGAAGAGAAGAGTTGGACATGCGCATCCGAATACCCTTGCGCTTAATGATATTGAGGATATTTTTGTGAGCATGGGGTATGAGATAATGAATGGTCCGGAAATCGAATATGATTATTACAATTTTGAAGCATTGAATATCCCGCCGAATCACCCTGCGAAGGATGAACAGGATACATTCTATGTGAATGATAAAATTGTGTTGCGTACTCAGACATCCCCTTGTCAGATTCATGCGATGGAACAGGGAAAACTTCCCCTTCGTATGTTGGCTCCGGGACGAGTTTTTCGTTCCGATGAAGTGGATGCAACGCATTCACCATGTTTTCATCAGGTAGAAGGCCTGGTGGTAGATAAGAACATAACGTTTTCAGACTTGAAGGGAACGTTAGAAGAATTTGCCAAGAAAATGTTTGGCGAAGAGACAAAGGTGAAATTCCGCCCGCACCATTTCCCGTTTACCGAGCCAAGTGCGGAAATGGATGTAAGTTGTTTTAAGTGCGGCGGTAAGGGCTGTAGATTTTGCAAAGGGTCCGGCTGGATTGAAATTTTAGGATGTGGTATGGTACATCCAAATGTTTTGAATCAGTGTAAGATTGATACGGAAGAATATTCCGGATTTGCTTTTGGAATGGGACTTGAACGTATTTCGCTGTTGAAATATGAAATTGATGATATGCGCCTTTTATATGAAAATGACGATAGATTCTTAAAGCAATTCTAGGAGGGATAGAACAGATGAATACTTCATTAGCATGGATAAAAGAATATGTGCCGGACTTAAATGTGACGGCACAGGAGTATGTAGATGCAATGACACTTAGTGGAACGAAAGTAGAAGGATATGAGTGCATTGCAGAGGATTTGGATAACGTTGTAGTAGGACAGATTCTTAAGATAGAAAAACATCCGGATGCAGATAAATTGATTATTTGCCAGGTTGATGTGGGACAGGAAGAACCGGTTCAGATCGTAACCGGTGCACCAAATGTGAAAGAGCAGGATAAGGTTCCTGTCGTTCTGCATGGTGGTCGCGTGGCTGGAAATCACGATGGAGAACGGGTAAAAGGCGGAGTGAAAATTACACGTGGAAAACTGCGTGGGGTCGAGTCAGAAGGCATGATGTGTTCCATCGAAGAACTTGGATCAACAAAAGAGCTTTATCCGGACGCACCGGAGTATGGAATTTATATTTTTGATAAAGATACAAAGGTTGGCGAGGACGTTGCAAAGGTATTGGGCTTAGATGACATTGTGGTAGAGTATGAGGTTACCAGCAATCGAGTGGATTGTTTTGCCGTAATTGGAATTGCAAGAGAGGCGGCAGCAACGTTTTCGAAAGAGTTTCATTATCCGACAATAAAAGAGACCGGAAATGAGGAAGATGCAAAGGATTACATTGCTGTTGAAATTAAGGATGAGGAGCTTTGCTCCCGTTATATTGCGCGGGTGGTAAAGAATGTTAAAATTGGACCATCCCCGTTATGGATGCAAAGAAGATTGGCAAGTGTTGGAATTCGTCCAATCAATAATGTTGTAGATATTACGAATTACGTAATGGAAGAGTTCGGACAGCCAATGCATGCATACGATATGTCTACGATTGCCGGTCAGAAGATTGTAGTTCGTTGTGCACAAAAAGGCGAGAAATTCACTACGCTGGATGGACAGGAACGTACATTAGACGATAAGACCTTGATGATTTGTGACGGAGAGAAGCCAATTGGTATTGCAGGTATTATGGGTGGAGAGAATTCCATGATTACAGAGCAGGTGGAAAATGTTGTGTTTGAAGCGGCATGTTTTGATGGTACAAATATTCGCCTTTCCAGTAAAAAACTTGGTATGCGTACTGACGCATCCGGTAAATTTGAAAAGGGATTGGATCCAAATCAGGCTATGCTTGCTATCAATCGTTGCTGTCAGTTTATGGAAGAGTTCGGTGCAGGCGAAGTAGTCGGAGGATGCGTGGATGTGTATCCAAAGATGCGCACCGGAAATCGTGTGAAATTAGAACCGGACAAGATTAATCATTTGCTTGGTACGACGATTTCAAAAGAGGATATGATTGCTTACCTAGATAAAGTAGATTTGAAATTTGATAAAGAAACGGAAGAAATTGTGGTACCGTCTTGGCGGCAGGATATTCATGTTATGGCAGATTTGGCGGAAGAAGTCATTCGTTTCTATGGCTATGATAAGGTGCCAACAACCTTGCCGTATGGTCGTTCTACAATTGGTGGAAAGAGCAAACAGATGGTGGTTGAGGAAAAAGCCAGTCGGGTTGCACATTATAATGGATTTTCACAGGCAATGTTCTATTCCTTTGAAAGCCCAAAAGTATTTGAAAAATTGCGTATTCCGGTTACGTCCGATTTGAGAAGAACGGTAACTGTTACCAATCCGTTGGGAGAAGACTTTAGCATAATGCGAACAGTTACTTTGAATGGAATGTTGAATTCTTTGGCAACCAATTATAATCGCCGAAACAAGAATGTACGCTTGTATGAATTGGGAAATGTATATTTGCCAAAACAATTACCGGTGACAGAATTGCCGGATGAGCGCATGAAACTTACCTTGGGTATGTATGGAGAAGGTGATTTCTTTGAACTAAAGGGAATTGTAGAGGAAGTGCTGTCAGAGTGTGGTGTGAAACAGGAATTAACGTTCCTCCCAACGGATGCTATTTCCTACTTCCATCCGGGACGCTGTGCGGAAGTATTAATTGATGGAAAGGTGGTTGCGGAACTTGGTGAGGTACATCCGCTTGTTCTTTCCAACTATGAAATCAAAGAAAAGGTTTATGTTGCTGTATTGGATATTAGAACGATTGTGGAGTATTCCAACTATGCGTATAAATTTGAAGAAATTGCTAAATATCCGGCAGTGAACCGTGATCTTTCCATGCTTTGTAGTAAAGGCATTCTTGCAGGAGAGATTGAACATTGCATTCGTGAAAATGCAGGAGCAATTTTAGAAGAATTAACGTTGTTTGATGTTTACGAAGGTTCTCAGATTGCTGCGGGATATAAATCTTTGGCATATTCTTTGACCTTCCGTGCTAAGGATAAGACATTGGAGGAAGAAGAAATTACGCAGACCATGACCCGTATCGTAAATGGTCTGTCAAAAATGAATGTAGAATTGAGGCAGTAACTATGGAAATGATGAGTGTGAAGGATTATTGGTTTGATTTGCCGCAGGAACAAATTGCCCAAGATCCGTTGCCGGACCGTTCGTCTTCAAGATTAATGTTGTTAAATAAAGAAACCGGAGAGATAGAACACAAGATTTTTCGGGACATTGTTGATTACTTACAACCGGGAGACTGCCTGGTGCTTAATAACACCAGGGTCATCCCTGCCCGTTTGTTTGGTGTAAAAGAAGGAACCGAGGCAAAGATAGAGATTCTTCTTTTGAAACGAATGGAGAATGATATATGGGAAACCTTGGTAAAACCGGGAAAAAAGGCGAAAATCGGTACAAAAATAATTTTCGGAGAAGGTCTTTTGGTGGGAACGGTAGTGGATATTGTGGAAGAAGGAAACCGTTTGATTCAATTTGCGTATGAAGGGATTTTTGAAGAAATTCTGGATCAATTGGGACAAATGCCTCTGCCACCTTATATCACCCATAAACTGAAAGATAAGAACCGCTATCAGACAGTATATGCAAAATACGATGGTTCTGCGGCTGCGCCGACTGCCGGATTGCATATGACACCGGAATTGTTAGAACAAATAAAAGCCAAGGGCATTAACATTGCGGAGGTTACACTTCATGTTGGTCTTGGAACGTTTCGACCGGTAAAGGAAGAAAATGTGCTAGAACATCATATGCATTCGGAGTTTTACCGAATTACAGAAGAGGCGGCAGAGTTGATTAATCGGACAAAAGAGGCAGGACATCGAGTAATCTGTGTAGGAACCACCAGTTGTCGTACGGTAGAATCGGCAGCGGATGAGAATGGACGATTACAGGCATGCAGTGGAAATACAGATATTTTTATCTATCCTGGATACAAATTCAAGGTGTTAGATGCGTTGATTACGAATTTTCATTTGCCGGAGTCGACTTTAATTATGCTGGTATCAGCACTTGCAACCAGAGAGCATGTTTTGGCGGCTTATGAAACAGCTGTAAAAGAAGGGTATCGATTTTTCTCCTTTGGAGATGCAATGTATATTTATTAATTTTTGCTTGCTTGTGACTCGTGGATGTACTACAATAAGAATAACACATAGTTAAAAATTGGGTAGAAGGAGAAGAAGTGATGGAAGAAAGAAGAAAGAACAAACGACTTGACCTTGAAGTTACTGTGCAGATTGAACGTTTGGATGTGGATGATACCACAACTGTGAAGTATAGTAAGGTTGATGTGTGTGATATTTCCAAGACTGGAATCGGATTTAACAGTAGCCAGAAGCTTGAAAATAATTCCTATTATGACATGAAACTCCAGATATGGACAAAGGAAATTATTAATGCTGTGATTGAGATTGTTCGTGTGAAAGAGAATCCGGATGGTACCTTCAACTATGGTGCAGTCTTCATTGGCATGACGGAAACGGATCAGCTGAAGATTGAAATTTATCAGATTTTTAATGAGTTATAATTCAACGATTTGAAGATTAAGTCTCTGACACTTAAAGAAAGTGTTGGAGACTTTTTAAGTATATTGGGAAAAATATTGTGAATGTTGCAAAAATATGTTGTAAAAAGTCAAAATATTTAGTAAAATAGGAGTATCTTAAGAAACCAGATAGGGGGACTCATATTATGAACGTATTTACAACGGATAAGATTAGAAATGTGGTGATACTTGGCCATGGGGGCTGCGGTAAGACTTCCTTGGTGGAAGCGATGGCTTATTTAGCAGGAGACATTTCCCGCATGGGCAAAGTTGAGGATGGAAATACCATCAGTGATTACGATAAAGAAGAAATCAAACGTCTTTTTTCTATTCAAACGTCTATTATCCCGATTGTTTGGGGCGATACCAAGATTAATTTTTTAGATACGCCTGGTTATTTTGATTTTGTTGGCGAGGTGGAAGAAGCTGTATCTGTGGCTGATGCAGCGATTATTGTGGTTTCGGGAAAAAATGGTGTGGAAGTTGGTACGAAAAAAGCGTGGGAACTTTGTGATAAGTACAATCTTCCGAGAATGGTATTTGTAACACAAATGGATGACAACAATGCGTCCTACCGTGAGGTGGTAACGGATTTACAGGAATTGTATGGAAAGAAGATTGCACCATTCCATATGCCAATTCGTGAGAATGAGGAGTTTGTAGGGTATGTGAATATCATTCAACAAAAGGCAAAGAGATGGACGGAGAAGGGAACGGTTGAAAAATGCAATCTTCCGGAATATTCGTTGGAAAATCTGGGGTTGTTCCGTGAAGCCTTGTTAGAGGCAGTTGCTGAAACAAGTGAAGAGTTTATGGACCGCTATTTTAATGGGGATGAATTTTCAGAAGACGAAATCCGTCAGGCGTTACGTGTAAATGTAATTGATGGATCTACGGTGCCGGTTCTTATGGGATCGAACTCGCTGGCAAGAGGAATGTATACCCTTATGGTTGATATCGTAAAATACTTACCGTCACCGGCGGAGCGTGAATGCATGGGCGTGAACATAAAAACAAACGAACGGTTTGAAGGAAATTATGATTTTTCCAAGGCAAAGAGTGCCTATGTATTTAAAACCCTGGTGGATCCGTTTATTGGTAAATATTCCATGATAAAGGTTTGCTCCGGCGTGTTGAAAGCAGATGATTTGCTGTATAACAAAGACCAGGATAGTGAAGCTAAAATCGGCAAACTGTATGTTTTGAAAGGAAATAAACCAACTGAGGTACCGGAATTGCATGCAGGCGATATTGGTGCACTTGCAAAATTGGCAAAAACGGCAACCGGCGATACACTTTCTACTAAGGCTACACCGGTTGCATATGGTCGATGCAGTGTATCGACGCCGTATACATGTATGTCCTACAAGGCGGTGAATAAGGGCGACGATGACAAAGTGGCACAGGCCATGGCGAAATTGTTAGCGGAAGATTTAACATTACGAACGGTGAACGATGCGCAGAATCGTCAGACGTTATTGTATGGAATCGGGGAGCAACAATTAGAGGTATTGGTTAGTAAGCTGAAAGAACGCTACAAAGTTGAGGTAGAGCTGGGCAGACCAAAGGTAGCGTTTAAAGAAACAATTAAGAAGAAATCCGATGTAGAGTATAAATATAAAAAACAGTCCGGTGGACATGGTCAGTACGGACATGTAAAAATGACGTTTGAACCGTCCGGAGAACTGAATGAGGCCTATGAATTTGATCAGGTCGTTGTGGGCGGTGCTGTTCCGAAAAACTATTTCCCGGCAGTGGAAAAAGGTGTGGCGGAATGTACCTTGGCCGGACCACTGGCAGGCTATCCGGTGGTGGGTGTGAAAGCTGTTTTGTATGATGGCTCGTATCATCCGGTAGACTCCTCGGAGATGGCATTTAAGACCGCTGCCAGTCAGGCATTTAAGAAAGGATTTATGGATGCGGGACCAATTTTACTTGAACCGATTGAATCCTTAAAGGTTGTAGTAGATGATAAATTTACCGGCGACATTATGGGGGATTTGAACAAGAAGCGTGGCCGTGTGTTGGGTATGAACCCATTACCGGGTGGAAAGCAGGAGATTTTGGCGGATATTCCGCAGGCGGAACTGTATGGCTATTCCACCGCACTTCGTTCTATGACAGGTGGAAGTGGCGAGTATTCTTACGAATTCGCAAGATATGAACAGGCGCCGTCAGATGTGCAGGAAAAAGAAGTGGAACTTCGGAGCAAAGAAAATCAAGATGCATAAATAAAAGGCAGGGGCTAAAACCCCTGCTTTTTAAGTAATGCAAGCATTTTATCAAGTTTTGCCTGCTCAGAAGGCGAAAGCGTTGGACGAAGTAAAGAAATTATTTGTTCTTTTTCGGATTCAGAGAAAGTGATTCCTTTTTGTTTTGCGGTGGAGGAAGCCGCAAATAACAAAGGAAGAAGCTCCGAATGGGTAGCTTTCGTCTGTTTGCTTGCAAATTCGGATAAAAAGTGCAGTTTGGAAGCGTCAATCCCCGCGAGCTGGGGGTTATTTGCTAAAAATGATAAATCCATATCGTCTCCTTCTTTTACGTTAACATGCTAGCGTATGTTTCATACATTTGAAAAACGTCAACAAAGAAATCTACGTTTTCTTGTTCGGCTTTTGTACAATAAGGACGTATTTCTTTTAGCAATAGCAAGATGTTGGAACCACCTTCTTCTGGAGTTACGCTGCACATACTTAAAGCAGAGGTTTCGTCTACGCTCATTTGTATGGTCTTTTTTAATTCCAATAGCTTACAAAGAATGGAAAGTGTATTTTTGGCATTGCCGGAAAGATAGGGAATGGCCGCCTTTAACATTTGTAGATGCTGACTTTGTAGCAAACTGTCAAATGTAGTCATTGTTTTTAAAACATTCTCATCCATGAATGCACCATTTTTCTTTCAATATATGAACCATCTGCCGGGATTATTCATAAAATGAAGAAAAAGGAGAAATACGTTGGGAAAACTAATTGTAAAAGGAAATAGCGTATACGAAATTGATGAAGATGCAATGCGAAAAAAGAAAAAGCCGAAAAAAGGAAAAAAGAAACAATAAAAGAAAGGGGAGTGATATCCCCTTCCTTTTGTGAATTTGGAATTAGAACATGGAATTGCATCCGTTGTTACAAAGAAGTAACAGTAAAATAATCCACATGCAGTTGTTGTCCCCGCCACATGAAAGGTTGTTGTTTCCATTGTTGCAGCAGGACAGAAGCAAAATTACCCATAATAAAGAGTTATTGTTTTCACATCCACATCCACAGTTTGTAGCAGCTAATTCACCCATAACAGGCCTCCTAAAGATTCTTATAATTCATGGTATGCAGCAGGGGGGAAAGTGTGCTATAATATAGATAAATATTTTAATAACTTTTTTCAGAGACAATCTATGCATTGAGAAGAAGAGGAGGAGCATCATGGCAGATGTACTGATTCTGGAACCGCATCAGGGCTCATTGGAGAAGTATAAGAAGATGCTGCATGCATTGGAATCCCGTATTACGATTTGGTACACCCCGTTGCCGGAACAGGCAATGGAGTGGATTAACCAGGAAGACATTGGTGTTGTCATTACAGAGAATGACATGGGAATCATGGATGCAAATGAGTTTTCGGATATGTTTCGATTATCAAACCCTAATCTGGTTCACATTTTGATGACAGAAGTGGTCGATATTCCTTACATATTGAATGTGCTAAATACGGCAAACATTTATGAAATTATTTTAAAACCATTTAGTTTTGCTGAAGACTTGGTGCGCCCCATTGAGGAAGGCCTTAAGGAGCATGAACGTCGTAAATTGACAAATGGAGCGGTAAGTAGCATGCACGGATCGGCAACCGAGTTTGCTCAGCAGTTTGACGAGTTGCGTAGTGAGAATTATAAGCGTACCAGAGATTATTCAAATCTTTATACGGCTTTTAGCGGAATTGTTCATGGTAATCTCTCTACATGGGGAGATAAGCTGGGGATTCGTGAGGATGAATACATACGTATAAAGTATTTTGTACAAGAGATTGTGAAGCATTATGTGACGAGTTACATTTTTTCGCAGGATGATTTTGCAAAACGAAAAGCAGATATAGAATTGGCTTTTGCAAATGATTCTCACAAGTCATTTTTGAAAATACAGAATAACGTGCAGGGTGACATTTCACAAAACAAGGTGCAAGATATCTTTTTCTCAATCTTTTTGATGGCGCATTTGTGTAAATATGTGTTGGCGCAATATCAGATTTATGCCAATATAGATTATTCGGAAGGATACTATATCATTCGTATACAAAGTGATCCGAAATACAGTATGTTGAATGGAACGATGGTATATAAGGAGCAGAATGAGAAGATTCGTCAGTTGATGCATGAAATTGTGGATGCTTGTTTGAAAAAAGTATTTGTAAAATCCATGAAAGGGTATAAGGATAATCCGTTCGTGGCGGTTGCAACTACCGTTGCGGTGGATTAACGTAGAAATTAGGATGATTTTATCGTGTAATCATATTGAGAAAGCCTACGGGGTTGATGTTGTTTTGAAGGATGTTTCGTTTTTTGTTAACGAGCATGAGAAGGCAGCAATCGTAGGAATGAATGGTGCGGGAAAAAGTACGATTCTAAAGATTATTATGGGAGAACTTGGCAAAGATGGTGGAGAGGTTGTCTTTGCAAAGGACAAATCCATTGGATATTTGGCACAGCACGAGGAAGCAAATCTTGACTGTAGCATTTATGAAGCAGTACTTGCAGCCAAAGAAGAGCTAATCGGTATGGAGCAAAGACTTCGAACCATGGAAAACCAGATGGCAACGGTTTTAGAAGAGGATCTTTCGAAGTTTATGGAGCAGTATCATCGCTTGCAAGACGAGTTTGAAGAACAGGGTGGATATACCTTTCGAGGCGAAGTAACATCGGTTATACGTGGTCTTGGATTTACGGATGAGGAGTTTAATAAGCCAATGAGGGAACTTTCCGGAGGACAGAAGACCCGAGTCGGACTTGCGCGGCTATTGGTGAGCAAACCGGATTTATTACTGCTTGATGAGCCAACGAATCATTTAGATATTACTTCCATTGAGTGGTTAGAGGAATTTTTGAAAAATTATAAAGGAGCGGTGCTGATCGTTTCACATGATCGTTATTTTTTGGATCGTATTGTCACGAAGGTGATTGAGATTGAAAATCGGGTTAGTACCGTGTACAAGGGAAGTTATTCCGACTATTCCCGCAAGAAGGAAGAAGCCAGAGCAGTTTATATTAAGCATTATCTGGAACAACAGGCAGAGATTAAACATCAGGAGAAGGTAATACAGACGTTTCGTAGTTTTAAGACAGAGGCGGCAATTGTCAAAGCCAAGAGCAGAGAAAAAGCACTTGAGCGTATGGAACGGTTGGATAAGCCCATTGAACTACGACAAGATATGCATTTGCGCCTCGAACCGGGAATTGAGAGCGGTAAGGATGTTTTACACGTTGAGGGGTTACAGAAATCGTTTGGAGACAAAGCACTTTTTTCTGATGTGCTGCTAGACATTAAGAAGGGAGAACGGGTTGCGATTATTGGAGCAAACGGAACCGGTAAGACAACCTTGTTAAAGATTCTTAATGGAATGCTTGATGCTGAGAAAGGCTCTTTTCAGTTTGGAGCCAATGTTGTACCTGGATATTATGACCAGGAACAGCAGTTGCTCTCGGAAGACAAGACGTTAGTAGACGAGATTGGTGACGCGTATACGGATATGACAAATACACGGATAAGGACCGTTCTCGGCGCTTTTTTGTTTACCGAAGATGATGTTTTTAAACGAATTCGCGACCTAAGTGGTGGAGAACGAGGAAGAATGTCATTGGCAAAATTAATGCTTTCGAAGGCAAATTTCCTGATGTTAGATGAGCCAACAAATCATTTGGATATTATTTCAAAAGAAATATTGGAAAGTGCACTGAATGATTATACAGGTACGGTATTGTTTGTATCCCACGATCGTTATTTTATCAATCGGACGGCAACACGTATCCTGGAACTTAAAGATGGAGAATTTCATAACTATTTGGGAAATTATGATTACTATCTTGAAAAAAAACGGCAAATGGAACAAGAACAAGGAAACGCCGGAACAAATATTGTTCTCGAAACAAAAGAAACAGAGGCGCAACTGGACTGGCAGGAACAGAAGAGGCAGGCTGCTTCCAAACGTAAATTAATGAATGCAATTGCGAAAGTGGAAGAGAAAATAGAACAGCTTGAGCAGGAATTGGCGCAAATTGAAGAAAAGCAGGCAGATCCGGCGATTGCAACGAATTCTTGCAAATTAAATGAGTGGGCGACAAAACATTATGAAGTGTCGCAGAAACTAGAGCCATTGTATGAGCAATGGGAAGAATTGACAAATGAGGCATAATTGAATTATAATATGCAAGTAAAATATAAGGAGGATTTTTTTCATGAAAAAAAAGATATCACAAGTTGTGATTAAAAGAATGCCTAGATACTATAGATATTTGAGTGAATTATTAGAAAAAGGAACAGAAAGAATATCTTCGGCAGAATTAAGCGAAATTATGAACGTAACAGCGTCTCAGATCAGACAGGATTTGAATAATTTTGGAGGATTTGGTCAGCAGGGTTATGGTTACAATGTTCAGTATTTACATGATGAGATTGGTAAGATTCTCGGATTGGACCAGACACATAATTTGGTTATTATTGGTGGCGGTAATTTGGGACATGCACTTGCCAGCCATACAACCTTTAATAAACATGGATTTTATGTAAAAGGTATTTTTGATATGAATCCGGAAATTCAGGGACAGGTGGTAAATGGTGCGCCAATTATGGATGTAGCTGAGTTGGATGATTTTGTTAAGAATAACAAAGTGGATATTGTTGCCTTAACGATTCCAAAGGAAGCGGTTCAGGAAGTTGCTGACCACGTAATTCAGTTAGGCGTGAAAGCGTTGTGGAATTTTGCAAATGTAGACCTGGATGTACCAGAGGATGTTGTTGTTCAGAATGTACATCTTTCGGATAGCTTGATGAGATTAACCTTAAATATGATTCAGAATCAAGCAGATAAATAAGGAATATGAATAATAATCAGAAGAAGAGTAAGATTGATAATGGCGAGTTTATAAAGGCACTTGAAGATGTAAAAGTGCCTTTACTTGTATTGGATGAGAAGTGGCATCATCTATTTGTTGGTGTTGAAAAATCGAAAGCTATTAAAGAGTGGGAGTCCAAAGAGAATGAGTTATTGAAATTACAAGGAAAGCTCACGACTGATTTGAAAGATTTAAAGAAATTAAAACAGAATCTGATGAATAATATTGTCGATAACATGGATGATGGAACATCGCAGGATGAAGCTTTGCGTCAGAAGAAGATGACTGAGAATAAACGACTTATTGACGAAGTAAATGAAAAGATGGATGAGGCAAATGATCGGCTGCTTGATCTTCCGAGGGAACTTGAAGAGGCCAACAGACAGCTCATGATACATAGTATGGATGTTTGCTATAAGAAGCTTCGTCAGAATGCAGTGGAGATTGAAGAAATCGGCACATGGATTAAGCGCATTCGTATTGAATTGAAGAAAAACATTATTATCAAACAGACGGATGAGATGAAAAATGAAGAGATTTATTCCTATATGCATGATGTACTCGGACCAAAGGCGATTGATGTTTTTGATTTAAAGTACGAGGAGGATGGCGAAGTTTTAGATTCCTAGAACCTGTTGATGACGATGCAAACACCTGGAAAAATGTATAGTTTTGTATGGTTGTGGTAATACTTCCGTTAGAATATAATTCAAAACGGGGGAATGAAACATGACAGTGAAACGAGGCGATATATTTTATGCCGATCTAAGACCGGTTGTAGGCTCCGAGCAAGGTGGAATACGGCCGGTTTTAATATTACAAAACAATGTAGGAAATCGACACAGTCCGACGGTGATATGTGCAGCGGTTACTTCCAAGGTGAAAAAGGCAAAATTACCAACGCATGTGGAGTTAAGTTGTTTGGACTATGATATGGAACGTGATTCTGTGATTTTACTTGAACAAGTTCGTACAATTGATAAAACCAGGCTTAAGGATAAAGTGTGCCATTTGGATGCGCCAATTCTGAAGGAAGTGGATAAAGCTTTGCGAATTAGTCTGGATATCCCTACATAAATCTTGACGATGGTAGTAGGAATATGTTATATTTCAAGAGGTCTTATGACCAAATATAGGAAAGAAAGGAAGTTTTTTAGTTACTATGGAGAGTGGCGGGAGTCCCCTTATAAGTGTGATTGTATTTTTGTGCGTATTGATTTTGAATGCGATTATGATTGCATTTTACAGTGCGCTGGACAATCTTAATGAGACAGAAGTGGAAGATGCAGTAGAGGATGGAAATAAGAAAGCGGTAGCGGTGAAGAGTTATTTGAATCGAATGTCGCTTGTGACGAGTTCGCTGCATTTGATAACGGGACTTTGTTATTTGATTACAGGTGCGTATTGCGTGCCGATTATTGCTAAGAGTTTTCTTGACGTAGAGGGAAGTTTATTTGGAGATTACCGTTATTATGTAATGGTATTTTTGGTTTCAATGGTGGGGTATATTCTACTGTTGACAGTGGGCTATGCAGCTGTAAGGATAGGTGGAGCGCGGGAGGAGAAAGCAGCGTACCGCTTGGTGAGCCTGTGTGCATTGTTTATAACCATTGTTTCCCCACTTCGTATTGTGATAACGTTTGTGGCGGGAATGGTAGCTCGTTTATTTGGCGTGGATCCGTCTAAGAACCTGGATGAGGTTTCTGAGGATGAGATTATTTCCATGGTGAATGAAGGACATGAGCAGGGCTTGATTGAAAGCAGCGAAGCGGAGATGATTCATAATATTTTTGAGTTTACCAATAAGGATGCACAAGATATTATGACGCATCGAAAGAATATGATTCTGATTAATGGAGAATCAACTTTTGAAGAGGCATTAAACATTATGCTGGAGAATAGTATTTCGAGATTTCCGGTCTACATGGAAGATACGGATAATATTCTTGGCGTTATACATATACGTGATTGCATGGAGCGCATGAAGGATAAGGAATTGCTTCAGACTCGAATTTGCGACATTGACGGGTTGATTCGTGAGGTTTCTTTTATTCCTGAAACACGCAACATTAATGATTTATTTCATAGTATGCAAGAAGAAAAGAACCATATGGCCATTGTTGTGGACGAATATGGTCAAACATCCGGCCTTGTTACAATGGAAGACATCTTAGAGGAGATTGTTGGAAATATCTTAGATGAATACGATGAGGAAGAGCCGGATATTGTTTGTATGGAGGATGGATCCTTCCACATTAGTGGTATGGCACCGCTTGATGAGGTGGCGGAGGTATTGGATATCGATTTGCCGGTAGATGATTACGATACCGTAAACGGATATTTGATTTCACTCATTGACAGGATACCTTCCGAAGAAGAGAAGATTAAGCTGACAGCAGAGGGGTACTTGTTTGAAGTGCTTTCTGTTGAAAATAAAATCATACAGGCTGTTCGTGTCATTAAGTTGGATATAACAGATGAAAACGAGGAAAAGCCGAATAAGGAAATATAAGGAAAGAGGTTTAGAGAGATATGTCAGGACATTCGAAATTTGCCAATATCAAACATAAAAAGGAAAAAAATGATGCGGCAAAAGGAAAGATTTTTACCGTAATTGGTAGAGAAATTGCAGTTGCAGTGAAAGAGGGCGGAAGTGATCCGGCAAACAATAGCAAATTGCGTGATGTAATTGCGAAGGCTAAAGCAAACAATATGCCAAACGATACCATTGAGCGTGGAATTAAGAAGGCAGCCGGAGATGCGAACAGTGTAAATTATGAGTCGGTTACATATGAAGGTTATGGTCCAAATGGTACGGCTATTATTGTAGATGCATTGACTGATAACAAGAATCGTACAGCAGCGAATGTGCGCAGTGCATTTACAAAGGGGCATGGAAATGTAGGTACACAGGGATGCGTTTCTTACATGTTTGATAAGAAAGGACAGATCATTGTGGCGAAGGAAGATTGCAGTCTTGAAGCAGATGATTTGATGATGATTGCATTGGATGCAGGTGCAGAAGATTTTTCAGAGGAAGAAGATAGCTTTGAAATTCTTACATCTCCGGAAGACTTTAGTGTTGTAAGAGAGGCACTGGAAAAAGAAAATATTGTTATGGCTGATGCGGAAGTAACAATGATTCCACAAACTTATGTTACACTAACAGATGAAGAAGATATTAAGTGTATCCAGAGAACGTTGGATTTGCTTGATGAGGATGATGATGTACAGATGGTATATCACAACTGGGAAGAATAAGGTGACTGCGAGAGTGAACCGACTTGCAGTAAGAAAATCATGAAAAGGATGTTTTTATGAAGAATGTTTTATTAGCAACGTCAGAATGTGTTCCTTTTATAAAAACCGGAGGATTAGCTGATGTGGTCGGTGCACTTCCAAAAGAGTTTGATAAACGCTATTGGGATGTGCGGGTAATTATGCCCTATTATAGTTTGATTCCAAAAAAGTATACGGATGATTTTGAGTATATTGGACAATTTTATATTGGATGTGGCTCAAATAATCAGAATCGCTATGTTGGTGTATTTACCTATGTATATGAGGGGATTCGATTCTATTTTATAGATAATCGGGAGTTCTTTTTTCAAGATTATATCTATAGTGATTTTTATTTTGATATTAAGCGCTTTGCGTATTTTGATAAGGCGGTTCTGTCTGTCTTACCACTGATTGGATTCCGTCCGGATTTGATTCATTGCCATGATTGGCAGACTGGTTTGATTCCGGTTTATTTAAAAACGGAGTTTGCAGGAAGCAGCTACTATCAGGGAATAAAAACGATTATGACGATTCATAACCTGCGTTTTCAGGGAATATGGTCAAAAGAGTATTTGATGAGTGTTACCGGATTTGAGGAGAATTTGTTTACCTCCGATAAGATGGGGCTTTATAAAGATGGTAATATGTTAAAAGGCGGACTTACCTACGCGGATTACATAACAACCGTAAGCCGGAATTATTCTTATGAGATTCAGACGCCATATTACGGTGAGCAGCTAGACGGATTGCTTTATGCCCGTCGTATGGATATGCTCGGTATTGTGAACGGG
Source organism: Lachnospiraceae bacterium XBB1006 (assembly GCA_900115795.1). Classification (GTDB taxonomy): domain Bacteria; phylum Bacillota; class Clostridia; order Lachnospirales; family Lachnospiraceae; genus XBB1006. The sequence continues at coordinate 208,875 of FOXT01000004.1, read as the reverse complement.
ATTGATTACAAGGTGTTTAACCCGGAAACGGATGAGCATATTGCAAAGAATTATTCCATTGATTCTTTCCGTACGAAAAAAGTGATAAATAAATTGGCTCTACAGAAGAAACTGGGACTTACTAAAGATAAGCATAAATTTTTAATTGGGATTGTATCACGTCTTACCAGTCAAAAGGGATTGGATTTGATTCGCTATGCCTTTGAAGGGATTATTGATACGAATACGCAATTTGTGGTTTTGGGTACAGGCGAATACCAGTATGAAGAAATGTTCCGGGGATATAGCGGACGATTTCCCGAAAAGGTTGCGGCGATTATCGGCTATGATGATCATATGGCACATGAAATATATGCCGGTTGTGATGCATATTTGATGCCGTCCGCGTTTGAACCGTGTGGTTTGTCACAGTTGATAGCGCTCCGTTATGGAACGATACCGATTGTGCGTGAAACCGGTGGGTTGAAAGAAACGGTACAACCATTTAATATTTACGAGCAGACGGGTGTGGGCTTTTCATTTGCAAATTATAATGCAGATGATATGCTATATACCATTAATTACGCAAAGAAGATATTCTTTGAGAAGAAACGGTGCTGGAATAAGATGATTGAACGGGCGATGGCTGAGGATCATTCTTGGAAGCATTCGCGTGAAGAATATGAGAATATTTATAATTATCTGTTAGGGGAAACCTTTGAATAACAGAATCTATGCCTCACATACGGAAAGGAGAAGTATGTGAGGCGTTTTGGAGGAAGCATGTCAGCAAAGAGAAAGACAAAGACGAAGAAAACAAAGCAGAATCAGAATCGGGAAGAGCTACCACTTGAAGTTGAAATTGGTTTGATTTTGCTACTTGGTTTCTCTGTTTTTTTATTTATAAGTAACTTCGGAATAGGTGGAAGAGTTGGAAAAATCATGAGCCAGATAGGCTTTGGAATATTTGGCTATATGGCATATTTGTTCCCGGTCTTTTTCTTTATTGGTTGTATTTTTTGTGTGGCCAACAGGAAAGATTTGGTAGCATTGGCAAAAATGTTGTGTGCAGTAATTGGATTCGTCCTTTTGTGTGGATTTGTTGCGCTTGTAGCAGATGGAAGTGATGTTCCAACTGTAAAAGAAGCTTTTGATATTGGTTTTACAAGTCGTAGTGGCGGTGGTGCAATTGGAACCGGATACGCAAAGGCCCTTGTTCCAAATGTGGGACTTGTGGGTGCCTATTTGGTAGATGTTGTGGGAATTGCTATATGTGCAGTATTTTTGACGGAACGATCATTGTATGCAATCCTTCGTAAGCAAGGAAGAGCCATGCGGGAAGAGGGAAAACGTACTTCTGCTCGTTTTGAAGAATCGAAAGAAATGCACAGGCAGAAACGGCAAGCACGATTAGCGGCAAAAGCGTTGGAAGAGGAAGAAGAAAATGCGAAACTTCGAAGAAATAAAGTGGTTAGTGGTGTTGCATTTGATACGCTAGTGACCCCGGAAGAAAGCCACAGTGATGAAATGACAGAGGTTCATTCGGATTCGATTGCGGAAAAGCCACTGGAAATTCATACCATGGATTCGGAACCAATCACAGAGTCTGTGGTTGAACCGGCGCGCCAACCGCAAAAAACGAAACGCGTAAAGGAAAAAGTGCCGGAGATTGTAAAGGAAGAACCAAAGAAGAAAGAACCGGAGAAAACAGAGCCTGCGATTACTATTTCTACAGGAGAAGGAAAGGATGATTATGAGTTTCCACCATTATCGCTATTGAAAGCAGGAGATCCTAAGAAAAAAGGAGATAGTAAAGAATCGCTTAGAAATACGGCATTGCAGCTGGAACAGACACTAAGTAATTTTGGTGTCAATGTTACAGTTACAAATGTAAGTTGTGGACCGAGTGTTACACGCTTTGAACTTCAACCGGAGCAAGGTGTGAAGGTGAGTAAAATTGTGGGATTGGCTGATGATATCAAACTGAATCTGGCAGCTGCAGATATTCGTATAGAAGCGCCAATTCCCGGAAAAGCCGCCGTGGGAATTGAAGTTCCAAACAAAGAAAATGTAACGGTTATGTTAAGGGAATTGTTAGAGTCGCAGGAATTTCAGAAGGCAAAGACGAAGATGCCCTTTTCTGCAGGTAAAGACATTGGTGGGCAAGTCATTGTTTCTGACATTGGAAAGATGCCCCACGTTTTGATAGCCGGTGCCACTGGTTCCGGTAAATCAGTTTGTATCAATACCATTGTTATGAGTATTCTATACAAGGCAAGGCCAGACGAAGTGAAACTTATTATGATTGACCCGAAGGTGGTGGAACTAAGTGTTTACAATGGTATTCCGCATCTTTTGATTCCGGTGGTAACAGATCCAAAGAAGGCGGCCGGTGCATTGAACTGGGCGGTTGTGGAGATGACGGATCGTTATCAGAAGTTTGCGGAAAGCAATGTGCGTGATTTAAAGGGATACAACGCACATGTGGAGAGTTATAATCGGGAACATCCGGATACCAAGCTTGCGAAGATGCCACAAATTGTTATTATCGTGGATGAGCTTGCAGATTTGATGATGGTTGCCCCCGGGGATGTAGAAGATGCAATTTGTCGACTGGCTCAGTTAGCACGTGCAGCGGGAATTCATTTGATTTTGGCAACACAAAGACCATCGGTTAATGTTATTACCGGTTTGATTAAGGCCAACATGCCGTCCCGTGTAGCGTTTGCAGTATCCAGTGGTGTGGACTCTCGTACTATTTTAGATATGAACGGTGCGGAGAAGCTGCTTGGAAAAGGCGATATGTTATTCTATCCGCAGGGATACCAGAAGCCGTTGCGAGTGCAAGGAGCCTTTGTTTCAGACGAAGAAGTTGCGGCGGTTGTGGAATTCCTAAAAGAGCGTTGTCAGAGTGTTACACAATCTGATGAGGCTTCCAATGAGATAGAGGAAAAGGTAAACGCCATAAGCTTAAATGGAAAGAGTGGTGTGCAAACACCCGGTGCGGCAACGGACGATGGGCGCGACGTGTATTTCGTGGATGCCGGGCGCTTGATTGTTGAGAAAGAACGAGGATCCATAGGAATGCTTCAAAGAATGTTTAAGATTGGATTTAATCGAGCAGCAAGAATAATGGATCAATTGGAAGAAGCAGGTGTTGTGGGACCGGAGGAAGGAACAAAAGCCCGCAAGATTTTGGTTACCAAAGAAGAATTTGAAGCAATGATGAAAGAAGAGTAGAGGCAAAGAGATTTATGAAATGTAAAAAGTGTGGTGCAGACGTTGTAAACGGAAAAGTATATTGCACAAACTGTGGTGCGGAGATTCAAATTGTGCCGGATTACAATGCGTTGGATGATGATATTTCTAACGGCTTTAGAAACAAAAGCGAAGAGAAACGGGAGCAAACTCCGACGAAAAAAACAGGAATAAAAGAACCTATACAAGAAAAAAAGAAACAGCCTTGGGACAAAAAGAAAAAGGCTTTGTTTATCGTGCTTGGTATTGTGTGTGTGGTCGCTATTGTTTTTGGAATTTCGATGTTTGTAACAAATCAAAAGAATGAAAAATCCTTTGCCTTTCAACGGGATATGGCGCAGGAATACTACGATAATCGCATGTTTGAAAAGGCGCTTAAATGTATTGACAAAGCAATTTCATTGGACCAGGAAAATATGGATGCAAAGCTTTTACGTGCCGATATCCTGAAGGAACTTGGACAAGAAAAGGAAATGATCAATACACTTCTATCTGTGATTGATGCAGATCCTGAAAATTACGAAGCCTATAAGCGGTTGGTAGATGCGTACAGTGCAAATCGTGATTATAGTTCTATGCAGAAAATTAAGCAGGGAGTTACCGATGAAAAGATTTTGGATTTGTTTGTGGGCTATGTTCCATCAACGCCAAAATTTAAGGTGAAACCGGGAAGTTATGATACAAGAATTATGCTTGAGATTAGTACGGATTCTACAAGCCAGATTTTTTATACGGTAGATGGAAAGTCGCCGGTATCAAATGGATTAGCCTACACGCAGGAAATTAAGCTGGATGAAGGGGTTACTACCGTAAAGGCGGTTGCTACTAATGAATATGGCATTTACAGCGAAGTCGTGGAAGGGGAGTATAACATCAAATTGGCAGTTCCAGACAAACCGGTGGTGTCCTTGCCAAGTGGAACGTATACTGAGGAAAAACAGGTGGAAATCACGGTTCCGACAGGTTGTGTTGCTTATTACACATGGGATGGCTCTACGCCAAATGAGTCGGCAACAAGATATCGCGGACCGTTTAAGATTTTAAAAGGAAACAACGTATTAAGTGTGATTGTAGTCAATGACAGTCATCAGGCCAGCGATGTGGCACGATTTAATTACATTTATTATCCACAGGAAGAAACGGTAGAAGAGGAATAGGATATGAAAATAACCATTCTATGTGTGGGACGAATAAAAGAGAAATTTTATACGCAAGCTATTGAAGAATACACGAAGCGGCTTGGGAGATATTGTCAGGTATCCGTTATTGAAGTAGCAGATGAAAGGACACCGGATAAAGCATCGGAAAAGGAAGCGCAACAGATAAAGGAAAAAGAAGGGCAAAGGCTTTTGGACAAAATGAAAGAAGATATGTATGTGATTGCTTTGGCCATTCAGGGGAAACAACCGGATTCAATTGCGTTAGCAGAGAAGCTTCAATCCATAATGACCTACCAAACAAGTCATATTGCATTTGTTATTGGTGGTTCCCTAGGACTTTCAGAAGATGTGTTATCTCGTGCGGATGAACAACTTAGTTTTTCAAAAATGACATTTCCCCATCAGCTGATGCGGGTTATTTTAGCGGAACAAATATATCGTTCTTTTCGGATTATTCATAAAGAACCTTATCATAAATAGGCAATGGGCTTCATAGAGTATACTATGAGGAAAAGATGGATTACCATGCGAGAACGAATTACGGATCAATTGCAGCTTCCTACGGATATTATGCTTGGGGCTGCAATTTTGACGTTATCGGACAATCGTATTTTAAAAGTGGAAAATGTGCAAGGCATTTTGGGGTGTGATGAAAAGCAGATTCGAATCATGACAAAACACTTCCGGATTACGATTTATGGAACGGCGTTGATGGTCGTTTCTTATTCACGGGATGAGGTATTGATTAAAGGAATGATTGATGAATTGCATTATACCAGCCGGGAGGACGGAGCGTGAGAGGACTACTTGATATTTTATTTGGAACGAGTGTACTCGTAGTTACCGGAGAAAAGAAGGAACGATTTCTTAATATTTTGGCATTTCATCACATCGATCTTTTGGATGTTGCAAGGCAGCAAGATGGGGAAACAAAGCTATGCATCCGTGTCAGGAGAGGCAGCGTTTCGGAGGTGCTTCGTCTTGCAAGCAAGTACCATCTGCAGGTAACATATATTACGACGGAAGGAATACCAAATACTTGCCAGTTTTGTAAAAAAAGATATTCTTTTTTTATCGGAGCAATTTGTTGTTTTGTTTTTTTGATGGTTATGTCCCAGGCGATTTGGAAAATTGAATTTATCGGAAATTCCTATCATAGTAAAGAAGCACTTTTGACCTATCTTTCAGAACGAAAAATAGGGTATGGTGCGTTTGCTGTTTTTTATGATTGGGAAAAGGAGGAACGACTGCTTCGAAAACGATATACGGATGTGGCCTGGTGCAGTATGAGTGTAGAAGGGTGTAGATTACGTGTTTCCATTACGGAGGGAGATGAAAAAGGACATCATGTGCAAAAGAAAAGCAGAGATTTATGCGCATCGCATGCGGCAACCATAACTTCTATAGTTACCAGACGTGGAACAGCGCGTGTGAAAGCTCATTCAAAAGTAAAAAAAGGAACGATATTAATCGAGGGCGCAATTGAATATTACGATGATGCAGGAGCATTAACCGGAAAAAAGAAATGTGTGGCAGATGGCGAAGTAAGAGGGGTTTATCGACAACCAATTTTCTGGCGCATACCGCTTAGACAACAGCAAAGAAAGCATTGTAAGAAGTGGAAACAATGGGGGCTTAAGCTCGGACAAAGGATGGTTGCTGTTCCGATTTTCAAACAGGGGAAACAAAAGGAAGAGGTGCTTACGACGTATCAGCAGGTTGGGGGAGAAGGGGGATGGAACTTTCCTTGCTGCATTATTACCAAAGACTACTATGCAATGGTATCCGGCCAAAAATGTTATACGGTATCGGAGGCAAAAAGGGTTTTGGAACATAAAATGCAACGATTAAATCAAAAATTGCATAAAAATAATAGTAAAATTATTGAAAAAAATCTTCATTTAGAACATAATAAAAAGGAGGTTCTGCTTACCGGGTTTGTTGTTGTTCGTGTTGAATTCAAAACGGAGTGGGCAGAGAAATGAGGAGGAAGTATTTATGAGTCTGAGTGAGCTTGAAATGAGTATTGATGCAGAGCATTTGGCAAATATATTTGGACAGCTTGATTCGTATTTAAAAAAGATAGAACGCTCTTTGCATGTTACGGTAATGAATCGAAATGACCGAATTAAAATAATCGGCGCGCAAAAGGATTGTGAATTGGCGAAGAAAACGATTGACCAGTTGACAACGCTTTCCCGTGAGCATAAGGAAATAACAGAACACGATGTGGATTATTGCATTTCTTTAGTTTACGAGGATCGGCAGGAAGAAATGACGCTGATGGATAAGGAACTGATATGTCATACGATTCAAGGAAAACCGGTGAAACCAAAGACCATTGGACAGCGAAACTACGTGGAAGCAATTCGAAATAATATGATTGTTTTTGGCATGGGACCTGCCGGAACGGGAAAGACCTATTTGGCCATGGCCATGGCAATCACTGCATTTAAGAAAGAAGAGGTTTCAAAGATTATTCTAACGCGTCCGGCAATCGAGGCCGGAGAGAAACTGGGTTTTTTGCCCGGCGATTTACAGAGTAAGGTGGATCCGTATTTGCGACCACTTTATGATGCACTTTACCAGATTATGGGAGCAGAGAGTTTTTTGAAGAACATGGAAAAGGGATTGATTGAAGTGGCACCTCTTGCGTATATGCGAGGAAGAACGCTTGATAATGCCTTTATTATTCTTGATGAGGCGCAGAACACAACACCGGCGCAGATGAAGATGTTTTTAACGCGTATCGGGTTTGGGTCAAAGGTTGTAGTAACCGGTGATGCGACTCAGAAGGATTTGGCTCCGGGTGTGACCTCCGGTTTGGACGTTGCGCTTAAAGTGCTAAAAAATGTAGAAGGAATACAGCTTTGTAATCTTACGAGTGCTGATGTTGTGCGGCATCCGCTTGTGCAAAGAATTGTAAAGGCGTATGAAGTTTATGAAGCACATCATGGCAGTTTGGAGGAGCGTCGCACAAGAGAACACAGTCGAAAAGACAGGAAGGATATGCGTCGCAGATGAATTTATATGAGCGAATGACGCTACGAGACAAGGGAAAGCTGTTGCTTATGTGGATGGTAACCGTGGTTGGAAATATGGTATTAAACTGGTATCATCGCATGGACGTAACCCACAGTATTGTAAGCGGATTTTTTGGGATTTTGTTTTTCCTTTCCTTTGCCTTCTTGATGGTGCATGAGTTTACGCTGGTGGAGAGTAAGAAACATTTGCATGATACCATACAGCGTATCTTTTGGGTGTATTGTGCAGCATTTGCTTTTGTGCTTGCAGGGTATTGTTTTCCATATAGGGTACATGTTTTTTTGGCTGTAAGTGGAATTTGTTGTACTTTGATATCCCCATTATATGGTTTGTTGCTATCGTTGTTTCTTGGCGTTATGGTTGGAATGAATCTATTTTTAACAGAGTATGAACTTGGGTACGTCATATGCTTATGCATTATGGGAGCGATGATTTCTCCAATGTTAACAAAGAAGCACTTAAGGCGGATGGTTGCTATCCTGATGGGAGTGATGGCGTTAACAGCGTCGCTTTTGTTTGGTTATGCAAAAGACGGAAGTGTAACACAGGATGCGTTGGTAAGTGGTGTTTTGGAAGGCGTATGCAACGCGTTATGGATTGCTGTGGGACTTCCACTTTCTTTCAAGAAGAAAAAGCAGTTAGAAATAACCGGATACGAAAAGGCAATGGAGTCGGATTTTCCGCTGGCTTCCTTTATGCGATCCATATCGGAAGCAAGGTATGTACGCTGCCAGTTTGTTGCTAAGGTGTGTGCCTTGTGTGCACTGCAGCTGGCGTTTGATGAAAAATTGTGTGCTTGTGCCGGTTTTTATTATGATTTGTGCGATAATGATGAGCCGGATAGCATCGAATATGCAACAAATCTTGGAAAAAGTAATTTGTTGCCAATTGAAGTGGTACGCATTATGTCACAGTTTCACGGAGAGGAAAATCCAATTCGTACCAGAGAAGCGGCCCTTGTGGACTTGGTTTACGAAACGGTGCGTTCTTTGGAGGTACTTCCAAAAGAAGCGGGAGGGTTTGAAAAGGAAATGGCTGTGCATACGGTTTTTAACGATTTGTCAAAAAATGGAAGGTATGATGTTAGTGGATTAAGCATGAATCAGTATCTGACGTTACGAAATTATTTAATTAGAGAGGTAGAACATTTATGACCATACACGTTACAAATGAACAATCGCTTTCGCTGGGATTTGATTATGAAACTCTGTGCATCCGTGTGATTCATCAATGCATGGATTACGTGGATTTCCCCTACGAGGCGGAGGTGGAAGTGACACTTGTGGATGTAGAAACCATTCATGAAATCAATTTGGCTCAGCGCCAGATTGATCGTCCAACGGATGTTCTCTCATTTCCAATGCTGTCATTTGAAAAACCGGGTGATTTTTCTAAGCTAGAAGAGAATATGGATAATTTCCACCCGGAAAGTGGAGAAGCACTATTGGGAGACATTGTTTTATGTATTCCTAAGGTGAAAATGCAGGCAGAAGAATATGGTCATAGTTATGAGCGTGAATTTGCTTTTTTGATTTGCCATAGTATGCTGCATTTATTTGGATACGACCATATGGTTCCAAGTGATGAGGAAGTTATGTTTGCAAAACAGGAAGAAATCATGCAACAATTAGGAATTTCACGATAAGGTTAAGAAAGGATACAAATGATGAAGGGAAAAGTTGTTTTATTTTCTATAGCAGTGTGTACGGTATTTGCATTGTTGTGTGGATGTGGAAAGAAAGAAGTCACCAAACAGGAGACGACAGAAAAAAAACAGCCGGTAGTAGTGGAAGAACAACAACAGGAAGAAGTGAAGGATTCCCATGCCGGTAAGGTGAAAAGTAAGCTTACCGGTTTGTGGATTAAGAAATCCGTTGCAAAAAAGCGCCCCATTGCATTCATGATGGGAAATACCAACGAGGCTGCACCGCAAAGTGGTATTGGAAAGGCTTCGGTTGTGTATGAGATTCCGGTAGAAGGTGGAATTACACGATTGATGGCACTTATTGAGAATTATAAGCGTGTAAAGAAAATTGGAAGTGCCAGAAGCTGCCGGTATTATTTTGTGCATTATGCTATGGAGTATGATGCACTGTATTGTCATTTTGGACAATCCAAATATGCCAAGAGTTTGCTGGCACAGCGTGCTGTCAATAATATTAACGGACTTGAGAATCTGGCGGGAAAGGCGTATTATCGTAGTAACGAACGAAAGGCACCGCATAATGCATATGCCGTGGGAAAACGACTGTATGAGTACGCAAAGAGCTGTGGATACAGGCTAAACTATCGGGATGGGCAAAAGAGGCACTTTCGGTTTGCTGATAAACAGCACCCGAATCGCTTAAAGAATGGGGTGTCCGCGAAAACGGTGAAACCGGGTTATCCAATTGATAACCCGACGTTTACGTATTCTAAGAAAAAAGGACTTTACTATCGTAGTCAATATCATAAGCCGCATGTGGATCAGGAAATAGGAAAGCAACTTTCCTGTAAAAATATTATAATTCAATACGTTTCCATGGGTCTTTTTGACGATAAGAAAAGTCTAACATTAAAGACGGTTGGTTCCGGTGATGGTATGTTTATTACCAACGGAAAGGCAATTCCGATTACTTGGAGTAAACAAGATACATTTGCCGTAACACATTATTACGGTGTTGGCGGAAAAGAAGTGAAATTAAATCCGGGAAAGACTTGGGTTTTGATAGTTGATCGTTCTAAACGGAATTTGGTATCCATACAATAGAGCGAATTAGAAAATATACAAAGGTAGGATAGTATGGAAAAGAAAAAGAACAGAGGGTCCAGTTTTTTGGTCCAAGGTTCGATTTTGGCGATTGCTTCCATAGCCTCGCGAATAATTGGACTGATTTATCGTGTGCCGATGCAGCACATTATCGGAGATCAGGGAAACGATTATTATAGCACGGCGTTTGAAGTTTATAACATAATGCTGTTGATATCGTCTTATAGCTTGCCTACAGCTGTATCGAAATTTGTTTCGGAATGTAGAGCGAAGGGCGATTATAAGCTTATTCATAAGGTGTTTCGTGTTGCAATGGGCTTATCATTGACAAGTGGTATCGTTGCATCGTGTATAATATATTTTGGCGCAGGTTATATTACAGCAGCGCTAAAGACCCCGCTTGCGGTGTATGCGTTGCTGGTTCTTGCACCGGCGTTGGTAATTTTATCAGCTATGGGTGTGGTACGTGGATTGTTCCAGGGAATGGGGTCTATGGTACCAACGGCGTTATCGCAGATTATTGAACAGGTAGTGAATGCAGTTATTAGTGTTCTTGCTGCATATCTTTTGTACCAGCGAGGTATGAAAATTGGTGCGGTATTGGGAAGAAAACAGGAGTATGCTTCGGCGTATGGCGCGGCCGGAGGCACAATGGGAACAACAAGTGGCGCATTGGTAGGTTTTTTGTTTGTCCTGTTTTTATTTATGATTTTCCGACATGCGTTGGTGAAACTTGAAAAGAAGCAAAAAAGAGGAACTGCCATGTCGGTAGGAACGTTGGTTATGGTATTGATAGCAACCATTGTTCCGGTATTATTAAGTACCACAATTTATAATATTAGTGGTATTATTGATCAGTTTATTTTTAAGAATATGGCCACCTATCAGAATTATGATGCGAAGCAGATTGGCGTCTGGTGGGGAGTATTCAGTGGAAAATATAAAGTGCTCATTAATGTTCCATTGGCAATTGCATCAGCAATGGCTGCGTCAACGGTGCCAACGTTAACGGGAGCATTTGTGTCAAAAGATTATAAAATGGCCAGAATGAAAACTTACCAGGTAACGAAATTTGTGATGATTATCGCCATCCCATGCGTGGTGGGAATTGGTGTTTTGGCATCTCCGATTATGCAGCTTCTTTTCCGTGATGGAACGAAGCTGACGGCAAATATGTTGATGGCAGGCTGTATCTCGGTTGCTTTTTATTCATTGTCAACGTTGTCAAATGGAATTTTGCAGGGAATCAACCGAATGGGAGAGCCGGTGAAGAATGCGATTATTGCGTTGATACTTCATGTCATCTTTTTGGTTGGCATTATGTATTTCTTGCATTTGCATATTTACGCAGTGATTTATGCAAATGCCTTTTATGCCTTTTTGATGTGTATATTTAACGCACGTTCCATAAGACGATATTTGCATTATCGACAAGAAGTATTAAAAACATTTATCATTCCTTCGATTGCATCGATCATTATGGGAGCGTGTGTGTATGGTAGTTACACCGGTTTGATGATAGTTTATCCAATAAACAGCCTATGGACGGTAGTGGCAATCGTGATTGGTGTTGCGGTATATGCGGTTGCGTTGCTTTTATTGCGTGGATTAACGCCGGATGAAATATTGGCTTTTCCGAAAGGCGCTTCTATTCTACGACTTGCGAAAAAATTACATTTAGTGAAAGAATAGGAATAGAGACAGAAAAATTGCGGATACTAGTGATATGAAAAGTTCAACTAAGTACCGCATTTTTCTGTTTCTATGTTTGATTATGATAATGACATTGGCACTTCTGTATGCTGTTTATGATGTTGGTCTGCCGAAAGAAAAAAACAGCGAAAGAACACTTCATACACAAACGGTTACACAACCGGCCTACTGGTTAAAAGAAAAAGAGGGGATGGTTGTCATCTATCATCAGGATGGAGAGACCGTATATGATGGTACCGGAATTATAGTGAAACGTCTTCCGCCATCTTTACAGAAACGAATCCGGCAGGGATATAAAATAGAAACCTATCAAAAGCTAATTGATTTTTTGGAAAATTACAGTAGCTAAAAACGACGGTGATTTGATTTGCAAGTGCCTTTATGCTATAATACACTGAGGTGATTATGTGAAAGAATATGATGTACTCATTATAGGAGCAGGTGCTTCTGGCTGTATGGCTGCGATTAGCGCAGCACGACAGGGGAAGCGTGTTTTGCTTATAGAACATTTGGATAAGATTGGAAAGAAGATTTTATCAACCGGAAATGGAAAATGCAATTATACGAATCAGATGCAGGGGACGAGCTATTATCGTGGAACGGACCCTGTATTTGTTGTGTCTATATTTGAACAGTTTAGCATGGAAGAGACGGTTGCTTTTTTTAGAGAACTGGGGATTTATCCAAAGGTGAAAAATGGATACTATTATCCTTATAGTGAACAGGCAGCTTCTGTTGTAGATGTGTTGACGATGGAATTGAAACGATTGGCTGTGGACATTTGTTGTTCATGCGAAATAACGTCGGTAAAGAAGAAGAAATGGTTTGTTGTAGACACGAATCAAGGTTCCTTTACCGGAAAATCATTGATTTTTGCATGCGGGCTACTGGCAGGAAGAAAGACTGGGTGTGATGGCAGTGCTTTCCCATATATTGAAGCCTTTGGACATCACTTCATAGATGTTGTACCATCTTTAGTACAAATGAAGTCTAAAGATTCTTTTTTGAAAGACCTTGCAGGAATTCGTGCAGAAATTTGTCTAAAATTACAGATTGATGGCGAAGAAGTTTTTCAAGATGTAGGTGAATTGCTTCATATAGACCAGGGATTATCCGGAATTGTTTCCTTCCAGGCAAGTAGGTACGCAGCGTATGGCTGTAAGGCACACAAAGATGTGTGGGGGGAAATCGACTATTATCCAAATGGAAACTATGGGGAATTGTATGATTTGATAACGGAGCGATTTTTAACTTTTGGATATGAGAAGACAGCATTAGAAGCGCTCATTGGACTGTTTCCGTATAAACTTGGTCGTGCTTTTTTGGAAAAGGCAAACATTCCACCGAATTTGGCAGCAAAGAAGGTTGGAACAAAGCAGCGAAAGAATCTTGCTCACCTGATAAAACAGGTTCGCATCCCGATTTGTGGAACGAAAGAATATGCGGATGCGCAGGTATGTGCAGGCGGAGTGAGTACAAAAGAGATAGATGCAAAAATGCTGGAATCAAAGAAGGTTTCCAATTTGTATTTTTGCGGAGAAGTAGTGGATATTGACGGAATGTGTGGAGGGTATAATCTACAATGGGCATGGTCAAGCGGCTATGTTGCCGGTTATCATGCGTCACAAGAGAACAGGAGAAAGAGCGTTGATTAAAATTGATCAGGTAAGGGTTCCCGTTTTTGCCTCACGGGAGAAGATTATACGAAAAGTGGCAAAGATAATTCAAGTAAAACCGGAACGGATTGAACAGATGGATATCTTGCGTCATTCCATAGATGCACGGAAAAAGGATGTATTTGATGTATACCAGGTTGTAATCGCCTTAAAGAAGGAAGCGGAGTTTGTGAATCATTTGGACAAACATCCAATTGCAAATGTGGCAGTATATACGCAGGTGACGTATGATTTTTGGAAAAGGCGAAGCAACGAACAGTTACCGAAACTAAGAAAACGGCCAGTGATTGTTGGTGCTGGACCTGCAGGATATTTTTGTGGACTTATGCTGGCCAAACACGGATACCATCCCTTGATCATTGAACGTGGAAAACCGGTGGAACAGCGAAGAGCAGATGTAGATTTATTTTGGAATAGTGGTAAACTGAATTTGCATTCCAATGTACAGTTTGGGGAAGGTGGTGCCGGAGCTTTTTCGGACGGAAAATTAAATACACTTGTGAAGGATAAAGAAGGGCGGAGCAGGGAAGTATTAAAGATGTTTGTGGAATATGGGGCAGATAAGAGCATTTTAATGGAACAAAAGCCCCATGTAGGAACAGACTATTTGTTTTCTGTTCTTCAGGCCATGCGACGTGATTTTATCAATGCAGGTGGAGAGATTCGTTTTGAAACGACCATGACAGGTTTTGAAGTGAAGGACCAACAACTGACTGGAATATGGGTCAATCAGAAGGAATGGATTGAAACAGATGTGTGTGTGTTGGCAATAGGGCATAGCGCACGGGATACATTTACCATGCTGCACAATCGTGGATTATATATGTCAGCAAAGGCGTTTGCGGTAGGATTTCGAATGGAACATCCGCAAGCGATGGTTAATGCCCTTCAATACGGCGCCGGATATGAACAGAATCTGCCGGCAGCCCCTTATAAAGTGACGGCAAAGACTACGAGCGGACGTGGAGTTTATTCGTTTTGCATGTGCCCGGGAGGCTATGTGGTAAATGCCAGCAGTGAGGCAAATCGACTGGCAGTAAATGGAATGAGCTATTTTGCCCGGGATGGAAAAAATGCCAATAGTGCAATCATTGTTGCAGTAACACCAAAGGATTATCCGGATGATACTGCACTTGGTGGGGTACGCTTTCAACAGGAGTTGGAGGAACGGGCATTTCAATGTGGAAAGGGTGCAATTCCGCAACAACTCTTTGGAGATTATGAGAAAAATCAAAAATCGGTGGCATATGGAGCGTTTGAGAGTGAAACAAAGGGAGCGCACAGCTTTGCAAATTTACGTGGGATTTTACCAAAGCAGGCAGAAGAGGCGTTTGTGGAAGGTGTTCACGCCATTGGATTACATGTGCAGGGGTTTGATCGTCCGGATGCAATTTTGTCCGGAGTGGAATCCCGTACATCGTCTCCGGTAAGAATTGAACGGAATGAGTTTTTTGAAAGCAATGTAAAAGGATTGTATCCTTGCGGAGAGGGTGCCGGATATGCAGGTGGAATTATGTCTGCGGCAATGGATGGTATGAAAATAGCAGAACAGATTGCGGCATGCTTTTTGCCGATGGAATGAGAAAGATGGAGAGTACAATGGAACAATTAACACCAATGATGCAAAAATATATGGAAACAAAAGAAGCCTACAAAGATTGCATCCTATTTTATCGATTAGGGGATTTTTATGAAATGTTCTTTGATGATGCGATTACGGCATCAAAGGAATTAGAAATAACATTAACGGGAAAGAGTTGTGGATTAAAAGAACGGGCACCAATGTGTGGAATTCCGTTTCATTCGGCAGAGTCCTACCTAAATAAATTGGTTTCGAAAGGGTATAAAGTTGCAATTTGCGAACAGGTGGAAGACCCGAAAACAGCAAAGGGGCTTGTAAAGCGGGAAGTTATCCGTGTTGTAACACCTGGTACCAATACCTGCATGCAGGCGTTAGACGAAGAAAAGAACAATTATTTGATGTGTCTTGTGTATTTGTCCGATGCATATGGACTGGCGGTGGCGGATGTTACTACCGGCGATTTTTACGTAACAGAATGCGAAGTGACAGACAACCTTTTAGATGAAATTGTTGTTTTTTCACCAGTGGAAATTGTGGTCAATGAAGCATTTTATGTGTCCGGAATGGACTTGTCGGAGTATAAAAACCGTAATCATGTAAATATTTCAGAATTAGATTCCTGGTATTTTGCAGATGATACGGTGCAGTCTGTTTTAACGGACCATTTTCATGTGAAAAAGTTAGAAGCATTGGGACTTATGGATTATCCCATAGGATGCGTAGCAGCAGGTGCATTGTTACGTTACTTGTATGATACGCAAAAGACGTCTCTGGCGCATATTACCAACTTGTCTACCTATTCCAATTCAAAATACCTGATTATTGATGGCTCTTCTAGAAGAAATCTGGAATTAGTGGAAACCATGCGAGATAAAACCAAGCATGGTTCACTTTTATGGGTATTAGATAAGACAAAGACGGCTATGGGGGCTCGTATGCTCCGCTCTTTTGTGGAACAGCCGTTGATAGAAAAAAAAGACATTGAGAAGCGATTGGATGGAATCGCTGAGTTGAATGAGAATCTTATTAACCGAGACGAGCTACGGGAATATCTGAATCCAATCTATGATTTGGAACGATTGATTAGCCGTGTTACCTACCAGTCAGCCAATCCACGGGATTTGATTGCATTTCATAATTCCATCGGAATGATTCCGCATATCAAAACAATTTTGCAGGAATTTACTAGTCCGTTATTAAAGGATATACAGGAACAAATGGATGAATTAACGGATTTGTATGATTTGATTGAGCGGGCGATTATGCCGGAACCGAAGATTGCTACGCGGGAAGGCGGAATTATCCGGGAAGGGTATATGGAGGAAGTCGATCGGTTGCGTCATGCAAGTACCGATGGAAAACAATGGCTTGTGGAACTGGTAGAAAGAGAAAAAGAGAAAACAGGAATTAAAAATTTAAAAATTAATTACAATAAAGTATTTGGATACTATTTGGAAGTGACCAATTCGTATTTGTCAATGGTGCCGGATTATTTTACCAGAAAACAAACACTGACCAATGCGGAGCGTTATATTACACCGGAATTAAAAGAGTTAGAAGATACCATTCTTGGTGCAGAGGAACGCTTGATTTCATTGGAATATCACCTGTTTTGTGAGGTGAGAGAGACAATAGCAAAGGAAGTTTTGCGAATTCGAAAAACGGCGAAGGCGATTGCTGCGTTGGATGCTTATTGCTCCCTTGCCTTTGTTGCGGAGCAGAATCAGTATGTAAGACCATCCATTAATACCGATGGAGTAATTGATATCAAGGATGGACGCCATCCGGTTGTGGAAAAAATGATGTCCAATCATTTGTTTGTATCAAATGATACCTATCTTGATAATAAGAAGAATCGTATTTCCATTATTACCGGACCGAATATGGCCGGAAAATCTACCTACATGCGTCAAACAGCGCTCATTGTTTTAATGGCACAGATGGGAAGTTTTGTACCGGCTGCCAGTGCAAATATTGGAATTGTCGATCGTATTTTTACACGAGTGGGCGCTTCGGATGATTTGGCAAGTGGGCAGAGTACATTTATGTTGGAAATGACGGAGGTTGCCAATATTTTACGAAATGCAACACCGAACAGCTTACTTATCTTAGATGAGATAGGACGCGGAACAAGTACATATGATGGATTGAGCATTGCATGGGCTGTTGTGGAGCATATTTCTGATCCTAAGTTATTGGGAGCGAAAACGTTGTTTGCTACTCATTATCATGAATTGACCGAGTTGGAGGGCCGTTTGGATAACGTCAACAATTATTGTATTGCGGTAAAAGAAAATGGAGATGATATTGTTTTTCTTAGAAAAATCATACCGGGAGGAGCAGATAAGAGTTACGGAATTCAGGTGGCGAAGCTGGCAGGCGTCCCGGAAAATGTCATTGAACGGGCAAAGGATATTGTGGAACAGTTGGTTGAGAATGATGTGGTGATTCATGCATCGCAGATTAAAGAGCAAACAAGAACCAAAGTGAAACGGAAGGACGAGCTTGAACTTGCCCAGATTAGTTTGTTTGATACGGTGCGTGATGACGATATTGTTAACAGTATCAAGGAATTGGATATTAGCAATATGACGCCTATGGACGCATTGAATAAGTTGAATGAATTGCAGAATAAGATTAAGAATCGGTGGTAACGATGGGAAAAATACATGTATTAGATAAAGTTACAATTGATAAAATTGCTGCCGGAGAGGTAGTAGAACGTCCCTTGAGTGTTGTGAAGGAACTAATGGAAAACTCCGTTGATGCCGGTGCAAGCAGTATTACCGTAGAAATTAAGGACGGAGGAATCTCTTACATTCGCATTACGGATAATGGGAGCGGAATTGCAAAGGATGACCTGGAAAATGCGTTTTTGCGCCATTCCACTAGTAAAATCCGGTCGGCGACAGATTTGGATACCATTACGTCACTGGGGTTTCGAGGAGAAGCATTATCCAGTATTTGTGCAGTGTCACAAATGGAGGTGATTACGAAGACTCCGGCTGAAATGATGGGAAATCGTGTGGTGGTAGAAGGAAGTGAGATTTTAAAAATCGAGCAAACCGGGGCACCGGACGGCACGACGATGATTGTAAAGAATTTATTTTATAATACACCGGCACGACGAAAGTTTTTAAAAACAGCGCAAACAGAAGGTGCTTATATTGCTTCTTTAATGGAGCGAATGAGTTTATCGCATCCTGAAATCGCCATGCGTTTTATTGTTAACGGGCAAACACGTCTGCAAACAGCAGGAAATGGTAACCTGGAAGACACTTTGTATCGGGTCTTTGGAAGGGAAGTGCTTTCCGATTGCATGCCTTTTCATGCGGAGGAAGAGGATGTAGCTGTGGATGGATATATTGCAAAACCGGCGTTGTCGCGGGGGAACCGTAATTTCGAACACTTTTATATAAATGGTCGTTATATTAAGAGCAATTTGCTTAGTAAGGCAGTGGAAGAGGCATACAAGACCTTTGTTATGCAACATAAGTTTCCCTTTGTGGTTTTGAAAATCGCTATGCCCCCAAGTCAGGTGGATGTTAATGTACATCCAACCAAAATGGAAGTACGGTTTGCAGATGAGCCTGCATTATATGACTTGCTGGTACGTACCATTCGTCATCAGCTTTCCCATCAAGACTTGATTGCAAGATCCCCCATGGTGGATGTGAAAGAAGAGAAAAAGCTGCGGGAAGAAGAGACCAAAAAAACCGTAAAACCGGAGCCATTTGAGTCGAAAAAGCTGGAGATGTTAAAACATTTTGTGCGGGAAACATCACCCTATGAGCCCAAATTCCAACGACCGGTACAACCGGTATATCAACCGAAGCCCAGGCAATCAGAGCCTGCGAAAAAGGAATCGACCGATGATAAAGCCGTACAGCAGACATTGTTTTCTGAGGACTATCATTTTTTAAAGCCGGAGTCGGTAAAAGAACATCGTATTATAGGACAGGTATTTGAAACTTATTGGTTGGTGGAGTTTCATGATAGTTTGTATATCATTGATCAGCATGCGGCGCATGAGCGGGTTTTATTCGAACGAACAATGAAGGAACTTAATCGCAAAGAGATGTCCTCTCAAACCATTGCGCCACCATTGATGATTAGTTTGCATGAGCATGAGAGACTATTATTGGAAACCTATCGCCAGCAGTTTGAAACGCTGGGGTACGTATTTGAGGATTTTGGTGGAAATGAGGTGTTGATTCATCAGGTACCGTATAACATGTTTGGATTAAAGGACAAGGAATTGTTTTTGGGACTTTTGGATGAACTGGATGAAATCGGAGCGAACGAAACGCCTCAGATTGTGCTAAATAAAATTGCGATGATGTCATGTAAAGCGGCGGTAAAAGGAAATCAGCATCTTTCAGAGAAAGAAGCGCGTCATCTCATAGATGAACTTTTGACGTTGGAAAATCCTTATCACTGTCCGCATGGGCGACCAACGATTATTGAAATGAAAAAAACAGAGATGGAACGAAGGTTCCATCGGTAAGGAAGGAGCTTCGCAGATGGAGGAAAAACGTCCGCTTGTTATCGTGGCCGGGCCAACGGCTGTTGGAAAAACCGAGTTTTCAATCAAGTTGGCAAAATCTATTCATGGCGCCGTTATTTCGGCAGACAGCATGCAGGTGTATCGTGGTATGGATATTGGTTCTGCTAAGATTACAAAAGAAGAAATGCAGGGCGTTCCACATTATCTGGTGGATTGTTTAGAGCCGGATGATGAATTTCACGTGGTGCGATTTTGCCAACTGGCAAAGGAGGCATTACAAGAAATATATCAAAATGGGCAGATACCTATTATTGTGGGGGGAACCGGATTTTATATACAGGCTCTTTTGTATGGGATTGATTTTGATAAAGAGCCAACGGATGAGACGTATCGCAAGATGCTTGAGCGTAAAGCCCGGGAATGTGGACCGGATGTACTTTTTGAAGAATTGCGTTGCGTAGACCCAAAGTCTTGCGAAAGTATTCATAAAAACAATGTGAAGCGTGTCATTCGGGCGCTAGAATACTTTCATGACACAGGAAAACCGATTTCGGAACATAATGAACAGGAACGTAAGAAGAAATCACCGTACAACTATGCATTTTTCGTGCTGACAGATGAGCGCGCTAAGTTGTATGAACGTATTGACATGCGTGTAGATAAGATGATGCAACAAGGATTGCTTAGGGAAGTACAGGCGCTGAAAGAACGGGGATTTCATGAAGGAATGGTTTCTATGCAGGGACTTGGATATAAAGAATTACTTGCATATTTGAATGGCAAACAATCATTAGACGAGGCAATTTATATTATAAAACGGGATACAAGACATTTTGCAAAACGACAAATTACGTGGTTCAAACGGGAGCAAGATGTGGTATGGTTAAATCGAACCGCGTTTTTACAGGATACGGATGCCATGCTTGCGCATGCATTAGAGATATTAAAGGAAAAAGAAATTTATGGTTAGAAAGGCTTAACTATGTTAGAGGAAATTGTAAAACAACAGTACAAACGTTTAGGCGTAGAAGAAGATGTATATGAATTTGGAAAGTCTATCTTGCAGGAGTTAAAACCGCGATTTGAGGCGATTGATCAGGTCGCAGAATGCAATCATTTGCGTGTTATGGAAGCATTCCAGAAAAATCGTGTACGTACAGAGTGCTTTAATATGGCAACGGGATATGGATACGACGATGTGGGACGCGATACATTAGAACAGGTATATGCGGATTTATTTCATGCAGAGGCAGCATTGGTTCGTCCGCAAATTACTTGCGGTACCCACGCTCTCGCCCTGGCGTTGATGTCGAATCTTCGCCCGGGAGATGAACTGCTTTCTCCGGTAGGAAAACCATACGATACACTTGAGGAAATTATTGGAATCCGTCCATCCAAAGGTTCCCTTGCAGAGTATGGAATCAGTTATCGTCAGGTGGATTTAAAGGAAGACGGAACGTTTGATTATGAAGGAATCAAAGCAGCGATTCATGAAAAGACAAAATTGGTAACCATTCAACGTTCAAAAGGCTATGCAACGCGTCCAACCTTAAGTGTGGAGCAAATTGGTGAACTGATTCATTTTATTAAAGAAATAAAACCGGATGTGATTTGCATGGTGGATAATTGTTACGGTGAATTTGTAGAAACAGTGGAACCTATTGATGTTGGTGCGGATATGATGGTCGGATCGTTGATAAAAAATCTTGGCGGAGGACTTGCACCGATTGGTGGGTATATTGTAGGAACAAATGAATGTGTAGAGAATGCAGCATACCGATTAACCTCCCCGGGATTGGGAAAGGAAGTTGGTGCATCACTGGGAGTAATGCAATCATTTTATCAAGGGCTGTTCTTAGCGCCGGGAGTAGTTGCCAGTGCACTAAAGGGCGCGATTTTTGCGGCAAATATTTACGAACGTTTGGGATTTGATGTACATCCGAATGCCACAGAGCCGCGTTATGACATTATTCAGGCGGTAACGTTTCATAAGCCGGAAGGGTTAATTGCTTTTTGCGAGGGAATTCAGGCGGCGGCACCGGTTGATAGTTATGTAACACCGGAACCTTGGGATATGCCGGGATATGACGATCAGGTCATCATGGCGGCGGGTGCATTTGTACAAGGTTCCTCCATTGAATTGTCAGCGGATGGACCGTTGCGTAGCCCATATACGGCTTTTTTTCAGGGCGGTATAACATGGAATCATGCAAAACAGGGAATTTTGATGTCTCTTCAGAAAATGAAGGAAAAAGGACTCATTTCCTTATAATTTGCTTCTATACATCGTTTGTCAAGTATGATAAAATAATAGGTGATGATTTTTTAGATTATGAGAATGGTATGCACCCGTTTTAGGAGGATACCATGAAAAAAGAGAATATGAAACAATTACCCAGTTCTGAGCAGCCATATTTCATCTGCTGGGAAAAAGGAGCAAGTTATTTAACGGATGCACAGCTATTGGGTGTATTGCTAAAGTCAGGAAGTAAGGAGCTTTCGGTAGTACAGTTGTCCACGATGCTATTAAATGCGAAGGGCGGCGATTTGCGAAGTATTGCTAAGTTAAATAGAAAAGAGCTTATGCAATTGCCTGGGATTGGTAAGGTGAAGGCCATGCAGATGGAATGTATGGTGGAGTTAGCGAATCGTATAAATGCATTGCCGGTTGGCAAGCGAGAATGCTTTTGTCACCCGCAAGATGTTTTTTTGCGGTTTCACCCAAGAATGCGCTTCTTAAAGAAAGAACATTTATATGCAATTTATCTTGATGGCAGGAATGGATTTCTTAAAGAAGAACAGTTATCGGTGGGCACAACCAATGCTTCCTTGATATCTGCGAAGGATATTTTTTCAAAAGCATTGGAATATAACGCAGTGTATTTGATTTTGATTCATAATCATCCAAGTGGGGATCCAACGCCCAGTGAGGCGGATATTGCGGTTACAGAAATGGTAAAGCTCGCCGGTGAATTGTTGGAAATCCAGTTATTAGATCATATCATAGTTGGAGATAATACATACACTAGCATGAAAGAATGCAAGTTGCTTTAGGAGGATAAGAAATGGCAAATAATATATTTGGGGTAGATTTAGGTACTGCCAATATGAAAATGTTTTCTAAGGGAGAGGACAAGGTTTTAATCGAGAAGAATACCATTGCAATTCGTAATAAAACGGAATTGTATGCCTTTGGAGATGATGCTTATGCCATGTATGAGAAGGCACCGGGTATTATTAAAGTATCGTTTCCGGTTATTAATGGTGTAATCGCAGATTTTAATAATATGCAACGCTTGGCGGAGCAGTTTGTGGAGAAGAATGCGAAGAATCATACGAAGAATTGTGAATTTGTTGTAGCAGTTCCAACCGATATTACGGAGGTTGAGAAGCGCTCGTTCTACGAATTGTTTATTAAAAGTAAAATGCGTCCGAAGAGCGTTATGCTTTGTGAAAAACCGATTGCATGTGCGGTTGGGCTTGGACTTGATGTTAACGAGCCTACCGGAGTAATGGTGGTGGATATGGGAGCTGATACAACCGAGATTTCGCTGATGTCACTTGGCGGTCTTGTATTAAGTGATTTATTACGTGTAGGCGGTAATAACCTTGATGAGGCGATTACTACACATATTAAGCGGAAATATAGCCTGGTAATCGGTCAGAAGACAGCTTCTGGATTAAAGGTTGAATTAGGAAGTGCGGTTGGAAATGATTATGGAACACAGATTGTTGTGGGACGTGATGTTGTTAGCGGATTGCCGGTTGAAACCGAGATTTCCTCTGAAGATATTAATGAGGCAATGAAGGAGCCGTTAAATTCCATTTGCACATCCATAAAGATGATTTTGGAGAAGACACCACCGGAGCTTGCAAAAGATGTTATCCGGCAGGGAATCTATTTAGCAGGCGGAACCAGCAATCTTCACGATATAGACAAGCTGATTTCTGAGATGACCAATATTAAAGTGAATCTTTCTGAAAACGCAGAGCAGTGTGTGGTAAGAGGATTGAATGTGATTATTTCTGAAAAGAAATTTTCTTCTTTGGCATATAATTTAAAGAAGAAAGTGTATAACTAGAGAATAACGAGGGTACGAAATTGAGAAGAAACAGAAAACGTTCCGGTAAAAATAAGATGCGTTTTTCAACAAGAAATATCTTTTTCACCCTGATTGGTATTTGTTGTATCAGTATGTTCGTAAGTCTTACGTTTAATATTAATGGCGGTCCGCTTAAGAACGTTGCAGATTATGTTTTTGGACCAATGCAGCGTGGATTGAATCAGATAGGACAGGTACTTACGAATCGTAAGGATGAATTGAAAAATTTAAGCAAGGTTGTTGCAGAAAATGAACGTCTTCATAAGCAGATAGACGAGCTGACAACGGAAAATTCTACCCTAAAGCTTAAACAGTACGAGTTGGAGAACCTACAGAAATTATATGAATTGGATCAGAAATATCCAAGTTACAAGAAAACAGGAGCACGCGTCATTGCAAAGGACGCCGGAAACTGGTTTGATTCCTTTGTCATTGATAAGGGAAGTAAAGACGGAATTGAAGTGGATATGAATGTGATTGCCGGTAGTGGATTGGTTGGACGTGTTACTGCTGTTGGACGACATAGTGCGACAGTAACCAGCATTATCAATGATACTTGTAATTTTAGTGGAATGATGATCTCTACATCGGATTATTGTATTATTCGCGGTAATCTAATGACAATGAATCAAGATCAGGTGATTCCGTTTGATACGCTCAAGGATCCAAAGGATAAAGTCACAGAGGGAGAACAGGTTGTTACTTCTAATATCAGTGATAAGTATCTGGAGGGAATCCTGGTTGGATATGTTACCACCATAAAAACAGATTCGAATAATCTGACCAAATCCGGAACGATAACACCAGTGGTGGATTTTGAACATTTGGAAGAAGTCTTGGTCATTATGGAGAAGAAAGAGTATAACTAATATGCTTCGAAAAGTTGTTGAAATTGGATTATGTATTATATGTTTTGTTTTACAAATAACTGTTTTTAAAAGTCTGGAAATTGGATCGGTTAGTCCGAACCTATTGGTGATTTTAGTTGCAGCCATTGGGTTCATGAATGGGAAGCGAGAAGGAATTTTTATTGGCTTTATCAGCGGATTATTTGTAGATTTATATTTTCCACAAGTATTGGGCTTATATGCCCTACTGTATATGTTAATAGGGTATTTCAATGGATGTTTCCGAAAGGAATTTTTTCCGGACGACGTGAAACTTCCTATGATTATGATTGCATTAAGTGATTTTGTGCTAAACATTGTTATTTATGTTTTGCTGTTTTTGTTCCGGGGGGACTTAAAGATTGGATATTATGTTGTCAATATTATGGTTCCGGAACTGGTGTATACCTTAGTGGTATCCATCTTATTGTATTTAATCATTTTGAAGATTAATCAGCGTTTGGAAAGCTACGAAAAGAGGAGAGCAAGTAAATTTGGTTAATTCATGGAAAGCATTCTTGCAAAGGCTTGCAAAATCCAGATTGTTAACAATTACGGTTGTGATGATTGTTTTGTCCGGCATTTTATTGCAGCGATTGTTTGTTTTGCAAGTCGTTAAGGGCGAGGATTATTTAACAAATTATAAAATTAAAATTGAAAAGAAACGTGAAATTGCAGCGGCCAGGGGAAATATTCTGGACCGTAATGGCAAGGTATTGGCATATAATGAACTTGCCTATTCGGTGGTTATTGAAGATAACGGTACCTATGATTCCGCAAAATCCCGTTCCGAATCACTGAATACGGTTATAGCGAATACCATTCAGATATTAGAGTCACGTGGAGATATGCCGGATAATAGTTTTAATATTGTATATAACAATAATCGATTTGAGTATTCGGTTTCCGGTACGGCACGATTACGATTTTTGGCAGATGTGTTTGGAAAGCTGACGGTAGATGAACTGGGTGTAAATAAGGAGCTTGGGTTCAATGAGGCAACTGCCAGTGCGAAGCAGACGATGGAATACTTGATGTACAAGAAATACGAGATTTCCAAGAAATATAATACACGTCTTGCGTACGAAGTTGCATTGATTCGCTACGGACTTTCAGCAAACTATTATCAGAAATACGTTTCTACGACTATTGCAAGTGATGTTAGTGAGGAAACGGTAGCTGCCATTAATGAGAATTTAAGTGATTTACAAGGTGTTTCCATAGAAGAGAATACCATTCGTAAGTATGTGGACAGCGAGGCGTTTTGCCATATTACAGGATATATCGGTAAAATATCTCAACCGGAATATGACGAATTATCGAAAGAGGATTCATCATACTCCATGAATGATTCGGTTGGTAAATCCGGTATAGAACAGGTTATGGAGAAGTATTTGAAGGGCAAGAAAGGAAAAGAGGCATTTTACGTAGACAAATACGGAAAAGTGGTTGATATGATTTATCGCAAGGAGCCCGGTCCGGGTAACAACGTAAAGGTTTCTATTGACTATAATTTGCAAAAGACGGTTTATCGATTGCTAGAACAGGAAATAGCAGGCGTTCTTCATAACAGTATTCGAAATGTACGGGCTTATCATGCGGGTGCGCAAAGCACATCGGGGGATGTAGTCATTCCTATTTATGATGTGTATTTTGCATTGATTGATAACAATGTAGTGGACATTGATGAATTTTCGGAAGAAGATGCAATGACGAATGAATCGGATATCTACCGTAAATTCAAAATAAAGTATAAAAAGATTGTTAATCAGGTTCGAAGAGAGTTAAAGAACGGAAATACGCCTGGAAAAGAATTAAATGATTCGATGAAGGATTATTCGAATTATATCTATTCCATGCTTAAGGATAATAAAATAATTAATGCGGATGCGATTGATCGCGAAGATACTACGTACCAGAAGTATGTAGCAGGGAAGATTAGCCTGCGCAAATTTTTGATATATTGTATTTCCAAAAATTGGATTGATAGAAAGACCATTTCAGATGCAGACAAGAATACCTATTCGGATTCTCAGGAAGTGTATCAAGCGCTCGTGGATAAGATTGTTGGCATGCTGAAAGGGGAAAAAGAGTTTCATAAGCTTATTTATAAGTATATGATTTATGATGATGAAATTTCCGGACGTCAGATTTGTCTTGTTTTGTATGAGCAGGATGTTCTTGCGCAGAATGATAAGGAAATGGATAGTTTAAAGAATAGCAGGATCACAGCATATGATTTCTTGAAACGTAAGATTAAGAAATTGGAAATCACACCGGCGCAACTTGCACTCGATCCTTGCTCCGGTTCTTCGGTTATTATCAATCCGCAGACGGGTGAAGTGCTGGCATGCGTGTCTTATCCCGGATATGATAATAATAAGATGGCTAATGTGGTTGATTCGCAATATTACAATGATTTATTGGCGGATAATGCAACACCACTTTACGATTTTGCAACCCAACAGGAAACGGCACCGGGTTCCACCTTTAAGCCATTATCCTCGGTCGCAGGATTGATGGAAGGCGTTATTACCACCAGTACAACAATTCAAGATAAGGGTGTATTTAAGAAAGTAAGTAATGAACCAAAGTGTTGGATTTATCGTTCAAGTCATGCAACGCATGGAAGCATAAATGTTTCCGGTGCGTTAAGGGATTCTTGTAACTACTTTTTCTATGAAGTAGGATATCGTTTAAGTATGGCGAATGGTAAGTACAATGACGCGAAGGGTATACGTAAAATAAAGGAATATGCAGATCTGTTTGGACTTACAGAAAAAACAGGTCTTGAGATTTCCGAGAATACACCGCATTGTGCAACAGAGTTTCCGGTTATGGCTGCGATTGGTCAAAGTAATAATAGTTACACGACAATCGGTCTTGCACGTTATGCAACGGCTATTGCAAATTCAGGAAATGTGTATAATCTAACGCTACTAAAGAGTGTAGAGAATTCGAATGGTAAAGAAATTAAGACGTTTATGCCAAAGGTAAAACGTAAAATAACGCAAGTTCCGGAATCCTCATGGGATGCAATTCATCGAGGAATGCGTATGGTATGTGATAATATGGCAATATTTCAGGGATTAAAAACAAAAGTGGCGGGTAAAACCGGTACTGCGCAGCAGATTAAAACACGTCCCAGCCATGCACTATTTATAGGATATGCGCCTTATAAGAATCCGAAGCTGGCCATTGCAACTAGAATCCCATTTGGTTATTCTTCGTCCAATGCCGCAGAGGTTTCTTCTAATATAATAAAATATTACTTTAAAGAAAAAGACGTTATTGACGGACAAGCTACCAAAGTAACCGGTGGAAGAACCTTGGATTAAGAGCTGGTTCTCCTTCGTGAACATACCAAAGAGACTAAGATTGGTAAAGAAGAGGAGGAGACTGATATGGGGGAAGTAATGGTTGTTACTTCTGGAAAAGGCGGAGTAGGAAAAACTACTACGGTTGCTAATTTAGGCTTTGGATTAGCCAGACTAAACAAACGAGTTGTTCTAATTGACACAGATAGCGGCTTGAGAAACCTGGATGTTGTTTTAGGAATGGAGGAGCAGGTTGCTTATCATTTGACGGACGTATTGTCTTATACCTGTCGGTTACGTCAGGCGTTGATTCAAGATAGGCGGCAGCCAGAGTTGTATCTCATACCGGCAGCACCATACCGTAAGGATGTATTGGAATATGTAGAACGTTTGCGAGAGTTGACAGAAGAACTTCGAAAGCAATTTGACTATGTCATTTTGGACTGTCCGGCAGGGATTGGGAAGGGATTTGAAGCAGCAACGCAAGTGGCAGATCGTGCAATTCTTGTTACGGTTCCTGAGGTGTCAGCGATACGAGATGCAGATCGCGTTATTTCGTTATTGGGGGAACGATACAAGGAGAATTTACAATTGCTCATTAATCGTGTTCATATTGATTTGGTGAGGCGAGGGTTCATGTTGTCTCCGGAAGACGTACAAGAAGTATTAGATATCCCGCTATTAGGTGTGGTTCCGGAGGATGAAGCAGTACATGTGGCATTGACCAAAGGAGAGCCGCTGCTTTGTACGCATACTCATTCCGGAGTATGCTATGGGAAGATATGTAAACGTCTTTTGGGTGAAACGATTCCGATATCCATTTCTTATGCAAATGCAGGTTGGTTTTATCGGATTGCTCAGATCCTGGCAAGGTAGGTGTGCTTATGGGATTATATTATGATTCAAAAAAGCGTATTATGCGTGTTTTGTCGGCAGATCGTGTTGGAAGTAATCAGGCTATTTTTGAAGCGGCATTAGAGGATGTGGGGCGGGTGCTTGAAAAATACTATGACGTAGACGAACAACGTATGTCTATATCAGTGCTGCAGGATGAGGAAACTACATTATTTATTCGTGTTCCTGTTAAGGAACATAAACATAGCGTAAAGTAGGAATAAAAGGATAATTACAATGTTAAAGTATAAGGTTAAAAATTACAAATTTCGATTGGTAATTGAAGTGATGATTTTGAATATTTTTGGTATTTTGGTAATTGGTAGTGCAAATCCGGGATATCAAACAAAACAGATTATTGGTATGATACTAGGTGTCGTGGTTATGGTCTTTACGTCGCTGATTGATTATGAGTATTATATGAAATTGCCATGGCCGATTTATGTTTTTAATGTATGCATGTTAGCGGTTATCATGCTTCCTATGTTTGGTGATAGTGCCAAAGGAGCCCAACGTTGGATTCAAATTGGAAGCTTTAAATTCCAGCCTTCTGAGTTGGCAAAGATATTGATTATTCTGTTTTTTGCGTATTACTTTGGAAAGCACTATGAACATATTAATCAATTAAAAACGATTATGTTAAGCCTGTTTTTGGTTGGAATTCCGTTAGTGCTGATTTTAAAACAGCCGGACTTGTCCACAACAATTGTTACTACGATGATGTTTGCATTTATGATGTTTGCAGCCGGTTTGAGCTGGAAAATTGTGGGTGGTGTAATTGCAGTAACGGTTCCGATGATTATTGTATTATTGAATGTGATTTTAACGAAGGGAGAAACCTTTTTGGCCCACCATCAGTATATACGAATTGTTGCCTGGTTGCGTCCTGAAGATTATCCTTCGGAAGCACTGCAACAGTCCAATTCTATTATTGCAATCGGTTCCGGGCAGCTATTTGGAAAGGGATTGTTTAATTCAGAAGCAGCATCTCTTAAGAATGGTGGATTTGTAATAGAGCAGCATACGGATTTTATTTTTGCGATTATCGGCGAAGAGCTTGGATTTTTAGGCTGTGCGTTTGTAATCGTTATGCTGCTATTTATTACATTGGAATGCATTTGGATAGCAAAACGAGCAAAAGATATGCAGGGAAGACTGATTGCAGTTGGTGTGGCATCCATTATTGCCATGCAATCATTTGTAAATGTTTGCGTAAATACCGGATTGATGCCGAATACCGGATTGACCCTTCCGTTTGTCAGTTACGGACTTACGTCACTGGTATCCATGTATATCGGAATCGGACTTGTTTTAAATGTTGCACTGCAACCTAGAAAATATAGATCGGGGGTACGATAATGAATATTGGTTTAATTGCACATGATGCAAAGAAGAAATTAATGCAGAACTTCTGCATCGCCTATCGAAGTATATTGAGTAAGAATGATTTGTACGCTACAGGCACTACCGGACGTCTGGTGGAGGAAGTGACGAACCTTACGGTTCACAAATATCTGGCGGGACATCTGGGGGGAGACCAGCAGTTGGGTGCACAGATTGAACATAATCAAATGGATTTGGTGATTTTTTTACGAGATCCGTTATCACCAAAGAATCATGAGCCGGATGTTAATATCATTGTTAAATTATGTGATATGCATAATATTCCGTTGGCAACTAATTTGGCCAGTGCGGAATTATTGATTAAATCATTGGACAGAGGAGACATGGAGTGGCGTGAAATGTACAAATAAACAAAGTGTATGTGTGCTGATGTCCGTGTTTTTGTGCATAACATCATTGACCGGATGTAAGGAAAAACAAGCATTAGAAAAACCATATGATTCCTATGCAGTTACCAGTGAGGAGAAGAGTATATCATCCGATACAGCGAATATGGATTATTTGGGCGCAACTTATTGTGAAGTGCCGGAGACAGATATTCTTTCGAAGACAGTCGATACCGAGTATGTGAAAGCGGGGGGAGTGTTTAACTTGACGACGAAAGAAACGCCTTACGCCTTTCATGCTACAGAAAAAGTGTATCCGGCTAGTACGACGAAAATTTTGACGGCCTATTTGGTATTAAAAAATGCAAAACTAAAAGATTCTGTTGTAATTAGTAAAGAAGCGGTTATGCTTCCGGCGGGAGCAAGTCGGGCTGGTTTGAATGAAGGTGATGAAGTGTCTGTAGAAGGCCTTCTGTATGGTCTCATGATGGTGAGCGGAAACGACGCGGCAAAAGCACTTGCGGAACATGTAAGTGGCTCGGTTGAGGCGTTTTCTGAGTTAATGAATCAGACGGCAAAGGAATTGGGGGCTACCCATAGTCATTTTGTAAATGCAAACGGAATCCATGATGAAAATCATTATACAACCGTTTATGATTTGTATTTAATTATGCAAAAAGCCTGCGAAGATTCGCGTTTTCTAAGGATTATTGGTACAAAAAAGAAAACAATTACCATTCATCGTGCAAGTGGGTACGAGAAAGCAATGACCTATGAATCCGGAAATCGTTTTCTGACGGGGTCTTTTAAGGTGCCGAGTTCCTATAAGGTTTTGGGCGGAAAAAGCGGTACGACTTATAATGCGGGAAGATGTTTTGTTTTGTTAGCGGAAACAAAGAAAAAAGAGCGCTATATTTTTATTGTTATGGGCGCGGATAATGGTACACATATGGCATCTTATATGAAGCAAATGATGAAAAGTGTCAGAAAAAAGTAAAAATCATTATGAAAAATACATAATTTTTAAAATTTTCTGCTTTTAGTGTTGTTTTATTTTTGGTAATACAATATAATAGACTTATCAAAGATAGTTGTACCCAAAAGGATGGAGGGTTCTTTTGATTCAGACAATTTTGTGGACAACGGAAGCAGGAGGAAAAAACTATGATACAAATCATTGCTGGGGAAAAAGGAAAAGGAAAAACCAAATTCCTACTTGAAAGAGTGAACGAAGCTGTTAAGAATGCCAATGGAAATATTGTTTTTCTTGACAAAAATACGAAGCATATGTATGAGTTAAATAACAAGGTTCGTTTAATCAATGTACCGGAGTTGCCGGTAGATAGTCCGGATGAGTTTACCGGATTTTTGTGTGGCATTCTCTCACAGGATAATGACTTGGAAGAGGTTTATTTGGATAGCTTTTTGACTATTGCTCACATTCAGGATATGAATGAGTTTGCAAACGTATTAAAGAAATTAAATATATTAAGTGACAAGTATAACATCAAGTTTACCTTGAGTGTATCTAAAGATGAGAAAGATCTTCCTGAGTGCGCAAAACAATACATAGACATATCGTTATAGAATAGAATGGGCTGCTATTTTAGCAGCTCATTTTTATGAAAGGAATTGTCTATTGGGCGTAAAAATGATATAATAATTGTTTGGAAGGAGACACGAATGGATAATGTAGTGAAATTTAAGCGCCCCTTTCAATTTCGAATTGGTGGTATCATTTTTGGAGTCTTATTTCTTTATTTGTTAGTGGTAATTATAAGTTTTTTTACTCATAAACGAGTGGCTTCCTACGAGGTGACCATTGGAGATTTGTCATCGTATTATTCCTTTCATGCACTTGCATTAAGACAGGAACAGGTTGTTAATGCCTCTCGTGACGGTTATATTACGTATCTGGCAAAGGAAGATACGAAGGTAAGCGCGAAGACTATTGTTTATGCACTTCATGATTCGGATAGTTTTTATCAGGATTTAAGCCATGCCTCGGAAAATGAAAAGGGCGAATTGACATCAGAACAGAATAAGGAACTGTTAGAACTTTTGGATGAATTCTCATATGCATATAAAGATGATCATTTTTATGATTTGTATGGATTCCAGAATAGTGTAAACAGTAAGATATTGGAAACGTATTCTGCAAATAATAGTGCTTCGTCCGTTGTTTCCGGTATGTCAGCCTATTATGCATATCAGCCCGGAATTGTTCTTTTGGAGGAGGATGGACTAGAGTCCGTCAATATCAATAATTTTACGCCGGAACAGGTAGATGGTATTGAGTATACAAAGAATAGTTTTGGAAATAGTAATCAGGTTCGCACGGGAGATCCGATTTATAAATTGATTACAGATGAGAACTGGCAGCTGATTGTACCGTTGGATGAGGAATTAAAGCAGAATTTATCAGCAGATTCTTATGTTGATGTTAAGTTTTTACTGGATAATCGGACGATCACGGTTCCATTTCAGATATTGAAACGACAGGGAAGAGAATTCTTGTGTCTCGAACTTCAAACGGGTTTAATACGGTATGCAAAATCTCGTTATGTGGATATCGATTTGGTGATTAATAAGACAAAAGGGTTTAAGATTCCTAACTCATCGATTATTAAGTTGCCATTTCTTGCGATTCCAAAAGAGTACCTGATGGAGAGTGGAAATGAAAAAGGTGTGATGCTGGTTTCATCTGAAAAAGAGAAGGAGGCAACCTTTGTTTCTACAGCTGTCTATGCAACGGACGACAGGTATTGCTATGTGCGAACAAAAAAATTGCGCGTAGGAGATAACATACAAATTCCGGGAACAGCAGAAACTTATAAAATCGAGGCTACGAAGCAATATCCATGTGTGTACTGTATGAATAAAGGCTATGCGGTGGTTCGTATTGTTCGCGTAATAAAGAAAAATGACGATTATAGTATTACGGAAATGGGTGTTCCGTATAGCATTCATAATTATGATCATATCGTATTGGATGGTGCCTTGGTAAAGGAAGGGGAAATTATTCCTTAGGTATCATCGGAAAGGAAAGAAAATGAGTGAGATAATAGAAAGGCTCGAACATGTGATTCACGAGATGAATCGAGCTTGCAAAAGTGTTAATCGTAAACCAAGTGAGGTTTGTCTGGTTGCAGTAAGTAAAACAAAACCGGCAGATATGATTCGGGAAGCATATGAAGCAGGCGTTCGCGATTTTGGAGAGAATAAGGTTCAAGAACTCTGTGACAAAATGGAGCGTTTACCGAAGGATATTCGCTGGCATATGATTGGACATTTACAACGTAACAAAGTAAAATATATTGTTGGAAAAGTTGCGTTAATTCATTCGGTAGATTCCATGCGTTTGGCTGCGGAAATAAGCCGATTGGCAGTTTTAAACAATGTTAATCAGGATATATTGATTCAAGTAAATGTTGCAAAAGAAGAAACAAAATTTGGTGTAACTTCTGAAGGTACATTGGAATTGGTTAGAAATGTTGCACAATTGCCGAATGTACATATTTGTGGGCTGATGACTAGTGCACCATATGTTGAGGATTCTAATGAAAATTTGCCGATTTTCCACAAAATGTCGCAATTAGCAGTTGACATTCAGAAGGAAAACCTTGATAATGTAGATATGAAAATTTTATCAATGGGCATGTCGCAGGATTATGTGGCAGCAATCAAAGAAGGCTCGACGATGATTCGTGTTGGAAGTAAGATTTTTGGACAGAGGTATTATACGAATACTTCCGTTGAGTAGTTAGTGTTAGGAGAGATGAAAATGGGACTGATGGATAAGATCCTTGATGCAATGAAATTAGATCCGGATGAAGAATTTGATTATGATAATGAAGAATTAGATTTTGAGGAAGAACCGGTAGTTAAGAAACCATTGTTTAAGAAAGCGAAAGCGGAAACAACAGAAGTGGAAGAACGAAGAACAATTACAGAGAAACCGGCTCCGCGTAGTAGCAATAAGATTACGCCACTGCGTCCGCGCAACAATACGAAGAATGTGGCCAATGAAATGGAAGTTTGTGTGATTCGTCCGTCAGGAATTGAAGATGAACGAGAAATCGCAGATACCTTGTTAGATGGTAGAACCGTTGTACTGAATATTGAAGGAATTACAGCTGATTTGGCACAGCGAATTATCGATTTTACATCTGGAAGTTGTTATGCAATCGGAGGAAATCTGCAGAAGATTTCTAATTATATTTTTATTGTTACACCTTCGAATGTTGAGATTTCCGGGGATTTTCAAGGGATTGTAGACGGATATGATCGCAATACCTTTAGGAATGAGTTTTAGCGATGACGGCAGAGGAGAAGCTTTTTGTAAAGCGTTTAGAGGAGTTTGATCGTAAGGCACAGAGTAACTATTATGTTTGCTTTACAGATTTTTTAAATGCAAATGAATATAGTCTATTCTTAGAATGCAAAAGAAATTTTTACTGTGAAACCCAGGTGTATTCTGGAATTGAGATGTTAGAGCGTCAGATGGTAGCGTTTATCCCTGATGCTCTTGTCTTTGAGAACCAATATCCGATTCGGGTACTTCAGATATCGCCGAAGAACCCGCGTTTTTCTGGTGAAATGACCCATCGGGATGTTTTGGGTACCTTGATGGGATTGTCATTGGAACGAAAGCTAATCGGCGATATTTTAGGAAATGAGAATGGGTTTTACGTACTTGTAAAGGATACCATAGCACCGATTGTTATGGATGAAATTCATCGCATTCGCCATACCGAAGTGGTTGTGTCAGAAGTGGAATTAGATGCGAAAGCGGTGAAGCGTTCCTTTGTAAAAAAGAATGGAACCGTTGCTTCAATGAGGTTAGATTGTATTGTTTCAGAAATTGCTCATATCTCGCGTTCTCAAGCGCTCCACATGGTTTCGAATGGACTTGTTTTTGTGAATGCGCGACAAACGTTTCATAATGCGACAACGTGTAAGGAAGGAGACGTTTTATCGTTGCGTAAAATTGGTAAATTTCGAATTTGCGAAATGGGACAACTAAGTCGCAAGGGGAAAATTAAGCTTGTATATGAACAATATTGTTAGGGAAGGGAAACATAACATGACGCGAAAAAGGAATATGATGATATCGCTTATTGGTCTTATCATACTTGTATTTATTGACCAGGTGGCAAAGCGTTTTGCAGAAACCTATTTGAAAGGAACGGAAGGAATCGATTTGATACCGAAGGTTTTCCGACTTCAGTATTTGGAAAATTTTGGTGCTGCCTTTGGTTCATTACAACACGCAACGGTATTTTTTATTGTTTTAACAAGTGCTTGTCTTGTGGTGATTTTGTGTGTTTTTGTTCGAATACCTCTAGAAAAGCGATTTGTGCCGTTGCAGGTTGTTGCCGTTTTTTTTACAGCAGGAGCGGTAGGAAATTTTATTGATCGATTAACGCACAGATATGTAATTGATTTTTTATATTTCGTGCTTATTGATTTTCCTGTTTTTAATATTGCGGATATATATGTTACGTGTTCTAGTGTTGTATTTTTTATTTTGTTTTTGTTTTACTATAAGGAAGAAGATTTTTCATTTTTAAAAAGAGGATAACATGGAGAAGTTCAGTTTTACCATAGCCGAAGAGGAGGCAAAGAACCGAATTGACAAGTATTTGGTTCAGAGGTTGCCGGATTATTCGCGTTCGTTTATACAAGGTCTGTTGGAACAGCAGCAGGTGCTGGTTAATCAGCAATGTGTGAAGGCAAACTATAAGCTTCGTGTTGGAGACGTTATCTGTTTAACAATTCCAGAGCAAAAAGAAGTAGCGATTGAACCGGAAAATATTCCGTTGTCGATTTTGTATGAAGACGATGATGTTCTAATTGTAAATAAACCCAAAGGCATGGTTGTACATCCTAGTGCCGGTCATGAATCGGGAACGTTGGTAAATGCTATTATGTATCATTGCCAAGGCAATTTATCGGGTATCAATGGTGAAATTCGCCCAGGCATTGTTCATCGAATTGATATGGACACTACGGGTTCTTTGATTGTTTGTAAAAATGATAAAGCGCACCAGGCAATTGCGAATCAGATTCATGTACACAGTGTCAAACGGATTTATGAAGGGATTGTCATGGGTGTTGTAAAGCAAGACGAAGGAACGGTGGAAAGTCTTATCGGGCGAAGTAAGGTGGATCGAAAAAAAATGGCTGTTGTTACCCAAAATGGAAAAAAGGCAATTACACATTATCGCGTATTAAAACGATTTAAAAATGCAACGTACATGGAATTTCGCCTTGAAACTGGTCGTACGCATCAGATTCGTGTGCATATGGCTTCCATGCATCATCCGTTGCTTGGTGATCTCGTATATGGTCCTGCGAAACAACCTTATTCATTGCAAGGACAAACATTGCATGCTAAAATTATTGGGTTTGAGCATCCAACAACAAGAGAATATGTAGAATTTGAGGCACCATTACCGGAATATTTTCAAGAGTTATTGAAAAAGCTTGAATTCTTACACTAACTATTCGTTAAAGTTGACTTTTGCGAATAGTTATATGGCACTACTATAACACTCATTAATGTATCATTATATGGATAAGGATGGATTAAACGATGACAATACAACGACTTTATAGTTTTATTCGTAAAGGTTTGGATGACTATCACATGATTGCTCCGGGAGACAAAATTGCAATTGGAATTTCCGGCGGAAAGGATTCCCTTGCATTACTTCATGGATTGGCCGGGTTACGTAGATTTTATCCTGTACCGTTCGAATTGGTTGCCATTAGCGTTTCCCTTGGATTTGAAGGTATGGATTTTTCGCCAATTGAAACGCTATGCCAGGAACTGTCGGTTCCATATTATATTGTGAATACGGATATTTCAACCATTATATTTGATGACCGCAAAGAGTCTAACCCATGCTCTTTGTGTGCCAAGATGCGTAAAGGAGCTCTGAATGAAAAAGCAAAGGAATTGGGTTGCAATAAGGTTGCGTATGGTCATCACAAAGATGACATTATTGAAACGTTTTTTATGTCCATGATTTACGAGGGCCGAATTCATTCTTTTTCGCCGATTACCTATTTGGATCGTATGGACTTAACCGTAATTCGTCCGATGCTTTACTTAACTGAGTCGGATGTAATTGGGTTCCAAAACAAGTACGCGCTTCCGGTAGTTAAAAATAAGTGCCCTGCAGATGGTAATACCAAACGTGAATATATTAAGAATCTCATTGCTTCAATCAATCATGAAACGCCTGGCGTTAAGAATCGTATTTTTACGGCTATGGTGACACAAAATATTTCAGGTTGGGGAGGCAAACGGGATGCATGAAGAGACGTACCATGATATGGTAAATAAGCGAAATCAACTAAAATTGCGGGAACTTCAGAAAGAACTTCCTTCCTTTTGTAGAGAGTTTTTTCTGGGTATTGAATCGCAAACCCAGTCACGAACCAGAATTGCGTATGCTTATGATTTGGGAATTTTTTTTCAATTTTTGCATGATAACAATTCGTATTGTGCAAAAATGGAAATTAAGGACTACCCTCTCTCACTGCTTGATTGTATTACCCCAACGGACATTGAGGAGTACCTGTCCTATTTACGTTATTATGTGAAAGGCGGCAAGGAATACACCAACGATGAGCGTGGGCTTGTAAGAAAATTAGCTAGTTTAAAGAGCTTTTACAACTATTTTTATCGAAAAGAAAAAATCGAAAAAAATCCGGCTGCACTTGTGAAGCTTCCCAAACGTCATGAAAAAAATATCACTCGTTTTGATGTGGATGAGGTTGTAAAATTTTTGGATTCTGTAGAAAACGGCGATCGTTTATCGAAGCGACAGCAAGTGTACCATGAACGAACAAAAGTGCGTGATTTGGCAATGATGACGCTTTTATTGGGTACAGGAATTCGTGTTTCGGAATGTGTAGGTTTAAATCTGGATGATGTTGATTTTGAAAACAATGGGATTCGCATTTTTCGTAAAGGTGGTTCAGAGTCCATTGTGTATTTCGGAGATGAAGTGGAAACTGCTTTGAGAAATTATATTGAGGAAAGAACCTTGATAGAGGCGCTTCCGGGTCATCAGAATGCACTCTTCCTTTCTATGCAAAAGAAACGCATCGGGGTACGGAGTGTGGAAAATCTGGTAAAAAAATATGCGCAAACCGTGACAACATTAAAGAATATTACCCCACATAAACTTAGAAGTACCTATGGCACCTCGTTATATCGTGAAACAGGCGATATTTATCTTGTAGCCGATGTATTGGGGCATAAAGATATAAACACCACGAAAAAGCATTATGCGGCTTTAGAAGACGAACGTCGTCGAAGTGCTGCTAATAAAGTAAAATTGCGGGAGGACTAATCCTCCCGCTTTCTTTTAAGAATTTGTTTTGTTATCTTTTACCATAAAAATTGATACGATTGCACAAATGGCAAGAATTGGTAAATACCAACAGCATTTGATAACAGAGAAAGGACTTCCTAAGTTTTCAATAACTGCACATCCAAATAACATCTGTGCACCGTATGGAATCAATCCCTGGAAAATACAGGTAAACATATCCAGTAATGACGCAGTACGTTTTGGATCTACACCATATTCTTCGCTAATCTCTTTAGCAATTTCTCCGTTAATAATAATGGATACTGTATTGTTTGCAGTTGCAAGGTCTGTTAAAGAAGCCATTGCTGCAATTCCGACTTCTGCAGATTTTCTTCCCTTAATAACACCACGAATACGATTGATAACCCATTGGATACCGCCTTCTTTTTCAACCATAGCTGCAAGCCCACCCATAATCATAGAAAGCAGGAAAATCTCAAACATACCGGTAAAGCCTTCGTATGCAATGGAAGTAGCTTTTAATAGATGAAAGCTTCCGTAACACATTCCAATAACGGTAGAAAATACGATTCCGCCGGTAAGAACAATAAATACATTCACACCAAGTAACGCTGCTACTAATACAAACAAATAAGGTAAAACCTTAATAATTTCAATGCTATAATGCTGCACGGTAGGTGCCGTTTCCGGTCTTCCGAAAAGAATCAACAATACAACCGTAATGAGGGCTGCCGGTAATGCAATGCGGAAGTTGGTACGGAACTTATCTTTCATTTCAACACCCTGTGAACGAGTTGCCGCGATGGTTGTATCTGAAATCATAGATAAGTTGTCTCCGAACATTGCTCCGCCGATTGTTGCTCCAACTACCAAATACTGATTAAGTCCTCCGGCATTAGCAAGTCCAACAGCAATTGGGGTAACGGCAACAACCGTTCCTACTGAGGTTCCGGTTGAAATGGAAATAAATGCGGCAATCACAAACACACCAGCAGCAATAAACTGTGCAGGGATTACCGTTAATCCTAAATGTACAACAGCATCAACACCACCCATGGCTTTTGATACGGATGTGAATGCTCCGGCAAACAAAAAGATAAAACACATAATCATAATATCCTGATTACCACATCCACTTAAAAAGGTCTCCATCTTCTCATTTAAGGAACCTTTAAACATAATCATTGCTACAATTACACCTAACAAAGCAGGCATTGGAGATGGTAATTGATAAAATGCCATATCCGTACCCCTTAACTGTAAAATGATTCCGGTAGCTAAATAAACCACCACGAAAACTGCTAAAGGTAATAAAGCGGCTCCTCTTTCTTTTTTCTCCATACTTTTACTCCTTCGTGTTTTTTTGCACTAATATATTACCATATATAATATATTAATAGGGACGCATAATAAATCATTCTCATGCGCATCTGTAATACATGTCATTAGTATT
Source organism: Lachnospiraceae bacterium XBB1006 (assembly GCA_900115795.1). GTDB lineage: Bacteria > Bacillota > Clostridia > Lachnospirales > Lachnospiraceae > XBB1006. Next base: position 168,471 of record FOXT01000004.1, on the reverse strand, counting down.
ACTTATATCTTAAAAAAAAGCAAGTACAAAATTGTGTACTTGCTGTGAATTGTCTATATTAATACGGTGTTTGAATCAAGTCGAATGAACAGTTCATCTTCTTTAATATCCGTTACTTCTAATATTTTCTCGCCTATACGTGCTTGCACAAGTTGTGCAATATCTTGTGTCTTGAGACCACTAATCTCGTTATAGGAAATGGGTTTTAAAAAATACACCTCATTGTAAACGCGTCTTAAACTATTATATTTATAAGCTTTGTATGAGTCAATAATAACAACAGGAACGATTTGAGAATGTGCTTTCTGTACACTCTTAAAACATCCAGGTTTAAATGGATAAAGGTGATTTTCTTTCTCTAAGCGATAGCCACCCTCCGGAAAAATAATAAACTTCTTCCCACTCTTTAACTCTTCTGCCATTTCCATAATAATAGTCATTGCCTGACGTACATCATTACGCTTCAATCGCTTCCCCTGAAGAAGGGTCATAATTTCATTAACAACATACATCTGTGATCGTTCATAGTCCATTACAAGGGAGCAGGGACGTTCATGTCCATTAACAATCGCTAATGCATCAAATTTCCCCTGATGATTTGCACATAGTATGTAATTACCGCCCTTTGGAATATTCTCTAATCCGTAGTATCTGGTGTGTATATGTCCTGCGCGTGTAACCAGACGTGATAGACGTCTTACCAAGCGGTAACGCTTCTCTTCTGTATATTTTTCAGGATGTTTTCCTACATAGCGCATTAACGGTATCATATATAAATGAAAAACGTTTCGTAATATAGTATAAAGAATTCTTAGCATAGTTACCTCCAAGAATTATTATACTTATTTTCCAATAAAATAGCAAACAATCTTTTAATGAACAGAAGAAATATGGATTGGTACAATAATGCTTTCTCCGGCATGGATGGTATTGTTCTCCAGATGGTTAACTTTTCGTAGCATTGCGATGTAGTGTTTGGTTCCGCCAAAGTTCCCCCTTCCATATTCCTTTGCGAGAGACCATAAACTGTCCTGTTCTTTTATTACAATACTTTTATATACGGTAGTGCCGCCATCGGATGCATGGGCCTGTTCCGGTTGTGCCATAAGCTTGTGTGTCAGGATTGCTATAAAAAGACATATTACGATAATCAGAAAACAATACCCGATATTCTTATGTGCCGTTGGTTTTCGCTGTATACTTCTGCTGGATGTATGATTATTTCTTACTGTATTGCTCATCTTTGATCCTCCTAGTACAAACGTATGTTTCGAACAACTGTTTCCTATATTGTAATATCCAAACAAATGTTTGTCAAGTAGTTTTGCGAACAAATTTTCGGAATATATGTTTGCCTTTCGGATATATCTATGGTAAAATATGTTTATCAGCAAATTTGTTTAAGGAGGATGCTTATGGAACAAGGCAAGATCACACCAAAGCAGAAAGAAATATTAGAATTCATTAAATCAGAGATTTTATCGAAAGGATATCCTCCTGCCGTTCGCGAGATATGTGAGGCAGTTCATTTAAAATCCACTTCTTCTGTTCATGCACATTTGGAGAAATTAGAGAAGAATGGTTATATTCGTCGTGATCAGACAAAGCCACGTGCAATAGAGATTATGGACGATGCGTTTAATTTGACCAGAAGGGAAATGGTTAATGTTCCAATGGTTGGAAAGGTTGCAGCAGGTGCTCCGATTTTGGCGGTCGAGAACATTGAGAATTACTTCCCTGTTCCAAGTGAATATATGCCAAATGCACAGACATTTATGCTTACTGTAAAGGGAGAAAGTATGATTAATGCCGGGATATTTGATGGAGATCAGCTTTTGGTAGAACAGACTTCTGTTGCCCGCAATGGCGAGATTATTGTTGCATTGGTGGATGATTCGGCTACCGTTAAGACATTTTATAAAGAAGATGGTTATATTCGTCTTCAGCCGGAGAATGATTCCATGGAGCCAATTATTGTTCCGAATTGTGAAATCCTGGGAAAGGTATTTGGAGTATTTCGATTTTTGTAGAATAAAGGAAAGGTTCGTAAGGATACTCTCTTACGAACCTTTCGATTAAGAAAAGAATTCTTCTGTAACTTCTATTTTCTTTCCGTCTTGCCATAATTTTTCCAAATTGTAAAACTCACGGTCTTCATGTGTAAAAATGTGAACAATGATATCCGTATAATCTAACAAAATCCAGGAGGAATAGTTGTTTCCTTCCTGTGACTTAAGTGCATAGCCGGCTTTTGTCAATTCTTCATCAACACTTCGTACCAATGCACTCATCTGATTCTGATTACTTGCACTTGCCAAAACAAAGTAATCACTCATTACCGATACTTCCGTAATATCAATAACTTCAATGTTCTCGGCTTTTTTTTCACTTAGCCCATGACAGGCAAGTTTAACCATTTCTAATGAATCTGCCATTTTACCTCCTGCTTTCCACCACTGCTTTGTAATATTCGTACGTTTCCTGAGTACATGGATCGATTACGACTCCACGCTCTTTCAGATAGGATAATACGTTTTCTGATTCTAATAAAACAGCATAATCTAAATCTTTATAGGCAGCATGACGTAACGTTTCAATCCCATCATAAGGATATCTGCCTGGTTCGATATAGTCTGCTATATATATAATTTTATCAAGCAGGGTCATATTGACACAACCGGTTGTGTGAACCCGTATGGCATGGAGTATTTCTTCGTCCTCAATATGATACTGCTCTTTTGCGTAAACAGCGCCAAGGTCTGCATGCAATAATGCTGGATTCTCGTAACAAAATGATGGTACTACAATACCTGCACGTTTACATTCAGCAATATAGTCAATGGATTCGGCAAGCTTTGCACAATCATGTAGTGCACCTGCTAAAATAGCTTTGTCTGCATCAAACCCATAGGCATATGCAAGATTGGCCGCAGTATACATTACACCAATAGTATGATGATAACGCTCGGGCTTCAAAATTTTTTTCAAATGATTTAAAATTTCTTCCACTTCTGTCGTCATGACTGCCTCCGTAAATTGGATTACTCTTCGGTATACAGTTTCTCTTCCAGTATGATTGTACGTACATCATCTGGAACTAAAAAACGAATGCTTTGTTTTTTGGCAACACGTTTTCTGATATCGTGAGAAGAAACATTAAATTCCGGAGTATAAATAATTTCTAAATTACCGGAATATTGTCTGCGGATGGACTCTATTTTTTTCTGTAAACCAGTTGTATCAACGCCATCGCGAACAGCAGCAAGAATCGTTGCGTACTGTAAAATTGCATCCGGCTTAACCCACTGGTCAAAATAGAGCAGGGAATCCGCACCCATGATAAAATATAAATCCCATGTTTCATGCTTCTGTTTCAGCGTATAAAGCGTCTGGTAGGTGTAATTTACACACTGCTGTTCCACCTCAAGGGGATCATAAGTAAAATAAGGAATATCCTTTATTGCAGAAGCGACCATTTCTATGCGACGCTTACCGTCTATAATTCCCATGGATTGTTTGTGTGGCGGAATACCGGCAGGTAAAAAAACCACTTTATCTAGTTGAAACTGTGTATAGGCATTTTCTGCAATAAGCAGATGCCCATTGTGGATAGGATTAAATGTTCCACCGAAAATACCAACTTTCATTGCATTGCATCCTTTTCTTATTTTGGTAAATGATAGACACTGTCTTTTCGTTTTTGCTTAAACAAAACAATCTTCTTCCCGATAACCTGTACAACTTCAGAATGCGTGTGTTCCGCAATTGCCTGGGCAATTTCCTTTGGATCGTCCATACAATTTTTTAGTACATTTAATTTAATTAGTTCACGCTTTTCAATTGCTTCAGAAATCGCTTCAATATTTTCTTCCGTGACACTGGATTTCCCAATTTGAAAAATAGGATCCATGACACTTGCCTTGCTTTTTAAATAGGCTCTTTGTTTACTTGTCATATTTATCCTCTTATTTGTAATACTCGAATGACAGACCGTATAGTCGTACAGTGTCTCCTTCTTCAATTCCCAAGGACTCTAGTTGTTCTAAGATACCTTGATCTTTTAAAAAGTTCTGGAAGAACAAGAATCCTTTTTCTGAATCGATATTAGTATAGCCCAACATACGCTCAATACGAGGTCCTTCAACAACGTACTCATCTTCTTCGTTGTCATAGATAACCGTAAATCCATCTTCTGTTATTTCTATTGAATCTTCCGTTAAATCAACTTCCGGATCGAATATAACGGTTTCCTGTGGAAGTTCATCAAGGAGAGAACTGACATGAAACAACAATTCACGGACACCCTGACCGCTAACAGCTGATATAGGGAATATCTTTAAACCATCAGGTTCAAATTCACTGCGCAATGCCTCAATGATTTCGTTGGTATCTCCATATACGGCATCCATCTTGTTCGCTGCAATTACCTGGGGTTTATTTAATAATTCCGGATTATAAGCAGCCAATTCTTTTCGAATCGCTTTGATATCCGCAATTGGGTCACGTCCTTCGACGCTGGCACCGTCTACTATATGAATCATAACCTTCGTACGTTCGATGTGACGCAAAAATTCATGGCCCAACCCGATTCCTTCTGATGCGCCTTCAATTAATCCCGGAATGTCTGCAATAACAAATCCTTTTGAATCGGGCATATCTACTACGCCCAAATTAGGTGACAACGTTGTGAAATGATAATTAGCAATTTTAGGTTTAGCGTTGGTAACACGACTTAAAAATGTTGATTTACCTACGTTTGGAAAACCAACTAAGCCGACATCTGCAATTACCTTCAATTCTAACTTCACTTCAAGTTCCTTTGCAGGTTGTCCCGGTTGCGCATATTTCGGTGCTTGCATGGTAGGTGTTGCGTAATGTTGATTTCCTTTTCCACCACGTCCACCTTTAAGCAAGACAATCCGTTTATTATCGCCAGACATATCTGCAATTACTTTGTCTGTAGCGCTGTCTTTGATTACAGTGCCCGCCGGCACTCTTAAAATAAGATCTTCACCATTCTTGCCATGACAATTCTTTTTGCCACCTTCTTCACCACTCTGGGCTACGAACTTTCGTTTGTGACGATAATCCGTCAGGGTGTTTAGGGCTTCATCAACTTCAAAAATAATGGAGCCACCATGACCGCCATCACCACCATCCGGACCACCGTCCGGTACATATTTTTCTCTACGGAAACTGACGTGGCCATCGCCGCCTTTTCCGGATTTTATAAAAATTTTTGCACGATCTGCAAACATAATTAGTACCTCATAGTTGAAAAAGAAGACCCGGCTATAACAGTCGGGTCCTCGTTGAATAATCTTATTTCTCTACTGGATATACACAAGCCTGTTTCTTGTCTCTTCCAAGTCTTTCAAATCTTAAAACGCCATCGGATAATGCGAATAATGTATCGTCACCGCCACGTCCTACATTTAATCCTGGATGAATCTTTGTTCCACGCTGTCTGTATAAAATGTTTCCAGCTTTTACGAACTGTCCGTCTGCTCTCTTAGCACCTAATCTCTTAGCCTCGGAATCTCTACCGTTCTTTGTAGAACCAACTCCCTTTTTATGAGCGAATAACTGAAGGTTCATTAACATCATTTCTTTACACCTCCCTAAAATTTAACGTTATATATTGTTTATATGTTTCTTGAATTCCTGTAACGCCAAGTACAAGACTATCCAGCAAAAGCCGTGCCTTCTCCCCCGGAATATCGATTAAAGAAAACTGCACATCACCGCTTGCTTCTTCTACTTCGCATGTAAAATGTTCATCCGTAAAGGTTTCAATAGAATTAATCGTTGTAAGAACCAATGCGGATATCCCTGCACATACAATGTCTTTACCGGATTCGGCAAAACCTGCATGTCCAGAAAAATGAAAGCCGGAGATATAACTTTCTCCACAACTTTCTTTCTTAAAAATTGTTACGTTTACCATTTCAAAAACCTAATGGATTAAGCGTTAATCTTGTTAATCTTAACCTGTGTGAACGCCTGTCTGTGGCCGTTCTTCTTGTGATAACCAGATTTTCTCTTGTACTTGTAAACGATAACCTTCTTACCTCTGCCTTCTTTCACAACTTCAGCTTCAACGGTTGCTCCGCTAACGGTTGGTGTTCCAACGGTTAACTTGCCATTGTTTACAGCTAAAACCTGGTCAAAAGTGTACTTGGAACCCTCTTCAAGTCCAAGCTTCTCAATGGTAATGATTTCGCCTTCTTCTACTTTGTACTGCTTACCACCTGTTGCAATAATAGCGTACATATGGCACCTCCTATTAATCATTACTCGCCAATTTTGGTGCTGTGCTTGCACAGACTTAAACCTAATTGTGCGGCATACTATAGTATACTAACATACTCTACTCGCTTTTGTCAAGAGATATCTTCTAAAATTTGTTGTAACAGTGTTGGCCCCGTTTTTTTTCGGGTCAATTCCATTAAATGTAATTTGGTTATGTCAATAACGGATGTTGTAATATGGTCTTTTTTGCATAACGTGCGCATTGTTTGAAGTAAACTTTCTGTTTCCGTTTCGTCTGATAAATCGATAAAATCCACAATGCATATGCCAGATATGTTTCTTAAAATTAACTGCCGACAAATTTCTGTAGCGGCTTCTACATTTATATCATAAAAATAGCGATCGTTTTTTCGTTTTTCTTTTTTTCCACTGTTTACATCAATCACGGTCATGGCTTCGGTTTGTTCAATAACCAGGTAAGCACCGGATTTCAGCCATACCCGCGTTTTTATAGCATCACCAATTTCTTTTTTTAATGAATATAATTGATATAATGGATAAGAATCCGTATATAGTCGACAGGGAATGGTATCCGACGATTGAAGCGTATCAAAATATGTTACCAGTTCGTCGTATATTGCTACATCATCCGTAACAATTTCATTGATTTCTCCCTTGTAGGATCCTTCCAAATACCGCAAATAGGTTGGACGATTGCGATAAAGACAGCTGTACAGTGTCTTGGTTGTAGCTGTTTGTAAGAGCGAGTGCATTTTGGCACTTAAGCGTTTTGCTTCGCTATCGATGTCTTGAAACGTGGCATCCTTACAATTTGTTCTAAGAACCATATCCAAATGAAAATAGTCATCCCAATGAGCTTTAAAAAACGTTTTTAACTCTTCTTGCCGGTCTTTTTTTATTTTATGAGAAATACCGAATGCCGGGGGTTTGGATGTTACAACAACATAATGCCCGGCAAATGTCAGGCGTGTGGTGACACATGCAAACTTGGTTTTCATAGGTAACCGGCTCACTTGAACCAATAACTCATCACCAATGGCAATGGTTTTCTTTGATGATTTGTGAGTAAAAATTGCGTCGCATAGTTCATTATCCGGTAAATAACAGGTTATGTCTGACGTGATTTTTACAAAAACGGCATGAATCTGTGGGGCAATACTATCCACGCGTGCAACAAAAATCGAAGAAAGAAAACTGTCATTTTCCCGTATGCATTCTAGCGTTTTCGCACGATTATTTTCAAAATGAGCCAGGATAAGACTCTGTTTTGGCTCCTTTTCCGGAACCATATTTAAACATTCGTATACCGGCATTCTGGTTAATACTAGTGTATTAGACAATATCTTCCCCCATCTCTCCTAACGGAACATATTTTCCGTCTATTTGTGTATAAACTTCTTGACGGTGAATCTGGAAGTTGGACTCACAAAATTCCCGTCCTAAAAATTCGTAAAATGCATTTACTACTAATTCCGGTCGGATGTTTGTTTCACTACCGGTGGTAACAGATAAAAAGAAGGCACATTGGTTAAGGCACTCTTCTTCTTTGCTGTTATAAAAATCCATTGAAAATTGATGGATGTGTGGTTTTAAATCAATTACTTTTTCACTTTTTTTTGTTTTCTTAATGACAAGTATTTCCGGTTGAGCCATAAATTTTGTTATTTGATTCGTTAGAATTGTTAAATTGTCAAACACGGAATCTTCTATTTTGGGATAAACATAGTAGTCAGCTAAGGCAACTAAACTCATGGATTTCTTAGCATCATCCGGTAGACGTTTGTATTCAAGAATTTGCATTCCGTCAACCATAACCGCATTTAGGCGTGCAAGGCTGTCTGCCGTGCTATCCGTCGTCTTAACTTGAATATCCATATACTCGGCATCACTTGTTAATCCAACCCCAAGTGGTGCGGCAAAAGACATAATCTGGTGTGGATTAAATCCCTCGGAATATGCAACATCCAAACCGGCGCGGATATTTGCTTTTTGAAAATAACGCATAATATCCAAATGACCGATGAATTTCATGCAACCATGTTTGGAAAACTTAATTCTTATCTTCAAGGCAAACACCTCCTTCGTACTTCATTGCTCCGCATCCTGAACAGGCCATGCGGCAATTTGGCGTAACAACTTCCTGTTTTGCCCGTTCATATTCGCGATACAAAAAAGCTTTGGATACACCACAATCTAAGAAATCCCAAGGGAATATCTCATCTTTTTGGCGGGGACGAATGGTATAGAAATCAACATCAATGTTTGTGTCAGCAAACGCCTGATCCCACTTTTCAACATGGAAATATTCGTCCCAGGCATCAAATACGCAGCCGAGTTCGTAGGCACGACGAATGGCTTTTGCAATGTTACGGTCTCCACGTGCCAAAATGCCTTCAAGAATTGTTACATCTGCATGATGCCAATTATATTTCATACTCTTTTTGTTAAGCTGCTCTTTCATTGTATCGTTAACCAGTTTTGCACGCTCCAAAAATTGTTCCTTCGTACACATCGGAACCCACTGGAAAGGGGTAAATGGTTTTGGAACAAAAAAGGAGGTACTGATGGTAATGTTACATTTTCCATTTCGTTGATCTTTTGGAATTTCATAGTAACGTCGCGCAATCTTTTCTGCTAATTCCGGAATGCCCTTGATATCGTCTTCTGTTTCCGTAGGCAATCCCAACATAAAATAGAGTTTTACCTTCTGCCAGCCGCCTTCAAATGCCATACCGGCTCCGTCAAGAATATTTTCTTCTGTTAATCCTTTGTTAATTACATTTCGCATACGCTGACTTCCAGCTTCCGGCGCAAAGGTTAGCGAACTTTTTCGAATATCCTGTACTTTACTCATAATGTCGAGAGAAAATGCATCGATTCGTAAGGATGGTAAGGAAATATTTACGCCTTTTTTTTCAAAATTATCAATTAAAAAGGTAATTAATTCCTTTAAATCCTTGTAATCACTTGAGCTTAAAGAACTGAGTGATATTTCATCATATCCGGTGCTGGTAATCATTTCTTTTGCCATGGCTTTTAATTCATTAACATCCCGCGGACGTGTTGGGCGATAAAGCATTCCTGCCTGGCAAAAACGACAACCACGGATGCAACCACGCTGGATTTCAAGAACAACACGATCTTGCGTAGCTTTAATAAATGGTACAACCGGATGTTCCGGATATCCAATCTTGGAAGTATCCATAACGATACTCTTTTCGATGTGAGAAGGGATTCCCTCAACCGTTGGTTCAAATGTAGCAATGGTTCCATTTTCTTTGTATGTAACTTCATATAAAGAAGGCACATAGATACTTGGAATTTTTGCTAAACGAATCAGGGTTTCTCTTCTTGACAAGCCCTCTTTGCGGCAGGCTTTGTATACGTCAAAGACCTGATCATATACCACTTCTCCTTCGCCAATGTAGAACAAATCAAAGAATTCTGCAATTGGTTCCGGGTTGTAGGTACAAGGACCACCGCCAATTACAAGGGGATGCTCCCAGGTTCGTTCTGTAGCTGAAAAAGGAATCTGGCTTAAATCTAAAATTTGTAAAATATTGGTGTAACACATTTCGTACTGAATGGTAATCCCAAGAAAATCAAATTCTTTAACAGGATCTTGTGTTTCCAAAGCAAACAATGGTATTTGTTTTTCTTTCATAATTTCTGATAAATCCGGCCACGGAGAATATACTCTTTCACAATACACATCCGAACGTCGATTAAACATATCGTAAAGAATCTGGATTCCTAAATGTGACATGCCGATTTCATAAACATCCGGAAAGCACATGCAAAAACGGATGTCCACGTCGTGCTTATTCTTTTTTGCCGAGTTTACCTCGTTACCAATATAGCGGGCAGGTTTATCAACTTTTAATAAAATATCATCAGATAATGCAAGTTTTCTCATAGTCTCTCCTGTACTTATTTTCGTTGGGATAATTCGTTGGTAATATCATCCCAGGTAATATCATAATTACTCATTAACACCATCAGGTAATACAATAAATCCGATAACTCTGTACGCAGAGATTCGGTATCTTTGTCTTTTGCGGATAGAACAATTTCCATGGTTTCCGATTGAACTTTCCGAACCATTTCATTAATTCCATGCTCTAATAGAAAATTGGTATAGGATCCTTCCCGAGGATGCTTTTTTCGATTGGTGATCACGTTATAAATGTTCTCTAATAAGCGCACAGTATTTTTTTCCGCATAATCTTTCTTTACAATTTCTGTGGAAAAGCAACTGTAATTTCCTGTGTGGCAGGCAACTCCAATCTGGGATACCTTTGCAAGTAATGCCTGTTTATGACAATCGAGGAAAATGGATTTCACATATTGGAAATTCTCGTTGGAAGCTCCATGCATGTATACTTCCTTTGTCTGCCTATTGTAATAATGCATTTTTCCTTTTTCCATGGTTAACAAAAACGCTTCTTCGTTCATTACACCAAAGGTTAGGACTTCTTTGGTAACATAGTCCTGTGCGATTACAGAGATTAATCCTTCGCTGTCACATTTAAATTGGGACCAGCTCATTGTAGAATCGTTTAGTAAAACCAAAAGTCCCTGCTCGAATAATTGATGTTTGAGTGTCATAATATCCGTTGCTCGCTCATTCAACAATGGACCACCTACACCCACACAGGATGGGATGCGAAGAATACGTGCATATTCTTCAAGCTCCAAAGATTCAATCATGGCGTAAAACGGAATATTGGTCATGTTCACAAGCGATTCAAGAATTTCTTGTTTAAAAACATAGATATCATGGTATAATTCTTCAATTTCAGCTCTTTTTTTGAAGATAATGTCTACATCTTCAAGCGCAAGTGCTAATCGCTCACTGCGAAAACGTCGCTGGCATTCTTCCAATATGCTTGGAAGTTCCGGATCACTACTTGATAAGATAACCCGCCGACAACCTGAAAACAGATATTCTCGAATATCACGAATGGAGCTGGTCCATCCAAAGGCATAGGAGGAGACTTCCAAAACCCGGTTAATCTCACGAATTACTTTTAAAGTTGTATCGTGTCCTTCTTTTGTGGGAGAAATATCCCATAACATAATGCGGTCGATTCCACTATCGTTATATATACGAGCCAGTTCGATTGCTTGTCCGATGATGGTATGATCTTCGCGACTTCGAACCGCTTCTCCATCTTTTAAATACATGGTGGCCATTAAGCGTTTTCTCTCAGTATATGAATTGGTCATTGTTATCACTTCCTATCTCCCTTCCATGTCAAGGGCTAATTTATCTAAATAAGGCACCAAAACGCCCTTTCCGGGTGGGAAAAAGTAGGCATCTTCCAATTCCTCGATACGAAAACTTTTCCGGCCGCCCTTTTCTTTTCGCTCGTAAAATTCTTTAAATTTGGAAAAGCGTAAATAATAAAATAAATCTCGGCTGGAAAAATAAATCAAAAAAAAGGATATCCCGTCTTGTCGTTCAAACTCCTCCATAAATTCAATTTGATGTGGATGAATGTTTTGAAGTGGAAAGGTATCTGTTTTACATTCTTTCGCATCAAAACAAACCGGGACGCCTTGAACAACACCGATGTAATCTACGGTGCTTTTTTGTTCAAAATATGCTAGCGTTATGTGTCTTGTAGCTTTATCGATCGTAATTGGCGTAATCGGGGTTGGTACCTTTTGAATTAACGCCAAATGATGTTGAATATATTTTTCATTGGTGCGATTAATAAACTCTTCTAAAGTGGAGCCACGCAGCCCTCTGGAGTTCCATGTTGGCATGTTGTCCTCGTTTCTAAATCATAATAATAGAATGCTTGCTGTTCAATGCGAAAAGGACTGTTTTTATCCCATACAACGACACTGTGGCATAGGTTTTTGTGCTTGGTTTCCCAAAAACGGGATAATGGTCGCTCTTCGACTGCTTGCAAAAGTGCACGCGTTGTGCCACCATGGCATACCACTAAGATGGATTCGTTATGCGTGTAATTATTACGCAACTCTTCCAAAAAACATCGGGTCCGATGAAAGAAATCTGAGAAGCATTCTCCTGTTTCATCCGGATGATAATTCTGTGGTGCCAAAAAACAATCACGTATGGTAAGTAACTCCGGTGCGCCTGCTAAAATGTCTTGGTAGTTACTTCCTTCGTAACGTCCGTAAGATATTTCCTTTAACCTGGAATCGCAAATAATCGTTTGCCCGGGATCTGCTAAAATGCGTGCTGTTTCGTAGGCACGCATCAATGGAGAAGAGTAAACGACATCGTAGTGGATGTTTTCCTTTTCATAGGCCAAACGTGTGATTTTTGCAATGCTTCGTCCATAATCATTTAAAGGAACATCAATTTGTCCCTGAATTTTTCCAAGCTTGTTCCAGTCCGTTTCGCCATGGCGAACAATTGTTACTTTCACTTTGTATTCGCTCCTTTTATTGTATCAAAAATTTGTGGAATCGGTGCGAAAACCTCGGTTCCATCCGGGAAGACCATCTGATAGGCATGCAACAGTTGGTGAGTCACATGATAGGTCTTTTTAACGTATTCGTTGACCTTCGAATCACCATACTTTGGATCTCCAATAATCGGATACCCTAAATATGACAAATGTGCACGAATCTGATGGCTGCGTCCGGTTATTAAATGCACTTTCAGCAGGGTATATCCGTTCGCATAAGAAAGGGGTTCGTAGGCTGTTTCAATGGGTTTGCTATCCGCAAAAGGGTGATTCGAAATGGTAACTTGATTGGTGCTTTCATCTTTGCGCAAATATCCGGATACCCTTATGGATTGTACTACGTTTCCCTTCACAAGGCAAATATAATATTTTTCAATGGTTCGCTCTTTAAAGGCTAAAGAGAGTGTTTGCAATCCAACCATGGTCTTACCACAAGCAAGTAACCCACTGGTATTGCGGTCTAATCGATTGCAAACAGAGGGTTTACTGACTTGATAACGTTCTTTTGTAAGTTCTCCTTTGCTCATTAAGTAGGCTAAAAATAATTCATTGGCTGAAACATCCGAATAGTCTGCTTTTTGAGAAAGCATACCGGCCGGTTTATTAAAAAAAACCATGTCTTGTGTTTCGTACACAACAGGTAGTTGAAGGTAAGCCCGGGTGTCACATAATTCTTTAATTATCGTATATCCTTCTAAGGTTCCGTCCATATCATTACCTGAGAACTTGTCATAGGTTTCGTCGGAAAAGAAAATGGCAATTTCATCATGTAATGCTAATTTTTCTTTTCCGGTTGCTTTTTTTCCGTTTAGTGTTATATTCTTTTTTCGAAGCATTTTATACAAAAAGCCATTACTTGCGTTTTTTAGATGTTTGTTTAGCAATTTTATGAGGCTTGTGCCCGCTTCGTTTGAGGTTATGATTATTTTCTTCATGTTTTTTAGGTTTTAACTTTCTTGGTGGAATCAGGCACTCTTTTGAAAAGCCGATTAAATCTTCACGATGGGCTTTATAGAGTGCTTCCTTTACCAACTCGTAGTTTTTAGGATCTTTGTATTGTATCAGCGCGCGTTGCATGGCTTTTTCGTGGGGATTGGTAGCAACGTAAACTTTTTTCATTGTACGTGGGTCAAGTCCCGTATAATACATACAGGTGGAAATCGTGGATGGGGTTGGATAAAAATCCTGCACCTGCTGTGGGGACAAGTGTTCGTCGCGTAAAAATTCTGCTAGTTCAATGGCTTCTTTTAACGTCGAACCCGGATGGGAAGACATTAAGTAAGGTACCAAATATTGTTTTCGATGCAACGACTCGTTCATTTTTGCATAACGTTTACAAAAGCGTTGATATACAGCCATTTCCGGCTTTCCTAACATGGTCAGTACCGCATCACTGATGTGCTCCGGAGCTACTTTAAGCTGACCGGAAATGTGGTATTGGCATAATTCCTTTAAAAAGGTTTCGTCGGAATCGGCTATTAGATAGTCAAAACGAATACCGGAGCGAATGAATACTTTTTTTACCCCCGGAAGTTTCCGTAGTTTACGAAGTAAGGCAACGTAATCGGAATGATCTACCTTTAAATTCTTACAAGGAGCTGGAAATAAACATTGTTTTTTTGCACAGGCACCTTTAGTCAATTGCTTTTCGCAGGCTGGTTGCCGGAAATTGGCGGTAGGACCGCCCACATCATGGATATATCCTTTAAACTGTGGATGCTTCGTCATTTCCCGCGCTTCTGCCAAAATAGATTCATGCGAGCGTGTCTGAATAATGCGTCCTTGATGGAAGGTCAAAGCGCAAAAATTACAGCCGCCAAAGCAGCCACGATTACTGATTAAAGAAAACTGTACTTCCTTTATTGCAGGAACGCCACCAAGTGCTTCATAGGTTGGATGATATGTTTTACAAAATGGTAATGCATAAACATCATCCATTTCGAGTTGTGTAAGCGGTTCACAAGGTGGATTTTGCACAACATACAGGTGTTCTTCGTACTGCTCGCATAATTGCTGACCATGAAATGGATCCGTATTGCAATATTGCGTATAAAAGCTTTTGGCATAGGATTCTTTATTCGCACGAATTTCAGAAAAGGATGGTAAACGAATCGCATCCTTGATTAAATCCTCATCCTTGGTTCGAAATACCGTTCCTCTAATATAGGTGAGATAAGAAACGTCGATACCGGCATCCAGCGCATCGGCGATCTCAACAATGCTCTTCTCTCCCATCCCATACATAAGTAAATCCGCACAACTATCCAAAAGAATGGAACGTTTTACTTTATTTGACCAATAGTCGTAATGACCAAGGCGACGCAAACTTGCTTCAATGCCACCTATCAAAATAGGTGAATCTTTAAACTTTTTTCGAATCAGGTTTCCATATACAATGGTAGCATAATCCGGTCGTTTTCCCATAATGCCACCAGGGGTAAAAAGATCCCGTTCGCGGCGGCGCTTGGATACGGAATAATGATTAACCATAGAATCCATATTCCCGGCAGATACTAAAAATCCCAAGCGTGGTTTGCCTAGAATTGCAATGCTATCCTCATCCGTCCAATCCGGTTGAGAAATAATTCCAACCGTATACCCGTGTGCTTGCAGGATTCTACTGATAATGGCATGCCCAAAGCTGGGATGGTCTACGTAGGCGTCACCGATTACATAGACAAAATCTAAGGTTGAAATCCCCTGTTTTTTCATGTCTTCTTTTGAAATTGGTAAAAATGTATGCTCCATGCGTACCCCCTATGCTAATAATTCTTCATAGGAATCAATGAAGTGTGTTGCCATTTGCCGTTTTTCAAAATCCATATCTCTGGAGAACTCATCGGATACCGCACAAGTATCCATTCCTGCCCGAATGGCAGCTAATAAGCCATTCGGTATGTCTTCGAACACAAGACAGTCTTTTGGATCAACGTTTAAATGGTTTGCAACGGTTAAGTAAATATCCGGCGCCGGCTTGCCGCATGGTACTTCCTTAGCCGTTACAATCGTATCGATGTAGCTGGAAAAATGCAGATTCTGATCAACAAGTTCCACTAACTCTCTGGAGTTACTGGTAGCAATACCGGTTTTAATACCCAAATCTTTTACTTTCTTTAGAAATTCAAAAGCTCCTTTTTTGTAGGGCACTTCATTTGCGTATTGATAAGACGCCATGTCATTCCATAAATCCATCAGTTCACTTACGGTATAGGAAAGTGAAAAGTTTTTTATGAAGTATTCTGCAGTTTCTTTCATGCTATAGCCTTCAATATCTTTTTGCAATGTTTCCGGCATTGGCAATTGCTCATTTTTGAAAAAATCTTCATCTAACTTTGGCCAAACCCACATGGAATCAATGAGTGTTCCGTCCATATCAAAAATAATTGCTTTATAATTCTTATACATACGTTTATCCTTTTCTCACAAATCTTCTTTCAGTGCTTGAATTTCGTCTTCAGTAAGTGCGCGGTATTGTCCGGGGGCAAGTGTTTCATCAAGTGTTAGGGATCCCATGGAAAGCCGTTTTAAATAGGTCACCGTATAGCCGCATTTTGCAAACATCCGTTTTATCTGATGGTATTTTCCCTCTTGAATCGTAACACGGGCACGTGCAGGAGTACATTCTGATAAAATGATTAATTTGGCAGGTTTGGTTACTTTTGGTTCCCCTATGTCTATTCCCAATGCGAATTTGGAAACAACAGTATCATTTAGTCTTCCGTTAACTTCTACTTCATAGCATTTATCAACGTGATGGGCCGGGGAGGTTAAACGATGCCCTAACTCACCATCGTTGGTGAGTAGTAACAATCCTTCCGTATCAATATCCAATCGCCCTACAGGAAAAATGTCTGTGTGTGTTGGATCGTCAATCAGACTGACAACTGTTTTGTGAAGGTTATCTACGGTGGCACTTACAACTCCTGCCGGTTTATGTAGCATGTAATAAACATAGGGTTCGTAGGTACACGTTTTTCCAAGGTAAGCTATGGTTTGTAGATGGGGATTTATCTTTTGCTCCGGTTTGGTAGCAATTATTCCATCTACGGATACCTGTTTCTTTTTAATACATGCTTTTGCTTCCTGTCTCGTTAGTTGGCAGGAAAGACTAAGAAATTTATCTAAACGATATTGCATCTTGTGTATGGTCTCCCTTTATAACAAGACGTAAACTGGATGATTGAAACCACCCAGTTTACGTGCTTTAAACATCTTCTTGTTGTCAAAAATTATTTTGCGCGTTTCAAAAATTCAACTAATAAATTCCAATAGCGTTCCGTAGAAGAAATGCTTAATCTCTCCTGCGGTGTGTGTATATCAAAGTTTGCAGGTCCAAAAGAAACTGCATCTAAGGATGGCATTTTCTCATTGAAGTATCCACATTCAAGTCCGGCATGGATAGCCTGAATCTTTGGTTCGGTATGGAATAAATCACGATAAACTTCTGCAATTTTTTCACGTACAACAGAATTTGCATTGTACTCCCATGCTGGATAATCATCTGTCTTTTCAACGGTTGCACCAACGAATTCTCCAAGGAATACGATGCGATCTAATACTTCGTATTTTCTTGTTGCAACACTGCTTCGAATAGAAGAACATACGTGGAAGCAATCTTCCTGTAAATCAACGATTCCAAGGTTGCAAGAGGTTTCTACCAAGCCTTCAATATCAGTGCTCATTGCCATTACACCGAATGGAATTTCACGTAAAATGAAAAGAACCTTTGTCTGAGCTGTTTTATCGATTACAGACAGTGTGCCTTCTTTTTCCATTTTGAAGGATACAAAGAGATCCGGATCGGCAACTCGATACTCTTTCTTTAATACTTCTTCTAAATTCTTTACAATAGAGGTTGCTTTTTCAACATCCGAATTATTCATGACGATTGTAGCGTCATTGTTTCTGGTAATTGCATTATGCTTTGTACCACCTGCAAGGGAAGCGATGGAATAGTCAATTTCATCAGCAAGGGCTTTTAATACACGTCCCATTAATTTGCTGGCATTTGCGCGTTCTTTATGGATTTCAGCACCGGAGTGACCACCCATTAAACCACCTACAGAAACAGAGCAAATGCAACCTTCTGCGTTTACACGTTTTACCGGTAAATCCAAGCTGGTTTCACAACCACCGGCACTACTGGTAAGAAAAACACCCTCTTCATCAGAGTCGATGTTTAACATGATATGTCCCTTTAATGGAGATAAATCAATTACCTGTACACCACCCATACTGGTTTCTTCATCGATTGTAAATACCATTTCCAATCTAGGATGTTCAATTTCGTCACTATCAAGGAGCGCAAGACCATAAGCAACTGCGATACCATCATCGCCACCAAGGGTTGTGCCTTTTGCCTTCAAAAAGTCACCATCCACGTACAAATCAAGGCCTTCTTTATCCATATCCTTGGTACAGTCAACTTCTTTTTCACAGACCATATCGAGATGTCCCTGGATGATGATTGGCTCAGCGTTTTCATACCCTTTGGTTGCTTCTTTGATAATGATGATATTGTTTGCATCGTCCTGATGACACTCTAAGCCATGCTCCTTTGCAAAGTTTACACAGTAGTCACTTACTGCTTTTGTGTTTCCGGAACCACGTGGTATTTTGCTTAATTCTTCAAAATAGTAAAATACATTCTCCGGTTTTAAATTCAATGAATTCTTCATGTTAACCTCCTATGGCATAATTTTTTAGTTAATTGCGAAACTCTTTTGCCACGACCGTGGCATGTTGAATTTGCATAAAAATCGTTCTCGCAAGTTAACTTGCAGAGACGATTTATTATGCAAATTGCTCATGCGGCATTCGCCGCAGAGCAGTTTCGCAAATACCTACATAATTTCTATGCCTTTTTAATATATTCTAACATGAGCAAAAAATTAATCTTACCCATATTCATATATTGCCTTTGTATTCTTTTGGCTTTTCCAATGCAGTGTCGTATGACAGTAACAGACACGTTGCGATTGTGGTATGAATCAGTGATTCCATCGTTGATGCCTACAATCCTGTTGGTGCAATATTATTTACTTTTGCGCCCGATTTCTGATAGCGGAATGGTCTTTGGTGCAACCCTTTCGCTTGCCTGTGGGTTTCCAATTGGGACCATAGTGGGATGCCATTTCTATGATTCCGGAAGAATTAGTAAGCAGCAGGTGTTATTTTATTGTGCTGCAGTAAATCAGTTTAGTCCGGCCTTCATTCAAACCTATGTGGCACAACTACTTTTGCATCAAACTTCGTATATTGTTTTGTTACAGTATTATGGGGTGCTACTATTTAGCAGCGGGTTTGTGTACTTACCGTATCGCTTTTTTTGTAAAAATCAAAAATCAGAATTCTCAACAACAAAAGAAACGCTGCTAATCTATCGGGAAGAACAACCACTTACCAAAGCGATTCTTCTAAGCAGCGAAATCTTATTGCGGTTATTCGTTTATATGTTTCTTTGCAATGGACTGATTCGTATGGTAAGGGCGCTGCCGAGAGGAACCGTGTTCGCGACATTCATAGCCCCTTTTTGTGAAATTACAAGTGGTTTACTCACCTATGCAAACGGTGATACGCAAACCAACCATACTGCTTTGCTTTTTGCGGCATTAAACTTTGGAGGAATAAGTGGTTTTCTCCAAGTGATGCCCTTTTTACAAAAGAGAAAGCTTTCCATTCATACCTATCTGTTTTTAAAATCTGTACTTGCCATTACCACCTTCATGCTGGTAAAAGGAATTTCCTTATTCATTTAGGTCTGCAACATCGACAGAATCCGCAGCCTCAGAAACGGATTCTTCTTGTTCAGAAGAAACAGGTTCCGATGGTACAAGTTCTTTCTTGTTTGCTTGGACGATATCCAAACAGTTTTTAAGATTGTTATAGTAATTATCAAATTTGGCACGGCTGGTGTCCATAGTTGCAGATAAAATGCTCTCCACGTTTCCAAGCATATCGCCGGTATAGGAAATAGCGGCTGTACGAATATTGTTGGCATCAGTAGTTGCATTATCCAATATTTCCTGTGCTTGTTTCGTGGCCAGCATAACCACTTCATTGGCCTGTGCATATGCCTGTTGCATAATTTGATGTTCGCTTACTAATTCATTGGTATGAATTTCAGCTTGTGCAATGATGGCTTCAGCTTTTGCTTTTGCGTCAGCTAAAATTGCATCTTTATTATGCACAATCTTCTGATACTCACGAATTTCAGATGGGATCTTCTTCTTTAAGTTGTCAAGTAATTGATCCAATTCTCCACGATTTACAACAATATTTTCGTTAGAAAAATGCTGGTATTTACAACCATCAATATATTCTTCTATTTCATCAATCATTTGCTCCATTCTGCTTGTCATATGAATGTCCTCCTCCGATGATATTATGTTCTTGCATGAATTTTCTTTTGAATATGTGCTTTTACACTTTCAGGAACCGTTTTGGAAATATCTGCATCATACATGGCCATTTCCTTTACGATTGAGGAACTGAGATAAGAGTATTGTAAGCTGGTGGCTAAAAATACAGTATCTACTTCCGGTGCCATGACGCGGTTCGTTTGTGCAATCTGCAGTTCATATTCAAAATCAGTAATTGCTCGAAGGCCACGGATTATGGTATGAATATCGTTCTGACGACAGTAATCTACCAGCAATCCGTCGAAGGATACGACTTTTACATTGTCGTACTCTTCTAATACCTCTTCTAACATACTAACACGTTCCTCCATAGAAAACAACGGATTTTTCGTGCTATTTATTAGTACACCAACATATACTTCATCAAACATCCTTGCTGCACGTCGTACAATATCCAAATGTCCATTGGTTATCGGGTCAAAACTTCCTGGATAAATTGCCTTTCCCATTTTCTACTCCTCCATCAACGCCACAAATGCATGGGCATTTGTCTTATACGCTTTGTATTTTATTAATTCGTAACCAATACCCTTTAAAAAAGCAAATTCGGTATTTTTATCTGCTTCAATAATGATAATGGTATCTTTCGTAACCAATCCATGCTGTTTTAGAGCAACAAGAACCGGTTTTTCATATCCATCCGCATAGGGTGGATCCATAAAAACGATATCAAAGGGAACCTGTCCCTCCATAGAAGAAAGTGCGCTGATTACATCTTTTTTTAATAACAGGACTTGTGAACCTAATTTAGTAAAGGCGATGTTTTCCTCAATACAGCGAATAGCTTCTTTGTTGTTTTCGACCAAAACAGCGTAATTGGCGCCACGACTAATCGCCTCTAAACCAATCCCACCGCTTCCGGCAAACAAATCAAGAAACCGACATTCACGCAATTCATATGAAATCATATTAAATAGAGTTTCTTTAATACGATCCGTAGTGGGTCTCGTATGATCTCCCTTTGGAGTTTTTAACGGCAAACTCTTACATTTCCCTGCAATGATTCTCATTTTTTTCCTCTTTAGTTCTGGTCTTTTAAGACATCTTTATTTTTAATCAAATAATCCATCAAAGAAATAATGGTCAAGGCGGTTGCAATGATCATTAATCCATATTCTAAATATTGATACCCCGGAGTATCAAAATGAAGTAATAGGGCAATAATCATTAGCATCTGAAAGGTTGTCTTAAATTTTCCCCACCATCCGGCCGCAATAACAACCTGGTTGCTTGCTGCAATAAGTCGAAATGCGGAAATAATAAATTCTCGCGCAATGATAATAATTACAACAATGGCAGGTAACAAGCGCAAATCCATCAAACAAATAATGGCAGTACATACAAGCAGTTTATCCGCTAAGGGATCCATCAGTTTGCCAAAATTTGTTACGAGATTATATTTTCTGGCAATTTTCCCATCCAGTAAATCTGTTAAACTGGCGACGATGAAGATTGCCAATGCGATATAACGTCCGGTTTGTCCCCAACCTGGTTGCATAAAGAAAACAAAAAAAGGAATTAAAATTACGCGAAATACCGTTAACTTATTTGGTAAATTCATTATACTAACTCTCCTATCAAATCGTATTCGTAAGCACCGATTACTTTTGCTTTTACAAAATCACCGGTGACCAATTGCTCATCAGTTTGAATAAAAATATAGCCATCAATATCCGGCGCGTCCCGATAAGTTCTGCCAATGTAGGAATTCTCATCGGCTACTTTTCCTTCAATAATTGCCGGAAGAACCTTGCCAATCATAGATTGATTCTTGTCATAAAGTATTTCTTCAGAAAGTTCCATTACATCATTTTTCCACTCTTCTTTCTGTTCTTCGGCTATCTGATCTGTGCGTTCGGCTGCGGGAGTTCCCTCTTCCGGAGAATAGCAAAAGGCACCTAACCGGTCAAATTCCATATCGTTAATAAACTGCATCAATTCTTCGTGCTGTGCAGGCGTTTCACCAGGAAAACCGCAAATTAACGTTGTTCGCAGACAAATATCCGGAATACGTGAACGTAATTTCTCAATGTTGGCACGAAGCTCCGTTTGATTGGTTCTACGATTCATATTCTTTAACATTGTATCATTTGCATGCTGTATCGGCATATCAAGATAATGGCATACTTTTTCGTTTCGAATCATCGAATCAATCAGTTCATCATATATTTCTTCCGGATAACAATACATGATACGAATCCAATAGAGTCCCGGAATTTTATTAAGCTCATCTAGTAGCACATGAAGCGATTTCTTTTGGTATAAATCTACACCATAGAGCGTTGTTTCCTGTGCCACCAAAATCAGTTCTTTTACCCCATTGGCAACAAGTTCTTTCGCCTGTGCCAAAAGCGTCTCCATAGGAACGCTGCGGTATGGGCCACGGATGGACGGGATAATGCAGTATGCACAGTTCTTGTTGCATCCTTCTGCGATTTTTAAGTGTGCGTAATGCCCTGGGGTCGATAACACACGTTTATTTTTCATTTTCGGCAGCGTGTGAAGAGACTTAAAGGAGGAACGTTCCACATCATTGATAACATTCAGTATCTCATCGTAAGAATTCGTTCCTAAAATGGCATCTACTTCCGGCAGCTCTTTAAAAATTTCCTCTTGATAACGCTGCGACAGGCAACCGGTAACAATCAATTTCTTTAACCTTCCGGTTTCTTTATACTGAGCCATTTCCAAAATGGTTTCAATACTCTCTTCTTTTGCGTCATTTATAAAGCAGCAGGAATTGACAACAATAATCTCGGCTTCCTGTTCATCGTCCACAATCTGATGCCCGGCTTCTGTTAAAGCACCGAGCATAAACTCAGAATCAACTAAGTTCTTATCACAACCCAATGATACAAATAAAATATTCATGAATATAACCTTTCTGTCTTAAAGCAAAGGAAAGTGCCCATCAGGCACTTCCTACTTTCGTTATTCGTCCTCGGAAAGAATATGAATCTGTCCTTTGTATAATTCTTCTACTGCGGTGGAAAAAGGCTTGTTACAAGTTGCCATTGCCTTTGCAGGAGCTCCGTCAATTAACTGACGCGCTCTTTTCGCGGTTGCGATAACGATGGAATAACGGCTATTAACAACCGGTTCCTCGCCAATTTCTACTTCACTGTTTACAACTCTCATTAAATCTGTGTAAGATGGATGTAACATACTACATAATCTCCTTTCTATTTGACATAGCTGCTAAGCTGCTGTTTCATTTGCTTAATCTGCGCTTTCTTTCGACAGGTGCGCGCATGTTCATTTTGAATAATAGAATGAACTTCCGAAACACATGTATCTAAGTCGTCATTAATTACCCAAAAATCATAAGAACACATGATATCAGCCTCATCATAGGCTTTGGCCATGCGACGTGCAATCGTCTTCTCGTCCTCTGTGCCACGTCCGGTCAAACGTGAGAAAACGGTATCGGCATCCGGAGGGGTCACAAACATAAGTAAGGCATCCGGTATGAGCTGTTTTACCTTCAAAGCACCCTGTGTTTCGATTTCCAGAATGACATCGTAACCTTCTTCTAACTTCTGCTCTACGTAAGCGCGGGGGGTTCCGTAATAATGTCCCACATATTGGGCAAATTCAAGCATCTGATTCTCATGCGCCAACGCTAAAAATTCCTCTTCCGTTTTAAAAAAATATTCGCGGCCTTCTTCTTCCCCGGGACGGGGGTCTCTGGTTGTTGCAGAAACAGATAATGCATATGTTTCTGGATAACGTTTCATTAACTCTTTCATGATCGTTCCTTTTCCGGAACCGGCAAAACCTGAGAAAACAACAAGAATTCCTTTGTTTTGATTCATTTCTTAAACCTCGTTATTCTTTTAATGGCTCCGATGACATACGTCCGGCAATTGTCTCCGGCAAAAGAGCGGATAACACTATACGATCCGTATCTGTAATAATGATAGACTTTGTCTTTCGCCCTTGCGTAGCATCAATTAGCTGCTCCGTTTCTTTGCTTCTGCTAATGATTCGTTTCGCAGGAGCGGAATCCGGATTGATAACCGCAAGAATGCGTTCCGTATTCATCATATTCCCATATCCAATATTAATTAATTTTCCCATAGCTACTCAATATTCTGAATCTGCTCTCGAACTTTCTCAATAAGTGTCTTTAATTCTATTCCAATATTGGAAATTTCAAGATCGGTAGATTTCGAAAGTATGGTATTCGCTTCACGATTCATTTCCTGTGCGATAAAGTCTAGCTTTCTTCCAACGGAATCACCGGAAAGAAGGGCTTCTTTGGTTGCTTCGATATGGCTCTTTAAACGAACAATCTCTTCATCAACGCACACTTTGTCTGCAAAAATTGTAACTTCTTGAACGACACGAGATTCATCGATTTTGGTGTCTTCTAAGAGATCTGCAATCTTGTCGAGCAATCGTTGGCGATATTCGGAAATAATCTGAGGCGACCTTTCCTCGATAAATGCAACATAAGCTGACATTTCTGATAGTTTATTCAGCAAATCCTCTTTGAGGCGTTCCCCTTCTACTTCACGGCTTGACACAAATTGTTTGCAGGCATTCTCAAGGGTTTCCTTTAATTGGGACCAAAGTGCTTCCTCATCAAGTGCAACTTCTTCCATTGAAAAAACTTCCGGCATACGCGCAAGAGAACTGATGCGGATATCGTTATCCAGTCCAAATTCATCGGCCATCTGTTTTAAGTATTTTACGTATTCATTTGCAACAGTCGAATTATATTTTACATTCTCCTGTCCTTCTGTAAAATCTTCAAACATAATATAAAGGTCAACTTTGCCACGTTGGATATAATTCTTAAGTAAGGAACGAATACTGCTATCGAACATGTTTAATTTCTTTGGCATCTTTGTACTAACATCGAAATAACGATGATTTACAGCTTTTAGCTCGACGGATATCTTATAGTTATCGTTACTGCTCTCGTCGCGACCAAATCCGGTCATACTCTTTATCATAACAATCTCCTAATTCTATTAAATTCTATGTACACACAAAAAAGAACTGTATGCATAGATATATTTATTATAAGCAAATTCATTTTTTAAGTCAATGAATTGTTAGCATTTTAGTAAAAAACATGCTATACTTTTTTTATCGAAAAAAAGGAAGGTGACAGAATATGGCATTCGATGGTATAACCATTTGTAATTTAGTATGTGAACTTCGCAAAAATATAGAAAATGGACGCATTAATAAGATTTATCAGCCGGAAAACGATGCACTAATGTTGGCAATCAAAGGGCCAAATGGCAATAAAAAATTATTTTTGTCAGCCAGCGCTTCCCTCCCGTTGGTTTACTTTACGGAAAAAAGTAAAGAAAATCCACTCGTTGCGCCCAATTTTTGTATGCTTTTGCGAAAGCATCTTTCATCTGCGCGGATTGTACGTGTTTATCAGCCGGATTTTGAGCGTATTATTATTTTTGAATTGGAACATCGTAACGAATTGGGAGATCTTTGTAGAAAGAAATTAATGATAGAAATTATGGGAAAACACAGTAATATTATTTTTACGGATGCGGATGACAGAATTATTGATAGCATTAAACACATCCCTGCAAGTGTTAGTTCTATTCGAGAAGTGCTTCCGGGACGTACCTATTTTATCCCAAAAACAACAGCGAAAATGAATCCGATGACAACTACCAAGGAAGAATTTTATGAAACGGTTTATTCCAAGGCGCTACCGCTTGCAAAAGCTATTTATCAAAGCTATACAGGAATCAGTCCCGTGGCTGCCCAGGAAATGTGTTATCGTGCGTCCTTAGAAGGTGACCGCCCTACGGATGCACTTGATGAGAATGCGAAACTACATTTGTATCGCGTGTTTACGTTGTTCATGGATGACGTACGTTCAGAAAATTTTTCGCCTGTTATTGTGTATGATCAAAAAGAGCCGAAGGAATACTCGGTGTTCCCGTACGAACAGTTTTCTGATTATACAGCAGTGCCGGTTTCCACCATTTCTGAAGCGTTAGAAACATTCTATCAGGACAAGGAAAATTATAGCCGAATTCATCAAAAGTCGGCGGATTTGCGTCGGGTAGTTACGACGGCTTTAGAAAGAAATCGTAAAAAATATGATTTACAACTTCATCAATTAGCGGATACCGAAGGGAAAGATAAATATAAGCTTTATGGAGAATTGCTTCACACCTACGGTTATCATGTTCAACAAGGAGAAAAATCCTTAACCTGCGTGAATTACTACACCAACGAAGACATTACCATTCCGCTTGATGAAACCAAGACGGCGATGGAGAATGCTCAGCGTTATTTTGAAAAATATAATAAGCTTAAGCGAACAAAAGAGGCATTGGAGGAACGAATTGTTGAAACAAAACAGGAAATCGAGCATCTGGATACGGTCCTTACTTCGATTGATATTGCTACAAACGAGGAAGATTTAAAGCAAATTCGGGAAGAATTGGTTTTGTCCGGCGAATTAAAAGAACGCGGAAGTAATGGAAAGAAAAACAAAAGTAAAAGTAAACCGTTCCACTATCGCACAGCAGACGGGTTTGATATTTATGTTGGTAAAAATAATTTGCAAAATGAAGAATTAACTTTTAAATTTGCAAACGGAAACGATTGGTGGTTTCATGCCAAGAAAATGCCGGGGTCTCATGTGGTGGTAAAATCAAAGGGCGAGGAATTACCGGATCATGTCTTCGAGGATGCGGCACGTTTAGCGGCCTATTATTCGAAAGGTCGTGGAAGTCAAAAAGTTGAAATTGATTACGTTCGTCGTAAGGAAGTCAAAAAACCAAGTGGAGCAAGACCGGGGTTTGTAGTTTATTATACGAATTATTCCATGACCAGTGATGATGACATCTCACATCTTTCGTTGATAATGGATTAAAAAATGAATTGCCTTGTCCGAACGAGGGACAAGGCAATCGTTAACCCTTATATATTTAACATTCCACGTAATGCCTGGTGTTCCTCCTTTTGTAAAAAGGGGTCTTCTTTCAGAATATTTGATGCTTCCCATGAAGCATCCTTTAACAACGAAGCATCATGATAGATATCTGCGATTTGAAAATCCAATTCACCACTTTGGCGTATGCCAAAAATATCTCCGGGGCCACGAAGCTTTAAATCTTCTTCTGCAATATAAAAACCATCATTACTCTTGTTCAAAATTTCCAAACGAGGATTGACCTTCCCTCCTCTTTTTCCATCTATGAAAATACAATACGATTGGGAGCTTCCACGTCCAACACGCCCGCGCAATTGATGTAATTGGGCAAGCCCAAAGCGTTCTGCGTTTTCAACCATCATTACCGTAGCATTTGGAACATCCACACCGACTTCAATTACAGTTGTAGAGACCAAAATATCGATTTCCTTGTTTGCAAATCGTTTCATAATATCATTTTTCTGAGAAGGACGCATTTTCCCATGCAGACACTCTACACGAAGCGGAATTTGCGCATCTTCATAGTAGGATTTCAGGTGGGCGGTATAAGATATTACGTCTACACCGTCCATGCCCTCGGTCTCTTCCACCAAGGGACATATTACATAAGCCTGATGACCACTGGCAACCTGCTTTCGAATAAATTCATAGGCCGTCTTCCGATAAGATTGTTTTACAACACAATTTTTGATTGGAAGACGATTCTTTGGTCGCGAAGTAATCATGGAAACATCCAGATCACCGTATAAAATGATAGCGAGCGTTCTTGGGATTGGTGTCGCACTCATAACCAAAATATGCGGTAAGCTGCCCTTTTCCGTAAGGATTTGTCGTTGATGAACACCAAAACGATGTTGTTCGTCCGTAATTACCAATCCCAGATTTGGAAGCTGTACATCATCCACCAACAGCGCGTGTGTGCCGACTACCATAGCAGAAGAATCCAAGGATAAGGCCTGCTTAATTTTACGCTTATTTGTAGCCGTTATACTACCGGTTAGTAAATATACATTCGTAAACGGTGCATGTTCCTGGCAAAACGCCTGTAGCTTTTCGTAGTGCTGCATAGCCAAGACCTCTGTCGGTGCCATCAATGCGGATTGGTAACCGTTTTGCGATGCAAAAAGCATGGCCAGAAAAGCAACAATGGTTTTACCGCTGCCAACATCTCCCTGCAATAATCGTTGCATAGGGACGTCGCGTTGCATATCGCCAAGGATATCTGTGAGCGCCTGCTGTTGCCCCTGCGTTAAGGTAAATGGCAGTTGCTTCGACACCGTAATAATGCGTTCCGGAGTCATCATGCTACAAGTGGTTTTGGAACGTTCTTCTTTCAAAAGCGTGAGTTTTAGCAAAAACTGAAAGAATTCATCAAATGCAAGACGATTTCTGGCGGCGAATAATTCCTCTGTTGTATGTGGAAAATGAGCACCCACAATTGCTTCTTTATAACTGACCAAATTCCGTCGCGTTCGAATCTCACTTGAAAGATTTTCTTTCATTTGTTCGGCAAATTGAACAGATTGTGAAACGAGCTTAAGGAAGGTGGTATTGGTTAATCCATCGGTTAAGTGATAAACCGGCTGGAGGCTGGTACGTTTTTTTGCATAGGCTTCCTCGGTAAACAACACCGGCTGTTCCATCACGAACTGGCCATTTTTATTATGGACTTTGCCATAAAAAATATAATCTTCTCCTACGTGTAATGTGGCACGCAAATAGGGCATATGATACCAATAGACCGGCAATGTAACGTCTCCATCCGTGATTCGGGCCGTTATGGTCTGCATCCTTCCACCCTTTAGATATGGCTTTCCGGCTAGCCGTCCGCGAAGGGCAACCGTTGTATCTTCTTCATATTCACTTATGGAAACCGGAGCCGGATATAACACGTAATTATATGGAAAATGAAGGAGTATATCCCGGATGGTATATACTCCTATCTTGGCTAATAATTCCTGTGTTTTGGCACCGACACCCTTTAATTCTTTCACTGAAGAGTATAGGTCCATACACCCTCCTATTCAACGGAAATCAGATAATAATATACCGGTTGTCCGCCATAATATATTTCTGTTTCACAATCTGGATAATAGTCAGCAAACTTTTCTGCTAATAAAGCCGCGTCGTCTTCTGTTTTATCTTCGCCGTAATATATAGTGATGATAGAGGAATCTTCTGTCACCATCTGGTCAAGCATTTCTTTGATTACCACATCCATGTCCGTTCCGGCAGATAAAATGGAATGATCACCAATACCCATATAGTCATCTTTGGCTATTTTCACACCATCAATCTCCGTATCACGCACTGCATATGTGACCTGACCGGTTTGTACACTTTGAAGTTCTTCTTTCATAGTTTCAAAATTCTCATCAGCACTGCGCTCCGGAATGTAGTTAATCATAGCGACGACACCCTGAGGAACGGTTTTGGTTGGAACCACATATACTTTCTTGTCTTCGCACAAATCTGCTGCTTGATTTGCTGCCATAATAATGTTGCTGTTATTTGGTAAAATAAACACATTATCTGCGTTCACCTTCTCAATGGCTTCTAACATATCTTCGGTACTTGGATTCATGGTTTGACCACCTTCGATCATATAGTCGATACCCAATCCCTTAAAAATTTCGTTTAAGCCTTCTCCTGCTGCAACCGAAATGAATCCCATTTCCTTGCGCGGCTCTTTTGCAGCAGCTTTCTTTGCGTCTGCTTCTTTTTGTTGTTTTGCTAATTTCTCAGCGTCTTTTATTAACTTTTCCTGATGCTCTTCGCGCATATTATCAATCTTAATCTTGCTTAATGAACCAAAGGTTAGCGCTTTTTGAATTGCCAATCCCGGATCATTGGTGTGCACGTGTACTTTCGTTATTTCATCATCTGCAACAAGCACAATGGAATCACCAAGATTTTCAAGATATGCCTTAAATTCAAGTTCTTCCTTTTCGCTCATTGGTTTGTTTAATACAATGATAAATTCTGTACAATATCCAAATTTAATTTCGGCTTCTGTTTCTGCAGAAATCTTTGTTACGCCACCGGTATGCGTTGTCGCTTCAAAGGTATAATCCACCTCTTTGCCGGTTAAGGCATCGTATGCGCCACGCAACACTTCCATAAGACCTTGACCGCCAGAATCAACAACCCCCGCCTGCTTCAAAACCGGGAGTAAATCCGGCGTGGTTTGTAAAACGGCATCGCCTTCTTCAATTAATTGAGAAACATAGTCCTCGATTTCGTCCACATCACCAATCAATGCAAGGGCCTTGTCAGATATTCCGCGGGCAACCGTAAGAATTGTTCCTTCCTTCGGTTTCATAACCGCCTTGTAAGCCGTTTCAACAGCCTTATTAATGGCTTCGCTTAATGTGATGATATCAATCTCGTCATAATTGGAAACGACCTTAGTAAAGCCGCGTAAAAGCTGAGAGAGGATAACTCCGGAATTTCCACGGGCGCCTCGTAGGGAGCCGGAAGAAATTGCCTTGGCAAGTTCCGCCATGGTAGGATTTTCTAATCCACTTACCTCATTTGCAGCAGACATAATTGTCATGGTCATATTCGTTCCCGTGTCACCATCCGGTACCGGGAAAACATTCAACTCATTAATCCATTCTTTCTTGGCTTCCAGATTCTTAGCACCTGCTAAAAAACATTTCGCCAAAAGTTCTGCGTTTATCGTATTCATTCTCGAAACTTCCTCCTTAATCAATTACCCTTACACCCTCTACAAAGATATTAATCTTCTCAATGGTTAGTCCGGTGAATTCTTCGACTTGATATTTCACCGTGCTAATTAGCGTATCAGAGATTGCTTCGATGCTTACACCGTAGGCAATAATTACATGAAAATCGATGGTAATCTTATTATTTTCTATGACTACGTCAATACCATGTTTCAAATAGTCTCTTTTTAATAGACGAACCAAGCCATCTTTCATATTTACGGCTGCCATTCCAACAATACCAAAACAGCTTACCGCAACGCTTCCTGCATAGGTCTTGATTACATCGCTATCAATGATTACCTTGCCATATTCTGTATCCATTTTACCATTCATTATGATAACCTCCATAATCATCTGTTCTTTATTAAAGAACTCCATCATCTCATATACTATGACATTATAATCGTTTTTGAAGAAAAAGGGAAGTTCTAATGAGATTTTTTATTAAAAATTTAAAATATTCCTTGCATTCTTGCCGAAGTTTTGCTAAAATATCTATGTTGCGATTTTGGTAGATAAGTACCATCGTAGTAAAGTTGCAAGGAGGTGCACAGTATGGCAGCATGTAGCGTATGTGGCAAGGGTGTTCATTTTGGTAACAACGTCAGCCACGCACATAATAAATCATCAAAGATGTGGAAATCTAATATTAAATCTGTTAGATGTATCGTTGACGGAACTCCTAAGAAGATGTATGTTTGTACTTCTTGCTTAAGAAGCGGTAAAGTTGAAAGAGCCTAATAGACGAACTTGATGATAAGAGTCCTCTTGGAGTATTCCAAGAGGATATTTTATTTCCAAAAACAACGTCTGCTATCCTTCGCACAAAAGAAATGGATGCCAATAAGTATCAATAGGATTGCAAGGATGCTTCCAATTAATTTCCCGGGAAGAAACATGGCAAAAATGATTCCCATTGCAACACATAACAACCCAATTCCAATTATTTTTTTCATATATAGATCCTTTTTTTCTTACAATATATGAAAAAATCCTGTACATAATTCATGGAATTACATACAGGATGTGTCTACTCTTCTGTGTTCTCTTCGTGTTGCTTTGTTTCAGCAACAACCTCGTCAAGATCCACTTCGTTATCTTTTGTAAAATGTTCTACAATATCCGGAACCATATCCAAAATTTTCGTCATACCACTCTGGTTTTTAACATTTACCAATTTGGTATGGCCATTATGAATAACAAGAACTGCACTTGGAGAAATCTTTCCGCCCAGTCCTCCGCCACCGTTATTCTTCTTATCTCCGGAAAAGGCGCCGGCACCTACACCAAACGTTACATCCGCAAGGGGTAAAATTATGGTATCCCCAATATGAATGGCCTCGCCGACTACGGTACTGGCTGTAATAAAATTATCCATCCCACGAAATAGAGACTCAACGGTCGATATAAAATTGTTTTCTGACATTTATTTACCTCCTTGCCTT
Organism: Lachnospiraceae bacterium XBB1006; assembly: GCA_900115795.1. GTDB lineage: Bacteria > Bacillota > Clostridia > Lachnospirales > Lachnospiraceae > XBB1006. Next base: position 136,227 of record FOXT01000004.1, on the reverse strand, counting down.
TAATAGCTGTCTGATTCGTCTGATTTTTAATAATTGAAAGGCGCATCGAATTGTATGAATCATTCGAATATGTCCACGTATTTTACAATAGCCAAATACATAGCCTTCCTCGGACACAAAGTCCGGAGTTAACAAAACACCTTTCTTATACGAAAGGGGAAAGCAACTTATGAATCCTGTTGCAAGTCCTGTATAGGATGGATCCGCTAAATTGTAGTTTATACATGCCTTTCCCTTGCGAGGTCCATAATGATGGCACAAGTATTTCGTCTGATCGATGATCGCCTTAAGAACTTCTTTATTCTTTGGGTCTTGCAGCTGCGAAAGAAGCATGGTAAAAAAGGCCAGCCCTTTCTTTCCGTTGGAAAAATGAGATTTTTTTTTCTCTTTTTTGGGGCCTGCTGCTTGCTTATCTTTCTTCTTCGGCGAATCTGCTCTTCCTTTAGAAAACAGATGTTTCTTTGGTTCTGACGAGATTACTCGAATTCCAAGAATTCGGATGTTATAGTGAAACGATGATAAATCGTCGAATGCACTATGCTTCTCATCAATGGAAGCTTCGATTCGATATCCGATTGGAAACAGCAACGCTACGAATAGTAATCCCACTGCAAAAAGCAGAATTCCAAGTAGGATTTTCCCAAGTATCACCAACATACTAATGCATGTAGTCATGAGATGTGTGTCCTCCTCTGCTGTCAAAAAACTGCGCTACACTATCACGATCGACAGACCCTGTCTTTTCTAATACATCCTGAATCATTTGCCCTACCAACAGAAACGCTTCTTCTTTTCCTTTTGCGATTCCTACAACAGTAAGATCTTCTTTAGGATATCCTTTTTGTAATAATTCTAAACTTGATAGGATACGAAAATTGTCCTTGCCATTCTCAGCAAGAACAATTACGTATACATTGGGTTGAAGTACATTATGATTCAACCGTTTCATAACCTTTTCTTTTTTCTCTGTAAGAGATTCTCCTACATAGAGATGTTTATACCATTTCAATAATATCTCCTATTGCCCCAAAGGTTCTTCTTTTTTAACTCCAGGTATTCATTGTAGGCGGTTTCTAAGATTTGTTTTTCATTTGCAAATTTTAGCAAATGATATGCTTCGTGGTACTTATAATATCCGGAATCCACGAAATATTCCTCTTTTTGTGGTTTTGAGTAATAACTGTCAGCCATCATCAGATACCAATGGACTTCTTTCTCCACAGTATCTTCCGGTACGGTAAATGAATATTGGCTCTTACCAACATACTTAATTATGGTTGCGTCCACATCGGTCTCTTCTTTCACCTCTCTGGCCGCAGTCGTCTTAAAGTCCTCACCTTCTTCTACCGTTCCTTTCGGGAGCACCCATCCTTCGTATCTGTTCTTATAATTTTTAAACAGAAGTAAAATTTTTCCTCTGAAAATTACCACACCACCACAGCTCGTCGCTTCGATCAATGCACAAGTCCTCCATGCGGTTTGGTTTTGTTTGTCTATCAAAGATTATACAACTTTTTTAGTACAAGTGCAAATACTAATCAAAATATGCATCAAATACTTTTTTGGCAATTGGGACAGCAAAACGGCTGCCATTTCCCTGTTTTTCCACGATTACTGCAATTGCAATGCTTTTTCCCTTATGTTTGGCATAACCAACAAACCAGGAATGTGTATCATCGGAGGAATCCGAAACCTGTGCAGAACCGGTTTTTCCGGCTGCGCGGTAAGACGTAGATTGCAATGCTGTTGCTGTACCATAATCCACTGTGGCGCGCATTAATTTGCGCATGGCCTTTGCACATTCTTTTGACAGTAATTGTTTGTAAACCGTCGGTTTGTTTTTGGTGACAATGGTTTTTGCATCGTTTTCAACGTGATCAACCACATATGGTTTCATAAGTGTTCCTTTATTGGAAATTGCACTTGCTACCATTGCCAAATGAATGGGTGATACCGTAATCTTATCTTGTCCAAAGCTCCCCATCATAATGGATGCACTTGTAGAATCCTTTGTCAGCGAAAACTTGCTTTTGGTATATGGATATTCAATTGGTAAGGCACGGTCAAACAACATGCGCTTTGTTAATGCGCCAAATTGTTGCAAATTTAAGGACAAGCCCATTGTGGCATAGCCACAATTACAGGATTCTGCAAACATATGTTGTAAATCCAAATCACCATGTACTTCGCCACCATAACAATGGATAGAAGTCTGATCAACCGTTTTGGTGCCGGTGCATTGATAGTGATAATCTGCATTGCTGCCCTGCTCATGGAAGTATTCTAACGTAGTAAATATTTTAAACGTAGATCCCGGAGTGTAACTTCCCTGTGTTGCACGGTTAAATAACACCGAATTCTTTTTTGAAGAATCATCTTCACCAACAATGCTCTTATAGTTTGTTGCAATCTGATTGGGATCAAAGTCCGGTTTCGAAACCATAGTTAAAATTTTTCCTGTTTCAGGATCAATGGCAACTACTGCGCCTTCATAGCCGCCAAGGGCGGTATATGCAGTTTGTTGCAATCGATGGGAAAAGGTTGTTACAACGGTATCTCCACGATTTTTCTTCTGGTTAATCATATTCATGAGCTGATTCCCAATAAATGAGTGGGTGCGCAGCAACTGAAAGTTAGCGATGGATTCTACACCCGTCGTTCCGTTGGTGCTATAACCGATTGCATGAGCAAACATATTTTTGTTAGGGTAAATGCGGGTTTCTTTATCTGTGCTGCTATTCACTATGGTTTTGGCTAATACTTTCCGGTCAGAAGATATAATTTTTCCCCTTATAATGGAATTTGCAAAAATGGTTTGTCGTTTGTTATAAGGGTTATTGATAATTGTTTCTGCATCTAAAACCTGAAAGGATACAATGTAGCCGATCAGGCACAAAAACAGCGCCAAAAAGAAATACGTAACGACGACAAATTCGCGGTTATTTTTCTGTGACCTTTTTTCTTGTATCTTTACGTTTTCGTCTTTTTCTTTCAATCTGCTCACCTTCTTCTTCTCTTAAAATATACAATCCTTCTATAATCGAAAAAATCATTACCGTACTAACGAGCGAACTTCCGCCGCTACTTACAAGTGGAAGGGTCACTCCTGTTGACGGTATAAATTTGGTCACGCCACCTACGGTTAGGAAAACCTGAAATCCGTACACACAACCGAGTCCTAACGCAACTAACTTATAGTATTGATTTCGCATTTGCATGGCAACGTTTAAAAACATCATAAAGCAGCAGATGCAAATCAACAACATACATAACGCAAAAATCAATCCCATTTCTTCAGAAATTGCTGAAAATACAAAATCCTGTTCTACTACCGGAATGGTTTTTGGCATGCCCTGGTAGAGTCCTAGCCCAAGAAATCCTCCGGTACCTATTGCAAATAGGGATTGCGCAACTTGACAGCCCTCATTGGCAATCACGCCCGGTGCAAAAGGATTTTTCCATGCCAACACACGTATTCGCACGTGTGAAAAAAGAAAATACCCACCAATAGCAGCAAGTACTCCACCAACCATAATTAACAGCAGGTAGCGAATATCCTTGGTTGCAACATACGTAATCACCATATATGCAATAAAATAAATTAACGCACTTCCTAAATCACGGGAAGCTACCAATACCAAAACATGTATTGCAGCTACAATGGTTGTAATAACAACCTGGCGGAAGGATGTGTCACGATACAACATTCCTGCCACAAAAAGTACATAGGTAATCTTTACAAATTCAGATGGCTGAATCGAAACTGCGCCGAGAGAAATAGACAATTTTGCTCCGTAACTAACACGGGCGTAAATCAATACGGCTACAAGCGCAGCGATACCCAAAATACCAAACAGAATGGTTAATTTGCTTAAAAATGTCATTTTATGAATAACAAAAGGAACCAATGTACACATTACCATTCCGCCAAACATAAATGCAAATTGGCGCATGGCATTATCGAAACTTAATCGGGTTAAAATCAGCATTCCAATCATTAGCAAAATGACCATATTGTTGACTACGAGCCCGGATGCTTTTTCGTAGAACAGGTCATACAATGTCAAAAATATCGAAAAAACTAACACTTGGACTGCATAAAACAAGATATATTTTATATCCTCCTGTACGGTAAACATAACCATATATCCTAAAAAATGCAGCATATACATAAATATTCGTTGCCGTTTAATAATCTGTTCCCGAATAACCGGATCTTTACGACGCATACTTGAAAATGCTTCGATGGTGTACAACCCGATTAAGAAAATCATTATAATTTTTGATAATTGAACAATAATTTGTATCATATCTGCTCCTATTCCACGCCACGTTTAAAGTGTCCCCATGTAAAGTGTTCTATTTTTTCTGTTCCGGGTCGTCCAAGCACATTTTGTTCAAAAACAGAAAGTACCTGTTTCATCTGTGCATCTTCTTCTACAGAAAACTGCAATCGGACAGCATGATTTCCGGAAAATTCCTTCCCTTTGGCAAAAAGGCAGGTAGGTGTACTATTATACACAATATTATAACATCCACGACATTCATTTCGCACCGGAAATACATACCCCTTGCGGTCTTTTAGATATAAAAATCCCGGTTTTTCCTGACATTGTTTTGTGTTTTTGTTGACGCATCCTGCAGTAATCATCATTGGTATGCGTCCATATAGTATGCACTCAGCATCCGCAGCGAATAAAGGTTTCATTTCCTGTTTACGCAATTCGACGGATAAGGTTATTTCCTCAGCGTGAAATTGCTTCAGTTGCAGTTTTGCAAGGGTATTCATACAATATAAGGATGCGTCGGCAATCACCGGAACAGACTGTCGGCATCCATAAGCCAATCCATCATAAGAACGAGCCAAAAGACCTGTGGTAACATCGCGAAAACTCTGCCATTGCTTTTCGAATGCATCCGCATTCTTTTTGCGAAAAATGTAAGGCATGGCGCAATACATCTCCACACCACGTTCAAATCCCTCTTTCATCAATGTATGAAGCATGGGTTCTTCCTCTTTTGTAAACGTGGTGAGTTCCACATAAATTCGTTTTACATAGTCCTTGGAAAGGGCAATGCGAAGTTGTGAACAAGTGCGCACCAGAATGGATACCCGTTGGTTTTCCATTGGTAATGAAGGAGCCATGACCGTTGACGTAAGTGGTTTTTCGTACCTGCGGCGTACTGTTAATAATTCTGTTATTTTCGCAAATGCTTCCCGGCGCAACTGATTTAATACAGAAACCGGCAGAAATATCCGGTCATCCATTTTGATAGAAAGCGATTTCCATTCATAATCGCTTTCGCCGGTTTTCATAAGTTGTTTATTAATTTGCTCTTCTAATAATCCTTTTTTGTTTGCCGCTTGCACAACGGCTCCTGTAACCGTAGCGGTACAGCCACAAGCACGCACAGATAGCGTAGCGGCTTCGTTGCACAACAGTGTACAAACCCCTTCTATTGCAACCTTTTTCTTCGTGCTTAAAGAGTCTTCTTTTCGCGTCCCCTCACTGCTGGCATGGGCGGAGGAGGTTTTTGTTAACATCTCTTGTCCATTGTGGCGATGATAATACCCATCGGTAAATCCATCGCGATTGCCGGCTGCTAGCAAAGCATCATAATCTTCTTTGCTAACCTGATACCCTTTTGCACCATACTGCTCATAATAATCGAGATATTTTCGATAAATTGAAACAACTGTATAGGCATAGGATGCCTGCTTCATACGCCCTTCAATCTTCAACGAATAAATACCGGCATCTAATAGTTCCGGTAAAAAATGGATGGTGCACAAATCTTTTAAACTGAGAATAGGGCTGCTGGGACGTATCCGCTTAAACGCTTGATCCATTACCTCATAAGGCAAACGACAGGGTTGGGCACACCGGCCACGATTTCCACTTCTGCCACCTATAAAACTACTCATTAAACATTGACCGGAATAGCAATAACACAAGGCGCCGTGGATAAAGGATTCTATTTCAATCTCAGCTTCTTTATGTATGCGTTGAATTTCTTCTAAAGATAATTCCCGGGAAGGAACAATTCTTACAATTCCGGCTTCTTTTAACATTTTCGCACCATCTACGTTGCTAACAGACATCTGGGTACTTGCATGTAGTTCCATACCCGGAAAATGGGAACGAAATGCATGCAAAACCCCCATATCCTGAAGAATAACGCCATCAAGTCCGGCTTCATAAAATGGAACCATCATTGCAATACAATCGTCCAACTCGGATTCCTTTATTAACGTATTTACCGTCATATATACCTTCACGTTCTGTAGATGTGCATAGGTTATCGCTTCGACTAACTCTTCGGTTGTAAAATTTTTGGCATATGCCCGGGCACCAAAACGAGGTCCGCCAACATAAACCGCATCTGCGCCTGCGTTGATGACAGCATAAAAAATAGATAAATTGCCGGCAGGTGCTAATAATTCGTGTTTCATAGGTAGTTCCCTTCTTTTATCTAAAATCAAAACAATAGAAATAACTCCATTTTGTCCGTTTTACAAAATGGAGTTGATTCAATCTTTATGAATTTCCAAGTAACTTGTCCTCTAATGAAGCTTCCAATTGCTCTTTCACGTGGGTAAGCTCTTTGTTCTTAGACTCCAATTCCAGAATACTGTCCTTCATGGTGTCTAGTTTAATTTGAAGAGAAATCAATTCATGCTTCATCTCAGCTTGTCCCTTCTTAAACTCTTCTAAATCTTCTTCTAATTGCTCTACACGTTCGCGCGATTTAAAATATTCATCTGCTAAATTAAGTTCCATAATCAATGCCTTCTGTTCCATAGACAAATGATTATAACCTTCCATGGTAGTGGACAGTTCTTCTAGTTTCTTATTTATGAATGAGGCGACTTTTTGCATGTATTCTTCGCTTTCATACCCACTTAAAGTATAAACTTTGCCGCCTATGATAACTTCTGCATTTGACTTCGTCGTCATACTCTATCCATCCTATTCTATCGATCGTAAAAACATTTATTTTCTAAAGATATAGTCCATTATACCCTTTTGCACAAAAAATGACAACCTTTTTCAGAAGATTATACTTCACGATTTCGATGAAAATGCTCATAAGCGAAATCGGTTACCATGCGTCCTCTGGGCGTACGCAGTATAAAACCATTCTGCACAAGGTATGGTTCATAGACATCTTCTATTGTACCGGAGTCTTCTCCGATTGCAGCTGCTAAGGTGTCCAATCCAAGAGGTCCTCCATGAAATTTATCAATCATAGTTAGTAAAATGGTCTGGTCATTCTTATCTAAGCCCAAACTGTCAACTTCTAAGAGATTAAGTACTTCATCCGCTACCGATTTGGTAATAACACCTTGGTATTTTACTTGTGCAAAATCACGAACCCGCTTTAATAAACGATTTGCAAGACGTGGCGTTCCCCTGGAACGACGAGCCAACTCATACGCACCGTCCTTATCTATCGTTACCTGTAATTTCTTAGCAGACTGTTCAATGATAACCTGTAATTCCTCCGGCGTGTAAAATTCCAAATGATTCACTACACCAAAGCGATCACGTAACGGTGCAGATAAAAGACCTGCACGGGTAGTTGCACCAACCAAAGTGAACTTGGGCAAATCCAAACGAATGGAACGCGCAGTTGTTCCCTTTCCAATCATGATATCAATGGCGTAATCCTCCATAGCAGGATAAAGAACCTCTTCCACTTGTCGATTTAGACGGTGAATCTCATCAACAAAAAGTAAATCACCTTCCCCTAGATTATTTAAAATAGAGGCCATTTCTCCAGGCTTTTGAATTGCAGGCCCGGATGTGATTTTGACATTCACGCCCATTTCATTGGCAATGATACCGGAAAGCGTTGTTTTACCAAGCCCCGGAGGTCCGTAAAACAAAACATGATCAAGCGGTTCGTTTCGCTCTTTCGCTGCCTCTATGTATACTTTTAGATTATTCTTAACTTTTTCCTGACCAATGTATTCATCTAGTCGCTGGGGGCGAAGGTTGTTATCTACAACCTTGTCTTCTTCTAATAATTGCGTCGATATAATCCGTTTTTCCATGCGAACATCCTCACTCTTTGCTAAAATGCAAGCTTCTTAAGTGCCTGTTTTAATATTGCTTCTACATCCATGTCGGAAGTGATTGCGCAATCTGAAACGGCACGCATACTCTCAGTTGCAGAATAGCCCAGCGCAACAAGCGCACTGATGGCATCGCTCTTCGCACTTTTTGTGGCGGCATCTTCGACTTGGGCATGTTCAACGGAAGAAGCAAGTGTTTCAGCTAGATCTAATTTATCTTTCAATTCAATAATTAATTTCTGGGCCATTTTTTTTCCGATACCGGGTGCCTTTGCAATCTGCTTGTCGTCACCTGATAAAATGGCAAATTTCAATTCGTCTGACGACATGGCTGACAAAATAGATAACGCTCCCTTCGGACCAATGCCGCTTACACCTAAAAGTGTTTGAAAAATACGTTTGTCATCTTTTGTTAAAAAACCATATAACAATAGCGCATCTTCTCGCACGTTTAAGTACGTATACAATTTAACCTCATTTCCAACGGAAGGAAGTTTATCAACGACGCTTCCCGGTACAAACACTTCGTAACCAACACCGGATACGTCAATGGTTACAACGCCATCCGCAAGGTCATCCATTCGTCCTTTTAAAAATGCATACATTCTCTTTGTCCTCTAGTTTACTTTTGTACCCAAATAGTAAAATCCTTTACATGTGTCCAAATGAACCGTAACAAATTTACCAATCAACGTTTTCTCACCAGGGAAATGTACAATTGAATTGTTACTTAAACGACCGGTCACAAGGTTTGGGTCCTGCTCATTTACAGATTCTACTAATACGGTTACATCCTGTCCTTCTAATACGTTTGCTTTCTTCTCGGATATCTCCTGTACTGCTTTCAAAAGGCGGTCAAACCGATCTTTTACAACATCCTCGGGAACCTGATCAGGCATGGTGGCCGCAGGTGTACCGCTTCGCTTTGAATAAATAAAGGTAAAGGCACTATCGTATTCTACTTCTTTTACCAAGGATAACGTTTCTAAAAAGTCCTCTTCGGTTTCACCGGGAAATCCTACAATAATATCCGTTGTAAGCGCTACATCCGGTAATTTTTCACGAATTTTGTTTACAAGATTTAAATAATGTTCCCGATCATAATGTCGATTCATTATTTTCAAAATTCTACTGCTTCCGGATTGTACCGGCAAATGCAGATGACGGCATATCTTCTTGGAATTAGCCATTACTTCAATTAATTCATCGGACAAATCCTTTGGATGCGATGTCATAAAACGAATCCGTTCAATTCCGTCAATCTTTTCTACCTCTTGCAAGAGCTGAGCAAAGGTAATGGGATCCTTTAATCCTTTTCCGTAGGAATTAACATTTTGTCCGAGAAGCATTACTTCTACAACACCGTCTGCAGCAAGTGTTTCTATTTCACGAAGAATATCCTTTGGCTCACGACTTTTCTCACGTCCACGTACATACGGCACAATACAGTAACTGCAAAAATTATTGCATCCAAAGGTAATGTTTACTCCGGATTTATAGGCGTACTTGCGGACAATTGGAAGTTCCTCTACGATTTTATCGCTTCCTTCTATCACTTCTACAACCTGATAATCACAAAATAAAGCCATTACCAATAGCTCGGAAAATTGATAAATGTTATGTGTTCCGAAAACAAGATCCACAAAGGGATAACTTTGATGAATTTTCTCACGAACGTGTTCTTCCTGCATCATGCAACCACAAAGAGCAATCTTCATCGCCGCATTCTTTTTCTTTAACGTACTCAAATATCCCAAGCGTCCGTATACACGATTGCAGGCATTCTCTCGTACGGTACAAGTATTATATATTACAAAATCTGCATGTTCGTCTTCAGATGGAACATAGCCTGCCTTCTCTAAAACGCCAAGAATCTTCTCAGAATCCCTTGCGTTCATCTGGCATCCAAAGGTGTTCACGCAACAAGTAAGGTCCCTTTGTAATGTTTCTTTCAATCGTAAGACTTCTTTATGTGCAACATCAATAAAATATTCTTGCCTGGCGGCATCCTCCACTGGAGCGGCTGCCATAATTGCTTCCAATACCGGATTTATTTTTCTTTTCTTACTCAAATCTAATTCTTTCCTTTCTGTTGTCTACGTTCACTTACATTGACAATGGAGCCATCTGCTTCTTCTACACTTACATTTTCCATTTGGGAAGCAATCGCTCCTTTAATTGCAGCAATGTATTCCTGACGCAACGTAAACTGTTCTTTCTTCTCTTCTTCCGTTAATCCTTCTGCTTTTGACTTATGGTAAAGTTCATTGATACGAGCAATTTTTTCCTCTGTCATAATTTTTTCCTTTCTAAATGCATATCCTATGAAAGTATAGCAAACTTGTAGCATTTTTGCAAACAAAAATAAGTCGGCAGCTTTTTGCTGCCGACTTGATTGGTAAACCAGCTTATTTTGTTAAAATGACCTTCTTTGGACATTTCTCTGCACAAGTACCGCAATGAGTACATTTTTCCTGATCGATATGTGCAATGTTATTCTCAACGGTAATCGCCTCCGATGGACAGTTCTTCTCACATAAGTGACAAGCAATACATCCAGCCTGACAAACCTGCATAACCTGTTTGCCCATGTCCTTATTAGAACACTGAACAATCTGGGTGGCATTGTATGGTACAAATTCAATTAATCCGTTTGGACAAGCTGCGATACACTTTCCGCAGGCCTTGCATGCTTCCGGATTTACGGTTGCCACTCCATTGATAACGTGAATCGCATCAAACGGACAAGCTTTTACACAAGAACCAAATCCAAGACAACCATAATTACAGGATTTTGGTCCACCACCAGGCACACGTTTGGCCATGGAACAATCCTTTAAACCAATGTATTCGTAATCGTTCTTCGCTTTATCGCAGGTTCCGATACATTTAACAAAAGCAACCTTGCGTACACCTTCTTCCGCTGCTACGCCCATAATTTCACCAATTTTGGCGCCAACCGGAGCACCTCCAACCGGACATTGATTTACCGGAGCTTCGCCTTTTACAATTGCAGCAGCCAAACCGGAACATCCCGGATAGCCACAACCACCACAGTTATTTCCGGGCAAAACATCCAATATCTGGGTTTCGCGTGGATCTACTTCAACTTCAAATTTTTCGCCGGCAACGCCCAAGAAGACGCCGATAAAAATACCAACTCCGGCAATCAAGGCACCGGCTATAATAATTTCTGTCATGTTTACGCCTCCTTAAATAATTCCGGAAAATCCGAAGAATGCAATTGCCATCAACCCTGCTGTAAACAAAACACTCGCGGAGCCTTTGAATGCTTCCGGAAAATCATTGTATTCAATTTGTTCGCGAATACCTGCCATGATTACAATTGCAATGGAAAATCCTACTGCTGTAAAAAATCCGTTTACGGTTCCGGTTAAGATTCCATATCCGTTTTGCACGTTCTTTAATGCGATACCAAGTACGGCACAGTTGGTTGTAATTAACGGAAGATACACACCAAGGGAATTGTACAAAGATGGCATGGATTTATGCAAAAACATTTCTACAAACTGTACCAGTGCTGCAATGATTAAAATAAATACAATGGTATTTAAATAATCAAGATGCGCCGGAATTAAAATAAATTTTTCGATGATTCCACACACAAAGGACGCAAGTGTAATAACGAAAATAACTGCGCCACCCATACCTGCGGCTGTTTCCACTTTTTTCGAAACGCCAAGGAACGGGCAAAGGCCCAAAAACTGACTTAATACTACGTTATTTACAAGGGCTGCTCCTATGGTGATTAATAAAATATTCTCCATATCTGACATCCTCCTACTCTTCGCCCGTATGATCTTCCACAGCCTTTGTTGCAGTAGAAGTCGTTTGGTTCACATTGGCAGTTTGGCAAATCGATTTGCTTGCACAGCTTGCACAGCCATCTCCACAGCCAACTGCTTCCACAACCGGCTTTCCGGCTGCTTTTTTCTTATTGTTTATTGCATTAATAATTGCAGTCAGTGAGCCAAGAACCAGAAAAGCTCCGGGAGCCAATACAAAAATGGTAATCGGTACATAGCCTGCTTTTCCGGTTGCTGCATCTGCCAGTGGTAAAATTTGTTTTCCAAAAATTTGTCCGGCACCAATAAATTCACGAAAAGCACCAATAATGGTTATACTGCAGGTAAAACCAAGTCCCATACCAATACCGTCAAATAACGATGGAATTGGCGGATTCTTTGATGCATAGCTTTCTGCACGACCCAAAATAATACAGTTTACAACAATCAATGGAATATAGATTCCAAGTGCTGCGTAGAGACTAGGTACAAATCCTTTGACTAAAAATTCTACCATGGTTACAAAGGATGCAACAACGACAATGAATGCCGGAACACGTACACGATCCGGAATTACATTTCGTAACATGGAAATCAACAAGTTACTTAATGCCAACACAACGGTGGTTGAAAGTCCCATACCGATACCGTTTATAGCAGAGGTTGTAACTGCTAACGTTGGACACATACCAAGCATCAACACGAAGGTAGGATTTTCTTTGATAATGCCATTGTATAAGCGTTCTGTACATTTATTCATCTTGTGATCCACCTCCTTGAAGAATAACATTTTGGAAATAGCATAAACCGGAATCAACACCATAAGTCATAGCTTTACTTGTAATGGTCGCACCACTGATGGCATCAATTTCCTCATCGGATTTTGCACCTGTTTTTGTTACTTCCAAGTGCGATACGTTTTTATTCCTAAATTGAGAAGCAAACTTCTCTTCTTTTGCTTTCATACCAAGACCGGCCGTTTCACTGATGGATAAAATGGAATATCCATTTAAGGTTCCATCCATTGAAAGGCCAATGGAAAATTGAATATCGCCACCGTATCCTGCCGTCGAGGTGATGGTTAACACATAGCCAAGAGTCTCTCCAGATGCATTTTTTGCTTCAACGACTTCGTTGATAGTATCATCCGGATAGTTATTTTCATCTAAAATTTTTCTGGCTTCTTTTTCGTCAAATTTGGTTTCTGTAAAAGAATCCGCATTTTTGAAAACTGCCTTGTAGGCCTCTTGTTTCGCATCTTCTTCTGCTTTTTTTATTGGTTCTTTGGTAATGGTATAGACACCTCCCAGCATTAAGCCGGCAACCAAAGTAATCAGAAAAATTTTGATGGTATCGCCTAAAATTCTATTCATGAGCCTTGCCTCCTTTACCAAATGCTTTTGGTCTGGAAACCTTCTCAATTAACGGAACCAACAGGTTTGAGAAGATAATTGCATAGGACACACCCTCTGCACTTGCACCATAAAAACGGAATACACCGGTTAAAATTCCCAAACATATACCAAAAATAATACGTCCATTGGTTGTAATTGGGCTGGTGGCGTAGTCGGTTGCCATGAAAAATGCACCCAGCATCAATCCGCCTCCACAAAGTTCAGCAACCAAAAATGTTAAGTCAAACCCATGTCCACCAAAGAGTAATGTAAATACTGCAAAGGTAAGAATGTAGCTTGCCGGAATGGTAATTTGAATAACTCCCATAAGGATTAAGAACAAGGCACCAATTAAAAGGGCGATGACGCAAGTTTCACCAATGGTACCGGCTGTAGTTCCCATAAACAAATCCATGGTCTTTACTGATTCGCCTGCTTTTAATAAGGCAAGCGGTGTTGCAACAGATTCCCCGTCATATGTAAAATTGGTCATATAACCGGTAAAGGAAATCAGTAAAAAGCAGCGGGCACCTAATGCCGGATTCATGAAATTCTGTCCTAATCCACCAAACACCATTTTTACGACGATAATGGCAAATACTCCGCCAAGAACGGCTAAATACCATGGAAATGCCGGTGGAAGGTTCAAGGCAAGTAATAAACCGGTTACTACCGCACTTAAATCTTCGATGGTCTGTTTGCGTTTGGTAATCATGTTAAACACGTACTCTGAAAAAACACACGATGAAATTGTTACTAAAATCAACATCAAGGCACGCATTCCAAAATTGTAAACGCCAAAAGCAGCTGCCGGAAGTAAGGAAATAATTACATACAGCATTATTTTTTGTGTTGTATCTTTGGAACGCACGTGCGGTGAAGATGAGACATTGAATAATTCGCTCACTGTTCGTACACCTCTCTACTCTTATTTTTTACGACGATTTGCAAGTACGGTCTGTCTACCTGCACGTATCGACTGTGCCAAGTGTCTCTTTGCAGGACAGATATAACTACAGCTTCCGCACTCTACGCACTCTACGCCGTCCATTTTTTCAAATTGCTCAATATCGCCATGATCCATCAATTTCGCCAATCGGGATGGAATTAAGCGAGATGGGCATACTTCTACGCACCGACCACAATTTATACATGCTGTTGGTTCGTACATCGCAGCCTCATCCTTTGTCATGCACAAAAGGGATGAGGTTGTTTTAATAACCGGAAAATCGTAATCGAAAACAGCAAATCCCATCATTGGACCTCCGGAAATTATTTTCTCCGGCTGACTTTTGAAACCACCAGCAGCTTCGACTAATTCTTTGAAACTGGTTCCGAATAATACGTCAAAATTGCGTGGGTCATTAATGGCATCTCCGGTAATGGTTACAACACGGTGTGTCAATGGTTTTCCTTCTTTTACGGCCTTATAAATATTAATAATGGTTGCTGTATTATCAACAATACAACCTGCATCCGCCGGAAGCATACTTGAATTAATGGCGCGTCCGGTAGTCGCATAAATCATTTGTCGCTCAGAACCTTGCGGATATTTTGTTTTTACCGCTTTTACTTCGATGGATGGTTCCTCTTCTACCATCTTGCTTAACAATGCAATACAATCCGGCTTATTGTCCTCAATTGCAATGATTCCTTTTGCATGTTCAAACAAGGAGACCATTAACTTCATACCACCAACCAGACTCTCCGGCTCTTCTAACATTAAACGATAGTCGGAAGTTAAATAAGGTTCACACTCTGCACAATTGGCAATGATGTAGTCAATTTTTTCCGGTTCTTTTGGAGATAATTTTACATGAGTTGGAAATCCGGCTCCGCCCATTCCAACGATTCCGGCTTTTTTAATCCGGTCAAGAACTTCCTCCTTACTTAAAGAAAAAACATCCTCCACTGCTTCATATGCAACAGATTGATACTCCCCATCGTTTTCAATGATGATGGAAGGTACAAGCGCACTCGTTCCGGTTCTGCGTGGCTCAATTGCTTTTACTGTTCCGGATACGCTTGCGTAAATTGGTGCAGAAACAAAGCCACCTGCTTCTGCAATCAGTTGACCTGCCAAAACATGATCACCTTTGGCTACAACAGGGGTTGCTGGTGCACCGATGTGTTGTGAGAGCGGATAAACCAGGTCGCCCTTTGGCTTATAGCTTGTAACCGGCTTATCCTTGGATAATTCTTTCCCCTCAAATGGATGCACTCCACCTTTGAAAGTTAAAATTCCCATATGTCGCTATCCTTCTTTCTATATTTATTTTAAATAAATAAAATTCTCAATCAAATTATAATATATTTTCGGAAAATATGCTATAATTATTTTAGATTTTTTCATTCACATAAACAATATGGAGGGATTATGAAAGTAATTGAGCATAACATAGACTTCGCAGATGTCTGCCCGAACGGGTTACCGTATTTGAAACCGGATACACTATTGTTCGATATCGAAACCACCGGTTTTTCGGCAAAAACAGCCCGTTTATACATGATTGGTGCAGCGTATCTTGAGGGCGAAGAATTACGTATCAAGCAGTTTCTAACGCAGTCAAAAGAAGACGAAGTTTTTCTATTAATTACATTTTTTAATTTTTGTAAGTCTTTTTCTGCATGTATTACCTATAATGGAAGCGGTTTTGATATTCCATTTTTGCGCGAAAAGGAAGCAAGGTACAAACTGACGAATTCCTTTCCGGATATGAAAATAATCGATTTATATAAAGAGCTGAAACCTTATAAAAAGATTTTTAAACTGGTTGATTTGAAGCAGAAAACGATTGAGCAATTTTTGGGAATCGAACGTGAGGACATGTATACCGGTGGCGAGCTGATTTCTCATTATCTTCGTTATGAAAAGCAGCCATCAGATAAAGAGGAACAGTTACTTTTTCTTCACAATTACGAAGATATTCTTGGAATGGCAAAGCTTTTGGCTATACAAGCTTACTTGGACGTGTTTCAAGGTCAATTTCACTTTGTAAGTGCAACAAGAAACCAAAGTATCAATTATTATGGTGCCATGGAGGAACGCCTTGTGCTAGCGGCTAAGACGAATACCACAATACCGGTTCCGATTTCATATAGTTACGACGGTTATTACATTACACTACACGACGATTCCCTAATGTTAAGCACACCGATTTCAAATGATACCATTCGGGTTCCATACCTTGATTATAAAAATTATTATTATCTTGTAAAGGAAGACATTGCCATTCTTAAATCTATGGCAACCTATATTGATAAAACAGACCGTGTTAATGCTACGCCGAAGACGGCTTATGGCAAGTATACCCTCACCCGTGAATGTTTAACCTCTGCTACATTATTTGAACCATATATTCAATCGGTTCTTACATTGCTTCTAACAACGTAAAAAGGGCTATTACACAGCGAAATGCATGTGTAATAGCCTTTTGGCTTAGTTAAACAGTCTTACAATCAAATCATCTTTAAAGAGCTCTTCTGCCTACTTATTATTTTTTATGAAAAAGAATGATTGGGCGCGATCATAACCGATTTCTTTATAATTCATAATCTGTTCTGTGCTTCCAATGAAGAGGACGCCATCATTTACAAGCGCTGCGTTAAATTTCTTGTACACTTCCTCTTTCGCTTCTTCCGTAAAATAAATCAATACATTTCTGCAAACGATCAAGTGGCAGCCAGTTGGGTAAGAATCTTTTAATAAATTATGTTCCTTAAACTCAACTCTCTGTTTGATGGAATCAGAGATCTGGTAGGAGCCGCCTATTTCCGTGAAGTATTTCTTTTTCAAATCGGCAGGTACGTTGGCGATACTCTTTGCAGAATATAATCCAACCTTTGCTTTTGCAATTACCTGCTTATCAATATCCGTAGCAATAATTTTAATTTTCTCTAAAGGTAAATGTCTGCTAAGTGCCATAACCAAAGAATATGGTTCGTCTCCTGTGGAGCACGCAGCACTCCAAATCTTAATGTTATTTCCAAATTTTTCAATCAATTTAGGAAAAACATCCTTATCAAGGAGCTCCCATTGTTCCGGGTTACGATAAAATTCAGAAACATTGATGGTAAGGAAATTTACAAATTCCTCAAAACGTTCCTTGTCATTTTTGATTAAAGCGACATATTCGTCATAAGACTTACATTTGTTCTTCCCTATCAACGTATCAATACGTCTCTTCATCTGTTTTTCTTTATAAGCATTCAAATCAATCTTAGTTAAAGTAAAAACATCTTTTTTAAACTTCTCATAACCGTTCTCAATTGGCATATAACACCTCTCTACTGTTTTTTTCTAAGCTATGTTACCTTACTGCTCGTCTTCCGTTTCGCTGTCAGATTCCGGCTCAAGCAATGCTTTCATGCTCAAGCTGATTTTCTTCTCGGACTCAACGAAATCTACAATCTTAGCTTCAATTTCCTGGCCGACAGCCAATACATCGGAAGGTTTTTCGATATGCTCTTTGGAAATCTGGGATACATGCAACAATGCATCTACACCTTCTGCCAACTCAACAAATGCGCCGAAATCTGTCATACGGGCAACTTTACCCTTTACAACATTTCCTATTGCATAACGAGTGCTGGCATTTAACCATGGGTTCTGGTCTTCAAATTTCATGCTAAGAGCAATCTTTGTATCTTTAATGTCTTTGATGAATACTTTAACAACATCACCGACTTTAAAGGCTTTCTTTGGACTTTCTACTCTTCCCCAAGACATTTCGGAAATATGTAATAATCCATCCGCACCACCAAGATCAATAAATGCACCAAAATCGGTAACATTCTTAACGGTACCTTCTACTACATCACCAACTTTAATCTTAGCGAACAATTCTTTCTGCATCTCAGCTTTCTTTGCAGCAATTAACTGTCTTCTATCGCCGATTACTCTACGTCTTCTTGGGTTAAATTCTGTAATAACAAATTCAATTTCCTGATTCTTATATTTGGTTAAATCTCTTTCAAAAGTGTCGGATACAAGACTTGCAGGAATAAATACCTTTGCCTCATCTACAATGACACTCAAGCCACCGGAAAGGACTTCGTTTACAGTTGCTTTTAATACTTCCTGGCTGTTAAATGCTTCTTCAAGGCGCTTGTTACCTTTCTCAGCCTGGAGGCGTTTGTAGGAAAGTAAAACCTGTCCTTCGCCGTCATTAACTTTAACAACTTTAACGTCCATCTTATCGCCAACTTTAACAACTGTTGTTAAGTCAACCGGTTCATTAGAATACTCGTTACGTGTCAAAATACCATCAGCTTTGTAGCCAATGTTGAGTACAATCTCTTCCGGTTTCACACTAATGACAGTACCTTCAACGACCTCCCCATTTCTTATAGTTTTTAATGAATTTTCAAGCATTTGTTCAAAGCTCATTTCTGACATTCGTTTGAACCTCCTCAATTAATTTGTTTGGGGTAGATGCCCCTGCAGTAATACCTACAGAATGGATTTTGCTCATCTTGGTAACATCAAGATCGTCAATGGTTTGTATATAGTAAGTATTTGCACATTCTTTTTTGCAAATTTCATACAACTTTTGTGTATTGGAACTTGCACGACTACCAATCACAATCATAGCCTCCATGGACTTTGCCAGACTCAGCGCTTCAGCCTGTCTGTCCTTGGTCGCACTACAAATCGTATTGATAACACTTATATCATACCCTTTTTTGTAAATTATTTCAACTAATTCTTGAAATTTCTTGTAATTGTATGTTGTTTGAGATACAATACAGATTTTTTCATTGGCACCGGCAACGAACTTTTCCGCTTCTTCTTTGGAACCAATAACTTCATGTCGTCCTTCATGACACCAGCCGCAAATGCCGATAACTTCGGGATGTTCTTTGTTTCCAATGATAATTATGGTTTCCTTTTGTTTACTATGCTCTTCCACAATCGTATGAATTTTTTTTACAAAAGGGCATGTCATATCAGATAGTTCATGACCGGAAATAAGCATCTCTTCATAGCGTTTTTTTGTAACACCATGGGAGCGAATGATGAGCGTACCAATCGGCAAATGCTCCGGGATTGCCTTTGTCGGATCAAGAATCTTTACGCCTTCTTTTTCCAACTCTTCGGTCACAACTTCATTATGAATAATGGGGCCATAGGTATAAATGGGGCCTTCTTTCTTCTGTACGCAATCATATACATAATCAACGGCACGACGCACGCCAAAACAAAATCCGGCGCTTTCGGCTACAATCACTTCTCTGTCCATGTTACATTCGTTCCTTTGCAAGCTTATATATAGTTTGAACCACTTCCTCAATGGTCATGGAAGAACTGTCAACTAAAATTGCATCCTCTGCTTGTTTCAATGGTGCAATTTCACGATTCATATCTCGTTCATCCCGTTCCTTGATGCCCGCTTCAATCTCGTCAAAATCGGGGTGCTCGCCTTTTTGTATCAACTCATCATAACGACGTTTGGCTCTGGTATGGCTGCTTGCTGTTAAATAAATTTTCAATGGGGCTTCCGGTAAAACGCAGGTTCCGATATCGCGTCCGTCCATAATGACATCTTTTTTTGCTGCCAAATCCTGTTGTAAATTTAGTAAATGGTTTCGAACACATCCATACGCACTTGTAACCGAAGCAGCTTCGCCGACATTCTCTTCCCGCAAATAATTCGTGACATTTTCTCCGTTTAATATAACTTGCTGCTTATTGTTCTCATATGCAATTTCCACCTTGGCCTCCTCAACCACCTTCGCGACCTCCTCAACCGATGTAATGGAAATCTGACGGGTCAAAAAATAGTATGCAAGTGCCCGATACATCGCGCCTGTATCGACATAAATAAAATTCAATTTTTTCGCCAATTGTTTGGCGATGGTGCTCTTACCGGCACCTGCCGGTCCATCAATTGCAATATTAAAACTCATTTTTGAAAAACCTCCGTTATTCTACATTCAAACCGGCCAGATAACCGGTTGACCATGCTATTTGCAAATTAAAACCGCCGGTATAGGCGTCCACATCCAATAATTCCCCGGCAAAAAACAATCCATGAATCAATTTTGATTCCATAGTAGAAGGATTGACTTGTTTTACGTCTACTCCGCCTTTGGTGACAATGGCTTCTTCAAAGCCTCTAAGGCCTATAAGGGTAAGGGGCATAGATTGTATTAATTCCACAAATGCTTCTCGCATGGATTTTGTAATTTCATTGACTTTTTTATCAGGATTAATGCCCGAGAGCTTAACCATTACCGGTGTTAGCTTTCCTGGAAACAAACCGGAAACAGCATTCTTAAATTGCCGATTTGGATTTTCATCAAATTCACGCAACAGACGTTTGTCTAATTGTTCTTTACTGAGGGCAGGCTTTAAATTTAGTTTTAAAGAGAGGGGGCCTTTTGCAATGGCATCATTTACCTTTGCAGATGCAGAAAGCATGAGTGGTCCACTTACGCCAAAATGTGTAAATAGCAACTCTCCAAACTCATCGTAAAGTTTCTTCCCGGAGGCATCCGTAATGGTTGCCTGTACATTCTTAAGTGCTAATCCCATCACATCTTTTACAAAGGTTTCCTTTGTTACAAATGGTACCAAACTAGGGGTTAATGGCTTTATAGTATGCCCCAGACTGTCTGCAAATGCATGTCCATCGCCGGTGCTACCGGTTGAAGGATATGATCGGCCACCGGTACAAAGAATGACTGCTTCCGCCGGAAGTTCCTGTTCTCGATGATCTTTTTGGAAACGAACACCTTTTATTGCATTGTTCTCCGTTTCGATACCTACAACTTTGGAATGCAGGAAAATCTTTACCCCTAAGTTTTTCAATGCGTTTTCCAGGGCACGAATAACATCCGAAGCATGATCCGATACCGGAAACACTCTTCCACCTCGTTCAACCTTTACCGGGCAACCATTTTCTTCAAAAAAGCGTTGTACTTGATAATTGTCGAAGGTGTAGATTGCCGAATACAAAAACTTTGGATTTCGAAGAATGGCTTTGAACAAATCTTCGACATCGCAATCGTTTGTTAAATTACATCGTCCCTTTCCAGTAATATACACTTTCTTTCCAAGTTTCTCATTTTTTTCCAATAAATACACGGTATGTCCCTGACTCGCACATGCATATGCAGCCATCATACCTGCGGCACCGCCGCCTACAACTACTACTCGTTTCATTCATTTCCTTCCGGGCGTTTGTATCGAAACTTCATGGCATCGCTTACATACTCTAATTCATCACTGCCATAAACCTGATACTGATCCCATAACTTTTCTAATTCATCTAAATTTTTCAACACCTGGTGTTGGCGTTTTTTACTTAATGCTACAATTAATGCATTGATAATACTCATTGGTGCAACCAGTGAATCCACGAGCCCGGACATTGAACTTTCCGCAATCAGATTACATGAAGAATATAGATTCATCGGGGAATGTACACTATCCGTAAGGCTAATTATCTTAGCACTTCGATTATTTGCAAATTCCAATGCCTTTAGCGTTCGCATGGAATATCGTGGAAAGCTGATTCCAATCACCACATCATCTTTGGAAATGCGCATCATTTGTTCGAACATCTCACTGGCACTATTGGTGGTGATTAATTTGACCTGATCATACATTACATTTAAATAAAAACTTAAAAATTGTGCTAACGGTGCACAACTACGAATTCCGACAATATAAATTCGTTTGGCATTGTGTATCATATCGACTGCCATTTCGAACACCTGCTCATCCACTTGGCGAATGGTATGTTCAATTCGTTTCACGTCGGACATTAAAACGGCATCCAAAACTTTTGCGTTTTCCAGATTTTCATAAATGACCGTCTGTTCCGGCGCCTCACTTAGCTTTTCTTTTACCATAGCTTCCAGGTCTTTCTGAAATTCCGGATAACCGCCATATCCAAGAGTCATAGCGAAACGTACAACCGTCGATTCACTAACGCCTACGGTTTGTCCTAACTTTGCAGCTGTTAAAAAAGCTGCCTTATCATATTGTTCCGAAATATAGGTTGCAAGCATCTTCTGTCCTTTGCTCATTTTGCTATAACGCTCGTTAATGCGTTTCATTAAATCATTTGTCTGTTTCATATCCTTCTTCCCTTCTAACAATTTCTAATATATCATTTTTGAAGAAGAATCGCAACCAAAAAGGGAGCTTACGCTCCCTTTCATTTCATAGAATTATGCCGGATAAGCACCGACTTCCTTATCCGAAACTTTGTCATCAACTTTGGTTAACTGTGCATCACGATACTTAAAGAACTCGGTTGCTACCTGTGGGAATAATGCATAGGTAAGTACATCTTCATCCTGACGGATATACTGTGCCGCTTCCTTACGTAACGTATCAAGTTCGTTATCCAATAAATCCGCCGGGCGACAGGTAATCTGTTTTTCGTTACCAAGCGCTTTCTTTACAAGCTCCGGATTAAATGGCTTAACCGTCTGACCATATTCGCCGCGTAAAATTGCCTTTGTTTCTTTCGTAATCATCTTATAGCGTTCACCTGCCAATACGTTAAACACAGCTTGTGTACCCACAATCTGGCTACTAGGAGTTACAAGTGGCGGCTCACCCAAATCTTTACGCACTCTTGGAATTTCTTTTAAAACTTCTTCGTATTTATCTTCTGCATGTTGTTCTTTCAACTGAGAAATCATATTACTTAACATTCCGCCAGGAACCTGATAACGCAATGTATTGATGTTTACGCCAAGCACTTTGGTACTTAATCGTCCACTTTCGATGTATTGCTCTCTCATAGGGCG
The DNA here is from genome assembly GCA_900115795.1 of Lachnospiraceae bacterium XBB1006. GTDB lineage: Bacteria > Bacillota > Clostridia > Lachnospirales > Lachnospiraceae > XBB1006. Next base: position 113,179 of record FOXT01000004.1, on the reverse strand, counting down.
GAAATATTCAGCAATTTCAGCCAACAGATTCTGATCAAGTCCGGTATCATATGGTGTATTACGTAATGCTTCTACCATAACTTCTGTTGCCGGCTGGCTGGTTCCTAATGCAAATGGAGATATTGCCGTATCAATTACATCACACCCAGCTTCAATGGCCTTTAAATACGTCATGCTGGCAACACCACTGGTATAATGTGTGTGAAGTTGAATTGGGATGGAAACAGTATCCTTTAATGTGCCCACTAGCTCTTCCGCACGATATGGAACCAACAATCCTGCCATATCTTTGATACACAGGGAATTTGCGCCCATGTCTTCAATACGTTTTGCAATATCTTTCCAATATGCCAGCGTATAGGCATCACCCAACGTATAAGAAAGTGCAACTTGTGCATTTCCTTTTTCTTTATTTGCTGCATTGACTGCAGTCTGTAAATTACGAATGTCATTTAAACAATCAAAAATACGAATAATATCAATACCATTTGCAATGGATTTCTGGACAAAATATTCTACTACATCATCTGCATAATGGCGATAGCCTAAAATATTCTGCCCGCGGAAAAGCATTTGTAATTTGGTATTTTTAAATCCATCTCTTAATTTGCGAAGACGATCCCAGGGATCTTCCTTCAAGAAACGAAGACAAGCATCAAAGGTTGCTCCACCCCAGCACTCTACGGAATGATAGCCGACCTTGTCCATTTTTTCTATAATTGGTAACATCTGCTCCGTTGTCATTCGTGTTGCGATTAATGACTGATGTGCATCACGCAACACGGTTTCCGTAATGCCAACCGGCTTTTTTTTCTGTTCTGACATGTTAATACCCTCCTATACACCAAAGATAGCCATAAATACTCCGGCTGCAACTGCTGTTCCAATAACACCGGCAACGTTTGGTCCCATTGCATGCATCAAAAGGAAGTTTGTAGGATCTTCCTCTGCACCAACTTTCTGCGCTACACGTGCTGACATAGGAACTGCAGATACACCGGCGGCTCCAATCAACGGGTTAACCTGACCATGGGTAACCTTGCACATGATTTTACCGAATAATACTCCGGCTGCGGTTCCAAATGCAAATGCCACAAGGCCAAGGAACACAATGAGCAGGGTATCCATCTTTAAGAAATTCTCTGCACTGGTTGTACCACCAACGGATACACCCAAGAGAATAACAACGATATACATCAAAGCATTGCTTGCAGTATCGGTCAACTGTTTTACAACGCCAGACTCTCTAAAGAGGTTACCAAGCATAAGCATACCAAGTAACGGTGCTGTTTGTGGAATAATCAAAACAACAACAATAGTTACAACAATTGGAAACAAAATACGTTCCAATTTGGACACTTCCCGAAGCTGTTTCATTTTAATCAAACGTTCTTCTTTCGTTGTAAGTGCCTTCATAATTGGTGGCTGAATCATCGGCACAAGTGCCATATAAGAATAAGCTGCCACGGCAATCGGTCCCATCAAATTTCCCTGTCCAAGTTTCCCTGCAAGGAAAATAGAAGTTGGTCCATCGGCACCACCAATAATGGAAATGGCAGCTGCGGCCTTATCATTAAAGTTTAATGCAATGGCAGCCAGATAGGCCGCAAAAACACCAAACTGTGCACTTGCACCCAGCAAAAAGCTCTTCGGGTTTGCAATCAGCGGACCAAAGTCCGTAGATGCACCAACACCCAGGAAAATCAATGATGGCATAATTGACCATTCATCTAATAAATAAAAATAGCGAAATAATCCCGCCACCCCATTTTCTGCATCCTCTGCCTTTATCATAATGTCCGGGAAGAGATTAACCAACAGCATGCCAAATGCAATTGGTACCAATAGCAACGGTTCGTATTTCTTGCGAATTGCAAAATACAGTAATACACAAGCAATCAGAATCATAACTCCATTCTTCCAGGTCAGGTTAAAAAAGGCAGATTGATGTATCAGATTATACAGGGTATCTGTAACGTAATCCATACTCTGCCTCCTATTAGTTCAACGTAATCAGGGTTGCACCTGCTTCAACATTATCGCCCTCTTTGATTTCGATGGATGCAACCACACCTTCATCACTTGATACAATAGGGGTTTCCATTTTCATAACTTCCAACATGGCAACGCTTTGTCCAACGGATACTTTGTCACCTACTTTAACATCAATCTTTAAAATCTTTCCGGCAGCACCGGCAGTTACAGCCTTTGCTCCTTTCGCACCGGTAGCCTTTGGCGCCTCTTTTGCTGGCATAACCGGCTGACGACGTGGTGCGCTCATCTGCGGCGCTACGGCACCATTATTCTCTTCCACTGTTACATCATAAGTAACACCATTTACGGTTACGGTATAACTTTTCATATCTTCACGTTCCTTTCCTTATCTTCGTACAATACTTCTTACCACAAATTCATCCTGGCTCATGCCGGAATATGCAGTAATTGCAGCCATAATTGCTGCGACAACGGCTTCATCGTCCGATGTCTCCTCATCTATTACTGTTTCTCTGATTGGCTCGTTTTTAAATTCTTCTGTAGCCTTCTTATTCTTTTTAAATTTTGCTTCTAACATCGGGAAAATGTTGAAACATTGAATAATCAAGCTAATAATAATCAGTACAATAAAAACTGATCCCATACCAAGAGCAACATTTAATAAAGCATGTAACATATCGTCACTCCTTATCGTAAATTATGCTTCTTTTCCTGTACGCACGCATACTTGGTGTACAACAGGTCAAATGCAGAAACCAAATACTTTCTTGTACTTTCCGGTGCAATAACACGATCGATTTGTGCACGTTTTGCAAACGCCTCTACACTATTGTGGCTCTGTTCATAATCCGCCATTTTATCATTTAGCGAAACGTTGTTATCGTTTGCATACAAAATCTCTACTGCCTGCTTCGCCGGAAGAATTCCCATTTCTGCATCCGGCCATGCGTAAACAAAATCTGCACCCATTGCCTTGGAATTCATTAATAAATAGGCACTTCCCATGGCTTTATGTGGAAGTAATGTTACTTTCGGAACATCTGCTTCGCAAAGCGCGCTAACAAATGCTGCCATGCTTCGGCCGATAGCCTTCTCTGCAACCATGCTTGTTTCAAAACCACAAGTATCCGCAACCACAAGGATTGGAATATCATATGCATCACAAAAACGAACAAAATCCGTACCTTTCAAAAGTCCATCAACGGTTAACCGTTCACTATTCTCTCGATTTGCCAGTGCACCAATGGTCATACCGTTTAGTTGAATAAATCCGGTAATCATTTCCGGTGCATATGCGCTCTTTGTTTCCACAAATTCGTAACCGTCACTGATATTGGTAAGCAATACAGTTGCCTCATAATTGGAAGCGTTCATTCCTTCAACCAAACGATTTAAATCATCCAAACAAGTTTCTGTATAGATACCTTCCGTATTGTTCGCAGGCAAAAGGGAAAGCAATGTTCTTACTTTCTCAGAAATTTCATTTTCCGAAAGACATTCATCTACGATACCGGAATACAATGCTTTAAATTGTCCATCTGCAGTATCCACTTTCTCTTGATAATTGGCATCAATGGTATTCGGGGAATTAACAAATAAACGTCCCTTTCCTTCCACCATGTAAGTAAAGTCGGACAGTGCCGGAATCACACTTAACCCTCCTCCGCAATTACCATAAATAACACTATACATCGGAATAATGCCGCTTGCTTCATTAACAGCTGATAATACTTCACCAAGACCTGTCAGCGCATCCACACCTTCCTGTAATCTTAACCCTGAACTGTCAAGCAATGCAATCATTGGTGCGCCCATCTTCAATGCCTGTGCGTACAATTCCACAATTTTTCTACAGTGCATTTCGCCTAAAGAACCATGAAGCACCTCCGGGTTCTGGCTGTAAATAAACACCAGTCGACCATTCATTAGGCCATATCCGGTTACCACACCATCGGAGAGTTCTTTATAATCTTTCAAACTCAAATCCGTATTTCTGCAGGTAACTGTTTCAAATAATTCCACGAAACTTCCTTCATCTAAAAATGATAAAATTCTGTCACGTGCAACATTACTTTGCATTACACTCATGAATCTACCTCCTACTTAATCTACATCTATTATTGTATCTCGATAGAAACAATTTTTCAATAATTTCTAACGTGTTTTTATGCAAATTGATATAAACATATTAAAGTAATGCTTTATTACTTTTAAAAATGTAATTCGCTCATAGGTTTTATTGCAAAGCAAGTCTGCCCTTGCAATACAGATGTCGTTTATATAAGCACGTCCTTCTCCGATTCGCTCTCCTTTTTGAAGAGGGAATTCTTTTTTCTTTTGAAAGAATATACAGTATCGCAGGGTTTCCCACGAATAAAGAAACGTTGTTTGTAATTCACCGTCTCCCACACTATACAGAATTTTCTGGTTTTCAATAAAATAATTCGGTTTTTTTATGTTTGAAAAATCAAGCCGTTCCCTTCGCCCATATTGTTCTAAATACCTGGTTAATTCATTCATATCTCTCCATTTCCAGTTACTGTTTGGTGGCCAGCCATCCGCCAGCAGTGCCACGCATATCGGGTGTTCGTGGATTTGCATATAGGCAACGTAACAATAGCCTGCCTTATTTGTAAATCCAGTTTTTCCACTTCTTACAAAGCCATTACCAAGCAATCGATTATGGTTATGGACACAAACGATTCGCTTTTGTGATTTATCTTTAAACGTATGTGTTTTACAACCGGTGATGGCTAGAAACTCATTTTTCTTTGGGGAAAAGCAAGTGCAATAGGCCATTAGCTTGGCAAGATTTTTTGCCGTTATCGCATGTCCTTGCGCATCCAGACCATTTGGAGTCACAAAATGGAGTTTTCTTCCACAAAGTCTATGAGCTTTTTGATTCATCCATATTTGGAAATTTTCTACACTTCCGGCCAGGTGCTCCGCAATGGCGACTGCAACATCATTATATGATTCCAACATCATGGCATATAACAAATCACCAAGGCGATAGCATTCGCCTTCTTTTGCTCCTAAATGTACTTTGGGCATGGTTGTCGCATAATGGCTAAAGGAAACGTAATCCTCCAATCGTCCTTTTTCCAATGCTAAAATGCATGTGAGAATTTTCGTTGTACTGGCCATAGGCATGCATTTTTCTTCGTTTTTTCCCCATAATATTCTGTATGTGCTTGCGTCCATTACACAAGCGGCCTGTGCATGTATCGTTGGCTGCCTTCCTTGTACTTTTGGTTTTGCATGACAGGGGATTTGGACGAATAGTAACATGCTCACCAGTCCAAAACATATTATCTTTTTCATGTTTCTTCTTTACCTTGTTTGTTTCTAATATATGAAAAAAAAGAGCCACTTAGGACTCTTCTTTTCTATTCCTTGCTTCTTTGTGAAAAGCACGCTTCATCTCATACATACGTTCGTCGGCAAGCTTTCGTACATCCTTGGAGTTCTTACACTGTTCTTCATTGCGAAATGCAACACCATATGAAAATCGAAGTGGAATCGACGCCTCCGCCATTTTTATAGCATTGGCAACATATACTTCAAAATCAGATGCTAATGCTTTTATCAGTTCTGCGGATCGCTCCGAAATAATTATCAGAAATTCATCGCCACCTGTTCTTGCAACGACGCCATAATTATTCCAAAATTCTTTTAAGTAGTTCGAAAATGTGACAATATACGTATCTCCGGCCTCGTGACCCATCGTATCATTTACTTGCTTTAAATAATTTAAATCGTAACTGATTACACCATAATTTTTCTTTTCATTTTCCAACTCATCGAAACACTCTTCCACTACTGCGCGATTATCCAAACCGGTCAAATAATCCTCATAGGCCATTTTGGTTAATACTTCCTGCTTGGTATAAGAAATATAATTAATGTGAACCTCATACAAAAAGCTTAACAACCATTGCAAAATAAATAGCAACACTCCAGTGGGTAGAATACTATTGTAAGTATATCCTTCCTGCTGGGATATAACAAAATTAATTAAGTCTAAGATTCCAAACACCCCAATAGTGATGGCACTGGATAAAGTTAAATGTTTTGCTGTAAAATACGGATAATTTTCAAGCAAACACATCATCATCGTAATGGCATTTGCAACCATAAGAACCTGTTCTGCAACAAGTGTTTTTACAATGAAACAAACGCCGGTTCCCTGCAAAATAAGACAGCCTATAACAAACACCAGATTTAATGTAATCATTATAAGCATTCGTCGTTTACTCTTCTTTTCTTTAGCATGTCGCAATGCCACATAAATCATGATTGGAATCATACAAGTATAGAGTGATACGTACTCCATCATGGTTCGTGCAAAACTACTAAGACCGAAGTTTGCTAATGCATGATTGCTGTTTAAACTCCAAGTCGACTCAAGAATTATAAACAAGGCAATCAAACTCATATGACGCATTTCGGCGAAAAAAAAGGTAAGCAAGGCAGACATTACAATTAAAATTATTCCAAAAAATATTAAAAATCCGCCTATGGAACAGTTTAAAAACCGTTCACGGAAATAGAACGAAAACGCATGACGTTCATCACACATCTTCGGTGTCGCCAGATGAAAAAAAGGATGATCCATATTGGGTTTTAAGATAATTTCAAAAGCTTTCCCACTTGCCATTAATGGAAAATGAACAAATTCCATGGAATTACCTATCATTTGTCCCTTTGCATAGGATTCGTGTCCAAATGAATGAACGGAAATCATTCGATTTTGGCTCTGATACAATACATCCATAGTACAATTTTGCACAAGCATAGTCATAATCTGACCGCGTTTAAACGTATCCGGTAGGCGATTGCTTAAAACGATTAAGTCCCCTTCATGGATATCCGAAAAATGAAAGGTGGAAAGCTTTACATTGTCATAATGCTGTCCATTTATTGTTACATTCCAATTATATTCAAAATAGGAATAATTCACCCTTTTCGAAACCAGTCCACTTACTATGGCTAGCGCAATTACAATTATGGCACATGTTGAAATTGCATAAATTAAACCTACTCGTTTTCTAATCATGGTATACCTCTTTTAAATATCTCCAGATAACAAATGATCCATATAAGATATCATCATACTAATGCCGGCCTCATTTTCTCCACCACGTGGAATTATAATATCCGCATAGCTCTTTGATGGCTCAATGAATTCTTCATGCATCGGTTTAACCGTTTGTGCATACTGAGTAAGGATGGAATCGATTGTTCTGGCCCGTTCCTCCATATCACGACGAATTCGCCGCATTAACCGCTCGTCTGCATCGGTATCAACGTACACTTTCACGTCCATCATATCGCGCAAAATTTTATTCTCAAGAACCATAATTCCTTCCACAACAATAATCTTCTTTGGCGCTACATGGGTAACCTCTGAAGAACGATTATGTATGGAAAAATCATATACCGGAATGTCCACTTCCTTGCCTTGTAACAATGTATTCAAATCTCTCACAAGTCGTTCTGTTTCAAACGATGACGGATGATCATAGTTCAATTTGCTACGCTCCTCATACGTCATGTCGTTGTGTTCATTATAATAGCTGTCATGATTAATCACTAAAATATCTGAACCAAAATGTTTGCTAATACGATTAACGATCGTTGTTTTTCCGGATGCGGATCCACCGCAAACTCCAATAATCCAATTATTTTTCATATGCATTCTCACTTTTATTTTTCTTATTTACAAGCTTCAAAATCAACGGATATCCTGCTAAAATAAATATAACCAAGATAGCTTTTTGCAAAACTGCAAAGATGATATTCGCTTTAAATACCGCCTTCATCCCTTTGTTTAGTGCAATGAGCAGAGCCAATCCGATTATTAATTTTATCACATTGCAGAGACGATTCTGTGAATTTTGAAACTTAACAAATCGTTTTTCTAAATAATATCCCACTACAAAGCCAAATGCCACACCACCCGTCTTTGCACAATCTACAATCTTCGCGTACTCTACGATTCCACGCGTATAAAGTATGTATCCATGCACTACAGACAGGATTGCTCCAAGCACACACAGTCCCGGCAAAACATATTGCAAAATTCCTTCTTCAGACTCCATATACGAAAAAAGCCAATGTGTTATTCCGATGCACAGAATTGATATACAAAACGCTGTAAGAACATCCTTTGGCGTATGCACCCCTAGATACATTCTTGAAAAACCAACCAAAAACGGCATAAGCGCAATCAAAATACGAATCCATTTCGGGGCCTTCTTTTCCGAGACAAACAAAGAGCCATAGATAGAGGTTGCACTCTGTGTATGTCCGCTTGGAAAGGAAAAGCCGGTTGCTCCTTTTATGGCTGCTTTTACAGGAGAAAACTGCTTGTCTAACAGCCACGGTCTCGGAATTCGAAAAATCAATTTCAGATTCTGAGCCGATAACCCTGATAAGCAAAAGGAAAAAGCAGCACGCAATGCCACTTGTTTATCCAAACACCAATAAATCGCGCAAAGTAAAACAATTAACACGGTTTGTTGACCACATTTGGTAATTGCAAGAGCCAATTCATTTCCAACAGCTGTTCGAATATTTGTCAATAACCACAAAAATTGCATACTAAATACCTACCTGTTCCATGGCATTTAATTCCTGTTCTGCCTGTGCTTTAAATTCATCAATCTGATCCGGTTTCAAAACAGGTAACTCATCAACTGAATTTACACCAAACGAACGAAGGAACTCTTCGGTTGTGCCAAATAACAAAGGACGCCCCGGTGCATCCAAACGCCCAAGTTCCTGCACCAAATTATATTCTACAAGCTTGTTCACCGCATGACCGCACGAAACACCACGAATTTTTTCTATTTCCACACGGGTAATTGGTTGCTTATAAGCAATAATTGAGAGTGTTTCAAGCAAAACATCGGTTAAAACGTGTTTTCGCGGTTGCTCTTTAATCTTTATCAAATTATCATAATACGCACGCTTCGTACACATCTGATACGCCTGCTCCAACTCAATAATCTGCAAACCGCGATTCTCTGCTTCATATTCATCCATAAGTTCGCGTACCAATGATTCCACAACATCTTTGTTCATTTCCAATGCAGCTGCAATCTTAGTCAATTCAACCGATTCTCCAAACGAAAAGAGAATGGCTTCAATTGCCGCCTTTGCTTTCGTTTTATTCATACATTACTCCATACAAGATTCAATTATAATATCATCAAATGTGTGTTCCTGTGTGATGGTAATCTTACCCATTTTCATAAATTCCAGAATAGCCAAAAACACAACAATCATTTTTACCTTAGAATGAGAACCTGCTAATATTTCCCGAAAGGAGAATTTTTTATGAGAAAGGACATATTGCTCCATTTTCTCCATTTCCTCTTCCATGCTGACCTCTTCTTTCTCAATTTTTCCAAAGGAGGCACGAACCGGGTCGATTCGTTCTACCTGGCGCTTCATCATGGATTTAAAGATTTCCTGTAACTTTACAAGATTCATATCTCCAACCAACTCCGCCATATCCACCGGAACCTGATACTCTTCTACTTCCTTGGGTAAGGATTTTCCTTTAAAAAAATTCTTCGCCGCATCAATTTGTCGGTCTCTAAGTTCATAAGACATGTATTTATACATCTTATACTCAATCAACTGCTGAACCAAGTCCGAACGAGGGTCAATTTCCTCACCTTCCTCTGTTACTTCCGCCGGCAACAGCATCTTAGCCTTAATATCAAGCAGCGTGGTTGCCATAACCAGGAACTCACTCATAATATTTAAATCATGACGTTTCATTTCTCCTAAATATTCCAAATACTGTTCCGTAATTAGAGAAATCGGGATATCATAAATATTCACTTTGTTCTTATCAATCAGATGAAGGAGCAAATCCAGAGGTCCTTCAAAACTATCCAATTTTACGTTTAATTCCATAAAATCCTCCAAATAGATATTTTACTAAGTTTTTCAAGTGATTGCAAGAAAAATGTAAAACTTTACGGTAGCAAATGAATCTTTAACATTTCAGCACGGTTTAATATACGAATAGGATACGAATGATATCCTAATCCTTTACTAACATAAAAGGGGATTTTTCCTGTTTTCGTTTTAATCCAATATGGACCTCCGTCATATTTAGGAAACCATAACAATTCGGTACTAAGGATACTACCAATCCACGGGAACCGTACCAATCCTCCATGGGTATGTCCGCTCAAAATCAAATCCGGGTGCAATTTTCCATAGGTTTCGGCAAAAATCGGATGATGTGCCATCAAAATATGAAATTGATCTGTATTCATCGGTTTCAAAAAAGAAAAAAGCTCTTCTTCTGATAAGGTAACCTTTTCCCGTTTGCGGTAATATACAGAAGGTAGTTCCAAAACCGACAGCATAAGCTCTTCGTTTAGGTTTATGCTTTCATTTCTCACGATCCTTATGCCAAACTGCCGAATCTGTTCGCAATAATCGTGAAATAGCGTACGATAAGTTTCCTCTTTCGGACAAAAAATTTCTTCTATGGTTGTCTCATGGTTTCCAAATCCATAGTATACGGGAGCAATTTTTTGTAACGACGCAAGAAACGGAATCATAGTTGTTAATTCCTTTCGTTTTCGTTTCGTTACCACATCTCCTCCCAGAAAAATGTAATCCGGATTTGCCGCTTTTACCTTATTTAACAGTCGACCTTGAAAGGTTTTTCCATGCAAATCCGATAAAAATAACACCGTATATTCCTGCTTCAGTTTTTTGGAATGTACCGTATAATTGGTTATTTTAAATCGTTGTAGCTCAATTGCCATGGCGATGATACAAAGGCATAGAATCACAAACACTGTAACTATCATATCCGTGTCCTCTTTTTTACATAATCGGTGCAAACAGGCGAAGTATTCCTTGTAAGCTTTTAATAATGGGGCTCCTTGCCAACTCATGAGCATAGGTAATTTCCTTTGAAACATCAAAGGTCTCTAGCGCATCCTGTTTAATTTGTCCAACTTCCCAGGTTCCGTACATCCAAACTCCACATTCAAAATGCATGTACAAGCTGCGGTAGTCTAAATTGATTGTTCCAACCGTTGCAATCACATCATCGCATACAAAGGTTTTGGCATGAATAAATCCCGGACTATATTGAAAAATGCGTACACCTGCTTGCAACAACTGACCATAGTAGGATTGTGTTAATAAAAATACTAATTTTTTATCCGGAATTCCAGGCGTAACAATTCGTACATCGACCCCTGATTTTGCTGCATTGCAAAGGGCAGTCATCATTTCGTTATCAATAATTAGATAGGGCGTAAAAATATACAAATAGTCCTTTGCCCGATTTATTATATTTAAGTATACCGTCTCACCAACCTTTTCATGGTCAAGCGGCGAATCAGCAAACGGTTGTACAAACCCCGGCAAAGATTGTTTTGACTCATAAGAGGGAAAATAGCCGGCTTCGTCTTCCGAATCACCGGTACTATATTGCCACATTTCCAAAAACATTGCCACAAAATTAGCAACTGCTTCCCCTTCTATGCGCAATCCATTATCTTTCCAATGTCCAAACCGATGGCGTTTATTAATGTATTCGTCTGCGAGATTAAAACCACCGGTAAAAGCCACTTTTCCGTCAATGATAATGATTTTACGATGATCGCGATTATTCATCACGGCTGAAAACAAAGGTTTTAACGTATTAAATCGAACACACGAAATTCCGCGTTGCTCAATATCACGATCATAATGATGTGGAACCGTATTCGCGCTTCCAAAATCATCGTACATCAGGCGAACCTCTACCCCTTGTTTCGCCTTCTCTTCTAATGCGTCCAATATGGAATTAAAAAATACGCCTTCTCCTATAATAAAGAATTCTAGAAAAATATAATGCTCGGCCTTCGCAATCGCCTCTAAAATCGGCTCAAGGGTATCATCTCCTGTGGAATAATACGTTAACCCCTGATTCTCGTAAACAGGAAAATGGGACCATCTGCTAATATAACCGGACTGCTTGCTTGCACCACGACTACATTTTGCAAGTTCTTCAAAAACATGGTCATTGTGGTTAAGATGGCGAATGGATTTACTGTGCATTTTATCAAGCTTTCTACGATTTCGCTTTGTTATATCCGAACGTCCAAATAAAAAATACATAGCGATTCCAAGCACCGGAACTCCTAATATAAGAATGGACCATGCTACTTTATAAGATGGGTTCGTCTGCTTATTGACAATTGTTAAAACAATCACCACCGCAATTGCTTCCAGACAAGTGCCTGCATAACGAAAGTGTGTGTTGAAATAGGAAAAAATGGAAATGAACCATCCTATCTGTACCAGCATCATAACTCCCCAGATAACTAAACGGCTACTTAATAATTTACGTAATTTATTCATATTGGTATCCTCGATTCATAAATGTCATTATAGCATTGTTACCATGTTCCTGTCAAAAGATTACGGATATTTATCATTCCCCATCCCTCATGGTTTTTTGCTAACCCGGCGGACACGCAGGTTTGATACAATCGTAATTTTACTTGTGCCGGAGTCATATAGGGATATTTTTCCAGCAACAAAGAAATTGCACCGGAAACAACCGGCGTAGACATAGAGGTCCCGCTTTTTAATACATACGGCGGCTTATGCCCATTGTTAAGACTCATGATATTCGTTCCCGGAGCCACAACTTCCGGTTTTACTACATAGGATTGTGTTGGACCGCGACCTGAATACCCCTTGGGCAAGTATAAAGGAATCGTTCCGGACTCATCATCTACGGCTCCAACGGTAATGATTTTACGAAGATTTCCCGGGGGCGTTATAGTTCCCGGCAATGGGCCTTCATTCCCGGCCGCACATACGACAACCATTCCGCTATCCCAAGCCTTCTCCAAGCAGTTCAGCAATGTCAGCTTCGCTTCTCTTTCAACATTTTTCCCCATTCCCATAGAAAAATTCAAAATGCGTAAATTATACGATTTTGCATTCTCAATACAATCCTCCAGTGCAAGGATTGCACGGTTTAAATTTCCGTTTCCACTTTGATTTAGAATCTTATATGCAAATAGTTCTGCATCACATGCAATCCCTGCATATTTTCCATCTGACATTTTTCCATTCCCGGCAATAATCCCGGCAACATGGGTTCCATGTCCGTTATCATCATAAAACGTGTTTTCCCCGTTTACGAAGTCCTTCATTCCAAGAATTCTTTTTTGTATATCTTGATGCGGAAATATACCGGTATCAAAAACAGCAATCCCAATTCCCTTTCCGGTGTAACCCTTTTTCTTTGAAAAATCCCATTCAATATGCTTTCTAACTCGGTTCATAAGGCTCACATATTATTCTCTCTCAAAGTACTATATGACAAAAAAAGAAAACCTGTCATATCAGACAGGTTTTCAATAACAATTCTGCTTTAAATTGCGACTGCATCTGGTTTCACATCTTTGATGGAGAAACTAATTCTTCCCATCTTATCCTTACCAAGACATACGACCGTTACTTTGTCGCCTAAAGTAAGTACGTCTTCAACGTGCTGGATTCTTTCCTTGCAAATCTTGGAGATGTGAACCATTCCTTCTTTACCCGGAGCAAATTCAATAAAAGCACCAAATTCTTTAATACTAATTACTTTTCCGGTAAATACCATACCTTCTTCAAAATCAGTGGTAATCACCTTAATCATATGCATTGCTTCTGCCATCTTCTCAGCATCGGTTCCACAAATGGAAACAAAACCATCGTCGGTTATATCAATCTTAACACCGGTCTGTTCAATAATTGTATTAATGGTCTTTCCTCGCTGACCAACAACATCACCAATCTTAGCAGGATCAATTGTCATCTGGCTAATCTTCGGTGCAAACTTGCCAACTTCTGGACGTGGCTCAGCAATCGCTGGTGTAAGCACCTCGTTGATAATATATTCTCTTGCAATCTTTGTTCTTGCAATTGCTTCTTCTACAATCGGTCTTGTTAATCCATGAATCTTAATATCCATCTGAATTGCAGTAATTCCATCATGTGTACCTGCAACCTTGAAATCCATATCACCAAAGAAATCTTCTAATCCTTGAATATCCGTCAATACGATATAGTCATCATCAGTTTCACCCGTTACTAATCCGCAAGAAATACCAGCAACCTGTTTTTTGATTGGCACACCGGCAGCCATCAAGGACATTGTTGATGCACAAATGGATGCCTGTGAAGTAGATCCATTTGACTCAAATGTTTCGGAAACGGTACGAATTGCATATGGGAATTCTTCCTCACTAGGAAGAACAGGTACCAAAGCCTTCTCTGCTAATGCACCATGACCGATTTCACGTCTTCCCGGACCACGGCTTGGTTTCGTTTCACCAACCGAATAGGACGGGAAGTTATAATGATGCATATAACGTTTCTCTGTAATATTCTCATCCAAGCCATCTACCTTCTGTGCTTCAGAAAGCGGTCCTAATGTTGTAATAGTACAAATCTGTGTCTGTCCACGTGTGAACATTGCAGAACCGTGTACACGTGGCACAATATCTACTTCTGCAGCCAGCGGACGAATCTGATCAATCTTTCTTCCATCCGGACGTTTATGATCCTTAAGAATCATCTTACGTACGGTCTTCTTCTGATACTGATACAAGGCCTCCGGAATTAAAGCAAGCCATTCTTCATTCTCAGAAAATGCTTCTTCCATCTTCTCACGAATCACACGAATATTCTCTTCGCGTACCTGCTTCTCATCAGTAAATACTGCTTTCTCCATTTCCTCCGGAGATGCAATCTCGCGCATTGCAGCAAATAATTCTTCCGGAATCGCACAGCTTTCATATTCATGTTTCGGTTTACCAACTTCTTCCACCATACGATTGATAAATGCAATAATCTCCTGATTGATTTCATGGCACATATAAATTGCTTCAATCATTTTATTCTCAGGAATCTCATTTGCACCTGCTTCAATCATAATTACTTTTTCAGAAGTGGACGCTACCGTCAACTGCAAATCCCCATTATCCCACTGTTCTTGGCTTGGATTTACAATAAATTCTCCATCTACCATACCAAGCTGTGTTGTTGCACATGGTCCGCAAAATGGAATATCCGAAATACTCGTTGCAATTGCAGAACCAAGCATTGCAACCAATTCTGGTCTACATTGTGGATCAACGCTCATTACCATGTTGTTTAATGTAACATCATTACGATAATCCTTCGGGAACAACGGACGCATTGGGCGATCGATTACACGTGCTGTTAAGACACTGTTCTCAGATGCTTTGCCTTCACGCTTATTAAAACCACCCGGAATCTTACCTACCGAATACATCTTCTCTTCGAATTCTACACTTAATGGGAAGAAATCAATTCCCTCTCGCGGTTTTTCAGAAGCCGTAGCTGTAGAAAGAACGCAAGTATCTCCATAATACATTAACGCTGCACCGTTTGCCTGCGCAGCCACACGACCAACATCAACACGCAATGTTCTGCCGCCAAGTTCCATTGAAAAGCTCTTAAACATTATTTCCTCCTTCTTTGCAGCGGAATCCGAAACTACTGAAAAAAACATGGTATCCATATTCTTTTCAGTGGCTTCGGATATTTCTTTCCGCGCATAGTTCATTCATTGTTTCCTAAAAGAATAGGGCGGAATAGTTTCCGCCCTATTTGTAATCTTACATCTAAGATTATTTTCTAATACCTAAACGTGCGATTAACTCACGATATCTTTCGATATCTTTGTTCTTTAAGTATGCTAATAATCTACGTCTCCGACCTACCATCTTAAGAAGTCCTCTTCTTGAATGATGGTCTTTCTGATTCACTTTCAAATGCTCAGTAAGCTCCTGAATTCTAGCTGTAAGGATAGCCACCTGTACTTCTGGAGATCCTGTGTCACCAGCTGTTCTAGCATACTCGTTAATAATTGCTGTTTTCTTTTCTTTAGAAATCATGATAATTCCTCCTTTAAAATTAAAACTTCATCCCCCAAATCCTCAGCGCAAGGTCGGAGTGTCCTTGGACCGAGCAATGGGTTATTTCATACCTACTTATAGTAGCACAAATCCTACTACTTGTAAACTCATTTTTTAATTGTTCAACAAACGAACGACACAAATCGGATTACTATAAAATGCATTTCCAACTACAATGCCGGTTCTTGTAGAGGCTGCATGAACAATTTGACCATTTCCAATATAAATCGCAACATGTCCAATGTGACGACCGGAACCGTAGAAGAATAAGTCTCCCGGCTTTGCCTGGGACGCTGATATTCTCGTTCCACAATTTGCCTGTGCACCGGAGTAATGCGGCAAGCCAATTCCATATCTGGCAAATATCTGCATCGTAAAACCGGAACAATCTACGCCCGATGCTAAACTGGTTCCACCCCAAACGTAACGGCCTCCAACAAATTGTAACGCATACTGTACAAGACTCTTTCTGGTATTAGAATCTCCACCCTCTCCTAAAGCAAGTTCTTTTAATGTGACGGCAGTATCCAACTGATAGGAAGTCTTCGCATACTCATCACTAATGTAACCGGTATCGCCATTAATCTCGACTTTAATCCAATCATCTAAAACCTTGTCCACCTCTAATAACTCACCTTTCGCTACGCGTGTCAGAATTCGTGAATTTGTTGAAGCTTTTGCACGTACACGTAAATGGTCAGCATTTACCTTAGCCACATAATGCGCAACCTTATTTGCCAATTCATACGCCTGGTCTCCGGTAACCAAATATTCTTTGCTTACCCAACCCTTTGCATGACCGGAAAGAATCTTTACCCACTCATCCTTCTCTTTCAAAATTTCACAGCCGGCATGATTACTAATCTTACCAATAATACGTGCCTTCTTAGAAGGATTCTTTCGAATGTTTAAATTGCCCTTCACTTTGACAATACCTAAATTGGTATAGCCGCATATGGTAGGATTGCCATCCTTATCCTCCGACAATAACTCCTCATCTACCAAAGCCTCCATCCTGGATGTTGTTGACTTCTTCGTTTCTTTCTTTACTGTCGTCACACGTTCTGCAGATAGATTTCTGGACAAGACAGAACAAACACCTGCTCTTGTAGCCTTAGAATCTTTCGCATACCCTGCGCTTGTATGTACATTCATGGTCACACCCAGTAATATACATACAACGGTAATTGACAATCTTTTCGTTCCAAATCTCTTCATAGCTGATAAACTCCTTTATCTACGTATAAACCTAACCTATGAGCAGATAATATCATACCGAAACGTTTTTGTCAACATTTTGTAACATTTTTGTAATTTTTAATTGTTTCAATATCTTTCTCAATTTGAACCTTTAATGAATCTAACGAAGAAAACTTTTTTTCTTCCCTTATGTAGGCTTGTAAACTAACACGAATGGATTCACCATAAATCATTTCATTGAAATCCAAAATAAACGTTTCTACACTTACCGGATTTTTTTCTCCTACGGTAGGCTTCACTCCAATGTTGGTTAACCCAAGATAGGAACGGTTTCCAATCTCTACCTTACTGCAATATACGCCAAATGGCGGCAAAAGCTTATTTTCTCCCGGATATAAATTAACTGTCGGAATGCCTATAGTTCGTCCGAGTTGATTTCCGGTTTCCACAAAACCTTCAAAAAAATACGGATATCCCAGTAAATCATTTGCCTTTTCAATCTGACCTTGTTTTATCAGACCGCGAATTCTCGTACTACTAATGTCAATACCATCCACTTGCTTTTTGGTAATAATAATCACCTGGAAACCATAGTGCGCTGAAAGATCTTGAAGCAGTTGATAATTTCCGCTTTTTTGATATCCAAAAAAGAAGTCCGTACCAATCACAAACACTTTCACATGCAGGCGTGTAACCAGCATATCTACAAACTCTTCCGCCTCCATGCAGCGTATCTCTTTCGTAAACGGGTATTCGACAACATAATCGACCCCTGCTCTTGCAAATAGCGCTTCTTTTTCTTTCAAAGTTAATAAAACATCATGTTTTTTATGCTCGATTTCATCTTTCGGATAAGTAGAAAACGTAAATACTACACTTTTAAGGTGATGTTTCTGTTTTTCCATCCGTAAACCTTCCATCAAAAAGCGATGTCCTTTGTGTAATCCATCAAACTTTCCGAGGGTAATGACAGTATCTTCTTCAATTGCTATTTCCGTTGTATTTCTAAAAAACTTCATATTCCCTTACCCCTTGATCTTCTCCTTCCTAAGAAAGAAACATTTTTATTGGACGGTAACACTTTTGCGGGGAACAATATTCAAACAATCCAACAAACTCACCTGTATGTGTATACATGCGAATCGAACTTTCCTTGCTTGCCGGTTGCGAAACCATCTCTTCAGGAATTGGATTTCCATTTCTCAATAGCAATTCTGCACGTTTCGTTGCTGTAACCGCATCGTATTGCTGATAAACTTCATCAATGGGCTTAATTAGTTTTGCTAATGCTTGTTCCTCTTTTGCCTTTTGAAGCTCTGCAAGGTTATACGCATCCTGAAGTGTAAAACCAGCCGCCCGGGTTCGCCTTAATGTTTCCATTGCTGCACCACAACCTAATTGTTGGCCAATGTCGTGGCACAATGTGCGAATATAGGTTCCCTTTGAACAAGATACACGCATAGAAATCCTTGGCAAGTTAATCTTAACGTCATCAATTTTGTATATCGTAATTGTTCGGGTCTTTCGCTCAACCTCAATTCCTTGCCGCGCTAAATCGCACAGCTTTTGCCCATTAATTTTTAAGGCGGAATACATTGGGGGAACCTGAGAAATTTTTCCTACAAAAGATTCAATAGTTGTCATTATTTCATCTTCGTTAGAAACCACATCTGCCCGATGTAACACCTTTCCTGACATATCCTGGGTATCCGTTGTTACGCCGAGCACAAATGTTGTCTCATATTCTTTATCTGAGTCTGTAAGCATGCCGCTTACTTTGGTTCCTTTACCAAGGCAAATCGGCAACACGCCGGTAGCATCCGGATCCAATGTCCCGGTATGCCCTACCTTCTTTTGCCCGCATATACCGCGCATCTTTGCCACTACATCAAAGGACGTATAACCTGCCTCTTTATCAACCACAATAATTCCATGATACATGGTTTTATTTTCCTTCTTCAAATTTCTTATTTAATTCCGGAAGCAGCTGTTGTAAAATTTCATCCGCCTCCCCTTTCATTGTCACACCCGCAGCGCGAGCGTGACCGCCACCGCCAAATTTCACGGCAATTTCTGACACATCAACGGTTCGTTTGCTACGCATACTCACCTTATACTCTTTCTCGCCACTTTGGTACAGAAAAACAGCCACTTCCACACCTTTTGTAATTCGCAATTGATTTACAATTCCGTCTAAATCCTGTGTCGTGGCATCAAATTCTTTCATATCCTCTTCTGTAATATAAGAGATAATGATTTCGCCATCATGCCATAAATTAGCGCGGAGAACGGCTCTTGCAAGAATTCGATTCTGTGCAAAGGTTTTCTCGTAATATGTCTGATCTATGATTTTACTATAATCGATTCCCTGCTCCATCAAAAAACCGGCAGCTTCCATGGTCTCTCTCGCCGTACAGGAATATTGGAAAACGCCGGTATCATGAACCAATCCGGTATATAAACACTCGGCAATTTCTTTGGTAATTTTCTCTTTCGGAAGCAGCTTATAGATCAATTCACTTGTAGAACTTGCATCCGGAACCACATAATTTTCCTTTGCAAAAGAGCAATTGCTCTTGTGATGATCAATGCAAACGGTATAGGCGGCATTTTGAAACTGTTCCGCAAATTCTCCTAAGCGTTCTGCATCGCCACAATCCAATGCAAAATACAAATCAAAAACCTCATTTGCAGGCTCATGTATAATTTCGTTACTTCTTTGTAAAAAAGAAAAAACTTTTGGAATGTCTTCTAAGAACAAAGAAATCTTCTTTTCCGGATAATTATTTTTTAGGAAATTATACAACCCTAGTGTGGAGCCCACACAATCGCCATCCGGATGTACATGTCCGGAAATGCCGATTGTCTGTGCCTCCCTCATTAGTTCACTTAGATTCATCATTTTACTCTTCCTCTTCATGATGCATGGATGCAGCCAACTCCTCAATCTTATGTGACATCTGTACGCCATATTCAATTGACTGGTCCATAATAAACGTAATACTCGGTGTGTTTCGTAAATTAATACGTTTTGCTAACAGGTTTTTAATATAACCTTGTGCACTTTTCAGACCTGCCAGTGTGTCCTCTTGCGATTTTTCATCGCCGAGAACACTGATATACGCCTTGCAGGTTTTTAAATCCGGCGCAACTTCTACTGCAACTACACTGGTAAATTCATTAATTCTGGGATCTTTAATTTCACCACGAATAATGTTAGAAAGTTCGTGTAATACCTCTTCATTAATCCGGGTATTTTTTATACTATTTTTTCTCATATTTTTTCCTTTTCCCGTTCTATCGTCTAGCGTGGTACTTCAACCATGATATACGCCTCAACCTGATCCATTTCCTGAATCTGACCAAAGCCTTCAAATACAAGACCACACTCGAATCCTGCTTTTACTTCTTTTACATCATCTTTAAAGCGTTTTAAAGATGCAAGAGGTCCTTCGAAAATCTTCTCTCCCTCACGGGTAATTCTTACAGAGCATCCGCGTTGGAATTTTCCATCCAAAACATAGGATCCGGCAATATTTCCGATTCCGGATGCTTTGAAAATCTGACGAATTTCCGCATGTCCAATTACCTGTTCTTCAAAAATCGGATCCAGCATACCCTTCATAGCGGCTTCCACATCTTCAATTGCATTATAAATTACCTTGTAAAGACGAATATCTACGCCCTCTCTGTCTGCAGTAGCCTTTGCAATAGCATCTGGTCGAATATTAAATCCGATAATAATTGCGTTGGATGCGGACGCCAAAATAACGTCGGATTCATTAATCGCTCCAACACCACCATGAATGACTTTTACTATAACTTCTTCATTTGAAAGCTTCACCAGACTTTGTTTAACAGCTTCTACAGAACCCTGAACATCTGCCTTAACAATCAAATTTAATTCTTTTAAATTTCCAGCCTGAATCTGGGAGAACAAGTCATCTAAAGACATCTTCGCCTTGGTTTCTTCCACTAAACGTTCTTTGCTTTCAGAAATAAACGTTTCCGCAAAGGAACGTGCTTCTTTATCGGAATCCATGGCAACAAAAATGTCACCTGCACCCGGTGCCTCATTCAAACCAATAATTTCAACAGGCATGGAAGGGCCTGCTTCTTTAACACGACGTCCTTTTGAATCCGTCATAGCACGTACTTTACCATAGCTACTTCCCGCTGCAATCGGATCACCCACATGAAGAACACCTTTTTGTACCAATAATGTGGCAACAACACCACGTCCTTTGTCAAGTTTTGCTTCAATAATCAATCCTCTTGCCTTGCGATTCTTATTTGCTTTTAATTCTAATACTTCTGCTGTCAACAGAATCATTTCAAGCAAGTTATCAATACCTTCGTGGGTATGTGCCGATACCGGACAGAAAATTGTGTTTCCACCCCAATCTTCCGGAATCAATTCATATTCGGAAAGCTCCTGTTTTACTTTATCAATGTTGGCACTTGGTTTATCAATTTTATTAATTGCAACGATAATTTCAATGCCTGCTGCTTTCGCATGGTTAATAGCTTCCACGGTCTGTGGCATAACACCATCATCCGCTGCAACTACCAAAATTGCAATATCGGTTGAGCTAGCACCACGCATACGCATTGCCGTAAACGCCTCATGACCCGGTGTGTCAAGGAACGTAATCTTTTGTCCATTGCTTTCTACAACGGAAGCTCCAATGTGCTGTGTAATTCCGCCTGCTTCACGATCAATTACATGGCTATCACGGATTGCATCAAGCAAGGAGGTTTTACCATGATCAACGTGTCCCATTACACATACAACCGGTGGTCTTGGAACCATTACGCTTTCATCCTCTTCTTCTTCCTTCAAAAGCTCTGCAATGACATCCACTTTTTCCTCTTTTTCGCAAATGCAGTTAAACTCCAATGCAATTTCTTCTGCAGTATCAAAATCTACATCCTGATTTACCGTAACCACTTTTCCCTGTAAAAATAACTTCTTTACAATTTCCGATGGCTGACGCTTCATCTTATCAGCTAATTCGCGAATCGTAAGGGTTTCCGGAATTACAATCGTCTTAATTTCATTCTTGTCTTCCTGTTGTTTTGGCTGATGGTTCTTCTTCTTTGTAACCTTCTCTAACTGGAAAAAGTTTTCCGGTCTCTTCTCTTTCTGATTCTGATAACCATTCTTCTGTGGCTTACTCTTGAATCGTTTGTTCTCTCTATCCTTTGGCTTTTCTTCTGTTACAGCCTCCGAATTTCGATTCATCCGGCTAATTTCTCCATCCAGGCGGTTGTTTCTTCGATTATCGCGGTTGTTGTCTCGGTTATTGTCGCGATTATTTCCATTTCGTCTATCCTGGTCTTTGCGGAATGGTTTCTTTTGCTTATCGCCGTTAAAGCGTTTCTCACCGTTATTCTGATTGTTCTGACGTGGTCTGTCACCATTTTGTTGCGGTTTTCTTCCTTCTGTACGATTTGGTTGACCACTCTGTTTTGAACGCTCACCCTGAGCAGCACCCTCCGGACGTTTTGTTTGCGTAGCTTGCTCCGAACGTTTTGGCTGGTTCGCACCTTCCGGACGTTTCCGTTTCTCTCCCTGTGGTTTCTCCCCAACTCCGCTCATGGTCTTTCTCTGACCATTCTTGGTCGCAGGATTTTTTCCATATTGTGGGTTGTAAACCGCAGAAATACTTGCTTTTTTCTTATGTTCTTCTGGTTTTCCTAATGCCTCAGTCTTCGGCTTGGTATCCGTAACCTGTGTTTCTTTCTTATTTTCGTTCAATTCCACTGTCTTCTTTCTATTAAATTTTTTTCGAATATCATTCGCAACTTCCTCTTCGATTGCGCTCATGTGACTTTTTGCTTCTATATTCTTTTCTTGCAGGAAGCTCATAATCTCTTTGTTATTTACATTTAGCTCTTTGGCCAATTCATGCACTCTTATCTTTGACACTTACTTACCTCCATGATTCATTATAATTGTTCTAAAAGCCCTCGTATCGATGTCGCAAATCCCTCGTCTGTCACTGCCACACAAGCCCGAAATTCCTTTCCAATGCATCTTCCTAATTCCTCTTTATCTGAATATTCATAATAAGGAACGTGACGGTAGGTGGTTTGGTTGCGGAATTTTTTTTTGGTGTTATCCGAACAATCCGTAGCCAAAATAACCAATTTCGCAGAATGATCTTTCACTGCATTCTCTACCATAAATTCACCGCTTACCAATTTACCGGCTTTTGTTGCAAGTCCCAGCATTGAGGTTATTTTGTTTTGCATGCAATTTCCTCCATCTCATTTCGTAGTGCTTCATATACCTCTATCGGAACCGTCATCTTAAATGTACGGTCAAGTCCTCTTGTCTTCTCTACACGTTTCATACAATCCAAATCGCAACATAAATAGGCACCTCGGCCTTGTCCATTTCCGCTTTCGTCAAGAAAAATGCCTCCATCTTTCGTCTTTACGACACGAATCAGTTCTTTGCGATCCTTCATCGTACGGCAACCGATGCACATGCGCTGTGGACTATGTTTAGTCTTCCCTATACTCGTTGTCTTCGCCATCAGCCATTCCCTCATATGGGTCAAAGTCATCTAAAAATTCGTCCTCAGAATTCATTTCCTCGGAATATTCTCCATCGTACTCTTCCTCATATTCATCATACTCATCGTAGTCTAAAATATCACCCGCTTCTCTTGCCTGGCTTTCACTCTTGATGTCAATTTTAAAGCCTGTTAATCTTGCAGCCAAACGAGCATTTTGTCCTTCTTTACCAATTGCCAGCGATAATTGATAGTCCGGAACAACCACTTTTGCTGTTTTTTCATCAGCATCTGCAATAACAGAAATAACTTTTGCCGGACTTAATGCATTCTCAATTAAAATTGCAGGATTTTCATCCCAATTAATAATATCAATCTTCTCGCCCTTTAATTCATTAACAATTGCATTGACACGTGCACCGTTTAATCCAACGCAAGCACCTACCGGATCAACATCCGGATTGTTTGAATAAACGGCCATCTTCGTTCTACTTCCTGCTTCACGTGAAATGTTCTTAATTTCAACGATACCATCACGCACTTCAGTTACCTCTGATTCAAACAAACGTTTCACCAATTCCGGATGCGTTCTTGATACCAATACCTGTGGTCCCTTTGAACCGGCCTTTACTTCTAATACATAAACTTTAACACGCTCTGTTGGTTTAAATACCTCTCCACGAATCATTTCATTCTCTGTTAAGGTAGCATCTAATTTTCCAAGATTAATCTTAACATTCTTGCCTGCATACCGCTGTACTACACCGGTTACAACCTCATGCTGTTTCGTAACGTACTCATCGTACTGTGCTCTACGTTCCTCTTCACGAATCTTCTGCAAAATTGTATTCTTCGCAGTCTGTGTAACAATACGTCCAAACTCTTTGCTCTGCACTTCTATGCTTGCAATATCACCAATTGTAAGCGATGGATCTATTTCGTGAGCTTTCTCAACGGAAATCTCTTCTGAAGGATCCTCCACTTTCTCTACAACATTCTTCTGGATAAAAACATGAAATTCACATGTATCATGATTAATATCCACTTTTACATTATCAGATTTGCCATACTGATTCTTACAAGCCATAATCAGCGCCGTCTCAATTGCCTCAAGCAACACCTCTTTGCTGATATTTTTTTCCTTCTCGAGCACTGTTAATGCTTCTAATAATTCGCTCATCTTCTTATATTATCCTCCGTTTCTTAAAAATGTACTGCTAATCGAATCAACGCGATATCGTTTTTTTCAAAGGTAAGCTTTTTATTGTCGTCCGTCTCGATTGTAACGGTCTTGTCATCGTATGCAGTTAAATAACCATAAAACTCTTTCTGTTTATCAATTGCACGGTATGTTCGAATTTCAAGTTCCTTGCCCATGCTTCGTACATAATCCTTCTCTTTCTTAAGCGGTCTTCCAAGTCCGGGAGAACTTACTTCCAGAATATATGCTCCCTCAATAAAATCCTCTCGATCTAACAACTCACCCAAGGCACGACTAACCACTTCACAATCGTCAACGTTAATTCCACCTTCTTTGTCAATGTAGGCACGCAGATAATAATTTCCACCTTCCTTCACATACTCCACATCCACCAATTCAAAATGATGTTCTTCAATAATCGGAGTTAACAGTTCCTCTGTTTTATGTTCGTAATCTTCTCTTCTTGCCATACGTCCCTCCATTTTCTTTCTTTGTCATAACAAACAATTGAGAGTGGACTCTCGCCCACTCTCAAACTAATTACTATGTTACTATAACAGTATAGCACGAACATACCAAAAAAACAATATGGAATTTACTATTTCTCATCTTTATTATGTTCACTCATTTCAGCGAGGAATTGTAAATCCGCATCCGTACCTACCACCCAAAGAATATCATTTACACGAATCTCCATATTGGCATCCGGCATCATAACAAAATCACCATCGCGTTCAATTCCAATCAGCATACAATGTGCTTCTGACTGGATACCTGAGAATTTAAGTGGTTTTCCAACATACGGTTCATCTCCGTGGACCGTCAATTCCATACAAGCAAGAGGCGACTGCTTCTCTGTTTCACCAAAGCCCATGAAATCTTTCATTGTTGTCATTGTATATTTTCCACCGATATCCCAACGAACAGTAAATCTGCGAACCATTTTCTCAAGACCCATTGCAAACACGCGGTCACCCACCATGACCTTTGTATTACCATTTGGTAACATCAGCATCTCTGTTCCACGCTCGATTTTGACAATGAAAATACTCTGTGTTTTACCCCACTCAAGTTCCATCAGCGTCTGGCCCGCATAGTCAGTATCTTTCGGAATTACGAAAGAGATAACGCGATAGTTGTCTTCCATTTCATCAACAAATCCAGGCATCTGAATGGAAGAAGAAGCCATACTTGCAAACAGGAACGATGCTCTCTTTAATTTTGAATACTTCTGTCTCTGTCTGTAATCAAGTACAAACAGTACTACTCCGATAAGCATCCAACATGCAAACAAAACAATTGCTTTATATCCCATATAAACCGGTTGGCCCGGAATAAATAACAAAACAAATACTGCCAACATAACAATTCCGGAGAACCATGCTGTTGCAACGCCGCCTGGAATCTTATATGGTCTTTCCAAATTCGGTTCCGTCTTTCTCAAACGAATCAAACAAAATGCCGTAATGGTCCAGCTTAATACATATCCTGCCGCCGAAAAAGTGGTCAGGGAATCGATTAAGCCAAGCCCAAGAAACGGTCCAATCAAAGATGCAATCAAACTAATTCGTAATGCATTAATTGGTGTCTTATACTTTGGATGCTGTTTTGCCAAGACATTTGGAACAATACTTACACGAGACATCGCCATCAAAATCTGAGAAGATGCCATCATAAACCCGTTCCATGTTGTTAGCAATCCGCAAATTGCACCTGACAAAATCAATACGTATAGTGTCATGCCAAGTGGTCCCTTATATACCACCTTAAACAAGTTCGCGGCGGATGGACTGCTAAATCCAATAAATTTCTGCCATGGATATGCACCACCAATGGTTACCAATAACAATGCATAAAACATACAGGATAACAAAACAGTAAATACCACCGTCTTACCTACTGATTTCGGATTACCTCCTGCACTCTCAATTCCCTGCGGAATGGTTTCAAAACCGGCAAGGAAGAATGGTGCCGAAGCAAGAATTGACAGCATACCACCAAAGAACGAGTGATGGAATGCTCCCTTCGGATGCGCATACATTGGTTCAAAGTTTGCAACATCCATCTTTATTCCGGCAAAAATCATCGCCAACACACCGGCTCCAACCAATGCCAGACATAAAAACTTCTGTAAGGTGGCTGATGAAGCAACACCCTTACGGTTAATTAAATACAAAATAATAGAAATTGCTGTACCTACTAAAATATGTCCCAGATAAATATCTGATCCCGCCAAATGATATAATGGCTCCCCGGCTTTTAATTGTGGAATTAAAATACTTAAAATATCCACGACATAAATCGCTTCCCACGGAATAATGGTAATAAATGCACCGAATGCTGCCCAACCGGAAACAAAGGAAACATTGTCACCGTAAGCACGAAATGCATATGCCATTCCACCGCCAGATACCGGAAGCATGGAACACAATTCACAATAACAAAGCGCTATTGGAATCATCATAACCAACGCTGCAATGTAACCTGCTGCAGCCGGCAACGGCCCTCCACTGCTGTTCATCCAATTGTTAATGGATACAGCCCAGCCTACTCCAACGATTGCGCCAAATCCAATACAGAAAAAATCGATTGCGCCAACGCCGGATTTCTTTTGAACATCTTTCATTTTGCCCTTCTCCTCCATACACACATGTTGTCCTACTTCTCTTTATTAGTGGACACAAAAAAATGCAGAGCCAAATGGCTCTGCATTTAAAGCAGCTCGTACGAGAATTGAACTCGTGATTCCGCCTTGAGAGGGCGGCGTCTTAACCTCTTGACCAACGAGCCTTACAAATAGTATCATACACCATTCAGCATAAAATTGCAAGCACTTTTTTAAATTTTTTCAAAAGTTTTTATTTTATCAACTTTAGTAACAGTAAAGAACCCAATCACTGCGAATGCAGTGACCGGTTCGTTTGTTTCTGTTACTTACGCAAGTTTAGACTTTGCAAGTTCTGCAAGGGTTGCAAAGCTTTCTGCATCATTTACTGCAAGCTCTGCTAACATCTTACGGTTCATATCTACTCCTGCAAGCTTTAATCCGTACATAAACTTGCTATAAGACAATCCGTTTAATCTGGCTGCTGCATTGATACGTGCAATCCATAACTGTCTGAACTGACGCTTTCTTTCTTTTCTACCTGCATAAGAAGTAGCCAATGCTCTCATTACAGACTGTTTTGCTACACGATACTGTTTAGAACGTGCGCCTCTGTAACCTTTTGCTAATTTTAATACTCTATTATGTCTTTTCTTAGCGCCGATACCGCCTTTAATTCTTGCCATGATATTTCCTCCTTACTTACTCCAACCTATAAATATGGTAAAATTCTCTTCATTGTCTTAACATTTGCCTGATCACAGGTGGTAGCCTGTCTTAAGTTTCTCTTTCTCTTAGTAGACTTCTTTGTTAAGATATGGCTCTTAAAAGCTTTGTTTCTCTTTAACTTTCCTGTACCTGTAGCTTTGAAACGTTTTGCTGCAGCTCTTTTAGTTTTCATTTTTGGCATGATATATTCCTCCTTGAGTGTTTAGTTAGTTCTTCTTTGCCAGCACCAATGACATATTTCTTCCCTCAACCTTCGGCGCTTTCTCGATTACTGCAATCTCTTCCACTGCCTTCGCAAAGTCTTCTAAGATGTATTTGCTCTGCTGCATATGAGCCATCTCTCGACCACGGAACCGAAGTGTAACCTTTACACGATCACCTTTGGTAAGGAATTTCTTTGCTGAATTAATCTTGGTGTTCAAATCGTTCGTGTCAATATTTGGAGACATACGAATTTCCTTGAGTTCAACCGTCTTCTGCTTCTTCTTGGCTTCTTTCTCTTTCCGAACCTGCTCGTACTTATATTTACCGTAATCAATAATCTTACATACAGGCGGTTCCGCCTTCGGCGCAATCTTAACCAAGTCAAGTTCCGCATCTTCCGCCATTCTCAAAGCTTCCTTTGTGGATACAATACCTAATTGTTCTCCATTCTCTCCTATTAAACGAACCTCTTTATCACGAATCTGTTCGTTGATCATTAAATCAGCTATGTTTAAACACCTCCATTTTATAAAATCAGCACACAAAAAAAGTGGCTAGCAAAGCTATCCACACCTCATAATACGACCTAAATCATCCGTCTTATGAACGCTTAGTCACTTACTCGTGCTAAGGTGAGAGTGGAACTCTGCTTTGTTTTCGACCTATCTAATATAACACTATCTTTCACGAATGTCAAGGATATTTTTATTACTTTATGCAAGTAATCATGTTATAATAGATAAAAAGACTACGAATAAAGAGGTGTCCTATGAAAAATGCAATAGATTTACACGTTCACTCCACCTTTTCCGATGGAACCCTGTCTGTAAAAGAGTTGGTGGAATACGCGCAAAAAATTCAACTACGCGCCATTGCGTTGACCGATCACGACTGCATAGATGGGAACGAAACCATGCGTACGCTATGTCAAACTGCCAATATTAATTTCGTTCCCGGAGTAGAATTGTCCACGGAATACATTTCTAACGATCATCATATCGTAAAAGAAATCCATCTTCTTGGCTACTACGTAAACGAAAAGGATGAAGAATTCCGTCATTATTTGTCAGAATATCTGCATAGTCGCCGTCATCGCAATGAACAAATGGTGGAAAAATTGCAGGCGCATGGCATATCTATTACCTTAGAGGCACTAGCAACACAATATCCTGATTCGGTCATCACCAGGGCCCACATGGCCCGCTATCTACTTGATACCGGGCAGGTAAAGACCATGAATGCGGCCTTTAAAAAATATCTTGGAGATGATGCTCCCTGTTTTGTGTCTAGAAACAAAGTGTCTACGCAGGATGCCATTGCCCTGATTCATAAGGCAGGTGGACTTGCTGTTTTGGCGCATCCTCCACTTTACAATTTATCAAACACCGCACTTAATTCCATGATTCATTCCTTAAAGGATGCGGGACTTGATGGAATAGAAGCTATTTACAGCACTTACCATAACAACGAAGAACAATCTATGAAAGCGTTTGCACGCAAATATGATTTGCTCATTACCGGAGGTTCCGATTTTCACGGAAGCAACAAGTCCTATATCCATTTAGGCACCGGACGCGGCAACTTATATGTTCCCTATGAACTATTTTTGCATTTATCTACCGCGAACATCCGTTAATCAAGTACAAATTGCTCGATTACTTCTGCTACTCCACCGGCATTGTTGTCCGCTTTTGTTACATAGTTTGCAGCCTCTTTGGCTTTTGCAATGGCATTGCTCATTGCAACGCCAAGGTGCGCTGCTTCTATCATTGAAATATCGTTTTCTTCATCACCAATTGCAATGGTCTGCTCCATGTCAAAGGAAAGAATCTTTGCCATACGGCGAATTCCATTTCCTTTGCTAACACCCTTTGGCAAAATCTCCAAATAAAACGGTGTAGAAAATAATGTATCCGCGTCTTTCTCCCAAACCGTTCTTGTCTCCATTTGAAATTCCTTTAATTTTTCATGATCAAAGGAAATCGCAATGAGTTTTCGAGTATTTTCAGTTAATTCTTTGGGGACGTCACGATGTACTTCATAGGGCATTTTTCCATTGGCATGATAATGCCTTACTTCCTCGGAATCCTGTTCGCACCAAACCTTTCCCTGACAATAGGCCTGGATATGAATACCGACTTCTCTTGCTTTTTTAAACATATTCTCCACGCATTTCATAGAAAGTGTCTCCTCATACAATGTTCTCTGACTGGCGCATTCGTAAATCAGGCCACCATTATAAGATAAAATATAACAGCCCGGCCTCTGCAGTCCCGCGTTTTTCGCGCCGATGATGGCAGATTCTAAAGGGCGACCTGTCGTCGTTATCACATGATGCCCCTGGTACATCGCTTTTTCAATTGCCAACTGATTCCGTTGGCAAACGGTTTTTTCATCGGTTAGCAGTGTGCCATCCAAATCAACAAATATATATTTCTTTTTACTCATTCTTTGACCTCATTTCCTGAATTTGCTATAATAAAAATAAGTTAGTTAATTGCGAAACTCTTATGCCACGACCGTGGCATGTTGAATTTGCATAAAAATCGTTCTCGCAAGTTAACTTGCAGAGACGATTTATTATGCAAATTGCTCATGCGGCATTCGCCGCAGAGCAGTTTCGCAAATACCTAAAAATAAGTATAAAAAAGGTAGGTGCGCGTTATGAAAAAATCTAAAATTTTATCCATCGCCATTCCCATCATTCTTGTGTTGGTAATTGGCATAGGATTATTTACTTATCACAAGCTTCGTCAAACAAAGTTTCCCACAAATTACAATACCGGTAATCTAGGTGGAAACCTTTATAATGGCGGCTATTTTTGCGAACGAGATGGCATTGTTTATTTTTCCAATCCGAATGACAATTTAGCTTTATATTCGGTCAACCGATCCGGAGGCGACCTTACAAAGCTTTCCAACGATCGAACTGCTTACATCAACGTGGATGATCATTATGTAACCTATACCCGAAATAACAGCGATGATCATTCTTCTTCTTTTTCTTTTCTAAATATTGAAACTTGCGCACTGTGTCGCGTAGACAAGAAAAATGGCAAGCACAAGAAATATTTAGATGGTGACCCTTGTTTATACGCTACTCAATTAGGAGAATACATTTATTACATACATTATGATAAAAAACAGGCTTCTACCCTTTATCGTGTGCGCTTAGACGGAACAGACAAAAAACAGGTCATCAATGCTCCTGTTATTGCTGTTGATTCCGTCGGTTCTGAATTATATTATGCCGGCGTGAAAGACGATCACAACCTGCACCGTATTGATGTGAAGAGCGAAACCAATATCAATTTAATCACCGGCAATTTTTATAATCCGATTGTTAACGAAGGATACGTATACTACATTGATCCTACGGAGGGGTATGCTTTATCAAAAATGAACCTGTCAACGCAGGAAAAGGTTGTACTAGACCGGAGTCGAATTGATTGTTTTAATTTGGCCGGAAGTTATTTGTACTACCAACGTAACTCCGAAGAACCGGCTCTTTGTCGTATAAAAACCGACGGAAGCGAATTCAAAGAATTGCTATCCGGCAACTATGCGAACATCAATGTTACCGCATCCTATGTTTATTTTTCAAAATTCCAGGATCTTAGTACCTTTTATTACATCCCTTGTTCCGGGTCATCGACGATTGCCGTATTTAATCCGGAGGTTATTAGCAAATAACCTCCGGCAATTTTAAAAGTCAAAAAGTGACAGCTGATTGCTTTCCGGCAACTCTAAAATTCCCAGCTCCGACATCAAGTCAATACAGGTCTGAGAAACTTTTGTTCGCGATTTAAAATCATCTTTGGATAAGAATTCTCCTTGCTTTGCTGCCTCTACCACGGCGTCCGCCGCGTTTCCTCCCATGCCGTCTATGGAACTTAACGGAGGCATTAGCTTTCCATCAATAATCGATACACGCCTGGCTTTTGCCTTATACACATCGATTTTCAAAAACTCAAATCCTCTTGCATACATTTCCATTACATTTCGCATATCTTTTAAGACATCCTCATCTTTTTTGGATATTTGTTCTTGGGATTCTATCTGTTTCATAAAAAACTTTAATTTTTCCGGTCCCTGACACATTAACTCATAATTAAATGCACTGGCACGAATGGAAAAATAAGCTGCATAATAGGCCAGCGGATAATATACTTTAAAATAGGCAATGCGCCACGCCATCATAACGTATGCTGCCGCATGTGCTTTTGGGAACATATATTTAATCTTTTTACAAGACCAAATATACCAATCCGGAACGCCGTGTTCGGTCATAATTTCCTCCCACTCCGGCTTTAACCCTTTTCCTTTACGAACTGCCTCCATGATGGTAAAGGATTGCTCACTTTCAATCCCCATACTAATTAGATACGTCATAATATCATCTCGTGTACAAATTGCAGAGGCAATGGTCGCTTTTCCTTCCTCAATCAGGGTTTGTGCATTTCCAAGCCACACGTCTGTTCCGTGGGACAATCCGGAAATACGAATTAAGTCCGAAATGGATTGTGGTTTGGTATCTACCAACATCTGTATAACAAAGTCCGTACCAAATTCCGGGATTCCCAACGATCCCATAGGACATCCGCCAATATCTTCCGGCATAATTCCTAACGCAGAGGTGTTTTGAAACAACGACATTACTTTTTCATCATCCAAAGGAATTCCCTTTGCATCAATTCCAGTCAAGTCTTCAAGCATTCGAATCATGGTCGGATCATCGTGTCCTAAAATATCAAGCTTTAAAAGATTGTGGTCAATGGAATGGTAATCAAAATGTGTTGTAATAATATCGGTTGTCATATCATTTGCCGGATGCTGCACCGGTGTAAAAGAGTAAATTTCTTCACCCAAAGGAAGCACTATGATACCACCCGGATGCTGTCCGGTTGTACGTCGAACGCCAACACATCCCTGCACAATCCGCTCAATTTCTGCCGTACGTTTGTGTACACCGCGTTCTTCGTAATATTTTTTTACGTATCCAAAAGCTGTTTTTTCCGCAAGGGTTCCGATGGTTCCAGCACGGAAGGTCTGTCCATCTCCAAAGATAACCTCGGTATACTTGTGGGCCTTACTTTGGTAGTCGCCGGAGAAGTTTAAGTCAATATCCGGCTCTTTATTTCCCTTGAATCCAAGGAATGTTTCAAACGGAATATCAAACCCTTCTCGTACCAGTTCTTTTCCACAATTCGGGCACTTCTTTTTTGGAAGATCGCAGCCGGATCGTCCCGCAAGGGCTTTTACCTCTTCCGACTCAAAATCACTGTAATGACACTCCGAACAATAATAATGCGGCGGCAAGGGATTTACCTCCGTAATACCTGCCATAGTCGCAACAAAAGAAGAACCAACAGAGCCTCTCGAACCAACAAGGTATCCATCTTCATTGGATTTCCATACCAGCTTTTGGGCTATGATATACATAACGGCAAATCCATTTCCAATAATGGACGTCAATTCTCGTTCCAATCGTTCTTCCACTACCTTTGGTAACGGGTCTCCGTAGATGGAGGTTGCTTTTCGATAACAAATGCTACGTAATGTTTTGTCTGAATCCGGAATTACAGGAGGACATTTGTCCGGGCGCACCGGTTCTATGTATTCGCACATATCCGCAATTTTGTTGGTGTTCTCGACAACCACTTCCATGGCCTTTTCACGCCCTAGATACTCAAATTCTTTTAACATTTCTTCTGTTGTTCGCAAGTACAACGCGGATGGCTCATCCTCAAATCCCTTTCCCACCAGTATAATACGACGATAGATTTCATCTTCCGGATCTAAGTAGTGCACATCACAGGTTGCAACCACCGGTTTTTTGAAGGATTCCCCAAGCTTAACGATGCGTTTATTTATATTCTTCAAATCCTCCACCGATTCGAACATTGGATCCTCTCCACGAATCATAAACTCATTATTTGCCAAAGGTTGAATTTCCAGATAATCGTAAAAATTCACGATATTTGCCAGTTCTCGTGAAGACTTTTGTCGTACGATTGCCTGGTATAACTCGCCTGCTTCACAAGCGGATCCCACAATAATTCCCTCACGATAACGTTCAATTAAACTTTTTGGTATTTTCGGGAAACGATGAAAATACTTTAAATGAGAGAAGGACACCAAACGATATAAGTTAACGCGTCCTACTTCATTTTGTGCTAGCAAAATCACATGATATTGCGGTAATTTACGAATGGTGTCTTCCGATGATTGTGCCAAAGCATTGGCGGCATCTAGATTATAGCACTCTGCATCCTTTAGACGTTCACATAGCTTAATAAAAATATGCGCCGTACATTCGGCATCATCCACCGCACGATGATGATGGCCCAAATCTATTTTTAATGCTTTTGCCACCTGATCCAGCTTGTATTTTGCTATAGTTGGAATCAGCGTTCTTGCCATAGCAACTGTGTCTACCACCGTGAATTCACATGGTATCCCCTGTTTTTCGCATTCTGCTGAGACAAATCCCATATCAAATTCGGCATTATGTGCAACCATTATAGCGCCTTTACAAAACTCCATAAACTGCGGTAACACTACATCGATTGTAGGTGCGTTCATAACCATCTCATCATTGATGGATGTTAATTGCTCGATTCGAAACGGGATGGGCACCTTCGGGTTTACAAAGGTTGAAAATCGATCGGTAATAACTCCAGCTTCTACTTTTACTGCACCAATTTCAATGATGGTATCCGAAATTGCACTTAATCCCGTGGTTTCTAAGTCAAAAACAACATACGTGTCCTCTAACGACTGTCCTTTGCTATTGACAACCATTCCTTTGGTATCATCTACCAAATATCCTTCAACGCCATAGATAACCCGCGTTTCTGCATCTTTCATATCACGAATTGCATGAAATGCCTCTGGGAACGCCTGTACATTTCCATGATCGGTTATTGCAATGGCTTTGTGTCCCCAGGCAACTGCACGTTTCACAATTTCCTTCGCATCCGAAACGCCATCCATGTCGCTCATTTTTGTATGGCAATGCAATTCCACACGCTTATTTACAGCAGTATCCATTCGGCTGACACGGAAATCCGGGATTTTTTTAATTCCAAAAATGTTTTGCAGCGTTAATTCATGGTCATATCGGTCCGTCATGACCGTACCTTTCACTTTAAAAAATCCGCCCTTGCATACTCCTGCCATAATCTCCGAAACCTGCTCATTTGCAGCAAACATTTTGAAACATATGGTATCCGTATAATCCGTAATGTTGAACATCAAAATGGTACGCTCATTTCGAATTTCGCGACTGTCGACAGAAAGAATACACCCACGAATGGTTACCTCTCCAATTTCGCCTTCAATTTCGCTAATTTCCATGGCCTCCGTATCAAAATCACGTCCATACACAACATCCGGATTATTAGACATTACCACCGGACGTGGGCCACTTTTCTTGCCGGTTTTTTCTGTAGTTTCCCCTTTGGATTCCGCTTTTGCAGTATGCTTACCACCCTTTTCCTTCTCCTCCATATTGTTCGGAAGTGCTTCTTCCTCCTCTTCCTTACGCTGTCCAAATGAAGAATTCCCCATAATCTGTTGCACACGTTGCTTTATTTGCCGCTCATTTTCTTCCTCGTGCAAAGCCCAATCCGATGCATAATAGTCGGTATCAATAATAACAGACAATCCACATCGTTCCAAAAACACCTTGTTTAGGTATTCCACCAACTGCGGCTCTAATTCTTCCGATACCAGGGTTTTCTTTAGCGTCAACTTCATGGTAGAATCATCTTCAAATGCAATTTTTGCTGTTTCCAAAACACTGTACAAAAGCGCATTCTTATGATGCAGCTCAAGCAACATACTTTCCTTATAGTCCGCAAACAACGTACTTGGTCGGTATTGCTTTGAAAGATGAAATTTTTCAATAATACAAATCTGCACGTTGGTATTTCGAAAGATTTGCTTCTTAAGTTCTTCTTCGATGGTATATATTTTTTGTTTAAAAATAAGCCTTGGACTAGAAAAATAAACACGCAAAAAGTCTCTTGCAGAATTTGTGGAAATCTTCTCAATTTCCACATCCTGCAAAAGACTTGTCAACTCCGCATCTAATTTTAAATCTCCAAAGACGTCAAAAAACTTCTTTGCCATGCACTACTCACTCCAATGATCCAACTCATACTTTAACGTATTCAACAACTCATTTTCCGGAACCTTCCGTATAATCTCGCCTTTCTTTATAAGTAGTCCTTCTCCGATTCCACCTGCAATACCCAAATCAGCCTCTCGCGCTTCACCGGGACCATTTACCACACATCCCATAACAGCAACTTTTAGGGAAAGATCATAGCCGGAAACAAGTTCCTCCACCTTATTCGCAAGTGGAATTAAATCAATCTGTGTACGACCACATGTAGGACAAGACACCACTTCAATGCCTCCCTTACGAATTCCCAAGGTTCTGAGAATCTGCTTCGCGGATAATACCTCCTGAACCGGATCACCCGTTAAAGACACACGAATCGTATCACCAATTCCCTGATTTAATATCAATCCCAATCCTATGGCAGATTTGATATTTCCGGACCAGACTGTACCTGCTTCCGTAATTCCAACATGTAGCGGATAGTCCATACGCTGCGAAATCAGCTCATGGGCTTTGACACACATAAGCACATCCGATGTTTTAATACTCACCACCAGATTTTCATATCCCATCTTTTCAATGATTGCAACTTTATCCAATGCACTCTCTACGATTCCCTCTGCCGTAACACCATGGTATTTTTCAATCAGATTTTTTTCCAAAGATCCACTGTTTACACCAACACGAATCGGTATATTACGTGCTTTCGCCTCTTTCACAACCGCTTCTATTTTATCAATGCTTCCAATATTTCCGGGATTGATGCGAATCTTATCTGCACCGTTTTGCATTGCCAAAATAGCCAAACGATAATCAAAATGAATATCCGCAACCAACGGGATGGTTATCTGTTTCTTAATCTCACCTAACGCAACTGCCGCCTCTTCATTTGGAACTGCACAGCGAATAATTTCACAGCCACATTCCGTTAACTTATGAATCTGCTGAACGGTTGCATTTACGTCCTGTGTTTTTGTATTACACATGGACTGAATTTTAATACTATGATTTCCACCAATCATTACATTTCCTATGGAAATTTCTCTACTATTTCTTCTCATATTACTCCCTAATTAAAAGATAATCTTACGAATATCATTAAACATAATCAAAACCATTAGTCCTAACAACAGCACGATTCCTGCTAAATGAACCATTCCTTCTTTATCCGGATCCACACGTTTTCCACGAACGACTTCTACAATCATAAAAAGCAATCGTCCGCCGTCCAAAGCCGGTATAGGTAACAGATTCATTACCCCAAGATTTGCAGATAGCAAAATGCACATAGTTGCCATATTCAGAAATACATACAAGGCACCGCTCTTTTGACTCTCTTCATAAGTCTGTCCTATGGAGGATACAATTCCAACCGGTCCGGATAAATCATTTACACTCACACCACCGGTTACCAACAACTTCAGACTAACCAACGTGGTATCAATATAATATTTAACATCATAAAAGCTATAACGTAATACGTCCAACACATTTCCCTTCTGATACGGGGAACTGGTTACACCAATCACATAACGGCCACTCTTTTCATCCTTTGTAGGCTTTAACACCGCCTGATGCTCTTTTCCATTACGTTCATAAGTCACCTTTACATCCTCACCGTTATGAACGAACATATAAAACGTCAATTCTTTAAACAAATGGATATGCTTACTATTTAATTTTGTAATCCGATCCCCGGCTCTAATTCCTGCTTGTTGCGCACTGTAACCATCTGCCACATCACCCACGGTACTCGTACCGTATCCTGCAATGATAATCACAATCATGGCGAGGACAAATGCCATAATAAAATTAAATAACGGACCGGCAAAAACAACGCTCATTCTAGCCCATACCGATTGTTTCTGAAAAGAGCGTGCGTCATCACTTTCTTCATCTTCGCCTTCCATCATACATACACCACCAAAAGGCAACAGTTTCAAACTATATTTGGTCTCACCTTTTGTAACCCCAAATAACGTTGGACCCAAGCCTAAGCTAAATTCATTGACGCGAATATGGTTTGCTTTTGCAAGCAGAAAATGCCCCAATTCATGAAAAATGATAATCAAACTGAATATAATAATTGCTATAACAATGCTCATGAACAATACCTACTTTCTATAAAGTCTTCTGTCATCTGCTGTGTAAACAAAATCTCTTCTACATTTGGATTCTTAATCTCTTTTATTTCATTCATACATTCTTCGATATACTCTGTAATCTGAAGAAACGAAATCTTCTCTTTCAAGAAAAGGGAAACCGCTTTCTCATTGGCGGCATTGAATATCGTTGGTACGTTTCCACCTCTCTTCAATGCCTCTTTTGCCAAATACAATCCGCGAAACGTTGTTTCATCTGCTTCACTAAACGTCATCTGTGCCAATTTATAGAAATCAAGCTTTTCTCCCGGAATCGTACGTCGTTCCGGATACAGTAACGCATATTGGATTGGAAGTCGCATATCCGGGGTTCCCATTTGCGCAATCACTGCCCCATCCGCAAATTCCACAGCGGAATGAATAACACTTTGCGGATGCACCAAGACCTGAATCTGCTCTAAGGAAACATGAAATAGCCACTTGGCTTCCATTATTTCTAAGCCTTTATTAACCAACGTAGCAGAATCCACCGTAATTTTCTTTCCCATGGACCAATTCGGATGTTTCAATGCATCAGATAATGTAACCGATTCTAACTCTTTCCTGGTTCTTCCTAAAAAAGGACCTCCGGAAGCTGTTAACCATATTCTGGAGATA
The DNA here is from genome assembly GCA_900115795.1 of Lachnospiraceae bacterium XBB1006. Classification (GTDB taxonomy): domain Bacteria; phylum Bacillota; class Clostridia; order Lachnospirales; family Lachnospiraceae; genus XBB1006. The sequence continues at coordinate 73,855 of FOXT01000004.1, read as the reverse complement.
TCATTTCTTTTATCTTTGTCTAAACATTGAAAAATCGCGGAATGTTCACTGTCAACCGGGAGCAGCGAAACACCATATTCCTGAATCATAGGAATAATAATATGCCCTGCCGTAACCAACGTCTCTTTGTTTGCTAGTGCGATATCTTTTCCCGCCTGAATAGCTGCTATGGTAGGTCGAATTCCTATCATTCCAACAATCGCGGTCACTAGAATATCCGAGGATTCCCATTCCGAAATCATAATTAATCCTTCCATACCGGAAACAATTTTTACTTGCAAATCCGCGACAGCCAATCGCAACCGTTTTGCATCCTCTTCTTCCCAAACCGCAGCTATCTCCGGCTTAAACTGCCGAATTTGCTGTTCCAACCGTGTAATATTTTTCCCTGCTGAAAGAGCTACCACCTTCAAATCATCTTGTCTGGAAATCACATCCAGCGTCTGTGTTCCAATGGAACCGGTGGAACCCAAAATCGCTACTTTTTTCATATCTACTCCTAAATCTTTAACAACATAACCGCCATGTAGTATACAATTGGTGCAGTAAAAAATACACTATCAAACCGATCCAGGATTCCGCCATGACCCGGAATGAGCTTTCCGTAATCTTTCACTTCATAATTTCGTTTAATTGCGGATGCTGCCAAATCGCCAATCATAGAAATAAATGCACCTACTGCACTTACTGCAAGCATCACATAAATGGTGTTATTCGGTATATCCATAAACTGCCGCATAATCACACTGTACAAAAGTGTGAGCAAAATGCTTCCTATCACACCACCGATTGCCCCTTCCACCGTTTTCTTCGGGCTTAATACCGGTGCCATCTTATGTTTTCCATACAACCTTCCTGCACAATAGGCACAGGTATCACATCCCCAAGAGGATAAGAAAATCAGCCATACCAAATAGCTGCCCTCTGACAACATTCTTGTTTGATAAACATAGGAAATCAATACAGCAACATAAAAAACACCAAAAAATGCACTTAACATCTGATTTGCATGATATTTTGGAAATGAAAAAACATAAATTGCCAATATCAACATCATTCCAGGAACAAGCATCAAAAACGGATCTTCTATGAAGGGTTTGTATAAATTACTGTAGTACAGTATGGTCATTGCATATCCTACAAATCCCATTAACTTGTTGTGAATCTGAAATACACGATACAACTCAAATAACCCAATCAAGGAAATCACACCCATGGATGCAAGCAATAACTCACCTCCATTAATTATCAAAACAAGTGCAATTGCAACTAACACAATTCCACTTATTAATCTTGTCTTAAACACGTAGCTTATTCCTCCTTCACTCCACCAAATCTTCGATCCCGATGATAATAAGTGTCAATTGCTAAATCCAACTCTTTTTCATTAAAATCAGGCCATGCAACCGGTGTAAAATAAAACTCTGTATACGCAAGCTGCCACAATAAATAATTGGAAAGTCTCTGCTCTCCACTGGTTCGAATCATCAAATCCGGATCCGGGATTCCTGCTGTGTCCAGGGAATCACTAATTGTTGTTTCGCTAATCTCATCAGGACGAAGCTCGCCTGCTGCAACCCGACCAGCGATTTGCTGAATTCCTCGTACGATTTCATTTCTTGAGCCATAATTAATACAAATCTGTAAATTGAGTCCAGTATTATCTTTCGATATCGCTTCAAGTCTCTCAATTTTCGGTAGCAATTGAATAAGCCCATTTCGGTCACCCAATAACCGTACGCGCATATTATCTTTCTTCGATGTGCGGATGCAAGAATCAAGGTACGAATCAAATAATCCCATGATTGCGTTCACCTCATCTTCAGGACGTTTCCAATTTTCCGTTGAGAACGCATAAATCGTTAAATACTTAATTCCCTTCTTATGACATAACCGACACGTCTTTTCTACGTTCTTCGCGCCCTGAATATGCCCCATCTTTCGAGGTAATCCGCGTTTCTTCGCCCAGCGACCATTTCCATCTAATATAATCGCTATATGATTTAATTCTTTCATTTTCTCACCACGCAATTAAAATAGTAGGGGACATGCAATTCGCGTGTCCCCACAATGTCTAAACCGTCATAATTTCTTTGGATTTCTCATCAATGGTTTCATCAATCTTCTTGATGTAGGAATCTGTCAACTTCTGGACTTCATCCTCTAACTGGCTAACTACATCTTCTGATAAATCCTCTGCCTTTGCTGCCTTCTTCATTGCATCATTGGCATCTCTACGAATATTTCGGATAGCAACCTTCGCATCCTCGCCCTTCTTCTTAACTTCCTTAGCAAGCTCCTTACGACGCTCCTCAGTTAATTCAGGGAATACCAACCGAATCACTTTACCATCGTTGGTTGGGTTAATACCCAAGTCTGACATGTTAATTGCTTTCTCAATTTCTTTTAATAAAGATACGTCCCATGGTTGAATCTGAATCATTCTCGGTTCCGGAACAGCAACATTGGCAACCTGCTGAATTCCAGACATCGTTCCATAATAATCAACCTTAATATTATCAAGTACATGCGGATTAGCACGACCTGCTCGAATGGTACCATACTCATGCACCAAATTTGCATGAGACTTCTCCATTTTCTCTTTGAATGGCAATAATCTCTCGTCCATCTCTTACCTCCGTGATTATACTAATACTTTCGTACCATGAAACTCTCCACTTATAGCATTCACGATACTATTCTCTTCTGTCAACGCAAAAACATACATCGGCATCTTCTGCTCCATACACATAATGGAGGCCGTCAAATCAACTACGGCTAACTGCTTATCAATGACTTCTGAAATGGTAACTTCATCGTATCTAACAGCATTCGGATTGGTCTTTGGATCACTGTCATATACCCCATCAATGGCTTTCGCAAGCAAAATAACCTCTGCCTCAATTTCTACTGCACGAAGAACCGTTGCTGTATCAGTGGAAAAATACGGATGACCGGTTCCACCGGCAAAAAACACAACCATATTTTTTGCAAAATACTTATTTGCTCTGTCTTTAGAAAACAGTTTCGTAAAGGAACCACACTCAAATGGTGTCAGCACTGCTGTCTTCAATCCAACGCTCCGGAAAATTTCCGAACAATAGATACAATTCATAACCGTAGCCAGCATACCAATCTGATCCGCCTTTGTGCGATCCATATTCTCGCTGGTTCTTCCGCGCCAGAAATTTCCACCACCAATTACAATACCAACTTCCGTTCCTTGATCGACTAATTGCTTAACCTGTTTCCCTACTGCAATAACAGTAGCTTCATCAAATCCGGTCTTCTTATCGCCTGCTAAGGCTTCTCCACTTAGCTTTAGTAACACTCTCTTCATGCGCAAACATCTCCTTAACCAAATACGTTCTGAACATCAATATCAGAATAACACTGAGAACAATATCCTTCGATAACTGCTCCATTGTTAATCTGTACAGAACGAGACTTGATGTTACCCATAACAACAGCAGATGTGTCCACAACAACCGGACCCTGGACATCAATATCACCCTTAACAGCACCTGCAATAACAGATGATGTCGCTGATAAATTACCTACAATAATGGAACCATTCCCAATCTTAACAGTACCTTCTGCAATAATCTCTCCCTGAATTCTTGCATTATCAGCAAAAAACTCAGATGATTGTGTATTTCCGTTAATCGTACCGGTTACAACCAATTTTCCATTGCATCGTACGTCGCCTACAACATTACCACGCACTTCTACGGAACCGGTGGATTCTACATTACCGGTAATGGTCATTCCTTCTGTAATCACTGCTGTTTCCTCCGTCGCAGTACTTGTCGGTCTTGCCATATGATCCATACCTGGCATAGCGGCCGGTGCTACCGGTGGTGTAGGCTGTTGCTGATAGAAAGCCGGCTGTGGCGCAACCTCCTGCTCTTTCATAGGTGCAACTGCTTCTCTTAACATTTCATCAATCTCTTCCATCTTCTCACCTACTAACTCCTCTGTTTCTTCTGTCATAAATCCTTCCCCTAAATTCTCGGCTTCATCTCCGCCCGGCATCATCTCTTTTGCTGCCGTTGATAAATCTTCCTTGAATTCCTTAAAAAAACTCATGAAACGTACCTCCAATTGTATTCTTTAATCGTTCACAACATCTTCAACCGAAACATGTTGTACAACCTTTGTATTCTCATCGATAGGAAGCAACTGATACTCCTGAGCCTGAAGCTCTTCAATCATCTTTGGCAATGCTTCTACCGTTGATGTCTTGTTTGGTGCATCGTGCATCAAAACAACGGAATTCTGATGCTTTGCAACTCCGGAAATAACATTTTCTCTTAATTCATCCGGTGTATATTGGATATTGGTCGCATCTCCACTTACAACATTCCAATCAAAATAAATATAACCTTCTTTTGTCACCAACTCAATAAACTTCTTCATACTGATATCGCTGACCTGATTAGAACTTCCTCCCGGAAAACGCATATACTTCGCACGAACACCGGTTGTCTCATACACCAGGTCGCTTAGCTTCTTTAAATCCTTCTTAAAACTCTTTAAAGACTTGTAAATGCTAGCGTATTTATGAGAATACGAATGAAGACCCAACGTATGTCCTTCATCTATGATACGCTTATACATTTTCAATGAATGTTCATCGGTTCTTCCTACCACAAAAAATGTAGCCTTAACTTTGTATTTCTTTAATATGTCTAAAATCTGCTCTGTATTCTCACTAGGACCATCATCAAAGGTCAGATAAACTTTCTGAACTGTTTCCTCATCTATCAGTTCTTGTTTGTTCATATCGTAAATAATGGGAGCTTCCGTATCTAAGGATTCCTCCTTCAAAGACATATTATCCAAATACATCATAGCCGCATTTCCAGATGACGAGGTCAAATAATTATAAATCTTATCAATTTTTTTATGGAGAGAAAACACCCGAACGCCTAATACAACGCATGCCGCCATTGTACCAACCATCCATAAAACGATAATCCACAAAAGAGCCGCTTTCATTCGGTTAATTCGCTTACGTCGTTTCTGTTGTTCCCTCATTCCTGTTATCGGATTGTCACTCATGTTCTCCTCCGTTAAAAATTCCTTTTTTATTTTACCACATCACACAAAATAATCAATAGTTCAACGGATTTTCTACTTAAAAAACATGCTCTTGGACCATTGACCCTTCAACGAATCCAAGAGCACTACGTTTACTTATCCAAGTATACTGTAGAAACGAACCTATACGTTCATCTGTGCTGCAACTTCAGCTGCAAAGTCTTCGTTCTTCTTCTCCATTCCTTCGCCGGTCTCAAAACGAACGAACTTCTTAACAGTTACGGTTGCTCCTACCTGTTTAGAAATTTCTTCTAAGTATTTTGCTACGCTCTGCTTTCCATCTTCAGCTTTAACATAAACCTGATCCATTAAGCAGATTTCTTTTAATTCTTTGTTTACACGTCCTTCAATCATTCCGTTAATAACTTTCTCAGGTTTCTGAGATTCCTTCGGATCATTCATAATCTGTGCAAGTAAAATTTCTTTCTCATGTGCAATATAGTCTGCACTGATTTCACTACGATCCACATATTTCGGATACATAGCTGCAATCTGCATAGCAACATTATTTAATGCTTCCTTAACGGTATCATTAACAACGCTTGTTTCAGCCTCAACGATAACACCAATTCTTCCGCCACCATGTACATAAGAAACAACACAACCATTCTGAGCTTCTACTTTCTCAAAACGACGAATGCTTAATTTCTCACCGATTGTAGCGATTTGTTCAACCAACTCATCAGAAATAGACTTAGATCCTTCCCAGCTTTCAGCAAGAAAAGCATCTATATCGGTTGCAGATGTTGTTAATGCCTTCTCAGCAACTGCTTTTACAAATGTCTGGAATTTCTCATTCTTAGCAACGAAATCTGTCTCAGAGTTAACTTCTACAACCGCTGCCTTTGTATCTCCGTCTACAGCAACACAGCAAATACCTTCTGCTGCGATTCTGCTTGCTTTCTTCTCTGCTTTCGCCTGTCCATTCTTTCTCAAGAATTCAACTGCTTCATCCATATTTCCATTGGTTTCATTAAGTGCTTTCTTGCAGTCCATCATTCCTGCACCGGTAAGCTCTCTTAATTCTTTTACCATTGCTGCTGTAATAGCCATTTCTATTTCCTCCAATTCGTTATTTCAATTATTCTGCTGCGATTTCTTCCATAGATGGCTCGCCGTCAACTTCAACTTCTTCTGTATAAACAGCTTCACCCTGATTTGCTTCGATTACAGCATCTGCCATCTTTGCTACGATTAATTTCACGGCACGAATTGCATCATCGTTACCAGGAATTACGTAATCTAATTCTTCAGGATCGCAGTTGGTATCAGCGATTCCGATAAGTGGAATACCCAATGTATGAGCTTCCTGAACACAAATTCTTTCTTTCTTAGGGTCTACTACAAAAATAGCATCCGGAATTTTCTTCATTTCTTTGATTCCGCCAAGGTTCTTCTCAAGCTTTGCCAATTCCTTCTTAAGCTCGATAACTTCTTTCTTTGGCAATACTTCAAAAGTACCATCTTCCTGCATCTTCTCAATTGCCTTTAATCTCTTGATACGGCTTTCAATTGTCTTGAAGTTGGTAAGCATTCCACCTAACCATCTTTCGTTTACATAGAACATTCCACAACGCTCAGCTTCTGTCTGAATTGCTTCCTGTGCCTGTTTCTTTGTTCCTACAAAAAGAATGGTACCACCATCTGCTGCAATATCAGCAATCGCTTTGTAAGCTTCATCTACCTTGCCTACAGATTTCTGTAAGTCGATAATGTAAATACCATTACGCTCTGTGTAGATGTATGGAGCCATCTTAGGATTCCATCTTCTTGTCTGATGTCCGAAATGTACACCTGCTTCTAATAACTGTTTCATTGAAATTACGCCCATTTTCTTTACCTCCATTGGTTTGTTCTGCCATATGCTTCATCCTTAAGAAAAACCTAGGCACCCTTTCTTAAGTCCACATATGTGATTGCTAAATTATTGTTTCTTACTAAGCAAAAGTGCCTACACTAAAACACTCTACGCTCAGACTACTATAGTCTAGCATATCTCATGTTCCAATGCAAGCACTTTTTTTATTTCCATTAATGTTCTGATAAAATCTCTGCGATTTGACGATACGTAGACCCCTTTTCTATGTAATAGACACCAGGCTGTATCTTGCTGTCATACCCATGTCTTCCAAGCCAACGATTGTATCGTTCAGCACTACGAATCAACCCTTTATCCTTTAAGTGATCACAAATCACATCGGAATACTCTCCACCGGATACCACAAAGCGAATACGCTTTGGTTCTTCTTCGTTGTCTTCGTTGTCTTCGTTGTCTTCGTTGTCTTCATCGTCTTTTTTACTTTCGCTACGTTCGCTTTTTGTTGTTTTATTATCGTCCTTTGATTCCTTTTCTGAATTATCTTGAGACGTTTCCTTTTTTTTATCATCTTCTGACTCTGCCTTCTTTGAGGAATCCGATTTTTTGTCATCTTCCTTCTTGACATCGTCTTTTGTTTCTTCCTGCTTTGTTTCTTCCTGCTTTGTTTCCTCTTTTTTCTCGGTTGTATCATTTTGATTCGATACAATAGCATCCGCTTCTACCATACCAAGCTTTCTTGCCTGTTCTCGTATCTCATCTGCGGAAAGAACCGGTTTATATCGAAAAAAAGCAATGGTCAAAATTATTGTTGTAATAAAAATGCCTACTCCGGCGCCTCGGAGATAATATTTAAACTTCATGCTTACTCCTCGTACAAGTCAATGACCAAACGCACCTCACCGATGCCTAAGGACAAAGCCTTTGCAATTTGAACTTCATTCATACCTTTTCGGTAACATGCTAAAATCTTTTCGCGATTAGAAAACATAGGCGCCTTTTCTTCCGCTTCCTGCACATCCCTTGCTTCTTCAACCTGTGGCTTCGGCTCTTGCACCGGCATTTCCACAGGTCTTCTTTCTACAACCGGTTGTACCGGCTTCGGTTTGACGGTTGCAGCCTGCGGTCTTTGCACAGCCTGCATGGACTGCATCTGCATTTGCTGCATTTGCTGTTCCTGTCTAGTACGTTCCGACTCCTGCATCTGCATTCTCGTCTGCGAGGTATAATTTGATACTTCATTTTTCAACGCAGTCAAATCATTTGCTAATTTTGTAAGTTCTGTATGCTTGTCATTCAACATACTATACAAAAACATTACTTCATTATGGGTCTTATTAATCGAATCAAGCACTGTATCCGAATACTCGCTGATGGCCATAATCTTTTCATTACTAACCTGCTCCATAGCACGCTCCGAATGTTCTTCACGCTCAACCGTCACTTCATACAGTGCATTATCAACCTGTTTCTTTGCTTCTTCAACCTGTTTGTTTGTAATAATTCTCAATTGCGCTTCACTAAGCTGCGCAATCTCTTCAACATCCTTGTCGGAAAGTTTGTCTGTGATAAAAAAACTAGCAATCACAAACGCTACTCCAACAACCATTAAAATTGCCTCTAGTACTCCCATACCGTCTCTTAGATTTTGACGTCAAAGCCTCCAACATGTGCCTGCTTCGGCGTCACCTTATCTTTCTCCTCCCTTTTTTTCTTTTTTGCATTTGGATTGGCAAAGTATTTATTTCTGCCCTCATCCCGCGCATCATACTTCGTCTGTGCTTCATCCTTCTTCTCAGATTGGTTTACCTGATGAGCACGATGTTCAATTTTCTTTTCTTCCTTATGCAAAAGATGCTGCTGTTCCACGACGGGACGTTGATCCTCATTCTGCTTCAACGTACTGACATCCTGACTTCGCTGCATCATGCCGCTTAAATCCACTGGGCGAATTGTCATACCAATCTCTCCTTACTTTCTCTATAAGTTCTTAACCGCAACCTCGCCGGCCTCCCTAACAAACTGACAAAACGAACGCGTGCTTTTTGTTGTAAGGCTTACATCCGAAATCGTTATGGTCACCCCGGCATACACATCCTTTGTAACTTTAACCTTTGCATCTTTTCCGGTTGCGATTTCGGCATTCAGTGCGTCATATTCCTCCGATAGGGATTTTATTTGTGTTTGCGTTGTCTTAAATGCAACAGACAATTTCTGGACATACTGCATCTTATCTTCCGGAATCGGAACTCCTGCCGCCATTTTTTCGGAAAAATTCTGTAAAATCGGCTTCATTGCTTCAATTTCTTTTTTCTTAGCCGCAATCGCTTCCTTTACTTCCAGAAAACGTGCTTTCTTCTTTGGATCGACCCCAACTTCGACAACTGTCGTTGCTCCCATTTCCGATCCTAAATTATCCACTTCCACTAGTGCGCCGGCACGCACCACACCTCCGGCAATCATTGCTTTCTTACCATGCACAATAATGTTGGTTGTCGCTGATACTTTACTGTGCATAATACCTTCTGTTTCAAGATATCCCCCGGATATCACTTGCGCATTCTCCACGAATTTACATAAAATGTTTCCTTTTGCATCCAAAACACCCTTGTTCATACCGTGAATTCCCCGTTTGATAACAATTTGTCCTTCCGAAATAACCTCAGCGCCTTCCACCACGCCTTCGACTACTACATCGCCTTTTGCTCGGACTTTGAAACCACTCTTCACATTCCCATGTACCAAAACCGCACCTTCATAGTCGATATCACCGGTAGACGTATCCACATCCGCCGGAATATCCAACACGTCGGAAACAAATACCTTGCCCTGTGTTAACGTAGCATGGCCGGTTACATCAGAAAAAATCGCATTTCCATCTTCGGAAAGTGTAATGTTATTTGCATACGATAAAACTGCCTCCTTTACATTACGAGGCTTCACTTCGTTGCCAAAAACATCTACGCCCGGATCCCCTAAATCAGCCGGAATCCGTTCTGCCAGCTTTTGTCCTTTCTGGACAATACTAACCGTATTTAAATCATGGTAATTGACAGTACCATCCTCATTCTTCTTCGGCTTTGTACTTAAAGAGGTATTAAAGAAATACTCTACCTTTCCATCTTTGCCATGACGTGGCGGCTGCCCCTTTGCAATAACAAAGGATTTGTTGTACTCACGGTTAGAAAGGAACTTTTCAAGCCCTTCCTTATCAACACCGTTTACAACCTTATTTTGATTTAGATGCGTTATGATCTCTTCTTCACTTAAGACATTGCCTCCTTCTGAAGGCGGAAAAAATGTACAAAACACAAGCATCTTATCCATCGAAATATCAATGTCAATCTGTTCGTCATAAGGGCGAAACGGCGCCGGCCCCACTTTTACCAAGGTTTCACCGTCCGATTTCTCGCATAAAACGGATATATCTTTCACCCCATATTCCGTTAATTGATTACGTTCCAAGTAATCTGTCAGGACTGTCATATCCTGTTTCTTGCCACCATCCGTAGGCGGTATAACCCTTACATATGTACTACCGTCTTTTACCACTAACTGTGCATACCCATTCATAAAAAAATCCCCCAGCCGTATTAATTATACAATACATCCATGTAATCGCCCATAGTTTTTTTCATTTTTTGCAAGGCTTTTGTATGCAACTGCGAAATACGAGACTCCGAAACCTCCAAAACAAGACTAATCTCCTTTAGCGTCATTTCTTCATAATAGTAGAACAAAATGACCTGCTTTTCTTTTTCGGTTAACACCTCTAAACTCTGCGCAAGTGCCTCTTTTAAGCCTTCTTTTTCAATCGCCATCTCCGGCTCCTGGAAATGGCTGTTATGCCTTGCATCCATTACCGGTTCCGGTCCCTGATCTTCGAACTCATTTAAGGATACCATGTTTGTGACCTTCATCTGATTTTGCCACTCAAAATACTCATCTAATGAAAGCCCTAATTCATCAGCAATTTCCTGCTCCGTCGCAGCTCTTCCCAGCTGATTTTCCAAAGCTTTTACCGCTTCGTCTAATTTTCGCTGCCTCTGACGAATGGTCCGTGGTATCCAATCCATTTTTCGAATCTGATCTAAGATTGCCCCACGAATTCGTAGACTGGCATAGGTTTCAAACTTCACTTCTTTTTCCAGGTTAAATTTGTCAATAGCATCAATCAATCCAAAAATTCCATAGCTAACCAGGTCCTCGTATTCCATGTTTCCACCCAAATACATACCAAGTCGTCCAGCAACAATTCTTACTAACGGAGAATACTCAATAATTAACTGTTCTCTCAACTGAGGCGATGGTTCTTTTCTGTACTTTAACCAAAGCAATTCCTTTTCTTCTGATTTCATCTAGCTTCCTCCACGATTGCATCTTATTCAAAAGACTCTGAATTATCGTCATCTCCTAATTGTTCTGAAAGCTTTTCCTGAATCGTTCCGCCTTCACCCAATTCTGCCACCTCTCCATCGATGTTCTCAAGCTCCTTTTCCTTCTCTCCCTTTTCCGGAGACGCGTCTTCAATCATTACCTTAAAGTTACGATCGATTATGATTCTAACCGCAATTCCAATAAGGTAAAACAAAATCATCACCAACACCAGGGACCATAAAAATCCTTTAATCTCATCTTGGTGCAAAATGCCAAAGACACAGCGAACCAAACCGGCCAGTAACATGCAAATAGACGGAACCGATTTGGTCTTTAGCATATTTACTTCTGTCTTCTTTTCTTCTTTTTCCTCGTTGTCCTGTTCCAAAGTGGCGTCCTGTTCCAAGGTTTCGTCAATTTCTCTCTCGTCCATGTTGGTCCCCCTGTTATTCTAATTTAAATTTCTTTCGGCGGTTTTCCTACCGCTTTAATCAAAAATTTTCCATTCTCGCAATATAACTCCACCGTACGTCCATAATTCAAACCGGTATCCTGCGCAATTAATCGGATTCCTAATTTCTTTAGAGTAGCTTTGGAAGCTTCCGCATTACGCTCTCCTACTCCTCCGATGGTAGAACCACCGCTCATTTCGAACATTTTGGCGCCACCGGCGATTTTTGCAACAATGCTACTCTTTCTTGCTCCCAATTTCACCATTTGGTTCAAAAGTTCGACGATTCCCGTATCCGCAAATTTTGCAATATTAGAATTATTCTTGATTGCGGTACTATCCGGCAACATTATGTGAGCAAGGCCCCCTATTTTTGTCGTAGGGTCATATAATGCAATTCCGATACACGAACCTAATCCTAAGGTGGTAAGTACATCTGGATCGCGCGCTGTTTTTAAATCCGCCATACCAACTTTAATTACTTTGCCCATAGAATCTCCTCTAAACCTGAATTCCTAATGATGAAAGGATTTTGCCATACGATTCCAAATCAGGTAATAAAATGAAATATCCATCAATCATAACATCATCACCGAACTCCGTCTGAATCAACAACGCATTATCACCATATTGACCAAACTGAATCGCCGGTACACTTAAAATTGCTGCAGCCATATCAATTGCAAGATATGGTACCGATGGTGTAATGGTTAACTGTGTCATAGAAGCCAATGCAGACAAATAAGAACCTGCAATGATATTTCCTACTTCCTTCAACGCAGACATTTCAATTTCATCAAAACTATCTGTGCTTCCACCTTCTTTCATCATCATTTTATTAACCAAAAACCGAGCGGATTCCATCGTCAAAAGGAACATCATGCTTCCTGAAATGTCACTTCCAACTTCAAGATAAATGCCTACAATCTGCGTTTCTTCACCACCAACGGCTCCTCCTAATTCCGGAAAAGACAACAACTGTACTTTTGGAACATTCATGTCCAATCGAAGTTGCAACATGGATGCAATTGCTGTGGTAGCGTTTCCTGCTCCTATATTACCAATTTCTTTGAGTACATCAAAGTAAATATTGTTTACATCTTCCAAACTATAATTTGTCATACGGTCTCCTTTATGTATAGCAATAGTGAGACCATATATCGGCCCCACTATTGCTTATCTTTACATACCTTCTTTATCATCAATTATTGCATATAAATCAAGTAAGGAAATAAGCTGATTGTTGTTCTTACCAATGCCTCTGATAAAATCGCCACGTTCATCTTTTGTTTCCGGACTATAATTATCAATTTCATTTGGTCCTAATTCTACTACTTCTTTCACCTGATCCACAATAATACCCAAACCACCGCGATCTTCAATCTTTAAAATAATGATACGGGTATTGTTGTTAAACTCATCTTCCTGTAATCCCATTCTTTTACGGATACTCATAACAGGAAGAACTTCACCGCGAAGGTTGATTATTCCGTTAAAATATTCCTGCGCCTTTGGAACTCTGGTAATGCTCTGCATACGAACAATGTTATCAATATAGCTGATATCGATTCCGTACTGTTCACTTCCAATTTTAACGACGATATATTGTTTCTTGTCACCATCAATGGTGGTCAATGCATTTTCACCTGCCATGACTTCTTCCTCCTACATCAAAGTATTCGCATCCAAAATCAAGGCAACTTCACCGTCACCAAGAATGGTTGCACCGCTAATCATCTTGTTGTTGTTGATATAATCACCCATGGACTTAATAACAATTTCCTGCTGTCCCATCAGCTTGTCTACCACAAGTCCGGCAAAATTGTCGCCCTTACGTACAATTACAACGGTAAGACTTGTTTTGTTTTTCTCTGCTTCCGGATCTTTACGTTCCACATCCAAAATCTCATCCAAACGAATCAATGGATAAACAGAACCACGTACTGTGATTACCTCTTTTGCCTGAACATATTTTACTTCATCTACTTCAATGTTCTCAATGTTCTGGATAGAACCTAATGGAATCGCATATTTTTCGTCTTCGATTTCAACCATCAATGCCTGAATAATAGCAAGGGTAAGCGGAAGTCTTACGATAAACTTACTACCTTCACCCAATGTCGTCTTAACTTCTACATCTCCACCTAACGCTTCGATATTTGATTTTACTACGTCAAGACCAACACCTCGACCGGAAATATCCGAAATCTTCTTTGCCATTGAGAAACTTGGCATAAAGAGAAAATCAATAATCTCTTTCTGGCTAAGACTCTCAGCCTGCTCTGCCGTCACAATACCGCGTTCCACAGCTTTTTCTTTTACAGCCTGGGTGTCGATACCATTACCATCATCACCAACTTCAATAATAACGTTGTTACCTTCCTGATACGCATTCAAGAAAATACGTCCGGTTTCCGGCTTTCCACGCTGTACACGCACATCCGGTGCCTCCAAACCATGGTCAGCAGAGTTACGTAACAAATGCTGTAACGGATCTCCAATTTGATCGACTACCGTTCGGTCAAGCTCTGTATCTTCACCGGTCATTACCAAATCCATTGGTTTTTTTAACGTCTTACTTAAATCACGAATCATTCGTGGGAACTTGTTTACAACACTCTCGATTGGAACCATTCTGGCCTTCATAACCGATTCATGTAAACTGGTCGTAATTCTCTCTAAGTATTCAATTTGCTCTGCAAAGGATTGGCTATGTGTTCCATCCCCCTCTGTGTTGGAAATGGAAACAATAGAGTTCTTTGCAATAATCAACTCACTTACCTGATTCATCAAGGTATCAAGTTTCTCGATATCCACACGGACCGTTCTACTTGTAACCGGTTTGTTTGTGGATGCTGCTTTTCCGCCTTTACCGCCCTTGCCACCTTTTGCCGCTGCCTGTGCAGGTTTTGCTGCAGGTGCCGGAGCTGGTGCCGCAGGCGCTGCCGGTGCTGAAGCTTCTTCTTTCTTCTCATCCTTCGCAGCTTCTGCCGGTTTATCAAAATCGCTCATGGTAATCTGCTTTCCTACGACTTCTTCAATCTCAGAAACCGTCTTTGCCGCCTCTGCTAACTCTTCGAACTCATGCTCAGACTCAACAAAAATGGTAAAATCAAATTCAAACTTCTCATCTTCAATGTCCTGAGAAGTCGGATTATAATAAATGATATTTCCTAGATCTTCAACTGCTTTAAACACCAAAAATGCTCTTGCAGATTTCAAAAGGCAATTCTTATCAATATAAACCGTCATGCCATAGACTTTGCTGCCTGCGGATTCCTTAGCGGCCAACGCCTCTTTGCCCTCGTCGGACAACGGCTCCTTTAAGAATTTCATTGGGAAACCTTCTTCTTCCTCCGCAGTTTCCTCTTTTGCCGCCTCTGCAGGTGCCTCACCGCTTGCAGGAGCTGCTTCTTCCGGATTTCCACCGTTCAAAATAGCATTTAAGCTGTTGACAATTGCTTCATTCTCTTCTGTACCTTCGCTGGAGGTTTCTTTAACCGTATCCAAATATGCTTCAATCGCATCCAGACATTGGAAAAGAATATCAATCATGGCACTGTTAACTTTGATTTTGTCAGAACGCACTTCCTGAAATACATTCTCCATATCATGGGTCAAACGCTGCATCCTCTTGAATCCCATGGTTCCAGCCATACCCTTTAAAGAGTGAGCTGCTCGGAAAATCTCATTAATGGTGTCTTTGTTGTCTGGTTCCTGTTCCAATGACATAATACAGTCACTCAGGTTCTGAATATGTTCACTGGTTTCATCAATAAAAATCTCAAGATACTGACTTACGTCCATATTAGTGTACCCCCACATTCGTAATGATTGTTGATGCTACATTTTGTAATGGAACTACTTTATTGGAAACACCTGCTTCGGCCACTGCTCGAGGCATTCCATATACCACACAGGTTGCTTCATCCTGGCTGATGGTGTAAACCGGCTTGCTCTTCATGAGTTTCGAAATTCCTTTACAACCATCTTCACCCATTCCGGTTAATACAACACAAACTATTTCGTCATACCCGCAATTGGTCAAAGAGTCATACATCAAATCAGCGCAAGGTTTCAATCCTCCAACAGCAGGAGAATCATCCAAATGAATACTATGGGTGCCATCAGCGCGCTTAGCAACCGTCAAGTGTTTTCCTCCCGGAGCAACATACACATGCCCTTTCTTTAGGATATCGCCCTCTTCCGCTTCTTTCACCGTCACCTTCGATAATTCATTCAGACGTTCTGCTAAGGATTTCGTAAAACCAGCGGGCATATGCTGAACCAAAACCATAGGAGCATCCATTTCTGCCGGTAACAACGGTATTACCTTTTGCAAAGACTGCGGTCCACCGGTCGAACAAGCCAATGCAATCAGCTTGTTTCCGCTTCGAATACTGCTACGATCCGCCGTTGGTGCAGTAGCTCCTTGTCTAGCCGGTTTTGCCTGTGGTTTCGCATCAACTTGTGACGTAACCGGTTGTTGCTGTTTTCTCGCACTCCCCGTTACTTTTGGTACCGTTCTTGTAAAAAAGCTTCTTGCTGCTCTTTCTTCTTTCACAGGTTGCTTCTCAACTACAGATGCACTCTTTCTTTCAGGAATCGGGCTATCCACGCGAAGCGCCAGTCGTAGCATCTTTAGTAGTCGCGTCGCAAAATCATTGCCTTTTGCTTCAATGACGTTACCAGGTTTCGTAACGAAATCAAACGCTCCCAACTCCAAAGACTCCACCGTTTCTTTTGCACCCTTCACAGTTAAGGTACTCGCCATTATGACGGTTACTTTGATTTTCTCTTTCTTCAGTTTTCGTAGTAATTCCAGACCGTCCATTCGAGGCATATTAATATCGAGAACGATTGCATCATACTGACGCATTAAAATTTTCTCATATGCTTCTTGTCCGTCTCGACTCGTATCCACTACTTCGAAGGAACTATCTGAATTGATTATATCACACATAACCCTTCTCATGAGTGCAGAGTCATCAACCACCATAATATTTTTCTTCATTTACTCAACCCCTTGAAAGTTTTCTGCTTTTTCGCTCTTCCTCAAAGATAAATCGAATTATTTCTTCCCTCTCGCCACTTTCAATACAAATAAACTTTACACGGTTTACGTAATTCATTCGTCCGTCTTTAATCGAATCACAAGAAATTATTTTTCCTATCAAGTCAAACATTCGATATTCTCCTTCGTAAATTGGAATTCGGAATATCATACGTACATAGGATCCAACTTCTTGATGATTTTTAGAAACAAAACGCACGCCTCCACCGCTTATATCAAGGATAATCCCTTCTTCGAGAATATCCAAAACATCTTCCCTCATAAGCTCGCGCCTTAGCAGCATAACTTCTTGCATATCATAATCTTTACTTGGTACCGGATGATACTTAAGATCAATCATGCACTCACAACGAAAGTATTCTCTTCTTTGAAACTTCACCGGCTGCGTTTTAAGCTGAACACGCAAAAAATAGCGATTTTCCGTCTTGTAACGATCTACCACTTCCCCGACGGCCATATAGGTTGTCTTTCCATTGTAAAAATAGAATTGATAGCGCACACCATTATGTAATAGCACCAACTTACGTTGATACGTCGGCATATCTACCTCCAAATCGCCATTCGGAAATATTTCTTCAATCATACTGGTATAGCTGATTCCCTCATCTTTTACGTCTTCTTCTTCGCCGGGAATTGAAGTAATCTCCAGCTTCGTCCCAATTTTTAAGAATTCTGCTTCCATAGGCACCCTCCATCTACTTTGTTTTACTAAACAGATTTGCAAAAATCTGCGCAATTCCTCTTCTCATTTCAAACGGTTCATGCGTACCGTTAATAATATTATCAGCCAATATCCGATACGCTTCCGAAGAACGAGCAGTCGGATAGGACAATGTCACGGGCATTTGTTGTCGTATCGCTTTATCTACGGCAGTATCAGACGGAATAATGCCAATGTAATCTAATTCTCCGCCTAAAAATTTCGTTACCACCGAAGAAAGTTTTGCGAAAACCGCATCTCCCTCCTCAACCGAGGTAACCTTATTCGCTAATACATGAATAGATTTATTACTCGGCTCAAACAAGGGGTGACGATACAATGCCTTTAGCAAAAAATAGGCATCTGTTAATGAACTTGGTTCCGGTGTTGTAACCAGAAGAATCTCTGGACTGGCCAACACAAATTCCATAACACTATCTGATATCCCCGCACCGGTGTCAATGATAATTACATCTGCCATATCATCTAACTCCGAAAGATTATTTATCAAATAATTAATCTGTTGCCTATTCAAGTTACTTAATTCTACAATTCCGGAACCACCAGATATAAACTGAACACCTTCCGGTCCCTCGGTTATGATTTCTCGAATGCTTTTTGCCTTAAAAACAATATCACTTAAGTTGTACTTAGGAAGAGCTCCAAACATAACCTCAACATTGGCCAAACCAAAATCCGCATCAAAAATAATGACAGATTTGCCCGCTTTGCGCAATTCTACCGCTAAATTTACGGTGGTATTACTTTTTCCCACACCACCTTTGCCACTGGTGACGGTAATCACTCTAGCTTTTCCGGGATTCAGTTGATTTTGGCGCTTTACAATGTTTCTAAGCTGCTGTGCCTGATCCATTCCTAATTACCCCCAAGTAATTTCTTTACAATATTTTGTGTATCAAATACTTCTATATCGTCCGGAACATTTTGTCCGTTGGTAACATAAGAAATTGAAACATCCGTGTACATTCGCATGTTGTATATATTTCCATATGCGTTGGTTTCATCCAACTTTGTAAATACCAGCTTATAATCTGCTATTTCACGATAAGCATCTGCTATATCTATCAAATCTCGATATTTGGTTGTTGCACTCAGCACGAGATAAACTTCCTTATCATATGCAGCCGGCATTCCTTCGATCAACTTCTTCGTATCCTCTTTCTGCGATTTATTTTTATGGGAAAAACCAGCTGTATCCACCAGAATCACATCCATATCCTTAAAAGTTTCAATTGCTTCTTCTAAGTCTTCCGGCGAATATATTATTTTTAATGGCGCATCCAAAATATTTGCATATGTCCGAAGCTGTTCTTCTGCAGCAATTCGATACGTATCTGCGGTCAAGAGCGCCAGTTTTTTTCCTGCATCAACTTTTAATTTACTTGCAATCTTGGCAATTGTGGTAGTTTTTCCCACGCCGGTAGGACCAATGAAAAAAATCACCTTAGGTTTCCGTCCATTTAAATCGATTGGACTTGCCTGCCCAAATTTAAGAATCATCTTCTGATAAACATTCGATAACATATGATCGATACTTAAACTCCCCTTTAGTGAACGGTCCACCTCATCTACCAATGAATTTGCATATTTTTCATCTACTTCATTGTCAATCAAATTATTATAAATCATCTTGACAATCTTCATATTCTCGTCTTGTTGCTGACGAATCGCTCTCGTTTCCTCTACTGTCGGTTCTGTCTCTTCTCTCACAGGAGACAGACGCTGCTCTAACATATTCTGAAGATTGCTCAGTCTTTCTTCAAACCCCTCATAGGAAGTCTCCTGTCCTCGCGTACGGCCAGAAGGTACATAGTTGGAAGCCTGCTGTGACATCATCTGATGAAGTTGCACCGCACTTCCCTCCTCCTTAAATGCACTCGCTGGTTGTGGTCTTGGTTGCACTAGCGTTTTCGTAGCAGGTGAAGGCTGATTTTTTTTCAAAAGCGCCTGAATATCCTCGTTAGCCGCAAGATTAATCTGATTATTTCCAGTCTTTGGCACCTCTGCTGTAGAATGTATTTCCTTTTCTTCAATCGCAGCTGTTACCTCAAATTTACCGGATTTAAACGCTTTAAACATTCCGGTGGGTTTCAATTGTCGCACATTCATAATAACACAATTCGTCCCCAGCTCCATTCTCGCTTTATTTGAAGCTTCTTCTTCAGTTTTCCCTACAAACTTCTTAATTGTCATCTTATCCTGTCACCATCCCTACTGATTGTAATTCAACATTGGAGTCAATCTCATTATAAGAAACGACTATCAAATCCTTAATGTAATCCTCTGTTAACTTCTTGAAGTACATACGCACAATTGGTGAAGTAATTACAATTGGCGCTTTTCCAATGTTTTCTAACTTAGCTACTTCCTCTTCTACGGATTTCATTATTTCCTTGGTTCGTTCCGGATCCAACGTAAGGTATGCACCCTGCTCTGTCTGCTTAACAGAACTCATAATTTCCTGCTCCACCTTCGGGTCAAGTGTAACCACACTCGTAGTTTCATTTGGTGGAAAATACTTTGCTGATATGGCACGTTTCAAACTCTGACGCACATATTCTGTCAGGACATCCGTATCACGCGACGTTGCCGCATGATCAGCCAAGCATTCAAAAATAGTCAATAAATCACGAATGGAAATCTGTTCCGAAAGCAAGTTCTGTAATACTTTTTGAATTTCTCCAAGTCCCAAAAGTTTTGGCGTCAATTCCTCTACCAATACCGGATTGGTTTCCTTCAAATTGTCCACCAGATTCTGCACATCCTGACGCGTCAAAAGTTCCGCGATATGTTCCTTAATCACTTCTGTGATATGTGTCGCAATAATCGATGGCGGATCAACAACGGTATATCCAAAACTCTCTGCCCGCTCTCTCTGACTTTCTGTAATCCAGATTGCCGGCAAATGGAACGATGGTTCAAAGGTCGGAATACCGGAAATCTCTTCCTCTACGTATCCCGGATTCATTGCCATATAGTGATCAAATAAAATCTCGCCCTCTGTAACCTGTATGCCTTTAATTTTTATAATGTACTGATTCGGATTCAACTGGATATTGTCGCGCAAACGAATAATCGGAACCACGGTTCCAAGTTCAAGTGCCACCTGTCGCCGAATCATGATAACACGGTCAAGCAAATCTCCACCCTGGTTCACATCTGCAAGTGGAATAATACCATAGCCAAATTCCAGCTCGATTGGATCTACGGACAACAATGAAACCACATTTTCCGGTCTTCTGATTTCGTCTGCCTGTTCTTCTGCCGCTTCCACTTCGTCCTCCACTGCCTCAATTCGGCTATTTTTTTCAATATTTCTTCCGGAAACAAGAAATGCTACTCCGAAAAGAAGAAACAATATTGTATTCAATGGCGTTGCAATACCAAGCAACATCATCGTTCCGCCTACAATATACATAACACGCGGAATTCCAAAAAGCTGTCGAACCAGAATACTACTAAAGTCAGCCTCTTTTGACGCCTTGGTAACCAAAATACCGGTTGCCAGAGAAATCAGCATGGAAGGAATCTGACTGACTAACCCATCACCAATGGTTAAAATGCCAAATTTTTGAATGGCAGACATCGCATCAAGTCCCAAATTGGTCATTCCCAAAATTGTACCACCAATCAGGTTAATCATGGTAATAATAATACCCGCTGTTGCATCTCCCTTAACGTACTTTGTGGCACCATCCATGGCTCCAAAGAAACTGCTTTCCTGTTGAATCTTTTCACGCCGTTCTTTCGCCTGCTGATCGGTAATTGCACCGGTATTTAAGTCCGCATCAATTGCCATCTGTTTACCCGGCATAGCATCCAAAGTAAATCGAGCCGTAACCTCAGCAACACGCTCCGAACCTTTATTAATAACAACAAACTGAACAATTACAAGTACAATAAATACAATCGCACCAATTACTAAATTGTTACCACCTACGAATCCACCAAAGGTCTGTACCACGTTTCCCGGATCACCCGTTGTTAAAATCAAACGTGTAGACGAAACGTTTAATGATATACGAAAAATAGTGGTAAACAAAAGCAAGGTTGGGAAAAATGACATATCCAACACTTCTTTTACAAACAAGGCATTGAATAAAATCATGAGTGCCATTCCCATATTAAAGGCTAGCATCACATCAAGTACAAAATTCGGAATCGGGATAATAAAGAATAAAACGGCAACTAGTAAGTATATTGCAACGCCAAGGTCTGTTTTCTTCACCCTATTTTCCTCCTTTCATTTATCTTTACGATGCTTCTTTTTTCTGATATACCAATGCAAGTACTTCTGCAACCGCCTGATACAATTCCGGCGGAACCTGTTCATCAATTTCCACGTTCGCATACAACATTCTTGCTAATGGTTTATTTTCTACAATTTCTACGTGATTTTCACGCGCCACTTCTCGAATCTTTAATGCAACATAGTCTTCACCCTTCGCAACAACCACCGGTGCGCTGGCAATCTGTGTATCATATTTCAATGCAACAGACAAATGCGTTGGGTTTGTAATTACTACATCCGCTTGCGGCACGTTCGCCATCATACGCCGCTGGGAAGCTTGACGCATTACTTGTCTTTGACGACCCTTAATCTCCGGATTACCTTCTGTATTCTTGAATTCATCCTTCACTTCCTGTTTGGTCATCTTCATATCTTCGTTAAATTTGTGCTTGCTATAAAGAAAATCAACGAGTCCTAAAATTATGTAAAAAATTGAAATTTTCATTCCTGTATCAATAATAATCTCTCCTACCAATGACACGGCCTGTTTCAATTCTATATCATACAGAATGAAAAGTTCATCTTTATAATCATCAATATTCTTATAAGCAATGATACAAATGAGCGCAATCTTGGCAATGGATTTCACCAATTCGAACAGGGAATCCTTCGACAGAATCTTCTTTGCTCCCTGAAGTGGGTTAAGTTTACCAAAATTTGGCTTCATTGGCTTAAAGGTCACTTTCCATTTAACCTGAATTACGGAAACAACCAGAGTTATGGCCACACCGACAACAAACACCGGTAAAACTGTCCAAAAAATCTGGCTTATACCATACCTTGTCAGCATCATTGCCTGTTTATTTGAAAAACCACCAATGCTGTCATTCACAACATCCGGAATCATTTTATATACTCTGTAAAATCCCTCTGTCAAGCCATTTCCAATATAGCCTAACAATATCTTTATTATAACAAACAATGCTAAGAGTTGAAATGCAGAATCCAACTCCTTACTCTTAGCAACCTTTCCTTCGTCACGTGCATCCTTTAGTTTTTTCGCTGTTGCAGGCTCGGTCTTTTCTCCACCGGGACCATCTTTCGCAAACAGCTGCAAGTTATATGCATATTTTAATGCCATATATTACGTCATTCCTTTTATGAATAATACGGTAATCGCTTTCATCTCCCGGAAAATATAATTTGCAATATCCGGTAGCAAAAAAACGGTAATAAACATTACGCCAAGTCCTACCAAAAGCTTAATCTGAATTCCGACAGAAAACATATTCATCTGTGGTGCCACCTTTGATAAGATACCAAGAATCACATTCAAAATCATCGTTACCGCAAAGATTGGTAAAAAAATGCGAAAGGCAATTACAAAGGTGTCCGTCATAAACTGTGTCATGGATTTAAGCAAATAATTCATATGAAAAAAAGCTTTTCCAAGAGGAATAACGGTAAACGAGTCACATACTGCCCGCAAAATATAATGATGCATGTTGGTTACAATCAAAAGTATCAGTACAAAATAATTATACATGTTTGCAACCACACTTGCCTGTGTCTTTGTCATTGGGTCGTATTCCGTTGCCATAGAAAGGCCAATATTCATATCGATTAATTTTCCGGCGGTTAAAATAATGGTATTACAAATATTCCCTGCATAGCCAATCATCAGTCCTACCATTGCTTCCTTAATTACCAATGCCGAATAATCAAAAACACCGGAATAAGCAAGACCTGTTTTCGGCAATATGACTTGATACAACCATAAGGAAATCATCGCTGAAAAACCGATTTTAACTCTACCCGGTGCACTAGAGATTCCATAAAATGGTGCAACAACCATAAAGGAGGTAATCCGCACCAAAATAAGAACATAATATTCAAATGTAGCTATATTAAAACTATACTGAACCATCCATCAATTCCTACCGCAAATATGTGCTGATATTACTCCATAGATTGGTCATGAAATCTGACACCAGACCAAACATCCATGATCCACCAATTAACACTGTCACAAACACAGCTAAAATCTTCGGAACAAACGTAAGTGTCTGCTCCTGAATGGACGTAACTGTCTGGAAAATACTAATTACAAGTCCCACAACCAGAGATACAATCAAAACCGGCGCCGAAGCCAGAATGATTGTATAAATTGCATCTCTTGCTATATCCAAAACCTGTCCTTCTGTAATCATTTCTTATCACACTCCACTTTTTACATAAAGGTCTTTACAATTGCACCGATTACCAGGTCCCATCCATCTACTAAAATAAACAACAAAATCTTAAATGGCATGGAAATCGTAGTTGGCGGAAGCATCATCATACCCATTGACATAAGAATAGACGAAACAACCATATCAATTACGATAAACGGAACATATATACAGAATCCCATAATAAATGCTGTCCGTAGTTCGCTTAAAATAAAAGCCGGTACTACAAGCGTCATGGAAACCTTATTATATTGCTCCTCTGTGGTCGGAACATCGACTTTTGAAATATCACACAGCAGCGCCAAATCTTTTTCCTGTGTCTCACCATACATGAAATGACGAATCGGAGCAGTTCCAATTTCAATGGCCTCCTCCTGACTAATCTCCCCCTTGTCAAAAGGTTTAATTGCCTTTTCATTAATCTGGTTAAAAACCGGAGCCATAATGAATATCGTCAAAAACAACGCCAATCCGATTAAAACCTGATTAGGCGGCGCCGTCTGCGTTCCTAATGCTTGCCTCAAAAAATGAAGTACAACAATGATTCTTGTAAAGGACGTTAACATAATCAAAATAGACGGTGCCAACGATAAAACCGTTAACACAATCAAAATTCTGACTGTACCAGATAACTCTCCATTATCATTGTTATAGGATATCGACAATCCATTATTAATATCATGTTTAGAATCTGCCACGTCTCTCGATGCCGATTGGTTCGGTACCTTTGTAGGTTCTGTAGGTTTTGTATGTGCATCAGCACTACTAAAAATAGGCGACGCTAAGCTTAAGGTTACAGAGAGGAAAAGAAATCCCAGCATCAGAGATAAAAGTAACACTTTCTTCTTTACTTGCTTCATTTTGTTTTCTTCCTCTTTACTTTATCAAGAATGTCCTGAAATCCTTCTTTCATATTCGGAGAAGAAACACTCTCATATTCCTTTAGATCAGGTAATTCCTCTTTCGTCAATTTAGCAATTGGTGTAATTTCGTCCTTGCCGACACCAACAACCAAAAAAACCTCACCCACTTCAAGCAATCCAATATATTTATTGTTGCTTAGTCTTAGAGACTCTATCATGCGAATGTTCCTGTTGTTCATCTGCATCTTCTGATATCCACCAATAAACCTTGTGGTTAATATCGTAATAACAAGGACGAAAACAAATATTACCAAAACGACCAAAAGTTGTACTACATTATCTAACCCGCTAGAACCAATGATTGTATACATGTCGGATTAACCAATCACCTTTTTCACTGCTTCTAGCACACGATCTGCCTGGAATGGCTTAACAATAAAGTCCTTTGCTCCTGACTGAATTGCTTCGATAACCATTGCCTGCTGACCCATTGCAGAGCACATAACAACCGTTGCATTCGGATCAATTTCACGAATCTTCTTTAACGCCTGGATTCCATCCATTTCCGGCATGGTAATATCAAGTAATACCAAATCCGGTTTTGTTTCGCTAAATTTCTCAACTGCAATCTTTCCGTTCTCTGCTTCTCCAGCAATTGCATATCCATTCTTAGAAAGAATATCCTTAATCATCATTCTCATGAAAGCTGCGTCATCGCAAATCAAAATACTTTTAGCCATTGTTTATACTCTCCTTATTCTTGAAAAATTAATTATGTTCCTTAATAATGTCTGTGATTCTGACTCCGAAGTTTTCCTCCAGAACAACAACCTCACCTTTAGCAACATACTTTCCATTAACTAATACATCAATGGATTCACCGGCAATCTTATTTAATTCGATAATAGTTCCCGGTGTAAACTCTAATATCTCTTTAATGGACTTGCTCGTCCTTCCTAACTCTACCGTTACTTCAAGGGGGACATCCATAATCAAATCGATATTCTCTTGCTGTTGAATTGGATTAAAATCTCCCGTAAACGGGGTAAACTGAGCGGGTTGAACATTTACCGGCTGTCCCATCATAGATGGATCCATATACGGCATCTGATACATCGGTTGTCCCATCATTGGTTGTCCAGCCATTGGTTGTCCCATCATCGGCTGTCCCATCATTGGCTGCCCTTGCATCGGTTGTCCCATCATTGGCTGCCCCTGCATCGGTTGTCCAGCCATTGGCTGTGGTGCCGGTGCCGGTGCCGGTTCCGATGCTGCCGCTGCCGGAGCTTCATCTCCCGCTATATCTACCTCCATATTCTTCGCAATACTGTTATACATTTCTCTTGCGAAGGAATATGGATAAAGCTGCATAATTGTACTATCAACCAAATCACCGATTTCCATTCGGAAGTTGATACGGACAAATTCGCCTTTCAAAAAACTATCAATCTCAGTCACATCTGTATCATCCGACAAATCAATTAAATCGGCTGATGGTGGGCTGATATCAATCATCTTGTTCAGCATTGAAGACAGAGAAGTTGCCGACGAACCCATCATCTGATTCATTGCCTCACTAATTGCGCTTAAGTGAAGCTCTCCTAACTCTCCATCCGTATTTGTTCCATCGCCGCCCATCATCAAATCGGTAATTACCTTAACATCATGCTCCTTTAACACCAAAAGGTTGCTTCCATCAAGACCAACTGTATAACCAATTCGAATGAATACACAAGGTCGTTCGTAATTGGATACAATGTCTTCCCATGTTGCCTCCGACACAATCGGCGTTGAAATTTCAACCTTCTGATTTACCAATGAAAACAAGGTGGTTGCAGCAGTTCCCATGCTGATATTGGCAATTTCGCCAATGGCATCTTTTTCTTCATCAGTCAAATGATCTCCAGAGCCTGAGCCGGCATCATCGGAATTCGATAATAAAGCATTAATCTCTTCTTGTGATAATGTTCCGTCCATCGCCTTACTCCTCTCTAATTATTTCTGTAACCTGGACAGCGTACTTATCACCGGATGATCCAGGTAAAGCTTTGAACTTCTCAATATTTCCAACAAAGACTGATAATTCATCCTCTGCACCCTTATCAAGTCTAATGATATCTCCAACCTGAAGGTTGATAAAATCGTCTACGGAAATAATACTGTTGCCAAGCACCGCCTTCACCGGCATTGGTGCCTTACTAATAAGGCTTTCAATATTATCCTTAAAGACTTCCTCGGATTTCGTCTGGATATTCGAATACCAATACTTCGTATTCAATTTATCCATTACATCCTCAAGTGTCAGGTAAGGAAGACAAATGTTCATAAGACCTTCTACCTCACCTACTTTAATATTGATTGTTACAATGGCAATCATTTCACTTGGTGAAATGATTTGCGCGAACTGTGAGTTCGTCTCTATCCTCTCAAGTCGCGGATGAATATCAATTACATTCTCCCACGGTTCTCGCAACAATTCAATCGCAATCGTCATGATTCTTTCAATAATCAATAACTCTATTTCCGAGAAATCCCTGCTCTTTTCAAGCGGTTCTCCCGGTCCACCAAGCATTCGGTCGACCATCGCATAACCTAAGTTGGTGGCCAATTCCATAATAATATTTCCATTCAGCGGTTCAAAGTTAACGATTCCAAGTATAACCGGATTGGATAGCGCGTTACTGAACTCCGAATAGGTAACCGCCTCCGAGTTCATTATCTCTACCTGAACGGTCTTCCTTAAATACGCTGGCATGGTTGTTGACATCAAACGACCATAATGTTCAAAAATAATTTCCAACGTTCTTAAATGCTCTTTGGAGAACTTGGCAGGTCTGGCAAAATCATAATTCTTTGCCTGTTTCTCGCCAGTATCTTTCATCTCTTCAACATCCAGTTCACCACTCGATAACGCTTGCAGCAAACTGTCTATCTCGTTTTGAGATAAAACTTCTCCCATGTTCTCTCACCACCATTCACTCTAAACTGCTCTACCATTTTAAGAAAAAGTCTTTCTCAATTACTGTAATAAGAAGGATGCAAAACCAACATCTACAATCCAATCAGAATTGTATACAGCCTGCAACTCTTCCAAAATCTCTTCTCTAACCTCTGCCTGCACGTCCTGATCACTCATCTCATCCTTTGTGCGAGCACCAACCGCTCTGGTAATCGCTTCACGAATAATCTGATCTTTCTGATCAATGGTTCCTTTGTAAGTATCAAATTCTTCTGATTTAGAATTCAAAGAAAGATACGCTGAAACAACTGCATAGTGATCTTTTCCATCACTTCCTTTCTTTAAAAGGATGTTAATGGTTTCTCCGGCGTTTACAGAATAGGTCTCCAAATCTGCCATGGAAACGTTCTGAACACCGGTATTCTTGCCTGCATTCAACTCCAATTTAATTGCCTTTGCAACATCTTCAATCAACTGATTTGCATTCTTTGTTGCTGGTAAAATTGAAAACGTCATCACTGCAGTAAACGCCAAGTTTACTAAAACCAAGGCAAAAATAAGTACTGACATAAGATTCTTCTTCATGTTATCATGTCCCCTTTGCTAATTCTTTGAGTATAAACTATTATAAACTTTAACCTCCACACGGCGGTTCTTAGCACGTCCGGCAGCTGTCGTATTCTTTGCAACCGGCACATAAGAACCTCTACCAGAGAACTTTAACAATCCCGGATTCACGTTGGATACCCGCTTAATATAGTCGGTAACCGATAACGCTCGGAAGGTTGACAATACATTATTGTTAGCGAACTTACTGCTGTGAATCGGAACATTATCGGTATGTCCTTCTATTTCAATAATATTCTCTCGATATTGAGCAATAATCTTCGCAATTTTCTTTACTATCGGCTTTGCTTCATCCTGAAGATCAGCCTGTCCGGATTTGAAAAGAATACCTCCATTTAATGTCAGTAAAACATACTGCTCATTAAATTCTACATTCACCTGTTTCGCGATTCCTGCTTCATCAAGCTTCTTCTCAATCTCCTCGGCCATCTTCTCAGACTCACTGTTTCCGGCCTCTTTCATATCTTCAAGTACTTTATCTACGCCACCTTGCTGCTCATCATCTTCGTCTTCACCTTCCTGACTGTTCTGATGCATCGCTTCATTGAAATACACATCAAGTTCCGGCAACTGACTGATGCCGCTACCAACCATGGTTCCTTCACCAATGGATTGACCTCCAGCCGGGAGGATTGAAAAAGCACTTTGCAAAGAAGCGACCACCTCATTAAACTTCGCCACATCCGTACTGGACATAGAGAACAGCAACACGAAGAAGCAGAGAAGCAAGTTCATCAAGTCAGAGAAAGTCGCCATCCACGCCGGTGCTCCAGCTGGTGCCTCTTCCTGTTTGCCTTTCGCCATTATTCGCCACCTCCATCACTGTTCAATGATTCTCTTAACTTCGGTGATAAGAAGGATTTCAGTTTTTCTTCAATAACACGCGGGTTCTCACCGGCTTGTATTGACAAAAGTCCTTCGACGGTAACTTCTTTCATCATAATCTCTTCTGCGTTCTTAACCTTCAGCTTTGACGCTGTCGGGTTACATAGCCAGTTCGCAATCAATGAACCATATAAGGTAGTCAATAGCGCAACCGCCATATTCGGTCCAATCGCAGATGGGTCATCAAGCATCTTTAACATGTTAACTAAACCAATCAGGGTACCAATCATTCCCCATGCAGGTCCAAGTTCTGCCCATTTCTCCCAAAGAGCAATTACCTTCTTATGTCGTTCCTCTACGCAGACCAAATCAGTTTCCAAAATACCACGTACAAGCTCTGGATCTGTACCATCGACTACCAGCATAACGCCTTTACGAAGGAACGGGTCTTCGATTCCGTTGGAAGCTTCATCTAACGCTAAAAGCCCCTCTTTACGAGCCACATTAGACAAATCAATAATTGATTTGATAACCGCACCGGCATCCTCTTTAGAACCCTTAAAAATTAATGTAATACCTTTAAATCCGCTTATTACATCCGGCATGGCATTACAACCAATAACGCCGGCAACGGAACCACCAATTGTGATAATTACCGATGGGATATCGACAAAGTTACCAAGAGCTGCAAATCCCTGATCTCCGGACACAATACCGAAGATAACCATAACCAAGCCTAAACCCATACCAACTATAGAAGCTATATCCATACTAGTACCATTCCTTTGCTTTTACACTCTAACTGTGTTTATTCTACCAAATTTTGATGTTCTTGTCTACGCTGTTTTACAAGATCTGCTTGTATTATACCACATGTTGTTGAAAGATTCCATGTCCAAATACAAGATACACCAAATTTTAATATTTTGTCTTAATTGTTTAAAAAATACATTCCAACTAATCCAATTTAAATGTTGAAACGAAGTTATTGATGGTTTCTGCAGATTGTGAAACAGTATTTGCACTTGTTGTAACATTTTGGCTTTCCTCTGCAACTTCACCAGCACTAATCGCAAGGCTTTCAACGGTTGCCGTAACTTCTTGCGAGCTTGCAGATTGCTCCTCGGAGATTGCTGCTACGCTGCTTGCGATATCATCAATTTCACTCATCATTTCAATCATTCGCTTCATAGATTCTCCGGTAATATCTAAGTTCTTAAAGATTTCCACAAAGGTAGATTCTGCCGTTGTAACCGATTCAGAGCTCTTCTCAATTTCTTCTACGCTGGCAGCGGATTTTTGCGCAAGATTGGTAATCTGTCCAATGATATCATTAATAATGGCACTAATTTCACGGCTGGCTTCTGCAGAATCATTTGCAAGGGATCCAATTTCTGTAGCAACTACTGCAAATCCTCTACCTGCCTCGCCTGCTCTTGCCGCCTCAATCGAAGCATTTAATGACAACAAGTTCGTCTGTCCAGCAATGGAGTTAATCATCTCTACAATACCATTAATCTGTTTTGCACTTTCTTCTACGGTACTTACTACATCGTTCATATCCTTCATTGCGGAAGAAATAGACTCCATACTGGATGTAACAAGTTTCATATCACGCTGTCCTTCTCCTGCCTTCTCAACAAGAAGCTTCATGGTTTTATCCGCTTCGCTTCCCTCACGTGTCAAATCTGAAACCATTCCTGCAAGTTCCGTAGCATTGTTCGCGAGCTCACTTACTGCTCCTGTCATACCATCCATAGCTCCACGAATCTGTCCCATGGAATCAGACTGTTCTCTTGCCTGCATATTCATGTGTTCAGAAGAACTGCGGCTGTTATCAGCTTCATCTGACAGCTGATTTGTTTCCGTCCGCATACCAGTAAGGGTACTACGCATATGCTCGATGAATTTTTTCATATTTTTATTCATCAAACCAATTTCATCATTTCCTCGATCATCTACTTCTACCGTAAAGTCATTATCTGTAATACGGACAAGGTCGTTCGTAAGTTTTTTAACCGGCTGTGTAACAATTTTGCTAATAAGAATAATTAATACTGCTCCAATCGCTAAAACAACCGCAATAGCAATTCCCCAGCAAATGTATTGGAACTTATTTAAGCTCGACAATACAGAGTTCGTGGCAATGGAAGAAACCAAAGCCCAATTCGTTCCAGGCACACTTCCAATACCAAGATAATAAGAACCATTGTCTTTTACTTCAACAACGCGATCCGGTGTCTGACACTCCTTTGCAACCTTCTGCAAAAACGTATTATCGCTATGTTCCGATACATCTGTTCCATTGAAAGACGGGTCAAAGAACGAAATAATCGTTGAACCATCAAGTAGCATTGTACCACCGTTACCCATTGGCTTTAATCCGTTCAGTGTTTCCATAATACTTGCAAGACTCATATCAGAAGCCGCTACACCACTACGTCCATCTGCCAATGTGATTTTTCTTACAACAGGCACAACCAGGCTCTCTGTTACAGAATCCATATATGGTTTTCCAAGTGCAAACGTATCATGCTTTAATCCTTCCTGATACCAAGGTCTATCAGCAGCTACGTAATCATCTCCCGGCACCCATCCACTTGGATCTATCCAAGAGCCATCATCTAGCGCCAAATAAATTCCGTTTGGAGCATCTTTGGAAAACTTCGTTGATTTTTCCGTCAAAAATGCCAAAATTTCTTCATTTGAATCAAACTTATGTGTTTCCAATGTCGTTACCGTTGCATCCAACTGTCCTAAAAATGTTCGAATATCCGCTCCAAATGCATTCGCATTTGCTTTTGTTTCATAAAGCAGACTACGTTGCGATAAATCAACGATAATTCCCTTTGCGCGATTAGACAAAAAAATTACAATAAACAAAGTTGCAACCGTAATCATCGGGATTATGATCATAAGAAGTTTCCCTGCTATTGTTCTTTTTGTTTGTCTTGGCTGTTTCAATTTTTTCTCTTTTTTTTCTTTTGCCATCCCAATGCTCCTCCTTCGGTTTAGATTAGAATCTCATGTATAAATAATACCATAGAATTGTTTAAAATATTGAGAAAACACAGAATTCGCATGTTAATTTAAAAATTTTTTCACACTTTTTATAATGCATGAGTTCCTACGCCCAACCACAGCCACAGCTACGAAAAAGGCCGCCGCTTTAACGCGACAGCCTTTTTCTTTATCATAGGTTTCCTTATCTCTTCAAGTTAATCAATTCTTCCAATAATGTATCGGAAGTGGTAATAATTCTGGAGTTTGCCTGGAATCCACGCTGGGTGGTAATCATATCGGTAAACTCATTACTAAGGTCAACGTTACTCATTTCAAGTGCACCGGTTGTCATAGAACCACCATCGGCGCTGACTTCTACACCAATACCATCGAATTCACCTGAGTTCAAGGTTGTATCATAGCAGTTCTCTCCGACTTTTTCAAGACCGGATGCGTTTGCAAAGTTTGCAACTGCAATCTGTCCCAAAAGCACGGTATTACCGTTATCGTAAGAACCGAAAATCATACCTTCCTTGTCAATGGAAATACCTGTCATGGAACCCAATTTCTTACCGGTATGGTCTGTATTAATGTCTCCTTTTTCAAGACCCATGGTAGACGATCCTTTATTGTTGTAATTGGTAACCTGGGTAAAATCGATATCAATATTTTCGAAATTTCCGCCCAGATTCTTCAATGCCAAACTAACCGTGTCAGCATTACCAATACTTACAAACTTACCATCATCCGGATTAAATTTCAATTGATTATAATAGGACGTTCCCTTAATACCAAGGGTATACACTTCTTTCAAATCTTTTTCAAACTTATCCAATGTAACGCTTCCAGTAACGATGTCTTCAAATGCCTTTGTGATGGAGTCTGTATCCGGCGCATTTGTTTTGAAAAATTTCGGATCTTTAAAATAGTTACCCAAATCTTTTAATTCCAAATCGTCTTTATATACACTCTCGCCTTCCATTATGGTATATTTATAAGGAGCTGCATCTCCCGTCTGAACCAAACGATATGGTGATACGGAAGTAAACTTATATCCATTTGATAATGTCAATTCATCATAATAAGATGTTTTATTACTTACCCTGGAATTTCCATCAATGAAGATATTGCTATCAATTCCCGCAAAATTATTCTGAAGCAGCTGTCTCAATCTGAGTTTTTCAGAACTTACATTCTGCTCATACTCATCTGATTTGCATCCAAGCGCAACATAGGTCATCTTGGTAACCGCACCGGTATCATCTTTTTCCGGAATACCTACATACAGCTTACCATCTGCATCTGCATAATAATAACCACTATCTACCATTTTTCCGTTAGACTGGTTCGTAATGAAGAATGGAAGTACAACCTTGTCCGCTACTTCGTTGCCATCATCTCCAATCACTTTAATCTCACCAGGTGCTGCAGTCTGAGTGGTGTCATTATACAAAGTATTAAAAAATTCTTTGTATACTGCGTCTGCCTGTCCATCAGTAAACTTCAACTCGCCGGAGGTAGCATCTTTTTCAATTGCTGGACCATGGAAATCACGTCCGGCCAATAATGCTCCCTGATCCATCGCATTTGGATCAGCCACACCAAACAAATCACCGGTTGTAACGTTTCCGGTAATTACCGTCTGAGAATTGCTGTCAAGAACATCCGTTAATGCCACTTTATATGTACCTTTGGTATCTGTATCCTGCACTTTAAACTTCGCTGTATACTGATAACCCAATGCATCAAAGAAGTTCAGGTTCATGATATATCCGGCATCTGTCTTCGTTGCTTTTGCGTTGGCATCAAGCACTCCCGTTGCAACTGCTTTCGTGGTAGCTTCCGGTGCAGATGTCATATTACTTGCCTGCATTACACGAAGGGCGGATACGGTATCTTTCTTAATAATTCCGGTTTCTTTATCAACCTGCCAACCCATTACATTGTAACCGGTGGAGGTCATAGCAAGGTTTCCGGCTGCATCTACGTAGAAAGAACCTGCTCTTGTGAAAAGATTCTTGGTTCCATCGTTTACTACGAAGAAACTGTTACCGTTGATTTTGATATCAAATGCGCCACCGGTTGTCTGGGTAGCACCCTGCTGTTTAATATTGGTCATTGTAGATGCCATGGCAACACCAAGACCAATCTGTTTAGCGTTCACACCACCAACGCCGGTAGAAGCACTTGGGCCACTGGCACTCTGGGTGGTCTGGTAATAAATTTCATTGAAGGTTACAGATGTTGATTTAAATGCTACGGTATTAACGTTTGCGATGTTATTACCAATAACATCCATCTTTGTCTGGTGTGTTTTTAAACCTGCAACACCAGAATATAATGATCTCATCATAGGTCATTTCCTCCTTACGGATGGAGCAAGTCCGTTTCCTCATCAGTCAGTCAGAAGAAACATAACTTCCTTGTAAGGTCCAGCTACATAATGACTGCTCCATCAATATTTGTATAAACATTTTCTTTGGAATCTGTAGAATCCATTGCTGTAATTACCGTATTGTTTGGTACATTTACGATAAAAGCCAGGGAATCTACCATAACTAAAGACTCTTTGATTCCTTTCTCCGATGCCTTCATTGCGCCTGAATGCAAGCGTGTTAATTGCTCTTGGGATAATGTGATATTCCGATCACTTAGCCGGTTCTCAGCATGTTTTGAAAACTTCAATTCATTCGAAGGATTGGTTTTTTGCTTTAAAATCTCTTCAAAAGATAATCCATTAAATGTCTGAGTGGCCTTTCCCACTTTGGATTGCTGATTCAGGTATTGATCAGTTACCTGTTCAATGGAGGCAAATTGGTTTTTAATTTTATCAATACCCATAATTCGCTCCTTTACGGCGTATCCGAACTTCCGTTTTCGGTACTACCGGTTTGATTTGTATTTTCTGTTGTTTGTTGTGATTCATCACTCGTCTCGCCGTCACTATTTGTATCGGGTTCCGGTTCGATTTCCTTAAGTCTGGTTTCATATGCTTTCATAATGTTCACTAAATCTTCTTTTATGAAACCTTTTTCGTACTCAGATAAATCATCGTAGAATTTTCTAAGCGACGTAACAAGTTCTGCATCCTTAAAGTAATCAAGGGATTTTACCGGTGGCATCTTGTCTAACAATGCTTCAAAATCTTTTCCCTTTTGTACGGCATCCATATAAGCCGGATCCACAACCGTATCAAGATCTTCAATATTATATAGCTCGTTGTCAACGGATAAATAAGTTTTTCCATTTTCAACATACATATAATCAACCATGCCGCTAAAGTAATTGGTCTCTCCGGTAATGCTATTGGTACTCTTCATAATTACCTGCTTACCAACAAGCTGCGAAGCTTCCATCTGCTGCATACTGGTCTGCATTGCAGTACCCTGCTCAATCTGCGTAAAGGTTGCATACTGGGAAATCCACTCGGTATTCGATGTTGGTTCCAGCGGATCCTGAAATTTCATTTCTGCAACCAGCAACTGCAAAAACATATCCTGGTCAACGCCGCCATTGGTGCTTTTCTTAATTTCCTGTTTTTCACTATCCTTAACACCGTTATTAACAATTTTACCCTGATCAACAATTGCGGTAATTGCCATAGCCTTTCTCCTTTCTATACGCCGATATTAAGCGTATTACCATTGTCTTTCATAATCTTCGCAACAACCATGTCCTCTTCACTCATAAGACCTTCTAAATCGTCTAAGGTCATTTCGTTTAGATTCAGATTCATACGTCGATTCTGTTTCTGCATTTCTCTTTGAAGCTGTTGCTGTTCCTTGCTTCCGTCTTCCTGCAGATTTTGCTCAAAACTATGTGTTTCCACGGTAACCTCAACCGCATTAACCTTAATGCCTTGAGACTCAAGGTTGTCCTTTAACTGAACCAGGTTTGCTTCCATCGCTTCTTTTGCTGCCTCTGTCTGCGTTGCTATCCTTGCAGTAATTTCACCCTGATTAGAAACAACCTCCACAAGCACTTTCCCAAGATTTGCAGGTGTTAACTGCATTTCAATAGACGAAAGTTCAGTTCCTGTAGACTGCATCCGAATGTAATTGGTCACTTCTGTAACCAGATTCTGTAAATCAACCACACGAACACTTTGTTCTGTTACTGTGGTACCTTCCGGAGTCGTAATGGTTTGCGTATTAACGCGAATCGTCTCTGTCTGCGGATGTTCCATCGGCTTATGTTCCAAACCGCTTTCTTTTTCCGGTTTCTTTTCAAAAAGTTTTGCTAACCGGTCATCCTCCGTGGACGGTTCCCCCTCAGAGTCTGTGGATTGTTCCTCCATAACATTGACAACTTGCACTTTCTCTTCCGCCATCACTTCCGGTTCCGAAGCAACTTCTGTCAATTCCTCAGCATTTTGCTGTGGTTGTACTGTTTTTTCAGTCGCTACCTGCACCATCGGTGTCTCGATGGTTTCTTCATCAACCATCTGTTCTGTTTGTGCCATCGTAACCTTCTGATCCGCATTGGCAACATCAATCTGCTCCTGCTCAGGTTGATTTACTTCCTTAACAACAGTTCCTTCTTCCGTCTGGAACAACATTTCTACCGGTTCTTCCATCGTTACCGATGTCTGTTTTTCGGTTGCTAATTCTTTCAGTGGGAATAATAATTCCGGTTGTTTCTCTGCTACATTTCGTAACAGATCGTCAAACCCGGTTCTCTCCATCCCAAACTCTTCTAGAATAACCTGTGTGTTTTCCCTTATCGCATCCATCAGGTTCATGAAATCAGCATCCGTAAGTACATCCGTCACAGACATCTCCGGCTTAAAGTAGACAAAAAGTTTTGCCACGTTCGATGGTTCAAGTAAATCCGTCATATTCAGTCCAAGATGCATCAACGCATTTTCCAAGTCCTCCGGCTGGATATTTAGCTCCTCACAAATCGTATTGCTAATTGCCGCGTTCACTGATGCCATTACTTCATCAATGTTTGACGGTAACGCCTCCGCTTTGTTCTTCGCATTTTCCAGTTTCTGATTGAACTTTGCCTTTGCTGCATGGGACGTTGTTGTCGTCGTTTGATTACGCAGACCTACGTTTCGCTCCACACCATGTTTTGCAAACTGCGGAAAAGCTACGGCTTCTTCGCCATTCTCTTTCCTATTGCGATAACTGGTTCCAGCACTCGTCAACACACGACCGAATTCCGGTAACGCCGCACCCACTGCCTCGCTTGCGCTGGTAGCAATGTCGGTCTTATTCACATTCCCGATGAGCGATGTAAAAAATTGGATTTTCGAATCGGTCATTCCTCGTCCTCCTTTCCTTATTCAATTGTAATACTTTATATTCTAAGGCTCCATGAGTTTGGTAAGCTTAGCCGCCACCTCTGCATTCATAGCTGCCAGAATATCACCTCTTGCACCTGCCTTCATGTTCTTAAGAATCTTCGCACAAAGTGGCAGATTGTCTGTCATATTCTCCATAATGCCCGCAGCAGCAGCCGGTTTCATATCGGAATACGCTTTCACATAATCCGCCACGTCTTCATCTTTCTGAATCTGACTAATAACCTGTTTATAAAGCTGCTCTGCATTTTCCGGATCGATGGACTCATAGTATGCCTTATATTCCTTTATATCGGGTGCAGAATCCCCAAAAACAACCTCTTCATAGAATTTTGACTTTTGCTTTTCAAAATCTGCCTGTTGTTTTTCGAAAACCTGCAGTCTGGCAACTTCGTCCTTCAAATCCGAAATGGTTTCATTGCTGTTTCCGGAAGATTTCTTTGCCTTTTCAAGCTGTTTTTCCAATTTCTTAATCTGCTCTACGGCTTCATCCACCGACGCATAGCCGTATGGGTCATCCTCTTTCGCCTCGTCCTTAACTTCCGGTAAAATCTTGTTTACATAAGGAACATCTTTCAAAACAGGATACAATACTGAGGAGCCAAATCCTCCTACGTCCCATTTAATCAATAGCGCAAAAATACCAAGCCAAATTGC
Source organism: Lachnospiraceae bacterium XBB1006 (assembly GCA_900115795.1). Taxonomy (GTDB): domain Bacteria; phylum Bacillota; class Clostridia; order Lachnospirales; family Lachnospiraceae; genus XBB1006. Next base: position 35,609 of record FOXT01000004.1, on the reverse strand, counting down.
CACAATCAAAATTGTAACAAAAACAATTACGATTTTGCCACCCACTGATTCCGGTTGTTCTTCAGCTTCTCCCTCTGCGGCCTCTTTTGCTTCTTTCTTTTCTTTCTTTTTCAGCGCTTTTTCCTCTTTTTTTCGTGCTTTTTCAGCTTTCTTTAATTCCTTCGGGTCTAACTCTTTTTCATCATCTTCTGGTATCATGTCTGCCATACTTTCACCGCCTTATACAGAATGTTTGTAACTAACCAACTGGTCAATTTCTTTGGATTCCTCCTGAGCAAGTTCCACCTTATAGACATCAAACGCTTTCTCTTTCATGCGTTCCTGTGTCTTCCGGTCGATCATCGCCTGTGTCAAACGGATACGCGCCGCTTCCACATTTTTTTCCGCCATATGTACTTGAAACATCTGGCTTCGAACCCGGGATTTCATAACATCAATTTCATGTTTCTTGCTTCGAACCCCCGGAATATCCAGCACACCACTCATCAATTCCTTTAAGTCATTTTCATAGGTATTCTGTTGCAAAATCAAGCGTTCCAAAATCTCCTGCTCCTCTTGCAATTTATTATTTGCCTCACGGAATTGCGCCTTTTGCTGGTCTTCTATTTTATATTGCAGATTCAAAATACTTTGCATGGGATAAACAAATTTCTTCATTCACATCCTCCTCACTCTGCATCTGCAAAAATAGCCTTTAACATCTCAACTTCTTCTTCAAATTCATATTGATCATGGGTTCCTTGCTTGATGAAATCAAGAATTTGCCCAATTTTATCAATGGAATAGTCAATATTAGGATTCGACCCACGTTTATAAGCTCCGATATTAATTAAGTCCTCTGCATCATTATACGTGGATAATGTGTTTTTAAATTGTCCTGCCGCCTTTTTTTGTTCCGGTCCGACAATGGAACTCATAACACGGGATATACTTGCCAAAATATCAATAGCCGGGTACTGGTTCTTCTGCGCCAATTTACGATTAAGAACAATATGCCCGTCCAAAATACCACGGGCGGTATCCGTAATTGGTTCATTAAAATCATCACCATCTACCAATACCGTATACAAACCAGTAATTGACCCCACATCCGACGTGCCGGCCCGTTCAAGCAATTTCGGCATCTCGGAATATACACTTGGTGGGTATCCCCTTGTTACAGGTGGTTCACCACTTGCCAAACCAATTTCTCGCTGCGCCATAGAAAAACGCGTCATAGAGTCCATCATCAACAGCACGTCTTTTCCCTGTGCCCGGAAAAATTCTGCGATAGCAGTCGCTGTCTTGGCTGCTTTATTACGAATCAATGCAGGTTTATCACTGGTTGCCACAACCACAACGGAACGTGCCATACCTTCCGGTCCCAAATCTCGTTCAATAAACTCTCTAACCTCACGGCCTCGCTCTCCGATAAGTGCAATGACATTAATATCCGCTTTGGTATTTCGCGCAAACATACCAAGTAACGTACTTTTTCCCACACCGGAACCGGCAAAAATACCAATACGCTGGCCTTTGCCGACGGTAATAAGCCCGTCTACCGCCTTGACCCCCAGTTGTAAGACTTCATCAATAATTTTTCGTTTCATAGGATCCGGTGGCATTGCTTCCACCGGCATAGGAACGCCATAGATGGGTTCATTGGTATCCGTCGGACGCCCGATTCCATCCAATGTATGTCCCAACAGGGAATCGCTAACCTGAACCTGCAATGGATGTCCTGTATTCTCAACCTGGCAACCCACACCAATTCCCTCTGTGGAATCAAACGGCATAAGAATAAGGCGGTTCTCACGGAATCCCACTACCTCACACGCAATGGGCTCGTCGTCTTCGCCGCCTGTTCGTATGTAACACAAATCACTTAATTTAGCTTCCGGTCCTATGGATTCGATCGTCAAACCTACAATCTTCACCACTTTTCCAAGATGAGAGAAAAATTTCTGTTGTTTTAATTCTTCATACTTTGTAAAATCCAACGATGCTACTCCTTCTTCGTCCATTGACTTAATAATCGCATACGATTACTTAGATTTCGCAACTGTTCATCAAATCCACAGTCATAGATGCCAAAATCGGTTTCAATCTTACATTCCGTTGCACCCAATTGGCTGTTCTTTAAAATTTCGAGTTTTACGTCCTCACCAAGCAATTCCTTCAACTCCGGTAAGGATTCCTTCACCCGGTCATACGTTTCCTCACCAACTTGAATGGCTAATTCCTTCGGGTTATCTGTTTCAAGTAAGGTATCTTTGATCATGGCCATCATAATATCCCGATAGTCCGAAATTTCCACATGTAACACCTTATGAAACACATCCAAAAACGTATCTACCATTCCCGGTTCTAATTCCTCAATTTTGCGCTCATATGCAAGTTGCAGCATCTGCTTCTCGTTATTAATTTCGTCATCAATCGCCTGTCGTCTGCGGGCAATGTCCTCTTCCGCCTCTGCAATAGCTTCCTGATATGCTCGATTCTTAATTTCTTCCGCTTCTGCCAGTGCCTGCTCCCTTGCTTCCGCCAAAATTGTTTCTTTCTGCTCCATAATGGATTCCATCGTTTCCTCCGGAACCTCCGGCACTTCCTCACTTAAAACCTCATAAGACTCTCCCTCCGGATAATCGGTCACAAGAGCATCCAGTCCCGGATTCTCCTCTATATCTGCTTCTTCCGAATGTTCGTCTTCCGACATCTCTGTAGCAAACAATCCCGGGGAAAAACCCTCAGGATTGTTGAATTTGTTAAGTATTTCTTCCATCTTCACGTTAGAATCAATCACACGTGACTCACCGGAATTATTTACAATATTTCTTTGTTTTACAAGATTACGCAATGATCTCGTCACCTCCACCACGGGAGATTACAATCTCACCGCTGTCTTCCAGTTTACGAATAATACCAACGATCTTCTGCTGTGCTTCCTCCACATCTTTCATACGTACCGGACCCATGAATTCCATATCTTCCTGAATCATGGCCGCCAAACGTTTTGATAAGTTCTTGAATACAACACCTTTTACTTCGTCGTTAGCAACCTTCAAAGCTACACCAAGCTCCTTGTTATCTACATCACGAAGGACACGCTGAATTGCTCGGTCGTCCAAAAGAAGAATATCCTCAAATACGAACATCTTCTTACGGATTTCATCCGCAAGTTCCGGCTCTTCAATTTCCAAGGTTTCCATAATGTGTTTCTCTGTTCCACGATCAACGGTATTCAAGATGTTAACGATTGCATCAACTCCACCAACAATGGTGTAATCCTGATTAATCAAGGATGCTAATTTACGCTCCAACACAGACTCTACTTCCTTGATTATATCCGGGCTTGTACGATCCATCATCGCAATACGCTTCGCAACATCCGCCTGCTTGTCCGGACTTAGTGCACTAAGAATCATAGAACTTTGATTCGGCGACAAATAGGACAAAATCATAGCCACCGTCTGTGGATGCTCATCCTGAATAAAGTTAAGTACCTGTGACGGATCCGCCTTTCGAACAAATTCAAACGGACGAACCTGCAAGGATGCAGTTAATCTGGAGATAACTGCCTGTGCCTCATCGTTACCAAGTGCTTTCTCCAACAGATCTCGTGCATAACCAATACCACCTTCGGCGATATACTGCTGCGCAAGACAGACCTGATAGAACTCATTCAACACGTCTTCCTTTTCCTGTGGTGAAACACTACGGGTATTGGCTATTTCAAGCGTCAATGTCTCTATTTCTTCTTCCTTCAAATGTTTAAAAAGCTGTGCTGATTTCTCAGGACCTAAGGAAATCAGCAAAATCGCCGCTTTCTGTACGCCTGACAATTCATTGTTAGCCATGGTTTACTCCCACTCCTCTTCAAGCCAGTTTCTAAGTAAAGATGCTGCCGCTTCCGGCTTCTCATCCACAAATTTTTCAATCAGAATTCTCGTCTCGGATTTTTCTGTATAACCGATATCCTCTAATTTTTCCTCTAATTTGGTAGATTCAAGCAAAGATTCCACCGAAAGTTCCGGTTCTTCTTCCTCCACTTTGTCCGGTCTGGTGCTCCGAAATACAACATAACCAAGTAAAGCAAAAATCAAAACTGCCAATGCAATCTCAATATAATCTGCCACAGTTCTTCCGCTTCCGCTCGAATACTCAAAATAAGGAACTTCAAATGCCATCATCTGAATATTCGCCTCCGAAATGCCGGACGCATCTGCAACAAGTGCAACATACTCTTCCGGTACTTCCAACTGCGTTCTTTCGCTATGTTCTGCAACGTATTCATCAAAGGTCTTATCCTTTAATTCACCGGCCTTCTTCAACGCATCCTCGTTATAATACTTATAAGTAATGGCCGTAACCGCTACTTTACTGTCATCATAATTGACCGTGCCGCCACGATCAATCGTCTCTGTTTCTGTCTTATTCAACGCACGGTTAATGCTGCTATCTGTTGTTGTAGAACTACTGGTTCCATTTGGATCCACCACATAAGACGGGGTATCCGAATCATTTGATGAAACTCCCGGGATACCGGAGGTTCCTCCCTTTGTTTCATTTTCGTAATTGCTCTCTGAGGTAATATATCCCTCATCACGACCATCCGCAACAGAGTACTGTGTATCCTTTGTTTTCTTATTGGTAAAATCCATTACCAACTTCAAACCAATCTCCACATTATCATAAGCATTCGTACCTAACAATACGCTACGAATGTTATTCTTCATGCTATTCTCTTTGCTCTTCTCAAGTCCCTGTTGTTTTGAAGTTACACCGGCATCCGAATTCTCGTCGCCACCGGCAAACAAAACATTGGCTTCGCTGTCAAGAATAGTAATCGGCTCTGTAGAATCATCTCCTACTGCCGTCGCAATGAATTTTGCCAGTCCTTCCGCCTGGCCATCCGCCAAATCCTTTTTCAAGGACAGCGCAACCGAAGCATAGGTGAACTCATTACGAGAAAGAATGGTTCCATCATCCACCGGAATGGACAAATTCACCTTTGCCGACTCAATGTTTTCCATTGCCGACAAATCTTCTTCCAACTGTTTCTCTAAGAAAATCTGATATTTCTTGGTCTTATCTGCTTCTGTCTGGCTAAAGCTTCCATCCACCACATCATCAATCGTATAATCTTCACTCTTGATCTTGTTGGTACCAAGCAAATACTTTGCAGCTGTTTCACTTTTCTTGTTTACCTTAAAGGTAAGGTCATCGTCCATAATCTTATAATCAATGGACGAATCTGAATCTAAAATCTCCTTAATTGAAGCGGCTTCCTTCGTACTATCCGCAATAACAAGGGTTAAGTACGTAGGTTTCGTCATGACCATTGCGAGAATAACTAATGCAATGACAACTGCAGAAACCAATCCACCAAGTAAAATCTTCTGCTTCGTGGTAAACCGTTTCCACCACGCAATCACGCGGTTTATTATCTCTTTAATTTTTTCCTGAATGTTATTCATGCTATCTCCTGCCTATTCTCTTTCCAATCCCCATGCCGATCCTAAATTATAACGACATATTCATAATCTCTTTATACGCATCAATCACCTTATCACGCACCGCCACAGTATACTGCAATGCAATGTTGGCCTTCTGCTGCGCAACCTGTAAGTCGTGAGTATTATTAGAAAGTCCTAAGGCAAATTGAATCTCTGCGGATTCTGCCTTGTTTTGCAAATCGCTGGTTTCATTTAGCATATCTAACGCCGACTGAAAAACTTTCTGAAAACCGTTCTCCTGATTCGATGATTCCCGGGTCTTCGAAAAGGCATCCATATTGTCATAGACATTGGAAATGCTACTAACTGAATTCATCACATCCATTTACATTTCCTCCTTAGCCTTTGCCCATGTTCAATCCTGTGGTCATCATGCTCTTGCTTGCTTCAAAAGCCGTTGCATTTGCCTCATAGGAACGACTGGCATCAATCAAATCGGTCATTTCGGTTACAATATTGACATTTGGATAAGATACATAACCATTCTCATCCGCATCCGGATGAGACGGGTCATATGCCATGATAAAATCACTTTCATAGTCAGTGGCTAAACGGTCAACCTTCACACCATTTCCAATGGCTGCTTCTCTGGTTCCCTGAAGCACATGACTAAATTCTGTAATATTTCTTTCTTTAAAGGTGACGACCTGTCGTCTGTAGGGTGTTCCATCCTGTGTTCTCGTTGTCTTTACATTTGCAATATTCTCTGCAATGATATCTGTACGAAAACGCTGAGCAGTCAAACCGGACGCATTAATATTAAATGCTTGAAAAACTGACATATCCTTCCTCCTTAGCTCATTGCCTGCTTAATTCGATTAAATTCCTGTCCCATACTGTCGGTCAATCCCTGATAAACTATCTGATTCGATGCAAGTTCCACGTTTTCATTATCGATGTCCACATTATTACCATCGATTCGATAAGAAAATGGAAATGCCCCCATATCTTTCTCCACCTTCACATTCAGATGCGAAAGATTCACGCCTTTCATCTTCTCATCCAGACTGATGTACTTTGAACGCCCTATCTCGTGTGCCAAAACAGTCTGAAAATCAACGTCAACTCGCTTATACCCCGGGGTATCATCGTTGGCAATATTATGTGCAATCGCCTGATTTCTTAAATAACTGGCATCTGCTGCTTTATCCAACACATTAATATAATCATAAATACCACTATTAATCATATTCGTTACCTCCATAAATAGGTATATCACTCTGTTTTTATTATAAAGGATATAAAAAAAAACACAAGGGGTTTTTTGTCTTTTTTTACAATATCTTGTATATTCCTGTCGAACAGACCCCAAAAAGACGGTGAATTTTTTGTTAACGTCCTTTTCCGCGTAAAAAAAGAACGAGGGATACAAGACCCTGGTCTTATAGTCCTCGCTCTTCTTCATTCTTCCTATAAATTCTGTTTCTTGATTCCTTCTAATTCTTCAAAGATATAATCATTCAACACTTTGATATAAGTTCCCTTCATTCCGGAAGATCTGGATTCAATTACACCTGCACTTTCAAATTTGCGAAGCGCATTAACAATTACGGAACGGGTGATACCCACGCGGTCAGCAATCTTACTTGCCACAAGAATGCCTTCATTTCCTTCTAACTCATCAAAAATATGAATAATTGCCTCTAACTCTGAAAAAGAAAGAGTGGACACAGCAGATTTCACAACCTGAATCTTGCGGGACTCCTCTGCGTTCTCTTCGTTCACGGAACGCATCATTTCCAGTCCCACAACTGTGGTTCCATACTCGCTTAAAACAATATCATCGATATCGTAAGAGCAATCTTTCTTATACAGGAACAAGGTTCCCAATCTCTCGCCGGCTATATCAATTGGTGTTATAATTGCACGAAAAGATTCGATGTTCTGAGACACAAATCCCAGTGTTTCAAGATTCACATTTTCTTTGGTAGACAAAATGCCAAGCAGTCTTTCGTTCAATAGTGGATCAATAAATCCTCCTACCTCATCCACGATGAGTTCACCGATTTCGTCGATGCCTTTGCACACACTGGTTCCCAACACTTTTCCTTTCTTGCTGATAACAAGAACATTTGATGCCAGAATTTCCGTTAACACGCTGCAAATATCGTTAAATACAACTTTGGAAGAATTGTTATTATGCAACAACTTATTAATCTTGCGTGTTTTGTCCAGTAACTGCACACTCATGCGAACTACCTCCTTCTATCATAAATTCATTGCTTACACATAATATCATATAAATTTCAACAATTCAAGTTTTTTAAACAAAATTCACTAACTTTTACATTATTTTACACCCTTTTCTTGAATAAAGCCACATTTTTCATCTGCGCAAACCAGTTTGTTCCCCTTTTCTACCATGTATCCACCACACTTTGGACACGGATCTTTGCTTGGTTTCTGCCAAGACATAAAATCACAATCCGGGTTATTTTCGCAGCCAAAAAACTTACGGCCTTTCTTCGTCTTCCGAAGCACAATTTCCTTTCCACACTTCGGACAAGGTATTCCCTGCTTTTCAAGATACGGCTTTGTAAAGCGACAATCCGGAAATCCCGGACATGCTAAAAACCGTCCATGGGGGCCATACTTAATTACCATCTGTCGGCCACACACTTCACAGAATTCATCTGACAATTCATCTGCAATTGTCACCTTTTCAAGATCCCGTTCCGCTGCCTCCACAGATTTTTCAAAATCCGGGTAGAATTTTCGAACAATGTCTTTCCAATCCATTTCCCCTTCCGCTACTTTATCCAATTCTTCTTCCATTCCCGCGGTAAAGGTTTCATCCACGATTTCGGTAAAGGCATCTTTCATAATCCTATTTACCACTTCGCCAAGCTCTGTTACGTACAGATTCTTGTTTTCTTTGGTGATATATCGTCTGGCAATAATGGTAGAAATGGTCGGCGCATAAGTACTTGGGCGTCCGATTCCTATTTCTTCCATTGCTTTCACTAAAGAAGCCTCCGTATAATGTGGCGACGGTTGGGTAAAATGTTGTTCCGTTACCACTTCCTCCAAGGAAAGCTCTTCCCCAGGAACCAAAGCGGAAACAAGGCTTCTTGCTTCGCCCTTCTCATCGGTATCATTCGTATATACATTCATAAATCCCGGAAAAGCCACCTTAGAAGTGGATGCCGAAAGAACATAATCTCCGGCTTTTATTTTACAGCTTGCAGTGTCATATCTGGCATCCGCCATCTGACTTGCCACAAACCGATTCCAAATCAATTGATACAATCGAAACTGATCTCTGCTTAGGGATTCCTTGATTGCAGCAGGGACTCTGCGCACATCCGAAGGACGAATCGCTTCATGGGCATCCTGCACCTTTCCTTTGTTCTTTATCTCTCCCGGACGGCTAGGCAAAAACTCTGTTCCATACTGTTCCTGTACAAATTCCGCTGTTGCATGCTGTGCCTCATCAGAAACACGCGTGGAGTCCGTACGCAAATAGGTAATCAAACCTACCGTACCCATCCCCTTTACATCCATTCCTTCATACAACTGTTGGGCAATTCTCATGGTCTTTTGCGTGGAAAAATTAAGCACTTTTGCAGCTTCCTGCTGCAAGGTACTTGTGGTGAACGGTACCGGTGCTTTCTTCACGCGTTCTCCATGCTTCACATCTTCTACCACAAAGCTTCCCTGTTCAAGCGCCGCCTTGATCTTATCCGCTTCCTCTTTTGTGCGAATTTCGTCCACCTTATTCGCTTTATTTGAGAATTTAGCAACCATGGTCTTTCGGTCAAATTTCAATTTTACATCAATACTCCAATATTCCTGTGGAATAAAAGCATTGATTTCTTCTTCCCTGTCACAAATCATGCGAAGTGCAACCGATTGCACACGTCCGGCACTAAGTCCTCTCTTAACCTTCATCCACAAAAGCGGACTAATGCGGTATCCTACAATTCGGTCCAGAACACGTCGTGCCTGCTGCGCATCCACTAAATTCATATCAATCTTACGAGCTTGCTTTAACGACTCTTTCACAGCCTGCTTTGTAATTTCATTAAAGCTTATTCGATACACCGTCTTATCAGCAAGCTTAAGAGCATGATACAAATGCCACGATATTGCTTCTCCTTCGCGGTCAGGGTCCGTTGCGAGATATATCTTATCCGCTTTCTTCACTTCCTTACGAAGCTTTGCTAGTACTTCTCCCTTTCCTCGAATGGTAATATATTTCGGTTCATAATCGTTCTCAATATCCACACCAAGACTCGATTTCGGCAAATCCCGAACATGTCCGTTTGATGCAGTCACTTCATAATTACTTCCTAAAAATTTCTTAATGGTCTTCACCTTCGCCGGTGACTCCACAATCACTAAATTCTTAGCCACAACTAACTTCTCCTACAAAATTGATTCTTACTTAATTCTTCGCAAAGATTTTCTTCCAAAAGTCTTGCGATGCTGTCTACCACCGCTAAAAAAGGAAGTCCTGTTTCGTTCATAATCTCATCCACACTCCTCGGCGTAAGACGTAGACAACTATACACCATCACATCCTCTTTTTCAAGTGTTAATTTTGTTTCTTGTAAAGAAACTTTTTCATTATTCTCAAAAAAATGTAACTCATCCAACAATTCGGAAATGGATGTGATAATCCCTGCCCCCTGTTTAATATAGCGATTGCACCCCACACTTAGCGGGTCATCTAAACGCCCTGGCAATACATAAATATCTTTTCCCTGTTCAAGTGCTAAATCTCCGGTAATTAAGGATCCGGACCGCTCTCTGGCTTCAATAATAATGACCGCATCCGCAATTCCGCTAATTAATCGATTTCGCTGTGGAAACATTCCCTTACTCGGCTCTGTTCCCGGTGTATACTCACTAATGACACCTCCATGATGACAGATTGCCTCATACAGCCCTCTGTGTTCCGGCGGATAGACCACGTCAACTCCGGATGCAACCACCGCATAAGTTTCACCCCCGGCCTCGATGGCTGCTTTTTGCGCAATTCCGTCCACCCCCCTTGCCATTCCGCTAATAATTACACCGCCTGCCTTCACAACCTCTCTCGCAATTTCAGCTGCATAGGTTTTTCCATAGCCGGAACACATTCGCGCTCCAACGATTGCTATTTTTTTGCGATGATTGGGTGGTAATTTTCCCTTGTAAAACAATCCGCAAGGTGGTTGAATTCCATTTTTCAAAAGTGCCGGATACGCGCATTGTTCTCTACTAACATAGCCTATCCCTGCTTCCTTCATTTTATGATAGCAACCTTCAATTTCGTCAAAATGTTGCATCGCCCATAGCAATCTCGTCCGATCTGTTTTCGTAAGTAGTGAGCACTGCATTAATTTTTTTTCATTCATTTCCGATAATGCTTTAAAATTGTTAAACTTGTCCAAAATTTGCTGCTGTTTTTTGTAACCTATTCCTTCTATAATAGAAAGCAAAAACATTCCCATTAACTCCATGTCAGCATCTCCTCCCGATACAGAAGTGCCTCTGCCAAATCCACTCTTTGAATGCACTCATGCTCCCTCATATCCGCAATGGTACGCGCCACTTTCAAAACACGATGGTACGTTCTTGCACTAAGCTTTTTTTGCTCAAACTGTTTTTTCATATACGCATCTAAAGCATCGTCTAAGCTGCAATACTTGCTGATAAGCGGTTCTCTCATCTGACCGTTGAAACAAATTCCATCCTTTTCGAACCGCTTTTTCTGGATATCTTGCGCTCGTTTCACACGCTTTGCTATATCCGCCGAGGTTTCTAGATCCGCATCCTTCAAATCACCATAGGAAATCTCCGGTACTTCCACACACATATCCATTCGATCAAGAAACGGTCCACTGATTTTTCCCAGATAGCGGCGAATTTGAGAATGGGTGCAACGGCAACGATTAAAATCCGGATAAAATCCGCAAGGGCAAGGATTCATTGCCGCAACCAGGGTAAAATCTGCAGGAAAGCAGTACGTTCCTCCTGCGCGCGCAATTTTTACCACGCCTTCTTCCACCGGTTGGCGTAATGCCTCTAAAGTCTGAGGACTGAATTCAGGCAGCTCATCCAAAAACAAAATTCCCCGGTTTGCCAAACTGATTTCTCCCGGCTGCACCGGTGTACCCCCACCAATCAATCCTTTGGGCGTCGTTTTATGGTGTGGCATCCGAAAGGGGCGTTTTACAGCCCATTCATAAGAGGTGTCCAATCGACCGCTAATGCTGTATAAAGAGGTCACTTCCAGTTGTTCTTCTTTCGTCATCGGCGGCATAATGCCGGTCATGGCCTTGGCAATGGTTGTCTTTCCGCTTCCGGGTGGTCCTACCATTAGCAGATTATGTCGTCCACTGGCCGCCACCTCACATGCGCGCTTTACAAGCGCCTGCCCTTTGATTTGTGCAAAATCCGGAATATAATACGTTTGTGTCTTTTGCAGTTCCTCTTCCATTTTTGCTTCACGAAAAGCACGGTCAATGTCTGCATTTCCCAGAATCGAAAGAACTTCCTGCAAAGATGAAACTGCCAAAATTTGCATATTCTCTACTAAGGATGCCTCTTTCTCATTTTCTTTTGGCAAAATCACATACCGATATCCTTTTTGTTTCGCACACAAAAGCATTGGCAATACACCACGTACCCCCTCGATTTTTCCATTTAGGGACAATTCCCCAATCATAATAATATCGTTCACTTTTTCTGTACGCAAAAGACCGTACCCACAGGCTATGGATATCGCCATCGGCAAGTCAAACCCTGTGCCTGTCTTATGAATTCCGGCAGGGGTAAAATTCATGGTCACTTTCTTAGCCGGAAGCTTGACCCCACTGTTTTTTAACGCTGCCAATGCGCGATCCTTCCCTTCCCGCACCTGGGCAGCCAAATATCCTACCAGATAATATCCCGGTAATCCATCTGCCACATCACATTCAATGTACGTAATCATCCCTTTCATGCCGGAAAGCATGACCGTTGTTGTTTTTCCTAACATATTTCATCTCCTACGTTTGCGACGAAATGTTGTCCGATTAGGGACAGGAAATAATTCTAAAAGATGGGCGTCCCTAAGACGCCACATATAGATAAAGCGATAGAACTATGCTATCATATTTTTTTATATTTGCAAAGTCTTTTTAAGATAAAAAATAATTGCGCAGTTTTATCAACGCGTGTTTTTCCATCCGGCTCACATAGGAACGGGATATTTGCATGGTATCTGCCACCTGTTGCTGCGTCATCGGCTCTGATGCATATAAACCATATCGTTTGGCAATTACATATTGCTCACGCTTTGTCAAAATGACCGGCATTATCTTTTCCAGCTGTTGTATGAGTGCGTTTCTTTCAACCACACTTGCAAGCTCCGGCTCCTCAGACTCAATAATATCCATAAATTGCAATTGATTTCCTTCTTTATCCGTTCCTACCTGCTCATACAAGGATACATCTCTGGCACGTTTTTTCTTACTCCGGAAATACATAAATAACTCATTCTCAATACAGCGTGCACTGTAGGTTGCAAGCTTACTTCCCTTCTCCTCACGATAGGTCATAATGGCCTTTATTAAACCAAAGGTCCCAATCGAAATCAATTCTTCCAATGGTTCTTCCGGACTTTGGTATTTTTTTGCAATGTGTGCCACCAATCGTAAATTTCGTTCTATCAAAACATTTCTTGCCTCAAGATCTCCCTTCTTCATTCGTTTAATGTATTCCTGTTCCTCCGCTTTTTCGAGAGGTTTTGAAAATGTATTCATACACGATCCCATACCTGCTTTTTATAGCTTATGAAAAAACATTCCCTAAAGTGCCTTTCCATGTTACAATCACTATAATAAATAGTTATTTATGAGGTAGTACCATGAACAGAACCATGACCTATTCCATTGTGGCTTCTACTACAATTTGGAATTTTTTAAAAGAAAAAGGTTTTTCAAAACCAATTTTAACTTCCATAAAACACGCGGAAGATGCCGTATATAAAAACAACAGACCAGCAAAGCTTTATGAACCCCTTCTTGCCGGAGATACCTTACGTGTTGTTATACGGGAGGAATCATCCAGTGAACAGATTTTACCGGTCTGCTATCCCCTCGACATCGTATTCGAAGATGAGGATCTTATTGTTATTAACAAAAGAGCGAATATGCCAATTCATCCCTCCATAAAGAATTACGACAATACCCTCGCCAACGCCCTTGCCTATTATTACCGTACAGAGTCTTCCCCCTTTGTGTTTCGTTGCATGAATCGGCTGGACCGGGATACTACAGGCTTAACGGTTATTGCAAAAAATCCATATAGTGCTGCCATCCTTTCCCGAAGCATGAAAAATCGTGAATTTCACCGGGTGTATTATGCTGGCGTTACCGGACATCCGCCTGCATTCGGAACCGTGGATGCCCCCATCGCCCGCGAAAAAGACTCCATCATCACCCGTGTGGTTGACTTTGCCAATGGCCAAAGTGCCCGAACCAATTTTGAAGTTATACAGTATGGTAAAAATTATAGTTTGATTAAACTTGTATTAGAAACAGGTAGAACCCATCAGATTCGTGTACACATGAAGTATCTTGGTCATCCCTTACCGGGAGACTTTATTTATAATCCGGACTTTCGCCACATCGCCCGTCAGCCCCTTCATGCCAAAAGCCTGACCTTCCCACATCCCATCACAGGGGAATTCCTAACCTTTGACACGAACGTTCCTGACGACATCATGCATTTGCTGGAATGTTAAATCAATACTTTCTTTTTCCTTTTAACACCCGGGTGCGAATATAGCGAAACGTCTTCTCCTCGCCTTCGTCGCGAAGCATAAGGAGCAATTCCTCTAGCAGTGCCTGGGTATCCGGATGCATCAAATAATACTTCTTATTGCGTTCATAGTACTCCCAGGGGCTACGGCAAGTATATGCCTCACCATAATAGTTCTTGCAAGCGCACATACGATCCACAAACATCTCGACAACATAACGAAGCGGCATCTTCATACCGGCTAGCCCTTTGCTCTTTTGCTCATAATCAATCCAATATTCAAAATGATGCTTATTTCGACCCTTATGGTGCAGCCAGGCCTCTGACAATCCAAGTTCCTGTCTTGCCTTAAAATGCGGACTCTTTCCCGGAGTATAATACTTGCAGCCGGGAAACAGCTCTACCGGGTTATATTTTGACAAATCATGCAACAGTCCTTGCCGAATCAACCCTAATCGAAAGCAATGTGTCATCACAAGCCATTTGTGATGATTAATGGTTTTTAAGTGTAAATAAACATTCAACTTCAACGTCTCCTCTATCTAAAAAGTTATTCCCTTCTTAACAAGAAATGCCAATACGCTCAGATGCAATGGATAGTACACGTAAAAAAACAGACGCATTGACGGTCCTCGCTTGCCGTTATATCCAAGCAACAGAATGCATGCCAGGGATGCATACATTTGAATCTGTCGAAAATACATGGCAAAATTCATCAAGCACACACTACCTTTTGCCATACGCTTGTCCTCATGAAATGCAAAGAACAACACAATAAATAAAATCCCTACGATGCCATAATCCGTATGTAACAATTCACAAAGCAATCCACTGCTTATGAACACAAGTATTCGTATTATCTTATTTTGACAATGCAGGAATATATCCATCGTTACCAATCCAAAGAAAAGTGTAAAAAAAACATTTTGGTGTTGCCACTGTCCAAGCTGTCCAAATAGAGCCAAATCAAATGGCACCTCAGAAATCAACGCAAATGCTAAGAGTCGTCCCTCATATCGTCGTATATTGGATGTATGGTAGGCACCCTCCACCAAAAAAAAACAAAAAATTGGAAACGCAAATCTTCCTACAACACGCATCCAAATTTGATTTGGGAACAGCACTGCCCCTACATGGTCGATTGTCATAGAGATAATTGCAAGAAGTTTAAACCAAAATGCGGAAACTCCATGTTTTTCTAACCAAATTTCCATTTTTTCCATTACTTTCCCCTTTCTTACAGGTAATTATTTTTATTATAACACAAAAAAACCACTTTTCTACCTTGACTTTCCAACTCTTTACGAATATACTAAAATTCGTAAGTTATTTAGGAAGGAAGCTTGATTCGATTAATGAAAGTAATAAAGACCATCGAATTAACAGCAGGCATGGTTACCGCCAAGCCCGTCTATAGTAAACGGGGACAGTTAGTTGTCGGTGCCAACGTTATGCTGACTCCTCAACTTATCAATCATATGGAATATTATAGTATTGAAGAAGCAGCTATTATGACAGAAGAATGTATGACAGCTCCGGCACCGGCTGAGACGACTAATACTATTTCTTACCAGGATCGCGTTCGAAGCACGGTGGAATTTAAGCATTTTAAGCGCACATTCCAGCATAGTGTTGTTTTTCTTCGTGAGCATATCAATGACGTTATTTTACTTACTGACGAACAGTCCAGTCATTGTTTGCTCAATCAGA
This sequence comes from Lachnospiraceae bacterium XBB1006, assembly GCA_900115795.1. Lineage (GTDB taxonomy): Bacteria > Bacillota > Clostridia > Lachnospirales > Lachnospiraceae > XBB1006. The sequence continues at coordinate 19,671 of FOXT01000004.1, read as the reverse complement.
TGTTAGCACTGTTTGATTCCTTAGACAAAGAAGTGCATATTTTAGATATGCTACACTGTATTCGTAGAATTGATACTTCTACCTATGCGCACAGCCTAAATGTAGGAATTCTATGTCGTTTAATGGGACGGTGGCTACACTATTCGAAAGAAGAAATTGACATTCTTACATTGTGTGGTTTACTTCACGATATCGGGAAGTCCAAGATTCCAAAGAAGGTTTTATTAAAACCAGATAAGTTGACAGATGAAGAATATTCGGTAATGAAGAAACATTCCTTATATGGATATGAACTATTAAAACCTCTCCCACTCGACTCTCGTATTAAACGAGCGGCGCTTATGCACCACGAACGTTGTGACGGTACCGGTTATCCACTTGGATTATTAGAAGAAGATATTGATCCTTTTGCAATCATTGTCTCCATTGTGGATGTTTATGATGCCATGACAACCAATCGTGTTTACCGTGATGCCATTTGCCCATTTGAAGTAATACAACGCTTTGAGGAGGAGGGTCTTGATCGATATAATGAAGAATACATTCGTGTTTTTTTGAATCATATAGTGGATACTTACATGAATTACCATATCCGTCTAAGCAACGGTACCTATGGTCAGATTGTTTTGAAAAATAAGGAGCATTTGGCTAGACCAACCATCTACCTTCCTACGAAAGAATTTTTGGACTTGTCAAAGCATCCGGATATTTATATTAAAGAAATTGTTTAGAGAGGTGTAGAATGAACGAAGATATTCGCCAGGCTATGGAAGATGATGATGTGATGGTTACTTTAGAATTAGATGATGGCTCCAGTCTTCCTTGTGAGATACTTACGATTTTTGAACTAGATAACCAGAATTACATTGTCTTAGAACCGCAGGAAGAAGTATACGATTCAGAAACAGACGAATACGAGATTTATGTATATCGCTATTTTGAGGATAAGGATGGTTATCGTTTAGAAAACATTGATAGCGATGAGGAATACGAGCGCGTTGCCGATCGATTGGATGAATTAATGGATGAAGATGTTTTTGATGAAATGTAAAGACGAGAGGGATTTTATTTCCCTCTCGTTTCTATTTCTCGCAAAAATCGAGATGCCTGATTGCCATAATAGCTTAAATGCAAATTTACTTTTGCCCTTGTCATTGCAACATATAGAACTCTTCTCTCCTCTTCTATATTTTCTATCGTCACACACTTTTTCCCCGGCAGAACATCCTCAATCAATTCCGGAAGAAAAACCGTATGGTATTCCAATCCCTTGGCTCCATGCATCGTCATGAAAACAATCCGCTCCTTTTCCCTTATAGGTTCGTCCTTATTTTGCAAAAGCATCTCCAATTTCTTTTCAAATTCTTCCCATGTTACCGAGGTATTTGCCATTTCTATAATGCTATTTAAATCTTCATCTTTTTCTTTTCTTTCAACAAATGCCTGTACGTTCATGCCAATTAACAGATACTTCACCCCAAGCGCCGGTCCATATTGTTTCGCCTCCCCAAGCTGCTGAAAAAAGCGCCGCATGCGATTCTCCTGCTCCCATTGCCGGCAAGCATGTACATGCTTGCAGTAAGCTTCCAACGAAAATCTTCCCTTCCCGATAAAAAAACGGGACAGTCCTTGATCCGGATGATTCATGACCGCCAGCAATGCATCCACATCCCCCGGGTCTAACATAAGCCGGAGGAATCGCAATAACTCCTTTGCCAAGGGATGCTCTCTTTTTTTCTGCCTTCCAAATCCCTTCCCCTTTTTCTTAGCATACCACAAAAAATCATGAATCTGATACCCATTTCGAAACAGTACACCAATCTGCTCTCCCATGGGAAGGTCTTTTTCAGCCTGTATAATTGCATGGATCAGCCCTTCATAAGCAGCCTCTTTTGATTCATAGTTTGTAAGTACCACGCTTCCACCTTTTCCCTTTGCTCCATGAATGATTTTTTCATACCTTCCTTGATTATGTGAAATGAGCCCCTGTGCCTTCGTCATGATTTCCGTATGGCTGCGATAGTTTGTGGACAGATAACAAGTCCGGCATCCCGGATAAAGGTTCTCAAATTCCCGAAAAATTCCCGGCATAGAACCACGAAAGCCATAAATTGCCTGGTCATCATCTCCAACAACCATAACATTTTTCGTCTGCTCTGACAGCAACCACAGCAAGCGTAGTTGCATAGCATTCACATCTTGAAATTCATCCACCATATAATGCGAAAAAGCCTGTTGCCAGGTTTCCCGAATGGATGCATCGCTTTCTAACAGCTCCACTGTCTGATTTACCAAATCATCGTAATCCATCACCTGAAGACGTTCTTTTTCCTTCTGATATCGTACATACCAAGTCTCCTGCAGCGGTGTATGATTCGCCAGATACGAAAGCCTGGCAGCGGTTTTTTGTAGTAACTCATCTCCGAGAATCAGATTCGGATTGTATCGATGTAACATGCTACGAAGTAAATCAAGCTTCTGTAATTCATTTAAAATAGAAATTGGTTGCGATCTATGCTTTGATAAAATGCGATAGCACAGTCCATGAATCGTTCCCATGGCTACGCTCTCTGAATGTCCTAATAAAGAAAAAAATCGTTCCTGCATGGAACGTGCAGCGGCTTTCGTAAACGTCATCACACAAATGGATTGCGGTGGCACATGCTCATCCTTAAGTAACGTTAGCAGGCGATGACAAATCACATTGGTCTTTCCGCTACCCGGAGCCGCCAGCACGAGGATTGGACCTTCCACGTGCTGACATACCTCCTGTTGTTGTTCATTTAATCTTAACAAGCTTTCAGCTTCTCGATTCCCTTTGTAATACGAGCAATGGATTCTTCCTTTCCAAGCAATTCCATTAACTCCGTTGCGCCACCCGGTGTCATCTGTTTACCGGAAACGGCTGTACGAATTGGCCACATTACATAACCATTCTTATAACCATTCTCGGAAATGTAACCGCATAATGTCTCATACAGGGCATCATTACTGTAATCATCTGTACTCTGAAGAATTGGCAGAACCTCCTCTAATACCTTAAGAGACGTCTCTGCATTGGTCTTCATCTTCTTATGTGTATACATCGCCACATCATATTCCGGCAATTCCTCGAAGAAATCGATGTGATCCTTTATATCCAAAAATGTCTCGATACGCGTCTGTACCATACCTGCAATCTTCTTTAAGTCAAAGTCTTTCTTAAGAACTTCCTTCAAATACGGAAGTGCAAGCTCATAGAACTTCTCCGGATCCATTGCCTTAAAATATTCGCCATTCATCCAACGAAGCTTCTGAATATCGAATACCGCCGGTGATTTACTAATTCTATGATAATCAAATTCCTTAATCAACTCCTCCAAGGAGAAAATCTCACGATTATCTTCCGGACTCCAGCCAAGCAATGCGATATAGTTCACAACTGCTTCCGGCAAAAATCCCTGTTCCAATAAATCTTCAAAGGATGCATGTCCGCTTCGCTTTGATAATTTCTTATGATTCTCATCCGTAATCAATGGCAAATGCACATAAACCGGAACGTCCCATCCAAAGGCTTCATACAAACGGTTATATTTTGGAGAAGAAGACAAATACTCATTACCACGTACCACGTGAGTAATATTCATGGTATGATCGTCAATTACGTTAGCAAAATTGTAGGTTGGGTATCCATCGGACTTAATCAAAATCATATCATCAAGTTCGCTGTTATCTACCGTAATATCTCCGTACAATTCGTCATGGAAGGTTGTCGTTCCTTCCGTTGGATTGTTCTGTCGAATAACAAAAGGTTTTCCTTCCGCTAAGTTCTTCTCAACTTCTTCCTTCGACAAGGAAAGACAATGCTTATCGTAAACCGTAATCTCTTTTCCATCCACAATCTCGGTCTTCAGGGAATCCAGACGTTCTTTATCGCAGAAGCAATAGTACGCCTCTCCTTTCTCTACCAGTTCCTGTGCATATTTCATATAGATGCCGGTCTTCATACGTTCACTCTGCACATATGGGCCATAACCGCCATCCTTGTCCGGACCTTCATCATGAACCAATCCGGTCATCTCTAAGGTTCGATAAATAATTTCCGTAGCGCCTTCTACGAAACGCTCCTGATCTGTATCTTCGATTCGCAACATGAAGTCACCACCCTCATGTTTCGCAATTAAAAACTCATATAAAGCGGATCTTAAATTTCCTACATGCATCCTGCCGGTTGGGCTTGGAGCATAGCGTGTTCTAATTTTCATATTTACACCCTTTCTATTTATTTGTGCCGCGGATAACCGCGGCACACTTACACTTTTAGTATTATACCATAATCTGTTCTCTTTTCAATAGTCTAACCGTCAATCTCCGGATTAAATGCATAAAAGTTTTTCGAATCCAGGTGCTCCTGGGTAATACGTAATGCTTCCCCAAAGCGTTTTTTCCGGATACATTGCACCTGTACAAATACGTCGTCCCTTACAATTCCTTGATGCGGCGTTCCCACCCAGAGATTTTTTTCTTCTTTATAGCGATAAAATCCGTGGCCTTCTATTGGCAAGCAAACCTCGATACCTGCTTTTTTAGCATAAGAAAGGGTGCCTGCTCCCGCCCTTGCATACAACGGGTTACGCAGAAATTCGCCAATCCGGGGGGCTTTTAATAGTTGCCCACGTTTGCCCCGAATATTCTTTTGCCTACACCAGTCACTTAAACTTTCATAGGTTTCCTTCCCTGTTGCATACCGTTCAAATAATTCTTCTATTACCGCTGCTTCTTGCGGATTTACCCTTAGACCACCAGACGCGCATACGCTAAATCCAAAGGGTGTCTGCCCGCCCATATACGCCCCCATCCGACATTGTTTTGCATACACATCAGCCACGCGCTGGGAAATCGTCTCCCTTTCCAGTTGTGCAAACGTTGCGGCCATAGACAACATGGCGCGCCCCATCGGGGTTTGTGTATCAAACCATTCGGTACAAGAAACAAATCGTATTTGCTTTTTATTAAAAAGCTCCATCAACCCGGCAAAATCATATAAAGAACGACTAATACGATCCAGCTTATATACATAAACCGCTGATATCGCTCCCTCTTTGCAAGCCTCAAGTAACTCTGTTAACTTTGGTCGCTTTAAATTCTTACCGCTAAACCCTACATCTGCATAGACGACGGGCTCTTCCTGCATATAAGAGTGGCATATTTCTATCTGCGTCGCTACACTGACGCTTCCTTTTCGTTCCATCGACTGTCTTGCATAAATGGCAATCATACAAATCCTTTTTTCTTTTATCTATGCAAGCGACTACAACATTAGACTTATTCTTCCTCTTCTTCGGCCCAGATGAGCGCACACTTCACTGCACGCTGCCATCCTTTTAATTTCTCCTTTCGAATGGCTTCCGGCATCTGTGGCATATACGTTACACCAAGTTGCCAGTTCTTCTTTATTTCCTCCTGGCTCTCCCAGTATCCTGCTGCAAGACCAGCAAGATATGCAACGCCCAATGCCGTTGTTTCGATGTGCTTTGGACGATGAACTTCCGCTCCAATTACATCCGCCTGAAACTGCATAATAAATTCGTTCGCGCTTGCACCGCCATCCACCTTCAAATTATTCAAATCTACACCAGCATCCCGTTCCATGGCACGAATGACATCACACGTCTGATAAGCCAAGGACTCCAAGGTTGCCCGAATAAAATGTTCCTTCTCACATCCACGGGTAATACCAAAAATACTTCCTCTTGCATAGGGGTTCCAATACGGTGCACCAATTCCTGCAAACGCAGGCACAACATACACACCATTCGAATCCTCCACAGCATTTGCGTATTCCTGAGACTGGCTGGCTGAACGCAGCATCCGAAGGCCATCCCGCAACCACTGAATCGCTGCACCTGCCACAAAAACACTACCTTCCAAAGCATAAGAAGCCTTTCCTTCTTCGGTGCCTGCTGCAATGGTCGTTATCAAACCGGCCTGGGAATCAATGGCATCCTCCCCGGTATTCATAAGCAAAAAGCATCCGGTTCCATAGGTATTCTTTACATCACCCTTTTCAAAACAGCACTGTCCAAATAAGGATGCCTGCTGGTCACCGGCAATGCCTGCAATTGGAATCTGTCTTCCGAAATAACTGGTATCCGTCATTCCATACATATAACTGGAAGCATGCACTTCCGGCAGCATACACTTTGGAATATGGAAATACTCCAATAACTCCTCATCCCAGCACAAATCATGAATGTTAAACAACATGGTACGGGACGCATTGGTATAATCCGTAACGTGCAATTCCTTATTGGAAAGATTATAAACAAGCCAGGTATCCACGGTACCAAAGCACAATTCCCCGTTTTCCGCACGTTGTCTCGCTCCCGGAACATTGTCCAGAATCCATTCAATCTTGGATGCAGAAAAATAAGGGTCAGCAATCAAACCGGTTTTCTTACGAATCACATCCTCCATGCCATCTTTCTTTACCTGTTCCATACGTTCTGCCGTTCTCCGGCATTGCCAAACAATGGCATTGTACACCGGCTCACCGGTTGCCCGATCCCACACCAATGTTGTTTCACGCTGATTTGCAATTCCAATTGCTACGATATCGTCTGTTCGTGCACCAAGCGTTGCCAGACTTTCCGTTGCCACTGCAAGCTGTGTTGCCCAGATATCCTTCGGATTATGTTCCACCCAGCCCGGCTTTGGATATAGCTGTGCAAACTCTCTTTGCGCCATACTGACAATTCGCCCGCTCTTATCAAATAAAATTGCTCGGGAACTCGTAGTTCCCTGGTCTAACGCCATAATATATTTTTCCATACATCCTCCTTAGTTCTCCATGGCCAACGCATAAAATAACGTTACCACAGTCGGTATTATTTCATCGCAAAAATCATACTCCCCGGTATGTACCATAGGATACGTTTCTCCGTTTCCAATATAAATCATTGCGCCGCTGGTTTGTTTCGTGTAATACCCAAAATCCTCCGACGCACGCCAAGGCTGTTCCATGGACAGGATCTTAAGCCCTTGTTTTTCGGCTACAGCAAGCACTGCATCCAATGCATCGTCATGATTACGGGTCTCCGGGAAGGGATCGCATACAGCAAACGATACCTGCATCTGCTGTTCTTTTGCAAGCGTCTGCGCCTTCTGACGCAAAAGCTGCTCTAACCGTTCCATTTCCTCTTCCCTGTTGGCGCGCAGGGTCATGGATACTTCGCCGGTGCTGGCATTCACACCGAAATTCTTGTGGCCAATTTCCGTATGAATCACAGAACACAATACCATTTCTTCAAACTGATCTGACTGCACCAATTCCTCCGCATACAAAATGATGGTGGCAATGGCATGTGCCGGATTCACACCATCCTCCGGCTGACTGGCATGTGCCGGCTTGCCGACAAAGGAAATCGTCAATCCCTTAGATGCACATTGGGTTAACCCACGTCGATAAACCACTGCATGCCGCGGATAACCGCTTCGATTATGAAAAGCGTAGACTCTTCCAATCTGCTTTTCCTTCATCAAACGCGCGCACTCTTCGCCTCCTTCTCCGGTTTCCTCTGCATGTTGAAAGACCAAATAGGTATCTTGCGGTGGTATCGTTTCAGAGAGTGCCAATGCCAATCCACATAAAACGCTTGCATGTCCATCGTGACCGCATTTATGACCTACCCCCGGATTCTTTGACAAATAAGGTAAATCACAGGTCTCCGCAATGGCAACTGCATCAAAATCCGCCCGAAATGCCACCGGTTTTTTGGTGGAGTCCGCGCCTTTTTTTAATGCATAAAACCACCGGCCCCTATCTTCTAGAATAAGGTCGGTGTTTTCCTTTACAAATGCATATAAACGGTTCTTTGTAAACGTCTCCTGCATAGACAGTTCTGCATGTTCATGCAGTTCATGCCGCAGGCTTACTATCTGATCTAAGTGCTCTTTCTTCATTCTAAAGCCTTCTTTCTTCTCGATAGTTCTATTGTATCAAACTTGGGATAAGATTACTAGTACGTTTTGTTTCCCCAAAGCGTTGAAAATGAACAATTTCGCGCTCTCGCAAAAAACGAATCGGATCAGCAATCTCCGGTTCTTTCACAAGGCGAAGAATGTTGTCATAGGTGGTTCTTGCCTTTTGTTCCGCTGCCATGTTCTCAAATAAATCCGTGATAGGATCCCCTTTCGACTGGAATTCCACTGCGTTTTGCGGTAATCCGCCAGCTGCCTGTGGCCACAAACCAAGGGTATGATCCACATAATACTTATCAAATCCGCTAGCCTTTATTTCCTCCGGTGTCAGATTTTTCGTCAGCTGATATACAATCGCGCAAATCATTTCCATATGTGCCAATTCTTCCGTTCCAATATCCGTCAAAAGACCTTTTACCTCGTTATACGGCATGGTATAGCGCTGTGCAAGATAACGCATAGAAGCCGACAATTCTCCATCCGGTCCGCCATACTGACTAATAATAAACTGCGCAACCTTTGGATTCGTCTGGGTAATGTGTACCGGATATTGCAATCTTTTTTCATAATTCCACATCCTACATTCCCCCTTCCCATGGCCATGGTGTTACGGACCAGCACCACTTATTTTCCGGCGTAAATGTGCCAAGTGTTAACGGTCCATAATTCGCAGCATAATCCCGTTCTGCCTGATTTTTCATTTTGTTAAGGTGGTTATAATACTCCATTGCATCCAGATCCATAGGATGCGTATCTAAGTACTCTGCCATATCCATAGCCGCAAAGCCCACCATGCTAATCCAATTTAATAATTTACTTTGTTCCATGTTACATGCCATTTCTACCATTGCACCCCCTTCCTTTAAAAGGCTTGTTAAGCTCCGGAAAAACGGTGCCAATGCGAAGTGCTTTGTCTGGTTCGTATACTTCGCCAAAATTCTGCCATGGAACATACGCCATTGCAACCGTCATGTCTTTTGCTGTTTCAAACTTCGGGAATTTCATTCCCTGTGTTGTACGAGACTGCATTTTACATGTATTCATGTTGACCCTCAAGAACTATCTTTTGTATACCATATGCAAAAAGAAGCGCTTTCGCGCCTCTTTTTATTTTATAATCTCGTTTAAAAGTTCATGAGCTACTTCTTCCTTACTCATCTTTGGCAAACTTCTTTTTCCGTCTTTGCTAAAAATCGTAACCACATTGGTATCGGTGCCAAAGCCGGCTCCCTCCTCCTTCAGGTTATTCGCCACCATAAGATCCGCATGTTTGCGAATACGCTTCTCTTCCGCTCTCGCAAGAAGATCCTCTGTTTCCATACAAAAACCGCATAAAAACTGATTATCCTTCTTTGTTTCTCCTAACGTCTTTAAAATATCCACGGTATTCGTCAACGCCAGGCTCTGCTCGCCTTCGGATTTCTTAATCTTCTCGGCTGCTGTATGTAGCGGTGTATAATCTGCTACGGCCGCTGACAAAACAAACGCATCCTGGGATTCCTTCCTTGACAAAACCGCATCTGCCATATCTGCTGCTGACATGCAAGAAACCACATCCACGAACGGTGGCGGTGCAATTTGCGTAGGCCCGGTAACCAAAGTGACACTTGCCCCGCGAAGCATTGCAGCGCGTGCAACGGCGTAGCCCATCTTTCCGGTGGAATGATTGGACAAAAAACGCACCGGATCGATTGCCTCTCTGGTTGGTCCTGCCGTAATAAGAATCTTCTTTCCGGCCAAATCCTTTTCAAAGGCAATTTCTCTTTCTATATAGTTAAGCAGAACCTCCGGTTCCGGCATTTTTCCCTTTCCGGAATCGCGGCATGCCAAAAAACCCTCTGCAGGTTCAATTACGTGCACCCCAAATTTGCGAAGCTTTTCCAGGTTATCCTGTACAATTGCGTTCTCATACATGGTCACATTCATCGCCGGTGATACATAAACCGGCGCCTTCGTTGCCAAAACCGTAGTCGTTAACATATCATCCGCTATACCACAGGCAAGTTTTCCAATTACGTTTGCAGATGCCGGAGCAATCATTACGATGTCCGCCTTTTTTCCCAAAGAAACATGCTCTACCTCAAACTGAAAATTTCGATCAAAGGTATCTACCAGACATTTATTCTGAGTCAGGGTTTCAAATGTGATAGGATGAATAAAATTGGTTGCATTCTGTGTCATAATCACATGCACATCTGCATGCAACTTCACCAGCATACTAGCCAGATTTGCAATCTTATAGGCTGCAATACTACCGGTCACCCCTAAAAGCACCGTCTTCCCTTTTAACATACTGCCTCCTATTCTACAACAAAGTTGTCAATTAAACGCGTAGTTCCAATGCGCACTGCCATAGCCACCAATGTTGGCGCCTTAATTTCTTCCACATCTTTCATGGTCAGTCCATTCACTGCTTTCACATATTCTATATCCGCCAACGGCTCCTCCTTAATGCGTGCAATCATGGCATCGGTTACGGTTTTCGCATTGGTTTCACCCTTTTGTACCATTTCCTGACCTAAGAAAACTGCTTTCGATAAGCACAATGCTGCCTTCCGTTCTTCTTCAGAAAGGTAAGTATTCCGGGAACTCTTTGCCAATCCGTCTTCCTCACGAATAATCGGACAACGAATAATCTCTACCGGAATATTCAAGTCTTTTACAAACTGTTTTACAATTGCCGCCTGCTGTGCATCCTTTTGTCCAAAATAGGCCCGATCCGGCGTAATAATGTTAAAGAACTTATTAAGCACGGTACATACCCCGCGGAAGTGAATTGGTCGGCTCAATCCGCAAAGGGCATCGGACAATCCATTGATATCAGTAAAGGAACAAAAGCTCTCATCGTACATTTCTTCCGGTTCCGGATGGAAAATCAAGTCCACCCCTTCTGCTTCGCACAATGCCGCATCTTTTTCAAGATCACGTGGATAGCTTGCCAAATCCTCTGTTGGTCCAAATTGCATAGGATTTACAAAAATAGAAACAACTACACGATCATTTCCTTTTCTTGCTGCCTTAATCAAGCTTGCATGTCCTTCGTGAAGATATCCCATTGTCGGAACATACCCAATTGACAACTCCTGTTTCTTCCAGTCTTTCACAATTTCTCTTACTTCTTTAATCGTCGTTACAATCTGCATGTTACATGCCTCCTCTATTTGATATAACTTTTAGGTATTTGCGAAACTGCTCTGCGGCGAATGCCGCATGAGCAATTTGCATAATAAATCGTCTCTGCAAGTTAACTTGCGAGAACGATTTTTATGCAAATTCAACATGCCACGGTCGTGGCATAAGAGTTTCGCAATTAACTAATATAACTTTTCTAATACTTCTTCTTTTACCTTATAGGTGTGTGCTTCTGTGGGGAATGTTCCCGCCTTTACTTCGTCGGAATACGCTCGGAAAGCCTCTTTCATCTGTGTTCCTACATTCGCAAAATGCTTTACAAATTTGGGCACAAAATCGTCGAACATACCAAGCATATCCTGATATACAAGGACCTGGCCGTCGCAAGCAGCTCCGGAACCAATTCCAATGGTTGGAATTTCAAGCAAGTCCGTGATGTATTCCGCAAGCTTTGCCGGAACACATTCAAGCACAACCATAAATGCTCCTGCCTCCTGTACTGCCTTTGCATCCTCTATCAAGCGCTGTGCCGCTTCTTCTGTCTTTCCTGCCACTTTAAATCCACCCATGGCATGTACCGACTGGGGCGTTAATCCTATGTGAGCACAAACCGGAATACCAGCCTCTACAATGGCTTTGATGGCGCGTTTTCTTGTTACACCACCCTCAAGCTTCACCGCATTGGCATGCCCTTCCTTCATTAATCTTCCCGCATTGCATAGCGCATCGTATTCGGATGTCTGATAAGACATAAATGGCATATCCACTATCAAAAAGGTGTCTTTTAACCCTCTGCTGACAGCTGCTGCATGATGAATCATGTCCTCCATCGTGACACTAATAGTATTCTCATATCCTAGCACCACCTGGCCTAAGGAATCGCCCACTAAGACCGTTTCAATTCCCGCCTCTTCAATTAATTTCGCTGTAGAATAATCATAACAGGTTAACATGGTTATCTTATTCTTTTCCTTTTTCTGTTTCCGCAGAGTCGTTACTGTATTCTTCACGCTTCTTCCCTCTCCTTTTCTATTTCTTTTTCTACATTCCCGTATTCTCGATTGGGGTGTTTCTTCTTTGCCAATGTCAAAAGTGTCTTACTTAAGGCATTGTAAATATTCCGTTGTTCCTTATTAAGCACTGTTTCATGGAGTGCAATGGTCTGCTCATCGGCCCGCTCCACCGGTCCGGTTAAGGATTCCATGGTTCCGTCCGTAAGGCCGTGTACCAGATTTCCAATGGCCAGTGGCGTTAGTGCCTGCATGGCTTCTGCTCTTTGAAAACCACATTCCTCAAGTAGCATCAATGCCTCTTCTAACAAACCAAGCATTAAATTACTTCCAAATACACAAGCCGCATGATATTTCGCCTTCTGCTCTTTGTCAATTAAAATCACGGGATTGCCCATTTTTAAAAATAGTTCACGCAATGCTTCCCGATGTTCAATATCGCCCTCCATGGTAAATACTGCTTTGGAAAGTTCCCGATAGGATTCATATTTTGAATGAACCGCTAACAACGGGTGGATGGAATATCCATAGGAATGGTAAGAAAATCGATCATAAAATACGTCAGATGTCTCTAATCCGCTACAATGAATAAAACAAGTCGGTTTCGTAATGTACGCTTTCACTTTCTCATAAACCGGAACAATCTCTTTATCCGGCACGGTAAATACAACTGCATCACAAGCAGTCACAAGTTCTTCTAACTCCGGGAACGCCTTTGTCTTTGTAAAATCGGCAGCAGCCTTTGCGGAAGCATCACTTTTGCTATAATAGCCCACAACCTCGCAGCCACCGTTTACAAGATACTTTCCTAAGCTGACGCCAACCTTCCCGGCACCTATAAATCCAAACCTCATACACATACCCCCTTCGTCTCGCTTATTAAATCAAATAATGCAAGCGTGTGTGTCTTCTCGGCCGATTGTTTTATTATACGTTTCTAATCCTCGGTACAGTTTCGATTTCTCAAATACCATCCGCTTTTCTAATTATAGCATATGCACCTCGTTTTTCAATCAAAAACTAAGAAACAAGTGCTTGAATATTTTCTAAGATGCCACGCATCTCTTCCGGATATACCCTGTGCTGTTTAGCCAATGCCAAAACCTCCCGCTTTGTACTCTTAATTGAGGCAATGGAAGTTTCCATACGGGTACGCACCTTTTGTCTTCGTTCCAATAACAAATGCTTCACTTCCACCATCTCCCGGTGATCCACAAGGGCATGCACCTGATATGGCCAAATGCCTGCATCGTAAAGATTGTGACGGCGAAGAAGACGTAACAACGCATCTTTGTAATAACTTAAATCATCATTTGCCTGCTCTAAACGTTCCAACTCCTTAACCGCTTCCAAATACAACTGCCAGTTCTTTTCTAATTCTCGGGCAGAGGATACCCCGTAGCGTTCGCATGTATAATCCACGGCATTTTTCATATTTACATACCGCAGCTTAATAGAATTCTGAATTGTGACAGCGCGATTATAATTCATATTGCAACGCTTTAGCAAGGATTTTAAATTCTGCATACGAATCAAAATTCCACTAACAACTACACCGATTACAAGCATACACACCAGCAACACCGTATAGATCATCTTTGCTTCCATTAAGAAAAAGGTCAAAAATCCGGCTATCACAAGTGCCTCCACAATCATACTGCTTCGGCAAATAATTCGTAAAACATTCTGTTCATGTGTCAATTCTCCTTTTTCATAGGTCCATTCCACTTTTTCTCCCTCGAGATAATCCAAATCCCGCTTCATCATATTCTGAAGTTCCTCGTTTTCCTTCAGGCGTCGAATGTCCTTGGGAATCTCATTCTTTTCCCGGTCCATTTGGTAAAACTTCGAGTCCGGCAACCGCTCCACTTTTTCCCGCATACTTTGCGTGGAATCCTCAAGGGTAATAATGGATGTTGCAATCTCAAGAAGGCGATTTCTTTCTTCGGAACCGAAATCCTCAATTTTCTGAATGTCCGTCAAATAACTGGTAAGAGATTGGTATTCCTGTTTCGCATTATGATACTCCGTCGCACTCTCCTCCATTTGATGACATCCCTCTAATATCTGATGGCGCAAATCTCCTTGTTGTGTTTTCTCCGGCACATCCACATTCTGGTCATAGTGTGCCACTACCTCATGAAACTGCGCTTCGCTCTTTCGTTTTTTAAAAAATGAAAACAAACCCATTACAATGCACTCCTTCTATATTCATCCATTCGTTCACGCAAAAGCTGATATCGCATATCCCGTTCCACCTGATCCGTCTGCGAAATCAGGTGTACAAAAGAATCCTCTTGCGTAGCCTCCACAATTTCTTCTGACGCTTCCCGTTTCTTTGCCAAATAACTTACCGCCTCTTTTGTCTCTGGAAGTCGATAATAACTATAGGCGGTTTTAAAACATTCCAATGCCTGTTCATCATACAGCATTCTTCCGTAACAACACCCCAAATTGTGCCATATCTTGGCCAACAATTCCTCTGGGAAAGCCTTCTTTTTTCCACCTTCCAGGATTCGCCAGTACTCAAGAATCGCTGCTTCATACTTTCCACGCTCCATCATCTGGTCTGCCAACATTTTTCGCCGCTCTAATTCGTTCTTATCCTCCATCTGCATAATGTAGGAAAGAAACTCCTCTTTTTCTTTTGCACTCAACACGTTTACCTGACTAAGCAGCACTTCCATAAACATGTTTAACGTGCCACCACCGGCAATCAACTGATGTAGCTTATCCGCCAGAACCGGCTGCTTTAAATGATTTTTTACCCAAAAAACAAACTCTTCTTCCATCAGACTATTATCCAACAGGATTTCATGATGTTTGTAAAAATATAATATTTCCTCCAGGGAATAAAACTTCAAATCAATACTCTTTAAATGATATGGCTGCACAGCCATAGCTATCGGACATAAATATGCGGTGGTCATTTCCCCGCTCCTTTCCTAAAACGAAAATGTAAACCCATAACTTCTTTCGGCTCCTCGCAGCATTTCCCCGAATCCGGTTTCCAATACCGTTACCGAAAACTCTTTTCTGGAAATGGCATTTGCCACAACCCGCACACGGCAGGTACGCTCTTTTGACATCGGTAATCCCGGAAGTGGTAAGTAAAATGACTTCTCCGGTCCCTGATACATCGGGCGGATTCGCAATTCCAACTGCGGGACTTCATCATCCCCGCAAAGCAATACCTCTACCGCTCCCTTTGCATCCTGCCAATGGGTTCCGGCAGTAAGAATTGTCGCCAACATTTCTGTTTCCTGATGAGTCACCTTCAGACAAACGTTGGAAAGAATATTTCCCCCACCAAGATAAACGAATGCCGGAGCATCTTTTCCCCGATTTTTCTTCACCATACCATAGTAACACGCCCCTTTTGTGTAAAGGTTCATTCCCATAAACACCCGTCGCCCTGTACAAAGACGGCTCAGTGACTTTTTCATCCAATCGCCTTGAAAACCATTTCCAACGAGATAAACCGAGGAATACGTGTGTTCCTTCGTAAGAATCTGATCCAATTTTTGGTAAAAAACATCATCATCCGCTTCCATACCAGAAAGCACCCATTCCTCCACTGTTACTACATTCGGCGTTACCTTCTTATTGGTTTTCATGCAAAAAACATGCATCTGCTTCTCCCAAAATTCCAGTAACAGCACATCGTACATACGCAGTCCGGCTTCCTGCTTCATCATATAATACCCGAAGGACTCCTTTCGGTCACTTACCCACACACGGGAACGGTCGATTTCCAGTTCCTCACAAACCAAAAAGAAGGTCTCCATCACTATCTTGCTTGCATGGTCTACACAAAACATAAAGAAATCCCGTTCTTTGTCCACGCCTACACTTTTCGTATAGGCCAGAAGCCGACGCACATACAGTACCAACAGCTCCATAGCAGGAACTTCTCTTTCTTCCACTACCACATTTTCTCTACGATACGCTTTTCCTATGAATCCATAAATAGGTTGTCCAAAATCCACAGCTTCCTGTCCCACATACCAACGAGAAATACCTTTTTCCTTGGCAACCGCCGTTGGAATCAGATATTCTTCGCTATCCCGATAGGGACTTATTGAGATGGCCTCCTTCTCCCCTTCCCGGTAAAAACTCACCTGACTATAATATTCATTTAAATCTAACGCAAAGACCGTTACCTGATCCATACTAACTCCTTCTCCGCCTGACGAATATGCGCATCGTATTGCGCCAGCCGTTTTTCAAATATCTGATGCTCTCCAAGCTGTTCTGAAATAATCAGGCTGTTCAGCTGACTATAGCATCCTTCATCTTCCTGTCCGGAAATATCCCGTTGCGAAATCTGACCGCTCGTTACAATATTGCTGCGCCCATTTTGTTCTTCGCTAATATAATACTGCACCGTATCCCCATAAAACAGCGTAATCTCTTTTACATAAATTCCTTCATACATCTCCTCCATCTGCTCTACCTGGTATTCATGATCCGACAAATTATTTCCCGCATAGTCTGTATGCAGATAGCGAATGGTCACCTGCATATTCTTGTGCGTACGATATTCTATCACTTTCTTATGCTTGCGTGGAAAACGCACAGTCACTTCCCCTGGCAGCCTGTCAAAGAAGGAAAATACATACCCATCCAATACAAACTGCTCATACAAGGTACGCATAAGCGCATATTCCGTACTTTCACTCTTCGCAAGATAACATAAAAGCGCAAACTTCTGACACAAGGTCAAACGCTCCGTATTCGAAGCTTTTTTCAAAAGATACTCCATCACGTAGGTTGGTGTCGGCGTATCGCGCACAAAGTATTGATAGGAAAAATAAGACACATACGCATCTGTAATCAATTGCTTTCCCCCATTACGACGATAGGAACGTAACACTTCATCGCTTCGACTCACAAACACACCGGTATAAAGCATCTGCACCAGCAAACGCTCTTCTAACGCAAAGGTTGAAACCGCAAAATCTCTAGCACTCATCCACAATTCATACAATGACTGGGTAGCCCCCATTTCGTACTTCACAAGATAGGAAAGCACCACCTCGTTGTATTTTCCCCGTTCAAATACGGTTTTACAAAGGTTAACAAGGTATGGATCTTCTTCTCCCTCTGCATAAGCAATCATATTGACGCACAACTTTAGCATTGCGCTACCGGAGATATTCCCCCCGCCATATACCACAACACCTTCAAACGCTTTTTCATAAAAACCTCGTTCAATCAGCAATTCGCAAGCAAGGCTTCTACCTGCCTGCCCCAGGCTTTCCATGTCCAGTTTATCCAAATACGCATCTAACTCCCGATAGCGCTCCTCTCGATAATAAAACTTTAGCAGCACCGGATGCAGATATCGCTTATACTCCTCGGTCATTACCGAAGATTCTGCCAAAAATTGGAGTTGTTCAAGCTCTGACGGTTCCATTTCATATAAGTGGGCATCGGTAAGGTGCTCATAATCAAAGAAGTGAATCAGGTAGGTCATCTCCTGCGGTGCCAGTTTCATACATTTACGGGTTAATGCCTCCGAAGACATCAATCGCTGCAAATCATATTCCACCGTCTTGGCATACCGATTTCCATAACTATCCTCAAAAGCAATTATCCGGTCCTTCCCATAAATCGGAAAGTACGCCACCCCCTTTACGATTGGATACCGGCTAATCTTCTTTAGTTGTCTATTCACAACCAAAACCCACTGCATACGCGTATCCTCTACGCTTAACTTGTGAACATACAAAAGCGGTGCCAATTGGCGTGCCAAATCTTCCGTCAATGGAACCTGAGAGAAATAAAAATCATACAAAATTCCAAGATTCTCATCCATATGTCCTGCTGCAAGCTGTTTTAACGCAAATTGTTCCAACTCCTTCTTGCAGCTAAAGTATAAGGTTGCCTGTTTATCTCTGTTCTTCACAATTCCTGCGTACAAAGCCGCCTGCTGTATATACGGCAAATTCTCCACAAAGGGAAGATAGTACTGTAGCATCGGCAAAAGTTCTGTCTTTCCGTTCTCGCATGCGCAACGCATATAGGCTTCGAACAACCCATATATTTTAAGATTTGCCTCTACTGCTTTCTCATAAACCGGCAAAACCTTCTTATCGTAAACGCCACCGGTTACATAATGTGCACAAAGAGACGAAAGAAATTCTTCTCTTTTGTAAGTCTCATAAAAATAGTTCAGCACCGGTGTAAACAGCGGATAATAGCTTCGTAAAAACGGGCTTTGTTCTGCTATCTCCAATCCTATCCCCTCTGTTAACAGCTGCTCTTTCCATGCCCAATGCAACAGACGCACTTCAAACTCACCAAATTCCTCTAATAACTGAGGCCGTTCCTTTACTAACATAAATGCCTCAGCGTAAAAAATCGGACTATGGCTATAGAGCAAACAAAATCCCTTTAGCGCCCGGTATCGTCTTGCCGGATTATTGGCATAGGACTCTCCCGTAAACAATAACATCCAAAAAATCAACGGGTCATCTTTCTGTTGCATATGCAACCGTTGCAACTCCCCTGCCACCTTATGAACATATTCTTTTTCCGTATTCAGTAGGGTTGTCACATACAAATAATAGCCATATTCCATGGTATTCGTCTGTTTCGTGACTTCCCGTTCTTTTTCTAATATCCATTGTGCTTCCTTCTCCCGTTCACAGAGCAAAAGCACCTGCGCCTTTGCAATTTGCAGCAGCGGATAATCCGGCGCCATGGTCAGTAAATGATTCAAAATTTCAAGGGTCTGTGCCGCCCAGGAAGCAGGCATCAGGCGGTTAACACGTCGTTCCACATACAGCCTTACCAGTTTCGCCAAGCTACGCTCCACTTCCTTATTCTCCTGTCGGTGTTCCCCTTTATGAACCACAAATGTATAACGAAAAGACTGCTTCTCACATTCAAATGTAATCGTAGCATAATTTCGCCCTCCATGAAGCTGTTCCGACAATACGTATACCGGGATCCGGCATGAATTTCCAATAAAATCCGATGCATCATATTCCGTCTTCGGAACCTTAAGGAAGTCTCCGTCTACCCAAACACGAATCTGTCCATAGCCCCATCCGCTACGCATCACTTCCGCTACTTCCCGGATATCCTCCGTTATATTCTCATATTCATAATTGTCAAATAGACACTCATAGGTCAACGCCTCTTTTAGCCCTGCGGACCGCAGAAATTCTTCTAAATTCTGTTTCGGTGCTCCCGGATAAGAAAGAGCCCGCGCCAGCAACTGATATGATTCCCTTTAAGTAGACAAGGTAAATAACCAAAATCTACTTAAGGGGGATTTTTTATGTCTAAATATACTGTGGATATAATTATTGCTGCCTGCGAAGATTATATTTCGAGCAATCTATCGCATAGAGAAATATGTCAAAAATACGGAATATATTACAATGATAAAAACCATAACTCAATGCTTAACAAATGGATTAGAAGATATCGTGCACAAGGAGAATCAGCTTTTTTAAAAGAAAAAGGAAATAAGAAATATACTTCTCAACAAAAGAAAGCGATTGTTGAAGAATACCTTGATGGAAAAGGTAGTTATAAAGATATAGCTGCAAAATAC
>FOXT01000026.1 GCA_900115795.1 Lachnospiraceae bacterium XBB1006 | reverse complement strand
CAGGTAACTTTCAATGCGATTGTTTTGCCTGTTCCTTTGATCTTGGTTGCTTTCTTTACTGTGGTGCTGCCTTTCTTTACGACAACATCTTTGTAAGTCTTAGTAACTTTGATGTACTGAGTTTTCTTAACACCTTTTACGTTGTAGGTGTAAGCCTTATCAGCTTTTACTGTGCTTAAGCCGCTCTTCTGTGTAAGAGAGTACTTAGCAGCTGCCTGTGCGCCTGTTGGAGCTACAAGGCTTAAAACCATCATTGCTGACAGAGCGCCTGCCAACAACTTCTTGCTTATGCTGTTATGCATGTAAGCATTCCTCCTTTATTTCGATTTGTCGCAGATTGTTCGCGGTATTGCCACGGAATGTTTGCAGAAAACGGCTGGAAATGGCCTGAAATCGGTCATTTTCGGCGTTTGTAAATTTGACAAGAGAAAATTTCCGGCGTAAGGTAAGGGTACTTCCTCTCGATGCCTTGGAAAGAATTGCAACTATTCACTTTCTTTTGCATAACAGTTAGCTCGGACGCGAGTGCTGATTTCATAGATGGGAACCTTGAAAATTGAATAACGATAGGAGAATGTTTTCATTAAATTTTATAATCAACTATAGGTAGAATGAAAATTATGTCGAAATATACCGTTTACATTGACGATTCTTCTAAAAATTGATAAGATAAAGGAGCATTTGGAATTATTCCAAAAAATCAAAAATGAGAATGAAAGGGGAATTACCATGAAAAGAAAAGTGACAGCTATGCCTTGGGGCAAACGGGCATGCGCACTGATGCTAACGTTGGTGACAGTTTTGTCTGCTGCATTCGATGTACCAATGCCATTACATGCAGCAACAAAGCAACCTACAATGGTGCAAACGTCTTCTGTTTTATTAAACGGAAGCAAGAAACTTCGTATTAACAAAAAAGGATACCGCATCGTATCCGTACGTGCAAAAAGTAACAATTCCGCTGTAAAAGCCAGCACAACAAAGTCTTATGTACGAGTATATGGCTTAGAAGCAGGAAAGAAATCAACTGTGACAACGATTGTTCGTGCAAAGAAAGCCGACAAAATCAAAAAATTTGTTTTTCATACTACTGTGCGCGTGAAAAGACCAAAGGTAGTGTTATCATCAACGGAACTGGACGTTGATGAAACAACCAACGTTCGCGTGCGTAATGTGGTTTCGAATGCAATTGTTTCATTTTACTCATCCAATGACAACATCGCAAAGATAGATGCGAATGGAAATGTTAAGCCGTTGGCTGGAGGAACCGTCTCCATTTTTGCAAAAATAACGCTCCCTGCATCGAAATACGCGGACGAGACGGAAGTTGATTGTATTGCCGGTACACTCACTATTACCGACAATCGCGTCACCAGTACAACCGTTCAGAATGAGAAAGAGCTTACGGAGGCACTGACGAACACCAACCTTCGAACACTTACCATCGGACAGAGTGCTACCAGCATGACTATTCCGGCAGGTAGCTATCCTAATGTAGAATTAATCGTCGATGCACCTTATGCGTCGATTGTTAACAACGCAACTTTTCGATCCATTGCCATTAAAGCAGTTGCCAGCAAAACGTTTACAGAAAAAGGTGCAGGCAACTACATTACCTGTAACAACGCATCGCCGATTCGTGTGGTTGTAGATAATGCAGGAAAAAAAGTGAACAAAATTGCGTTTATCGGGTCTTCCAAAGCGATTAACACTTTGGAGGTTGTTTCCGGAACGGTTGCGGAAGCAAAAATAACATCCGCTACACCGGTGAACATAACTGCAAGAGGAACCGCTAAAATAGATGCCGTTGTTGTGAGTGGGCGAACCACTACGAATGTAACTGCCACGGACTATGCACAGATTACAAAAGTGGAAGCAGATCGATATGCTTCCGGTTCAGAGATTGCTGTAACAACGGGGATCAATGCCAAAATTGCAACCATGAAAATCAGTGCTCAGGTTAAGGCATCTTTTGCCGGAGCTTCAAGATATACTACTGCTATTGATATCAAGGAGGCACCGGATACCGCTAAAGTTAAAATCACCACCAACAACGTGGTTGTTTCAACGAAATATAACGTTAAAACAGATGATATCATCGACAACCGAAGCGGCAAGGCAATCAAGACGGAAGTTACCAATCAGAATGGCACCGTTACCGCGGGCAGCACACCGGTTGATAACGGAAAAGAAGAGTTTGTTTTAAAAGGCAGTCCTCAATTATTGGGAAATAACTACATAACAGTAACTCTGGAGAAGGCTGTTGCCGGAATTTCCTTTAAAGTGGATAATACTGTCGTAAAAGCAACGAATACTGGAAATACCTATACCATCATGACAAGTGCATTATTAGGCGGAACCCATGAACTTGCCATTTTGGCCAAAGACTACAATACCAAAATCGTAAAATTCGAGTACTTGCCGGCATTAGACATATCTGTCGATCAGACAAATAAGGAAATTTACAGCAACGAGGCAAATTCCTTTAAAGACGTGGGATACAAGATTGCCGGTTGGAAAACGAAGGACGTTACCGTAAAAATCACGTATACGGCGCTAGTCCCTTCACAAACCCAGCCAATCGCCGTGACATTTGCGCAGGCAAAATCTTATCTGACAATTGCAGGAACCATAGTGAATGCGACTTATACTGCTTCCTATAAGCGATTAAATGGCACTTATCTATATGGTAAGACAACACCAACCGTTACGTATATTTCCAAAGCGCCACTCACGGCTAGTAAGGTGATTCTTAACGGAAAAATGTCTGTCGGAAGCAAGTTGACTGCAAGTGCGCAAACTGACAATGGAAGCAAACCGATTGGTGGCACAGTTACTTATAAGTGGTATATTTCTGACGTTAATGATGCCAAAAAGGGAAGACCTATTTCCGGAGAAAACAAAGAAAGTTACGTCATTCGTCCAGAAGACCTTGGTAAATACATTTTTGCCAGTATTACCCAATCCGGCTGCCCGGAAATTATATCTCAGGCATCAAACGCAGTAGTCGCAGGAACGTTCGTTATTCTCGGAACGCCGACGATTAAAGGCGAGCTGGAACTAGGTACGCTCCGAAAAGAGACTCCGGATTGGAAATCAGAATTTGTTGGATTGGAAGTTAAAAATGAGGCCGGGCAAACGGTGGATGGCTCGTTCTATACCTGTGATTTAAAAGAAGCGGTAACGCTAACGGCAGGAACTTCTGAAATTACGTTTGTACTAAAGCCTACAAATAACGCTTATGAGCCAAAAGAGTTTTCCGCTAAAGTAACTCTTGCAAGAGAAATTTTCTCATTCAATATTGCTCTTGATACGAATACAGCAGATATACCACAAGGCTGTGTGCGTTTTGATGAAGCAACAGCTCAATTGAAAAATTTGGAGTATTCGATTGGCAATGATACTCAATGGAATACTGTGGACAACACCCCATTTTCATGCAGTGTTGGAACAGTAATTAAAGTTCGCGTAAAACAGAGTGATAAAAAACTGGCATCAGAAGAGAAAACGATAACAGTGGTTATTGAAAATATTGGTACAAAACCTTTAGACGAGCAGCCATAATTTCGGACACCATCGTTGCAATAATGATTGTATAATTGAAAAGTGAAAGCACCATTCTGTGTAGGCTAATCTTGGTCGACTTTATGCTCCACACAGAAATTCGGTGCTTTCACTTTTTGTTTTTCACTCGTAAGATAATTTTCTTCAGTCTCTTTCTCTATGCTTTTTTAATTAGGCATTGCTTTCCTTCAAACGCGAATCCGTATTTTAAGATATTTTCTGCCGGAATTCCTTTTGCCAAAAGGTCTGCATCATATCGTCCAAATCCACTTTCGCGGTTAGATTTCACGAGATGAGTGGAGGCCTTATCCACTAGCAACCCGAGAACAAATCCATGGTAGAAACGTTCCGGTTTTTCCAAAGAGGAAGGATGATTTCCGGTGTCAAAATAACGAAAGGTAGTTAACGCTATTTTGTTCATGTAGTGATTCATACCTTCTTCATCGCCTGCAAGCATGGAGGAAACAAATCGATGAAAAAAGCCACCTTGCTCATATTTAAGGTCTTTCCAAATCTACGTGGTCGGGTGATAAGCGTCACTGTGTCAGCACCATCCCACCATTCGCGGATGAAGTCGGTCTTATCAATATAAAAATAGTTGTTTTCACGAATCTTCGCAAAATCCTGTGCCCCTACCGAAATTGTTCTAGCCATGCTGCACCTCCTAAACTACTTCTAGTTTACCATATCGGGGAAGATTTATCATCATGAATTTAAATCGGCCGTTAAAAAACTGGTTAAAAAACTTTCATTAAGGGGTTGACAACCGTTCTTCTATCAAGTATAATAGCGTCATTGTGATAAGACAATCACAGTTCAATAATCGATTACATCATTGGGATCTAGCTTATCATCTTCACTTCGAAACAATCCCAGGTTTTTACAAAATTAAAACGGTTATGAAAAATTATCGTTCCTAGCGTGAGTACGAATGCCTCTTTTCTCTCAGCATATGTCTTCATGACATAACAGCGACGAATCCATTTCGTCCATGAATATCTTCGGCATTTCGTTGGATGGAACAGTTTGGTCATATCCAACCACTCGGTTGAAAAAATGGAGGCGTTAGCGGTAGCTCACGATACCTCGAAACGTCTCCTGTCTTTTTTCTCTATGCTTTTTTAATTAGGCATTGCTTTCCTTCAAACGCGAATCCGTATTTTAAGATATTTTCTGCCGGAATTCCTTTTGCCAAAAGGTCCGCATCATAGCGTTTTTCTTCGATCTGTTTTAGTGCATTATCAGCAGTTTCATCCAAATCAGCTTCCTTACGGGACCGCACCTTGAATTCCATAACAATCGCTTTATCATGGATATCCCTTGGGTCCAGCACAACATCATATCGTCCAAATCCACTTTCGCGATTGGATTTCACGAGATGAGTGGAGGCCTTATCCACTAGCAGCCCGAGAACAAATCCATGGTAGAAACGTTCCGGTTTTTCCAAAGAGGAAGGATGATTTCCGGTGTCAAAATAGCTAAAGGTAGTTAACGCTATTTCGTTCATGTAGTGATTCATACCTTCTTCATCGCCTGCAAGCATGGAGGAAACAAAATCAGTGAAGGACGAATCTGCTTCAAACCAACCACTAATCATACGCTTAAACATCTTTTTTACTTCAAAGTTGGTAAGGCGCATTACATAGACCGGATCATCTTCTAAAGACTCCCGTATAATTTGTTCAACCTTCAAATATCCAGAAGCCAGAAGTAGGCTCCAAATAGCATTTCGATTTTGACTAAGTTGGTCAAAAATAATCTGCTCATCAAGGATTGCTTCCACACAATCGCCATTCATTAACTTTTCGAAATCTTGCTTAATTCCTTTGTCGGACTCACGTAAAACCCGGTTGATTAATCCGTTTCCGCTGGTATTGGTCCAATACGCGTCAAACTCTTTCTTGTCCAAATACGAAATAATGGACCAGGGATTATAGATATCACGCTGGGTTCCAAAAGTAAATCCATCGTACCAAAACTTGACAGATTCCCGCGCCTTTTCCGGAATGTTCTGTTCCTTCATGGCTTCAAAAACTTCCGCCTCCGTAAAACCAAAAGCCGTCTGATATTCCTTCGTAGTGGTCGTAACGACATTTAGATTGTTTAAATCCGAAAAAATGGATTCCTTGCTCACTCTGGTAATACCGGTCATAAGACCGCGTTCCAGATAGGTATTGGTCTTAAAGGTGTTATTAAAAAGCGCACGGGTGTAGTTTACTAATTCGTCCCAAAAGCCGTGGATATAGGCTTCCTGCAGAGGAGTGTCATATTCGTCAAGGATTACAATACACTTTTTTCCGTAATAACGGTAGAGCCATTCGCACAAATTAGAAAGCGAGGTGGCCGCAACTGGATCAATCATTTCGGAACTAACTCGTTCCCATAATTTACGGTCATCGTCATCAAACATAGGCTCGTTAAGGATCCATTGCGGATGAAGTCGGTCTTATCAATATAAAAATAGTTGTTTTAACGAATCTTCGCAAAATCCTGTTCCCCTACCGAAATTGTTCTAGCCATGCTGCACCTCCTAAACTACTTCTAGTTTACCATATCGGGGGGATTTATCATCATGAAATTTGAATCGGCCGTTAAAAAATGGTTAAAAAACTTTCATTAAGGGGTTGACAATCGTTCTTCTATCAAGTATAATAGCCTCGTTGTGATAAAACAATCACAGTTCAATAATCGATTACATCATTGGGATCTAGCTTATCATCTTCACTTCGGAACAATCCCAGGTTTTTACAAAATTAAAGCGGTTATGAAAAATTATCGTTCCCAGCGTGAGTACGAATGCCTCTTTTCTCTCAGCATATGTTTTCATGACATAACAGCGACGAATCCATTTCGTCCATGAATATCTTTGGCATTTCGTTTGATGGAACAGCTTGGTCATATCCAACCATTCGGTTGAAAAAATGGAGGCGTTAGCGGTAGCTCACGATACCTCGAAACGTCTCCTGTCTTTTTTCTCTATGCTTTTTTAATTAGGCATTGCTTTCCCTCAAACGCAAATCCGTATTTTAAGATATTTTCTGCCGGAATTCCTTTTGCCAAAAGGTCTGCATCATAGCGTTTTTCTTCGATCTGTTTTAGTGCATTATCAGCAGTTTCATCCAAATCAGCTTCCTTGCGGGACCGCACCTTGAATTCCATAACAATCGCTTTATCGTGGATATCCTTTGGTTCCAGCACAACATCATATCGTCCAAAGCCACTTTCGCGATTGGATTTCACGAGATGAGTGGAGGCCTTATCCACCAACAATCCGAGAACAAATCCATGGTAGAAACGTTCCGGTTTATCCAAAGAGGAAGGATGATTTCCGGTGTCAAAATAGCTAAAGGTAGTTAACGCTATTTCGTTCATGTAGTGATTCATACCCTCTTCATCGCCTGCAAGCATGGAGGAAACAAATCGATGAAAAGAGCCACCTTGCTTGAACCAGCCTGTTACCATGCGGGAAAACATTTTCTTGACCTCAAAATTGGTTATTCGAAGAACATAAACCGGGTCGTCCTCCGGAACTTCCTGAATGATTTTGTCAACCTTCAAATAACCGGAAGCCAGAAGCAGACTCCAAATCGCATCAGGGTCATCATCCAACTGATTAAAAATGATTTGTTCATCAATCATGGTTTCAATGGCATCACCATTTAGCAGCTTTTCAAAATCGGACTTTATATCCATATCGGCTTCCCGAAGTACCCGATTAATCAACCCATTCCCACTGGTATTAGCCCAATACGCGTCAAACTCTTTCTTGTCCAAATACGAAATAATGGACCAGGGATTATAGATATCACGCTGGGTTCCAAAGGTAAATCCATCGTACCAAAACTTGACAGATTCCCGCGCCCTTTCTGGAATGTTCTGTTCCTTCATGGCTTCAAAAACTTCCGCCTCCGTAAAACCAAAGGCCGTCTGATATTCCTTCGTAGTGGTCGTAACGACATTCAGATTGTTTAAATCCGAAAAAATCGATTCCTTGCTCACTCTTGTGATACCTGTCATAAGACCACGCTCCAAATAGGTGTTAGTCTTAAAGGTGTTGTTAAAAAGCGCACGGGTGTAGCCCACTAATTCGTCCCAAAAGCCGTGGATATAGGCTTCCTGCAGGGGAGTGTCATATTCGTCAAGGATTACAATACATTTTTTCCCATAATGACGATAAAGGAATGAGCACAAGAAGTTAATGGAAACGGCAGCTGTAGGATCATCCATATCTTTTGTTACGCGATTCCAAAACTGTAATTCATATTCCCTGGTGTCCTTGCCGTCTAAAAGCCACCAGTATTGATTATAGAGGTTTTCGATAAGTGTATTGATACTTGTTCTTGTCTTCTCATAGGTATCTTGTTTAATTCCGGCAAACGAAAGAAAAATCACCGGATAGGTTCCCTGAATCTTGCGAAATTTCTCATCCTGCCAAATGGACAATCCCTCGAACAAATCGCCGCGATCCGCATACTTGTTGGAGAAAAAACACTCCACCATGCTCATATTTAAGGTTTTTCCAAATCTGCGGGGACGAGTGATAAGCGTCACTGCGTCAGCACCATCCCACCATTCGCGGATGAAGTCGGTCTTATCAATATAAAAATAGTTGTTCTCACGAATCTTCGCAAAATCCTGTGCTCCTACCGAAATTGTTCTAGCCATGCTGCACCTCCTAAACTACTTCTAGTTTACCATATCATGGATAATTTATCACCCTAAATTTGTCGTGGAGAGTCGGATCGTTATTTAGTTTTCAAGGTTCCCGTCTATAAAATCAGCACTCGCGTCCGAGTTAACTGTTATGCAAAAGAAAGTGAATAGTTGCAATTTTTTTCAGGGCATCGAGAGGAAGTACCCTTACCTTACGCCGGAAATTTTCTCTTGTCAAATTTTCAAACGCCGAAAATGACCGATTTCAGGCCATTTCCAGCCGTTTTCTGCAAACATTCCGTGGCAATACCGCGAACAATCTGCGACAAATCGAAATAAAGGAGGAATGCTTACATGCATAACAGCATAAGCAAGAAGTTGTTGGCAGGCGCTCTGTCAGCAATGATGGTTTTAAGCCTTGTAGCTCCAACAGGCGCACAGGCAGCTGCTAAGTACTCTCTTACACAGAAGAGCGGCTTAAGCACAGTAAAAGCTGATAAGGCTTACACCTACAACGT
>FOXT01000020.1 GCA_900115795.1 Lachnospiraceae bacterium XBB1006 | reverse complement strand
CAAAGAAGGTGCATAGTAGAGCACCCTTTCGGGACCATAAAAAGGTCTTTGGGATATAGCTTTTTCTTGCGCAAAAGGACAGAAAATGTTGATGCCGAGGCATCATCCATGTTTATCGCTTATAATTTTAAGCGATTATTAAGCATGTTTTCAACGAAAGAATTAATAGAAAAATTCAGTTAAAAAACCAAAAGGACAGGCGGATTATCATAAAACATATCAGCTAATGACCGTTATACAGGAATCATTTTAATGAAATATCTACTGTTAGGTTGTCTCAGGCCTAATAAGTCGTAGTAAAAACGGATTTGTTAGACAGTCTGACGCACGGTGGTGTGAGAGGTCGGGAGATTAATTAAATCTCCCTCCTACTCGATTGCAGCCAAGAGGCTGAGGCCTGTTTTTTTAGGAATTGTTTTTCTTATATGCGAAAAGCTCGGACTTCAGCCGTGCTATTTCTGAATCCCTTTCTTGAAGAGCAACATCTTTTTCTTGAAGAGCAACATCTTTTTCTTGAAGAGCAACATCTTTTTCTTGAAGAGCAACATCCTTTTCTTGAAGAGCAATATCCTTTTCTTGGAGAGCTGCTTCACTTTCTTGAAGGGCCGCTTTTTTTTCTTGTAGGGTAGCACTTGTCTCTTCAAGAACTGCGTTTAACGCTGCATACTTTACTTCGGCATCTTTTATCTGTTCATGCAACTGATCCCAATACAGTTGGACAGCGCCTTTATCTAATTCTTGTAAAGTTTTTGACCACATTCCCAAAACCTCCTTCGGATCACGCATATAATTGGCCACATCTTCATAGATTTCACGTAACCACGGATGTGCAGAAATGACAGCATCCACATCCGCCATATTTTCTGTGGTTAAGAAGCGTAGCCAACCGCACAAAATACTTCTATCTCTAGTATAATCGGTGTTGTTAAAAATATCAAGGTTGATTATGAAGTATTCCTGTAGCATATCCAATGAGAGGTGGGAGGGAAAACGTACCATTCCATGATGGATATATTCGCCGTATTGGGCGGCCTCCGTATACTCGGAAGGAGAGGTTTCATAAATGACAATGGTGTAAACTTTATTGACATTTCGATAGTCAAATGTTGCATCCTTCGTATGTGCTTTTGCCCACTCATATTCCTGCATCAGCGAATCCGCGGAATAGCAACTCATCCGCTGAGATGGGAAGGCTGCGCCGTATTTTTGAATTTCCACGTTAGCACGAGATCCATCATTTAAGCGAACCAACAAATCCATAATGACCAAACTGTTTCCGTCGTGCAGTGTGTGTTCTACTGGTAAGATATCGATTACCTGAACTTCTTTTCCTAATATGGAACTAAGAAAGCTGGATAGACGCTCTGGATTGCGGTCTGGATTAAATACCATTTTGAAGAAGGGATCGTAGGTAAACGGCAAGGTCTTCTTTCCCGTCATATAATCCAAAAGCCGCTGTTTCCAGTGCGCGTGCATGTTTTCCAGTGTTCTGCTTTTGCCTGGATAGTTCCCAAAATAGTTGTAGACATCCTGTTCGGATGCAAAAAAATACGCGTTACTTTTCATTACTTTGTACTCCTTTATTAATAACATTTAAATTAAGATTTGTGTAAGGAAACCTTACGTTTACGAATGCTCCTGCATGTGAACGCAGATACATTTCATTGAAAAAATGGAGACGCTAATGCGTCTTTGAAAGAGGAAAATCCTCGAGTGATTTAATTAGTCTATCATAGAAAAGAAGGATTGGCAAGAGCGTAAGAGCTTCGGTAAGGAGCAGAAAGAGGCTGAAAAACAGCGACAGTTTGATTGGAAACAACAGAAGAAGAAGGAAAAGCACAAAGGCAGATAGGAGAAAAAATAAATGACCCTATTGACAATAATGATTGCACGCAATATAATAGTACTAAACATATAGTGGGAGGTACGACATGGAAAAATTCGATATTCAGGAATATATGACCAAAGGAGTAGAGCGGGTAGTGGCAGATGCAGTGAAGGCAACCTTCAAGAATCCGAAGGAAAGTGCTTTTATGGCAAAATTTGCTATTGCCAGTCGAACTGCCTCAAAGAAGAGAAGACGCGCAGAGGATGAGGGGGAACATATTCCTCCATTTTTGATTGCCAGCATTACCAGCCAGTGTAACTTACATTGCGCAGGTTGTTATTCGCGATGTAATCACGCCACCGTGGATACAAAGCCGGTGAGGCAATTGAGCGCTGAGGAATGGAATGGGATTTTCCTGGAAGCGGATGAGCTTGGAATTAGCTTTATCTTGTTGGCGGGGGGCGAACCCATGCTTCGCCGGGATGTGATAAAAGCAGCAGGCGAACGACAGAATATTTTGTTTCCGATTTTTACCAACGGAACTTATATGGATGATGCGTATTTTGCTTTATTAGATAAGTGCCGGAATCTGATACCCATTATGAGTATTGAAGGGGAGAAGGAAACCACGGATATCCGGCGGGGCGAAGGAGTGTATGACAAGTTGATGGACTCTATGGATGAATTGAATCGTCGTGGTTTAATTTTTGGAGCATCTGTGACGGTTACAACCCGGAATATTCGGGAAGTGACTTCGGATGTATTTTTAAAAAAGCTTTCCGAGCGAGGTTGTAAAGCAGTGATTTTTGTGGAGTTTGTGCCGGTTACGGAAGATAGTACAGAACTTGCACCGGGAGAGAATGAACGGGAATATTTGCGTGGAGAAATAGCTCGGCTACGAAAAGAGCATCCGGAAATGGTTTACATATCTTTCCCGGGAGATGAGAAAAGCTCCGGCGGTTGCGTTGCTGCAGGACGTGGATTTTTCCATATCAATTCGCATGGTGGAGCAGAGCCTTGCCCCTTTTCTCCCTACTCAGACAGCAACGTGCGGGACACTTCTTTGCGGGAAGCCATGAACTCCCGGCTATTTAAAGAACTACGGGAGGGCGGCTATCTGCTGGAAGAACATCCCGGAGGTTGCACGTTATTTGAGCGTAAAGAGGACGTGGAAAGAATTTTAAGAAATAAGTAAAAAACTAGGATGTAAAGATGGCGGCCCTTCCCCATCTTCACTTAAAACGATCAGACGTTGCCCGGGGGAAAGATTAAAATGCTCGCGGGCGACTTCTTCTTGCGAGAGATTGTGGATATTTCTCAGCATAATTAAGTTATCACTTAGCATGTTACGCTTCTTTACTATCCTATAAATCAATTTTTTCAGAATCCCTGCAAGCGTAGTGGCAGGAAATGGACGTCAGCAGGATATAAAACACAATGCCACCGGCAAAGAATGCAAGCTGTAAACCAATATAATCAAAGCCAAAGGCATTTACGGCTGCCAGGCCGGTAACATAGTGAGGTGCTTCAGCAACTCCGACAAGCAAAAAGTTTGCGATAATAAAACGCACGAAAGAAGCCGCTCGCTATCTGGCTGAGCAGATTGATGGAAAAAGTGTATTTTGTGGTTGGAGAAAATAAAGTCGCGGATACATTGGAAGGTGCCATGGAGCGTGCCAGAAATATTGCGGCGCCGCTTAATGCGAAGCGGTTAAATAGAAAGCCGCCTTGCGCAATAAAAGCAGATCACTGCTATGACTGTAAGAGCCCGGAGCGAATCTGCAAGGCAGTGAGTATTTTCTGGGGCAAGCCAAACAGCCAGGCATTTGAAGTGGTGTTAATTCATGAAAAGCTGGGATATTAACAAGTAAGGACAAATGAAAAAGTGGGGGTAAATTTATGGAAAAGAGCTGTCTTCGAATAGCCATTTGTGATGATGAGCGTAAAGACCGGGAAAACGTACAGGAGTTAGTAGAAAACTATCTGGAACAGAAAAATCTGACGGCGCAAGTGAGATGCCCATGTTGACAGGGATTCAGGCGGCAAGAGAGCTTCGGTTCGATGATGTTTTGTATATCGACTATCGGAATCATGTGGTTACCTATCATTTAATTTCAGGAGAATTGATTTCAACGCCGACACTTCGAATCGGATTCACGGAGTATCTGGAGAAAAACCACGGCGAGGGAGGGTTCGTTCGTTGTCACGAGTCCATTGCGGTAAACATAGGGGCGATTGATAAACTGACAAAGCAGGAGATTTCCCTTCGTGGCGGTGAGATAATACCGGTGTCAAAAAGCCGCTATACAGAAGTGGCGAACCAATATATGGATTACAGATTTTAAAAAGATAATTAAGTGTAAAACCAACCGGAATCCGTGTGCTTCGGTTGGTTTTCTCTTTTTATGATAAGGTGGAAACAGCAATGTGAAAGTGGAGGAGGAATGTTTATGTCAGAAAAAGGGGATATGTATGAGGTGCCAAAAAAAGAAGGGAGCGTATGGCCGAATGATATTTGTCCGGCGTATACGCCAAGACAAGATGCCATTCCCAGCATTCGAGGGTGCTGGTATTGTCAATATGCGGATTTTCATCTGAATAAAGAGAGAGTCTTGGAAGTAGGAATTTGTAATTGGCCGGAAAAAATTTTAAAATAACTGAACCATTCCGGATTTGATGACAATATATAAGTGTAAGGGTAAAAGCCCAATCTTAATGCTCATGTAATGCATCTGCCCCAGGGAACCGTAAAAAGGCGGCTGTGGGTTGCGAGAAATAAATTGTCAGAGAAACAGGAGTGTAAAACAGACCGAAATCCGTGTGATGTCGGTCTGTTTTTTTGATTTCTGTTATAGTTACGGGGAAAGGAAAAATCGGTTTGCAGTAGAGAGGAGAGTTAGAACCATGGAAAAAACATTGGGAATTATTCAGACATTTTCAAAGATAGGAAAGATTTTAAGCCGGATAGCCTATATTTGTTTCCTCGTGGGGGGAATTGCCTGTCTTATAAGCTTGTGTTCTTTGGAATTTGGGAATGGGGAAGCATTCAAGCTTGGGGGTGTTGCCATTCATGGATTCATTGAAGAAAGGGAGGACATGCAAATGGCAGCGATTTATCCGGCAGTTATAAACGGTGCCATCGGCTGTGCAGGCGGTTATATTTTAGCAAGGCTTTTTGCAAAATATTTTAAGCATGAACTGGAGGCAGGCACGCCCTTTACCATGGAGGGAGCAAAGGAGTTACGAAGACTGGGAATATTCTTTATTTGTGTACCGATTATTGCCAGAGCAGTAATGGAGATTGTGTTTGCAATTTTAACACGCACCTTGGATGTGTCCGAAAAGCTGGACGTAATGGAGGATGTATCCGGTGTGGGAATCGGCATCACACTGATTGCGGTTTCCTTCCTTTGTCAGTATGGAGCAGAATGTCTGGTAAGAAAAAAATAACGAAAGTATAGGATATGTGAAAGAAAGTGAGAGGATAGCATGGAACTTGTGTTAGAGGGAGTAACAAAGGAATATAGTGGAAAAAAGGCGGTGAACGGTATTTCGACTACCATAAAGCCAGGTGTAGTGGGGCTTCTGGGGGCAAACGGAGCCGGGAAAACCACTTTGATGCGCATGATTTGCGGTATTTTGAAACCCACAGATGGGAAGGTATTCTTTCAGGAGGGGGAAAAGCTGGAAGCCTCAGAGGAGATGTATCGGGATATATTGGGATATTTACCTCAGGATTTTGGGTATTATCCCAATTTCACCGGGAAGGATTTTCTGACTTACATGGCAGCATTAAAGGGGATTGAGAGGAAAAGGGCGAAGCGCAAGTGTCAGGAATTGCTGAAAATGGTAAATTTGGAGGCGGTTGCCAATAAGAAGATAAAAACCTATTCCGGTGGAATGAAGCAGCGATTGGGAATTGCGCAGGCAGTGCTAAACGACCCGAAGATTATTATTCTGGACGAGCCCACAGCGGGACTTGACCCCAAAGAGCGGGTGCGGTTCCGAAACCTGATTGCGGAGCTTGGCAAAGACAGCATTGTGATTTTATCCACCCATATCGTATCGGACGTGGAATCTATTGCGGATCGGATTCTGATGATGCAAAACGGTCAGTTTATTTTTGATGGCAAAACAGCGGAGATAGGGAAAGACTTAGAAGCATTTTACTTGGAGGAATTTGGGGATGAATAATTTTTCGATACTATATCGGATAGAGATAAAGAAGATTTTGTCAAAAAAATCTGTTTGGATTATGTTGGTGCTTGGAATGGTTTTGATTATTGTGTCGGAGCTTTCCAATATTTTACCTCTTAACCAGAACTATACCTATCCCGACGGCAGCAGTATGACGCCGGCGCAGTTTTATCATAAGGAGCGAAAGACTTGTGAGGAACTTTCCGGAAAAAGGCTGGATGATGCTTTTCTGAAGAAGATGAGAGAGGATATTCGAAATTTTTTAAAGGGAAAAGAGTATATTCACTATAGAGATTCGGATGCCGGGAAGTATCAGGGAGTGTGGTATGCGGCAGAGAAGCTGGGATATGAGAATATCATTTCGCTGTTATATAATCAGTATGGCGAGGAAAAATTTCCGATTGACTGCCTGATGGAGGATTCGGCAAAACAGTATTACAGAAGAATGCGGGAAAACCTGGAAACGGAATTTGCGCAAAGTGGGTTGACGGAGAAGGAAAGCGAGTACTGGCGTCAGAAGGCTGACCAGTTAAAAAAGCCCATTACTTATGAATATGCCCATGGTATTCAGACCTTTTTACAGATGGACAGCCCACTTATCTGGTTTGCCTTTTTGTTGATTGTGGTCAGCCTTGCAGGGGTATTCAGTGAAGAGACGGTGCATCGAACGGATGCCATGATTTTAAGCACCAAAAATGGACGGGAACCCGTATGCGCAGCGAAGCTTCTGGCAGGAGCAACGGTGGCAGTAGTGGAAATGGGTATCGTATTGGGCGGAAACTTTGGAGCAGTGCTTTTGACCTTTGGAAGTAAGGGGCTTCGTGGTGCCCTTATGCTGGTAGTGCAAAACACACCCTGGGATATTACGATTGGTCAGGCGCTAAAGCTTAGCTTTGGATTTTCTATGATTTTGGCAATTCTTTTTGCCCTGGTAACCATGTTTTTATCCCAGCGTCTTAATAATAGCCTGTCGGTTATGGCGGTTCAGGTGGGTGTCCTTTTGGTGGGAATTTTCAGTATTCCTGCATCCTATGGAATTTTGTCACAAATCTGGAGCCTTCGCCCGACTGCATTTTCCCTTCGCTCCTTCCTGGCAGAGTATCGACTGGTGGAGCTTGGCGGAAGACTTTTTAATGCCTTTCAGGTGGCAGGGGTTTTGTATGTGGCAGGGAGTTTGCTAATCGTACCGATTGTATTTTTAGGATATAAAAAAATGCAGATAGAAAAAAACTTTTGAATGAGAAAGGGGACAGACAAGATGGATATGAAGGTAAAAACAGGTATTATTTCAGGATTGGTGGTGTTAATAGTGGTAATTTCCGGATGGGTAGGTACAATAGGGGATGATTATGCAAATGATTACAATAATGAGGGAAAGCTGAAAAGTGAGGCAAGCAGCTATTCCTATGTGAAGCGATTTGGCACTGTGGAGAAAAGGGAAGCAGATTTGCAATTTGATTTTTCCGGGAATGATGTGCTTTGGGAAATTGAAGCGGATAAAGATTGCACCTTATCCGGCAACTATGATATTGTAATCTCAAGGGGAGATTTCAAAATTATTTTGGTATCGCCTTTGGCAGAGATTACAAGCGTTTGGGAGATGGGGAATGGAGATAATTATGGGAATTTGAACATTCCGTTAGCGAAGGGTATGAACCGAATTAAGATTGTGGGAAAGCGGGCAAAAGGAGCCATGAAGCTTCGTTTGAATCCTTCCTGGGAGGGAGTGAAAATTACTCCCCGTGAACATTCGTAGCGGTAACAGGACATAGAAAAATCCGGCATCGCTTTTATCTGGGGATGTCTATCCGGCAGAAATATACGGGAGAAGGACTGGGGAGCTTTTTAATGGAACTGGCTATTGCCCAGGCAAAAGAAAACGGCATGGAACAGTTGGAGCTTGGGGTGTTCAGCGATAATGACCGGGCGAGACATCTTTATCAGAAATACGGTTTTAAAGAGTATGGTGTGAATCCCAGAGCCTTTAAATTACAGGATGGAAGCTACCGGGATGAAATCATTATGGTGAAGATGTTAAAATTTTAGTTCTTGCGTAGAGAGGAGAATTATGGAATACATACAGGTTACAAAAGAAAATCTGGAGAAAGAGCACATCTGCTGTGCCATTTCCAATAATAAAGATGCGCAGGTGGCGTCGAAAAAGGCGTGGCTTGCGAAACGGTTTGAGGAAGGTCTTGTTTTCCTGAAAAGTACAGAAAGAGGGAAATGTTTTATAGAGTACATTCCGGCAGAATATGCCTGGAATCCGATTGAGGCAGAGGGCTATATGTACATCGACTGCCTGTGGGTTTCCGGATCCTTTAAGGGACATGGCTATTCCACGGAATTGTTAAATGCCTGTATCAAGGATAGTAAAGAGAAGGGAAAGCGGGGACTATGTATCTTAGCAACCGCAAAGAAAAAGCCTTTTTTGGCAGACCCGAAGTTTTTGAAATATAAAGGCTTTTCCGTTTGCGACGAGGCGGACAACGGAGTGCAGCTGTGGTATCTGCCTTTTACACCAGGGGAGGGAGAACCACGTTTTAAAGAATGCGCAAAGCATCCCCGTATAGAAGAGAAGGGATATGTTTTATACTACACGCATCAGTGCCCTTTTAATGCCAAATATGTTCCAAGTATAGAAGCGGCAGCGGCAGAGAGGGGAATCCCCTTTAAGGCAATCCGGTTGCAGACAAGACGGGAGGCACAATGCGCACCGACACCGGTTACTACGTATGCGCTATTTTATGATGGGGAATATGTGACGAATGAGCAGATGAATGAGAAGAAGTTTTTGAAATTGGTTGAAAAGAGCAAAGAAGATGAGGGATAGTTACGGAAAATTGACGGTGTATTTTGAAGATCCCTTCTGGGTTGGCATTTTTGAAAAAATTGAAGAAGAGAAAATGACTGTTTCTAAGGTAACCTTTGGAGCGGAACCAAAGGATTACGAAGTCTGGGATTTTGTACTGAAAAATTATAGTCATTTGAAATTCAGCCCGCCGGTGGAGGTTAAAGTAAAAAAAGAGGCTTCCAATCCTAAGCGGATACAAAGAGAGGCACGCAGGCAGGCACAAAAGCAGGGAATCGGAACCAAATCTCAGCAGGCGCTTCAGCTGCAGCGAGAAGAAAACAAGCTGGAGCGTAAGACCATCAGCAGGGAGCAGAAAGAGGCGGAAAAACAGCGCCAGTTTGATTTGAAGCAACAAAAGAAAAAGGAAAAGCATAAAGGCAGATAGGAGGAAAAACATGTTTTGGGATACGATATCACCGGTATATGATTTATTTGAAAACATATATAACAGTAAGGTTTTTAACGGTACAGGGGAAAAGGTGGCAGAGATGGTAGAGCCCTCTGATATGGTATTAGAGTGCGCCTGTGGAACCGGCGCCATTAGCGTTTTTCTTGCGAAAAAATGTAGGAGGCTTTTTGCCACGGACTTTTCGACAGGAATGTTAAAACAGGCAGAAAAGAAGTGCCATGTTTTTGATAACGTGGTTTTCAAAAAGACGGACATTACCAATATAAAATGCAAGGATGGGCAGTTCGATAAGGCGGTTGCGGGAAATGTAATTCATCTTTTGCCAAAGCCGGAGATTGCCCTGCGGGAGTTAGAGCGTGTGGTAAAACCCGGCGGAAAAATTATTATTCCAACTTATATCAACTCCTGCAGAGGAAGTGGTAAAGTGGCGGTGAAGTTTTTGGAACTGCTAGGTGCCAATTTCAACCGACAGTTTAACTTTTATGAGTATGTGCGTTTTTTTAAGGAACTTGGATATGATGCGGATTATTATATGGTGGAAGGACGGATGCCCTGTGCTATTGCGGTGATTACAAAGAAATAGTCAAGTACACAATAAAGGAGGAAAACTATGAATAGGTACATTGCATACTGCGGACTTAATTGTGAAGCCTGTGAGGCGTATATCGCAACCGTGAATGAGGATGAGGAATTGAGAAAAAAGGTGGCAAAAGAGTGGTCAGAAATGAATCAGGTGGAGATTACACCGGAGATGATTCATTGTGAGGGCTGTCGTATGGATGGGGCAAAAACACCCTTCTGCGATTCCTTATGCCAGATTAGACAGTGCGCGTTAGGGAAAAAGGTAGAAACCTGCGGACAGTGTGGAGAAATGGAAACCTGTGAAAAAGTAGGAATGATTATTGGCAATAATGAGGAAGCATACCGGAACCTGAAAGTATAGGGGGAAATCGGTTGAAATGTGTCTGAACGAGGAGAAATGGTTATCCGATAAATATGAGGTTAGAAAACTATCGGAATCGGATATTCCTGATATATTTGCTTTATGCAAGGAGAATACGCTCTATTATCAGTATTGTCCGCCATTTGTAACCCAGGACAGTATTCGCGAGGATATGAATGTGTTGCCCCCTGGAAAACAAATGGAGGACAAGCACTATATTGGCTTTTTTGATCATAATAAGCTTATCGCTATAATGGATTTGATTGAGAGATTTCCGGATGAAAAGACTGCGTTTATCGGATTTTTTATGACGAATGTATTGATTCAGAAACGTGGGACGGTAACGGTGGCACAGCGGATATTATAGAGGGAACATGGCTGCCCCGGTTTGAGTAGCGGAGATGGCTACGCCCCCTCTTTTTAAATAATAAATTTCCAGACAATTAATCCATAAACTGCCAGGTGTACCGGATACACATTGCCCCAATACATGCCAAGGAATCCGATGATACCGGCAGCACCGTAATCTGCCCGAAGAAGTTCATTGGAAATCCATGGAATTTGGGTCTGTTTTTCTTTTATGTGCTAGAGTACAATAGAGAAAGAGAATGAAATGGCGGGAGATGAAAGAGGAGGTTTTATAGATGAAAAGACTGGTTGTTTACTATTCCCTGGAGGGAAATACCCAATTAATGGCGGAGGGGATGGCACGTATTTTGGGGGCGGATTTGCTTCGATTGGAGCCGGAAAAAGCCTATGCAGACAAAGGTGCTGCCAAGTTTATCTGGGGTGGAAGAAGTGCAGTAATGAAGGAGAAACCAAGGTTGAAGCCCTATTATGTGAAGGTGGCTGACTATGATGAAATCATTATCGGATTTCCGGTGTGGGCAAGCACATTTGCACCGCCTATTCGAACTTTTGTCAGTGAAAATAAGACATCACTTAAGAAAAAAAGAATTGCGACCTTTGCCTGTCAAGCGGGAAATGGTGCCCAGAAGGCTTTTGAGAAGCTGAAGAACTATATGGAAATCGAAGACTTTGTGGCAACGGAGATTTTTATTAATCCGAAGACAAAACCCTCCGATGAGAATGTGGAAAAAAGAGATGACTTTTGTCGTGAATTGCGGATAATGGAGTAGAGGAGGGGGTAGAGATTGCAGGAATCGGTTTTGGTACTTTGTATCACTGGCATTGTGACAGCGTACATAAAATACAACAAAAAAGATATGCAATAAAGTGCAAAACAGACCCAAATCCGTGTGATGCGGGTCTGCTTTTTATAGTATGATATACTGATTTCATACAGAAAATGAGTGAGAATTGGCAATTACTTGAAAATAACAATAGTTAATTGCGAAACTCTTATGCCACGACCGTGGCATGTTGAATTTGCATAAAAATCGTTCTCGCAAGTACCTAGAAAATAACAAATTTCGGAGGTGTGTGTTTGAAATTATCCAGATTAGGAATATGCGGCCTGTTAAGCCTTTTATCCTACACGTTGAGCGTGGTGCTTTCGCCACTGGCGTATCCGGGTTATGACTGGTTAAGCATGGCGGTCAGCGATTTGAGCGCGGTGGGAGCACCGTCGGCAGAACTGAACAAACAGCTGGGGGCTTTCTTTGCTCCCTGTGGTATTGTTTGTATTATGGCGGTCTGTGTGGCGGTGGCAGGCTGCCGGTCAAAAATTTTAAAGTGGGGAGTATTTGCTTTCGCGGCTATGGAATGGGTTATGGAAGTTGGATATAAATTATTCCCGTGGGTAAAAGATGGAACCATGAGCCATCCACAGAATGTCATGCATCTGGTGGTGACGGTACTAGTGATTGTTTTTTCCCTGGCAGCCTTGATTTTGGTAGGAATCGGTGCAAGAAAAGAGGGAATAAGCTCCCTAAGTAACTGGGCGTGGATATGCCTTGCGGCAATGCTTATTGGGCCTATGGGAACTGCCTTTTTACCTAAGGCGGTTTTCGGATTGTTTGAGCGGTTCAGCACGTTTTCGGCAGTCATTTTTAACGCAGTGCTGGGCTGGTATTTGTTTCGGGAAAAATTAGGAGGACAAAACATTGAGTAAAGACAACGTAATCATTCGTTTAGAAAGAAAAGAAGAAAGAAGAGAGACGGAAAATCTGGTGCGAGAGGCGTTTTGGAATGTATACAAGCCGGGATGCAGTGAACACTACGTGCTTCACGTATTGAGAGAGGACCCGGCATTTATTCCGGAGCTAAATTATGTCATGGAAGAAGAGGGAAAACTGGTTGGTCAGAACATGTTTATGAGAACGATGATTGTATGTGACGATGGAAGAACGGTTCCGGTACTGACCATGGGACCTATCGGAATTACGCCGGAATTAAAGCGGAAAGGGTATGGAAAAACCATTTTGGATTATACCTTGAAAAAGGCAAAGGAGATGGGCTTTGGTGCGGTTTTATTTGAAGGAAACATTCTTTTTTATGGAAAAAGCGGATTTACCTATGCCAGAGAGTTTGGCATTCGCTATCATGATTTGCCGGAAGGAGCGGACGATTCCTTTTTCCTTTGTAAGGAGCTGATTCCAGGCTATTTACGTGAGGTTACTGGTGTATACCAGACCCCCAAGGGTTATTATGTGAAGGACGAAGAGGTAGAAGAATTTGACAGACAGTTCCCGGCAAAAGAAAAGTTAAAGCTTCCGGGACAACTGTGGTAGGAAAAGAAAAACAGGTTCGCCACTGGGGAAAATATTTCTGCCGCTTTTGGTGACCCGGTACTTCAGATGAAGGGAATGCTTCTTTCATGTGTTATAATACGTTCAGAGAATTGCAATAGGAGAAGGAAAAATTGAGAGAAATCAGAGCAAGAGTTATTTTACAGGAAAAAGGGTTGTATACCATAAGCTACGAAGGAAAGGAAAAGAAGGCGGCAGTATCCGGGAAGTTCCGGTATGAAACCGCCACAGTGTCAGATTACCCTACGGTGGGGGATTATGTTGTGGCTACGTGGCCGGAGGATGGGAGCAATGCTGTCATTAGCAGCGTTTTTCCCCGGAAAAGTGTGTTTTTAAGAAAAGCGGCAGGGGGAAGCCATCAGGAACAGGTGGTGGCTGCAAATGTGGATACCATATTTTTATGCATGTCCTTAAACAAGAATTTTAACGTCAGAAGATTAGAGCGGTATCTTGCTATCTCCTGGAACAGCGGCGCTACGCCGGTAGTGGTGCTTACGAAGGCAGATTTATGTGAGGATATTTTGAGTAAGGTCACAGAAGTAGAAGCTGTGGCACCGGGAGTGGATATCCTTACCACCTCCTCCCTGAAAGGAGAGTTTGAGAAAGTAAAAGAGTATCTTACACCGGGCAAAACGGTAGCCTTTATGGGTTCTTCCGGTGTGGGAAAATCCACGTTGATTAATAAAATTTTAGGAGTAGACAGTCTACGGACCTCTGATGTCAGAGCAGAGGATGACAGAGGAAGACATACCACCACCCACCGGGAGTTGGTAGAACTGGAAAATGGTGCTTTTGTTATTGATACGCCGGGAATGCGGGAGCTTGGCATGTGGGACAGTGACGAGGGAATCAGTGAAGCCTTTGGGGAGATTGAGAAATTGGCGATGCGGTGTAAGTTTTCCAATTGCAGCCACAACACCGAGCCGGGCTGTGCCATTAAGGCGGCACTAAAAGATGGTACGTTATCGGAGGAACGCTTTTTGGCATATCGGAAATTGAAAACGGAGAATGCCTATGCCGCCGGGGATAGTGCCTATTTGCAGGCGAAGAAGGAGAAGTTTAAGAAGATTGCGATGGCGAATAAGAAGAGCAAAAAAATTTTTCTGTAAATAAGGAATAACGAATAAGGTCTTCTATGATAAAATTAATTCATAGGGGGCCTTTTATTGTTGAAAGATGAAAAACCGGTATCATGAATTAAAACGATTTGGATGTTTGATTGAAATTACTCATATTGGATGAATCCCCACTAACAACCTTGCTATTTTCAAGGATAATGCCTATACTAGAAAATAGATTAAATTGAATGGAAAATTGAGGGAAAATCAGAAAAGATGAAGCAAAAACGAACACCGATTGGATTAATAGATACAACTTATGATAAAGAAGACTACGAAAAAGCAGTTGCCTATGAAATTCGATTTAAAGAAATCGTGTATACGGATGAGTGGGAACCCTATGTAGAATGCTGCGAGAACTCCACATGGAAGTATACAAGCGGACAGGTGCAGGAGCCACGCAATCTGATTCTTACAAAGAGCGAATGGGGAAAGAGAAACTATGCATCCATTGATTGTGGTGGATATGCCGTCAGTCGAGAGGTGCGGGATAAGCTAATTCAAGAGGGATTGGCAGAGGAAGCGGATTTTACGGCGATACCAAATAAAAAAGGTGATGAGATCTGCTTTCACATTACTCCGGTGCATAGCTTTGAGGGATTCGCCGAAGATAACGAAGCGGTTTTGGTAGATCAATGTAGTAGTTGTGGACTGAAACGGTATAATCCGATAGATGAACCCTATATTTTAAAGGACGAAACGGCACGAAAGTTACAGGGATTGAATTGTACAAAAGAGCACTTTGGACCAATCATAGAAGATTATGAGAAGAAGATTTTAGAAAGGCTTGGGAATGGACAGAATGTGGTAGGGGGACTTGGCTCTTTCCCGATGTACATTGTGAATAAGGAAGTCTACGTTTTTTTGAAAAAAGACTATCCTAGAATGCATTTCGTTCCTATATTCGGAGAAGAAATGAAGCGTAAATTGGCAGAAGATAAGAAAAAGCAGCAGGATGCATACTGGGAAATGGTTCGTAAGTTATCCCGAAAGCAGGCATACGTTGTGGATTATCTGCCTATGGATGTACCGGAGGATGCGGTTACGTCCTATGGAGATGTAAGCTATTATATACTGAACGAAAAGAAAACGGAATTGAAAAATCGTTTTGTAGCCGTTATCCATAAGCTGATGTGCTATTACAAAATGTGCCTTGGCTGGGGCGAATGGGAGGAGTACCCGGATCCAGCAAAGATTGATGAGATCATGGAAGAAATCATGGAGGACTTTTCGGGAACTATGTATTGCTTGTTCCCAGACATTCGCATGTTGATAGAAGCCTCCTTTGATTCACTATGGCTGGACGTGTATAATCCGTCGAAAGAGGTGCAGATATTGTTGGATAAAATTGCGGCTTCCGAGGGGATGTTTTTCAGAAAGAAAGCGAAATAGAAAGGTGTTGCAAAGGTATATATTTAGATGAATATCTAAAAGGATATTCACAAACTAATTCTATGGTGGCAGAGGGCATTCTTACAAGAAAAGATTCTGTGTACACGTTGGTGGAATAGGAGGATAAGGCATGGAGCAGGCAATTGTAACCAGAGATTTAACCAAGCGATACGGCAAAGCCAGAGGCATTACCAACTTAAATCTGTCCGTGGAAAAAGGGGAATGCTTCGGTTTTATCGGGCCAAATGGAGCGGGTAAATCCACCACCATTCGTACTTTACTGGGGTTAATTAAGAAAACCTCCGGAGAGGCGAAGGTGTTTGGCTGGGACATTGAAAAAGAAAAGACTGCTATTTTGCAGGAGGTAGGATACCTACCGGCGGAGGCAGTTTTTTATTCCGGTATGAAGGTAAAAGACGTAATTAAATTGTCTGCGAACCTTAGAAGGAAGGACTGTAGCGCACAGGCAGCAGTGCTTTGCGAGCGGCTGCAGTTGGACGTGACAAGAAAGGTGGAGGAGCTATCTTTTGGAAATCGAAAGAAAGTCGCCA
Source organism: Lachnospiraceae bacterium XBB1006 (assembly GCA_900115795.1). Classification (GTDB taxonomy): domain Bacteria; phylum Bacillota; class Clostridia; order Lachnospirales; family Lachnospiraceae; genus XBB1006. Next base: position 8,614 of record FOXT01000020.1, on the reverse strand, counting down.
TTGTGTGCGCCTTGCAAAGCAATCCCTCCTTGTTGATTTTAGATGAGCCCACCGGTGGTTTGGATCCTTTGATGCAAAAGGAATTTTTTGATATTGTGGGAGAACGAAACAAGAAAGGGACAACTGTCTTTTTGTCAAGCCATATTTTATCGGAAGTGCAACAAAACTGCAGACGGGCAGCCATTATCCGGGAAGGCGAAGTGATTGCCTGCGATAGTGTAGAGGCGTTAGCGAAAACCAATGCCAAACGCATCTCGCTTTGCGGAAGTGTGGACTTGACGGGACTTGTGGGAATCAAGGATTTGCGCACCATGGGGCAGACCATGAGCTTTTTGTATAACGGAGAAATGAATGGCCTGTTAAAACGGCTGGCAGAAGGGAATGTGCAGGATTTGGGTATTGCAGAACCGAATCTGGAGGAAATCTTTATGCACTACTATGAAAAAGGGGGCGAGGCATAATGACGGTTACGAAGCATGAACTAAAAAGAGGTAAAATGTCCTTTTTTATATGGACCGGTGCCATTGCCATTATGTTAGCGGTTTGCGTGTTCCTTTTTCCGGAAATGAAGGGAGAGATGGAAGAAATCAGCGATACCTTTTCTTCCATGGGCTCCTTTACGGAAGCTTTCGGAATGGATAAGTTAAGCTTTGGAACGCTTCTGGGATACTATGCCATAGAGTGCGGCAATGTATTGGGACTGGGAGGCGCCATGTTCGCAGCATTGACGGCGGCAGGTATGTTGTGTAAAGAGGAAAGAGAAAAGACCGCAGAGTTTTTACTGACCCATCCGGTGAGCCGGGTGCGCATTGTTACAGAAAAACTGTGTGGATTGCTGCTTCAGATTGTGACATTGAATCTGATTGTTTGCGTAATAACCATCGGATCAATGACAGTCATCGGGGAAGAGATTCTGTGGAAAGAATTGAGTTTGCTGCACTCAGCATTCTTTTTATTGCAGGTGGAGATGGCCGGAATCTGTTTTGGAATTTCCGCATTTTTGCGAAAAGGCAGTATCGGAATCGGTCTTGGTATGGCGGGAATTCTATATCTTACCAACATCATTGCCAATATTACGGAGTCAGTGGAGTTTTTGAAAAATATCACCCCCTTCGGTTATTGCGATGGTGCAACCATTATTGCTGATGGTGCTCTGGACGGGGGAAAAGTAGCAATCGGAATGGTACTTTGTATCACTGGCATTGTGGCGGCGTACATAAAATACAACAAAAAAGATATGAAATAAAGTGCAAAACAGACCCAAATCCGTGTGATGCGGGTCTGTTTTTTTATAGTATGATATACTGATTTCATACAGAAAATGAGTAAAGACAACGTAATCATTCGTTTAGAAAGAAAAGAAGAATGAAGAGGTAGAAGAATTTGACAGACAGTTCCCGGCAAAAGAAAAGTTAAAGCTTCTGGGATAACTGTGGTAGGGAAGGTGGAGAGAATGAAGCAAACAATGTGTTTTACCAGACGGTTAAAAATATACACTGCAACGAAAGAGCAGATGGAAGCGACCATAGCTGCAGAAACGAATCCTGAGATGAAAAAAGCTTATGCCGAAATGCTGGCAGGGTGTTTACAGGAGCCGGGAAAAGCGGAGTGGTACGCCATGTGGAGAATTGAACTTCTTGATGGAACGCAAGTTGGCGATTTGTGTTTTAAAGGATTGGATGAAAAAGCACTTCCGGAAATCGGTTATGGAATCAATGAAGCATACCAGGGGAAAGGATATGCAACGGAGGCAGTAAATGCAGTCGTGAAATGGGCACTTTCCAAACCAAGAGTAAATGCAGTAGAAGCGGAGACGGCTCCGGACAATCGTGCATCACAGAAAGTATTGAAAAAATGTGGATTTCAGCCCACTGGCGAAATGGGGGAAGAAGGTCCGCGATTTGTAGTAAGTCGATAAATTCGTTGGAAGAGGAGAACAAGAAGGTGAACAGTAATTTTAAGAAATTCCTTTTGCTCTGGGCAGGAGAACTGATATCCTCCGTTGGAGGAGGTCTTACCAGCTTTGGGCTGGGTGTATACATATTTCAAAAAACCGGAAGTGCAGCGGGTATGGCAATGGTAACATTTTTGGGATTTTTGCCAACATTGTTTTTAAGTGTTCCTGCAGGTGCGCTGGCAGATCGGTATGACCGGCGAGTACTCATGATGATTGGCGATGGGGGTTCCGCTCTTGGAATCCTCTTTATTCTGGTGACAATGATGCGGGGAGAGTCAAGCCTTGGAGTGATATGTATTGGTGTATTTATCAGCGCTGTTTTTTCGGCACTGTTAGAGCCGGCGTTTCGAGCGACCATTACCGATCTTTTGACAAAAGAGGAGTATTCTAAGGCCAGCGGTCTGGTATCCCTTGCCGGAAATGCCAGATACCTGCTTTCTCCCATGATTGCCGGTTTCTTACTGACCATAAGCGACGTGAAACTATTGTTGATGATTGACATCGGTACCTTCTTTTTAACGGCTGCAGGGGCGGCAGTGGTGAAGCGTGGAATCGAAACCACCGATTCCGAAAAATCGGAGCCTTTTTTTCAAAGTATTTCCGAGGGATGGAAGATTCTTGTGGGAAAAAGAGGGGTGTTTGCGTTGGTTATGGTATTTTCTATAATCACTATGTTTATGGGGATGTTTCAGATTCTGGCAGAACCCATGGTACTTGCTTTTTCCGATGCAAAAATCTTAGGTGTGACAGAAACAATTTGTGCCTGCGGTATGCTGGTATCGGGTCTGTATCTGGGAATTAAGGGAATAAAAAAACACTATGCATTGTTTCTAAGTATTGGACTTATGGTGGCAAGCATGGGAATGTTTGGGTTTGGCGTGTTTGGTATTGTGGAAAACATTCTTTTTATTGGTGGGTTCGGATTTCTGTTTTTTGCGGCTCTGCCGGTGGCAAACAACTGCTTGGATTATCTGGTGCGTACAAACATTCCGGGACAGGCCCAGGGAAGAGTCTGGGGACTCATTGGATTTTTATCCCAATTGGGGTTTGTGGTAGCCTATGGCATTTCCGGTGTATTAGCAGATGCTATTGGAAAAGGAGTCGGAATCGGTGTTGGACACGGTGCCGCCTGGGTGGTTATGGTGGCCGGAGTGATGATGGGAACCATTGCGCTTTTCATCATGCCAATGAAGAGCATTCGAGAATTGGAGGGATAGCAATGATAAAAACACTAGCGATAATCGGAATAATTGGAGGTTTATTGTGTGCTGTGGCTGATCTATTGCTGGATATGAAAGGGTCGAATAATAAGAAAATCGGGAAGATGGGAATGATAGAAAGTGAGTGGAAAAATATGGCGCACTGGCGGTTTGTCTGGTCAGATATTCTTGCCATGTTTGCAGTACCTATGTATTCCTGTGGCTTCCTGTCTTTGATGATGGTACTGGAAAAGGATGCCAAAATCCCTGCTTTGGTATTAAGTATAATTTTTCTTTGCGGTGCCATGGGGGGATTTATGATTCATACCTTTTTGTGTATTCAACCTACAATTTATCAGCGGATTATGGAAAGAGAGGACCTGATGCTGGCACAAAAGGTAATTGCTTCTATTTTTAAACAGATTTATGTGCCGTTTTTTACGTTATATACGCTGTTAGTTATTATTCCAGCCATAGCCGCAATGGTTATGATTGCAATGGGGATGTTTAAGGTTCCCCTTTGGTGTATGCTTCTAAATCCGGTAGTCATTCAGATAATCGGACTTTTATTTAGGGCGACAAAGCTGGATTGTTTTGTAGACGCACCGAGTTGTTGTGCTGCGAGTCTCGGGCTGGCATCCTATGGTGTGATAACGTTGTTATTGTTATAGCATGTTAGGGGTGGAAAAAAATCTTGGAAAATGATAAGATATATCAGAGAATTATATAAAGTTTTGCGAAAAGAGAGGATAAAAGTGTGCTGAAGATAGAACATTTAACCAAATGCTATGGGGAGAAAAAAGCGGTGGACGATTTGTCTATCCACATTCAAAAAGGAGAGATTTATGGCTTTATCGGACATAACGGCGCCGGAAAGACCACAACATTAAAAAGTGTGGTGGGGATCCAACAGTTTGATGAGGGAAAGATTACCGTTTGTGGGGAATCGATTGTAGAGTCACCTCTTTCCTGCAAAAAGAAAATTGCTTACATACCGGATAATCCGGATTTATATGAGTTTATGAGTGGTATCAAATATCTGAACTTTGTGGCGGATATTTTTGCGATGCCAAGGGCACAGAGAGAAGAACGAATTAAAACCTACGCGGATTTATTTGAAATAACCGATGATTTGGCACAGCCGATTTCTGCTTATTCACACGGAATGAAACAAAAGCTTGCCATTGTGTCCGCATGGCTTCACGCACCGGAGCTCATTATCATGGATGAACCGTTTGTGGGCTTAGACCCAAAGGCGGCCCATCTGTTAAAGGAGATGATGCGTAAGCACTGCGATAATGGTGGTGCTATCTTTTTCTCCACCCATGTATTGGAGGTGGCAGAAAAGCTTTGCGACAAGGTTGCCATTATTAAACAGGGACAGCTTGTAAAAGCCGGAACGATGGAGGAAGTGAAGGGAGATAGCTCTTTAGAGGATGTCTTCCTGGAATTGGAGGCGGAGTAGTATGCTGAAGGTTTTAATAAAGAAACAGATTGGTGAGGTATTTAAAGGCTATTTTTATAATGCCAAGAAAAATCAAATGCGTTCCAAATTTGCCGTTGCCTTATGGATTTTGTTTTTCGTTGCCATCATGGTAGGGGTGCTTGGCGGTATGTTCGGTTATCTGGCATTTAACCTTTGCGAAAGTTTTCTGGCAGCAAAGGTGGGATGGCTTTACTTTATGATTATGAGCAGTATAGCGATTGTGCTGGGGGCTTTTGGTAGTGTGTTTAACACCTATTCCGGCCTGTATCTGGCAAAGGACAACGATTTGCTGTTATCCATGCCCATACCGGTGAATAGCGTGATTGCATCCAGACTTTTAAATGTATATCTGCTGGGTACCATGTATGCGGCTACCGCAATTATACCGGCAGTGATTGTATACTGGTATGTTGCCGGAATCACGGTGGCAAGAGTAATTTGCGGTATCCTATTGTTTCTTATTATTTCAATGATTGTACTTTTGCTCTCCTGTATTCTTGGCTGGGTAGTGGCAAAAATCAGTCTGAAGCTGAAAAACAAAAGTATGGTTACTGTCCTTACTTCTCTGGCGTTTATTGGGGGTTACTATTTTCTGTATTTTAAAGCCAGTGATTTGATTCATAATGTGGTTATAAATGCTGTTGTTTATGGTGAAAAGATTAAGGGCGTAGCCTATGGATTATATCTTTTTGGCAGAATCGGAGAAGGAAATATATTGGCAACCCTTGGATTTTTCACAGCGGCGGTGGCATTGACGGTTTTGACCTGGATGGTGTTAGCCCGCAGCTTTTTAAAGATTGCTACTGCTACCGGCAAGACAGCGAGGGTAAAGTATGTAGCCAAATCTGTAAAGGAAAAAAGTATTTTTGGGGCACTTTTGGCAAAGGAGTTTGGAAAATTTACTTCCAGCGCAAACTATATGCTAAACTGCGGTTTGGGGGTTTTAGTGATTCCTGCCTGTGGTGTGCTGCTATTGGTGAAGGGGAAAGCATTTTTGCCGGTCTTAGATAGGATCTGGAGTGGTTATCAGGACGCGGCAGTAGTGCTTATTATCACAGGACTCTGTACCCTGACGTCCATGATAATTACTGCGGTTCCATCAGTTTCCCTGGAAGGAAAAAGCCTTTGGATTCTCCAGTCTATGCCTATTGAGCCGAAAACCGTGCTTCGGGTAAAAGCGACGATGCAGTTTTTACTTTCCGGTTTGCCTATGTTGTTTAGCTGTGTGTGTGCACTTTTGGTTGTAAAAGCAGATATGTCGGTGAAAACTTTATTGATTGCGATGCCGCTTTTGTATGCTGCACTGGCTGCTGTGTTTAATACCATGATTGGAGTAAAGATGCCGCTTCTAAACTGGACCAACGAATTGGCACCTATTAAGCAGAGTGGCGCAGTGTTACTTTCTATGATTATTGGCTGGGGCAGCAGCGTTGCCTTGTTCGGGCTGTATATGTGGCAGGGGTATAAAATCGGAGCAGCCGCATATCTTGGTATATGGATGATAGTGATGGCAGGGGTTACCATTGGTATTTTCCGATGGCTTGATACGAAGGGGGCCAAGCTGTTTGCAAGTCTGTAAAATGTGCGAGGAGGAAGGAACATGAAGATTGCAATGATACATGGACAGAATCATGTGGGATCTACCTGTCGGATTGGAAGACTGTTGGCAGAAAAAATCGGGGGGGAGGTGACGGAATTTTTTCTGCCCCGGGACTTTGGAGAGTTTTGCGTGGGATGTGCCACCTGCTTTATGAAGGATGAGACGAAATGTCCCCACCATGAGAAGCTTTTACCATTTATAAAAGCGATGGATGAGGCGGATGTGATTATCCTTACCAGTCCGGTGTATGTGTATCATGCAACCGGTTCCATGAAGACGTTTCTCGATCATTTCGGCTATCGGTGGATGGTACACCGCCCCCGTGCCTGCATGTTTACAAAACAGGCGGTGTGTATTTCCACGGCAGCTGGTGCCGGCATGAAAAGCACCAATAAGGATATGGCGGATAGCCTGTTTTTCTGGGGGATTCCCAGGATTTATAAGCTTGGAATGGCAGTGGCGGCTATCCGTTTTGACCAGATTACGGAAAAGAAACGTGCTACAATTGAGAAGAAAACCACAGTTCTGGCATCTAAAATTCGTCGCAATCACGGGCGTGTTAAGCCGGGAGTAAAGACAAAGGCATTTTTTTCCATCATGCGTTTTTTGCATAAAAAGGAAATTAATCCGGCAGATAGGGTGTATTGGGAAGCCCAGGGCTGGCTGGGAAGAAAAAGACCGTGGAAATAGAGTATTTGCCACAGGATTGCCGGCGAAAGGATTGGTTCCTTCGCAGAAGAGTGAGAATGGGGAAATTACATACGAAAAGAAAGTATGAATGGAATCGTATGTAAGCAAAAATTTTCGTTTTTAAAATTTACATACGAGTCTATAAAAAGGTTATATAGGTATGTAAAAATAATTATGTTAAAGGAGAAATTGGGGGAAAAAGTGTTCTCTAGGAGCTACAAGAGAGCGTTTTATGAGCAAAAGTTACATACGGACGGTTGAAAATAATGATTACGTATGTAAATCATTTTTGGGGGATACATACTTTAGCGTTGATATTGCGATATAGTATGTAAGGTAGAAATTTCAGTTTTTAAAACTACATTCAAAAAAGTTACAAATTAGATTTGGTATGTAAAGAAGTGGGCATTTCCCATCATAGAGGAAATGCAGCATGAATGAGGAGGAGGGTATTATGATTTATTGGATTAGTGGTCCCTATGGGGTAGGGAAATCCACAGTGGCAAAGTGTTTACAGGAAATTTTGCCCAAGGCATCCTTGTATGATGCAGAAGAAATGGGAAATGCCGTGCGGGAGAATTATCCGGAAGAATGCCGCCAGGGGATTGTATTTGATGGGTATTCATTGTGGAGAGAATTTAATTATCGATTATTGAAGGATATTGCGAGTCGGTATGATGGAGATATCATCGTGGATATGACGATTGTATGCGAGGAAGCCTATCCGGAGATTATTGAGCGGCTTCGGGCGGATGGAGTGGAAGTGAACTATGTTATTCTAGATGCGGATTGGCAGACAATTCATGACCGTATCTTAAAACGGGGTGAAAAAGAAGATTGCTGGTGCATGAAAAACATTGCGATGTGTTTGGAATATCAGGAAAAGGAAACCCATGCACTACATGTCAATGCGTTGAATCGTAGCCCGGAAGAGATTGCGAGAGAAATTGTAAAAAGAGTGAATGCGATGTATGAAAACGAAAATCAGAATTTTGCTAGGCGGCAAGATGCTTGATAATGGACGAATTGTATTGAGCGGTGAGGCGGTACATGGTGCTGTTTCAGAGATTATGGCAAAACTCTGAGAGACGGTTAGCAATATTTTTATAGGAGGTTTGAAAGATGAGCAAGAACAAAACGAACAAACAGATCATTTGCCTGATGCTTTTGATGGCCCTTCTTTTGACGGTGTCCACTAGTGTGATGGCAGGTAATACCCTTGGAAAAGTCAAGATTACCGGAAAGACAAGTTGCAGTACTGAGGATGCGTCCGGAATCCGTATTACATGGAAAAAGGTAAGCGGCGCAACGGGATACCAGTATCGCTACAATTTGTTTTGGGCAAAAGATAGTAAGGTATCTGATTACACTGTAAAAAAAACGAAAAAGCGTTTCGCTAAAATAACATTCCAGGATAGTGATACGATTAAGTTTCAGGTTCGCCCATATAAAGTGGTGGATGGAAAGAAACAGTATGGAAAGTGGACGACTTGCGTGCTATCAAAAGAAAGGGTAGCAGATGTGTTGAACTAAAAAAGGGGCTTCACACTAAGTGATTGAACCGCTCCCCGTCAAGTAGACAATCGAAAAAATATAAAATTTCTGCCATCAGATTTTGGTCTGGTGGCAGTTTTTATGCCGCCAGATATTGTTCATGTTTCTCCATTGGTGTAAGAACACCT
>FOXT01000030.1 GCA_900115795.1 Lachnospiraceae bacterium XBB1006 | reverse complement strand
AGTTGTTGGCAGGCGCTCTGTCAGCAATGATGGTTTTAAGCCTTGTAGCTCCAACAGGCGCACAGGCAGCTGCTAAGTACTCTCTTACACAGAAGAGCGGCTTAAGCACAGTAAAAGCTGATAAGGCTTACACCTACAACGTAAAAGGTGTTAAGAAAACTCAGTACATCAAAGTTACTAAGACTTACAAAGATGTTGTCGTAAAGAAAGGCAGCACCACAGTAAAGAAAGCAACCAAGATCAAAGGAACAGGCAAAACAATCGCATTGAAAGTTACCTGCCCAGATAAAGTTGCAACTTACAAGAACACATTAAAAGTTAAAGTCTACAACAAGAAGAACAACAAACTTGTTAAGACTTTAAGCAAGAAAGCAACTGTTAAGGTTACAGAACTTAAAGTTCTCAGTGTAGAAAAAGCATCTACATCCGGAAAATACTTAGTTGCATACTTCAACAAAGCATTAAAAGATCTTAAAGTTGCTGATGTTACTGTACGCAACAAAGCAACAAACGTAATGCTGGGTGTTGAAAACGTTACCCTTTCAACAGACGGAAAGAGCGCTACTGTTTCTTTGGTCGGAGATGAAAGTGCAACAAATGGCGAAAACTCAAGAAACTTTTTTGTTATCAATAATGTAGATTACACATTCAGTGTTACACAGAATGGTGTAACTGCAACAACAGACTTTACTGTAGATGCAGTATATGCAGATGCTACTGTTACTAAAACGGACGCTGCAAAGAAGACAATCTGGGTATATGGCGATCCTCTGACAGTGCCAAGTACTGTTTCTGTTGATTACGAAGAAATTCTTGGTAGAACCGTTACTGTTTGGTTTGACAAGAACAATGAAATTACAAAACTTGTACCAACTTCTGAAAAAGTTGTTTATGGTTCATTTGCGACAGTAGTTGATACTGCAAAACGCGTATCCTATTTGGTTGACCAGGCTACTGGAGATAAATACTATACTTACGACAATGATAATGCAAGCTCAATTTATCCAACGATGTTAATTAATCGTGTAGATAATGACGGTGAAGAAAGTTATTTCTATGGTGCTGGTGCTACAGATAAACTTGTTTTTGATTATGCAAAACTTGTATTAAACAAAAATAACACTATCCGTGAGATCGTTGGTGTTAAGAAGTGGGCAGATAGAGATGCAAGACTTGTAACAAAAGTTGAAGGAAACATCGTATACACCGGAAAAACCGAACTTTCCTTAAAAGATTACACAATCGTTAAAGAAGGTAAAACAATTGCATTGACTGATGTCAAAGAAAATGATGTTATCTTCTACAACGTGGCTGCTAAATTTGCAGAAGTTTATACAAAATCCGCAACTGGTGAATTGACTGGCGTATACAGCGATAGCTTCGCATTCGGCGGAAAAACATATAAGCTTGCTGGAGATAGATATGCTGTTGCATATGTTGGCGGAACTAAGAAAGCGGCAACTGCAGAATACATGGAAAGCTTAAAAGCTGGCAAAGAGCAGATTACTGTATACTTTGACAGAACTGGCATGCCTGTATATGTAGCTGGAAAGCCTGCAGAGGTTAAGACTTCTGATATTGACATTGTATTGACTGAAAATGCGAAGACGTATAACCAGTCATTAAAGAACTATATCCAGTTAAAAGGATATAATGCTGATACATTGGCAAAAACAACCTTTGATATTGATGTTGCAGATTTAGAAAGCATTACCAATGCTGATGGTGTTACATTCGCTCTTGGAAAAGTAGTTGATAAAGATATCACTGCATACAATAAGAAGGTTACAAAAATTGAAGCTGCTGCTAAATTTGTTGGCACAGATGCAGATACAATCAACGTTACTATTGACGATGGAACACCTACTGGAACAACTACTAACATTTCTAAATTCCAGTACATCAACGCTGGCAAAGCAATTGACACTAACAGAGCAGCGACTGGCTTAATTGATGAAATGAAAAAAGCTGAAATCGTAACCGTAACTTTGAATGACAACAACAAGGTTGTTGGATTAAGCTATGCAGATGGCGAAAACCTTGCCTCTGTTGATGGCGATAGCAACTTAACAGGCAAAGCTTTTACAAATGCATATAAATCTCTTAACGGATATCAGGTAACATCTGCCACTCCAGTTTATGTTGTTGAAAAAGATGGTACGGTGACAATGACAGAGTATGGTAAATTTGGAAGACAGATTGTAAATGCTAGTAGTAATAAGACAGATATCACAATCTACCCAACAAGCACCGGTAGAGTAGCAGTGATTGTTATCGACGGTAGCAACTTGGCAGGAAATGATCAGAATGGTGAATCCTTCAAGGGAGTTGTAGTTTCTTACAAGAAGACTTCTGATGGTAAGAATAGTGCTGAGTTAGTCGCAGTTGTTGGTGACGAAGTTAAGACATATACAGCATTTAAGGCAAACATGACTGAAGACTTGAAGTTGGGCGATATTGTTGAAATCACACCAAACCGTGATGGATCTGTTATTAACAAATTAACAAAGAAGACTCCAGACGTTATAGGTGAATATGCGCAGGCAAATGCAACAGCAAAGATGTTCACTATTAATGGCAAAGATTTAGCAATGGCTTCAGGCACAACAACAATCGTTAAGATTGATAACACAAATCCGGCCGATGTAAAAGTTACTCCTATCAGCTTTGCAGAGTTAGAGGGAACAAAAAATGTTGTTTCCGCAAGCTACTTCACAGGAACAACAGCATTGGCAGACGTTGTTATCGTAACAACGACATCTGTTGAGGATTATACAACCGTTACAGGTATTTCTTTAACCAATGCACAGAACAACTCAACTGTTAAGGCTGACGCACTGACGTTTGATGTTAAGACTGGCGCTGGAGCGGTTAAAGCAAAATACAAAGATGGTCATGAAGCTGTAGTGACGGGTGCTGTAAAGTGGACAATTAGTTCTCAAAAAGACAAAAATGGATCGGATTTGAGTTCGGCACGTTACACAGTAACGGAAGCTGGAGATGTGACATGGACAGACGATTCGGGTGACAATGATGTTATCATATTGACAGCAACATACGCTGGTAAAACAGCGACATATACTCTTACAATTACTAAAAAAGATCATTAAAAGGTAATGAGTAAGATTTCGGCCCTTGGAGATTGTAAAGATCTCCAGGGGTTTTCCATATACAAGAAGTGTTCAATAAAAGAAAAATATTATCGTTTGGGCAACTACGATTAATTACCCTGTCCCTCATGTGCCAAACATATACCCTTTTGCTGGGCTCTTCGGATAAATTGTCTTCTTTCATCACGCAAGCAGGATGTTGGTGGGGAACAATACCTGTTCAAAAAAAATCTTTTCAACCGGTAGATATCGACGTCGTTGGTGTCGCTCCGATGAAAAAAAAGGTTGTTGTGGGTGAATGTAAGTTTCGAAACGAAAAGTTGGATCGAACTGTTTTCGAAACGCTTGTCGAACGTGCGGCATACCTCCCGGGCAAACCGGAAATTGCTGAGTATATTCTGTTTTCGTTAGACGGTTTTTCTGATTGGTTTACGTAAAGTTAAACTGGGAAGTTGAAGGATTAGTTTGTGTACAGAAAAGTAAATCATGTCTTTTTCAATAATTACAGGGATACTCTTTTTGTATTTTCCGAGTATAATTTTACACTGCCCAAAGCAAAGGTTTCACTTGTAACAATTACACAAATGTGATATCATGTTAATAACAAAAGAGCTACCACTTGTGAACGGTTAGCTCCAGATTGCAAGATTATCAAAAAGGATAACTGCTTGGTTTAGGGCCCGGGCGGTTATTTTTTTGATGTATCTTTGCCGAGTTTGTAGCCTGCTGAAAGGCAAGCCACACAAAGGCTAATAATAGCCAAAACGTCGCCTATTGATACTGTCATACGGCATCCCTCCTTATGTACTACCGGAAACAAAGTTTACGGAGTGAAGTCATTCAGAGGAAACCGGTTCCTCTGATGTAAGAGGAACTAACCGTCCACCGTTTCTATGGTAACTCTCGTCCTCTATTATAGCGGAAAATGAAAAGTGAGTCTATGGCATTTCAAAAAGTCAAACAATTCTTGTTTTGCACAGCCATATATAAAAGGTTACGGAAAGTACGATTATGTAAACGAAAGTGAGTATGCGGATCTGTAATCGACTATGCAAAAGCCGCTTAATTCGGTGAAAAATAATACCCGAGCGCCACAACCGCCCGGGTATTTCTATTTTTTCCTCTTTCTTGATTAAACACGTCTTTCCCTCAAACGCAAATCCATATTTCAAGATATTTTCTGCCGGAATTCCTTACGGGACAAAATCTTGAATTCCATGATAACCGCTTTGCCGTGTGTGCTTTTCGGTTCCATGATTACGTCATAGCGGCCGACCAGTGAACATCACCGTAACAAAATCGCCAAAGCCGGGAGAGTCAATAAACCATCTGGAAATCATATTGTAAAACTTTTTTTGCTTCAAAGTTCGTCAGACGAAAGGCATAAACAGCCTCATCCTCCGGCACTTTGCGAATGATTCGGTAGTGAATTCACTTCTTCTGGTGTCAATTGTGAGCTGACGATTTACTCAGCCTTCTTAATCAAGACTTCCTTTCCTTCGAAAGCAAATCCATACTTTAAGATATTCTCTGCCGGAATTCCTTTTGCCAAAAGCTCCGCATCATAGCGTTTTTCTTCGATTTGTGCTAACGCGTTGTCTGCAGTATCGGAAAGTTCCTTTTCACCATCGTAATCATCCAACACCTTAAATTCCATAATAATAGCTGTATCATGGGCGTTTTTCGGCTCCATTACAACGTCGTAGCGACCAAACCCACTCTCACGATTGGATTTTAAAATATAGCCTGAGGCTCTATCTACAAGCAGTCCCAGCACGAAACCATGATAAAACCGTTCCGGTTCAATCTTCT
>FOXT01000017.1:8566-82394 GCA_900115795.1 Lachnospiraceae bacterium XBB1006 | reverse complement strand
TTCTGGGGAATTATTAAATCTGAAATGTATGCAATGTACGAAATTACAAACGAAGAATCTCTTAGATTTGCAATTAAAGATTATATAAGATTCTACTCAGAAGAACGCATACAAGAACGATATAATTGTAAAACTCCTTTGGAGATAAGGTCGGAAGCTTTAGCAACTATAGATCCTATAGAATATCCTATTCCAGAAAATAAACGAATTAATAAATACAAAGAAAAATGGTGTGCATAGAAAAATGACCATACCTCATACGAAGTATGGTCATTCATTAAACATTTATTTTTGATATTTAACCTGTCTACTTGACAGGGGGCATATCAAACAAAAACTTACGCACTTTATTTTACACTCTCGGTTATATAACTGTTCCCACATCGCCCCTCATATTCTCCTACTGAATAAGTATACAATGCAAGCACTATTTTTTGTACATGATTATTATCCCCACAGTGTATCTTTCATTACACGCAATACATTTTCGTGTGTAATTTTGTCCAGTTCACTCTCTGTAAACCCTTCCTTTCGTAGGCGGTCAAAAAGCTTTGGAAATTCACCACAATGCGAAATATCCATTTCTCCTGCAAATCCATCCAAGTCACTTCCGAGTGCTACAACCTCAATGCCCCCCACCTTACGGGCATGTTTCAGATGCGCAACCATTGCATCAATGGTGCTTTTTTCACATTTTGTATCCGCATTCAAAAACGCACCACAGAAGTTCAAGCCCATTACGCCACCATGTTCTGCCAGCACTTTTATCATCTCATCCGAAAGATTCCTTCTATGTGGGGAAAGTTCCCGACAATTTGAATGGGTTGCTATAAACGGCTTTTCTGAAATTTTCGCCACATCCCAGAATCCGCCATCCGACAGATGAGATACATCCACCAGCATTCCTAACTCGTTCATGAAACCGATGGCCTCTTTTCCAAAAGGCTTTAGCCCCTTAGACATTACATCCGTATCATCAGAGTTTGGAAATCCAAAGCAATTTTCGTAATTCCAAGTCAATGCCAACGCCCGCACACCCAGATCGTAAAAATCCTCTATTTTTTCAAAATCACCATTCACCATTCTTCCATCTTCCATGGTTAAAATTGCACTCATTAAACCTTTTTGCCGGTTCTCGAGCACATCTTTGGCAGTATACGCCCGGGCTATTACATCCTGATGTTCCTGCAAATTCTTCAAAAACAACGCAAATGTAGCATCAAAGTATTCCTGATCCTCCATAGGCTTTATGTTAAACAACTCATACGTTGGCTTATCCGGCATATAGATTGCAAAAAATTGGGCAAGCGCTCCCGCTTCCTTCATTCTTTTGAAATCAACCGCCACATCCTTAGAGTCATTCAAATTTGCATTTTTAAAAAGCGCCATCATCAGTGTGTCGCAATGCATATCAATGTAACTCATCCTCATTCTCCTTTACCCAACTTTTATTTCCAATCAAATTCATTATATCATGTTGGGAATAAAGTTGGGAATAAAAATAAAAAATTCCAAATTATCTTATAAGGTTACTTCCATCTTAAAACCTGCATATTCGCCAATGACCGCAAGTGCATTGACTGTTTTTATTTCCTTGCACATCTCCACAAGCGCTGCTCTCTGGGCAAGGTATTTTCTGACCTCCGGACTTTCCTTGTCCATCGTTCCCTTGCTGGTAACAAAAGCAACCACACCGCCGGGGCGAACCATAGAATCCTCAAGTTAGGGTGTTTTTTGAAATAAAATGTGTTACAATACAAATTACAAGGTTCAAAAGAAAAATCAGTAAAAAAGACAGTTAGATGGTTAAAAAAAGTATAATAAAGGAAATTGATAAGACAATAAAAGAAATATGGAAAGAGGATATCTGTAAGGATTATTGGAATAATTACCTTGATAAAGAGGATACCTTAAAATGCGATTTGTACTATCATATGAGGCGTAAACTTGATAGGCTTATGCGAGAGAATAACTTACGGATTTATACAGAATATGTTTTTTTGAATCCACGATATAGAGCAGATATCGTAATTGTAGAAATTGATCCTGACATGGACTATGATTGTCTGGATAATGCTGTTACCAGCTTTGTTGCATTATTTGAGTTGAAATTTACTTCCGGCTATGATGCCAGAACGGAGGAATGGGTAAAGCATGATTTTTGGAAATTTAAAGACTATCTGAATGTCGGTGGTTTGTCAGAATGCCAATTTTACTTTGCAACTGTTTACGAAGCCCCGTGCAAATGGCTGAACTGGCTCGATGCACGAAGCACAAATAATTGGGCATCAGGCCGTGTAACAGAACTTGACTCCGGGTACATTGATGGGGAGATGCTTTTTGAAGTACATTCATATAATGGGATGAATAAGCTGCTTAATGACAAAGGTGCTATCAGCATAATTTAAAAAACAGGGGGGTAAAAATGATAACTCCAGAAGAACGTGAACGCTCTTATGAGCGATACTTTCAGTTCCAATAGCAAATCATAGTGCAGATAAGTTGGTTGTTTCTCTCAATAATAAAACTATTTCAAAAAATTTAGAAAGAAAAATAAGTAAAAAGGGAGAGATTGAAAATATGGATATAAAGTCTACGACAAAAGGATATGTGAATAAAAATAATCAAAGAAACAATGGTAAGACCAATGAAACAGGAACCGACTACGGACAATGGTTCTATGAAATGGAATGCTTGAACTGTGGGCATAAGTACAAAGCCAATGGTAGCGATATTTGGCTGAGAAAATGTCCCAGATGCCAAGGCGGAAAACCATAATCCTGTTTATATGTAGTTTAGAGCATTTAGTAGAGTTGGACAAGGATATGGAGGAAATGAATAATGTCAAAATCATGGAGCAGTATAAGAAAGCGATTGGAACAGGACTTGCTGTGCGAGAAACTGCATGGCAGGGTGCAGTATTTTCGCACGATATATCACGGAGCTCCTGACGAGTATGGCAGGTTTGCTGTGCGCGTGGATGGCGAGGAAATATTTCAGGCAAATCCTTACAATGAGAATAACTATTCACAGATTGCATGGAATATTAAGAAGGAGCGAGGCATCTCGCCAAGAGAATGGACAGGCAAGGAAACATTGTATGACGCAATAAATTCTTCAGCAGAAGATGAGGCTCGAATGATTTCAGTTAATGATGGTATCGTCGATTCATTTGATATCCCTTTTGCCATACAGAAATACTTAAATCAGGATATTCAGAAAAGCATTACAGACGAAGACCCTTTGATCAGAATGTTCGCTATACTTGATAGACGAGTCGGCAAGCGGACACTTCGTGAGATAGCAGAGACAGTTCCAGATCAGCCTAAATGGCTGCAAAAGTTTTACAAACTTAGATTAGATGCAGAAGGCATTCCATCAGCATGTACCATAGAAAAGAAAAATTACTATTTGTAAAGGAGTATTGATATAGATGGAAAGACCTTATTATCAATTGTTTACAGAAGGAAATTCTTAGTCCCTTCTATGTTCTATTTTCTAACCGTAAGACAAACCACTGTCCACCATAATTTGCGACATAGTCCTTCCTGACATATAGAAACATCGTCTTTCCTATAATGTAATTACTAATATCCCATACGCGGTAATATCCGCCATAATAACATATAGAAAAGCTTCGCATTCTCCCCGGAACACCGCAAATTCCTAGAGTTTTTCCTTGCGGAATCCCTTCTAGTCCTAGCTTCACCTCTCCCTTAACATCTGCCACAAGCATGATTTTTCCGTCGCGACTCTTCCATACCATTCCCTCATAGTCATAAAAGCTCGGACTACCAAACTGCAGCTTGAAATATAAGGCCAGCAGGAGTACGCTCCCACAAATTACGGCTCTCGCTATTCGCTTTTTTCGTTTTTTCTTATCTTTCAATTCCATATAACATACCCTTGCATGAAACCAGCACCATCATCAAAGGCGGAGAGCTCCAGTTTCGAGCTACTCGCCCTATGATTATATATACCAACTATTTTTGAGCATGTCAACAGCAGGTGAGCATCCCACCTGTCCGGAACTACACCGAGCGTGAAGTAAACATCATCATTGCTGATTTACATGATGATTTCTGTACACTCCGCCGGGATATGGTATCCGCCGGGCTGCTGACGCGCGATAATATGACCTATAGAAGGCCATAGAAGTCAGAATATGCACGCAAATTTTATATTTTTTCGATTGTCTACTTGACGGGGAGCGGTTCATTTAGTGCGACAGCCCCTTCCCATTATGTTTTCCAATATAGCTTTTGCCTCTTGACGATTATTTACTCCTTTACGCCGAGTATCATATCAAAACTCGCCATAAACATATTCCACATCCTGCGAATCCAATATCTCAAGTGCTCGTTTTATAATATCTTCATCTTTACTCGAAGATGCATTAAGATACACTTCCGTTCCATAATGTTCACTTGAGAATGACGTCCCCACATTCATGGTAAAAAAGGAAACAACTTTTCTGTCACTGAAAGAAACTTCTGATATTGGTTCTTCCAGTATTTTAGTCTTTATCTCTTCCGTAACAATTCCTTTAATAGAGACCTCATATAACGTACCTTGCGTCTGTTCCTTGCTTTCAGCGTAATACAAAGCTTTTTTTATCTCCTCTCGCTCCTCTTTCCAACAACGGATTTCAAGCGTATCACCCTCATGAGCAAAATGATTAAATAGAAGATTCCAATACTCCTTGCTTGTTACATCTTCTAATACATAGATACTGCGATTCATTGCCAATCTCCTCGTATTATATTTCCACCAATTCTCCATCTGTTGAGAATGGTATAACTGGGATTGGATCCATCGGAACAAGAAGATCTATAATCACAACAACGATGGCCGCCCAAATTGCTACTGTCGCTATGGCATTTGCATTTTCTAAAGCCTTATCCACCACTGCACTTGCCAGCTTTACGACTTCTTTGATTCCGGTTTTCCAGTCGTCATAGCATTTATCAATCACCACTTTCTTTGAAACGCTCTCGTAAACATAAAGGCAATCCCGTTTACCGGATTTTTGCTTCACAATATGGAAGTTTGCAATATCCTTCCCATTACTTGTCTTTGAGATGTGGAGATTGATATGGTTCACCCTTCCCATTCCGGGCACCTGCCCAACATGCGGATTAGTAACTTTCACCTCAAGGTTACCAATTTTGACTGGTCCAAAGGCCAACCCAGCACTTTTTGACGCTGCATACGAAGGAGTGCTTAAGGAAAACACAAGTATTACCGCAAGCACTATGCAGATTACTTTTTTTGCATTCTTTTTCATTGTTATACTCCTTTAAATTTTCTATTTGCTTAATCAATTTTATGTTAACATTATTTACACGGGTATCGCAAGGTGCATCTTGTGCCACTTCTTCACACCTTATTAACACAGAATAACTCTATATGTTTCAATTATAGATGGTTTGAATAATTATTTAAAGGTGGTATTTATGGTTATTACAAGAAAAAGCAACCTATCAATTTATTTGAAACAGTAAATGAAGAAGGTCGGGGTTCCCGCCCCAAACTTATATTATGGTATTATGGAAAAACGGAACGCCACTCTCATCTCGCACCAAAAAGAGGTCCCGCCTCAATGCTCTTTCGCATTAATCGCGGTGACCTCTTCATTTCAATTCACGCTTTTATTTTCTACGTCTAAAAATCGATAACGCGCCAAACAAAGAAACTATTCCAAGTCCTACCCAAGCAAATGGTACATAATCTCCGGTAAGCGGATTGTCACTTAATGGTGTCTCCTCATCAGGAATTTCTTCCTCCGGAATATCCGGCTTATCACTCAATGGCACATCGTCTTCCTCGATATCTAATGGTTCCTCTTCCTCGATATCTGGTTTCTCGTCAAGTGGCACCTCCGTCTCTTCAATCTCCGTCGGTTCCTCCGGTGTCGGCAATGGAATCGGTGTTGGTTGTGGCTCCGGTATCGGCTGCGGATCCGGTATCGGCTGCGGATCCGGTATCGGTTGCGGATTCGGATTTGGTTGCGGATCCGGGTTTGGGTCCGGTTCCGGGTTTGGTTGCGGATTCGGATTTGGGTCCGGCTCCGGCTTTGGATCCGGCTCCGGCTGCGGATCCGGATCCGGAATGATAATCGGCTTATCATTCTTAATTGTTACAATGTATCCATCTAAATGGAATCCATCATTCTGTGTTTTGATTACATATGGCATAAAGAAAAGTGCACTTTCATCCTCTGCTAATATTTTTTTTGCACCTTCTATAGAATATGCTTTATCGTCTTCCATAAAATACTTTGAAACTCCATTATTGTTTCCATTGTAGCATTTTTCTTCTTTCTCAAGCACTTTCAATTTCCAGAATACGCTTTCATCAGAGCCATAGCAACTACTTCCTTTGCCTTCGTATTTCAAATTGCTCTTGAACTCCTGATTGCAAAGTGCATCAACATAAAGAGCAAATAATTTATACGGTATTGTCGCCTTCTTATCGCTTAACTCCTGAGCAATATTGCCTGAAAAATCGCTGATTGGACGACCGATTACGCTTTCCACTGTCAAGTCATATTCTTTTCCATTCTCTTCTGCGTATTTTCCTGCCGAAACCAATTGAATAAACGCATAAGACTTGTGATTCTTTGTCAACTCTTTTAGCCAATCATAGCGTCGCTTTGCCCATTTACCAAGCTTGGAATTTTCTTTAATTACTTCTTCATTAAATGCTTCATATTCTGTCGTAGCTGCAGTGATGTCCGTACCTTTTATTGCATTATAGAAGTGCTGCGCAACTGTCTCCAATGTACAAATGTCATTATACAGCTTAGTTGCTTCATCATTTTCTTCATACGCATCGCCCAGTGCTGTTTTCAACTCTTCTGCACTCTGTTTCAGCTTCTTAGCATCGTCATACTCTCCCGCAGCAATGTTACTGGTTCGTTTCGTATCAAAGAACTTCAGGTAATCTTCCTTAAGCTTCTCTAACATGGTATCTGCAGCATTTTCATCCTGGTTTTCTGATCCTGATGTCTGTCCTTCTTCACCTTGCTGTGCTACTGCCGGTTGTTCCCCATCATTCTGCTGCTCTCCTGCCTGCTGGCCTTCTTCGCCCTGCTGTGCTCCTGCCTGCTGATCTTCTTCCCCCTGCTGTGCTCCTGCCTGCTGGCCTTCTTCACCCTGCTGTGCTCCTGCCTGCTGGCCTTCTTCACCCTGCTGTGCTCCTGCCTGCTGATTCTCTCCGCTCTGCTGCCCTTCTACTGACTGCTCACCTTCATCCTGCTCTTGCATCTCCTGCTGATTCGCATCATTATCTGCCGCAAAAGTGGAAACTGACATTCCAAATGTCATAGATGCTGCTGCCAATCCGATTGCTACAGATGCTATCTTATTCTTGATATTACGTCTCATTTGACTTCTCCTCTCATAACACAGTCTTTTTTTAATGGAAACTCTTCGTCTATAGTCATAAGTATAACACCCCCAGGTTACATTTCTGGTTACAAATAATACTGTTCCATGCAAAAAATGGATTGTTTTACTAATTTTCAAAAAAACGTAGCACCTTATGCGGCGCTACGTTTTTGATTCTTTATGCTATTTTCTACGTTTAAAAATCAATAATCCTCCAAGAATTGAGAATAATCCAAGTCCTGCCCAAGCAAGCGGTACCTGTTCTCCGGTAAGTGGATTATCACTTAGTGGTGTTTCCTCATCCGGGATTTCCTCTTCTTCAACTTCCGGTTTGTCGTCCAACGGCACTTCATCCTCTTCGATGTCTTCCGGCTCTTCCTCCTCGATATCCGGCTGGTCATCTAATGGTGTCGGATCATCTGGAATTGGAGTTGGTTCCGGTTCCGGTGTCGGAGTTGGCGTCGGAGTTGGCGTCGGAATCGGGGTTGGATCTGGGATCGGATCTGGGATCGGATCTGGGATTGGGTCTGGGATCGGATCTGGGATCGGATCTGGGATTGGATCTGGCTTTGGTAATACAAGTTTGAAACTAATTGCCAAATCAGAGATTAGCGTATTCTGATATGCATTCGTCGTGTATGGGCCATCTAAATTCAAGTTATAGGTAAAAACTTTTTCTCCCTGCCAACAATCTGCTACCTGTTTTTGTAACCTTTCTTTACCCTCCTGAGTCATCCAATCATAAATGGATGTTTTATCCATGGTATAGCAATTCTTGTAAAAATGGTAATACAATGCCTTTCTTACTGCTTCATTCGTTTCCAAAACACCGCAATAATTTGGCAATCCCATACCATCAATACGTTGTGGAGCAATACTCAACAGTTCCTCACTAGTTAATTGCTCAAAAGAATTAACTTTTTCATTCCCCCCACGTTTACCATTACTCCAATCAATATACCAGTCATCCAAATATTCTTTTGTATAATCAGCATCCGTTCCATCTGCCAACTTATATCACACTGCCTTCAATGCCTTACCAATATTTTCATCAGTAATACATGTTCCATTCCGGGTAAACTTCCGCTCATCATATTGAATGGTATCATCTACCTTTTTGCCTTCTAAGAGCAACTCTTTAATTGCAACATTGGCAATTCTCCAACTACCTGCTGTAAGTTTTCCTTCTCCACCAAAATACAATCCATCAAATCCGGCAATGCCTTCCTTGAATCTGTTTCTTGTACCCATGGCAATGGAATCTTCCACAAGTTTGTACTCTTTATCGCTCTTATTATCAATTGTCACTTGAACCACAAAACTATCACCAGGTTCTGTAGTCCATCTGTTTCTATTTTGTCTGTTCCATTCATCCATCAATTCAAGTACATTTATATTTAATTCTTCGGCAGTAACATCTTTACCAATAACAAGTTTACCTTTAAAAGTGGTAGTCCAAGTTTTTTCGTCATGCAACAACTCAACATCTTCCCATTTCAATTCTTCACTCGTTACAAAATTTCCAAGATTTTTTACCGTCGGAATCTCACCTGTTCTACTAATCGCTCTTCCCGGCTCTTCCTCCGGAGTACCTTCTTTTTTATCGTCCTCCGGAGTACCTTCTTTTTTATCATCCTCTGGAGTACCTTCTTTTTTATCATCCTCTAAAAAATACGCAGTGCATTCTCTACACTACGTATTTTTGCAAATCTATTTTCTTTTTTTCGAAAACAATACTGCTCCTACCAAAGAGGTCAATCCGGCTACTGCCCATGAAATCGGTAATTCATCCCCAGTTACAGGCGCGTCACTAAGTGGCGCTTCCTCATCAGGAATATTCTTTGTTGTTTTTGTTGTTTTTGTTGTTTTCATTTCCGGCTTATTTCCAAGAGGCACATCATCCTCATCGATGTCGGTGGTTTCCTCGATTTCTTCCGCTTCTTCCGGAGTTTCGGTCTCTTCAGGCACTTCCTCTAACGGTGTGTTCTCTTCCGAAATCTCCGTGGTTTCTTCCTGCGCTTCCGGCTGTGATGACGGCATTACAGGTGTCGCATCATTAATCGGTGTCACTTCTGGGGTTGGTGCCACTTCCGGGGTTGGTGCAACTTCCGGGGTTGGTGCAACTTCCGGTGTTGGTGTCACTTCCGGGGTTGGTGCCACCGGTGTGGTCTCTTCTTTTTTCTCTTCTGTTGGTGTTTCTTCTTTCTTTTCCTCTTCGATTGGCTTTTCTTCCGTCGGATTCTCTATTGGCGTTTCCTCTTTCCCATCATCGATTACCGGCGCTGACTGAACCCACTTTACAAGATATCCATCCAAATGAAATCCATCACTCTGTGTTTTAATTACATAAGGAGTAAAATAGAAATTTCCTTCTACAAAAGCTGTCTCATTGCTTCCATACAACCATTTATTTTTGGTAATGTAAAAATTACCTTTTTCGTCTTTTTCCAGCTCCCAATAGGTCTCGTTATCCTTGATATTGATACCTACCGCCTTGTCCTTACGACGAAATTCTGTCTCATTCTCTCCTACAGCATTAACAAAAGTCTGCACCATTTCAAACGGAATCGTTATCATGTACTTATTCATGTTGTTGTTGATTGCATTTTTAACAACATCTTCTGTCTTTGCTACTGCAATATTATTGGAAAAATCTTTCGTCGGTCTTCCTACAACCGGCTCATTTGGAAGATCATATCCGCGGATATTTTCTCCACCCACATCATAACCGCCGCCCGGATTCGTTAAAATATACGCCATGCCATGTTCTGTCATAACCTGGTCGTTCGCTCCCTTTTTAGAATCCGTTCCGTTCAGAATATTTACCCAATATTTGTATTGTTCAATTGCCTTTTTATCTCCATCCGATTCACCGGAAATACCTGCGATTTTTTCTGCAATTGCTTTAACATCCTCTTTCGTATACTTTTTATCTACCGCATAGTCAAAAAGTTTTTTCGCACCTTCCACTCCGGTATACTCATTTTCCTCCAGCTCTTTCTTCAGTTTATCGCTATCGGATAATTCTATGCTCGCTTCCGCTGTCTGCTCTTCCTGAGCCTGATCTGTTTTCTGCGTCTCCCCTTCTTCTACAATCTCAGTTGGATTTTCTGCTGCCAAAACGCAAACCGGTGTTCCAATCATCATAGATGTTGCCGCCATTCCAATTGCCATTGCTACTACTTTTCCTGCTAACTTACGCTTCATTTTCATTCCTCCATAATACACTCTTTTAGGTATTTGCGAAAACCTTCATTCCACAAGCACAAAACGAGTATATCACTTGGAAGTTACATTTTTGGTTACATTTCCCCTCTGCTTTTTCAATAATTACTAATTATTTTCATTTTTGAATGCAAGCTGTAATTTGTTACTTTTATAAGGAGTAGCGTTATTTTCTTCTTACAACAATCATTCCCATAACTTACCCGGAAGTTCCTGGTTTGCACGTATCTGCAAAAAGATTACACTCCTTCACAAAATGACTCGCAAACTCCGGACAGCTTTCGTAATACAAATGCGGAAATCCCCACCAGTGATTCTCACCGATATGGCACGCCTCCCAACTTCGCTTTCCGGTTGGCTTTCTCGCCACCACATCCGTCCCATTCACAGTACTATCATAATAATGAAATTCATGACCGCGTATCTGTGCTCCGGCAGGTAGAAAAAATGCCTGCTTTTCTGTAAAGGAAGCATATCCAAAACGTACCAGTCCTTCTTTCTTTTCACAGCTTCCGGCAATTACCCCCACCATAGGATAACGCTGCCCAGCTTCATCCGTGATTGTCTCATGCAAATACATAAAACCACCACACTCTGCCACCGACGGCATCCCCTGTGCAATAGCATTGAAAATAGCTGTTCGCATCCCTTCATTCTCCGACAGATTCTTCGCATACAATTCCGGATAGCCACCTCCCAAAAGAAGTCCCTGCACATGCTCCGGTAACGTCGCATCGTGGATTGGAGAAAAATAAACCAGTTCTGCCCCCATCTCCTCCAATAGACGCAGATTATCCTCATAATAAAAACAAAACGCTTCATCCCTGGCTACCGCAATACGCACATTCTGCTTTTTCGCAGGATGCAAAACCGCTGCAGACTGTAACGCCGGCGCACGTTTGGCTATCTCCACAATTTTGCCAAGTGGAACCGACTCTTCTAATACGCTTGCAGCTGCATCCACCCTTAATAGAAGCTGCTTCTGCTCCTTTGGCATAGTTAATCCCAAATGTCTGCTTTCAATGACCAGTCCCTCCTGCTTTGGAAAAAAGCCAAGTACCGCTATCCCCAACTCTTTTTCAATCACCGGAGCAATCATACTTGCCCAACTTTTTGTGGTTTTGTTTAACACAATCCCTTGAATCAGCTTCTGGCTATCATAGTCCAAAAAACCTTTGATATAAGGAATCACCGATCGTCCCATGCCATGGACATCCACCACCAGCACAATGGGTGCTTGCAATGTTTTGGCCAGATGATAAGTAGAGGCTTCCTCGCTTATCCCACCCAAGCCATCGTAAAGTCCCATTACGCCTTCTACAATGGTTATATCCACATCATTCTGTAATAAAAATAACTGTCTTGTTTTCTCTTCTTCTGTGAAATAAAGATCTAAGTTACGCGCAGGTACCCCCAGGACCTCCCGATGAAACATGGGATCGATGTAATCCGGTCCACACTTGAAGGAACGCACGGACAGCCCCTTCTTTTGCAGCGCCCGCAGTAACGCACACGTAAACATGGTTTTTCCACTGCCACTTCCCGGTGCAGCAATTACAATTCTAGGATTCCGTGTCATCACCCTCTCCTTTCTTTGAAAACTGTCCCACATAAAGATACACCGGATTGTTTGCCGAAAGCATACGATAACTTCCAACCGACTTCACCCGACTTGCCTGTAACAATATTGTCTCCATAGTTAAAAACGAACTCTCTTTTTGTGCCGCTTCCATTGCCGCCACACTTTCCATGGTCACAGCCGTAAACAAAATCTGCATCCCGGGATTAATTTCATAAAGCGCTTGCAAAATCTTTGTAAGATTTCCGCCAGTTCCTCCAAGAAAAGCAATATCAGCCCTGGGCAATCCCTCCAATCCCTCCGGTGCCATTGCATGGATTGCGGTAACATTATGAAGCCTAAATTTCGTAAGATTTTTCTTAAGAAGCTCCACCGCCTCCCACTTTCGTTCCAACGCGTACACCTGAATACTCGGATGCATTCTTGCTATTTCCACCGCTATCGAACCGGTACCGCTTCCAATGTCATACACCACACTATGTTGATGCAGATTCATGTAGCAAAGAATCAATCCGCGCATTTCCTCTTTTGTCATCGGCACCTTGTCCCGCAAAAACATGGCATCCGGAATTCCCGGCGTCAACTTTTTCATCATAGGTTGCGCACGGTGCAGATAGACCACGTACAACCCCTCCTTCTTCGGTGGATTATCAAGATCAATGGATGCCACTTCTTCCTCTTCGTACCCAAGCTGATAGCCGTAAGCAAACACATCTCCCACTTTTAGTCCACCAAGTTCTTTTAATAATGCGCACATACGTGCCACGTCTTCCTTACCGGACGTTAGAAAAAAGCTTTTCGACTCAAACTGCGCCACCTCACAAAACTGCGCAGTCCATGTTGCCGCTGCTATCCCATGGGTACTGTAAAGTCCGGCATCCTGCCATGCACAAGATAAGCGTGCCGCAAATGCCACAAGTGCAGAAATCCCCGGAAGAATCCGTGTCGAAACAAAGCCGCACTCCGCTAAAGCCTCCGCCATTTTTTGTGCGCCGCTATAAAATCCGGGGTCACCGGAAAACAAAATAACGCTACGTCTCCATCCTTTCTTTTCGTATCCATCTTTCAAAATCGGTAAAATCTCCTCTGCCCGATAGTATGGGTAGGTTTCCTTTTCTTTTGGACATAATGCAAGCATACGCGTTGCGCCAAACACCACATCCGCCTCTTTAATTGCCTCCCTCACTTCTCCGGTCATGCCAAGGGGACTTCCCATACCGATTCCCGCCAGACACACCTGCATCTTCTCGGGTTTCTTCCCGATCTTACATCCACAAAGTTGCGAAAGTTTTTCACATATTCCATCTAACGTATCGCTTTCCTGCGTTGTTTTTTCCTGACAACAAATCATATGCACGGTTGCACCGGCAATTCTTGCGGCCTCCAGTTTTTCCGGCAACCCACCTGTTTTTCCCGTCTGCTTGGTCACCACATGTGCTGCCTTTACCTGCTTTAGCTGCGCAAGATTGCTCTGGGTTGAAAAGGGACCCTGCATGGCAATAATCTGTCTTCCCAAAAGTCCATGTTCATAACACAGCCCGATGCTCTCCATACTCGGCAACACCCGCACCACCAGTCGTTCTTTGATTCCGGGGATACAAAAATACGGAAGCTCCTTACTTCCGGTGGTAAGAAATATAGTTCCGGTGGTTTGTGTCAGGCCGTTCACACAGTCCTCAATGGTGTTATAGTAATAGCATTCCTCTGTCTCCTTCGTTTCTCCCACATCCCGCAACAGGCGAAAATAAGGAATCGTTGTATCCTGAAGACTTTCTTTTATATTTTTTGTAACTTCTATAGCAAACGGATGAGTGGCATCCACCACTGCCGTATATTCCTCGCGCTCATATAGGGCACGCATAGCTGCCACGTCCAGGCGACCGGTAAAAACGGAGATTCTCTCTCCTTCTTCCATTACCTGCTCGCCATATTCTGTTGCCACATACACATGCACAATGATACCGGCATCCGCTAATCGTTGCGCGAGCTTCCGACCTTCCGTCGTTCCTCCATAAACACAGATTTGTTTCATACTACGTATCCTCGTCTGGTAATGATTTTTCCGTCCTGCAAGTAGGATTGGGAATTTCCGATAAACACAGTGGTAAACATATTTACCTGACACTCCCGCAATTCCGCCAGCGTACAGACGTGGGTTTGCGTCCCTTGTCGTCCAATGGATTCCACATAGCCGCATGCCCGTTCTTTTTTCGCACCGGCATCTAACAAAATATCACAAGCGCGCATAAGATAGTCAAATCGCTTCTTACTGCCTGGGTTATAGATGGCAATGGCAAAATCGCCCTCCACCGCTGCCCGCAGCCGCTTTTCAATCACCGACCATGGCGTTAACAAATCGCTGAGACTAATGACACAATAATCATGGTTAAGGGGGGCTCCAAGTAACGCTGCACCACTATTTGCGGCTGTAATGCCCGGTACCACCACCAATTCAACATCCTCATATTCCGGCAAAAGCGCATACATCGGCGCCGCCATTCCGTACACACCGGCATCGCCGCTACAAACCATACATACGCTTTTTCCCTCATTTGCAAGGGAAAAACACATGCGGCATCGTTCGATTTCCTGTCTCATTGGCGTTGTTTTAAATGCTTTGTCCGGAAAACTGTCCTTCAAAAGCTCTACATACACTGTATAACCCACTATCACATCGCAGGCGGTTAACGCCTCCACTGCTTCTTCTGTCATCATTTCTAATTTTCCGGGGCCTATCCCCACTAATGTAATGACTTTCTTCACACTGCACCTCCTACCAACGAAGTGTTGGTTTTCTCTTACGGGCAACTGCATAGGTAATTCCATTGCCTGCAACTTTTTCTATTTCAAGCTTCGCCTCTCGTCCTGCTGCGAATAAGGCACTGCTTTCGCAGACATTCGAAACGCCCACTGTTTTCTTTACAAATTCGGAAGGGTTCCTTACGCCGTCTACCTCGCAAAGCACCTTTGCCTTATAGGTCTCAAATGCTACCTGATGATAGGACGCAAGCTCCTGTAAGCCTATCTCCTGTTGCTTCTGTTCTACGGAAACAATCGCTGCTATTTCTTCCCAGAAAAGGGCATCGGTTGCTTCCTTTAAGGCGGTAAAGGACGTTCCTTTTTTGCATCCCATTCCCAACACCAGCGGTTTTACATACAAGGTTACGATTGCATTTTCCACGTAACGTTTTGCCATTGAAATTGCTATGTCTGCCTCCTCGCCCTTTGCAACCAGACATAGGCCCTCCGGCAACCTGCCTTCCATTTCCACTTCCGGGTCCACGGCCACGGTGAGCACCTCCTTTCGAAGCGTCTTGGACGAAACAATCTGAATGCCCTCCTTCGGCGCAATTGCCAGATGATTCTTTTTGGCAAACAAATCCACTGCAAAGGCTCCGTGCACATCCGTTGCCGTGGTAATCACCGGCATTGCTTTGTAAAAATCCGCCAAATACCGCGCCAATTCATTCGCGCCGCCTAAGTGACCGGCCAACAAAGAGATGCAATAATGCGCGGCATCATCCATTACCACCACCGGACTATCGGTTCGCTTATCCTTTACAAAGGGGGCGATCATGCGTACCGCAATGCCACTTGCACCGATAAAAAAAATCCCCTCATGCATTGCAAAGGCATGTTCCAAAAACGTCGGCAACGCCTCCTTTTCCCGCAAGCGTATGATATGTACCGACTCCTTAAAAAAAAGCTCCTCGGCCCGCTTCTTTCCTTCTTCTGAAAAATAGCATACATTTATAATCATAATGTTTCCTTCTTTTTTCGAAACTCCGTTTCAAAATCCGCCGCATACAGCCTGGACTTCTCATATCCACGTTTTGCAATTACTTCCCCTACCAGAATCAATGCCGTCTTGGTAATCCCCTTTTCCCACGCAATTTGCGGTAAGGTCAAAAGGGTTCCCACATAGGCTTCTTCCTCCGGCCAGGTTGCTTTATACACTATGGCTGCCGGTGTTTGCGGGGAATATCCACCTTCGATCAAACGTTGGCACAACGTATCCACCATACCGGCGCTTAAATAAATCGCCATGCTGGCCTGATGCGACGCCAGTTTCTCAATACGTTCTTTTTCCGGCACATCGGTTTTTCCCTCCATCCTTGTGATAATCAGGGTTTGTGAGATACCGGGCAACGTATATTCCAAATTAAGCGAAGCCGCCGCCCCAAATGCAGCGGTAACCCCCGGACAGCTTTCATAAGGAATGCCCCATGCCTCTAGTGCATCCATCTGCTCCCGCACCGCACCATACACGCTTGGGTCACCGGTGTGAAGCCGCACCAGAGTCTTATTCTCTTTCGTTGCCTGTTTCATAATGGCAAGTACCTCTTCAAGTGTGAGATACGCACTATTATGAATCACACACGTTTCTTTTGCATCCTCCAAAAGTTCCGGATTTACCAATGAACCGGCATAAATAATCACATCCGCCATCTGTAGCAGTTTCCATCCACGCACCGTTATCAAATCCTTTGCACCGCATCCTGCACCAACAAAATAAATCATATGCACTCCTTACATCTTTTTACAAACTTCCAATAACGAAAGGGCTCCTTCACTTTTTCCAAGAAGTCCGCTTTCATTTTCATACATCATACATTCTATTTCTATATTCCCCGCCCCTCGACGGTTTAGGTAAAACATAATTTTCTTCATCACATCATCCATGGTTTTCTCAAGGATTCCGGCTTCTTTCAACAACCGTACGCCTTCCTGGGTGGTTACACTCTCAAGAATTGCCCGGCATACCCCTGCATCACCGCCGCTTCGCAGTGCCGCACAGGCTAAAAGCTCCATCCGACAGTCCCCCTCCTTTGAGTGGGTATTCATAATGCCCCCTGCAACTTTAATCAATTTGCCGATGTGTCCGGTTAGCAACATTTTTTCAAATCCAAGTTCTACTACCATGTCAATGGTTTCTCCAATAAAGTTGGAGCATTTTACACTTTTATCAAGATTGTAGGAAAACATCTCTTCCATAAATGCCTGTCCGTAATTTCCCGGAGATACACAGACAACCGGATATCCCAATGCCTTTTGCTGGGAAAGCTCTACCCGAATGGTATCCAAAAGCGCTTGTTTGCTCATGGGTTCCACAATTCCCGTTGTTCCAAGAATGGAGATTCCTCCTACAATGCCCAACCTTGGATTAAAGGTTTTTTCCGCCAGCTCCACTCCCTTTGGCACAGATATTTCCACGGTTAACCCACCTTGGTAATCACAAAAAGCCATCACTTCCTCTACCTCGGACAGAATCATTTGCCGCGGTACACGATTGATGGCTGCTTCTCCTACCGGTTGGTCTAACCCCGGCTTTGTCACTTTTCCAACCCCCTCACCGCCGATTAGCCTGATTCCTTCCTCACAAAAAGAAACCGTTGCGTACACGTCGGCGCCTGTGGTAATATCCGGATCATCGCCGCCGTCCTTTGTCACACTGCAAGACACCCTATCTTCCCTTCGGCAAATGTTTTGGATGGTTGCCTCAAACAAAATCCCTTTCGGCGTAATAATCTGTATAGTCGTCTTTTCTTTTCCCGTCAAAAGCATATAGGAAGCGGCTTTAGCTGCTGCTGCGGCGCAGCTTCCTGTCGTAAATCCATGTCTCATCGCATTCCATACAAAAGGGCATTCACAATGGCCGCCGCCACATTGCTTCCACCCTTTCTTCCTTCGTTAATAATATAGGGCACATTGCTGTTTAAAAAAAGTTCTTTTGCCCCCACTACGTTCACAAATCCCACCGGCACACCAATGACAAAGTCTGGTCTAAACTCCTCCTTCTCCATCATTTCATACAAGGATATCAAGGCCGTTGGCGCATTTCCAATAGTGAATATCGTAGGACCCGAAAGCTTCGCTGCCCGCTCCATGCTAACGGTGGCTCTGGTAACACCACGCTCTCTGGCTTCCTTTGCCACCTTCTCGTCTGCCATAAAACAAAAGACATCGCCTCCATATTCCGCTAGCAATTTCTTATTTATACCGGATTTTGCCATATTGGTATCGGTCACTACATTTGCCCCCTGGGCAAGCAATCCTCTCGCAATCCGGATCGCATTTTGGGAATAGCGCATGGTCTCTGCGTAAGAAAAATCCGCCGTGGTATGAATTACCCTTTTTGTCACCGGCGCTTCTTCCTTCGCTAACGTAATGCCCCTTGCAGACAACTCTTCTTCGATAATGGCAAAACTCCGTTTTTCAATTTCACCGGGTAACACAAATTCAATCCCTTTTTTCATCCTCGACGATTTCCTCCATTTTTGAAATCAACCACTCATTTTCCTTCGGTGTTCGCACCGCAATGCGATAGAATCCTTTGGACAATCCGTGATAATCACTGCAATCCCGCACCAATATCCGTTTTTGCAATAATTTATCATACCAATCAATTCCTCTCGGTTCAAAAAACAAAATGTAATTGGCTTCCGACGGATACACCGTAATGCCCAATCCCGTCAACTTTGCCATTAGCTGCTTGCGTTCTTGTTTTATTAGCACTCTACTTTGTTTCAGGTATGCCGATTCATCCACCGCCGTGGCTGCCACACGCTGCGCAAGAACCGATACATTCCACTCCGGCAACTGCATTGCCACCCGATTTTTAAACTCCTCGTTTTTGCAAATACCGTAACCAAGACGTAACCCCGGAATCGCAAAGCTTTTCGTAAAAGCACGCAAAATAAACAACCGGCTGAATTTTTCCATTCCATGAATCAACGTATCTTCCCACTGGTCTGTTAATTCTAAGAAGCACTCATCCACCACCAGATAAGCCCCTGCCTTCTCACAAGCTACTGCAATCTGCTCCATGAACTTTGGGCTTAGTAGTACTCCGGTTGGATTATTGGGATTTGTAATAAATACCAAATCCGGCCTGGTTGTACGAATTTCATCCAGCAATCGACTGGTTACTGCAAAATCATCTTCTTCTAACAGCATAAAATAAGACACATCGGCATCCACCGCCGCTAACGCCTTTTGATATCCCAAAAAGCTGGGAGCGGTTAACAGCGCCCTCTTCGGTCGAACCGCCTGGCAAATGGCATGAATCAACTCTGACGCACCATTTCCAAGCAACACCTGATTATCATCCACCTGATAATACTCCGCTATGGCTGCCTTCGCCTCATAACAATCACAATCCGGATAGTGAATCAAATCCGGCAGGGTCTCCCTGATTGTTGCAAGAATACTTTCCGGAATTCCCATTGGATTAATATTTACCGAGAAATCATATTCCACATTATTACGATATACATCTCCACCATGCATACTACCTACCTCTTTTCCATCCTTATAGTATATACCATACTGCCAACAATCCACCTGCGCAAATTCCTTCGCATAAGATTGCGGTGGCATAGAGCAAACGATTCGCCCGCACAATATCGAAAGCCTCGATCGGTCGAACCCGGTCACCAATATAGGGTTTTTGGACACGTTTTCCAAAATAGCTTGCATCCCCCGCCAACTGTACCCCGAGAGCACCCGCACAAACACTTTCGGTATGGGCAGAATTGGGACTTTTGTGCTGATACCGGTCTCGTTTATAAATACGATAGGCATCCTTTGTGTGATAACAACTACCAAGCACTGTACAAGAGACAATCATCAGATAAGCACTGATTCTTGCCGGCAGATAATTTACCACATCATCCAGTTTTGCTGCTGCCGTCCCAAAGTAATAGAATCGTTCATTTTTATAACCAACCATTGAGTCCATAGTATTGATACTTTTATAAAAAAATCCTGCAATCGGACCACCAATGGCTAAATAAAGCATTGGGGCAATGATGCCGTCGGAGGTATTCTCCGCCACCGTTTCTACCGCTGCTTTTATAACGCCTTCCTCTGTAAGCTGCTGCGTATCCCGCCCAACAATCATGGAAACCGCCTTTCGCGCCTGTGGCAATCCTTCCTTTTCAATAGCATCGTATACCTTCCTACTCTCCACTTTTAAGCACTTGGTTGCCAACATCTGGTACGTCATCACCGTTTCCACTACACACCCCGCTACCGGATGCACCATATATGCGCCAATAAGAAGTGGCACCACCACAGCCTCCGTGCAAATAAGAACCAATGCGACCAGTCCTACACCCCGCCATCGCTTCTTCCGATTTGATAAGTTCTCTTTTAATAATCCATCCGTCAGCTTTGCAATCAGCGTTCCAATCGCACGAATGGGATGGGGAAGCCAATAAGGATCCCCCAAGCATAAATCTAACAAAAAACCAGCCACAAAGGCTATGATATGATATTCCATGTAATCTTCCTTTTCTCTTCCCGGTATCCACGAAGATGCAGATATCCTCCATTTTGTACCCGATAGGAAAAATACTCACCGCCTAACAGGCTGGATGCAATCGCCATCACGGTTCCTCCATGCGCCACAATTCCCACACGAACCGGTCGTTCTTCTTTTCCCACCTGCATAAGTACCTTCGTAAACCCGGTCATGGTTCGCATAACAAACGCATCCCTTGATTCTCCACCCGGAAAGGGTGTGCTCCCCCCACTATCTATATATGCCTGATAGGCCGGATTTCCATTTAGTTCCCGGTAATTCTTTCCTTCGAATTCTCCAAAATTCATTTCCGCAAATTCCTCCATCACAACATAGGGTTGCTTTGGAAATACGATGTCCGCGGTCTGTCTTGCACGTAGCATGGGGCTTGCAAACAGAAACTCTACCTGTGGCATTTCCTGTTTTACCAAGTTCTGTTGCGCCTCCTTTGTAAGCGGCAAATCCGTAACACCCAGGTAACGTCCTTCTTTATTATACAACGTCTCTCCATGGCGAATCAAAAACAATTCTATAGAATGTCCATCCCGATTCCGCATAAAACACGCACCACCCTTTCTGCCTTTTTTGCCAGATCTGTCATTAATCGTCCGTAGGTTTCCCGATAAAATCGTGTTTCTGCTTCCATGGGAACTACCCCATTTCCAATTTCCCGGCCAATTAACACCAGTTCTTTCTTTTGCTCAAGTATTGCATCTATGGATGCGTACAACGCTGCCACATCCTGCGTTTCTTCTAAAAATGTCTTCACATACCGCTCCAAATGGCACCAGATTAAGGGACATTCCTCCGAAAGCATCGCCTCGTCCGGATAGGCATCGGTCACTCGTGCCTCCTTGTACAACGACATCGCATACGCCGTTTTTCCCTGGTATGCACCACCGGTAATAATAACCATTTCCTTCCTCCTTACCCTATGCTGCTTATCGCTAACACCAGCACATTCACCGTTTCTGACACCACCACATAATAGCCGGCCAAATCTCCGGTAATACCGCCAAATTCTTTTTTACACATCTGCGCAAACCACAGAGCCGTTCCGCCAAATGCCACAAGGCTGAGCATTCCTGTCTGCCAATGATACACCACTAGTCCGCCAAGTGCTGCAATTCCTTCCAGGACGAGCCAAAATAGCACACGCTTACTTGCTGTATCCATGGTGGTCTTTAACATCCCCTGCTTCTTAGCAGACGGAATTGTCAACACACAAATTCCACTGCCAATCCGACTAAATACAAACCCCATACACAGTCCCACATAATCAGGTACCCGTTCTATTTGCCACAGTCCCCCTGCCACAAATAAGAAAAGCATCGCCAGATGAATCACACTAAAGGCGCCAATATGTGGATCGCTTAAAATCGCAAGTTTGCGTTCCTTATCCTGATAGGAACACCTTGCATCCACAGTGTCTAAATATCCGTCCAAATGAAATCCTCCGGTTAATAGAAGTACCAACGCCATTCCAACGCATACCTTTGCACCACCCAAAATTCCATAGTGTTTACATAAAACCAGAAATCCTGCCTCCACGGCTCCAATAACTGCCCCAACCCAGGGGAAAAAGCACAAATGATAGCGCATATCCTCTGATCCCCAGACAAAACGGGGCATTGGTATTTTTGAATACATGGAAAAAGCCACCACAAAGGCCTTTCCAATTTGTTTTAATCCCTTCATTTCTTCCCTTTCCAATATACCGGACATCCCATGACTACTTCAATCACTTCGTCGCTCATGGCTGCAAGCTGTCTGTTTACTTCGCCCAAAGCCCTTCGGTATTCTTCGGTTTCTTCACTATACCCGGTTTCGTCCTCGAAAATATTGTTACTTACCATCACCAAATGTTTTACATGGTTGGCCACATGGGTAATTCCTTCCACAACCGTATGAACCACCTGTTCCTTTGGCACCATTGTCTCTCCCACAAACATTTCATTCGCCACCAGATTTGATACGCACTCCAGCAACACCGTTGCTGTGTTATCTGCAATACACCCTGTAAGGGCGCGCTGCCGTTCTATGGTGGAAAACCCTTTGGTTTCCCGCATCTTTCGATGCCGTTTTACCTTTTGTCGCCCTTCATTGCCGTATACCTGCATCGTAGCCAGATATACCCGTTTTTCTGTTGAAAGCTCCAAAACACGTGCCTCTGCAAATGCAGATTTGCCACTCCCGCTTCCGCCATAAATCAAACTGATCATATTGTTTCTCCAAATCGCTCATATTGGGAAATACCAACCTCCGCAAAGGGACAACATTCGTTGTAAACCGCCAGGGCAGTCCGGATAAGTTGCATCATCATAACAGCCCCTGTGCCTTCTCCAAGTGCCATGCCGGCATCAATTACCGGCAATAATCCCAATGTATCCACGATGCGTGCTGCTGCCGGTTCTTTACTTTTATGGGAACCAATGAGATACTTTCTCACACCACAAACCATCGTTTCTGCCACCAACGCGGCCACCTCACTGATAACGCCATCTAAGATTACCGGAATGTGATAGTGCGCCGCACCAATATAAAGTCCAACCATTCCCGCAATATCCAGCCCTCCAACCGTACGCAAAATCGTCACTGCATCCGCATGGTACAAATCATACTTCGCAATTGCCTCTTCAATGACCTGTATCTTTCGCCGCAGCCCTTCCTCGCTTAAGCCCGCACCATAGCCGGTAACGTTTTTTACTTCTTCTTTCAAAAGTGCCGCTGCCACTGCACTACTGGTTGTGGTATTTCCAATTCCGATTTCTCCCACTCCTAAAACGTCGTATCCTTGTTTCTTATAGGACTTGGCAAGAGAAAATCCCACTTCCATTGCCTGGTATACCTCTTCTTGTGTCATCGCCGGTTCCAAAAGAAAATTTCTGGTCCCGCGACGTACATTTTTCTGAATCATCGTCGGATGATTCACCGGCGTTGCCAATCCCACATCCACGATGACCGTTTCCGTATTTGCTTCCTGTGCCATAACACATACGCTTGTCCGTTTGTTGCACATGTTGTTAGCACAAATCGCCGTAACCTCTTGTCCTGCCTGGCTGACACCTTCGGCCACAATGCCATTGTCTGCCGCAAACACCACCACTACACGGTTTGAAAAAGCCGGTCGGTTTGTTCCCTGGATTGCACCAATCTGTGCAATTACCGGCTCAAAAACCCCCATACTGTCTAAGGGTTTTGCCACCTTATCCCAGTTTCTTAAAATACTTTGATAGATTGCCTGCTCGTACCCTTCGCAGGCTTGATTTTCAATCAATTCGTTCATCCTTACTTCCATGACGCCTCTCTTAGCATAGCGTAGACCGCTTCCATATCCATACTACGGCGAACGCCCCCTGCCAATGTATCATATTGTTTTTCTTTCCACTCTTCATAGGAAAGCTGCCCCTCGGCTTCGTAAATTACTCCTTTTTCTTTTGCCAGCGCTGCAATGATATTGGGAGCAATCTGATCAAATATGCCATGCACATAGCTCCCGTACACATTGCCTTCCTGCATCACAAGTGGCAATAATTCTTTTTCGCCAAAGGATTTTCCCATATGGATTTCGTATCCTTTTATACTGCAGCCATTTAGCCCTTTCAATATTCCTGTTAGTCCCTCAATGGTGCCTTCTACCTGTGCGTTGTATTTTTCTTTTTGCATCACAGTGTACATAGGCAAAAGCGAAAAGCCATCCACTTTACCGCCTTCTTCCATATTCTGCGGATCCGCAATCGATTCTCCCAGCATTTGGAATCCTCCACAAATACCAACCACCGGTTTCTTCCTGGCATATTTCTTAATGGCTGCCTCCAGACCATTTTGCCGCAGGGTTAACAAATCACCAATGGTGTTCTTACTTCCACCCAAAATAAGCATGTCCATGTCCCAAATTTCAGATGGTCGGGTAATATAATGAACCGTCACATCCTTTATCTGCTCAAAACAGGTAAAATCCGAGAGATTGGAAAGCCGTGGCGTTTTGATTACGCCAATGTTTAATAGCGACTGCGCCTTCTTATCAAAACGATTGGTCAAACTGTCTTCATCATCCAACGTTAGCTGCATGTACGGAATCACACCCACAACAGGCATTCCACCTTTTTCCTCTAACATCACAATACCGGGATCCAAAATGCTTTTGTCTCCCCGAAATTTATTAATAACCAAACCACCAATACGGTTTCGTTCTTTTTCTTCTAAAAGCAATAAGGTTCCAAGTAATTGCGCAAACACGCCACCCCGATCAATATCGCCAACCAATAGCACCGGTGCATCGACCATTTCCGCCATTCCCATGTTTACAATATCGTTTTGCTTTAAATTAATCTCCGCCGGAGAACCGGCCCCCTCTATGACAATAATATCTACATCCTTTGCCAGGGTTTCAAATGCTTTCCTGATATCCGGTATCAGACTGGTTTTATAGCGAAAATAGTCTTTCGCTTCCATATTTTGAAGAACCTGACCATTCACAATCACCTGTGACCCTTTATCACTGGTTGGTTTCAATAAAATCGGATTCATGCATACCCGTGGCTTTATTCCGGCAGCCTCCGCCTGCATCACCTGGGCGCGTCCCATTTCTAACCCTTCTTCGGTAATATAGGAATTCAGCGCCATATTCTGAGATTTAAACGGAGCCACCCGGTATCCATCTTGTTTAAAAATACGACAGAGTCCCGCCACCAGCAGACTTTTTCCTGCTCCGGACATGGTTCCCTGTATCATAATTACTTTTGCCATACTTCTTCCTCATCAATGAGCTTATTACGCTCCTTTGCATAATTGTATACGATTCGATTCCCTTCTTCAAGTGGTCCAAACCCGGACTTTGTGGATACGCAAAACAAACAGGCATCCACTGCTTCCTTCGCCCGCCTGATTTCTTCCTGCGGGAAGGGATAACCACTTTTCTGTGAAAAACACTGTCCCGCCGTGGCCACCGCCATAGAATAGGCCACATCATCCTCCCACAACAGTCCTGCCACAAAGGGAATCCGCTGTCTGTTCAAATAAGAATACAAGGCCAAACTCCTTCCGCCCCCGCCAATTACAAATCCCTGTGGAGCTCCTTTCGCCCGTTCCAGGTACACTGCTCCGGTCACCGGATCATAACTGCGCTCCTTAATATGATACAAGGTTTCCATGACCGTTCCTTGAAAAATCTCTTCCGGCGAACCAATTTTGCTAATTTTTTCTCCATCCACGCAAAGAATCACATCCGAAATCATCCGTGCCAAATCCAGTTCATGCAGGGACATCAGGACGGTGCGCCCTTTTTCTTTTGCCAAAAGGCGAATGGACTCCATAATATCCAATTTGTACCGAATATCCAAATACGAGGTTGGTTCGTCTAAAATCAATACCTGCGTGTCCTGACAAATGGCCCGCGCCAGCATCACCCTCTGTTTTTGTCCATCACTAATTTGCTGAAAATAGCAGTCCGCCGTTTCCATCGCATGAACCATGTGCATCGCTTCGTCTACGCGCAGCCAGTCTTCCTTGCCAAGAATTCCCAACCGCCCGGTATACGGATAGCGACCGGTTGCCACCACCTCCCGGCACGTCATAAGTTCCGGCTTCAATCGTCCGGTCATCACTACCGATAATTGTAAGGCCATCTCTTTTTCTGACAGACGGGCGATGGACTTTTCTCCTACATAAGCCACTCCACCCAAAGGCGCAAGTTGCTTAATAAACGTTTTCAAAATGGTTGATTTTCCGGCACCGTTAGGGCCAATCAAGGTTACCACCTGTCCTTTATCTGCTGCAAACGAAAGATCGGAAAGAACGATTTTCTTTCCATATCCCACCGAAAGATGCTCTGCTTTTATTTGACTCATAGGCGCCCCCTTTGCTTTTTCACCATCATGGTTATCACCACCGGTACCAAAAAAATCGCCGTCACCGAACTGATACTTAATTCCGTCGGTGCAAACGCAAGCCTTGCCACCGTATCACATAGAATCGTAATTACCGCACCTCCAAGAAAACAACAGGGAATGAGAAAAAGCGGTCTGGCACTTTTTGTTAAACTCTTCATTAAATGT
This sequence comes from Lachnospiraceae bacterium XBB1006, assembly GCA_900115795.1. Classification (GTDB taxonomy): domain Bacteria; phylum Bacillota; class Clostridia; order Lachnospirales; family Lachnospiraceae; genus XBB1006. Next base: position 55,838 of record FOXT01000017.1, on the reverse strand, counting down.
GGAACCGCAATTCCCACAAAAGAAATCGGTCCGGCAAACGCCGTCACACAGGCCGACAACAAACTTGACAAGACAATGAGTAAAATACGCAACCCCTTGATATTGACCCCCATATTTCTGGCATAGGTCTCCCCTAATTGATAGGCGCTAATGGGTTTTGACAAAAAGAAAGAAAAAACGACCCCCAGCACGATCATTCCTGCCATCAGTGGCATCGTTTCCCAGGACATGCCGGAAAAACTCCCCTTCGACCAATTATGAAGATTCACAATATTGTTATCCCCGGCAAAGGTCACCAGAAAATCCGTAATGGCGGAACAAATGTAACCAATCATAATACCACAAACCACCAAAAACGACATGTTTTGCACCCGAAAGGACAGCACCAGTACAAAGCCCATGGAAAGCATCGCTCCCACAAAGGCCGCCACCACCATGCCAAAGGCACTGATACTAAGTCCTCGCCCCAAAAGCACAATCATTGCAAGCGCCACCGTCAATTTTGCTCCGGAGGAAATACCCAGTACATAGGGGCCAGCGATGGGATTTTGGAAAAACGTCTGTAATAAGAACCCCGACACACTCAGTCCTCCTCCCAATAAAAGTGCTGCAAGCACCCTGGGAATACGAATATCCCATACAATATGGTACGCCGTATCCGCTCCCCCTTTGTGCCATACAATATTCCAAACATCGAGAACGGACATCCTTACGCTTCCAAGATAAATACCTGCCATCACAGCCAGGCACAATAACAGTACCAATCCACCAATGGACAACAATCCTCGTTTCATACGCTACCTCATTTTTTTTAAATATACCATGCTTCCCTTTTCCTCGTGAAGCACTTTATCCAAATCTTCAATAAAGGAGCAGGTTCCGGTGGTCTGCTGAAAAAAATTCTGCCCGGTACAATACACCTGTCCCTGTTTCACCGCTTTAAATTCTTTTAATAATTCATTTTGTTTTATCAGCTCAGCGCAGCTCGTTACTTCCCCTACAATCGTGCTGTTATATATTAGCACATCTGCGTCCTTCGCCATGACGTAGAAATCTTCCATCTGCATGCTGGCCGTAGATAATGCATTGTCTTCCATATCCGGAATATCGGTAATGCAATAGGTTCCACCTGCCAGTTCAATCATACGGGAAATGTAATCCCCCGGCTTTCGCACATTCACGCTTTTATCCGCACTAAAGTAGAAAAAAGCCACTTTTTTTCCTGTTTTCTCTTTGGTTAAAATCGGTTCCAGTTTCTTTACTTCTTGTTGGTACAGCCTTGCGGCCTCCTTTTCCTTGCCATATAGGACGCCAAAAAACTTCATCCACTCCAGCCTGCCAAGGGGATGGGCTTCGTAGCTGGACCGTTCTACCAACACCGGAATTCCTAGTTTTTCCAGTTTTTCCTTTGTTTGCGGATTGTGAAGAATCATGGTGTTTTCCAATACCAGGTTGCATCCTTCTTCTAGAATTCTTTCATAATCCGGTTGGCTATACTTTCCGGCAAACAAAATCTTTCCTGCCTCCATAGCCGCTTTTGCTTCCGGAATGTACCAATCCTGCGCCTTCGTCCCGGTTAAGCGAATATTTGCTAACGCCCCGATTTTTTGTATGGGATCCATGACAGAGGTGGACACCAGATACGTCTTATCAAGGGGCTGCTGCAGCACGACGGTATTCTTTGGCAGGTTCTTTGGAACCTGTTCTCCTTTCGGTACCACAAAAAAATCGCCGCTATTCTCTATATGAACCATACGGTAATTGTCATAATAATCCACCGAGAACTGGTCTGCATAGGCAAGTTCCAGTTCTCCGGTTTTCTCCATCTGGCTAAAATCTGCTTCCGCCAGTTCCAGTTTTAACGTGTACTCAATTTCATGCGGCACACTCATAGCAGTGGTGTCTGCCACCACCTTCATTTCGCAAGGCAATCCTTCGATAGGAACGGTGAAGGTGGAGTTCTCCCCACTTTTTGCCTCGTTTACATACTTCTTATCGTTTACGATCATATAATCGTAGTGTGTGCTACTCCATACAAGGGTAGCCGTCAGTTTTCCATCCTTAACCGTCACATCAACAGGTGAGGCGATACTGGCCTTGCCAGTACCGCCTTCCATGGTTAAGGTTGCTTTATACTTACCATCGGCAAGTTTCTCTTCTTTTTTTGTCTGGCATCCTGCCAGCGCTAAAATTATGAGGCCAAATAAAATGGCCAGCCAACCTCTTTTTTTCATTTTACTCCTTATTTCGCCTGCGGATCGGATACAGAAACCTTATGGTCATACCAGGTTCCTTTTTCGCCAAGAATTGCTAAATCAAATTCCGTATCCAATGCTTTTACCGGTACATCAAATCCGTATACTTCTTCTTCGGTTCCGTCTTCGTATTTTACCTTATCCGTTGTCGGTTCGATTACCTTTGCACCATCTTTTTCTGCATCTTCTGCAGTTCCTAAAAACAATTTTACGATTTTCTTAGATACTAAGCTGATGTGAATGGTCATGCCGTCTTTTGTAACAGTTAAGTCACCACGTCCGTCACATGCTTCATTTACATGGAACATGGAGCTGTCCGTATCAAATTTGGCGCTATAGGTTCCTTCTTTCATTGCTGAAGAGGTACTTCCTGCTGCTGAAAAATTGCCCTGATGTTTCAATGCACTCTTTAAGTGGTTTACATATATCTTCTGGATATCTGCAATTCCACCAAGTCCCGCAATCTGGCAATCTACCTTATCAAATGCTCCGGATTTGGTAAACATGGTCTTCCAGGTATCGTCGTCATCTCCAGCCATATCGTTGTTTGCATGATCACCGGCTACAACCATCAATGGGCGAAGAACTACATTCTTGTATCCTGCCTTCTTTACTTCTTCAATGATGTTCTCGCAAGCGGTTTCTTCCGGTTCGCCTTCTACAGTTCCAACGAATACGTTTTCATATTTCAATGCCTTCATCTGGGAAGCCATCTGTGTGTAACTTACCTTTGCTGCATGTGCCGTACCATGTCCCATGAATACGAATGCTGTACCTGCTTCTTTTGCAGCATCAAGACTTTCAAAACCTGCTGTCTTTACTGCCTCTGCGGTAATTGCTTTTGCTACATTTTCTTTATCTTTATTGATTTCGTTTCCATCTTTTCCAACTTCTCCAAGAAGCGGCTCGGAAATCGTAACGGATTCAAATTTATCCGCTACTTTGCTGATGGCATCGCACAACTCGTCATACTCTGCACCATGCATCAAATGTGTCGGCTGTACAACTAAGTTCTTCACTCCGTTGTTCACAGCTCTCTCTAATGCCTGGTCCATGTTATCAATCTTCTCACCATCTCTTGCCTGTACATGGTTGATGATAATCTGTGCAGTAAATGCACGTCTTACAGACCAATCCGGATTTGCTTCTTCAATGGCTTTCTCAATGCCACCGATATCCTGTGCACGGCTGTCATTGAAGGATGTTCCGAAACTTACCACCAAAATCTCATTCTCACCAATCTCATCTGCGTTGCGTGGATCATCTTTGGATGCATCTCCGGTATCTCTTCCAAAATAGTCCGGATCCGCAAATTCACCTTCTACTAATGCCTTCTGCGTATCTGTTAATGCATCCCAAGCCTTCTTTGCAGCTTCGCACTGTTCATCCGTCTTATCGGTTCTTTCCTGTACATAGATGGCATCGATTAACTTCGCAACTTCATCTGCCTTTGCCTGATCGTCTACCTTCTGTTCCTTTTTGGTTTCTTCCTTGGCAGGTTCCTTACCACATCCAACGAAACCACTTGCTACCATCGTACATGCCAGCAAGAGTGCCAATGTTTTTCTCTTCATGTTGTACATCTCCTTTTCTTTGTTTTTCATAAGCGCTCAACAAAAGAAAACTCCGCTTCTCACAATACGAAAAACGGAGCAATTGGCACAACTACAGAAGCTCTGGCATCTCTGCCGGGCTCCTTCCAATCAGTACGACCAATTCCTCGTGATCCGGAGTTCCCTCCTGTACTATCATAACCGGCAGGTTTCCTGGCTTAAGATCATCGTCGGATAGCGCCTTCCCAAATTTCTTCAGTGACAATTGCTATCTTGCTCCCTTATACAGTGACGGGATCGCACAGGACTTGCACCTGTTTCCCTTTTACCCGCTCCGAATAAGCGGCACCGGTTACTACTTATGAAACTTGTATTATTGTATCACAGTGCTATGATCAATGCAACAAGGATGTGTTATAAGTGTGTGAATGTAAAAAAAGCTGCCACTCAAGACCACAAATCATCTTAAGTGACAGCTTTATTTAATTCCTATTAATATGTAGAAGAATATGCTCTAACTACAATCTTATAATGATCATAATCCGGGCATAAGTTCTTGTAAATTCTCTTTGTTATAGAAGAATCTACTGCATGCTCCTGTAAATAAATGGAATATGACATTACATCAATGATGTTATTAGCCGCATCTTCAACTAAGATAAATGCATTACCACTTACTCTCGCACTACTGTTATTTACTGCATTTATCTGGAAAGAAACTTCGCTTCCGTTGTTCTGCTCATTAATTGCCTTTACGTTTACCTTTGAGCTACGATTCTTATAAGCTCTGTTCGGGTATCTTTCTACACTAATCACACCACCTGTGCAAGAAGAAACCGTAACACCGCTTCCAAGTGTAAAGTATGCTTTCGCATAGCTTGCCTTTCCGGGAATCAAGCTGTATACGTTTACAGATTCTCTCGCAATTACATTTCCATTAGAATCTTTCACGGTATAACGAACTTTCACACTATCGAAAATCTGTTTTGTCTTATTGGTAACGGTTAATAATACGTTTCCATTTCCAAGATTCTTGGCAGATACCTTAAAGTTTAACTTCTTAACAGTTACTGCATACTTCATGGTTCCGCGTTGTGTACGTACTGTGACAGTTGCTTTACCCGCTTTCTTTGCAATTAAAATTGCTTTATAGTTTGCAGAACGATCCTTCTTAACTTTCACTACACTCTTCTTAGATGTCTTCACGCTCTTAACTTTGGTGTAGTTTGTTACATAAAAGCTCTCGCCCACAAACATGGTTAATTTCTTCTTTGATGCAGCATTTGCAGGTGTTGCAGGAATTAATGTAATTACCATAACAATTGCAAGAAATGCTGCAGCAATTCTCTTCGTAACATTACATGTCTTCATCGCTTTTCCTCTTTTCTCATAAGTTTTAAATAGATACGGCTACTATTATATCACAATCCTTTCACAAATGATAGGATATTTTTCCATGTTTCATTAGAATCAACCTCTCCTGTTTCTCCCTGAGGCCGGACCCAATACACTACAGATAAAACCCCGACGCAAGAGTCGGGGTTTGAGTCGGGGTTTTTACACTTCTATAAATGGAACTGACTTACAACATCATTCAATTCCTCTGCGATGTTCTGCTGTCTTCCGGACATGTCCGCCACGTGTTGGGCGCGTTCGTTGACATTTTCAATGCCATCCATAATATTATTACTTAAATTGGTTGTATCCTGTGTTGCCTCAGCAATGTTGGCAATGGCATCCGATACTTCTCCAATAATGTGACGGATACTATCCGCCATTTCGGATATTTTCGCCGCTGAGTGATCAATGGTTTCTGCATCCTTGCCGTATTGCTCTGCCACATCCACAAAATTCCGATAATCCGGTGTGACTTTATCCGTTAAGAATCCAAGCATATCCCGGGCATCCTTTGATAGCATATCAAAGGCAACCTGCACATCCCGGATGGTGGCCTGAATCTTTTCCACCGCCTCCCCGGTGCTACCGGCAAGCTGCCCGATTTCTGTTGCAACAACAGCAAATCCGCGTCCTGCCTCTCCTGCACGTGCAGCCTCAATGGAAGCATTTAACGATAACAAGTTGATTTCCTCTGCTATACCGGAAATCACATTCGCAAGTTCACTAATACTTTGTACCACTTTTGCATTTTCGATGCTTTGATACAGATTATCTTCAAATTTCTTTCCAAGCTCCGTAGCGGATTCATAGGCCTTGCGACTGCTATCCTGCACCTCAGCAGCACGTCCGCGAATTTCTTTCGCCATCTGCTTGCTACCGTCGGTTTCTTCTGCAAGATTGTCCGTATTCACAAGCACCTCCTGCGTAGATGCATTCACCTGCTCGGTCGCCGCACTGCTTGTCATCATCGCTTCGTTGACATTGCTCATGTATTCCTTAATTTCGCCAAAGCGCTGCATCAATTCATCCGAAGCAACGCGCAATTCTCCACTCGCTTCATCAAGGGCAACGGAATGCTCAGAAATACTGGTAATAATACGTTTGTTGCTATCAAACATATCATTGAGTGAATCCCCCATGGCCCCCACTTCATCTTTCGTTTTTACTGTAACCGGTTCCACGGTAAAATCTCCTTCTGCCAACTTCCCTGCAAAGCGCTGCACTCGGGCGATTCCAACTGCAATACGTTGCACTTGCCAGATAATAAGGAACGTAACAAGGACAACACACAAAATCGCAATCCCCACAAGCTTAAATGTTAATGCCTGAATTGGTTGCTTTAGCTCATCCTTCGTAATATCCAATGCCAAAATCCATCCGGTAGCTGGAATGGTATCATAGTAAATATTAATTTCTTTTCCCTTCAGGGTTGCTGATAATTCACCCTTATCGTTTGCCAGCATTGTCTCGCCGGCTTTTGCAATGCTCTTTTCCGTATCCTCTTTGATATTCTCAGCATTCGCAATCTTCTCTTTATCAACACCGGCCATGTAGATACCCTGTGCATCTAACATCATGCCTTTACCGGTTTTATCAATTTTAATCTGATCAATAATCGCTGTAATAGTATCTAACTTGATGTCAACCGTAACACATCCAAGATATTTTCCGTCCGCAATAATCGGCATGGAACAAGAGGACATAACAATTCCAGATGACGGGTCATAATAAGGATCCGTAAAAACCGCATGATCCGCGTTCTTTGCATTGGTATAATATTCCTGATTAAAATAGTCATATTCCGAATTGCTATATTCCCAGGTAGTTACCAAATTGCCCCCGTCCTTATAAACATAAGGCCCCATATATTTTTCTTTTTCATTATAAACATATGGCTCAAACCAAAGGCCGCTACCCAATACGATTTCATTCTCATTAATAATCTCACCAAGCATCGCCTCGTATGTATCCCACGAGGTTGTTTTATAGCTGTTTGCAACAACCTTCGAAATCGTCGTAGCCATGGAAGAAACGCCATCAAGGTATTTCTCAATTGCATTTTCCTGTGTATTTAACTCTGCCCCCATTCGTTTTGCGATCTGGTTGTTAACAATTGTTCGTGCCGTTGTAGCACTTACCATGGTAACAATCACCAACGCAAGCACCACAATGGGAATAATGGTGCCAAGTAATTTTACGCTTATTTTTTTTCGTTTCATAGAAAACCTCCTCGTCATGGTGTCCCTGATTGCTTCTTACCAAAATTGTACTAAATATTACTGTAAAATTCATGAATTTTTTATTAAATCTATGCTTTTTCACCTATTTTTCACAAAAACAGTCAAAAAAAGGACCGGCATTGCCGGTCCCGCCTAAATACAAGGAAATTTCATCGTAGCTTTAAATAAGTCTCCATCAATCGTAATCGAAAACTTTCCATTTTGCAACTCCGTCAGATTCTGTGCAATCGAGAGCCCCAGGCCATTTCCTTCCGTGGTTCGGGACTGTTCGCCCCGGACAAATCGCTCCATTAGCTCCTCTGCCGAAATATTCAACATAGCATTGGACATGTTTTTAAAACAAATAACAGCGTTTTCCCCTTCTTTCGTAAGTGAAAGATACACCCTGGTACCTTCCTTTGCGTACTTAACAATATTATTCATCAAATTGTCGAATACACGCCACATCCGACGTCCATCTGCCATCACCATAATTTCTTGCGTCGGTTTTTCAATAATCAGTTCCAAATTGGCACCAGCCAGTTTTTCCTGATACTCTCCGTCAGCCTGTTCCAGAAAAACCCCGGCATCGCAAGGTACCAACTGCACTTCCAGATTACCGGTAGTCGCTTTTGACACTTCCACCAAATCCTCAATAAGACGTTTCAGCTTCTGCGATTGCTTCAGTAGCACACCGCTATACTCCTTAATCGTTTTGTTGTCTGTTGACTCTTTTTCAATCAAATCCGCGTAATTAACAATGGAAGTCAGCGGTGTTTTTAAATCGTGAGAAACATTGGTAATCAGCTCTGTCTTCATACGTTCGCTTTTGACCTGTTCTCCCACTGCAATGCGCATTCCCTTGGCAATGCTTCCAAGGTAGTCCGCATGTTCCTTTAAAATGCCCTTCATATAGCGTGTATCCAAGGATTCCGTCAGTCCTCCCTCTGCCATGTTTTTTGCTCCTATGTGCAATCGCCGAAGCATCAGCGCAAGGTACATAAAAAGCGGCAAAAGCAAACATTTTTCCAACATCCACAGCATCACAATTTTTCCAATATCATAGGAAAACATACTAATTGCCGCCAGCTCCAACAGGCAAATTCCAAAGAATACTCCTACCGTCTTCGGAATCAATGGGATGGAACAAAACATCTTTACTACCCACTGCCAAATGCAGGAAAGGATTTTTTTACCCAAACAGAAACATCGGTAAACCATAGTGGTCTTCACAAGATTATGCAGTTTGCAATGAAGCGCCACGTTCATACATAATAGCATTCCACACAGCACCATTACAAAACCACCTATGCAGCTTAAGGCAAACCATGCAACCATTTCTCCCGTGTTGCCGCAAAAGGTTATCCGCTCTCCAATCTGCGAAAAAATTATCGCCACATACCCTGCAAACAACACAAGCAGAACATCCACCGGCAATTTTTTGCCAAAACCAGCCGTAGCCTCTCCCTCCGGAGATTTTCTTCCGGAAACCGTCATTAAGATTACAAATCCTATAATTTCCAAAATAATCGATACAACAAAAATCACCCAACAAAGATACCGCAATCGAAATGCAAGCTTCATCCAACGAAGGGAACTATCCATTGTTCCCGACTTATCCAGTCCTCGCACCTGGTAATGCTTCCCATCCGAATGCAGATAAGAATCATACACGGCATCCTCGGAACTCTTTCCCTCATAATCGGTGGTTTTTGCCACAAGAATACTATATTCTCCGTTTTTGTCATCATAGCCATACACACCAAGCTGCGCATTGTAGTTTTTTTCAATAGTCACGGGATGCTTCTGATCAAGCGTCACATTACTTAATATCACATTTGCCATCCTATTCACCCATTGTTCTTCCACTTTTTCATACAGCGTATATTCGTTTTTACTGTACAATTCCAGTGACGCACAAGCTACTCCACCTGCAAAGGCAGCGATCCCCACCACACACACAAGTGCACTTAACACCAATACCAGCGTCTTTCCCGTTATGGTGTAAAAAAAGTTTTTCATCGTTCCCGTCCTTTCTCAATCCGGTAGCCCTGACCAAATACAACCTGTAAATAGCGTGGCTCTGCCGGATTGATTTCTATTTTTTCCCGAAGGTGACGAATATGCACTGCGACCGTGTTCTCTGCCCCCATAGGATCCTCCTGCCATACGGCTTTATAAATGTCCTTTGGTGAAAAAACACATCCCGGTTCCGACATCAAAAGTTTTAAGATTTCGTACTCTTTTGGTGTTAAAGAAACCGGCTCCCCATCCAACAATACTTCTTTGCGTTTATCGTTTAAAGTGATTCCACCAATGGTAATCTGTTCCGCTTCCGCCGTTAAGCTTCCAAGGCGCAGATATCGTCGAAGCTGTGAACGGACTCTGGCAGAAACCTCCATGGGATTAAATGGTTTGGTGATGTAATCATCCGCTCCCACATTAAGCCCTAAGATTTTGTCCGTATCTTCGCTTTTTGCCGTTAACAGGATAATGGGAATGTTGCTAAATTCCCGTATTTTTGCCATGGCGGTAATCCCATCCATTACCGGCATCATGATATCCATCAGGATAAGGTGAATCTCCTCTTTTTTCATAACCGCAAGCGCCTCCTGTCCATTGTAGGCAGTAAACAGTTGGTAATCCGGCTCTGACAAATAAATCTGTAAAGCATTCACGATATCTTTCTCATCATCACAAAGTAAAATATTTGGCATCCTTCGTCTCCCTTCATGGTCCTATTGTACTCCCCTTTCCATTTAAGAAAAAAGAAGGAAACTCCTTAAGATTTCCTTAAGGAGCTTCTTACGATAACAAACGCATCACTTGTTGTGCGGTACGTGTCAAATTCTTTTTTGCATTTTCCGGGCGCATCGCCTTATTTAGGGTTACCGGTCTTGGAAGAATGCAAAAATAAGCATCAATGCCTTCCCCGAGGCAGGCTTCCGCCTCCTCCGTAATACAGCCTGCAAAGGCAATCACCTTTTTCTGAAATTTTTTAGCAAGCCTTGCCACTCCAATCGGTGCCTTCCCCATAACGGTCTGTCCATCTAATCTTCCTTCTCCGGTAATCACTAAATCCGCATCCTTCAAATAACTCTCAAGTCCCGTTTCCTCAAGCACAATCTGAACTCCGGATTCCAGCTTTCCATGCAAAAATGTGTGAAAAGCAAATCCCAGTCCACCGGCTGCACCGCTTCCCGGATAAGCCGCATCCGCTTCCGGCCTCATTTGCAAAACCATTTCTGCATACCGTTTCATCGCCGCTTCCATATCGGTAACCATCTGCTGGGTTGCACCTTTTTGCGGCGAAAAAACAGCGGTGGCCCCTTGCTCTCCGCAAAGGGGATTGGTTACATCACAGGCCACACGAAACGTGCATTCCGAAAGCTGTGGCAAAAGGTTCGTAGTGTCTATCCGGACAATCTGCCCCAGTCCCTCTGCTCCGTAACAAACCTGCTTTTCCTCCGCATCCAGGAACTTTACTCCCAGTGCCTGCAGCATGCCAATTCCTCCATCGTTGGTGGCACTTCCTCCCAGACCAATGATGAAATGACGACACCCCTTGCTTATTGCATGAACAATTAATTCCCCCACACCATAAGACGTGGTGTGCATCGGATTACGTTCTTCTTCCTTCACCAAAAAAATGCCTGCTGCTGCTGATATTTCAATAATCGCTGTTTGCCTATCTCCTAAAATACCATACGTAGCGGTAACTTTCTCTCCCAAAGGGCCGGTTACCTCCACGGCTTCAAAATGCCCACGCATTCCAACCGTTAACGCCTCTACGGTACCTTCTCCGCCGTCTGCCATAGGCCGCACAATCACCTCTGCCTCCGGTAAAACCCGACGAATCCCAAGAAGTACCGCACGTCCAGCTTCTAAAGAACTGACACTTCCCTTAAACGAATCCATTGCCACCACAACTTTCATAGTCGCTCTCCTTATTCAAACTCCTTCGCACATTTCTTTAACATCTCTCGAATTGGCAAATGATATGGACAACGGGTCTCGCAAGCACCACACTCTACGCATGCAGATGCCTTTACTGCCAACGTCGCATAACGGCTCTTTGCCCACTCTGCCAAATCGTAACGCTCCAAATATCCTGCAAACAAAAATACGTTTGGAATGCTGATTCCTACCGTACACGGTGCACAATAGTTACATCTTCTGCAGAATTGATTTCCAAGCTTTTTACGAATCGCTTCTATTTCCTCTTCCTCTTCTTTGGAAAGTGGCGTCGTATTCTCAATCGCCGCCTTATTCTGCACTACTTCTTTTTCTTCTGCCATACCCGGAATCACCACGCTCACTCCATTATTCTGGTTGATATAGCGAAGCGCCAGATCCGCATTTTCAATGGCACCACCCGCAAGTGGCTTCATTGTGATAAAACCAATGTTTTTTTCCTTGCATTGCTTGATAAGCTCAGCTGCCTGCTGTTCCACTAAGTTATACGGGAACATAATGGTTTCCACCCAATCCATGGATAAAGCTCGTTCAAACACCTCTGTAGAATGTGCGGTAATACCGATGTGACCAATTTTACCGGCTTCTTTTGCTTCCTTCAATGCCTTTAATGCACCATTTTCGGAAATAACCTGATCAAGCTGTTCCATACTTGGATTGTGTACCTGATACAAATCAATATAATCGGTGCGCAATGCTTCAAAGCTGGTTTCTATGTCTTTCTTCATTCCTTCGTAGTCACGAGACATGCTCTTGGTTGCCAATACAAACTTATCACGATATCCTTCCATGGCGTAACCAATAAACTTCTCGCTCACCGTATAGCCTTTTGCTGTATCCACATAATTAATCCCCTCACGAATCAACACCTGGAACAGCTTTCTCACATCCTCCTCATTGCTCTTCTGAATCGGGATTCCTCCAAATCCTAATTTTGAAATCTTTAAACCTGTTTTCCCTAACATGTTGTATTGCATATCTTTTCTCCTTGTAAATCATAAAAATAAGTCATTAAGAGTATTGTATCACATTTATTCCTTACTGTCATTAATCCACAGTTTGACTTTTTCTTAAATCCTTGCTACACTATTGTCATGTTATAAGCCACGAAAGGAAACCAATATGAACGAATTATATGAAATGATTGAACAGAAAATTCAGTCCTCCGGTTATCGCCGACCACTATCCGGAAGAGACGTATACAATGATATTTGCGACCAGATTGATGGAAAAGAAAACGGTGACTATCTCCTTCTTTCCAAATTTGAAGAAGACGTCACCTTTGAGTATCACATCACCATTATGGACGAAGAATTTAATCTGGGTGTATTGACCATCACCGCACCGGAAGGCACCTACTCCGTAGATTTCGATGCCGAATGACTCTGCAAACTTTTTAAAAATGCATAACTGAAATAAATACAAATAAACCACGTTATCACATAAGCTACGGGCTGTGCTTCCTGAATTCCGGACATGCCCCGTAGCTTTGCTAATAGCAAAAGGGACGGAATCATCACCACTCCGCTCCGTAGGGAAGACGTAATCGTTGACTTTAATCGCTGTCCGGTACTTTGGAATCCCATTTCCGTCACCATCGACAACGGCACAAACAACAAGGCAATGCAATGCAATTTTAAAGCCCTTGTCGCGTAAAAAATAACCTTTGGATCATCCCGGAAAATCTTGACAACCGGCTCTGCCATGAAATATACCGGAATTGCGCTCAGCAAAAGCACACATTCCGACAAAATCAACGTAAACCAATAGGCGCGCTTAACACGCTCATACTTCTTTGCCCCGTAGTTAAAACTGCTAACCGGTTGGAATCCCTGACCAATGCCAAGTGCCACCGACATACAGAAAAATCCCACGCGGGAGGTGATCGCCATCGCCGCTACTGCCGCATCTCCATAAACACGGGCATTTCCATTTAGAAGCATGGTAGAAATACTATTCAGGCCCTGACGCAACATGCTTGGAAATCCGGTGGCCACAATATTCCAATAATCATAGACTTTCCCGGAAACACATTTCACCGAAATCATCGTCTGGGTTTTTCCGGACAAAAACATATACAACAAAATTCCAAAACTAATCATCTGGGTTAACATCGTCGAAAGCCCTGCACCGGATACTCCCATGTGAAAAATCTTCATAAACAATGCATCTCCGCTGATGTTTAGCACTGCCCCCGTCATAAGTCCAATCATACCAAGCTTTGCTTTTCCCTCATATCGAAGCAAATTGTTCATGGTAAGAGAGGAGGTTTGAAACGGTGCTGCAACGATAATATAGCGAATATATTGTTTTGCATACACAGCTATAGTCCTTGTACTTCCCAAAAGAAATACAAGGTAGCTAAGTGCAAAGCCACTCAGCAATCCTATGATAAGCCCCAGGAACATGGACATAAAAAAGCCGGTAGACGTATAGCAATTTGCCCCTTCTACATCTTTGTTTCCAAGCTTCCTTGACATAATGCTCCCCGCACCCTGTCCGCACATAAAGCCGATTGCCTGCAAAATAGCCATGTATCCGAATACAATGCCAACCGCGCCACTTTGCGCCGTTCCCAATTCTCCTACAAATGCCGTATCCACCATATTGTATAGGTTGGTTACCAGCATACTCAGAATCGTAGGAATCGCCAACGTCGCCACCAGTTTCTCCACCGGTTTCTCCGTCATTTTTTTAAATTGTGCCTGTCTTCGTTGTTCCTTCTCATCCATCTGTTTTCCCTATCCTTTTCTTTTCGTAATCCAAAACACATCGTGTTTATCATACCACGAAATTGGAAAAACATACAACCTTTTATCGCAACAGTCGTTGCATTTCACTAATTAACTTTGGCACTTCCACCGGTTTTCCAACAAATCCGTCCATACCGGCATCCTTTGCTTTTTTCTTATCCTCTTCAAATACATTGGCCGTCATCGCCACAATTGGAATAGACGCTTTGTCGCGCTCCTCCATGCTGCGAATTACACGGGTAGCCTTTAAACCATCCATGTTCGGCATCTGCATATCCATCAAAATCATGTCGTAATAGCCGGCTTCTTCCTTTGTAATCTTCGCCACGCACTCAATGCCGTCCTCTGCAGTATCTACCAAAAATCCTACTTCATGCAGCAGTTCTTCTGCAATCTCACGATTTAATTCATTATCTTCCGCCACCAGAATGCGCTTTCCTTCTACCACATTTGCCGGAACACGTTGCATCTGCTCCCTCTCCGTCTCAAAGGGCTCCGCAAAACGGTGCGTAATAGCAATGGTAACCTTTGTTCCCTTGCCCACTTCACTTTCAATCGAAATAGAACCTCCCATCATATCCACATACTTTTTGACAATTCCCATGCCAAGCCCGGTTCCCATGACTTTATTTTCGGTAACCGTTTTTTCCCTTGAAAAGCTATCAAAAATATGTGGCAAATAGTCCTTTGACATTCCGATTCCCGTATCCACAATGGTTGTTTCATACACACCGCAGGTTTCATCCTCACCCGGACGTTCCACCATGGAAACAAAAATCTCGCCCCCCTCCGGCGTATACTTCACCGCATTGCTGATGATATTCAAATATATCGCTTTTAATTTTACCAAATCGCAGTAAAAATACGGATGAATAATAGAATCCTTCGTATGCACCTGCAATTTCTTTTTCTCAAACTCCTCTTGCAAAACAACACGAATGCTTTCTACCAGCGTATCATGCTCGATCGGTTCTTCATCCAATTGTACTTTATCATTTTCTATGCGTGCCATTTCAAGCACTGCATTAATCAGCTCTAACAAATAATTTCCGGAGGTCTTAATATTGTCAAGATACTCCATCCGCTTCTTGGTATCATCGATGTGCTTCTCTAACAACTCCGCAAACCCCAAAATGGCATTCATGGGGGTCCGGATGTCATGAGACATGTTGAACAAAAAGGTAGACTTCGCCTTGTTCGCCACTTCTGCCTGCTGTTTTGCCTGCTCCATCATCTCGATTTGCTTCACATCCGTGTCGATGTCCATAAACATACCGTCAAACCGTTCCATCAAGCCGTTTCTCCCCCTCGAAAAACGACCTGCCACACGAAACCAGCGATAGCCCTGTTCTTTTGTTTTTACCCGACACTTCATATCAAACACCTGTCGATTTTTGCAATGCTCGATTTTCTTATAAGCAGCAATCACCCGCTCCTTATCCTCCGGATGCAACAACGAGGTCCAATCCTTTTCTTCTTTTTCAAGCTCCCGCTGGCTAGAATACCCCAGCATGTTGCAGAACTCTTTGCTCAAGTGTACCGATGCACGCTCTCCACGTTCATTATAGTCAATCTTCCACATTCCGGAATGAATCAACTTATGCATCGCCTTGTAGTTTTCCAGCGCCGCTGCCACCGTATCCTCCATTCGTCGTTCCACGTTGATTTCCTGTACGCAGAACAAAACATCCGTTACTTCCCCCCACTCATTTCTCGCTGTAACAATCAGACTCAACCGACACCAGCCGGTATACGTGCCTTCATATTCAAATGATATATAATTCTTACGCGCCAACCGGATTGGCAACGTTTTTAAATCCATAAACTCCAAAAATTCTTCCCGATGCTCCGGTTCAATGGCGCTCTTTGCCGTATTACGAACAGCTTCCGAAAGACTTCTTGTCATGTTAATTATGGGTTCAAGTTGGGGAAGCACACGAATCACCCGAAAGCGATCCGTAGGAATGTTAACGGCAAATACGCTATCATATACCCGGCTTAACGCCTGCAAAATCACTTCCTGATTCCGTAATGCCCGTTCTCTTGCCTGAATTTCTTTTTTAATGCTCTCGTTGGTTTCTATGTTAACTTGTACCATGTCTCGACTTACGTTACGAAAGGTAAGTAGCGCCTTATCCCCAGGCTGCTTTCCCATTCTGGCGATCGACATTTCTAAAAGCTCCGCTTCCCCTTCTAAGTTGTACCGATGAAACGTATACGTATATCGCGCACTTTTCGAAAGCCCTTCCCGAATCCGCTCCGGTAAAATTGCCTTTCCAAATGCCTCTCTTTCCTTAATCGGAAGATATCGTTTTGCAAATTGCTCCAAGCTCACTAAATAATTGGCTTCTTCTGCCATCTTATCCTTTTCCAGCATAGCAATCTCATGATTTGCTACACACGGAGTCATCTGTTTCGTCTCCAAATCCACAATAAAAATGGAATTATATTCTACAGATAGTGCCTGAATAACGTCCACCATATCCACTTGTAATTCTTGCAAAATCTCTTTCATCTGTACCTCCGTTTCCGGTTTTACGCAAAGTTTCTTATAATAGTTTTATAATGTATGGATTCATAAGTCAAGGGAAAACACAAAAAAAACAGACCCTTTACGAGGCTGTTAAAATTGCGAGATTGCATTTTTTTTGTTATACTACATGCAGAAGAAATTTATAGAACAACGGAAAGGAATTATATATGAATAAACGTAGAATTATCCCTTTACTATTATGCACCCTCTTGTTTTTCACTCCATGGTCGTCAGCCAAAGCTACGGTACGCCCGTCTCTTTCCGGGAAGCTGGTTTTTCATCGCTACTCGGATTATGACGCCGAAGACAGCAAACTATACCTTTATGATTTTTCCAAAGGATCGTTGACTTGCCTTAGTAAAAACATGACCGGTGTTCGTCATGCTATGAATGCCATGTTTTCACCGGACGGCACCGCCATTACTTTTATGGGTATTTCGGATGAAGATCAGTGGGACATTTATTTATATACCTTTCAGGACCACATACTTAAGAACCTCACCGCATCCGATGCCGGACGACACGAGGACCCGAAATTCTCTCCGGATGGCAAACGCATCTGCTTCAAATCCTGTCCGGAGGGCAAAGAATATGCCCAACTTTATACGTACCGCCTTTCCACCGGCAAGCTTACAAAGCTTACCCACGCAAATACGGAGCATTCCATGCCCTATTTTAGCAAAACCGGCAAGTGCATCTATTATGTACGTGGCGATGGAAAATCTTCCCAGATTTGGAAATATAAGAACGGGAAAAACAGCCGCATCTACAAGCGAACCAACGTAGAATGCTACTACCCGATTGTTGCAAAAAGTACCGGTGACGTATTTTTCTCCCGTTGGTATTCAGCAGATAACCATGCCGATCAAATCTATCGCTATCGCCCATCCACAGGGAAAATCAAACGCCTTTCTTTCAACAATCCGGACTACGACACTTCGGATTACTGTGAGGTCTCAAAGAATTACGGCATCGTAAGTTCTACGAAAGATGGGGACACCTACGATTTGTTCCTGGTATCCGTTAACGGGAAGAAAATGACCAATCTAAATACATACTACAAAGAATTTAATTCCGGACTGCAAGAATTAGGAGCAGACTACCATGAGTAGCCTGCTCCCATTATTTTCTACTATTTAATTCTCTTATATTGTGCTGTCTTTGGTGCACCGGCCTTTTTAATCAATTTTACAATTTTCTTAAAGTCCTTTGCGTTTGCTTTTATCTTAAACACAGCTTTTTTATGAATACCGGAAAATGCATCTGAACCAATACTCTTGATTTTACCATTTATCGTAATGCTCTTCAATTTCTTAT
This sequence comes from Lachnospiraceae bacterium XBB1006, assembly GCA_900115795.1. Lineage (GTDB taxonomy): Bacteria > Bacillota > Clostridia > Lachnospirales > Lachnospiraceae > XBB1006. The sequence continues at coordinate 37,835 of FOXT01000017.1, read as the reverse complement.
TGCCATTAAATGCACTCATCTCAAGTCTGGTAACGCTAGATGGCAAAATCACACTCGTAACGTTTCCTTCAACCGCATACATATCCACACTCGTTACCTTGTAAGTCTTATCTCCTACGGTTGCCTTTGCCGGGACTTTCAGTGTAGTAGATTTCGCATTGCCCATGTATGCAACGAAAAGTTTTACCGTTTTACCATCCTCATTCAACGCAACGGTACACACATCATCCGCCCAAGCTGCAACCGTATAAGCAGATTCTCCAACATCAGTAATTCCTGTACCTTCTTCCGCTAATAAGTCAATTGCTAACGTACGATAAACATACTTTCCAAAAGCTTCTACCGGAATATTCTGCCAATCAAATGCAACTTCATTCTGTTGTTCATCATAGTAAAATGCATCCTTCTTACCATAGTCCTCTGCATCTCCAAACTCCCAATCCTTTCCCTGGATTAACTCTTTATCCCCTTGCTCGACACCTTCCAAATGATTACATACCGCATCGCCAACCAAAAGTTCCTTTTTCCCTTCTGTATCTGTCAAATAGTAGCTGACAAGCGAATAGTCATCTTCCGCATGCACACTTCGCGCAACCGGATTCATCATACTTACACCACTTACGGCCATCACACCAGCTAATACTACTGCTAATACACGTTTCTTCATAGCAACCTCCTTAAATTTGAAAAAATTAGCAAAATAATTGTATATATATATATGCCTGGTGTCAAGTTTTTTCAAACTTATTTAAAACATTCTAAATATTGACATCCACCATCAACACTTTTACAATAAACCCATACATATAAAGGAGCTACTCATGAACATTTACCTATTAAAAATTCCGGAACAACTGACCTTTTCCAATATAGAACCGTACCTTTCCTTTGTCTCCGACGCACGCCGCGAAACCATTCTTCGCTATGTGCCGGAAGATGCCAGAATCCGTAGTCTTTTGGCTGCGCTTTTGGTTCGTTATGGAATCCGAACGGATTTACATTTGCAAAATGCAGACCTTACATTCGACAAAAACGAATACGGCAAGCCCTTTCTCTACGGACATGCCAATTACCACTTTTCCCTGTCTCACTCTGGCAAGTATGTGGCATTTGCCTCCGGTGATGCGCCCATCGGGATTGACGTCGAGCGTCGCAAGGAAGGGCGTGATAACATCGCCGGTCGCTTTTTTACCTCTTCAGAAGCGCAATACGCTGCCGACAACGGACTTGCCGGCTTCTACGAAGTTTGGACAAAAAAAGAAGCCTACGTCAAATTCCTTGGCACAGGCTTCTCTACTTCTATTTCATCCTTTGATGTATTTACCGACCTTGGCGTCAGCCTCGTAGCAAAGCAATTAGATGGTTACACCTTAAGCATTTGCTGCAAAAAGGCTCTGCCGGATTCGCTTCCAATCATGGAAGTGAACTTTACACAGTTATGTCGCCTTTTTCCTCTTCCGGTAAATTAATCTGAATATGCAATTCTTCTAACTGTTTCTCCGATACTTCACTTGGCGCGCCGGTCATGATATCCTGCGCGTTCTTGGTCATCGGGAACGGAATAATCTCACGGATAGTTTCCTCTCCTGCAAGTAACATAATCATACGATCAACACCCGGTGCAATTCCTGCGTGTGGCGGTGCACCATAGCAGAATGCGTTGTACATAGCCGGGAACTTCGCTTTTACATCCGTTACACTTAAACGAACCATCTCAAAGGCTTTAATCATAATCTCCGGATCATGGTTACGCACAGCGCCGGAAGACAGTTCTACACCATTGACAACCAAATCGTACTGGTCTGCGGTAATGCTAAGCGGGTCAATTTCTCCGCGCTCTGCTTTTTCTAATGTCTCAAGTCCACCGGATGGCATGGAGAATGGATTATGACAGAATTCCAATTCTCCGGATTCTTCTCCGATTTCGTACATTGGGAAATCTACAATCCAACAGAACTCATATTTTTCTTTGTCCATATGGCCTTCCACCTTGGCACCATAAGTCTTAATAATAACACCTGCGGTCTTCTGTGCAGCACCTAACTTTCCTGCACTTAAAAGAACCAAATCCCCACTCTTTAAGGAAAGCTTCTTAATAATTTCATCCTTATTCGGAACTACGAATTTAGAAATTCCACCAACGATTTCGTTGTTCTCATCAACGCGGAACCAGTAAACCTTGTTACCGGCCTGCACTTCTACTTCCTCATTGGTCTTATCAATGAATTTTCTACTTTCTTTGAAATCAGAAACAACCACAGCTTTAACCACCTGATTCTCAAAAGCGGCAAAACCAATATTTCCTAAACACTCCGTAGCATCCTGTACCGTCAAATCAATACGTAAGTCCGGCTTATCCGTTCCGTATTTCTCCATTGCCTCAAGATACGGAATACGGGTAAATGGCGCCTTGGACGCACGATTGTAAGTACCAAACTCTTCAAATACCGGCGGTAACACATCTTCGATTACTGCAAACACATCTTCCTGTGTTGCGAATGCCATTTCCATATCCAGCTGATAGAATTCACCCGGGCTTCTGTCTCCACGGGCATCCTCGTCACGGAAACAAGGTGCAATCTGGAAATAACGATCAATACCGGACACCATCAACAACTGTTTAAACTGCTGTGGTGCCTGTGGCAACGCATAAAATTTACCCGGATGCTTTCTTGCCGGTACCAGGTAATCACGGGCACCTTCCGGTGAAGATGCCGTAAGAATCGGTGTGGTAATTTCCATGAAATCATGTTCAATCATGGCTTTACGCAATGCATAAATAACATTGCTACGAAGCACCATATTCTTCTTCACTTCCGGATTACGCATATCTAGGTAGCGGTATTTCAAACGGGCATACTCATCCGCTTCCCGACTACGATTAATTTCAAATGGCAATTCATTGTAACGACATTTGCCAAGTACTTTCACCGTCTCGGGAACCACCTCAATGTCACCTGTTTCCTGTTTACTATTCTTAGAACTACGTTCTCTAACGACTCCTTCTACTGAAATGGTAGATTCTTTGGTAATGCCTTTCATTACCTCCATCATCTCTTCGGTCTCTACTACAATCTGCGTAGTTCCGTAAAAATCACGTAACACAACAAAACCCAGTGTTGCGCCAACTTCTCTAAAATTCTCCATCCATCCTACAAGCTTTACCTTCTGACCAACATCAGAAATACGTAACTGTCCGCAGGTATGTGTGCGAGATTGCATCATATTCTACACTCCTTTAAACTCAAACTATTTACCATTATATAAGGTTCGGCAAGGTTTTTCAATTACTTCTTTTCAAACCAGGCATCGGCATAGGCCACAAGTCCCGGAATCAGACTCTTAATCTCTGTCTCTGAGGTATTGATGCATAGGTGGTAAGATTCCTTCTTTCCCCATGCTTCATCCATTAACAAGTTGTGGTACAGCGCACGTCCTTTATCTACCTGCCTCATCTTGCGAATCATTTCTTTGTCCGTATAATTTTCTCCCTCTTTTGCCCGTTCACGGCATCGTGCCAGCTTTGCTTCCTGAGTCGCATATACAAAAATATTTAGCGGATGATAATCGCGCAAAATAATGTCTGCTGCCCGTCCAACAATCACGCAGTCCCCTTTCTCTGCAAACCCACGAATAATCTTTCTCTGGGTTGCCTGTGTCTCAAGCTGTACATTATTAACCATGGAGTAGTCCAACATATGACTGCCGATGGTTGCCGGATACGCTGAAACAAGAAAACTCTCAGATACTCTGGCCACATAATTCTCGTCAAAACCATTCTCTTTGGCAATCAGCTCTATAATCTCATGATCATAACATGGAATCCCCATTGCTTCTGCAAGGCGCTTTCCAAGCTCACGTCCCCCACTACCGAATTCTCGGCTAATCGTAATAATTCGCATACTATTGTCCTCCTGGCTTTTGCCAAAATCATCTTATACTATGTTCTATTTTACATGATTCCTACTCGGAAAGCAACCATACAAATCCGCGTGCCACTCGCAAATGTGATGTTATGAAAGGTTTTTCTTCCGTATTAATCGGTTACCTCCCGTTTCCATTTTCCACTAAAATAAAAAACGATACCAATCCAAAATGGTGTGAATCCCGCCAGGGCATCTCCCAGCCAAAATCCCATTGCCTCCATATCTAACACCAAACCAAACAACACCGCTAATCCTATTCGCATAATGATACCGTCAAATATGGCCGTGGCAAAATTTACACGATAGTTTCCACTTCCATTGATTAATGCATTCATTCCCGATCTCGCTGCGCTTCCAAAGAAAAGCAAAATTGAAATAGGCAAATAGCGCATTCCTACCTTGATTACTTCGGCATCTTTTGTAAAACAGGAAAAAATCTGTCTCGGGAACGCGTACATGCAAATACTGAATAGAATTGCCGCGGATACCGTTACCCGAAATACTGCTAACATAATTCCCTTCACACGTTCATATTTTCGCGCCCCAATATTTTGTCCAACCATAGATGATCCCGCTGCATTAAAGGAATTTGATACCAGATTTGCTGTGCTTCCAATCTTGTTTGCCACACCTGCAAATGCGCTCACTGCTACCCCATAGGAATTGATCCATGAGTTAACAAACAACTTTGAAACATGAACCGATGCATTCTTTATGGCCATTGGAATGCCCAATTTTACTAATTTGGCTAACATCACCCCATCGATACGAAACAACTGGCGTACAGATAAATCCAAGCCATAATTCTTCTTATGTCGCATTACATAGATTCCACAACTAAGAAACGAACTTCCCTGGCTAATGACGGTTGCCATGGCTGCACCACGACATCCAAGCCCCAGTCCCATAACAAATACGATATCCAATATCGTATTTAACACCGCTGCCACACTAATGAAAATAAACGGCCGCATAGAATCTCCCATGCCACGCAATACAGCACTCACAATGTTGTATCCATAAATGAATATCATTCCGAGCATAGATACGGTCGCATAATTTACCGCTTCTGTAAATGCCTCCGGCGGCGTATTCATAACATGCATGATGGGTTCTCGTAAGAAAAGGCAAATGCCTCCGACACCAATTGCCACTATCATGAGAAAACTAAACATGGTAGAAATAAAACGTGGAATCTTTTCTTTTTGTCCCGCACCTAAGTACTGAGAAATGATAACCTGTCCGGCATTGCTAAATCCCATTGCCAGAAAGGTCAGGAAATTGGTAACATCACCACCTACTGATACGGCAGAAAGTCCGACCTTTCCTAACGTTTGTCCGACAATCATCATATCCACCATATTGTAGACGATTTGTAATAAACTTGATAAAAACAGCGGTGTCGCAAATACAACCAGCTGCTTCGTAATACTTCCCTGCGTGAAATCACGCGTATGTGTCTTTTCCATTTTAAATCCCTCCATCAAATATTATACGCTTTTTTGCAAGGATTTCGCAACTTCTCTAACATCATTCAATATCTAGTCCCATTATGAACCTTTTTTGAATTCCACACACAACATCTTGTGTTCTTCACCACTTCGTGGTATACTATATTTAGTATAAAGCAAAGGAGGGAAACACATGGCGATTCGTATTAGTAAAGATATGAAAAAAGCAGCTGTCGACTTAACACATGCTGCAGGAATTGTATCAGGTAACGAAGCGGATAATTTTCAAACGCTTTTATCACAAGAGCAGACGAAACTCCGTGAAAAAGAATCGAAGCAGCATGTTTTCCAGGACTTTCATACTAACGAGGCAACCATGATGACAGCAATGTACGAGTCCATGGCAAAACGCATTCGTACTGACCAGATAATGAAACAGGATTCTTATTTACGCGTTTCAAAAATATAGAGTACAATTCCCTACTACTCCATATATCACAGGGGGGCAAGCATTACCGCTTGCCCCCCTGTGTGCTTATCCTTCCGTCACAATCATTTTCTCTCGAATCCGATCCGCCTCTGTCACCGGGCGCAAAACCTTGCATGGATTTCCAACTGCAATTACTCCCGCCGGAATATCATGTGTCACCACACTTCCCGCTCCAATCATACTTCCTTCTCCAATGGTCACACCACCAAGTACCGTCACATTCGCTCCTAACCACACATTATCCTCAAGCGTAATCGGTGCAGAATGTCCAATTCCCTCGGCGCGTTCCTTAGGATCCAAAGAATGTCCGGCACAAGCAAGCACACATCCGGGTGCAATAAATGCACCGCTTCCGATATGTACCGGAGAGGTATCAAGAATTACGCAATTATAATTCATAAACATAAATCCGTGGGAATGAATATTAAATCCATAATCACAGTGAAAACTTGGTTCCACAAACGTTAATTCTGTACACGTACCAAACAATTCCTTTAAAATAGATCCGCGTTTTTCTCCCTCCGCCGGTCCGGTCTGATTAAATTCCCAGCAAAGCTGCGCTGCGCGCATCTTTATTTCATCCGGAATAAACCGGGCATTATTTACGTAAGGTTCCATTTTTGTTACTAAATCTTTCGCAGTCATATACCTATTTCCTCTAACTTCTTATAATGCACCTTCGCCATGGTGCTTAGCATTTACCAGTTCAATGGCCTCTTTTCCCGTAACATGCTCTATTTCCATAACCAATACGGCTGTTCGTTTGACACCATCCTTTGCATGGGCACGCACTTTCTCTTTCGAGATAGATGGGGAATACTTTTCAGAAAGAACATACAATGCTTCCTCGATTTCCTCATCCGACACCATTTCGTGTATACGCCCAAAGGCAATCACGCTTCGAAAATAGCTGGTGTATTCTTCCTCTCGCACTTCGTTCTTGTCCACAACCGTAAAACTCACCTTATCCAAGGCACGAATGGCATCCATCTTATGCCCCTCTTTTGCACAGTGGACAATAATCTTTCCATCATGATAGACGTAGCTAATGGGCACCCCATACGGATAGCCATCATCTCCTAATACACTCAAAACTCCCACACTATTACGCATCAATACAATTTCTGTATCTTCCTTCGAAAGCAATTGCTTTTTTCGACGCATTTCTCGAAACATCATTCTTCTCCTCTCATCATTCTTTTTCTCATTCTATCATAAAATCAAAGAGATTCCCACCGCAATCTTTGCCTAATACTACGATAAAGCATTCCTACAGACACCACCATCATCACCACTTCAGTAATCGGCTGCGCCCATATCATGCCGTAAAATCCCGCTACATGGTGAAGCAACAAAAGCAGCGGCACGTACAAAATCAACTGTCGCACCAATGTAATGCCAAACGCATACTGCGGTTTTCCCATTGCCTGAAACGATGTTCTGCTCATTGCCACCGCTCCTACAAATGGTAAAATGCACATAATTGCACGTAAAACCCTGCTGCCCACGCCAATCACTTCCGGATTTTCGGTAAAAATACCAATCAACTGTGGAGCCAGGAGCCCGAATCCCAACATTACGCAGCCTTCGATTCCGCTTACTACCAGCAGCCCTGCTTTTAACACCTGTAACATGCGGGCATAATTCTTCGCACCATAATTATATCCCATCAGAGGCTGCGTACCGGAAGCCATTCCCTGGTAAATATAATTTCCCAGCGTCATAATTTTCTGCGCAATTCCCATAGCCGCAACGGTCAACTCCCCGTACCCTACAGCTAGATTATTATTAATAATGTAGGCAACCGAGCTAAGAAGGGTTTCCAAGGTTGCCGGCACACCTACCCAGAAAATTTCTTTCAGAATTTCTTTTGACGGTTTCACATCACACAACCTGATTTTTAGTAAGGTACGTCCGCTTACATAATACCACAGCGAAACCACGCAACTTAAGGCATTTCCCAAAATGGTGGCGATGGCGGCACCGCGAATTTGAAGCCCTAATCCAAAAATAAAGACCGGATCCAAAATCATATTTGCAACAGTTCCGCAGACCATTCCCATAATAGAAATTCTTACAGACCCTTCACTTCGAAGCAATTGTCCCATGGTAAAACTTCCCATGGTAAAAATGCTTCCCAGAAGAATTACCTTGGCATATTGGGTGGTATAAACAACGGTATTCGCTTTTGCCCCCAACCCCGTTACAATCCCGGGCAAAAAAATAAGACCGATTCCCGTCATTAACACACTGTTTACCACGGTCAGTACCACGCCCACCGTCACGGTATGATTTGCCTTCTCGGTTTCGCCTGCGCCCAGGCTTCTGGCGATTAGCGATGCCGCGCCGGTTCCGACCATGTTCGATACCGCAATCGCAATCATCATAATCGGATAAGCCAGGTTAACTGCCGCCAACTGATAATCATCCTTTGTAAGCCCAATAAAATAGGTGTCTACCAAATTGTAGAGCACCATAATAAACATACCGGCGACTAAAGGTAGTCCAAGTTTTAATACGGCCTTTGCCGGTTTCTCCTTACTTAACGTATAAATCCGTTTATCTTCCTTTTCCTGCATCGTCTTCGTTCTTCCTCATTTCCATAATCCTGCCTCTCATTTTAACACAAAAAAATTGTTCCATAAAGAGCTCTTCCAATTAAAAATAGAGCTGTCGCCTTTCATGAAAAAAGCAACAGCTCCACGGTTTCCTTATGTAGTTACTGCTCTTCCGGCTGCGCCAGACTTGCGTAATAATCGTCAAACAGCTTATTTGCCGCTTCAAGCGTATTCTTGCTGATTTCCGGTAAATCCTGTCCCCAGGACTTGGTCGCTTCTTTAAAGCCTTTCTCCATAGCTTCCTGCATCTTCTTCATCTTCGCTTCATCACCACCGGAAAGTGCCTTCGCAAAATCAAACAACCGCTGGGAAGTCTTCTTAACACCCCAATAGCCATCTTCACTAATATCTTCCTGCGCCTGCTTCTTCGTTGCCGCGTCAACGGTAAAATCGCCACTCGCTAATTTTTTCCAAATATCATCTTCATTGGCTAACGAAAAAGCCCCCACCTGTCCGGACAACGTCTTTTTTACTAAATCCAGCATCTGTTGCTTTCTCTGGTCAAGATCTGCTTTCATCTGCTCAATGATGCTACTACGATCTTGTTTTGCAATGCTTTCCGGTGTATAGGTTGTCTTCGCTTCCTGGTTTCCTTTCTCGTAAACCACACCTTCTTCTACTTTTTTATTCTCTTTTGCCTCTTCTGCAACTTTCTGTACAGCCGCTTCCGGTTTTACCGGTGTCACAGGAGTAACAGGGTTTAAGCCATTCACACCATTTAATTCAACTGCCATAATACTTCCTCCTTTTCCTGAATCCGTTCATATTCACACAACTTCCTTGTATCAAAGGTCCCAAATCGCATAAGTCTATATATCCATTATCGGTTTTTTTACGGGAATGTAAAGGTATTTCTATAAAAAATACATAAATTTTCACATTTAGGATTGCATCTTTTGGAGAACGGGTGTATAACACTAATTACTAAGTTTTTCCCTTGGAAAGGATCGGATTATGCAAAAGATAATGAAACAAAAATTAAAACTGGGACGCTATTTAAGCATTGGGATCCCCTTAATTGTTGCCATTTTTCTTTCTTTTGGTAACGATTATATTATGTTGCGTTCCATACGCCTAAAGCAAAGTTTTTCCCTTACAGAACTGGAACAGCAGCTTATGATTTCTAATCTTTGCGTGTTGTTTGGCTTATGCATCGCAACCTTTATCTCCAATATGTTATTTCGAATGATTATTCGCCAGGAACTGTATACCCCCTTCGAGCGCTTGCGTGTTGGGATGAGCCATATGCGCCAGGGCGACTATGACTACCGGATTTCCTACGTGGAAAACGACCCACATTTTGAAGTATATGATGACTTCAACGAAATGGCCACGGAAATGCGCCGTTTCGCAGTAAAAGCGAACACGGTAGACGAAGGTCGAAAAAGTTTGCTTTTGTCTATTTCCCATGACTTACGCTCCCCTCTTACCAGCATTCTTGCCTATGTGCAAGGGCTATTAGACGGTCTTGCCAAAACTCCGGAAAAACAACGAAGCTACTTAGATACCATTAAGCAAAAATCCCTGGACATTGAGCGCATGGTAAACCGGCTATTTACCTTTGCCAAGTTAGACAGTGATGAATACCACCCTACTCTGACGACGGTTCGAGCCTCCCGGTTTTTCCGGGACTATACAAAAAATGTGCGGGAAGAATATGCCGCCCGAAATATGCAGTTGCTTCTTGAAATCGTGTCTGACGCGGACATTCAGATTGATACCGACCTGTTTTTAAATCTGTGTCAGAACATTCTTGACAACAGCGTCAAATACAATGATAAACCGGAGGGCATTATGCGCATCCGTCTAAAAGCAGGAAAAAAATATATGAAAATCACCTTTGCCGATAACGGTCCGGGTGTCGAATCCCAAAAGCTTTCCCGCCTGTGGGATTTATTTTTCCGCGCAGACGATGCCCGCAACAATCCGGGACAAAGTAACGGAATCGGCCTTGCCATTGTAAAAAAGACGGCAGAACTTTTCGGCGGCAGCGTTTCTGCCAAGAATGGTAAGCGCGATGGCCTGCAAATTGTCATTCGCCTGCCAATCATTCAATACACTCAGGAAGAAGGATAACGATTTATGCAAACTATTTTGATTATCGAAGACGATGAAACCATCGCAAACATAGAAAAAGACTATTTGGAAGTTAACGACTTTGATGTTACCATTTGCGGTGACGCCCTCTCCGGAATCAACGCCCTGACCAAACGTGCCTTTGATTTAATTATCCTTGACTTAATGCTTCCGGGCATGGACGGTTTTTCCGCATGCAAAAAGATGCGCACCTTGGTGGATATCCCCATCCTCATCGTTTCAGCCAAACATGAAAGCTCGGATCAAATTCTGGGGCTTGGCCTTGGTGCAGACAATTTCATCACCAAACCCTTTGACCCAAACGTCTTAGTGGCCATGGTAAAAGCCAATCTTGCCGGCTATGAGCGCTCCCGGAAAGAGAAAACTGCCGACGACGATTCCTTACGGATTGGACCTTTTTCACTTACCCCAAGCACACGCATCATTTCCAAGGAAGATAAGGCCCTCACCCTAACAAACAAAGAATACGAATTGTTGGCCTTTTTTCTTCGTAATAAGGACATTGTTTTTACCAAAGAAGACTTATATGAAGAGATTTGGGGACTGGATTCCGACGGTGACACCACCACGGTTGCGGTGCATGTAAACCGCCTCCGCCAAAAAATCGAAGACAATCCTTCCCACCCCATCTACCTTTTAACCGTTTGGAGTGTCGGGTATCGTTTTACCGTTCCCGTTTAAACTTTGTTTAAACTTACATAAGATTTATTTTAAGATTCCTCCTTATACTAATTGACAGTGTAAGGAGGAATTATTTATGGAATACACGTATTTACTTTATCTGGCATTGATTCTCTTTTCCACCAAAGTGTTTGGCGTTCTATCAAAGAAGCTGAACCTTCCTCAGGTGGTAGGTGCTCTGATTGCAGGTATCCTTATTGGACCGTCTGCGTTAAATCTCATCGACACCGGAAGCAATGTCGGTCTCGTTATTACGGATTTAGCGGAACTTGGTGTGATTTTTCTCATGTTTGCCGCGGGCCTGGAAACCGATTTAGAAGAACTGAAGAAAAACAGTGTTCCGGCCACCGTTGTTGCCGGGATTGGCGTACTTGTTCCAATCATGTTTGGATTTGGCGCCTATGTAATGGTTTATCATCCATCCCTTGCGACACAGCAGGAATTATTAAAATCCATTTTTATCGGTGTCATTCTTTCTGCCACATCTGTAAGCATCACGGTAGAAACCTTGCGCGAAATGGGAAAATTATCTGGAAAAGTGGGTACCACCATTCTTGGTGCCGCTGTCATCGATGATATTTTGGGCATCATCGTGCTTACCATTGTCACCAGCTTAATGGATACTTCGGTTTCGCTGTTCTCTGTGCTTTTGAAAATTGTGCTGTATTTTCTCTGCATTGGCATCCTGTTTCTTGCCCTTAGCAAAACCGGCAAATTCATTGAACGCCTTGGAAAAGGAAAAACCACTGCCATAATGGCCATCGTTTTTTGCTTAAGTCTGTCCTATGTTTCTGAAACATTTTTCGGCATTGCAGATATTACCGGTGCCTATTTTGCCGGATTGCTTCTTTGCAACCTGAAACTGCGGTCACATCTTGTGGAGAAAACAAGCACCATTGCCGATTTGTTCTTAAGCCCGATTTTCTTTGTAAGTATTGGACTAAAGACCAGCTTGTCCGGCATGGATCACAGCGTACTGCTGTTTTCGGCAACGCTATTAATCGCTGCATTTGTATCCAAGGTCGTTGGTTGTGGAATCGGTGCGAAACTTTGCGGATTTTCCAATCGCGAGTCCTTGCAGATTGGCGTAGGAATGATTTCCCGCGGGGAAGTCGCTTTGATTGTTGCGCAAAAAGGATTTCAGTACGGATTGATTTCCCAGGCGCTATTTGCCCCGGTTGTTCTCGTTGTCATAATCACTACGTTAGTGACACCGATTTTACTAAAAATCGTAATGAAAGAACGTAGCCAAACGCGTCTTGTTTCCATAGACTATAAACATCGCGTAAATGCGTAACCAAAAAGCATTAGCAATAATTGAAAAAGGAGCTTATTATGTTGTATCAAATACTTATTTTTAGCGTTATCATTGTTTCTGTTTTTGCAGGCCTTGCTTGTGCCGTTGTTCGTTTTACTTTAACCGGAAAAGTTCCAAGTAAGGTAGAAAGCCGCACGTCTCTTACCAAGTGTAACCGAGCCCTGTCCCAATGTGGACAAAAGCCTCTCACACCTGCCGAGACGGCGACCGCGAAAAAAACTGCCGTTGCCTCAACAACGAAACACTCTTTAGCATAATTGAAGCATTTAAACAGGGGGCTCGAATTCGGCGCCTCCTTAACAAATGCATTCGAACCAATTCCTAAACGCCCCAGCAACTGGTCTCGCAGTTTTTTTCCTATGCTTTTCCCTTTTCCTACGTGTTATTCTTTGATTTCAAGTTTTTACACGTAACCAACCGGCCGGCCACCGGACGACCGCTTAACGAAACCATGCCTTCATGGTATCAAGCACTTTCACCAATTCCTCTTCTGTAATAATATAAGGAACCATCGCGTACATATATTTCAAAAATGGCCGGCTAAAAACACCACGTTCGTATGCAAACTGTTGGTACCCTTTTAGCGTAGCTGCATCCTTTACTTCCACACATACACATCCGCCCATAATACGAATTTCCTCTATTCGTTCGTCGCAAAAGCCTTCCATCTCCCGCCTGGTAATGGATTCAATCGTCGCAATCTTGTCCATGTAGTTCTCTCGTTCAAAAACCGTGATGGCTGCACTTGCCACGCTACAGGCTAGCGCATTTCCCATAAAGGTTGGTCCATGCATAAGGGCATGTTCCGGACAGGAATCGTAAAATCCATCAAATACATGTTTTCTTGCCACTGTAGCAGCGTGACCGATGTATCCTCCTGTTAACGCTTTTCCAAGAACAATGATATCCGGTAATACCAGGTCTGCTACAAATCGGTTCCCGGTTCGTCCAAACCCCGTTGCCACCTCATCAAAAATCAACAGTACCCCATATTGATCGCACAATTCCCTCGCCCTCTTCAAAAAGGCAACGTCATACATACGCATTCCTCCAGCGCCCTGAAGTAGTGGTTCTACGATAAAACAGTTCAATTTTTCCTGATATTGTATAAAAGCTTCCTCTAACGCCTCAATGGTTGTTGGAATGTGCACCACGTAAGGACTCTTTCCATATGCATTTAAGACAAAATGATAGTCCTCGTCATCCCCTACTTCCATGGTCTTAAAGGTATCGCCATGATAGGCATGCTCTAAAGAAAGAATCATGGTTCGGTTCGTTTCTCCGCGATTGACATAGTATTGCAGCGCCATCTTCAAAGCCACTTCTACCGCAACACTTCCGGAATCGGAGAAAAAACAATAGTCCAAATCTCCCGGTAACAACTCTGCCAACTGATCCGATAACCGTTGCACCGGTTCGTGAGTAAGTCCTCCCAGCATTACATGAGAAAATTTTCCTGCCTGCTCCACAATCGCTCTGGTTAACTCTGGATGTTTATAGCCATGAATATTGCTCCACCAAGAAGAAACCGAATCAATCATTCGGTTATCTTCTGTATATAAATAAACTCCCTCAGCATCAACAACCTTGTAGGGTGCCTTCATTGTCTTCATTTGTTCATAGGGATACCAAATCATTCTTCTACCTCCCCATATAGGTTTTGCAAGATTTCCTTCTCGATCACAATATTTTCACTATTATCCTGCACGCATGCCAACACCTTCACACCGGTAAGTTCCTCACACATACGAAGGTTATCTTCCTGCATCACGTCCCCGGGCTTAAAGTGGTTAAAGATAATTCCCTTTAAGGGAATACCCTTTTGCTTTAAGTAAAAAGCAGTCAATCCTACATTATTGATTGTTCCAAGTCCTGCATCCGCCACCATCACACAGCCGGTGTGGGTTGCACGCATAATATCTATAAGCCACAGTTCCTCTTCATCCTTATTGATTGGACACAAGATTCCACCGGACCCTTCTAAGGTCACGTACTCTGCATTTTCACATACCTTGGCAAATCCGTCTTTTACAACCGGCAAACTGACCGGATTTCCTTCCAAACGCGAAGCCAAATGTGGAGATACCGCCTGTTCATACACATAAGGGCACATGCTCTCTAGGGATTGGGTAATTTGGGACATATTCTTTACAAACAGTGCGTCCCCCGGAATTAGTTTTCCGTCTTTGCCCCGTAAATTTCCACTCATGGCCGCCTTGTAATACCCTGCGCTTTCACCATATTCCTTTAATTTTTTAACCAACAGGCCCGCCACATAAGTCTTTCCTACATCCGTGCCGGTGCCAATCACAAACAATGCTTTACTCATTCTGTAACTCCACCTTATATCCTAACTTTTCTAATAATTCCTTATCCGTCTTTACGGTAATGCCAGCAGTTGTCAGCATATCTCCGGAAATTGCCGCATTGGCCCCTGCTGTAAAACATCCAATGCCTTTGTCTCCCATCAACCCTCTTCCGCCGGCTAAACGAATAGAGGCATCCGGCAACAAGAAACGATACACCGCTACAATCCGCATCATTTCTTCCTTCGTTAATCGCTCATTTTTTTCGAATGGTGTTCCCGGTATTGGATTTAACATATTCACAGGAACACTCTTAACGTGAAGTTCACGTAGCGTTAACGCCATATCGATACGATCTGCAAAGGTTTCTCCTAACCCCATGATACCGCCGCTACAAACAGAAAGGCCTGCCGCCTTTGCTGCTTTGATGGCTGCGATTTTTTCCTCGTAGGTGTGTGTCGTACAAACTTCCGGAAAATAGCTCCTCGAAGTCTCCAGATTGTTGTGTACACGACTCACCCCTGCCTCTTTTAGCTTCCGAAAAGCCATCTCATCCAATAAGCCAAAGGATATACATACTGAGATATCGGCTTCTTTGCGGATGGCACGTACTGCCTCACACATCGCTTCCACTTCCTGCTCATTTAAACGTCTTCCTGCCGTCACAATCGAATAACGAAGTACTCCCTGTGCCGCATTTTTCTTTGCATCTGCAACAATTTCTTCGGTAGACAGGAGGGGATATACTCCGACTTGCGTGTGATGGTGTGCGGATTGTGCACAAAATTTGCAGTTTTCCGAGCACTTTCCACTTTTTCCATTGATAATGGTACACAAATCAAAACTGTCTCCACAATATTTTCTACGAATTTCATCTGCTGCCCCGGCAAGTTTTTCCAACGGCTGCTTACACAAAAAGAGCGCTTCCTCCCTTGTAATCTCACCGCCTGCCAGAACTTTTTCTTTTAACGCTGTTAATTCCATTGCCAATCCCTTTCTTTATTCCATTTTTATACTGATTTCTCCGGAAGACAAGCTATCTTCCTTTCCATCTTCATAACGCACCACCAAATGGCATTCATCATCAATCGTAAGCACTCGTGCCTTTTTCTTGCCTTCCGGCAAAAGCACCGTTACCTCTTTTCCAATTACCAGGCTCTTTTCTCTGTATTTTTCCGTATAGGCCTGCTTATCCCAGGTCTTGTAGTATTGCCAGAATCGCTGTATGATTTCTGCTGCCAGACGATTCTTTGCATCCCCCATTTTTGCAGAAAAAGCGGCGCCTGCAATATTCTGAATGTCTTCTGGAAAACCTTCCTTTGGTTTGTAAAGATTGACGCCAATGCCAAGCACTACAAATGCCACATTGCCGTTCTCCATATCAATGGATGCTTCCGTCAAGATGCCGCTTACCTTACGTCCATTCATAAAAATATCATTGACCCATTTTATCCCGGCCTCCTGCCCGGTTACCGCTTCCACAGCCTCACAAACCGCCACTGCCGCCATAGAGGTAATTCTCGCTGCGGATTGCACGGATGCATCTTTTGGGCGAAGCAGCAAACTCATATAAATTCCTGTATCCTTAGGGGAATAAAAGGTATGCCCCTGGCGTCCCCGTCCGGCAGTCTGCGCACCGGCAAGCAACACATATCCTTCTCCCTGCCCCTTCGCTGCTTTCTCATAAAGCAAGGTATTTGTGGATGTCACCACCGGTTGTACTTCTATATGAATCGCTTCCTCCCGGCTTATATATTTTCGAATACCCGCTTCCGACATCTGATCGGTATCTTCTGCCAAACGATATCCCTTCTTCGTGACCGCTTCAATTTCATATCCATTGTCCCGAAGGCTGTTTATCGCTTTCCATACTGCAGTTCTTGAAACCGACAGCCTCTCCGCTAACTCCTCTCCGGAAAAATAGCTGCCCCTCTTTTCTTCCAGTATGGCTATGATACGTTCTTTTGTCCCCATTGGTTCTTCTCTCCTTCATTATTCACTGCTTTCCATGATACCATGAACGCAAAAAATGTCAACCCATTTTTCTACTTGGGTTGACATTTATTTTTTCTTTTTTATTTTATCTTGGTTACCTGTCCTACAAAGGCCACATCCTGATTCTTCTTATCTAGAATCGCGTAGTAAAATGGCTTATTCATAGAAATCTTTACTATCTTCGGCTCCTGTGTAGGAATTGACGTTACGCCACAAACGATTTCGCTCACAGCAGCTGCCTCAGTTCCCTTCTTGTCTACCTTAATCTTAGCTACCTGCAAAATCTTTAAGTCAGTATCCGCAGATTCTTTGGTTATTCCCAAGTTCTTAAAGTAATCCGTTAAGTCAAATTTACTCTTGGTCTCAAATTCCGGAAACTTTACCTGAACCTGATCCGCCACCTTGCTCTGTTCTAACAGATTCTCAAAAGATACAGCGTCTAACGTCTTCTTCGGTCTTATGAGAAGGAGTGAGAATCCGTCGCGATACGGTACCTCTACTGCCTTTGCCGTATCGTTTTCATAGTAAGTCTTTGCACTATCATAATGCAAATATTTTGTTTTCGTCTTCTTTCCGGTACCGGTTGTAAACACATGAAGCTTGGTATCCTTACGAAGGTCTCCGTCTTTCCACTGATCTTTAAAGTACGTTACGTTCATAATATCATAAATGGTATCCTTCGAAAGAATCGACGGTGTACTCGTAATAAATTGATTGGTCTGCTCACTTACATAGGCATTCTTCTTCTTCGTTGCCGCCCCACTATCCGACATGTCCATTTCATAAATATAATCCTTGATCTCGTCGGCAATTTTCATTTCTTTGTTCTGGTTCTTCCATATCCGATTAATCAACCGAAAACTCTTTTCATTATTTGCATATGCCAAATAGTCCGTATCTCCGACAATCTTCTCAATTACCTTTCGATTCTCCTCTTTCGTTGTGACGTATCGGAACATGGACAGTGCACAATTCATGGATTCCGGACTATAAATATAGTTCCCCTTCTTCCCCATGGTACGAAGTTGCTCCACATAACGCCCCACATACGCCTGCGCCTTCTCTTCCTTCACAACTACCGCTTCCTCCTTTGCCTTTGGTTCTACGTACCTCTTGCCGCCGTCCACACAACCCAACAGCATGGCAATGGATAACCCCAAACTAATAAACGGAACAATACGTTTCATATAACTCCTCCTTTCGCTGATGCAGTTTCTTTTCTTTTACTATACCGAGTTTTCACTAAAAAAACAAGGGCAGCGATCAAAAAAATCTCTGCCCTGGGTTTTTTCTTTTATACCAACACATCCACTTCTAAGCCTTTTGCTATTCCTGCTTCTTTGCTGTGAATCTTACGAATCTCCTGCATGGTGCTTTCTTCTTTTTCATAAACCAATGCAAGTCCCGGTACTGTTTTTTTCTCCTCTTCGCGATATCCACTAAGTACAAAATCTTCTTTCGTCATTTCAACGTCTCGGTCCATATCCGACTCCAGCCGGCGAATTTCCTGTTCTTCCGGTAATTTTCCGTACACATCCCCATCTGCAAATTCATGGAAACTACGGATGGAAACGCTGGTTGCACCTTGAATGCGCTGTACCTCTTTTACTTTTTTCTCTTTGCTGATACACGGGTCGTTGATAATCTTGCGAAGTGCGTTCAAGTTGCTATGTACTTTGTTCATATGCATTTTCTGCGCTTCTTCTTTGGATTTGCACTGACGAAGACGCTCCTCATACGCCTTCTCTTCTTCCACGTCCGCTTTATATTCCATATAGACCTTCAAGTCCCGCTGTCTTAGGGTATCTTCTTCGCTCAAGGATAAACGCTGACCACCCATCATCTTATGATATACGGAGTTGTAAATATTTCCTTCTCTTTGACGACGAATGCCTTCTTTGTAAGTTTGAAGCTCCTCATCAGCCGGAGATGTTGCTTCCTTCTGAGTGAGCATTGCATTTTCATTTCTTTGATTCCATTGCTGCTGTGGTATAATTCCTGAAATCATGCTCCCCCTCCTTGTGTGGTATTTACTCCTCTACACCTATCATATCGGTTTTCACACATTGGCACAATCTTGTTAATTTACACAAACTTTTCATTTTTCTCTGTGGATATTTCACAATTTGTTCTAGCTTTCAGATACATTGGAATTTTTGTGATTCTTTTGTAGTAATTTCATGTAACCGCCTTTTTTCCGTCTTGCAAGTCAACGTAAAATTTGATACCATGAAAACACGCGAAACAAAATAGATAATTGCGAAACTGCTCTGCGGCGTATGCCGCATGAGCAATTTGCATGATAAATCGTCTCTGCAAGTGAACTTGCGAGAACGATTTTTATGCAAATTCAACATGCCACGTTCGTGGCATAAGGGTTTCGCAATTACCTAAGAAAAAAAACACAAGGAGGTCTATCATGAGCGCAACCGTCTATTTTACAAAAGACGTCACTCCGAATACCGTCGTTAAGCTTTACGACACACTGGGCAAGAAATTAGAAGGCAGAGTAGCCATCAAGGTGCATTCCGGTGAAGAGGGCAATCAGAATTATTTAAAACCGGAATTCTGGAAATCCATCGTAGAGCACGTGGGCGGAACCATCGTGGAATGCAACACCGCCTATGAAGGGGAACGAAATGCCAGCCACAAACATATTCAATTATTAAAACGGCATGGTTGGAATGATTATTTTGATGTGGATTTAATGGACGAAGAGGGTCCGGATATTGAAATCCCAATCAAGAACTCTAAGCATCTGAAATCCGATATTATGGGGAAAAATTTCCTCAATTATGACTCTATGCTTGTCCTTTCACATTTCAAAGGACATCCCATGGGGGGATACGGCGGTGCATTGAAACAGCTTTCCATTGGATGTGCTTCTTGCGCCGGAAAAGTAAATATCCACTCTGCCGGCCAGTCTCAGGCTGCAGACTATCAGCATGATCTTTGGGATAATCTTCCGGAACAGGATGCCTTCTTAGAATCTATGGCAGAGGCTGCCTCTGCTGTAACGGATCATTTTGCCGGCAACATCGTATATATTAATGTCATGGCCAATATGTCTGTGGATTGCGATTGCTGCGCAGTAGCAGAAGATCCTTGTATGAAAGATATGGGAATACTTATTTCCACCGATCCGGTAGCCATTGACCGTGCTTGCATCGATATCGTAAAAAATTCTACCGATCCCGGAAAGGAACACTTCTTAGAGCGTGTAACCTCCCGCAACGGTGAACACACCATCGATACAGCAGAACAACTTGGTATTGGAACACAAGATTATGAATTAATCACCTTGTAATCCGAAGGCTTCTACGAATAGAGATAGGATAGCTTACTATCGTCAATCACATCGTAGAAGCCTTTTTCATAAACACCATTATGTTTATCTTCTTTTTCATAACCGGAAATCAGCTTCTTTGCTTCTGCCAAATTCGCTGCCTCCTTGATAATCTCTTTCGTTTCCCGATTAGCGACAAAATATTTATCCACGTCATTGCGCGCACGAATTACACAGGTATAGGTTTCCGGATCCGTACTAAGAATAATTCCGCCATATGCAATGCAAAAGGCCAACAGACGTTGATACTGTTCCTCCGGATGGTTATGAAACACAATTTTTAATTTCTTTCCCCCAAGAAAGGCGCCATTTAAAAACAGTTCGGCGTTTCTTTCTGTTTTGTTATTGCACAACTCTTTTTGTACAAATGCAATAACCTTACTTACTTTTACTTCTCCCACAGGACAATTCCCCCTTGCTGTAAACTTTTTGGCACATCAATGATTCGCTGATTCTCAGACCCACGAAATTGCAACGTAATATTTCGTTCCGCTTCATGAAACTCACCATCCACCAGCACATCCACTAACGATAGCAGCGCCTTTGTTACCGGTCCGTGACAGCGTTCGTTCTGTTCGTCCATCAGCTCTTCCCAGGTATAACCGGAATACAACCAGATGGTCTTTCCCGGAAGTTCCCTTCGGACACGGGCAACAAGGGCATATACCTGCTCCTGATTAGCCGGCTCCATTGGTTCTCCACCCAAAATGGTCAGTCCGGCAATGTAGGCAGGCTTTATGGATGCCATCAACTCCTCCTCTACGTCACCGGTATAGGGTTGCCCATAGGAAAAGCTCCAGGTTTCCTGATTAAAGCACCCCTTGCAATGGTGGGTGCAGCCGCTTACAAACAATACGGTTCTGCAACCCGGTCCATTGGCAGTATCGGTATAATAAATCTGTCCGTAATTCATTCTTCCTTCTTCTTTCTGCTAAGCATCCGCTTTTCCTGTATTCTGTAATGCCGGAATGCTCACATGAAGCACCCGTTCTCTGATTTCCTGTGTCCGTCCCTGATTCCAGAATTGGGTACCTATGTATCCACACGTTCTTCTGGCAACGGACATCTTATCCTGATCCCGGTTTCCGCAATTTGGACATTCCCAAATCAGCTTTCCGTTCTCTTCGTCTTCTTTAATCTGAATCTCGCCATCGTAGCCACAGACTTCACAGTAATCCGACTTGGTATTTAATTCTGCATACATAATATTCTCGTAAATATACTGCATAATAGCAAGTACCGCATCCAAATTCTGCTGCATATTCGGAACCTCAACATAGCTAATTGCTCCTCCCGGGGACAAGCGCTGGAATTCCGATTCAAATTTCAATTTCGTGAATGCATCAATCTGCTCTGTCACATGCACATGATAGGAATTCGTAATATAATTCTTATCCGTCACATGCTCCATCACACCAAACCGTTTCTGTAAACACTTGGCAAATTTATAGGTGGTAGATTCCATCGGTGTTCCATACAGGGAATAACTAATGTTCTCCTCCGCACGCCACTTCGCGCACATATCGTTTAAGTGTTGCATTACCTGTAAAGCAAACTGCTTTCCTTTCTCATCCGTATGACTTACACCAAGCATGCGGTAGCACATCTCGCTTACTCCGGCGTATCCAAGAGAAATGGTAGAATAGTTTCCAAAAAGCAATTTATCAATGGTCTCTCCCTTCTTCAAGCGCGCAATAGCTCCATACTGCCACAAAATCGGTGCTACATCCGACGTCGTTCCAAGCAACCGCTCATGACGGATGCGAAGCGCCCGGTGGCATAGTTCCAATCGTTCATCCAGAATTCTCCAGAAATCATCCATATCGCCATCCGAAGAGCATGCAACGTCCACCAAATTAATGGTTACCACACCCTGATTAAATCGACCGTAGTACTTATGCTTTCCTTGCTCTCCCAGACCTTCCGTATCCGGTGTTAAAAACGAACGGCATCCCATACACGGATAAACGTCCCCGTTCTTATATTCCTTCATCTTCTTTGCGGAAATATAATCCGGAACCATACGTTTTGCCGTACACTTTGCCGCCAACTTCGTTAGCTCAAAATACTTACTGCCCTCTGCCACATTGTCCTCATCCAGCACGTAAATCAATTTCGGAAAGGCCGGTGTTATATAAACACCCTTCTCATTCTTCACACCCTGCATTCTCTGCAAAAGCACTTCTTTAATAATCTTGGCAAGATCCTCCCTTGTCTGTCCTTCCGGAACTTCATCCAAATACATAAACATAGTGACAAACGGTGCCTGTCCATTACAGGTCATCAACGTAATCAGCTGATACTGAATGGTCTGAATACCATTGGTAATTTCCCGATCCAGACGCATCTCTGTAATCTTCCGAATCTTCTCTTCATCATACGGCTCATTAACCGCTTCCCACTCTTCTATTAACTGCTTCCGGATCTGTTGTCTTGACAAGTCCACAAACGGTGCCAAATGAGATAACGTAAAGGACTGTCCACCATACTGATTCGATGCTACCTGTGCCACAATCTGCGTAGTAATATTACAAGCCGTGGAAAAACGATGCGGTTTCTCAATCTTCGTTTCAGAAATCACCGTACCGTTCTGTAACATATCCTCCAGATTAATCAGATCACAGTTATGCTCCTTTTGTGCAAAATAATCTGCATCATGGAAGTGAATAATGCCTTCCTCATGTGCCTTTACAATTTCCTCCGGCAAAAGCAAACGCATCGTCAAGTCCTTCGACACCTCACCCGCCATATAATCACGTTGCGTCGAATTGATCACCGGATTCTTATTGGCGTTCTCCTGCTTCACCTCTTCATTATTCTGCTCAATCAAGGAGAGAATTCCATCATCGGTGGTATTCTGTTTTCTTGCCAGTTCTCGTTTAAAGCGATACCGCACATATTTCTGCGCAACTTCATACCCACGCATCTCCATAATACCGGTTTCCACCATATCCTGAATATCCTCTACATTCACTGCATGGGTACTGAATTTTAATTTATCTGCAATCATCTTAGAAACTGCATGAATTTGCGGTACGCTCAGCTGATGAATTTCATCTACCTCCTGGTTTGCTTTTGAAATTGCATTCTCAATCTTTGTAATGTCAAAATTAACTTCATTTCCATTCCGTTTTATCACACGTATCGTCAAATCCTGTGCCATTTTCTAAATTCTCCTTTGCCTCTTTCTACAATATCTTGTTTGCAAAATACATTTTAACTCAATATGTGGTAGAATACAAGACCCAATTACAGAATCTTTATTTTTCATATAGAATACCCTATATGCTTAATTTTTCTTTCAATTTTTCTTTTTCAAAAAATTGCTCGATTGCTTCTAAAATTTCTTTCTTTTGCATTGTTTTCAGCAAATATCCGTCCGGCTTTAAGGATAGCACCCGCATAACACTTTCCTTATCACCTTTTCCCGTAAGAAAAATAACCGGTATTCCATCCGATTTGACTTCGCTGCGCATCATTTCCAAAATTTGTGGTCCGGTGGTTACCGGCATTTCATAATCAAGAAGTACCAGATCCGGTGTATGGGTTGCCATATAGGTAATTGCCTGCATTCCGGAGGTCGTAATCACCACGCGATAGGATTCCTCCAGCCATCCCTTTACCATCTGCAAATAGGCCGGGTCATCATCCACCAGCAAAATATTCTTCTTGCGCTCCCGTTCCTCATTCTGCTTGACGCACCCTGCCAGTTTTTCAAACAGCTCCTCCATGTTCAGTGGACGCCTTAACCATCCTGCCAGCACCGGCTTTGGAATGGTACGGCATAGCTCCTCATACTCATCCTGGCTGCCGATGACCAGCAGCTGTTTTTCTTTTTCCACACACAAATCCTTCAGAAACACCAACGGTTCTGCAATTTCTGCCAGATAATCTCCTAAAAAGAAAACGTAGATTTTGGCATCCTCCTGATGGAGATTCAGCTCCTCCATAGTAGGCTCCGTCATGGTTACCTCATACCCCTGCTTTCTTAAATTTTCCAGAATTGCATTCACCATGAATCCGCTTCCTTTACTAACTACCAAAACTTTTTCAGCCATGCTTATGTCCCCCTGTATTATAAAATCTGTTTGAGTGCATCCCAGTCAGCCAGCTGCACTGCGTGCTTTACTTTTTCAAATCGTCCTTGTTCTTCCTCCGGAATACAATACTCCGCAAGCGAATTCATAATAAACTGAATGCTGTCGTAATCATATCCCTGAGCAAATTCCTGAATACCGCTATAGGCATCGAAAAGCTGATCTAAGTCAATCACCGGACGCGCTCCTTGTTCTTTTATTGTAAAGCAAGCACCAATTTGCTCGCCCAGTTTTTGGTACTGCTTTACTAAGTGTTCCGTATTATCCACTATATTGGTATAGTCCTGATTATTTCCTGCCGTTTCTAACATAAGTGCCAACTCCGACAGGCGTTTTGCCCCGATAATTCGCGCACTGCTCTTTAGCGCATGCACCTTCGTGGTATAGTCCCGCCAGTTTGATGTGGCAAAAAACTCTTTGATATCCCGAAGACCACTTTCCATGGAGGAAGCAAAAATTCGCAGTGCCTCTATATAGCCCTTGGCATCCCCGCAATTTTTCACCCCTTCTTCCGGCAAAAGCGCCTCTATGGCAAGGATACCCTCCGGAAGCTTTTGTAACTCCTCCTCCAATAGATTTTTGTCCTGCTTTTCAATCAGCGTAACCTTTTCTTCCGGCAAATAGTGAACAATCATTGCTTCTAGCTTTGCCGAATCAATCGGTTTCGAAATATAATCCTGGAATCCGGCTTCAAAATACATGGTACGTGCCCCGGAAATGGCATTTGCCGTCAACGCAATCACCGGTGTTTCTCTATTTTTATTTGCGTCATCCATCTGAAGCTTCTTAAGTGTCTCCAACCCATCCATCTTCGGCATGCGATGATCCAAAAAGATGATATCATAGATGGTCTCCCGACATTTTTTTAAGCACTCCATTCCGCTCTGGGCGGTGTCCACTTGAAGCTGCGTCTGCTTTAATAACCCTTGCACCACCGTAAGGTTCATTGGCGTATCATCCACCACCAGAATCTTTCCTTCCGGCGCCCGGAAGCTTTCCTGATACCGCTCGTGGCCCTCCATGGTTTTTCGCATCGCCTCTTCAAAGTTACCAATGGGCTCCCATTTTAACACCTGCTGCTTTACGGAAAAAGAAAATTCCGACCCTTTTTGGTAGACGCTTTCTACCGATAGCTCACTTCCCATTAGATGCAATAACCCCGTGGTAATGCTCATACCAAGGCCGGTGCCTTCCACGGTTCGATTTTGCTTCATATCCAGGCGTTCAAATGCCGTAAACAATTTTCCCATCTCGCTTTTTTTCATGCCGATGCCCGTATCTTTCACTGCTACATCCAGGAAAATATGGTTCTCATCTGCCTCATGATACCCCACCTTCAACGTAATGCTTCCCTCTTTGGTATATTTCACCGCGTTTGTTAAGATATTTGTTACCACCTGCTTGATGCGTATTTCATCACCAATCAGTAAATGCGGCGTCGTATCCTCACACTCTACCACAAAGCGAAGCCCCTTGTCCGTAGCCCGTTTTTGCACCAGATTAATTAAATCATTCAGTACCGATGCCAGTTCGTATTCCACCGGCACCACTTCCATTTTTCCGGCCTCTATTTTCGAAAAATCCAAAATATCGTTGACGATTCCAAGTAAATTATTTCCTGCCAGTCGAATATCCTGCGCATATTTGCGAATCTGCGGTTCTTCACTCTCTCGCAAAATCATTTCATCCATTCCAAGAACCGCATTGATTGGCGTACGAATTTCATGAGACATACTGCTTAAAAACTTGGATTTGGCCATATTCGCCTTGTTGGCCTCCACCACAGCCTCCACCAACTCCTGCGTAATGGTACTAAGAAGCAGCGAAAGGCGTTCATCCAATGGAATAACCCCTCGCTCCTTTTTCTTGCAAACCCGATGTTTTTTCGGAATGGCAATCCGGCACAGCTCCTCCTCCGAAGCACACTCCCGCATTCCCACCACAATCATGGTACTGTTTAGCACACTTCCTTCTCCATGCCAGCGATATATCTCCGCTCCACCATGATAAATCAACGTATTTGGTGCATCTTCCTGAAAAAATCGCAACTCCTGCATCGCTGCTTCCACCAAAAAATTAATGCGATTTCCACAGGCGGAAATAAATACTGCCTGCGCATCAAATTCCTTCATGCGGTCACTGGATTCCATGGTTTGCTCCAAAAGCTCCCGCTTATTTCCATAAGATAAGCGTACCTTCTCTCCCGGCTGAATACTGCCATAATAATATAATCTTCCCTCGTCGTCATAACTACAGGGAATTCGTCCAAGATAAATGCCCTCGCGCTCCACCACCATGGGAAATTCACAAACATTCTCTATAAAAAACGAATTAAATTCCGCACCAATATATTTTTTATAGAACTCCTCCGGCGGCATATTGTCAATGGCAGAAACGCAACAATCACCCACGCTGCTATTCTCCTCAAGCTTCACCGTATGGGCTCTTCCTACCGGATGCCATCCAAATAGCATTTCAGCATGTACGCATAGTTTTGCTCCTGCATAGAAAACCAGCGTAATTCCGTCCTGAAAAACATCCTCTCCCATGCAAAACATCATTTTCCGAAACTCTGCCATATCCCTGCGCTGCTTGATTACACGCATACTTGCCAACGCACCAAATACACAGATATCTTCATGGTCTTTGGTAATACCGTTAAGCACACCGGACAAATCCCCTACCGTAAGGCACGGAAACAACTCTATGGCACGCAAATTTGGCATTTCCTCCATCCACCCACGAATGGTTTGTACCACCTCGTCGGCATTCTGCATATCCAGCGGAATCTGCTTTACATAAAAGGTTGCCTCTTCGCTATACAAAAAGCTTAACCGAATCCCGGAAAGACTTTGTCCTTCTTTTTCATCCAGCGCCCCACCAAAGGTAAAACGAATGATTTTCATTGCCTCTTCATCATCCACCAAGCCGCCGATGCTGATTCCCGCTTTTGTAAGCCCCGAAAATCGTCTTCGAATTTCTGTAAGAAATACCTGCATTTCTTCTTTCGAAAAACCGGATTCTATAATGTGGAGCAATGTCTTATGTTCTTCCCATCCTTGTTCGCTAAGCACCCTGGCAATCTGTTCATATCCTTCTGAAAGCGTATCGACACGACAAGTAAACTGTTTCATGGCAAATCCTTTCTCTCCCCTTCTCTACATAGTTACTTCGATTGTATCATAAGTCTGTGTCTATTTTTTTGCGTACCAAAAAAGGCGCCGGTGGCACCTTTTTTCCTATAAACTGTCTAAATTGTCCATCTGTCTGCCAAGGCTAATATCCAGATTTCCGTTTCGCGTTCGAATCTCATCTAAAAATGCCTTGGTGGAAATTCCGTTTTTCAAAACTACGCTTAACGTAATTTTATATAAGCTTCCCATATTGCTGGTTTTCACTTCTTCATAACGATAGCGGGTTAAGTATTTTTCAAAAATGTCTTCAAATTTTCCTTCGTAGTCCAAATTTTCCGGTACGGTAATTTTTAGTGTACGTTCTCCCTCGCCGGACTCGCCGAATTTAAAAATATTGAGTACCACATTAAGTGCAGAAATAACAACCGTAAACAAAATGGCTACCCCAAGGTATCCCATTCCGGCTGCCAGCCCCACGGCCATTGCCAGGAAAATACTGGTAATTTCCTGGCCTCTTCCGGCTACGGAACGAAAACGAACCAAGCCAAAGGCACCGGTAACGGCAACACCGGTTCCAATGTTTCCATTTACAAGAATAATCACCAGTTCCACCACTGCCGGCAATAATACCAATGTGATGGCAAAACTACGTGAACAACGATTTCTAACCATATACGCAATGGCA
The DNA here is from genome assembly GCA_900115795.1 of Lachnospiraceae bacterium XBB1006. Taxonomy (GTDB): domain Bacteria; phylum Bacillota; class Clostridia; order Lachnospirales; family Lachnospiraceae; genus XBB1006. Next base: position 9,691 of record FOXT01000017.1, on the reverse strand, counting down.
ATTACAAGTCCACACAGCAATGCGGTTACCGTCACCAGCCCAAACTCTGCGGCAGTAAAGGTACCACCGGTTAAAATTGTAGAAAATACTTTGTTTATCATATTCCTTCACTCCTCGTTTTATAAAATCATTTGCGTATAGCCTCTTCCGTATTTTGAGAAGGAGGCGGGAAATATCTTCAGTTCTGAAAGCGCTTTTGCCAGCTTCATCGGCATGGCGTTTGCCACTTTTATTTCCATCATATATTCCCCTTCGTTTAAAATAGGGGTTCCTTCCTCATGACTGCAAAGGTCTAAGTCCTTCGTACACCAGGTAATGTTACTATCAAACGTTACTCGAAAATCCGGATCCTCGATGCCTGCCATGGCAATCCGATCGTAGCGAATAACCATGGCGGGGCGAAGGCCCGGGTACATCCTCCGAAATCCTTCAATCTCGCTGGCAATTTGCGACTCTTCGATCTTGCTTCCTTTTCCGGTCAAATAGGAAAGCGCCTGCCGATATCCTCCGGAAATTCTCCGTTTATAAACAATTCCATCGTATTTTTTCTTTATTTCAATAAAAGAATTGGTATCCTCGGTCGTTTCTCCGTAAGTACGCAGACGCAACTTTTCTTTGTATAAGGGTTTCTCCAAAGAGGTCCGAATCAACTGACAATCCGGCGTATCAAAATAAATATTATTGATTTTGGTTTTTCCATACCGGTCTACCTTCGCCATGGTGCAAAGAATGGGAAACAGTTTGGTAAACTGCTCTTTAGACAACAAATATTTGATTTCTGTTCGTTGAAAAACTTCCTTATATTCACTCATATTATCACCGTCCTGTTCGTGTTTTTTCTTATCTTTGTAGATATCATACCTTCCGAACCTTAAATGAATCTTAAAAGATTGTACTTTTTTTCAAAAATGCTATGATTAGAAAAAATAAGGAGAAGATTTATGAGAATTCTATTTGCTGAGGACGATGACGATGACGACGATTAATTCGCCAACAGATGCGTAAATCAGTTCCGAGAGAGGGGGTGACTCCTCTCTCGGCCTATTTTCCCCTTTTTCGCAATTTGACCGAGACTTCCACTCTGCGCTCTCGGTCAAATTCCATATTTTCTCCACATAGGCCGAG
>FOXT01000017.1:0-7136 GCA_900115795.1 Lachnospiraceae bacterium XBB1006 | reverse complement strand
CTGCGCTCTCGGTCAAATTCCATATTTTCTCCACATAGGCCGAGACGCATCCTCTTGGGCTTCCCTTTAACGCCGCCTCTCGGCCTATTTTCCCTTTTTTCGCAATTTTACCGAGACGCTGCTTCCCTGGCATGATAAAAGTACATCCTACTTCTGCTCGCTATTGGAATCAGCACCATGACCACCTTTTGGACCGCCTTTTAAGGCACCATCCGGTCTACCACTCGGGCCGTCGCCGTCCTTCGGCTCACCACCTGGGCCACCACCCTGACCGCCTCCCGGACCGCCTAGCATTTGGTTGGTAATGGTATTTGTTTCTTCTCCATTTTCAATAATCGTTCCACCATTATACTCTGCAGTTCCATCATAATCAAACGTAGAGCGCCCCGAAATGCTTATGGTACCGCCATTAATGTAAATATCGCCATTTGAATCCACACCATCCGTATCGCCGGCGCCCATCGTAATGGTTACAGTTCCGCCATTTAATGTAAACACCGGAGTACTCTCTTCCGACTTTTGCGTTGCATTGATTCCATCATCCGATGCCGTAATGTCTATCTTTCCATCCTGTACCGTAATCTGGGTTGCTTCCATTCCTTCTTTTGCTGTAATTGCAAGGGTACCGCCTCCAATTGCAATGCTATCGTTTGCCGATAATCCCTTATTCTGCGCTTGAATGTTAATCGTTCCACCGGTTACTTTTAAATCATCTTTACTGACAATGCCATGCTTTGAAGACTGCACCGTTAACGTTCCGGTTCCATTGATCACCAGATCATCCTTGGAAAAAATAACACCATCCGGATTTGCATCGCTCTCCGACGAAAACGCTCCACTTACGGTAAGCGAACTTTCCTTATCCGTAAGGGTTACAAATACCTTATCTGCACTTTTCACATAAATACACGGCGCACTCTCATTGGTAATGCTCACGTTATCAAGCACCAGCTGCACCTTATCCGTTTTCTCTGTCTCTACGTATACCGTCGTATTCTTTGCTACTCCGGTTAGTACGTAAATCCCGGCTTTTGTAATGGTAACATCGCTGCCGCTTTTTAACGTTATGGATTTTGCATCCTTTGTATCCGCCGTTTGAGCAAGATCTCGCTTCGTAAATAAGTCCTCTGCAGCAACACTTGTTGTCGTCGTTGCGTTTTGCTTTGTACTTGCATTGGTTGTGCTGCATCCTGCTAAAAAACATGCCAGGGCAATGGCCGTAATTGTCATGGTATACTGTTTCTTCATAAGTCATTCCTCCTTTGTTTTTCTTAACTTGTACCCATCATACTAAGAAAAGCTTAAACAAAGGTTAAAAAATAACTTGAAACGTAGTTTTTCCGTTTTCTGACCATGCACGAATCTTTCCGCCATGGTTTTCCACAATTCGCCTGGCAATTGCCAGTCCTAATCCATATCGATTACCTGCACGATTCCTGGATTTATCTGCGCGATAAAACCGTTCAAAAATCCGTTCTTCCTCACCTGCCGCAATGGGATCCCCTTCATTTACAACCGAAAGAACAAGATTCCCTTTCTGTCGTTGCAACGTCGTCACCACGCAGGTTCCGGTATAACTATGCAAAATCGCATTATCTAACAACGTGGACAATAACTTTTCCATTTCGCTTTTTGCACAGGAAAACATAAGATTCTCTTCGATGTTGGTATCCATCCTTACCCCTTGTTCAAAGGCCATTCCCTCTAAGGCAAGGCACCCCCGTTCCACAATTTTCGACAAATTCTCCTCCTGGTAAGTTCCAAGCATCACGCCTTCTTCAAGCTTCGATAAATCCAAAAGTTCCGCAATCAACGTGCTCATGCGCTCCGCCTCATAACGAATATGATCGGCGTATGGTGTATCCGTCAATTCGTCTGCCGAAGCCATGATAACCGCCAGAGGCGTCTTTAGCTCGTGAGATGCATCCGCAATAAACTCCCGCTGTTTGATAAACGCCTCCTTTGCCGGTCGGGTAATCCAACCGGTGATAACCTTAGAAAGCGCCACCATCAGCAGCTCGAGCACTACCAGACATACAATGGAGTAAAAAAGAAGCTGCCGCAGTTTTTCCCGAATATCTGCATGATGTACAATCACCAGATTTTGCTCCGAAAGATACTCGTAAGAAATCTCCGTTATTAAGAGATTTCCGAGAAACAGCTGTCCGGGACTACTGGTTTTTAGAATTTTCTTTGCCACTTTCTCGCAATCAAACCCTGCTTGCGTCTCCCCATGGCTGACAATGCGCGTAATACTTCCATCGGACAGCTCAACGGTATAGACTTCGTAATTCATAATCCGCATAGTGGAAAGAGGCATCTCTTCAGGCGGTTCTTTCCGCTCCTGCATGCCGTGCAGATTGCGGCGAATGCCTTCCTCCTCCCGACGGTAATTCTGAAAATAGAGAATGACAATGCTTACCAGCAAAAACGCGGACAAAATGCTAAAAATTGTCCAAAATGTTTTTCTACTTAATTCCTTCATCCGTACTCTCCAACTTGTATCCCATATTTCGAATGGATTTGATGGTAATGGATGCCTCCAACACCTTCAGTTTTTTTCGCACAAAAGAAATGTACGCCTCCAGATTGTTGGACATCGACTCATTTTCCATTCCCCATACCCGGTCAAAAATCAAATCCTTTGCCAATACCTGATTGGGATTCCTCATAAAATACTCTAGTAACTGAAATTCTTTATTATTGATGGGAATACATTCCCCAGTATCTGCATTCACTGCCGCAGGCTTCTTGTAATCCAGCAAAATATTCCCAACCTGCAAACACTCCGTTTTTACCTGCTCAATGCGAAGCTGTGCATGGATACGCGCCACCAATTCATCCATATGAAATGGTTTTGGAACATAATCGTTCGCGCCCTCTCCAAAGCCCGCCAGCTTGTCTGATAATTCCCCTTTTGCCGTCAGCATAATCACCTTGGTAGGAATCCTCGTCTGTCTCATCTCCCTTAAAATGCTAAGTCCATCCTTCTTTGGAAGCATGATATCAAGCACTGCCAAATCGTAGATTCCCGTCAAAGCATTATAAAGGCCCTCCTCCCCGTCGTGAAAAACATCCACAACATACCTTTCTTTTTTTAACCGCGCGGCTACCAATTCCGCCAACGCCACCTCATCTTCCACTAACAAGATTCGCATCGCTTCTCCACTCCTTAATCAATCTTGTATTTATCATCATATCATATTTCCCATTTTACTTGTATGTATTTTTTGTTATAATCAACTTATCAAACAAACGAGGTGAAGGACAATGAACATTCATGAATCGGCATTTATTGCCAGCGGGGCAAAAATTATAGGAGATGTCACCATCCACGAAATGGCCAGCGTATGGTTTAACGCTGTGATTCGCGCAGATGAATATCCCATTACCATTGGAAAAAACAGCAATGTGCAAGACAACGCCGTGCTTCACGTAGGTGGTGGGTTTTCCTGCACCATTGGAGACAACGTAAGCATTGGACATGGCGCCATCGTTCATGGCTGCGAAGTGGGCGACGGAACCCTCATCGGTATGGGCGCCACCGTGCTAAACGGTGCCAAAATCGGCAAGAACTGCATCATCGGCGCCGGCGCTTTGGTTACTGAAAACAAGGTCATTCCGGATGGTTCCGTTGTGGTGGGCGTCCCCGGTAAAATCGTTCGTCAAATGACCGAAGAGGATTTAAAAAGTCGCCGTGAAAATGTGGCGGTCTATGTTCATGCCGCGCAAAAATACAAACAGGGGGTATACGACATTCAAACCTATTAAATGATTCCCCAAAAAGGGGAGAACTGTCCACCAGTTCTCCCCTTTGCTTATCCACGAAAATCAATTTGCGTTCCGACTGCCTGCTCTTCTTTCGTTCTTACGTAATTGGCTGCATGATCGTAAGAATAGGATTGTACCTTTTCAAGCAACGCTTCCCACGAGTTTCTCGTAAACGTTACATATTTCTTGTCGTCTTTTTCCTCTTCTTCCGTCTTCTCCGCTTCCGTTTTCTCTGCCTTCTTCTTTTCCGCCTTCTTCTTTTCTGCCTTTTTTTCTGCCGCCTTCTTTGCAACTTTCTTCTCGGCTGCCTTCTTCTCTATACGTTTTTTCTGCAAATCAGAAGATTTCTCAACCGTGGCGAAAAAGCTTTCTTTTCCGTTCTCGTCCACCGACATACCGAAATTCTTAACACTTGCCCCACTGCTTGCCAAGCTGTTCTTTGCCGTCTCTAACTTTGTTTGGGACATGGAAATGATTCCCTCATACTTCTTACGGAAATCTTCATCGGTGGCCATCCGCTCTAACTTTTCTTCATCAATCAGCACCACCATCTTATTTGCATTGCCGTAGGCCGCTGCATTTTGCTTCACCTGCTGCTTCATATCATTGCTTACCGTAATAAATTCCATGTTGTGGAATTTTCCCTTCAGCTTTTCTAAATAATCCGCCGCCTGCTCCGACAACTGCACATTTCCGATGGTCATACCATACTCTGTTTTTTTCGGTATCAGCGAACTTCCCGACTCAAGAGGAGACCAAGCCTTTTTCTCAACTTTTGCTTCCTCTTTCTGAGGGCTTACTGCCTCTGCCTTGTCCTTTGCCTGCACACGCTCCACATCTTTTTTGTTCGTCTGCCAGGTCTGCGCCGCTTGTTGATACGCCATAATACCATTCAAACCCGCCATGTTCCTACCTCCTTGTAGTTTGTTGCTGAAATCCATTTCGCTACAATCAGGATAACGCCACTTATCCTATTCTTTATATCGACAGATAATCGTTTCCTCTTTAGCTTATTTTGTAATTTTTCTGATATTTATGTGAATTGACTAATTCATGTTGTGGTCACCCCTGTGTGATGATAAAATATACGTAACTGTATTTTATTAATATTATAACGGAAGGGGTTTACAAATGAACAAACAAGATAATCAAATTAGGAAGACATCCATTAAGCTGTGGCTTATCGGACTGGTGGTTATTTCCCTTGTTGTTGTCGGACTTGCCACCGCCATTATCGGAGTCGCAAACTTACGTCATGGTATGGAACACGAAATTCTAACCGGCGTAAAAGCAGCATGCCAATCTTATGCCCAGGTTTTGGAGCTGGCAGATCCGAATGAAACAGCAACACTCGAGGCTGACATGCATGAAAAAACCGGGTATGACTATACCTTTTTTAATGGCGATACACGAGAGCGTTCCAGCATTGACGGTGTCATTGGAACCAAAGCGGGAGATGTCGTCATCGAAAAAGTTATAAAAGGAAAGGAAAGCTATCAGGCACAGGACGTTCTGATTAACGATAATCCTTACTATGTTGCCTACGAGCCATTGCTTGACAAAGACGGTGCCGTATATGGTATGGCTTTTGTTGGCTTACCAAAGACCATGGTGACCGCCTACATAAGTAAGCGCGTTGCATGGACTGTTACCTTATCCTTTGGTTTCATTATTTTGTTTACACTGATTGCAGTATTCTACGCACTTCGTATTATCCATGCAATCAAAGAAAATGTGGATGCGGTTCATCAAATGGCAAACGGCGATTTAAGCATAAATATTTCTGACAAAGTAAAAAATCGAACGGATGAACTTGGCGATATGTCCAGAGCTCTCTATGAAATGTCGGATCGTCTCCGCAGCGTTATTGAAAAAGCAAGGCACTCCTCTTCCGAAATGGACACCTCCTCGGAATATCTGTCAACCACAGCAAGTTCCATTTCGGATACTGCTGAATCCGTAACCGATGCCATTTCCCAGGTAGCCTCCGGTGCTTCCTCCCAGGCAAACGCGCTTCAGGAAGCGGTGCAGAATGTGGATAACATCCACGGTGCCATTGAGATGATTACCTCCAATATTAATGAAATGCTTGAAATCTCGGATTCCATGCAGGAAAAATCAGCGGTAAGTTCAGACAAATTGGAAGAGCTTCGCACTTCTACCAGGGATACCATTACCGTTATCGATAAGATTGTAGAATTGATTGGCAATACCAACAATGCCGTTACCACCATCAGCGAAGCCGTAACGTTTATTGATTCCATTGCCGCCCAGACCAATCTTTTGTCCTTAAATGCCAGCATCGAGGCCGCCAGAGCCGGCGAGGCAGGACGTGGATTCGCCGTTGTTGCAGATGAGATTCGACAGTTGGCAGACCAATCTGCGGAAGCAGCGAAAAACATTCAGGAAGCTATGAAAGGCTTAGCCAGTGATTCCAACAAAACCATGGCAGAAGCCGGCGGTGTGCAGGATACCATTAGCAAACAGCGAAGTACCATTCACCGCACCATTGAGCAGATAGACACGTTGATAGAAGATATCAACCGCTCCATTTCTCTGACCAAGGAAATTGCCACCAACGTTGAGCGTTCGGAGCATGCAAGCAATGCGATTGCCGATACCATCACCGAGCTTTCCTCCATCTCGCAGCAAAATGCAGCAAGTTCCGAGGAAACCAAGGCGTCGATGCAGGAATTAGCCGATACCATGGACAACCTGTCAGGAAAAGCCGATGGATTGACGGAAATAGCAAAAGTACTTGACCATGAAATGTCATTTTTTCAATAACGAACTAAGAAGGAATTCTCCAAACTGAAAGAAAGCATTCAAAGGGGGCGATGTCATCGCCCCCATAAACAAACTCCAGCTTATTCCTTCCAAATCCGGAACCACCTTTTTTTCGCGCTTCGCGCTTTCGCAATTCTGCAGGCATTCGCATTCCGGTATGTTTCACACTCACGATTCTTCATATTTTCCCACGATGCAGCTCTTTTTGCAAAAGCACATTCCATAGGACTTCACGCCCATGTACCCCTCCTCAAGTACGCCTTCTTCGTATTTTTTATCTCTTATCTGATCATACGCTTCGCAAAGTCCCGCTTCCATCTCGTTGAATTTCTTTCTTGTCTTTATCTCAAAGATAATTGCCGGATCTTTGGGCCGTTCCGGATATAGCACGATATCCGGTCTTCCGTCGCCTTCCTCCCGATTGGATCTCGGAGCGTAATTAGGCACATTATACAATAATGAAAGGAAAAATCCATGGTAAAAAGCTTCGTTACTGTCAAATACACTTATAGTTTTCGCAAGCAGCTCACTCACGTAATTTTCTATTCCTTCTGTATCTCCCTCCAGCACAGCCTTGT
>FOXT01000022.1 GCA_900115795.1 Lachnospiraceae bacterium XBB1006 | reverse complement strand
AACTTTCAATGCGATTGTTTTGCCTGTTCCTTTGATCTTGGTTGCTTTCTTTACTGTGGTGCTGCCTTTCTTTACGACAACATCTTTGTAAGTCTTAGTAACTTTGATGTACTGAGTTTTCTTAACACCTTTTACGTTGTAGGTGTAAGCCTTATCAGCTTTTACTGTGCTTAAGCCGCTCTTCTGTGTAAGAGAGTACTTAGCAGCTGCCTGTGCGCCTGTTGGAGCTACAAGGCTTAAAACCATCATTGCTGACAGAGCGCCTGCCAACAACTTCTTGCTTATGCTGTTATGCATGTAAGCATTCCTCCTTCATTATAATTCGTTTTTTTGTGTTACAATTTACGATCAGCTACCAGATTCCGAGCATAGATTGTTCCACATACATTCATTATACCGTTCTTTTCGCGGTTTGCAAGCCTTTTTTTTCCTTTTTTTATCATTTCACAAAGTGTTCATATTTCGTTTACAAAATCCGTGAAACCCTTGATTTTGCGTCATTTTCCTGTACACATCTTTCTTTATCAAAGTGCAGTAGCATATTTATTATCTGATTATTCTTTTTATTTCTGCTTTATTTCTATCATTTCGACATATTGTTTCTCTATTTCCCTTGTTTTCTCAAGTCATTTTTTTGCCTCTTGTGGTCTAATTTCGTAAACCACTCCCTCTCTTGTGGTTTCCAAATCGTTATCGATTTGCTTTTATCATTGTTTTCACTCCAAATTTTGGATTACGCTCTTTTATGCACGAAGCAGGATTGTTGTTTCTGTTTTCTTATTTGTTCGTGCAACTCCTCAATCATTTTCTCTGGATGTTTATAATTCTTCACCCTTTTTTCTTATTTTTTTCGATATGTTTTCAGGTCGCTTTTCCCTTTCTATCATTTTCTGCTTGCGATTTTCCCCTTCTTTTTTCGTATAATTGTACAGACTGCACAATACCGCTCTCTCCTAATTGTTTATTTCGCACGACTCTTTTCTACTTTTCGACAATATTCGAGCCACCTTGTGTATTATTTTACTCATATTCGACACTCTTTCGTCATTTTGTCGCTTTTTTCCTTAAATTTTTATACAGTTCACACAAACTTCACATAAATCGACAACTTTCTATTGCACACTTGGTCGTTTGGTGTTATGATTCCTCTTGCGTCAAAAAATCCGAGCTTTGACGCACTAGTAAAATTATTTGACAGGGGGATCAATTATGATGACAACGAGTATGAAAAGCACCGATGGTAACTTAGACAGCAAGGAGAAGGAATTGTTGGATCATATTTGCGCCAGATATCAAGAACGCGGATTTCAGGACGGATATAATCAAGCGCTGAGTTTCGCGCGTATTAGTGATATCGCTATACTAATCAAAAATTCCGGCCAGGATATTTACGCGCGCAAATTTCTAGAAGCAAGTAACCTGGAACTAAGGCTAGCCAAAAAGAAGATTAGTGAAGAACGCGCCGAACAGCAAGCAAGAGAGAAAGCTCTTGAGGCGGCTGAAAACGCGCGCCTCGGCAAAACTCCCAGAGATTGGCAGTGGAAATAATACTTATTATTTCATCCACAAAAATTAAAAAAAAATTTCTGCTGTTATTCTCCAGCTAATTTGAGCAACTCTTCTATTTCTGCAACCGGTATGTCCAAGAATTCCGATAGGTCATCTATGGTAAACGTTGCATCCTGGGCTTTCAATGCCTCCGTTGCTTCTACAAGTTGATTCAACTTGTCCACAATTTTGCTTTGTTCTTTAGACATATCTCCATTTTCTAAAAGATATGATTCTAAGGCATTACATATCACATTATGAAGTGACTGCAGGTCCTGCTTCGCAGGTTCTGCAGTCATTCCGTTTACATAAATAAACGCTTTTAAGTTCGCTTCTTGAACTAAATCTCCAAGCGGTTCTCTTCCGTCTGCATACCCTTTACAAATTTCATATATCCATGGCAGAAGATAATCATATACCTCTTCCCCATGTTTCAACATCTGATTCAATTCCTCTTCACTTTTACGTTCAATGTTTCGTAAATCATCTTCATAAAAATGCATAAAGGTCTGTTCGTCCTGGCTAAATTGATAAGGTGCTTTCGCCGGTACTTCTTCCTTCGGTGTAAACCCTTCCAAAAGCACCTGTCGATGAAACAAAAAGTCACCCAGCACATCCCACTGCGTCTCATTTAATTCCACCTTCAGTTCTTCTATTACCTCCGCGCGCGTAACATGACCGTTATGTTCTTTTCCTACGCTTGCAATGCGATTCATACTTTCTAAAAACTGTAATTGTTCGTCCATTTTATTCTCCACTCTTTTTTCTTACTACCCCACCACTCTCTCACCGGTGGGGTAGTAGTTCTTTGCACGTTTTCTACTTTACAATACTTCCGGTCCATGTGTCAATCCCCCCGAAGCAATAAACATTTGTATACCCAATCGCACAAAGCCGTTGTCCCGCCTTTTGACTGCGGCTGCCGCCATGACAATATAGCAATACCGTCTGCTGCAAATCCGGTAGTTGCGGCAATTGCTCCGATACTATCGTTTCTAAGGGAATGTTCATAGCCCCCGGAATGTGTCCCATGGCATATTCCTCCGGCATTCGCACATCAACGAGTGCATACTCCTTGTTGCTTTTCATATATTGCAGCGCTTCCTGTGGCGTAATCATCCGCGGTTCCGGGCTTCCCACATCTGAATTCATTGCCCGAATATCGCTTTTTTCACTTCTTGTTGCCAAAATTGCCGCAAGCAATACCAGTCCCTCGTTCAATCGCTTTTTCCTCTTTCCGATGTCACTCCTACTATATGCTCTATTTGGGACATTTATGCTTTTTCCTAAAGAAAATACCGGCATGTTTGTCCACGCCGGTCTGTTTCTTTATAATTCAATTCCATTCTTTTTGCAAAGTTCTCTGGCACTTTCCACAGAATCAATGCCCGTCTTATTCTTTATCGGTGCAAATTCTTTCTCTCTAGCAACTTCAAATGGCAAATTGTTCTCCATCATATGCACCATATCAAGAATTAACGTTTCATATTTATGTCCGTTTGGCTCTGTTGGTTTTATCTCGTTCCCTGCTTCATCAATGCACGGAATCTTCTTTTCAACCACATGCAACGTAAGCGGCGAAGTAAGAATCTGCTCTAGGGCATCTACCCGGAATAAATAATTCAGAATCACTCCAAAGTTGTATGCCGGCTCTCCCTTCTCGTCCTTTGCATTCATCAATTCCTCTGTCAATTCATAGTACTCGACGATCGACGGTCTTCCGTCTTCTAAGCAAATTACACCAACTTTCTCATCCGGTGCTGCTTTACGAATCACCTTGGATCCGGAAACATATCCGCCCTCAATGGTAGCCCCCACAAAAACAGGATCCGCCATGCGTTGCAGAACATTGTCTACCGCAAATACATTCAGCCATTTAATTCCCTCTTCGTGAATGCACATGTCCAATCCACTATTATATAGAGAACCAAACCATCCGCCATTGCCATTCGGAGATGTGGCCAATTTTCCCTTCTGCTCCAGGTATATCTTTCCATCATAATCCGTGGCCGGCGCCATATCCTGCTTAAAGAAGTGAATGTATTCTTTCTTATATCCGAAGTAGTCCTTCTCTTCAAAGAACGCCATGGTCTTCTCATGGTTCTTATCGCTCGTCATGATGAATAAATGTACATACGCATCTGCTTCTTCCACTACATCCATCAAATTCTCGATTAACCTTTGGAAGATATACACTTCCTTCGTTAATCCGATGTTATACATTCCTTTTGGATTATCGGAGCCCAATCTGGTTCCCATTCCTCCAGCCAAAAGCACCGCACCGACTTCACCACGTTTGATAGCCGCCAGTCCCGTCTTTCGATAGCTGTCTTCCTTCTCCCAGATTTCATCCAAGGTCAGCGCCTTAATTGGCGTAATCTTACCGCGACCTTTCTCCTGCGCATCGGCACGCTTAATTACAGAAAAATCTGTAGCTGCAATCTCATCAACCAATGCCCGCTTTCCTTCCTCGGAAAGCTCCTCATAGAATTTCAACAAATGAAGCTGTCCTGCTTCTTTACATTTTGCTTCTGCTTCTGCGTACGTCATTGTACTTCCTCCATCCTAAAATCTCTTGTCAGCTCGTTCCCACAGCATCTGCAGCTGCTTCACCTTCGCTTCCGTTTCGGAGATTTTCAATATATTCTCAATACGCTTCTGTACCAGCCGCGCATCGAATGGTTTTGTAATAATTTCTAACGCGCCTCGTGTCAGCGCTTCCTCTTCGTTCTCTCGTTCTCCAAAAGCCGTCACCATGATAACCGGTATTTCTTTTAAGTATATGATATTACTCATATGCGACAAAAGTTCCAATCCGCCCATCTCCGGCATTCGAATATCTGCAATCACAAGACTAATGGTATCAAATTTGCGTTTCAATAATTCCAACGCTTCTTTACCATTCTCTGCTTCGACAACGATGTAACGGTCGCCAATCATCTTCTTAATAACTTCGCGTTCAACCATATGATCATCCACTACAAGAATCGTGCGTCGATTATCCGGCGCGCCTTCCTCAAACACTCGATGTTCTTCGGCAATGAGTCGTTCTCTAAATTCTTCCATGGTGATTGGTTTCGAGAACAGGTATCCTTGTATGCTATCACATCCCATTCCCGCTAAAAGTTCAAACTGCGCTCGCGTCTCCACGCCTTCCGCCACCGTTTCCATCTTCAGCGCTTTCGCCATTTGGAAAATAGAAAACAGTATGTTATTGGCACGCTCTGATGTCTCCAAATCATTAATAAACTTCATATCAATTTTCAACACATCGACATTGAAGTCCTTTAATGTATTAAGAGAGGAATATCCGCTTCCAAAATCATCCATCATCACCTTGAAGCTCCGGCTCTGGTATTCCTGAATCGCTTCAATCATCTCCAATGGCTTGTCTTCATAAGCGCCCTCGGTTATCTCTATTTTAATTAAATCCGGCCGTACCTTATATTTCTCTGTAATACTAAGAATCTCCTGCACAAATTCCGGCTTATAGAAGTTCACACGCGATACATTAATGGAAATTGGCAGCACCGGTTCACAGGCATCTATCCGCTCTCTTTGATACATACAAACCTGCTCGCATACAAACAAATCCAACTGCGCGATGAATCCATTCTTCTCAAAAATCGGTATAAACAGTCCCGGACTAATTACACCCTTGGTAGGATGAACCCATCGAATCAACGCTTCAGCGCTTACCGTACGTCCGGTTGCTGTCGATACAATCGGCTGCAAATTAACCACAAACTGTCGTTCAGCCAATGCCACATCCATCTCGCTTACCAATTCCTGTTCGCTTAAAATCGCTGTTCGCAATTCATCACTATAGTAAGCATAACGATTTACATAGTTTCCCTTTACCACCTGCAACGCCATATCTGCACGATCACACATGACCTCTACCTGCATCGTCGGCTCATCCACCGTATAAATTCCCATATGTAGCTGCACCTTATAATCCAACGGATTCCAATTTCCTCCGCCAACCAGCACCTCCTCCATCTGTTCCATGATCTGGTTCAAATACTTTCTGGTTGTGCAAAAAACAAATTTATCCGCTTCATATCGCCCATAATGTCCATTCACGCCAATCAGCCCACGAAGCTTACGTCCCAGCGCTGCCAACACCATGTCGCCTTTCACGCTTCCATATAGTTCATTAATAACCTTGAATCGGTCAATATTCCATATTCCAATTACACAGCCCTTCTGATGATTCTTCAATATGAAGCTACGCACCTGACGATTGAATTCTGCACGGTTTCCCAAACCGGTCAAATCGTCCGTCTGTACTGTGCTCATGAGGGTTGCAATGGTGTTATCCACTTCTCTGCGCAACAAAATGCAACGCTTCACCAATCGGTTCACACGACTTTGCAATCCTTCCAAATTCAATGGTTCCGCAATCACTTCCTCCGCCCCGAGCGCAAATGCTTCATTCTCTTTCTGGGCAGAATATGACCCTATGGACGCAATTAACACGGTCCTCTGGTACTCGTGCATCGTTGCAAATCGCTGCAAAATAATCTTTGAATCATAGCCGGTTGCATCCATATTCACAATAATCACATCCAATGGTTGCGCCACCATATATAGCTGTTGTAATTCATCCCTATCCTTGCATACTACAATCTGAAACTTCTCTTCAAACACTTTTCGAATCGCGTCACGGTGTTCGTCCCGTTCGTCCACCAACGCCATTATAAGTTTCTGTTCCATAGGTTTTACCTCGTCATCTACATCGACTTGTGTTCTACCATTATATCACATTCCCTGGATTCTTTCTACCATCTCGTCCACGAGATATGTTAACTTTTGTTCACCAATTCCCATTACAATGTGGTCACAATTATTCATCGGTATCAGCAACTTCTTGGCCCTTGCGCCTGCAATGGCCACCGCCATTTTCGGTGTAACCTCGCCCAAAAGCGCATCCGCTGCTATAATTCCAATCGGGCCTACTATCACATCCGCATCCTTTGCATTGACAACCACCGGATTTTCTCCGGTCGCTCCTGCAATGGCGCCTGCCTTTAGCATTGCTGTCGTTGCCGCACTATTGGTTCCCACTGCAACCAACTCTTGAGACGAGCCGCCGCTTTTAATCCATTTTTCGATAAACATGCTTCCAATCCGGCCGCCCTGGCCGTCTACTACCATTATTTTCATATTGCCCCTACTTTTCTATCTTTTTATCCATACTACCACTGGCAAATCCCATAAGATCCATGGTCACATAATCATAACCCAGTGCCAGCAGTTGTTCACATACATCGCTTCTGTGCGCCAAAATTTGTTCTTGTGCCTCCGGATCCACTTCAATTCTTGCTATCCGTATACTACCTGCCGCTTTTGCCGCTTCCTCATGCTCACGCACACGTACATTACCCTGATACAGGCTGTGCAAATACGTTTCTGCCACATCCACTCGTCTAAGCTTCTCCGTGGTCAACTGCGTTCCATACGGAAAGCGGGTTGCCAAACACGGGGTAGACGGCTTGCTTGCCACCGCTAGTCCAAGGCTTGCTAACTGCTCTCTCACCACGGCCTTTGTAATGCCCAATTCCGCAAGGGGACTTAGGATTCCCAGTTCCTTTAACGCCTTTACTCCCGGACGATACACCTTCAAATCATCCGCATTGGTTCCGTCCATAACCACCTGCGCACCCTTTTCCTGCGCCAGTGCTTTTACACTTTCAAACATATATCGTTTGCATCGATAGCACCGATCGATCGGGTTTTCTTCAATACCGGCTTGCGCAAATTCATCCACCGCTAATAGCACAAATTCTGCCCCTAGTTTTTCCGCTAACGCCTTGGCCTCCTCGGACTCTCGCATAGGATGCAGGGTCGTCCGAATACAAATTGCATATACTTTTTCATACACCTGACAAGCTGCCCAGGCCAAAAATGCACTATCCACGCCTCCGGAAAAGGCAATTGCCACCGGCCCTTTTGTCTTTTCCTGCAGATATGTTTTAAGCTTTTCCTTCATAGTAGAGTTCTCCATACACTTCGCCATAACTTTTTCCTGTTTTTGCACAAATTGCTCGTATGCTTTCGTATTCCGGATATCGACGCACGGTGCCGTCCGGCAACTCAACTTTCTTCATTGCTACGTCTCCGTAAGCGGTTTGCAGGATTTCGGATGTCCTTTTTAATATATGACGTTTCATCCTTGCAGTTCGAATGCCAATGGTGGTGGTTTCCCGGAACAAAATTTGCATCATCTTATCCTCATCCGCCGGTGTGCACAGAACGCTCAAGCAATACGCCGGTCGATTTTTTTTCATATAAATCGGTGTATAGTATACATCTCTTGCACCTGCTTCAAATAGGCACTCCATGACATGTCCCATTTGTTCTCCACTGCAATCATCTACGTTGGTTTCCATTTTTACGATGACATCTTGTCCGGCTTCCTCGCGTATCAGCATTGCTCGCACCATGCTCGGTCTGGAATATGCTCGCTTTCCCGCTCCGATTCCTATACGCTCCACGCCAAAATCTTCCGGCAACTCCTCTCCGCTGGCAATTGCCGCTACAATCGCTGCTCCCGTTGGCGTCACTAATTCCGCCTCCCGCTCTGTTATATGAAGCTTTAATCCATAGGCGCTGACAATATTACTTACCGCCGGCACCGGAATTGGTATTTCTCCATGCTGGCAACGCACAAAACCACGTCCTTCATATAATTTACTTGTGATTGTTTTGGTAATTCCCAAATTATCATAGCAAACAGCCGCTGCCACAATATCCACAATCGAGTCCACTGCACCCACTTCGTGAAAATGCACTTCCTCCATTGGCACGCCGTGGGATTTGCTTTCAGCCTCTGCTATAATTGTAAATATTTTCTTCGCCAACTCTCTGGCACCCTCCGTCATATCCACATGGTCAATGATGTGCAAAATATCCGGCAAGTTTCGATGTTCGTGGTGATGCGCCTCATGCGTATGTGTATGTGTATGTTCATGCTCGTGGCCTTCTCCAAATAAATAGTCCATGTCATGATCATGATTTTCATGTTTCTCATCCAAAATCACGTTAAAATCACATGCATCTATTCCCGACAGGCTCTTTCTTGTTATTTCCGTGCGAAATCCGCTCACCGGAATGGATTTGAGTGCTTTTAATAATACTTTTTCATCTGCCCCCAGGTCCAAAAGCGCCGCCACAGTCATGTCTCCGCTAATTCCGGAATAACATTCCAAATATAATGTGTTACTCATTATCTTTCCCTCCCGATACCGCTAATCGATTAATCTGTGTTGCTATATATCCTGCCCCATAGCCATTATCTATGTTTACTACCGCTATGCCGTTGGCACACGAATTTATCATGGTCATTAACGCCGACAATCCCTTAAAATTCGCTCCATACCCCACAGATGTAGGGACTGCGATTACCGGTTTGTTAACCAGTCCGCCTATAACACTTGCCAGCGCCCCTTCCATCCCTGCTATGGTTACCAC
This sequence comes from Lachnospiraceae bacterium XBB1006, assembly GCA_900115795.1. GTDB lineage: Bacteria > Bacillota > Clostridia > Lachnospirales > Lachnospiraceae > XBB1006. The sequence goes on along the minus strand of FOXT01000022.1, from coordinate 12,705 downwards.
ACAATTCGCTTCCTGAATCACATCGACTCTCGACAAAAGTCGATGAATTCCACTTACTCCAACGTCATATACACGAACTGCTTTACTTCCAAAATATTCTATGGTTTGCGCAGCTTCTTCCGCCACAGGTATATCCGCCGTTCCGGCTGTGCAAACAGCTACACATCCTGCCAATTCCCGCGTTGCATCTTCCGGTGCGTCAATGCGAAGCACCTTGGATAATTCATCGTATTTTACCTGCGGAAATGTCTCTTTAATTAATTCATATTGTTCCTTGCTTGCTCTGGTTCCAAATACACGACCATCCATTTCATACAATCGCTTATATATGGACACTAGATGGTCATCCGCCTTTCCTTGACAAAAAACCACCTCCGCAAATCCGGTTCTCATTTCTCGTTGTCCATCTAATTTTGCATATCCCATCTCTTCGAATGGATTCTTACGAATGATTCCTTCCGCTTCCTCGATGGATATGCTCCCCTCTCGCACCTGCTTTAATAAATCTTTGATTTCCATGGTATCCTCCCTTTGTCTACCTTTTATCTTCTCACGTTTTTTCCATTTACGCAAGCAATTATTCCAATCACGACAAAAAAACGCCGCGGCTTTAACCGCGACGTTCCTTACTTACATTTCCTGTGGTTCTTCCGAAGTTTCCTGTTCCGGCATCTCTTCTACGAAAGTATTCTCTTCTACGAGAGTATTCTCTTCTACTGGAGCTTCCTCGTCATTCTCCGGCTCTGTAACTTCTTCCACACTTTCTTCGACATTATCCTTACCGATTAAGCTAATGTCTTCATTGGTTTCATCTAGGACAATATCATCCTCTGGCACCTGTTCCTCTTCCTGCAACGCAGGTTTTGTATCCTCCACAGACATATCCGAATCCAGCTCATTTTGCTCAGGAGTATGGGTGGTAGTTTCATCTTCCATCTCGTCAGACTCCGGTACCTCTTTTACCCGTGTGCTCTGCGCACGTTCCTGCTTCTTTGGATTCTTCTTTGTCTCTGTAACAGCCTTTGGTGTTACCGTTGTTTCCACTTTGGCAACAGATGTCGTCGAATCACCTTCCTCTGTCAGTTCATCTTTTCCTACATTCTCGCTGGCATCGTCAGAGGTATTGCTTTCCTGCGAGAAAATCGTTTCCTTTGCCACTTCCTTTTTCTTTGGAGTAACAAGCTTCTGTTTCACAACTGCCACTTCCGGATTCGAAAGAAAACAAATTGCAATAACAAAGCAAGCCACTGCTGCGTGCGCCCTGGTAGCCAGGGAGGATTTCTTGTAACTTAGGATTCTTCTTATACGCATCTTCACTCCTACCTCTCCGAAACATACCGGACAGGCTGCAATGGACTTCCCGGAAACGCTTAAAGAAAGCAATGCTTCCGAATACACTTTCCGTTGCTTGCGTGACATATTCTTTACAACACGCTCATCACAGGCAACTTCTATGTCCCTGCACAGAAGTATGTAGGCTACCCATACCAATGGGTTGAACCAATAGACCGACAGTATCACAAATGCGATCAGCTTGATTATGTGATCTCCCTGTCGCAAATGAGCGTGCTCATGGGCAACGACCATCTGCAACTGTTCATCACTAATGCTGTACGGCACGTAAATCTTGGGATTACGTAACCCGAATACAAACGGCGTAATAACATATTCACTTTGCCATACATCGTCTTCTAAGCGAATGGCGGTACACATTCTGCTATATAACTGGATATAACGAATCGTGCTATATCCCAGCATAATCAGTACCCCGGCAATCCATAGAACCGTAAAATGTTCTGTGGTTACACCCGCCTTACCAACAAAAGAACTCTCAACCTGTCTGGTAGATACCTGCCCCATCTGGCTCGGTACCAGGCTAAAACTACTCTTAATGGCAATTGGGCAAACCAAACGAATCGCCACCATAGCCCATAAAACATAAATTACACTCTTAGGCGCTCTCTTTAACAAATGACGAGCCAAAATCACTGCAATAATAAGAATTCCAGCCGTTAGGCTCATGTTCACAAGTTCCAGAAAAAGCTTACTCATGGTTAATCCTCCGCGTAAGAATCAAGCATCTCACGAATCTGCGCGAGTTCGTCCTTTGATAAATCCTTTCTTCTGGTAAAAGCTGCGACAAACGCCGGAACGCTGCCTTCAAATGTGCGCTCCACCAACTCGTCAATCTCTGCCGCCTGAACTTCGCTCTTGGAAACAAGACTTGATACAATGGTATTCTCGTTCTTCAGAATGCCACGCTCCTGCAACCGCTTAATTACGGTATAGGTTGTTGCCTTCTTCCAACCAAGTTCTTCCTGGCAAAGCTTCACCAGTTCTGTACTCTTAATAGGCTCATGTTCCCATAAGAGAAGACAAAAACGATACTCACTTTCAAATACTTTCGGTGTCTCCATAGCTTCCTCCTAAAACAGTCTAACGCGTTCGACCTTATAGTTAGTCTAACACGTTAGACCTATTCTGTCAATAGCCTTTTCACGTTTCACAGGCTATTCACAGTCTGCTTATTCGCAGATTACCATTTCAGGATTCTCGCTATTTACAATATGCTTGGTAACGGTTGCACCAAGCTCTTTTTCAATTAAATCTTTCATCTCATCCAATGCTGCATTCAAATTCTCTGAACTTTTTCCATCTATCGTCTCAATAATCATAAATGCATTGGTGGTGTCCTCTGTCAGCATGGTACGAATACCTTCACGCCAGTTAAAGCAACGGCAAATCGCACCCTGATCATCCTTATAAACAACCTCGCCCTCTGATGGCGGATCGCTCTCATCGCTTCCGTATGTAATAAACTCCTCGCCGCCTTCCGCTAAGGTCAGGCGAACATCACCTACAAATTTATCAATATCTTCACCGCCAACCGGCACACCATACTTCAAAGAAATACCATTATACAGATCTACCAGCGGGTTAATGCATCCAATATCATTTCCCTTTGACACTCGTTTCAAAAGTGCCTCAATGGAGCAACGTGCCCCCTTCTTCGTCTTAAACTTATAAAAAGCATCTCGCCAGGTACGAATCACAGGATTCGCAGTAAACTCATCCTCTGCGATATATTTCTGTGCCTCAACCTGCGCATTTGCCAGGTAATCTGCATATTTGTTCTCGTCTACAACATGGTTATTTATACCGTTGCAAACAAGAATTCCAATTTCTACCTCCGGAAAAATTTCCATTAGGTCTTTACCAATGATAAATTTCTTCATCTTCGCACCTTCCTTACTAGATAATTTATCGGCATAAGTCTTTACCCGATTAAGCTACATTATATCATACTTCAACTTTTGTTTCTACTGCAAAACGATGTCCAATTGAAAAAAGTTACAAATTTGTGTACTATCTTGCCGATTGTTTGTTTATTTGATATAATGAATATACAATAAGAATACTTTAAGGGATTCGTCAGAGAATGGAGGCAGATGGTATGGACAAACAAGTAATCATTACTGTGGGGCGTGAATTTGGTAGCGGTGGTATCTTTGTAGCCGAAGCCATTGCGAGAGATTTAGACATCCCACTTTACGACAAGAATATTTTGGAAGAAATTTGCGAGGAACGCGGCATTCCGCATGAGAACCTCGCTGCACACAACGAGAAACCGCGTAACCGCATCCTTTCTCGTACAGTCCGGGGCGAAACCAATTCTCCGGAACTTCACTTAGCAGAAATGCAATTTGATTTTCTTCGCAAAAAAGCGGCAGCCGGAGAGTCCTTTGTTGTATTGGGACGTTGCTCCGAAGAAGTTCTCAAAGGCACACCGGGCTTAATTAATATTTTTATTCTCGGTGATCCGGTGTGGAAGCAAAAACGCGTCATGGAGAACTTCAACCTTTCCGAGGATGATGCCATTACCAAAATGAAGAAAATGGACAAACAACGTAAGCAATATCACAATTCCCATTCACCTAATAAGTGGGGCGACTCTCGTACCTATGACCTTTGTATCAACAGCAGCCGGCTAGGCGTAGAGGGCACGATAAAAGAAGTTTTGCACTACGTACATACGCGTATCGATGCAATGGAGCATTAAATCATCGCAATCAAACAGTTTACTATATGAAGAAAGCCGCTTCCCGAAAGAAGCGGCGTCTTTTTTTATACAATTTCAAATCGTTTCGTACTACTATTCAATTGCTTGGTTACGTCGTTATTTTGATCCATTGCCTCATTAATGCCCTGAATTTCACCAACAATCTCCGTTGCCGCCGATGAAGACAAGCTTATGGCATTTGAGCTTTCTTCAACCGAGCTGTTAATGCTTTCAATTCGTTCTCCCATTAGACGCATCACTTCGTTTAAGTTATCTGCTTTTTCTGAGAACTTACCCAGCATCTCGTTAATCATTACTGCCGTTTGCTCATACTTCTCACCGGTATCAACAAAGGCATCGTAATCTGCCAGCACGTTATTATTGATAAAATCAATAACCTGAATCGCATTGTCAGAAAGGGTTTTTACCGCTAACGTTACTTTCGCGCTAATTTCCTGAATATTTCCGGCTGTCGCCGTAGAGTTCGCCGCCAGCGTGCTGATTTGGTCAGCAACGACTGCAAATCCACGTCCGGCCTCTCCTGCACGCGCCGCCTCAATGGATGCATTGAGCGATAATAAATTTGTCTGACTTGCAATATCAAGAATTTCATTCGTCAAATCCGCAATTTGGTTAACCTGCTCCGATTCCTTTACCGAAGCATCCAACACGCGGCTGAGTTCTTCCATTTTTGCACCGGTATTTGCCTTCTTATGATTTGCCTCTTTCTTAATAGAATCCGCCTGCTGCCGAATTTCATTTGCACGTTCCGTGCCGGCCCTTGCTTCGAGATCAATTGCCTCCGTTGCCTGTCGCACATCCGTTAAGTGCGTATTCAAATCCTCCGTTGTGGTTGCTACAGTTTCCATCGTTGCTGCCAACTGTTGCATCGCTGACGAAGTACTGTTAATACTGTCGCTTGCACTTTGGATTTTTCCCAAAACACTATCAGAAGAAGCATTCAAGACCTCCGCTCCATCTTTTACATCTTTGATAACCCCTTGCAACGTTTCAATAAACTGATTGATGCAGCTGGTAATTAGCGCCAGCTCCGTTTTGGTTTTGGAATTCACCCTTGCGGTTAAATCTCCTTTTCCCTCATCAATGTCCTCAACAATACGTCTAAGATCATTTGAAATATTCACAATTGCTTTATTAATTCGAATGTGACTAAGCAGATAACTAATCAGAATTAAAACAATTACAACGCCAAGTACCAGATATCCTGTCTTTTCCGCGTTTACTTTTTGTCCTTCCAGATAGTTTCCGACATTCTTAGACAAACCATCAACGGACTCCTCTACCTTGTCCAGTGACTCATTTGCTGCCACTAAACTCGCGCCATAGCCGGTGGTAACATAGCCAATGGCACCCTTTAAGTCGTCCTTCACCACAAAATCCTTAATTTGCTTCGCCCCATCCACAAAGGCTTCCACTTTTTCACGTACATCCTTCGCGATTGCGGCTCCATCCGATGCCTGAGAAACCAAAATACTTCCATCCAAGTCATCCAAATAATGTTCTATCTGCTCTATGTACATATCAAAATCTGCAAAATCCTCTGCCGGCACCTTTTGTCCCGCCTCACATCTTCCCAGGTTCCTGTTAATCTCCGCAGATATATGCACCAGGTTTTGCCGCAACCCAGCCTCATAAGTCTGTAGTTTAAACTGGTTTACGCTTGCAGACGTTGCGCTTGATACGAGAGAATCCATGGCATTATTTGATACTATCGAATATACAATAAATGCAATCAGGATCAGTCCGTAAATCAACATGTTTTGAAAAGAAATTGATTGAAAAAAATTTCCTTTTCGATTTTTCATTGCAATTCACCTCTTAAAATATATTAGTCATCCTTTTTGTTAAGGTTGAACTTCTCACACATCTCTTCCGCAAACTGTACCGGATAAAGTTGCACCATAGAAGAATCCAAAATATCACCAACACGCATTTTAAAAGAAATCTTTACAAACTTATCAAGCTGCGATTCAAACATTTTTTCAAAATTCTTAACCGAATCCACGTCAATGGCATTCAATACCGGTGTGCTGATATCCACCGGAACACCAAGCATCTCCGCCATAGAAGTCGCACTTCGTCCCATCATCTGATTCATGGCCTCAGAAATTGCCGACAAATGAAGATCCGTTACTTCGCCTTCCAAATTATCCCCGGATCCGCCCATCATCAAATCCGTTAAACACAATACGTCTTTATCCTTCAAGATAAAAACATTATTACCACTTAATCCTTTTACATAATGAACCTGTACAAAAATGCAGGTTTTTTCATAATCATCAAGCGCTTCACTACGATTTATGATGCTAAATATAGGGGTTGTGATATCCACACGGTGATTCACCATAATGCTCAAATTGGTGGCAGCATTTCCCATACTAATATTTGCAATTTCGCTCAACTCATCGATTTGGTCTTTGGTCAGGTTAAAGTTGCTCATAGTTAATCCCCCTCTTCGTCTAATATAGATTAAGTGTACACGAAAATTCGTATTTTTTTGTGAAAAATTAGCTATTTTTCAACAATTTATATAAAAGCTGATACAGCTGCTGCCCCTCTTCCTTGGTAAGGCTAATGCACTGTCCCATTTTTATCGGCACCTCCAATGCTTTTTCACGCAAATCCATGCCGCTTTTCGTTACGCTCACCATTACCACGCGCTCATCTTTTTTATCTCGCTTACGACTGACATACCCCTTCTTCTCTAGCGTCTTTAACACCGGAGTCAGCGTTCCGGAATCCAAATACAACCGCTCTCCAAGCTGCTTCACGCTTAAATTCTCATACTCCCACATTAACATCATGGTAATGTACTGGGTGTAGGTCAAATCCAGTGAATCCAACATTGGCTTATATTTCCTAACAACTTCTTTCGAACAAGCATACAATGGAAAACACACTTGATTTTCCAACTTCAAAATATCATATTTATTGCCCATAATTCATTCCTCCCATATCTTCTACTATTCATTTAATTGTACGCAATTATCTGCATAAAGTCAAGGACGGTGCTATCCACACCGCCCTATTATGCACGTTCATAACATTGTAAATACCGTCCGCCCGCTTCGTGATACACCGGTCTCTCCACAAATCCTCGACGTACCAGCTGCTCATTCACTTCACCAAAAATCAGATGATACAACTCATTCGCCGTATCCTTCACCGGCACTTGATGTCGGTTTGCCATCAACTCCTTGCAATCTTGAATTCCTGAAATTGCAGCAAGAATCGGCTTTTTTACATCCGGTAAAATATCTTCGTACATGGCCTCTACCACGCAGCGCGCCCCCTTATCATATACCGGCACACTCGGCACTCCATTTTGGGCATAACCAAAGTAATTAAATATTTCTTTGTAAGTCTGCGCCACGTCATATCCATCCAGCAAACGTTCATACTGCATTGCCAGCACCTCGCGATCCGGAATACGTATCCCTTGCTCCTCTGCGCTCAGCGTTCCGGTCTCTGCTCTTCGCAAATGCCGATAAAAATCTCGTCGATTTCCATCTCCATCCCCGAAGGAAGAAAAAACCCCTTTCGTAGTAGCCAGTCGATTATAGGAACACAAAAGACCATTGCTATACTTTTGTAATTTAGCGGATTTTTCATAGAGAATCATAAGATAGTCCAATCCACTCGGCTGCATTTTCGATGTTGTCACTGCTCCCTCTTCTTCCAGAAATTGAAACATATATCCATCAAAAATCTGCCCACATAACAGGTGATACAAATTCACCTTATCCGAAAATCCGTTGTCAATTTCTCCTATCAATCGTCGCAAACTTCCCCATCGCAATGCAAGTGCATCCACAATGGTAAGTGCAGCCTGCCGCGACAGCCACTGGAGATTCTCATAATCTTTTTCTACAAAAACAGGACATCCAAAACCAATCTTTCCGTCCTGCTGCCGTAATACACCAATGTGTATCAATTGCTCTAACAATTCTGCCTTTAAGCAATCTTCTACCGCCAAACTATAAGGCTCTTTCTCCAAAATCTCCGTCAGGAACGCAAACACATCTTCCTGCGCCATTACACAACGCGGATTTTCGCTATATGCCGGCGTATGTGCATAATTCTCATAGTAATATACATCAAACTCCATGACGGCTCTCCTTTTTTCTTTCATTATAGTAGAAAACGGGAGCAGAGACAAGCCCTCTGCTCCCATAATTCGTTAAAAGTGTGTATATTAGCTTCGCTTCACGCGATAATCTAACTGATATCGTTCCCCTGTTCGCGGATCCGTCAGTTCCTCCGACGTATGGTCAAATACAAAGCCACATGCTTCCTGAACCTTTCTTGATGGAATATTCTCTTGTCGGTGCATCGCCCAGAATTCTTTTCCGCCATCTGCAAAAGCCGCATTTACCAACGCACTAAGCACCTGCTTTCCATATCCTTTTCCCACAAACTTCGGTCCCAATGCTACTCCACGCTCCTGATAGGTTCCCCTTCCAATCTGTTCCATATTGGCAAATCCAATAGGCTCCCCACTTTTCTTTTCATAGATAAAAAATGCATATTTTGAACGTTTCTGAAATGCTATAGTACGTAACATCCGTTCCTTTGCTTCTTCTACAGAATGACTCGGCTCCCAAAGCATAAACCTCGCCGATTCTGCATGCCTCCACAAATTCTTGTAAATCCCCTCTGCATCCTCCATCTTTCCTTTTTTCAGCCACAAATCCTTTGTTTCTATCATCATTTCTGTGTAATCCACAAGCGGAAACGTATAAAATTCCCTGGCAACCTGCCAAAAACCAACTCCCATAAACATCTTCCGACTCTGTTCATTAAAACTATAAATCTGAGCATCCATACGGTCATGCCCCGCTTTTCTCGCCCATTCAATTAATAACTCCATAGCCCGTCTACCGATGTGAAGGTTCTGGTACTCCCGTCGGATTACAATCCCAACCTCGTGGTTATCCCCCACACTGATATCACCCACTACTTCTCCGTTGTATGCAATATAAAAAAGTGCACCATGCTGATCAAGATATTCATACATCCGCTTTAATTTTTCTTCTGTATACGGTTCCTCCTCATTATCCACCTGTTTCACCAATGCAACATCCTGATACCAAACCAGGGTCTCCTCATAATTGGGATAATACGGAACCAACTCAATTTTCGGTTTCATCCATTACTCCTTTTCACTTACACGCCAAGTTCCGGATCATTCGTGATATAGTAGTTATATCCATGCTTTTTGCAGAACTTTTTAATTTTCTTTATCAATGCTGCATCATCCGTATACTCAAGCAAATACACTTTCCTCTTCAAGTTCTTTATAAACTTCACGTAATCCTGGAAATACGCTCGATTCTCCGGATCATTCCTGATTAACTTCCAATCATTTTCAAAATCAATGGCACTAAACACCGTCTCCTGATTTACGCCATGTAAAATCGGCTTTAAGGTATGATATTTTTTCCCGTAGGTGCGCACATACGCATCGCCACCATTTACAATAACCTTCCCCTTTTTCTTCAGTTGCTTTAAAATAGCCGTTACTCCATTAAAAATTTTCTTTGTATGATAATGATAGTATACATCCACATTATCCACAAAATATCCATCGACGCCCTTTTTCTTAAGTCGATTCGCCAACGTCGTTCCGATAAACTTCTGCCATCGCTTTTGTGACACATCTACCCAACGCTCGTCTTCCCAATTTTCATAGACGGAAAGGGTAATGTCTTCATAGTCCTTATAATACGGCCGAAATTTCTCTACCGATCCAAGATTAATGTAACTGTACACCTTGTGACCATCTTTCTTTAACTTTTCCACCTGTTTCTTTGAAAAATATTGTGCATCAATCACAACCTTCTCGTAATTCCTAAGTTTTGGAATGTCCTTTGGCTCCGCATTTAGAAAAACACCATATTGATAAGCAAACTTCTTTTTCGCCTGCGCTTGCGGTATTGTGGTCATCCCAAGCAAAAGACCTGCCACCACTGCACTGGCTATCATTCTAATCCATATTGTTTTATGTTTCATATTTCTATTTCCTCTCATGCATTATTTTCTCTCATTATACACTTATCCTACATTTTTTGCTCCCTTTTCATAATTTTTTTCACAAATAAGTTGACATATCCATTCGGTTAGTGTAAACTAACCTTATCAAGTTAGTCGTGTCTAACGAAGTAAGAAAGGAATACGTCATGTCTGAAGATTTAGTAGTATTACATTGTTCGCCGACTATGGCCGGTTTAAAAACTGCATCACTCTTTACCTGCCCCATAGAAGACCGGGAGGATTTTACCGCAAGCTTAAAACGCCTCAATAATATTTTGGTGCCGAAGGGGTTGCGTATTCTGCCAATTAAATTTATGGAAAAGCGAATTTTAATCTACATGTATCGCCCAAAGAATTTGACAAGAGACTTGAACCACCCTTTGGCAAAAAAAATTTTGCAAGAGCTTGGCTATCCTACAGACCATATGGACCAGTGCGTAAACTACATGATTTATCGTGTAAACGCTTCAGAAAAATTCCCTCACGAAATTGGTCTCTTTCTAGGATATCCACCCAAGGATGTTCAGGCATTTATTAAAAATAAAGCTCGCGACGCCAAATTTGTGGGAACCTGGAAGGTATACTACGACGAAGAAAAAGCGTTAAAAACCTTCGCTCTCTATGACAAATGTTCCAGAGTATATTGCGATTGTTTTCGCAAAAACTGTGAATTCGACCGACTTGTTGTAAAATTAAACGATTAGTTTAAAGGAGGAGAAGCAATGAGTAAAGTTGCTGTAGTTTATTGGTCCGGTACCGGAAATACAGAAAGCATGGCCTATGCCGTATGCGAAGGGGCAAAGGGAGCTGGTGCAGAGTGCGATATGTGCACTGCCGCTCAGTTTACTGCCGACAAAGTTGCAGAATATGACGCTATCGCTTTCGGATGCCCGGCAATGGGGGCCGAAGTCCTTGAAGAAAGTGAATTTGAGCCAATGTTTACAAGCTGTTTAAGTGCTTTAAACGGAAAGAAATCTGCCCTCTTCGGCTCTTTTGGCTGGGGTGACGGTGAATGGATGCGTAATTGGGAGGATACCTGCCGCAGTGCCGGAATGAATCTGGTATGTGACAGCGTTACCGCTAATAACGCACCTGCGGATTCCGATTTGGATGCCTGCAAGGACCTTGGAAAAGCGCTGGCATAAAGGTAAAAGCAGCTTTTTCATCAACAGCCCTAACTCCCGGAAGGCTATCGTTTCTGCAGATTTCCCGGGGTTGGGGCTGTTTTTCATGCCGTATTTTCTTTTTCAGGAATTTTTGACGCCATTTTGGCGCCAACGAGATTCCCATCAATAGGCAACTACCTTGGCAGTTTCGGGCAAGCCATGGGTGTAGAGCATTTCCTTGTATTCGTCGTATTTTTCTTTAGGAACTTCGACGACTACCTCAGGATTCATTTCTTCAAATGCAGCATCCGATACCTCTATAATATTTTTCGATTCAATCTTAACTTTCTTTAGCGCATATGACTCAAAAAAAACTTTCTCTCCAATGGTCTTTATACCCTTAGATATTCTGACTTTCTCCAAGTAATCACATCGCATAAATGCACCTTCGCCCAATTCCTCTACCGAATTCGGAAATATAACTTCTTTTATCTCCGTTGAATAAAAAGCACCTCGCTCTATTGCCTTAAGACCTTCATTTAGTTTAACACTCTTTAATCCGGATTCTTCAAACGCATCAACGCAAATTTTCTTAATTCCGTTCGAACAATGGACAGAATCCAGATTTTTGCACATAGAAAATGCTTCAAATGCTATTTCTTGTACGTCATCAGAAAAAGAAACGCTCTCTAGCTTTTCAAAACCCGAACATGTTAGCTCTCCAACACGTACGATGCCATCCCCAAACGCAACATGTCTACACTTATTTTTGTATTTCCACCATGGTGCGCCGGAACTATATTCATCATCTCCACACGCGTCATAATTCTGCATTTTTCTTTCACTTTTCTCTGTGGTCTCAAATCTCAATGTCCGCGTTAACGTATTGTAACTCCAACGAATATTCGCTGCATCCACACCACTTACAACAAATACTTTTTCAAAAACAACACCCGCTATCACACAGATTAAAAATGCCCCCAAAACGATTGCTGTACGCTTATCCGCTAGTTTTATTTTTTCCATCCCTTCACCATCCTATAAATTTTGTCTTCGTCTAGATTTGAGCATACTTTGCTCAATGTTCCTCCATTGCATAGCTTGGATAACCATCATCGCCATGCGCAAGTTTTCCCTTCCATACGTTTCCGGTTATTCCTAACCCGGACATTGCAACAGCTACTGCGAGTGCAGCTGCAGTCAATCTTTTCCATGACTTCATGTTTTACTCCTCCTGTAAATTATTTTTTTGTCATGCAAAGATAGCCTTATTCTATCACATCTCATTCACAAATTCAACCTATATTCGCACAGCTCTTTTCTGATTCCTCTTTTTGATTATATAATTATGTGTTTATTCACTCATCTTCTACCTTACACAAGGTTTATCCCATACCCCGCCCTCGTTTCATTATCCCACATGATTTCATTTGCGCATGGATACCAGAAAACTTTTAGAACCAAAATAGAACCACAAGCGATTAT
>FOXT01000015.1 GCA_900115795.1 Lachnospiraceae bacterium XBB1006 | reverse complement strand
CATACGGTAGGTTACCCACGCGTTACTCACCCGTCCGCCACTCAGTCACAAGCTCGTCACCCCGAAGGGATCGTAAGCAGGTGCTTCGTTCGACTTGCATGTGTTAAGCACGCCGCCAGCGTTCATCCTGAGCCAGGATCGAACTCTCTAATAAAAGTTTATCCTAACAATTACTTGCTAGCTTTATAATCCAAAGATTACTGTTTGTTTGGGTTTCGATTTTCTCGAAACGTTCTTAAAAAATATTCTCTTAGAATCTTTTCAAGGTTGTCTCACTGTTCAATTATCAAGGTTCTTTGTTGTTTCCGGACTGTTTATCAGTTCCGCGCCGCAACTATTATATCTTATCACATCTTAGCTGCTTTGTCAACAACTTTTTTAAATTATTTTTTGTCGCTTTCTGAAGTTTTTTGTCTTGTCATCAGCGACGTGTTATATAATATCATCTTTGACCATCTATGTCAACACTTTTTTTCATTTTTTTTAAATTCTTTTGTACTCCCACTTCGTCTGCCTTCCGATGTCTTGTAAATCGCTTTGCTTCACTTTCCTTGCACCCATACTATAAGCATCCTCAGTACTTCAATCGTACTGAAGATGCTTAATAATGCTTCTACTTTTCTTTTTACTTTGTACACAATGAGAGTATATCCCGCACGGAAGCAATTCCAACAATTTCTATTCCCTCCACAACCGGAAGGTTTTTGCAATTTGATGCTGGCAATATGCAGCGAGTAAAGCCTAGCTTTGCTGCCTCACGCACGCGTTGTTCTGCCATCGTAACAGAACGCACTTCACCGCTTAATCCTATTTCTCCAAAACAAATTGTTCCTTCTTGCATAACGCGGTCTTTGTAGCTTGTCACAATTGCAATGGCGATTGCCAAATCAATTGCCGGCTCCACCATACGCATCCCACCGGCTATATTTACATACGCATCACAGTTTCCCAAATGAAAGCCTGCCCTTTTTTCTAATACCGCCATAAGCTGGTTAACACGATTCAATTCCGCGCCTACGGTTGTTCTTCTTGGAATTCCAAGATTGCTTTGACATACAAGTGCTTGCACCTCAAGAAGAATCGGTCGTGTCCCTTCCATAGAGCAAGCCACTACCGAACCGGACGCATCCTTCGGACGTCCCTCCAACATAAATTCTGAAGGATTTTCCACTTCTCGCAATCCTTCTTGCCGCATTTCAAACACTCCGATTTCATTCGTAGATCCAAATCGATTCTTTACACCACGCAATATACGATAGGACGCATGTCGATCTCCTTCAAAATATAACACTGTATCCACCATATGTTCCAGGACACGCGGACCTGCTACAACCCCTTCTTTTGTCACATGTCCAACAAGAAATATTGTCACCCCTTGTCCCTTTGCAATTTGCATAAAGGTATTGGTCGCTTCTCTGACTTGCGAGACACTTCCAGGTGCACTGTTGACTTCTTCTCCATACATCGTTTGAATAGAATCAATGATGACAACCTCCGGTTTTTCATGCGCAATAGTCTCCTCAATCAATGTCAGCGATGTTTCGCAAAAAAGTGATAGTTTGGTACTAAATTCTCCTATTCTGTCTGCACGCATTTTTATCTGCTGCATGGACTCTTCTCCGGAAATATATAGCACCTTCGTTCCATTCGCCGCTAAATTCTTACATACCTGCAGTAATAACGTAGATTTTCCTATTCCCGGATCTCCACCGACTAACAGCAACGATCCGTTCACCAACCCTCCGCCTAACACGCGATCGAGTTCCTTTATTCCGGTTGATTTTCTTCTATGTTCCTCACTTTTCACTTCCGTAATCGGCAGTGCCACGGTATCTCTAATTCGTGCCTTTGTATCTTTACTACTCTTTGTGATTCGTTCTTCTACAAAACTATTCCATTCTTTACATGCCGGGCATTGTCCCATCCATTTCGAGGACTCATACCCACAGTTTTGGCAAAAAAACACAGTTGTTTTCGCTTTCGCCATCTTATTCCCCTTTCATCTTTTACGCTATGTTCCCTTCATAACCAACAAAATCCGGCCATAAGGCCGGATTGTTGATTTCTTGTTTACTTCTTTGTTACAATTACGGAAGACTGTTCTCCCTCGCTGAGCTCAACACCGATGGTTACCTTTCCGCCTAATCCTGTCTTCATGACGCCTGCATCCTCACCATTGATATTAATGGCATATTCTGCATCATCCATAAGCTCTAAAGTAATCTGTGCATCGGTTGCTCCTTCTACTGTAAACTTAACTCCCTCTGCCGTCTCACACAGTCCTGTAACAGCAGTTCCAGGAACTGATTCATAAACGAATAATCCGTTCTTTTCTAATTTCGTGATGTCCTTACAAGTCTTAACCTTGTAAATATCTCCACCAAATTTAAAATCATCCAGTTTCGCCTTTGTTTCCAATTCATAATTTCCGAAACTAATTTCACCGGTCTTCTCGGTACGGATTAATTCTTTCACTACTGACATTTTTATCCTCCTTGTAGTCCAATGACTCTTGCGTGTATTCTCATTATAAACTACCTTTTTTAGAATTTCCAGCACTTTAATTAGATTTAATGAAATTCTCACAGGTTGCTACTTTTTTACTTTAAACGCTAATTTTTCTTTCTGAATTCCAAGAACAACTGCATCCCCCGCTTTTACCTTTCCAGTGAGAATTTCTTCTGCAAGCGGATCTTCTATTTTCTTTTGAATCATTCGTTTTAAAGGTCTCGCGCCATATTTCTGGTCATAGGCAGTTTTCACTATATACTCTTTTACCCCGGACGTAATAGTCAGCGCAATGTTCATATTCTGTTTGCAACGTTTAATCAATGTCGCTGTTTGAATCGTGACAATCTGTTTCATCTGTTCCATGTTCAATGCATGGAAGACAATTATTTCATCAATACGATTCAAAAACTCCGGTTTAAATATTCTCTTTACTTCTTCCATTACACCATTCTTCATGGTCTCATAGTCTTTCTTCTCATCACGTACTGACGCAAATCCAAGACTTTTCGGCGCAATAATCGCTTGTGCCCCTGCATTCGATGTCATAATAATCAAGGTATTCTTAAAATCAACCTTACGTCCTTGTGCATCTGTAATGTGTCCGTCATCCAATACCTGTAATAAGATGTTAAACACATCCGGATGGGCTTTTTCAATTTCATCAAACAAAATAACCGCATATGGATTTCTACGCACCTTCTCCGATAACTGTCCGCCCTCATCATATCCCACATATCCTGGCGGCGAACCAATCATCTTCGATACGCTGTGCTTTTCCATATACTCTGACATATCAACACGAATCAACGATTTTTCCGTGCCAAACAGCGCTTCCGTTAATGCCTTACTTAACTCCGTTTTTCCTACACCCGTCGGACCCAAGAACAAAAAAGAGCCGATTGGTCTGTTAGGATCTTTAAGTCCTACTCTTCCACGTTTCACTGCCCTTACGACTGCCGAGACTGCTTCGTCCTGTCCCACAACTCGATGATGCAATATTTTATCTAATTTCTCCAGTCGAGCACTTTCCTTCTCCTCTAACCGTTTCAGCGGCACCTTCGTCCAATCGGATACCATCGCCGCAATTTCTTCCTCCGTTACGACTGCCTTTGGCGATTTCTTCTTTCGAGCCAGACGCTTATCCAGTTTTTCTAACTCTTCTTCCTTCTGTTGTCGTTGCGCCTTTACCAGGGATGCCTCCTCAAAATGGCGATACATCAAGGCTTCTTCAAAATCTTCTTGCAATCGAGCAATCTCCTGCTCTAATTCATTTCGATTTTCCGGCACCTTCACCTGCAAAAGTTTCACCTTGCTTGCAGCTTCATCAATGATATCAATCGCTTTATCCGGTAGATTTCGATCGTTAATGTAGCGTGCCGACAGTTTTACCGCTGCTTCAATGGCCTCTTTTGTAATCTCTACTTTATGGTGCTCTTCATATTTATGCTTTACGCCATTTAATATATCAATCGCCAGCTCAAGCGACGGCTCTTCCACAATGATTGGTTGAAAACGACGTTCTAATGCCGCATCTTTTTCAATATATTTCCTGTATTCTTCCATGGTGGTGGCCCCGATCAATTGAATTTCGCCCCTTGCCAGGGATGGTTTCAAGATATTGGACGCATCAATTGCTCCTTCTGCCCCTCCGGCACCGATAATGGTGTGAATTTCATCCACAAACAGAATTACATCCCCATCATCCTTTACTTCTTTTAAAATTCGCTTGATTCGCTCCTCAAACTCACCACGATATTTTGTTCCTGCGACAACACCTGATAAATCCAGGTTTAACAAGCGTTTTCCTTTCACTGTTTCCGGAACCATTCCGTTAACAATCATCGTTGCCAAGCCTTCTACAATTGCAGTTTTTCCAACGCCGGGTTCTCCAATCAGACATGGATTATTCTTTCCACGTCTACTAAGAATCTGAATCGCTCTTTGAATTTCTTCTCTACGACCAATTACCGGATCCAATTTTCCTTCTGCCGCCAAAGCCGTGAGGTCTCTTGAATATTGTTCCAGGATTCCAGGCTCCTGTTTTTTTCCTGCCTTGCCTGCATACTCTTCTTTGAACAAATTTCCTTCTATTCCCATTGCCGTGAGAATTTCTGTGTAAATACGCTGTCCGTTAATTCCCAACGTATTCAATAATCTCGCCGCTGCGCAGTCAGGTTCTTTTACGATTGCAAGCAAAATATGCTCCGTTCCAATCTGCTCATCATGAAAGCGATCTGCCTCTAGTTCTGCAGCCTTTAGCACCCCTACGGCTCCCGGCGAATAACCCTCCCGGTCTTTCAATGTGACATTGCTTGTCGGTGCAATCAGTTCTTCCATCAAATGTGCCAACTGTTTTGCATCCAACTTCTGTGCGCTAAGAACACTGTATGCAACACCACTGCCTTCCTGCAATAAGCCAAGCAAAATATGCTCCGTTCCGACAAATAGATGGTGCATTTGCTTTGATGCCTGTTCTGCTAATTTCAATGCCTTTTCTGCTTTTTTCGTATATGCTTTTTTCATAGATACACTCCTCCTGTCATTTTAGGAAAAAGACTTGTAGTTTCCTACAAGTCCTCAAAATCTATAAATTCCAGACTATCGTCTGATTCTTTTCCTGGTGTTTGCGCTTTCGCAGGTTCGGAATCTACATTTGCTTTCGCGCGAATTTTCTCCACTTCTTGCGCCAGCTTTTGCTCTTCTTCCTTCTTCACGCTCGCTTCCTTCTCCCGTGCTGCTTCGCTCCCTGCTTTTGCCGCAAGATACTCACCCTGTTTCTCAATGGCAATATGGTCATCAAACACATCCTCATAGCCTTCTTCAAACAGACCATACTCTTCGTCAACCTGACGATTAATACGTCGAAAAATAAGTACATTTACAAAAACAAGTACCAAAACAACAACACCAATCATCATGCCGAGCATCATCTTCCGATTATTCTCTTTCAATTCATCATACTGTTTTCTAAGTCTGGTATATGCAGCATCGGACCCTTCGCCCGCAGACTGTTCATTCTTTGTCTTGTTTCCCATAGTGTATCCCAAATACGGACATACTTTTCCTGTGGTTTCATCGTATAGATAATATCCATTGCGGCTATCATCATTTGCATCGACTAAAAACAAAACCACGAACTTCGGCTCTGGATATTGTAATCCTTCAACCTTTGTATCCTGAACTGTCAATTCCACTTTCTCAAACCCAAGATTCAACAATTCATTATCAAAGTCCGATGACACCTTATAAGTTGTATGTTCAATTTCAAATGTTGCACCTTTGTCCGCCGGCTTTTCCTTCGGTTCTTCTTTCGGTTCTTCTTTCGGCTCTTCCTTTGGCTCCTCTGCAGGTTCTGAATTACCATTTCCACCCGTCGCAGGAATTCGAACACCTCCAGCTGTTAATTCTCCGCCTCCGCTCTTTCCATTTGCAACAACGCGGCACTCACCCTCAGAAATCGCTTTAAAAGTCACACTAATACTACTGCCGGATGCTGTAACGGTGCCTCCGCTGTTCGAAGCGCCCTGCGCATTACAGGAAACATATTCAAATACCGCTGTATTATACGTAATTGTCATATCCGCCTGTACCGATGCATTCTGTGCATCCTTTGCAGAGATATATACCGTAATCTTATCGCCGACAGCAACAGAGTTCGCACTTAGTCCCAGAACCATTCGTCCTGCGCCAGCCTGCGAAAACATTGCATTTCCCGGAAGCATTGCCAGACATAAAACAAAAAATGCTGACAACCATCCTATCCATCTATGATTTCGTTTCATACTATTCCTCCAAAGATACGTTTCTTATGCTATTATACCCATTTTCATCATCAGAATCAACCTTAATTCATTTCTAACAAATGGATTTCATTCACCCAATTGTAATAAGCGGTTGCGTTCAACGGTAAAGAATTCAAATCAATCCGTTCTGTAGAGAACAAGGTACAATTCTGTCGCTGGTATACCGGTAATTCCACACCCCAATCGCGAAGTATGTCCATACATTCCTTATAAATTGTCTTCCGGTACTCCTGGTCATCCGATTTTCTGGCTGACATAATCAGCTTATCTAAGCTCTTATCCTTAATATGATAATAATTGCTACCGGTATTCTTGCTATAATACTTTTGATACATGTCCGGATCCACTCCGCTTTCCCATGCAGCACACCACATTTCAATTTCGCCGCTCTCGAGACGATTCCACATCTCATTGTCATCCTCAACATCATTAATCGTCAAGGTAATGCCAAGCGAACGTAATGCTTTTTGCGTATTGCGTAAAATCTCATAATCCGGATGAATTCCTTTTCCCTCCGCCGGAATGTAGATGGCATATTCCATCTTTGCTCCATAGGGTGCTGACACAAATTTATCCGTTGCCTCATCATATTCATAGCCGGCCTCTATAAAGTATTCCTTTGCTACTTCTTTCGCCGCCTTATATTTCTCTTTCACACTCATAAATTCAGAATAAATGGCATGTCCGTTTCCATCTACCGCAAACGCCGGCATATATCCTTTATCCGTCTCTTGCGGCGACGCCCATGAACTGCTTTCAATTGGATATTCCAATACCGTAGCCGCTTCTCCATAGTATTCGTCCACTCCGGTTTGACGATAAACTGCAAAAAGAGTCATAAACGCCTTACGCAATGCCTTTGATGCCTGCGAACCCGGTGACGAATCTATACAAACCTTATCCGCATTGATTCCAATATAGCCATAGATCTTATAATCAACCAATGAAGATGTAATGACGTCTCCGGTCAATTCCCGGTTTGCATTCACCTGACGCACATCCTCAAAACAAGAAACCGAACCGGACATCTCACCTACATCCACTTCTTTGTTACGAATCTTCTTCACCAACTCTGTCTCTTTCACCTCAACTAACTCAAGGTTCTCTATCTTTGGTTTTCCTAAGTAGTAATACGGATTTGCTTCTAAGTAAATCTTTCCATTTTCGGATTTCTTAAATACATACGGTCCCGCTCCAAGTGGCGCATGTTTCTTTTCTACTACAGAATTCAGCTTTCCACGTGAAAAACCAAATTTATTCTTCTCATAATCGTATTTGGAAACATCTCCGTAGTAATGAAGTGGCGTAATGGGAATGCCCAAAATAGAATAAATGGCAGATGCTTCAAACCCCTTTGTCTGAATCTGCACCGTATAATCATCCTTACGAATTATGCCTTCAATGTTGTGCACCTCTTCTCCATTCGCCTTCTTCACCGCAATGCTATACAGCTCGTCATATGCCATTTGCTGAATCTGTTCGTCAAAATAGGCCTCCTCACCATTATAGTGAATTGCAAGCGTCTGGTAATTGTATCCATACTGCGCAGCAACTTCATCCACAATCTTCGCAGCATCCGTTCCCCTATAATTCGTTTTTAGGTTGTAATAATCTAAGAACATTTTCTCAGCCGACTTATACCCCTTCTCAAGATATACATCTTTACACCATGCATATTCCTCGGAAAGAATCTTTCGTATAAACTTCTTTATACGCGCCTTCATTGACTTGGTAGGGTGCTTCATCAACGCATTTACTTCATTGGGTTCGATGTTAATTCCCTCTGCCGCAGTGGAATTCATACGGTAATTTTCAAGTCCCACAATATGGAATGAATTTAATAAGCGCGATCCGGTATAGGATGGATCTAAGTATGCATAGTAAGAAAAAATGACATCGTCTGCCGTTACCGGCTCGCCATCACTGAACTTCAAGTCTTCACGCAGCTTCACAGTATATGTTGTAATCTTATCATTCTCATCATACTTAACTGATACATTTGCCGGCGCGAAATACCTGTAATTCCGGCCCTCATACTCTGACTTCTCTCCTTCAATACCATTTTTTATCAAATTTCCCATTCGATCCGTGGTCATCAAATAAAGTTGCGTCAAATCGACTACCTCGGAGCTATTTCGAACGGTATCGGTAAATGGAGAAAACTGTTCTCCTAAATACTCACACCCAATCACCAACGGACGTTGTTTCTTCTCCTGCCCAACTGTTTTCGAAGTCTGTTGACACCCTACACTTCCCAAAACCAATGTTGCTCCCAACAAAAGTGCCAAACTTCTCACTCGTAAATTCTTCACTCTAGGCCTCCTAACATGTTACCTTTCTCAAACTATACCACGCTAAATTATAGCACATTGACACACGCTAGGCAAGTTTGTGTTACAGTCTCTGCTCCTCATACTTTTCCATCTGATTGCGCTTTGCCAATAACCAAAATAACATGGTAAAAAGCACAAGCAAGGCAATCGGTAATATGCAATCCACCGCTTCTAAACGTTTGCCAAGAATTCGCATCATAAGTAAAAGCGCCCCCGCTGACTGCAATCCTGCAATAAAAAAATCTTCCATTTTTTCCTTCCATTTTTCACAAATTTTTTTCATATTTTTCACTCCTTTTTTGTCCGATTTCTCGCGATTTTTCGCCCTTTCTGATGCCATTATACGAAAAATTATGTCCTTTAAACGGTACAATTTAGGTATTGACACCGAAAAAAACGTAGTATATAATGTTCAAAATGCCTAAGGGCGGCACCCAAAACCACCCCGGCATCTTGTGAAAAAACTTTATACATAAGGAGGACGAATATGCGTCATTTAATGAGTCCGCTGGATTTTTCTGTGAAAGAACTTGATTCACTGCTTGCCTTAGCAGATGATATCGAAAAGAATCCGGCCAAATATGCACATGCGTGTGATGGCAAAATTTTGGCTACATGTTTTTACGAGCCAAGTACAAGAACAAGATTAAGTTTTGAATCTGCAATGTTACGTTTAGGAGGACAGGTGTTAGGTTTCTCTGAAGCCGGTAGCAGTTCCGCTGCGAAAGGTGAAAGTGTTTCCGACACCATACGTGTTATTTCCTGTTATGCTGATATTTGTGCTATCAGACATCCTAAAGAAGGTGCTCCACTTGTTGGATCCCAGAAATCATTAATTCCCGTTATTAACGCCGGTGACGGTGGTCATCAGCATCCAACCCAAACCCTAACTGATTTACTTACAATTAAACAGAAGAAAGGTCGTTTAGATCATCTTACCATTGGTTTATGCGGTGATTTAAAATTCGGTCGTACCGTACATTCTTTAATCGAGGCGCTGGTACGTTACGAAGATGTTTCTTTTGTGCTGATTTCACCAGAGGAACTGCGTGTACCAAGTTATATCCGCGAAGAGGTTTTGGATGCAAATAACATTCCTTACAAGGAAGTGGAACGTTTGGAAGATGCCATGGCAGATTTGGATATTCTTTATATGACTCGTATTCAGAAAGAGCGCTTCTTTAACGAAGAGGAATACCTCCGTATGAAAGGCTTTTACATTCTTGACCCGAAAAAAATGGAACTTGCCAAAGACGATATGATTGTTATGCATCCGCTTCCACGTGTCAATGAAATATCTGTTGAAGTGGATACTGATGATCGTGCAAATTATTTTGAGCAGGCACAGTATGGCGTCTATGTCCGTATGGCATTAATTCTTACATTATTGGAGGTACAGGTATGATTAACGTAGGTGCAATTAAAGAGGGATATGTATTGGATCATATTCAGGCCGGAATGGCTTTGCAGATTTACAATGATTTAAATTTGAAAGCTATGAAGGACTGCACGATTGCTATTATTACAAACGTATGTAGTCAGACAATGGGACGCAAAGATATTCTAAAAGTGGAATGTCCGCTTGGTAGCATTGATTTAGATGTTCTTGGTTTCCTGGATCATAACATTACTGTCAATGTTATTGAAAATGAAACGATTATTGAAAAGAAGAAATTAAAATTGCCAAAACAGATTTGCAATATTATTAAATGTAAGAACCCTCGCTGTATTACCTCTATTGAGCAGGAACTTGACCAGATTTTCCTACTCACGGATGCAGAAAAGGAAATCTATCGTTGCAAATACTGCGAAGAAAAATATCGTTCTCACAAACACAATAAATTAAATTAGAACCAAATTGAGGGTACTTATCTACTTAGGATAAGCACCCTCTTTTAATTCCAAAAAAATTATAAGCCTAACAGCTCTTTTTCACGACGAATTGCATTTTCTTCAATGGATTCAATTTCAGCACGCATTTTTGCCACAAACTCTTCATCCTTAATGGACTCTAAGTTAATCTTTACGTTGTAGCCTGCTGCAAGAACAGCGGTACGTGCCATCATCATGGCTGTTTTTCCATCGGTAACTGCATTCGGATTACCTTTTTTAACTGCAAGTTCTGCGTAATCCATTGCTTCATAAGCAAGCTTTGCATTTTCAAGCGGAACAATAGCTGCTGCTTTTAACCCTTCCTGCATAGCTTCCCTACGAGCTGCTTTCTCTTCATCTGTTCCCTTCGGGAGTTTCAACGCATCCATGTATACATTAAAGGACTCTGAATCCTTTAAAATTCCATCCAATAATTCTTTGGACAGTGCACTCGCTGATGCCTCCATTACCTTCATTTCATCTTCTACATCCGCGTATTTCTCGCGTCCCATGGTTAAGTTTGCAACCATACCCGCCAAAGATGCTGCAAGTGCACCTGCAAGTGCAGCCACGCTTCCGCCACCCGGCGCCGGTTCATTGGACTCTGTTAACGCGCAAAATGCTTCTAATGTCATGTCTTTCATATTTCCGTCTCCTTTTAGAACAATCTGGTTTCTAATACCTGGTTCATGTCAAAGTTTTCAATCTGCAAATAATATTCTGCCGCATCAATCAATGCTGCCATTGGTACCAATCCAATTACTTCACTTCCAATTACATTGACACCATATCTTCTTGCTTCAAACTTTACGGTTTCAAATACACGATAAACTGCAGATTTCTCGTAGTTGGTAAGATTCATAGATACCTGTGCAACATTACGATCCTCTAACATAACGCCCATTGCCTTTACATAACGATATCCTCCACCAATGTGGCGAATCTTCTTCGCAATTGCACTTGCAATTTCAACATCACTGGTATCCAAATTGATGTTAAATGCTACAAGCGGCATTCTTGCTCCAATTGCTGTAACACCACCGGTTGGATGAATGGTTTCCGGTCCAAAATCCGGTTTCCACATATCCTGATCTTTCATCTTCTCAGCCATGCCCTCGAACTGTCCTTTACGGATGGAGGCAAGGTTTTCACGATGTGGAGCTGTAGCAGATTTTTCATATAAGAAAAACGGCTGTCCGAATTTCTCTGCTGCTTCTTTTGCAGTTTCTTTTGCTATGGCATCTGCATCTTCTACCGTAGTATTACGAATTGGAATAAACGGAATAACATCCACACACCCCATTCTTGGATGCTGTCCCTCGTGCTTTGTCATATCAATTAATTCGATTGCTTTTCCAACAGACTCTACAACAGCTGCTTTCAAAGCCTCCGGTTCACCAATAACGGTTACTACCGAACGGTTATGGCTCTCATCAGAGCTGTAATCCAGAAGTTTTACGCCCTCTTTTCCACGAAAGCAATCAACAATCTTCTCTACTTTCTCTAAATCTCTACCTTCACTATAATTTGGTACACATTCCAGTATTTTTTCCATTTTCCCCAATAACGACGATGTCGCTTCTCCTTTCTTTATATAAATACGCAAAAAGGGGGCGCGCGCGAAGCGGAAACCCCCTTTTGTAATCAAGTGTTTATTTTACAATCTTACGAGCTTCCATATAGAATCTCTTCTCCTGTGCTTCGCCCATGGAGAATGTCTTACGTGGCAATACGCCATCAATAATTACTCCGCGGAACAAATCTGCTTTAGCAGGATCCGGTAAATAGAATCCCATATTGCCATCCTGTTCGGAAAGCTGTGCAAGAGAATCCAATCCATGGATATAATCGATTTTAATGTTCTTTCTGGTGCTTAAATAGTCATCTAAGAAGTTCTGCAATGTAGCAACTTCCATTGCCCATTTTGAATTCTTAACGGAGAAGACACCTTTCTTCTTACCGGCTGTCCACTTAAATACCTGTGCACCGGCAACTTCGCCTTCTTCTACACTTCCACCATTCTTTTCAAAGAACGCTTTGGCAGCTTCTACAACATCTGCTGGATCAGCGCCAAATAATACACGATAGATTGCTTCAATTTCAAGACTCTCATCGTGGATATTAACCACCTCAGCCAATACAAAACGTGCCGGATGAGTCATCTTTTCTTCTTCGGATAATCCCTCTTTAATACGCTCCCAGTTTGCCTTTGCAGTCGCCATGGAATGGTTTCCATCTCCGGTTGCATACTGAACGATTGGATAATCCTTTTCTAAGTTATATTTCTTATTAAACGTAGCTCTGTCTGCCAATTTATCAAGTGCATCCTGAATCTTATCCGTTACGTCTCCTTCCGGAATAAACCAACCGGTAAGATGTCCACCCTTCTGCATTAACTCTACGTCATAAACCTTCTTAAATTCATTTCTCTTCTCGTAAATCGGTTCGATAACGGTTCTGTCCGGGTCGTCGATTAACAACATGATATGCGGCAATTCCATAGAGGCATTCTTACGAACAGCCAGTCTCGGTGGAATACGCTCTTCCACTGTTTTCTCAGTTGGACGAATCAAAGAAGTGGATCCCAAATGATAATCATACTCCTCTAAATCAAACGCCATCATAAGACCTTTTCTTCCGCAAACGCGTCCGGTCTCACGGTCAAGAAGAATCATACCGCTTGGTAATTCCTGCAAAATGCCTTCCTTCTCATAACGAATCATTTCTGCATTAATCTTCTCTGTTCTTTCCGCAACATCATCACCCTCCAAATAAATTTCCGGCAAGGTGATTCTTACGGTTGATGGTGCATCCCCAACAAATTCATTTACTTCTTTCCAGTATTCCGGTTCGGATGTATACTGGTCGCAGGCAACTACTGCCCATTTAGCCATATCGACGCCTTCCTTTGGAAGCATCATTTTACATGGTTTTGTACTTCTTACTGCCATATGTTCCTCCTAGCCTTCAAAGGTAGATTTGATTACGTCAATTAGCTCTAAACCAATTCTTGCCTGGCACTCTTTGGTACCTGCACCGATATGTGGTGTACAGGAAACTGCCGGATGTCCTGCAAGCTCCCAGTTTGGATCTTTTTCACTTAACCATACATCCAAACCTGCTGCCCTAACTTTGCCGCTGTTCAATCCGTCTAATAATGCCTTCTCATCAATGTTAGCACCACGGGATACGTTGATGATAACAACGCCATCTTTCATCTTCTTAATACCTTCTGCGTCAACAATTGGCTTTTCTCCGGATGGTGCACACATGGTGATAATATCAGCCATTGCAAATGCTTCATCCTGTGAAACGAATTTCATTCCGATTTCGCCTTCTAAGTTCTTCATCTTATCTGCAAATGGATCGTAAGCAAGAATGTTCATTCCAAGTGCAACACCCTTTCTTCCAACCTGCTGACCAATTCTACCAAATCCAAAGATTGCCATGGTCTTTCCAGCCAATTCGAATCCCTTGGAGTATGCTTTCTTCTCCCATTTTCCTTCTCTCATAGTGTGACCTGCAATTGAGATATTACGTGCACATGAGAAAAGATGTGCAAATGCTAACTCAGACACTGCGTTTGCACTGGATTTTGGTGTGTTGCGAACCTTGATTCCTGCTTCTTCTGCATATTTCACAGCGATGTTATCAACACCTACACCTGCACGAACGATCAATTTCAACTTGCTTCCCTTTGCCGCATCAATCTGTGGCTCTTTAATCTTGGTTGCAGAACGAATAATAACTGCATCAAAATCGCGTAACGCTTCCCCTAATTCATCTGGCTCATAAAATTTCTCAACGATTTCATATCCATCGTTTCTTAATGTTTCAATTGCTCCTGCATCCATTCCATCCGTTACTAAAATACGTGCTATCATGTCTTTTTCCTCCTAAAACACCTATCAATCTGAAAAAAACGACCGCCCGCTAAGGATATTCCTTAGCGAGCCTGTCCAAAAATACTCTTATGCGTTCTTTGCTTCGTACTCTTTCAAGAAAGCTACCAATGCTTCAACGCCTTCCTTCGGCATTGCATTGTAGATTGATGCACGAAGTCCACCAACACTCTTGTGTCCCTTTAAGTTATTGAATCCTGCCTCTGTTGAAGCCTTAACAACATCAGCATCCTTATCTGCATCACCTGTCACAAATGGTACGTTCATTAAGGAACGGTCTTCTTTGCGAACAGAACCTTTAAATAATTTAGAAGAATCAAGGAAGTCATATAAAACTTTCGCCTTCTCTTCATTCATTTTCTGAACTTTCTCAAGTCCACCTAAGTTTAATAAGTATTTGAATACTTTACCACAGCAGTAAATTGCCCAGCAGTTTGGTGTATTATATAAAGAATCTGCATCTGCATGTGTCTTATAGCTCATGTATATTGGTGTCTTTGGATCTAAATCATCGCGAATCAAATCCTCACGAATAATTACAACTGCCATACCTGCAGGTCCTACGTTCTTCTGAACACCAGCCCAGATCAAACCATAATCTTCTACATTGCATGGACGGCTTAAGAACATAGAGGACTGGTCAGAAACCAATACCTTGCCCTTGGTGTTTGGTAACTTGTTAAAAGTTGTACCATTGATTGTTTCGTTTTCACAAATATATACATAATCTGCATTGTCCGGAATATCAAGGTCAGAGCAATCCGGAATGTAAGAGAAGTTCTCATCTTTGGAAGATGCAACAATCTTAACCTCTCCGTATTTCTTTGCTTCTGCGATTGCCTTCTTTGACCAGGAACCGGTCTCAACGTAGCAAGCTACTCCATTCTTCATTAAGTTCATTGGAACCATAGCAAACTGCAATGTTCCACCACCCTGAACAAAAAGTACCTTATAGTTATCCGGAATACCCATAAGCTTTCTTAAATCAGCTTCCGCCTCATCGCGAATCTGCTGGAAAACTTTGGATCTGTGGGACATCTCCATAACGGACATTCCACTTCCGCGATAGTTTAATACTTCTTCTTTGATTTCTTCCAATACTGGTTCTGGCATCATAGCCGGACCGGCAGAAAAGTTAAAGGTACGATTGTACTTCATAATGTGTAAACTCCTTTCACTACATTTAAAAAATAAGAAATTTCTATTCCTATTCTGTGTCTATTCTTTGTTTTGGCTTTCGCCACAATAGTAATTATAGCTAGAAAACCGCCAAAAAACAACCCCATTTCGCAAGAGTTTGCATAACATTTCTTAGTTTTTATTAAAGAGTTCCTTTAAGTTTTTTTAAAACCCCTTATTCTTCTGTAAAATCCGTATCCATAGCAATTTGTAATGTATATTCCGGATACAGTGCCTGCACACCTTCCACCAATTTCTGATACAGTCCGTAACGATCCTTTTCCCCAAGGCTAATCACCAAATCAAATCGCAAGGTTTTCTTTTTTTCGTTTACGTAAAATGCATGCATCTGTAATACACTCTTTTCCCGATGCACGTATTCACTTACTTTTTCCCGCATCGCATTGGCCGTTTGATTTTTTGTGTTAATCGTATAAACGCCAATTGCCGTCAAGAGAATGTTGTGCTCCTTGTAGATTTTTAACGTAATCGTTCGTAATAGTTCGTCCAACTCGTCTACCGGAAATGTATCCAGCACCTCAATATGAAGCGAGCCCTGATAGGTATCCGGTCCGTAATTATGAAGCACCAGATCATAGACTCCTTGTACATTATCAAATGCCAATACGGATTTTTTCAGTTCTCTGGCAAGATCGATGTCCGCTCTTTCTCCCAGAATTGTGGATATGGAGTCTTTAATCATATCTACTCCGGCTTTCACAATTACAACGGAAATAGCGGCTCCAAGCCATGCTTCTAGCGAAACATGAAAAATCAGATAGATCGCCGCTGCTACCAGCGTTGTTGCCGATATAACCGCATCATGGGTGGCATCCTCACCAGAATTTACCAGCGAATCCGAGCGAAGATTCGCGCCCCTTTTCTTGGTAAATAATCCTAATATAACTTTCACTAAAACCGCAACGGCAACAATAATAAGGGCTACGGAAGAATAATCCGGCGTCTCCGGATGCAAAATCTTTTTTATCGATTCCACAAAGGATGTAATTCCGGCATAAAGAACGATAACGGAAATAACCAACGCACTTAAATACTCGACACGCCCGTATCCAAAGGGATGTTTTTTATCGGCTTCTCTCCCTGCTAATTTTGCACCAATAATTGTAATAAGAGAAGACGCCGCATCCGACATATTGTTAAGCGCATCCATAACGATAGCAATCGAATGGGCACTCATCCCCACTGCCGCTTTAAATGCCGCCAGCAGTACATTTGCAATAATTCCAATTACACTAACCTTTACAATTTCTCGCTCTCTCGCTCTTTTTTCTTCCATAGCTACACTCCTTACTCTTGTGTTAACTCATCCATTTCTTCAATCAATTCGCCGAATAATTGCAATGCCTGATTAATTGGCTCAGCCGTAGTCATATCTACACCGGCATCCTTCAGCAAAGAAATTGGATCCTTGCTGCATCCACCACTTAAGAAGTTTAAATATTTTTCAACTGCCGGCTGTCCCTCTTTCAAAATTTTCTGTGACAACGCAATGGCCGCTGAAAATCCTGTTGCATATTGGAACACATAATAGTTGTAGTAAAAATGCGGAATTCGGCACCACTCATAGCGAATTTCATCATCTATAACCATGCCCTCCCCAAAATACTGTTTGTTTAGCGCCTCATATACATCACACAGTACATCTGCCGTTAAGGTTTTTCCTTCTTGTGCAAGTTGATTAATCTTTAATTCAAACTCCGCAAACATGGTCTGCCGATATACGGTTCCCTTAAACTGCTCTAAGAAGTGGTTGATTAAAATCGCTCTCTCTTTTTTGTCCGTTGTCTTTTTCAACAAATGCTGCATTAAAAGTGCTTCGTTACAAGTAGAGGCAATTTCTGCCACAAAAATCTTATAATGGGCATAGGTTCTTGGTTGATGTTTGTTGGATAAATAGGAATGCATTGCATGTCCCATTTCGTGTGCTAATGTAAATTCAGAATCCAGATTATCCGCATAGTTCATTAATACAAACGGATGTACCAATGCACCGGAAGAATACGCTCCACTGCGTTTTCCTTTATTTTCATATTTGTCAACCCATCGATTCTCAAATCCACTCTTTAACACCTTATTGTACTCTTCGCCAAGTGGCTTTACTGCCTCTAAGACATTATTAACTGCCTCATCATACGAAATCTTTTTCGAAGAAGCTTCCGTAATCGGTGTATACACGTCGTAAAAATGAAGCTCCTCTACCTTCAATAACTTTTTGCGTAACTTCACATACTTATGCATCTTGTCCATATTGGCATGAATAGCATCAATCAAATTGTAATAAACACTAACCGGGACGTTCGTCTCATCCAGTGCTGCTTCTAACGTGTTGTCATAGTTTCTTGCATTTGCTAAAAATGAAAGACTTTTTACCTGCGCCCCCAGAATAGACGCAAACGTATTGGAAAACTGTTTGTATGTATGGTACACCGATTCAAATGCTGACTTACGTAATACCCGGTCGCTCTGGGTCTGGGATGGAATAAAGCTTCCATGCGTCACCACATACGGTTTTCCTTCTCCATCTATTGCATCCGGATACGTCAAATCTGCATCATTCAACATGCCAAAAATGTGATCCGGCTGACGTACCACATCGCCTGCTCCAGCCAAAAGTGCTTCCATTTCCGCTGTAAGGAAATGTTTTTTTCTTCTACGCTCGTCGTTAATTGCCGTTTCATATACGCGAAGCCCTTCTGTTTTCTGATAGAACGAATCCATCACATCGTCCGGAATAGAAAGTAACTCCGGTGTCACGTATGCTGTTGCCCCATCGATTTTTACATACGCATCGTTTACTTTTGCCGCATAATCCTGATAAAAACTATTGGCCGTATCTTCATCCGCCTTACGAAATGCATATCCTCCCAGACGGTCCAAATAAACATCCAATTCTTCACATGCTTGATAGTACTGAAGAATCGCCTCTCCGCTTTCTTTCAATTTGCCTTCGAAGGATGCCAGTTTCTCAATAAACTGCGGCAGGCGTGCATAATCTTCTTCCCATGCTTTGTCACTTTCATACAAGTCTTCTGTCGCCCAGGTATCCTCCTTTTTCACGTTTTCTCTTTTTGTTAATCCTCTTACCTCTTCCATCTTTTCCTCCTTGTTATTGCTCTATGGATGCCAGCTGCAATTCATAAAGCTTGTAATAAATTCCTTTTTGGGCAAGCAGCTCCTGGTGGGTACCACTTTCCATAATTTTTCCCTTGTCCATCACCATAATTTTGTCGGCATGCTGTATGGTAGAAAGTCTGTGCGCAACCATAATGGTGGTTCGCCCTTCCATCAGCCGCTTAAGTGCCTCTGTAATCAGGCTTTCCGTCTCTGTATCAATATTCGCGGTTGCCTCATCGAGCACCAGAATGCTTGGATTATACGCCAGGGTTCTGGCAAAACTAAGTAACTGACGCTGTCCTGCCGAAAACGTTGCCCCACGCTCCGATACCGGCTCTTCATAAGCCTGCGGCAATTTTTGGATAAAACCGTCCGCATTTACATAACGCGCGGCCTCCACCATCTGTTCCCACGTAATTGACGGATTGTTCAACGTAATGTTACTTTGAATATCTCCGGTAAAAATAAATACATCCTGCTGCACCTGCCCAATATTTCCCCGTAAGGCATTGGTGCTGTACTCTTTTATATCTTTTCCATCCACCAAGATGGAGCCTTTTTGTATATCGTAGTACCGTCCAATCAAATTCAAAATAGATGATTTTCCGGCACCGGTGGCTCCGACAAACGCCACCCGCTCCCCGGGTTTGATAGTAAAACTGATATCTTTTAATACATAATCTTCTTCCTCATAGGCAAACCATACATGATCGAAGGTAATTTCACCCTTTAAGCGCTCCGGTTCTAAGGCTTCTTCTCCGTTCACGATGGTTGCTTTTTCATCAAGAATCGCAAAAATCTTTTCTGCGGATGCCAGTGAGGATTGTAAGGTTCCAAACTGTTCTGCCAATTCTTGAATCGGTTCGAAGAAACGACGAATGTAGTTTATAAAAATGTAAAGGGTTCCCACTGTCAACGAACCTTCTAACGTATATTTTCCACCAAATCCCATAATGATAATCAATGCCACAATCGACAACGCATAGATGCTTGGACGGAAAATCGCAAACGTCATCTGCTCTCTAAAATATGCTTTAAACAACGTCTTATTCTTATCCTGGAACTCGTTGTATTTTTCCTTCTCTCTGGTAAAAATCTGAATCAAACGCATGCCGGACAAATTCTCCGACAAAAACGTATTTAAATCTGTCAGTGCTACACGTACCATACGATACGCCTTTCTTGACATATATCGGAAAAAGAAGGTCAATGCCCCAACAATCGGCAACATCATAAATGCCAATCCTGTCATTTTCACATTGATGGACAACATAACAACCGCGAATCCTATGATTTTTACCACATTTCGAAACAGTTTCACCAACACCGTAGAAAACAGCTCGTTAATCGCTTCGGTGTCGTTGGTTACACGCGTCACCAATTTCCCTACCGGTTCCTGATTAAAAAATTTCGTATCCAGCGTAAGTACATGGCCAAACACTTCATTACGCATCTCGTAAACAATGTCTTGTCCCATTTTCTGCAATACCCAAATGCTTAGAGCATCACAAATCAGATACGCAATCAATACAATCAAATACCATAACGACGCTTCCTTCACACCCTGCAAATCATGAATACGAAGCTTGCGAATATCGGCCTTACTCATTTTTTCTCCGGTGTAAGTCTGTCCATCAATGGTTACCTTTACCGTTCTTCCCTCTACTACCGCATCACTTGCATGGTTCAGTTCTTTTACCAGCTTTGCATCTTCATAGTGAAACAAATAGTAGGTATTATCCCACAGATAGATTTGATAAAATTCCTTTGCCCTGCGCGCATCGTAGTTTTTTGCCAACGGAATCCCATGAAAAATGACTTCCGCGTCTTCCTTTTCCACCACAGCATACGGCTTATAATAGGCATTTATGTAGGTATCAATGGCATCACCGATAATCAATGGACGATACAATTCTAACGCAATAAGCACTAAAACAATCACCAATGAAAACCCGGCTGCCAACTTATGAGGTCTCAAATACGCCAATAATCTTCTCATGCGCCTTCTCCCTCCTTTGCTGCTTTCATTGCTTCAAGCTGTTGTTTTTCAAACATGGTTTTATAGA
Source organism: Lachnospiraceae bacterium XBB1006 (assembly GCA_900115795.1). GTDB lineage: Bacteria > Bacillota > Clostridia > Lachnospirales > Lachnospiraceae > XBB1006. Next base: position 65,372 of record FOXT01000015.1, on the reverse strand, counting down.
CTCCATTTTTCGCCATTAAATCCTGATGATTTCCGCATTCCACCATCTCACCATCCTCTAATACCATAATCATATCCGCATTCTGAATGGTGGTGATACGATGTGCAATCAAAATAGTGGTCTTTCCCTCACGTATACGTCTGAGATTTTCCAAAATATGTTCCTCCGTATCCGTATCCACCGCCGAAAGAGAGTCATCCATTATGAGAATTGGTGCATCTTTAATCAATGCTCTGGCAATGGAACTTCGCTGTTTCTGTCCGCCGGACAACGTAACGCCTCGCTCTCCCACTACCGTTTCATAGCTTTGCGGGAATTCCATGATAGAATCATGGATGCAGGCTGCTCGTGCTGCGTTTGTCACTTCTTCCTTATCCACCTTTTCAAGATCAACACCGAAGGCAATGTTTCGCTCCAGCGTATCAGAAAACAAGAAGTTGTCCTGCGGAACATATGCAATATTTCTACGAAGCTCTGTTAAGGGAATCTCCCGAATATCCCGATCATCAAAGAAAATCATCCCTTTATTCACGCGATACAAATGCAACAACAAGTTTACCAGGGTTGATTTTCCCGATCCGGTTTTTCCGATTACCGCCAATGTGGTTCCCGGTTTCACCGTCAGATTCAAATGCTTTATGGTGGGCTCCAAATGTCCTTTATGAATAAATGTTAAATCCTTGAATGCAAGTTTTCCTGCAAATGGTTTCTGTCCCGCTTCTTCCTCCACCGGGGTCTCCTCAATAATTTCACTTTTTGCTTCAAAAATCTCATTCAGACGAGAGACGGATGCCGTTCCTCTGGAAAACATATTAATTGCCTCGCCTGCTGCCAGCATTGGCCAGATAAGCATGGTAATGTACTGGGTAAATGCCACAAAATCACCCAGGGTAATGTCCCCAAGAATTGCCATACGTCCGCCAATCAACAGGTTGCACAAACTACTTAATCCAATAAAAAAACCAACTCCCGGTTCCTCTATCGCAATCCATTTCATAAAATGTAAATTTTTCCTTCTCGTTTCTTTGTTCTTCTCGTCAAAGCTTTTTTTCTGCTGTTGCTCTTGGACAAACGCTTTTATAACACGAATGCCGGAAATACCTTCCTGAACAAAATCGCTTAAATCTTCGAAGGCTTTCTGCATTTTCTTGTAAACCCGATGAATCCATTTTCCAAATAATAATTCCCCAAACATAATCACAAACATGGGAATTACCGTGATGGACGTAAGGCGTAAATCCACTGTGCGAACCATTTGGAAAATAACCATTAATGCCATAACCGTCGCATCAAAGGCCGAAATAACAGCCGGACCAAGGGCCATACGAACCGCATTTAAATCATTGGTAAAATGCGCCATCAATCCGCCGGTCTTATGCTCGTTATAATATTCCACATCCATTGTTTCTAAGTGCGCAAACAATTGATTTCGAATATCAAATTCCACCTTACGTGCAGTTACGAAGAGAAAATATCTCCACAAAAAACGCCCCACAGCCATCGTCATTCCGCATAAGACGACCATCAAAATCAAATGCCTTACACCCGCCAAATCCAGGGTATGATTTGTCAAACCGTCGGTGAGTTCCCCAGTATACGCCGGAATGAACAAACTGGCATAGTCCACGCCTGCAAGCACAACAATACCGATGATATAACGTATCATATGTGGCTTCACAAACCGGAATAAAAACTTAAAATTCTTCACGTTTCCTTCTCCTTTTTTCTAAATTCTCAAAATAATTGTATCAAAAGGCAAAAAAAGTAGCAACACCTTTACGTAAAAAAAGAGTACAGACTTGCTGCACTCTTTTTTGTTCTATTATTCTGTATATTTTGCATTGACATTGGGAACCATCGCACGGCAATTGAAACAGAGAATTTGACGTTTTTCCCCCATTTTTTCTAACAATGTGCATACGCGCTGTTGATTCTTTTCGTCTAATTCACTAAATGCATCATCCAATACCAAATAGGGCGTTTCCTGTTCAAACATCGCTTCTACCAAAGCCAGACGGGCGCAAAGAATCAACACATCCTTTGTTCCTTCACTGTAATACGCAAGTTCCCGATAAAATCCATCCTCCCATACCTGTATGGCCAAATCCGATGTCAGTGTTGCTTTTGCTTCCCCAAAAATCTGTTCCTGATAGGCTATAAATCCCTTGCGCGCCTCCATCAGATAGCGATTGGCATACCGTTCCTTGGCTTCGATTAGCATTTTCTTCGTAAGGCACAGCTCTTCATAATGTACTTTTGCCTGCGCAATTTTTTCTTCAACTTCTGCAAGGCGTCTCTCAATTTGAATTTTTCTCTCCTTTTGCCCTTCTTCCTGCTTGGCGCATAGCTGACCATAGTTCAACAACGCCTCCTTCAGCATTACAAAAGTAGTCATCAAATTGTGAGATTCTTCCATATGATAGCGCACCAGTTGATTTCGAATATTCTGTTCCAAAGAAGCATTCTCTTCTTGCAGTTCTGCAATCACCCGTTTTCGATGAGCAAGCTCGGATGCCCGCGCTTCTTTTGCAAGACTATACGCTTCCTCCCATGCTTCCTTCGCTTTCTGTCGCTCCTGCTGATATCGCTTATCAAGCACCGTTTCCTTCTTCTTATGCAACCATAGGCAAGCTATACCGACCGTCGCTAGGGCAAAGCCAAAGGGTGACACCCAAATCCCCAACAGGATGGACGCCAGAAAAATTACCGCTGCAATCCAAAGCCATCCATAACCACCCTCACTTCGGGAAACTTCCTGCATTTTCGGCGGTTTCACTTCCAATTGCGCAATCACCTCATATTGCGCCTGCTTCAGTGAAATCTCTTTTTCCTGCTTTGCCAACTCCTCACACTGAAATATTCCTTCCTCTAGCAATTCCTGCTGACTTTCCATTTTAGCCGGGGACCACTCGCCGAAATGACGACGCCCCTCCTCAATTTGCTGCCCTACCAAGGGCTCATCCTCATAAAAGGAAGCTTGCGCTAGTGCGTGGGTCCATTCCTCTCTTTCGCAGATTAGCTCATCAATTTTTCCCCGTCCACCGGTTTTTTTATAAATGCGTATCGCATCATCAAGACGCTTGATTGCCTTCTCAAATCCTTCTGTCTGGTCCTCTTCTGTCGCCTGTTTCCCCAACAACGCAAACAGCGCATCCGTTTTCCCTAACTGCATATTCTTCTGTCGAAAATAAGTGGTAAAACGGTAAGTGGTTCGATCCATCCCAAACAGTTCTTCACCCAACTTCTCAGAATAGGCCCGGCTCTCCATTCCTGTTTCCAGATCGATGAGTAAAAAAACATCTTCCTTTGGCCGCATACCAAACTGGCGTTGCACTTGAAATCTCCCGCATTGGGAAACAAATACAAGACTTCCACCAAAAATCCCGGCCTGCCAGGGTTGATAGCGTTTGCGCATATTTTCTGCAAGCACTCCTCTCGTATTTGCCGCAAGGCCATAAAACATCGCCTCTAAAAAAGCCGCCAACGTTGTTTTCCCCCAGCCGTTCTCCTTCACCAGCATCGTCAGGTTCTCCGAAAATTCCATGGATACCTGATGAAACTTGCCAAAATTCTCAATATAGCAGGATTCAATTCTCATTCCAATTCCTCTCCCATTATCGCCCGTAGCCCCAGCGTGGCTATGGCTCGTTTCTTACTTTCTTCCCATTCCTGTTCTTTAATCAATCGCAAGAACTCCCCTCGAATGGTTTTATCTTTCATAAGCAATTCCTCATCCAACTTTAGTGTCGTTTCATTTTTTATCTGAAATGCTGAAAACCTTGACGCGAAACGCATCGTAAGATATGTTTCATTCGGTTCCATCTCCGTCGGTACCGTACCCACCAACGTAATCGATACATAGTCTTCTTTCGGAATTTCTTTCACCGCTTGTTCTATATACTCGCAAATCTCCACGCTATTGGTGGCGTTGGTAATATCTACTGCAAGTTTCCATCCTTTTCGTTTTGCAAATGGAATAAAGCGATGACTTACCCTTCTCCCCTGTATTTCTAAAAGTACAAACCCCTTCTCCCCACATTCGTCAAATCCACGTCCGCATAAACATCCGGGATAGCAATACATTCCCTGCTCCCCCAATGGTCCCGTCCGGTAGGTGTGCAAATGCCCCAGAGCCAGGTAGTCAATTCCACTCTGCTCCAGCCTTTTTAGCGAAAAATCTACTCCATCCATGCCATGTAACATTACAATGCGCGCACCGTTTCCGGGAACAGTCATTGAAGAAATCTTCCCCTGCACTCCCGTAATACTTACATCTTCTAACCAATAGGTTTTTGGCTCTTCTGAAAACAAAAACAAATTCTTTGGAACCGGCTCCTTTTCCATACAAGCACCTTCATCGTGGTTTCCACGCAAATAGTAAAAGGAAATCTCCGGATTTGCAAGTATAACATTCCGAACAACCGCTATCGTACTTGCCGAAACCCTCGGAGAATCAAACAAATCCCCTGCTATCAAAATTGCCTTTACCTGGTGTTGTCTTGCGTATGTCACCATTTCTTCAAACGAAAGTAGCAATTCCTTTCTTCTTTGTGATGCAATTTCCTCGCTAAATTGTCCTGTCATTGCAGAATCCAAATGCAAATCTGCGCAATGAATAATCCGCATACTTCCTCCTAATACTGTGTCCGAAGTCCCTTCGGATAATGATTCTTCATCATGCCACCGGCATACTTTCCCCAGCCCAACGGATACTTCTCCACAAACAGTACCACAAAGCCATCACATGGTGATGTTAAAAATGTCTCTCCATGCAAATATTTTTCCACCCGTTCGTCTCCCACCAAAAGATTGCATCGGTGTGTCTGTTTGAGGTCTGAATACTCCAACGCATGTGCCAATGCATGCGCCGGTACAAACCGCCCTTTCTTGCGCGTTCCCAAATGTAGTCCCGGGCGAAGAACTTTCAACCCTTTCATCGCCGGACACTTCTTCGGTGCCACATACAATTCCTCTCCAAACGTTAAGAATGTACCGGTTATAGTTTTTGTCAATACCTCTTTTTCGAACTGCCGATAATCTGCAATCCCTTTCTCCGGCAACGATTTTTCTATCGGGTAACTTCCCTCTTCTAAAGGCTCTCCGTTCTTTTTCAAAACTGCAACAAAGTGCCCTTCCCCCTCTATCTTGTGAGGAAAGAGACGAATTGTTTCTTCTGCCGGCAAAAAGCCATGACTCATCCCTTCATAATAGGGCACCTTTTCTATAGTATACTCCGGATGTCGTCCGATAAACCGTACAATCGACTCTTCATTTTCTTCTATAGCAAAGGTACATGTAGAGTACACCAAACGCCCTCCCGATTTTAGCATTTCGTGAGCGCATTCGAGTATTTCCGCCTGCCGTGCTGCACAGTTCTTTACATTTTCCACGCTCCACTGCTGTCCGGCCTCATCATTTTTCCGAAACATTCCCTCACCGGAGCAGGGCGCATCCACCATAATACGATCAAAACACGCATGAAAAATCTCCGTCAGGTGCTGTGGCGTTTCGTTTGTTACAATACAATTGCAAATTCCCATTCGTTCCACATTTTCCGATAAAATCTTTGCCCTTGCCGGATGAATTTCATTGGAAATCAACACTCCCTGTCCTTGCATCGCTGCCGCAATTTGCGTAGTTTTTCCTCCCGGCGCCGCACACAAATCAAGAATCATTTCTCCCGGCGCCGCATCCAAATACGCTCCCGGCGCCATGGCACTCGGTTCTTGTATATAATAGGCTCCAGCCTCGTGCAACGCATGTTTTCCAGGCTTATCCTCTTCCTTATAGTAGCGTCCAAGTGGTTCCCATAACACGCAGTGGTGTTCTAAACCAAGTAACGCTTCCACGTCCGCCCCTTCCTTCTTTAAAGCATTCAATCTAAGGGCATAGTGTCGCTTTCCTTCCATACTGGCAATAAACGCCTGGTAGTCCTCTTTCAACAAATTCTGCATTCTCTCTTCGAATTCTTTTGGTAACATATTTTTTCCTCTCCCGGAAAAAGAAAAGACTGGCCATTACGCCAGCACTCTTCTTTCCATTTCACGAAATCCTATTCTTTCAATTGTTTCAAACAATCGCTCACCTTTTCGTCCTTCTTCCTGATAGAAAAAGATAATACGATCCACTACGGAAAACAGAGACTCTTCCGTCGTAAAAATGCGGGAGAGTTTTCTACCTATCATATTCTTTTCCCCTCGGCGTCCACCTACATAAACACGATATCCCGCTGTGGATTCGCTGGTGGTTCCATATGGGCAAACCTTTACACAGTCGCCGCAACGGCTACACTTTTGCTCATTCACAACAATCCCATGGGCATCTCTGCTGATGGCTCCTTTGCTGCAACTTTCCAAAACTGTGCAACGCATACATCCCATACAGGAACGCATGTTAAACACCGGCACCCGTACGCCGTGAATTCCAATATCATATTGTGTAGAGGCCGAACAATTGTTTGGGCATCCGTCCAGTGCAATCTCCAGTTTTTCCGGCAATGCCTCCTCGCTCATGCGATGATAAAACAACGCCTGAAACTTCTCACCCAGCTTCTTAACATCATAAATGCCATAGTCACATATTCCTTCTTCGCAACTGACAACCGGTCGCACCCGTCGTCCGGTTCCACCTGTGCGAATGTCATATTCTTTCAAACACGCAAGAACTTCATTTGTATGATCCTTGGCTATCCCTTGTATCAAAATGCTCTCATCCTCTGTGCATGCCAGCATTCCATTTCCATATTCCTGTGAAATCTTCACTACCTGCAGCATCTGCTCACTTGCAAACATGCCGCTGTCTGTTATAATTTTGCAACTAAACAAACCCGTTTCCGGCTCGAATATCATGCCTATCTGCTTTAATCGTAGCCGTTCTTCATCCGAACTACCTCTGCGAAATCTGCTTACCATTTAAACCTTCCTCTTTTTTACTGATGCATGGTTGCCATTAATTGCGGTACTAGCTGTTTCTTTCTGGATACAACTCCCGGCAACATCACGCTATCTTCTAATGTGTTTTCATGGAACGCATCTTCTACTATCTCATGTGTTCCAGCCCCTTTAAATAACAATTCTGTGCGCTCTTTGACAATGTTCGTCATCATAAAATAAATTCCTCCGGATAATCCATTGTCAATACGCTCCTGCATATGTTCCAGCACACGTTCTTTCAATCCTTCTACGTCTTTATCCGATAAGAAGCTAATCTGCCCAATCTCAAATTTCTGATCTCCCAGGGCAAATTTCTTCAAATCCTGTTTAAAGATATCCTCCACCGGACGCTCCTCATAATTGCTTGCCGCATGGAACATCTCCGATGCAAAATTTTCAACCTGGATTTCCGCAATCTGAGCCAACTTCTCGCACGCCTCCCTATCAAGCGCTGTACAAGTTGGAGAACGGAACATCAAGGTATCTGATAGGATTGCACTACATAACAATCCGGCAATCTTCTTTGGAATTTCCACTTGATTTTCCAAAAACATAGAATATATGATGGTCGCCGTACATCCCACCGGTTGGTTCCGGAAAAATACCGGCTGCATCGTTTCTAAACTTCCCAAACGATGATGATCAATAATTTCCAAAATCTCTGCCTCTTCAATTCCATCAAGAGCCTGACTCTTTTCATTATGATCCACCAAAATAACTGCCTTCGGCATACTTTCCAACAAATTACGTTTCGAAAGCATTCCCAAAAATTTTCCCTTTGTATCCACAATCGGGAAATAACGATGACGAAGTTTTGCCATGGTCTCCTTTACATGATCCATGGTATCCTCCGGCTTAAATGTATTTAACTGTTCCCTAATCATAAAATGCTCAATCGGCATACTCTGATTCAATAAGCGGGACGCTGTAAAGGTATCATACGGAGTTACAATAATGTAACAGTTTCGCTCTCTTGCCAGTTTTTCGATGGTCATCGAAATCTCGGCTCCCTGCGTCACAATCAGGCAAGCGGCTTCCATCTCAATCGCACAAAGCTGTGACTCGTAGCGATTACCCACAATCACCATGTCGTGGGGTTCAATAAATTTTTCCATTTCATTGGGATTGGCGGCAGCCACCATAACCTTACCTTTTTCAAAGCGGGTGTTCAAATCTCCTACCACCATCGTCGCCTCTAATGTCTCCACAATATTTCGATAATAGGTCTTTGCCTCAGACAGTACCCAACTATCCGCAACTTCCATATACGCAGTTGCAATATCACCAATGGTAATCAGTCCTGTCAGTCGCTCATCCTTTCCTACCGGAAGCGTCATTACGCTTAACTCCCGCATCATCTTCCATGCCTTCATCAGCGAAATATCCTCCGGTACCAAATCAATTTCACGATAAGAAATATCCTTTACCTGCGTCTGAACATTCGTCACATAGCGCGGTGATTCCACCTTGAAATACTCCAAAACATAGTGTGTTTCCTCGTTACGATGACCTGCGCGCACCGGAATATACTCATACTCCGGATTTATCTGATTCTTAAGATATGCGTAGGCAATTGCAGAACAAATAGAATCGGTATCCGGGTTCTTATGCCCCGTTACCCATACGGTTCTCTTCTTATGCTTCATTCTAACCTCTTTCTCTCTTGCTCCCCTATACCTCAGCGTCAATCTTCTGTCCGGCTAACATCTTTGCATCCACGACCTTTCTTGCATCGTCGTACGGATTATCCTTGTACGCCGGTTGCGATTTCCGAATTACTGTTGTGGTCGTTCCCCCGGCGGTATACATTTTTCCACACTCCGGACATCGCTCCATTTTCAACGTTACATTAGCAGAAACTAATTCCTGTCCTTCCTTTGCACCCTCTGCCCTGGCGTTCGCCACGTGCATCTGCTCATGCGCCATTACCTCACCATAACTATTCTCCGGTGAAATATGCCCCGGTGCCTTAAACGAAACATCCATCTCATTGGATCCATCCACATACTTGCGGTTCTTACAAGTTTGGCATTCTTCCTGCGTCATGTTATATTGGTTTACACCATACGTCGGCGACATACCGGAAACATTCATTCCTGCCATATGCATCCCTCCTTGCTTATGCCTTACGGCTTCGCGTGGTTCGAACAGGACTTGCAAATCCCTTTCCAACCAATAATACGTTTCACTTTCTTTGGCAATTCCTTGCCATTCTTATCTTTGTACGCTTCCATACGTATACAAAGACATTCTTCTTCTGTAATCTCATCATTGCTGAAAATCAAACATTTCATAGTTCTCTATTCTCCTAGACTTCTTCCACCAGACGAAGTGCTTCTTTATACTTTCGCTTCGCCTTCAACCATTCGACCATATAAGGCTTATAAAACTTTACAAAGTCAATTCCCATGCTCTTCTCCATATTACCAAAGGAAAACAGCAATGTCTCATACTCTTCGGAGTTCATATAATCTTCTTCGTACCGAATCCTCGCCATCTTAACCATATCCTGATAAATACTGCTTAGTCCTACGGACAACTTCCCTGCCATGGCAAGATATACATGTCCCAGTTGTTTCTCGCCCATCATTTCATAGGCCATGGCCAGCTTATGATTAATCAAAAAAGCGGATTTCTCCTCCTGTTCCTGCTTCAATGCTGCCAACAGATAGGGAATTGCCTCCTTATGTCGATTCTGCTCAATATAGACCGTTGCAATATTATAATCAATGGATGCCGCAATCCGCTTATCCCCACGGGATAGTTCTTTAGTACGTCGATAGGCCTTCAACATTCCGTCTATATTTCCCTGGTTACCATAGCAAACACCCTCTAAAAAGCTGATCTGCTTGGCTACCAGCAAGAAGCCCTCCTGCATGGCACGCTCATATCCAATGCGACAATGATTCAACGCTTCCTGATACTCCCCTTCATTAAAGGCTTCATACATAAGTGCCTCATATACCAATGAACAATCCCGCACCTGACGGGCTTTCTGGTATGCACGGGTTCGTTCCTGTACTGTCTGTCCATACATTCCCTTGGCCATATAGTACAAAAACAACGCATCTTCACTCATATAATCCCGATACAGTTCCACATTTTTAAGTAATCGCTCTGCAACACGCTTATCATCCACGCCCGCATTATATATGCAAAACAACTGATATTCAATGGATATTTCGCTGTTCTCCATCTTCTTTCGGTTCTTATAGATCCGCTCTTCCATCTCTACGGTAGATTCATGATGGAAAAAAGCATCAAAATACTGAAACAAATAGTTTCTAAAATCCTCAATTTCTCCCGGATCACTGGTATATTCAATCTCCAACCGCTCAAACAACTGTCGGATAATCTCATCATTCGGTTCTGCAATTCCTGCCTCAATCTTGCTAAGGTAAGAAACCGCACACACACCTTTGCAAAGCTGCTCCTGCGACATCTTCTGTTTCATACGGTTCGAACGGATTAAATAACCCATCATCTGATTCATGTTTAAGGATCCCCCTGTCTCTTTCTTCATAATTAGTTCGTTACTATTTTAGTACATCTCTTTCCTTAAATCAATCTTTTCTTTGACTTTTAGAGAAAATTTCTTGCAAAGCTAAATGAACTCAGGAATGAAGCTTTCCTTACATGTTTCTCCCTCTTGAATGAATCCTTGTTCTACGCCAATCGAAATGGCATAGTCAACTACTTCTTCATATTCTTCCTCACGCAAGGTTCGATTTATCTCCGGGTACGCTTTCACATGCCCAAAGGGCGTATATTGATTCATAATACTGAGATAAATCCGATTTCCATACGTTTCATACAGATAACGAATGATTTCTTTGCTTTCTTTAACATACCCCGGCAAAACCAAATGTCTCACCAGTACACCCTTTATCATTTGCTCTTCTTCAAATTCCGGCTGCGAACACTGAGCCACCATCTCAGCAATCGCCGCTTTTGCAATCTCCGGATAATCTGCCGCATTAGAATAACGTTTTGCCAAATCCGGCTGCAGGTATTTCAAATCCGGCATATAGATATCCACCAGACCGGACATTGCTTGCAACGCTTCCACTTTTTCATAAGAAGACGTATTGTAAACAACCGGCACTCCCGGATGGTTCTTACGAAAGATTTCCAAAAACGGAATCAGTGCCTGCACGTAATGACTTGGCGTAACCAGATTAATGTTATGACACCCTTTTCTGACTAATTCCTCCGCCTTCTCCATTAACGCTTCCAGGGTGTAATCCTTTCCTGCCTCTCCATGGGAGAGTGCTTCATTCTGGCAATACACACACCCCATATTACATCCGGCAAAAAAAATGGCTCCGGATCCTTTTTCACCGCTTATACACGGCTCCTCCCACATATGCGGAGCAATTCTGCCAATTTTAAATCCTTCTCCCACATGACAATACCCATACTGTCCCTCTCCGCGTTTTACATTACAGTTTCTTGGACAAAGATTACAGTTTTCCATGAACTTCTGCCCTTCCTTTCACCACTTCATACACAGTCAAGACGCCTTTCTCGACAGTGAAGTGGACATCATAGCCGGCAAATAATACGCCATATTTTCGCGTAGGATCCTCCTGGTAAGCCGGTCTTGGATCCTGTGCCAATAGTTTCATAATTGCCGCCTGCTTTTCTTCAGTGAAAACCTCACGCAGCGCTTCCGGAAAGACCACCTCCAGGGCATAATCCTTTACTTCCTGTGCGAATCCTCCCTTCGCTTCCGGATGGCTATCCGTATATGGAATATAAGGTTTTATATCATATATTGGAGTTTTATTTAGCTGATCTACGCCGCCAACAAGCATAACCGGTCCTAATTGTTCATCAAAATACAGTTCCTTTAATTTCACACAAGACATCCCGATTTCATTGGGATGATACGGGGAACGGGTTGCAAATACCCCCATACGCACATTTCCGCCCAACCGTGGTGGCTTCACCGTGGCATTAAAGGGCCGTTTGTGATTTTTTGAAAATCCCCACAACAGCCATACATAGTCATAATCCAACAATCCACGAAACGCTTCCTTGCTGCGATACGCCGGTTCAAATACAATTCTGCCTTCCAGTTCTTCAATCAAGCCACTTTGCCGGGGTATTCCAAATTTTTCTTCAAAATCCGTATAAATATATGCGATTGGTTCTATTTGCATCCGTCTATCCTTCCCTTTCCACACGCAAAACGCCACGACAGAATCCCATCGTGGCGTCACGTTCGTTCTCTCCAGTTTCGATTATACGTTATCGTTATCCTCTCTGGCTTCCACACCTGCAACAATGGAAGCAACCGTAGCCGCAACGACAACAACAACCGTTACAACAGCGATTCCGATAATACCTATTAATATCATCTTGTCATCCCTCTTTTCTTGAAGAATTTAGTGCTTTACTTAAGGGTATTATAGCACAGCACCCCCAAAAAAGAAATGCACTTTTTTGTTGTTCACATTAACTTCTTTAACCCAATATTATTTTTTCACATCTTGCTTCTTCCTTCCGTCTTATAAGCCTTACAAAAAAGAAGCTCCGCACAAATACTTCGTGCAAAGCCTCTTTTTTACTCGTCATCAATGGCATCCTTTGCAGCTTCCACAATTACCACTACATCCTTTACCATTCTTCTTATCTTTATAAAGTTTATAAATAACCAATCCTACCACAATCAGCAAAATTGTTCCAACAACAAAGGTTCCCATACGTTACTCCTTTCCTATGCAGTCTGCAAATGCGCTGCTGTTACTTTCTTCGCCGGACGGAATAATAAATAGCCAAATGCAATTACAATAATCAACGCTACAACCGTTCCAATTCCAAAACCGCCACCGGTAAGCAGGGTTCCAATCTGATAAATACAAAGGGAAACCGCATATGCTAAAATACACTGATATCCAATGGCAAACCAGAACCATTTTGCATTGTTCATTTCACGTTTAATTGCTCCCATTGCTGCAAAGCAAGGTGCACACAATAAGTTAAATACCAGGAATCCATATCCGGCAATCGGTGTCATAACCGCTGCTAAATTTTTCCAATATTCATTTCCTGCTTCTGCAACTTCACTTCCGTATCCAAACAGCATACCAAAGGTTGCAACCACATTCTCTTTTGCTACAAGACCGGTGAAAGCTGCCGCTGCCATCTTCCATCCCTGTCCTCCCTGGGTCCATCCAAGCGGTGCAAAAATCCAAGCAATTGCCGTACCGACTTTTGCTAAGATAGAGCTGTCAAGCTGTGTCTCCTGATCAATCATGCCAAAGCCACCATCTGTCCAGCCAAAGCTCATTAAGAACCACACAACAATTGTGGAAAGCAAAATAACGGTTCCCGCTTTTTTAATGAAGGACCATGCACGCTCCCACATACTACGAAGTACATTGGTTACTGTTGGCATATGATAAGCCGGAAGTTCCATAACAAACGGTGCCGGATCGCCCACAAACATCCGGGTCTTTTTCAGAATAATACCGGAACAGATAATCGCTGCCACACCCACAAAGTAAGCACTGGTGGACACCCATCCTGCATTTCCGAAAAATGCGCCGGCAATCAAACCGATAATCGGTAACTTCGCACCACACGGAACGAAGGTTGTTGTCATAATGGTCATCTTACGATCCCGGTCACTTTCAATGGTACGGGAAGCCATAATACCAGGAATTCCGCATCCGCTACCAATTAACATCGGAATGAACGATTTACCGGACAAACCAAAACGACGGAAAATTCTATCCATGATAAACGCTACACGCGCCATATATCCACAAGCCTCTAAGAAGCCAAGGAAAATAAACAAAATCAACATCTGCGGAACAAATCCAAGCACTGCACCCACACCGGCTACAATACCATCGTTAATCAAACCGGTCAGCCACTCTGCGCAATGAATGCTTTCAAGGAAGTTTCCTACGACTGCATGAAGACCCGGAATAAACGGTCCATAGTGGAACAAGTGCCATCCATCATCTCCAAGCAACTGATCGTTTGCCCAATCCGTCGCCAACGTTCCAACGGTTGTAACCGATACATAATATACAATATACATTACAAGTGCAAAGATTGGCAAGGCTAAAATACGATGGGTAAGAATTTTATCCAAACGATCCGATACCGTTAACGTCTTTGCCTTATTCTTCGTTACACACTCTTTAATAATCTTAGAAATATACGTATAACGCTCATTGGTGATAATGCTTTCGGTATCATCATCAAAGGCATCTTCCATTTCCTTAATTTCCGCGTCTACATTCGGAACTGATTTCATCTGTTCATAAATCTTCTCATCCTGTTCAAGTAACTTAATTGCAAAAAATCGTTTCTGCTCTGCATCACAAATTCCTGCAAGTTTGTCTTCTACTTTAGAGATGATGCTCTCTGCTTTCTCGCTAAATTCATGAATCGCCGGAGTCTTTGCCTTGCTCTGTGCAAGTGCAACAGCCTTTTCCGCCGCTTTTTCAATTCCGGTACCCTTGAGTGCAGATATTTCTACAACTTCGCAGCCCATGGCTTTCTTTAATTTTTCCAAATAAATCTGGTCACCATTCTTAGTTACCAAATCCATCATGTTAACAGCCATAATTACCGGAATACCCAATTCCATGATTTGTGTCGTTAAGTACAAGTTGCGCTCAATGTTGGTTCCATCTACAATATTTAAGATAGCATCCGGTTTCTCATTGATTAAATAATTACGTGCTACAACTTCCTCTAAGGTATAAGGAGATAAGGAATAGATTCCAGGCAAATCCATGATGATCACATCCTTATGTCCTTTCAGTTTACCCTCTTTCTTCTCTACCGTTACTCCAGGCCAGTTTCCCACAAACTGGTTTGAACCCGTCAATGCATTAAACAATGTTGTCTTACCACTGTTTGGGTTACCTGCCAATGCAATTTTTAATGACATCTTTTTCTCTCCTTTATTCTTAACTTTTGTTAGGCATTCCTAACCTTCGGACAAAAAAATTATTCTACTTCAATCATTTCTGCATCCGCTTTGCGCAAAGATAACTCGTATCCACGCACCGTCACTTCCACCGGGTCACCCAATGGAGCAAGCTTACGAATATAAACCTCCACTCCCTTTGTAATGCCCATGTCCATAATTCTGCGTTTTACCGCACCTTCGCCATGCAGACGTTTTACCTTTGCCGTACTTCCTACGGGTACATTTCTTAAGGTATTCATGCTCTTCCTTCCTCCTGTTATACTTCTTACACCATAATCTTGTTCGCCATGTCTTTCCCAATTGCGACACGTGAATCCTTGATGTTTACGATCATGTTTCCACCATTCTCAGAAACGACCGTCACGGCACTTCCTACAACAAATCCGAGACTTTCAAGGAATCTACGAGTTTCTTCCTTTCCCCCTACCTTCTTAATGGTATTCAATTCTCCCGGTTTACTCATAGTTAATGGCATACTCATCACCTCTCACTTCCTTCGCAATCCTAGCGACAATCATTTCTTACTAATGTTAGTATACACTAACAAAAGTGAGTTGTCAATATACTTTGTATTCCAAATTATTCTATGTTATAATGTACATAAGAAAATATTACGAAAAGGGGGATGGCCATGAGAACCTTTGTGAATGAATCTTCCGAAGACTATTTAGAGACCATTCTGATACTCAGCAAGAAGCTTCCCGTTGTGCGTGCAGTGGATATTGCAAACGAAATGGGATTCAAGAAATCCAGCGTGAGTGTTGCAATGAAGAACCTACGTGAACGTAATCATATTACTACTACAGATGCCGGCTTTATCTATCTAACCGATGAAGGACTGGCCATTGCCGAGCGTGTGTTAGAGCGCCATGAATTTTTAACCAATTGGCTGGCTTCCATGGGGGTTCCACAAGACGTTGCCGCTGATGACGCTTGTAAATTGGAACATGTGTTAAGTCATGAAAGCTATGATGCCATCAAGAAAATCGCCTCGAAGCATGCTTCGTCTTGATTCAAATGAATTTAAAACTGCAGCATTTCCTTCTTTTTTCGGATGCTGCAGTTTTTTCATTCTATTCTTATGAAAGTCGTTTCAAAATCATGGTTTCCATACGTTCCATAACCGGAACAGCCACACCGTTTTTCTTTGCTTCCCGAATCAGATATCCGCAAAATGTATCCACTTCACTCTGACGATGTGCTTCCACATCTCTTTGCAATGAACTTGTATCTCCATCCGACAGCTCCTCATAAAAACGTCGAATCAACCAATCCAAATCACTTTCGCGCATTGCAATCCCCTTTGCCACAGCCACGTCATAGGCCTCATGAATCAATGCTTCGTATTCTTTTGCTTTTACCGGGTCATCCCGAAGTTGTCCAATGGTATTGTCATATGCTGCTGTTTCTACGTTATATGCGCAGTTCATAATGTATTTTTTCCAAATTTGCCGGTGAATATCCTCTGCAACACGACTCTCTATTTCTGCAGCCTGAAGTAAAGCATCCGCTTCCTTTAAGATTAGCTGTTGTTTTTCCGTTGCACCGTCTATTCCCAACCATACTATGGTATACATTCCTTGCTGGGTAATGGAATAATCCGGATTAGCAAACGTAATAATATAAATCAATGAATCCACCACTTGTCCCTTGTTTAGCAAGTGCCGCGCACGCTCCCCGGTATCCGCGCCATTCATAACCGGAATGACCACTGTGTGTTCATCCACCGCCCCTTCAATGCTCTTAAGAGCCTCTTCGAGCGAATAGGTCTTTACACATACAAAAATGTAATCCTGTATCTCTAACTCTTCTCCGGAAGAGACCACCTTCTCCGGGTGAATTACGCGCTCTCCCCGATATTCACTGTGCAAAACCAATCCATTTTTCTTAATGGACTCGCCGCGATTTCCTCTGGCCACAAACGTTACATGCGGATAGTGATTTGCAAGCAAAGCCCCTATATATCCACCAACACCGCCAAGACCCACCACAGCTATTTTCTTATCTTGTAAATTCATTCTATATTTTCTCCTTTTCCTTATTCCAAAATTCGCTCCGGTCGAAACCGCAGGTAATCTCCTGACACTAATACATACTCTATACCGTCCACATCGCCTAAAAAACTATCCTGAAAATGCATCTCTCCGTGGCAATGGGAATAAATCACCTTTTCAACCCCCTGCTCTTTGGCAAGTTCGGTGAAAGGACTGGATTGTTCGCCCACACTCGTGGGTGGAAAATGCAAAAACATAAGAAATTTCTGAAACCCTGCGTCTCTGGCAAGTTGAAACGACCGGTTTAGCCGTTCCATTTCTCTTTCACGGATTGTAAGAAAGTGCTCATAGGAGTCCTTTCCTTCAAAGCAATAGCCCTTGGTTCCTACCAGAGCATAGTCTTCATACGTGAAAAAATTATTCTGCAAAAAAGACAGTTTCCCTTCATAGGCTTCATTTAGTGCCGGCGTCTTCTTGGTTTTCCAAAACATATCATGATTTCCCCGAAGCAAAATCTTTCGTCCCGGAAGGTTCGCAATAAAGTCAAGATCCGCCGTCACTTCCGCCATCTTTTTCCCCATGGTGTGATCCCCGGTTACCACTACCGTGTCTTCCTCAAGCACTCTCTTTTTCCAATATTTCTCCACCTTCTTTTCATGGTTCTTCCAAACTTCACCATACTGATTCATGTTTCGTTCCACCATGAAATTCAGATGCAAATCTCCAATTGCGTATAAACTCATTTTCTACTCAAAACCACCACCATGAAAACCATGGTGGTGGTCCTTCTTCTTTCTTATTTCTTATTAGAATACCTAATTAATCTTCTCTCTTAAGTCCAAGACTCTTTGCAACATTTACAATGAAATCCTGTACATTGGTTACGATGCCGTGTGCAGACAAGCTTCCTCTATCAGCCAGCTTATTAACAACAAACTCTGCAATATCTACACAGTAGAAGTATACTTCACGTACGGTACCATCCGGCATTACGCGGTAGGATGGTGTCATGTTACCGGTTGCAATGGTATGAAGCATTGTTGCCATACAGATTACGGTTGTTGCCCCACGTACTTCATCACGCATACGGTTTGCACCTTCGTAAACATCTCCATAAACCGGCGGCAACGGACCATCATCACGAATGGATCCGCATAATACATATGGAATATTGCACTCTTCAAGCGTTGCAATAATACCTCCGTGTAAATTTTCCTGTTTAATAAATTCCTTAATAGAACCATAATAACGAGCACGGTTAATGGTGTCCAAATGATTGTAGTGACCCATTGGCTGGTTCTCTGTTGTGTATATATCCTGTCCCAATGCAGTTCCAAGATAAGCACCCTCTAAGTCATGGGTAGCAAGTGCGTTACCTGCAAGAACAGCATGTACATATCCATTCTTAATCAATGCTGAAAATGCAGAACGTGCATCTTCGTCAAATGCAAATGCAGGACCAAGTACCCATACAATCTTACCGTTATCTTTATCATGCTCTAATACATCACGTAAGATATCATAGTCCTTTGAGAAAGCGGTTTCTCTTGAACGACCGGTACGGAATGCAAATGTATCTTCGGCACCTTTCGCCTCTGGCGTTTCAAATCCATTCGGATATACATAAATACCCTCTTCACATTTCTCCGTTCTACCTACTACTACTAAATCATCCTTATGTAAGTTTCTAAACTCTACTACATGAATCTTACCATCCTTATAAACTGCAACGCAGTCCATACGACTTTCCTCTGCAAAAACCCACTCCCCATCAATCTTAAAATACTCCGGGAAAATACTCATTGCATGGTACTGTTCCGGGGCAACTCCATCACGTGGGCATGCCTCTAATTTGGCGTTTGGTGCGTTTACAAACATCTCCTGCGTAAAATCAGGAGCTGTATATTTTGCTAATTTTAAGCTCATTTGAATCCTCCCTATCATTTTTCAATGTTTAGGTAATTGCGAAACTCTTATGTCACGAACGTGACATGTTGAATTTGCATAAAAATCGTTCTCGCAAGTTAACTTGCAGAGACGATTTATTATGCAAATTGCTCATGCGGCATACGCCGCAGAGTAGTTTCGCAATTGCCTAATTTTTCAATGTATTTCCGCTACTTATTATTAAATCAAATAATTACCAACTATGCAACCCCTTTTCTTGTATCTTTTATGTTTTTTGCACAAAAAAAGAGAAGCAAACTCGCTCCTCTTTTTCGTTATTTCTTATAATTGGAATCTATCTACCAATGCATTTAAATCTGCTACCACATGCTCTAATTCCTTCATCGCCGTGCCAATACTTTGAATCTCTGCATTCTGCTGCTCCATACGTGAAGAAATTTCCTCACTGGAAGCGGATAATTCTTCCGTTTCGCTGGAAATATCGGAGAACTTATCAACGACCACTTCCTTACTGCTATTCAGATTTTCAAGCGCATTGCTTACCTTTGAGATATTCTCATCCACCATGGAAATCTTTTCGTTGATGCCGCCAAACAATTCTTCCGTAGTATCCATGGCCTCCATGCATGCATCGGTTTTTCCCTGCATCTGTCCCATCTGATTAGTAACATTTCCAATTTCCACCTGAATCTCAGAAATAATACTGGTAATTTCTCCGGTTGCACTTGACGTCTGCTCCGCCAATTTACCAATTTCCTCCGCAACTACCGCGAAACCGCGGCCTGCTTCGCCGGCTCTTGCAGCCTCAATGGAAGCATTGAGCGCCAGCAGAGAAGTCTGTTCTGCAATGGAACTAATGGTCTGACTGATTCCATCAATGTTACTGGATTTCTGGGACAAACTCTGCACTGTTTCCGAAGCAACCTGCTGAATCTCCTGGGTTTCCTTTATTTGTTTTGCAAGGGTCTTTACTGAGTCGCGACCACTGTTGGTTGCTTCCATAGAGTTTGCAGCTGCCTCCCGCATACCATCGGTTCGCTCTGCAATGGTATCCAGTTCCGCTGCAAAATTGTTCAGGTTTTCATTGGCAATCTGGGTCTGCTCTGCCACCTCGCTAATCGCTATACTTACCTGCTGAATGGTATCGCATACCGAAGCATTGTCATCCACCGAATGTTCCACTGAACCATATACATTGTTGAATTCATCCGCCAAAACGGATGTCACTTCCACCAGTTTCTGGATTATATCATGAAGTTCCCGGCTAAGACCTGCCACCGCCATCTTCATGGCGCTAATCTCATCATGACGTTTTTCCGGTTTTACCTCTTCAATCTTCAATTCCAAATCTTTTAGGCGCATTACCTGTTTTTGCATTGCCAGAATCGGCTTGGTAATGCTGTTTCCAAAAAGTAAAATAACAACTGCAGAAATTACACCCACAAGAATGGCAATGACAATCAGTCCCTTTACTGCGTTGTTCACCGCTGCCGAATACACACTCGCCGGGGTTACGGTATAAACTTTCCATCCACAACTGGAAACATCTGCAACCTTCACATACTTATTTTTCCCGTCGTAATCCTTAAACTCCGCTCCGGAAGCTGCCGCCTTCTCATAGTTACCATTCATAACATCCTTGATAGTGTGGACCGTATCGTCCTTCATAAGAAATTCCTCATTCGGATGTAATACAATGGTTCCATCTGCGGTTGTCATAAAGGCATAGCTACCATCGGATGTATCTACCGTTTCATCCACCATGTTGAAAAGTGTCTGCAAAGAAAGGTCTTCTCCGATAACTCCATTGTTTCCGTCCTTACGTGTGAATGCCTCTGCAACGGTTACCACAAGTCCGCCTGTCAATGTATCCACATAAGGTGCCGTATAAATCTTTTCTCCACCGGCTGAAACCGCATCGGTATTCCATCCTCGGGTTGTATAATCAAAATCCGCCGGAAGCTCTGCATCAATGCACAAGTGTTTATCGTTTTCAAAGCCAATATAAACTTCTGCAATATTCTCAGATACCGCCTTTTGCGTAATGGCATAAGCTAACACCTTGTCATAATCCACCTCGTTTAGCTCTGTCATGTACTTTGCTGCATAATCCACAACTCCCGTCTCCCGCTCCATCCATGCATCCACACAGGCTGCATAATGAGATGCCATGCTTTGCTGTAGTGCACCGTAATTTGTTTGGGTCGATGATTTCATGCGTACGGCGGCATACACAGATGCAATCACAACTGCACCAATACAAATACTGGTAAATACAGCAACTAGCCTGGTTCGAATACTTTTTACTTTCTTCATAGTACCACCCTCTCGTTATTTCGTTGTGATATGTATATTTTATTCTCTTTATGTGTCCATTTTTTGATTGTTTTTGTTTTATTGCAACATTTTTATTATTTTATTGATTTATCTGATTTATTGAACAAAAAAAGAGAGGCACCTCTCTTTTTCTAACTTCGATTCAACATAAAAATTCCAAACAAGGTGAGTACAATACCCACTGCATGCCAAACTGTAAAATTCTCATGCAAAACCACAACTCCGGCAATCACTGAAATGACTGCCGTTAAATTTGCAAATGATGCCGTTTGCTGACTAGTCAATCCTCCGGCTGCCACATTTAAACAAAAAAATGCAATGACGGAGGACAAAATCGCCAAATAGCACAACGCTGCCAAAAAAATCGGTTTTGTAAACAACGGCAAAATCTCCGACATCTTTCCTTCTACTTTTACGAGTCCGAAGGTTACATAGGTCACTGCTGCCAACCCGAACATCATATACGTTCGCTCAAAGGGTGTAAATGCTTCTGCATACCGTCTCGTCAATACATTAAACATAGCACCACAAAGTACCGCTACACATAAACAAATAACGCCAAATGCTGTCACGCCACCTTCCGCTTTTTCCGAAAAAGACAAAAGTGCCACACCACATACCGAGATGATAGCAAACAACAGCTTCTTCATTACAAACGGTTCTTTGTTAATTGGCACCGAAAGAAGGTATGCCACCACCGGAATGATACCAATCATCATTCCGGCAAAAGAAGAGCTGGTAGCTTTGATTCCATAGCTTTCTGCCCAAAAATAAACCACCGGCTGACATGCGCCAATGGCCAAAAGGGGAAGGATATTCTTCCCCTTTAGATTCAATTTTCCAATTCCCAAAAGAACCAACAGATTCATCACTGCAAAACTCACAAAAAAGCGAATCCCCAAAAATACTTCCGGCTGACAATAGCGCATCGCAATCTTGCTTGCCATAAAGCTGAATCCAAAAATCGTATTTCCTGTTATAATGGCCGCATAGGCCTTTTTCTTACTTATCGTTCCCATTTGTCACACAAAGCATTAATCTGATCTGCAAATTTCGCCAGATCTTTATTTGCCATTCCTTTACACTTATGTATTACCGCAAGCAGACGCTCGCCCGCCAAAACAAGGCGATCGAAAACATTATTGGCTCGAAGTTGCGGTGCCTTCTTCTCCACTTTCACGCGGCTTCCTTCTGCCACCTGTGTTCCGCTAATTAAATCGAACGCATCGCCACTATATGGTGCATATGCCTCTAATCCCAAATCGCGCTTTAAGTGATCTGCAAATCCTACCGCCGTAGTCTCCTCGCCATGTACCACAAATACCTTTTGCGGTTTCTTTTCAAATGCCGCAATCCAGGCCGTCAGGTGATTATAATCTGCGTGTCCACTGATGCCAGGCAAATTTACAATCGGTGCCTTCACTTCCACCTCTTCGCCAAACAGACGCACGGTCTGCACACCTCCAAGCAGTGCATGCCCCAAGGTACCCGGAACCTGATAGCCTACAAACAGAATGGTAGACTCTTTTCTCCACAGGTTATGCTTCAAATGATGGCGAATACGTCCTGCCTCACACATACCGGATGCCGAAATAATAACCTTCGGCTTTGAATCGTAATTTATTGCACGGGATTCATCACTACTGATGGCCGCTTTCAATCCATCAAATCGAATCGGATTCACACCTGCCTCCACAAGACGCCTTGCCTCATCACTAAAGCAATCATCCACATTTTTGTGAAAAACACCGGTTGCTTCAATAGCCATAGGACTATCAATCCACACTTCAAAATTCTGATATTCCGGCAAAAGTGCCTCCGCCTTAATTCTTCTCATGAAATACAGCAATTCCTGCGTCCTTCCTA
This sequence comes from Lachnospiraceae bacterium XBB1006, assembly GCA_900115795.1. Classification (GTDB taxonomy): domain Bacteria; phylum Bacillota; class Clostridia; order Lachnospirales; family Lachnospiraceae; genus XBB1006. The sequence goes on along the minus strand of FOXT01000015.1, from coordinate 42,378 downwards.
CTGAAAACGCAGGTATTACCAAATTTCCTCCTCGCTCAAAGGTATCTTTAATCAGTTTTGCAAGTTCCACGGCATAATCCGGTGGTGCATCATGATTACGATTACCATAGGTTGACTCCATTACAACATAATCCGCATCTTTAAGATACTCCGGATCCTTAATCAATGGGCGATTTCCGTTTCCAATATCGCCGGAAAAAACAATTTTACGTGTCTGCTTGTTTTCTGTGATCCACATTTCAATCGATGCAGAGCCAAGCAGATGTCCGGCATCCACAAATCGAACAGAAAGTCCCGGGCAGATTTCGATTAAATCGTGGTAGTTGCAAGACTGAAAATGCTCCAATACTCCATTTGCATCATTTAGGTCATAGAGCGGAACAATTAAGTCTTTTCCTGCACGGCGTCCCTTTCGGTTCTTCCACTCCGCTTCAAACATCTGAATGTGTGCAGAATCTTTAAGCATAACGCTACACAACTCACAAGTCGCCTTCGTTGCATAAATCTCGCCGCGAAAACCATGGTTATATAATAGCGGCAACAGACCGGAATGATCAATGTGGGCGTGAGTAATAAACACGTAATCAATCAATGCTGCATTTACCGGAATCTCCTGATTCACGTAAAGATCCGGTCCCTGCTCCATTCCACAATCGACTAAAATATGCTTGTCATTAAATTTTAAATAGTGGCAGCTTCCCGTTACCTCCCGGTCAGCACCCAAAAATTCCAGTATCATAGGTCACTCTCCTACCATGTTATAAATAGAGTATTCTGTACTCATTCTTATCATACCATAGTTGAGGAACCATTTCTATTGTTTTAACCAAATGGACATAATTGTCAAGGTTCCAAATACCCTCTTGACAAAATCGACACTCGTGTCTATAATTCATAAATAGACACAGGTGTCGAAAAAGGAGTATACCCATGACAAGCAAAAAAGAACGAACCAGAGAAATGATTTTAGAAGCCGCTTATCCACTTTTTGCAAAGGAGGGCTTTAACAAGATTACTATGAAGGATATCTGCGATGCCACCGGACTAAGTCGCGGAGGTCTTTACAGCCATTTTCCGGGGACAAAAGAATTATTTGAAGCAATCCTTGTCCGAATTCAGGAAAAAGAGGAAATGAATTTCCAAAAAGAGATGGCGGCCGGCATGAGTGCAACAGAGATTTTGGAAAAGGCACTTTCCCTTATGGAAGAAGAAATGAAACAGCCGGATGAATCCCTGTCTCTGGCAATTTATGAATATGCCGGTAGTGTGTCACAGCCGGTTATGAACGATTTTACCCAGATTGGTTTTGACAAATGGAGCAGCCTTATTCAGTACGGAATCAAGCGCAAAGAATTTCATTCCGTAGATGTTTTTGAACTAACCAATGTAATACTATACGTTTATCAAGGGGTGCGAATGTGGAGCCGTATCACAGACATGACGCCTGCAGTTTTTTCCTCCATCATCAACCACATACGAAAGGAGCTACTTAGAAATGAAGAATGAACTTATCCTATATATCCACGGAAAAGGAGGTACCGCAAAAGAGGCAGAGCATTATCAGTCCCTCTTTCCGGGAAAGGATGTTTTGGGACTTAATTATAAAGCGAAAACTCCCTGGGAGGCTTGTGAGGAATTCTCCTCCGCCCTTGAGGAATTCTCCGGAAACTATGACAGCATACACTTAATTGCCAACAGCATTGGAGCCTATTTCTCCATGCATGCCGGAATTGACCGCTACCTAACCCACGCCTATTTTATCTCACCCATGGTAAATCTGGAGTCGCTTATACAGAACATGATTGTCTGGGCAGGCACCAGTGAAGCAGAATTGCAAGAAAAAAAGACCATCCCGGTAGACTTTGGGGATGACCTTTCCTGGGATTATCTGCAATATGTCCGAAACCACCCGATCCACTGGAATACCCCTACAGACATTCTCTACGGAAGTTCCGATAACCTGCAATCCCTTGAAACCATTCAGGAATTTGCCGCCCGCACCGGTTCTTCTGTCACCGTCATGGAGGGCGGAGAGCATTGGTTTCACACCGATGAACAAATGGAGTTTTTAGATAACTGGATATTGGAAAAGGCAGCCCGCTAAGGAGCTGCCTTTTTATGAATACCAGCTTCATCTCCTATTGATACAATAATCCAAACTGTTTCTTATCCAGTAATGCCAGTAGCGCAATTCCGGCAATTGCAAAAACTCCCACTGCGCCCACCATTTCCCATGCGGCATTAAATCCTTTGGCATCTACAATGCTTCCCACCAACACGTTTCCCATGGCAGACACACCTCCGCTAAAAATGTTCAGAATGGAATTCACACGTCCCCAATGGGTGGATGGAATTCGTCTGGTCATATAAGGGGAACCGCCTAACACATTGAAGATTTCTCCCAGGGTAAATACCACCATAAAGAGGAAATAAAGGGGAATCAATGTTCCTGCATACCGGCAACTTACAAGCCCCACCACAATCAGGGTTTCCCCGATTACCATTTTACGCACATCCCGGATTCTTCCGAATAACGTGGTAATAACCGGTGTTCCCACAACCACCACAAATCCGTTAACACTGGTCATCATACCAAACCAGGTAGCGCCATCTGCACCATATAAGTGTTCCATGTTAAGGGGAAGCAAATAGTTAAACTGGGAATATACCAGTCCTGCAAGCCCTGTGGCAATAAAATACAGGAAAAATGTTTTTCGTTCCTTTAACACATCCCAAAGTCTGGCTCCCTCCTGCTTTTCTTCATATTTGCTGATATTCTTTTTCTCCACCTGCAGACGCTTTACAAAGAAGAAAATCAACACCGTAGAGGAAAAGGTGGCTATGGAGGTAATGAAAAATGCCACATTCAAATAGTGCTTAAACAAAAGCCCTCCCAAGGTCGGTGCCAGAACCAGTCCCAGATTTCCTCCTAAATACTGGAGGCTATAGGCATGTTCCCGGCTATCCCCATCACTTAAGTCTGCCACAATGGCATCATAGGATGGTCCCTCAATAGTCGCAAATACGCCCGCTACATAAAACAGAACCACACTCACGATGGATAGGGGAATCAGCCCGCAAATAAAAAAGCAGGTAACGCTCACCATATCACAGCAGATAATAACCCACTTTCGATTTAGGGAATCCGCCACTTTTCCACCAAGTAACACCATGGGAAGCTGCACAATGCCCATAGCCATAGAAATGGTTGCAATTGTGGTTGCAGAATACCCCAATTTATTCTTTAATATCAAGGTCATAATCGGCCAAATCAGCGATCCCATGCTGGTCACGATACGACCGAAGAACAAAATGTAAATCTCCTTGCTCAAATTTTTGTATTGCTGTAAAAATCTCATGTATTGCTCCTTTTGTTTCTCTTTCCTTCCCCCTTGCACTTTGGGGGCGTTGATTTTCAATTTCCTACCATTCAACTATTATTTGCTATTTGGAACGTAACCGAAAAAAGCCGGATTTCAAAATTACGTACTTTTTGCCCCTTTTTGCCTTATACGGACGTAACATCTTATGATTGGATTGCTAAATAGCAGATTTTTTTACCACTTGCATTTGCGTTTCGTGGTATTTAAATGCAATTGCACTGATTTTGCAACCTTCCAACACACGCAAATTCGCACTTTGGTATGTAATGCTCGTAATCCGGCTTTTTTTCTTACGTTCCGAAACCTCATACACATACTTTTGGACGGTAATTTTAAAATCCAACACTTTTTACTTATATTGTTTTTCATAAATCTCTCTTGTCACATCAACTTCCATCCACTCCCCATTCACACGCACCTCATTCCAGACATGTCCTCCACCATAACGGTATCCAGTAACTACCTGTGCTTCTATACCAAGCATACTACACAGTTGTTGCACCAATTTCGCATTTCCTTCACACACACTCTTTTTATAAAAGATTGGTCCGATTAAATTATGATTTTCTATTTTGACATCTTCCCTATCATCGTCATCATATTCCAAGTTGTCCGATAATTTTTCAACGATTTCCTTCACTTTCTGCTCGGTAGGTAGTTCCGCCATTACAAATTCGCACATAACAGTCATTGCCAAATTCCTTCCACAATCCCTGCTTCATTTTGGCATAGCTTTTCACATCAGAAAAATACACCAAAAAACTTGAGCCTGTTCTCATAATTTCAATCCTCTCTGGTTTACAAATTTCGTTTTTACATCCTCAATCTCATAGCAAATAATATTGTCAAATGTATCCTCTTTTAAAATTTCTCTGACGAATCGCGTCCCCAGATAATATCCCACATCTGGCTGCCCTTCAAAACTCACCCAATCACCGAAATACCGCTGATTCTCGCTCGTCATTGTATTCCTATCGTTTGCAAAAGCCTCTGCAATTTCACAAACATGGTCATCGCACCAGTTTTTCCAACCGTCCTTGTCCTGATGAAAATAGTTTGCATCTCCCACCAGTTCCTGCTCAAATACCATGGCAATTCCTTCCGTAAAAAGCTGCCATAGCCACTTATCTGCTCCCTGCAGTTCATCCCTGGTAAGAACTCCAAACTGTGACTGATACACATGCCCCAGCTCATGTAGCACAAGACCGTTCATATGATCAAGGTCACCCCAGCCAAGCTCCATAATTTTCTCAATTCCCATCAACACAGACCGTCGCCCGTCAATATCCGTAACCCAACCAGCTCCGTTACAGAGCCCCAGATACAAAATGATATCTACATCCGGCACCCGTCCAAAACACTTTCGGATTTTTTCCTCTGCATCCGAGGTTATTTTTTGAAAAGATTCTGCCACTTTTGCCATGTCAGCCTCATCCTCCGGCACTGCATTTAACACCGGCAAAAAATAGTTTTCCCAGGTATACCCTGCTGCCACAACCTCTTCCATATCCGCAAGGCATAGTTTCTTCGCCCCCGGTGGAAGCATGTCCATATAGGTTTTCCATTTTTCTAAGTCAAACCTACCGCCATCATAGGCTGCAAAGATTTCGCTGCTTGTATCTATGATTCGAAACATATATATTCCTCCCTTGCTACCCTCTATTTAGTTAATTGCGAAACTCTTATGCCCTCTATTGTTATCTTACAACCTCATATTTTAACCGAATATAGGAATCCTCTAACACAACACATTCTTTGAGTTTTAATACTCCCAGTTCTGATAAGGCATTTCGGGACGTTATGGATTTCCCATCAATCAGTGTTGCCGTCTCTTTGCCACCTACCAATACCGGTGCAACAACCACATCCACGAAATCAAACAACTTCTCTTTCAGTAACCATCCGTTAACGGTTCCACCGGATTGAATGGTTAATCGTTCGCATCCGTAATCATTCTTTAATCTTTTAAAAGCCTCTTTCAGGCAAAGGCTTTCCTGATAAATGATATGCAAATTCTCTTCCCTTACTTGAAATGCAGGATGCTTTGGATTCGAAGTTATGATAACCGCCTGCTTCGCCAACGCACAAAAGTATCTTATCCCATGCTCGGTGAGATGGTTATTATCAAGCAAAACAAATGAGACAGGTGTTTTTGACGGCATATCTTTTTCATTGACCCCCATCTTTGCCTGCACGCGCCCGGTATTAAAAGACCACAAATCCGTTGTTTGCTCAATTTCATAATACTGGTGCAATCCTTCTTTCACTCCGCCTATTTGGGGTAAATCCTGATCATAATCCAACGCATCCGTTGAACCGGTACTAATCTTACCGTCCACGGACATTAACATAAACAAGGTTGTGATGGGTCTATCCTCTTTTTCCTTATATACTACTTCAAATTCTTCACAAAGCAGCTCAAGATTCTCATCAAATGGTTTTCCGATTTCCTTTAATTCCTCCTCGAAGAATGCCACATGTACTTTTTTCCAGTACTCATAGGACCGGTCACCTTCCCCTTCCTTATAGGCATGCTCCGCGGTTACGTCTTTAAATAGTGTACGATATACCTTTGTTGTTTTGGTGATGCAAACGGCATTCTCGTCTTCATCCAGAATGATGTTGTATTCGCCAACCTTCGGTATTTCTTCACCCTCTAACTCATACCACAAATAGGCAGAACAAGTCGCCGTCTTAATGCCATCCTTCACAAGCTGTGCTAACCCATTCGGATCACAGCCAAAACTCCATGCATCATACTCTCCGGTTAAACCGGATAACTCCCACATTTTTTCTGCTGTCATATCGTTATTTCCTCCAAGATCTATAACGCTCTTTTCCTCACCAGTTCGGCATAAGTTCTTTCAGCGTTACCGTTTCCCGGCTCTCAAAATCTACCAGGATTTCCATGTTCTCAGCTTCCAACGCGCATAAATAAAAGGCGTCACCTCAACGAATAGTTGTCGAAAATGAAATTTCTACACGCAAAAAAGCAGAAAATCAAATTTGCACGTAATGCATTTGTGTGCTTTTCAAAAAATGTACACGCATAATTATAAATCTAGAAATATGCACGTAACCATCCTTTCTGCTTTTCATTCTTTTTACCCCCGCAATCAGTGTTCTTTAAATACAGCTGTAATTCTCCACCTTTGTACAGCTACCTGAGTACATGCGTTTTTTCTTTTTTTCAAATTTACACGTAAGAAATTTCGATTTCATAAAGACCGCTTACGTGCAAAATAGCAAAATTTTCATAATGCACGTAACATTTTTCCATATCACAAATTTTCCCTACGCGCATTTTTCCGTTTCGTGAATTCGACACGTAATATGTGTTATATGTATCCTAGTCACATGCGTATCGCATGGTATACGCTCTTTCATCAACGTGACCATTCAAAACGCATACCGCTGGATCTTTAAAAATTTCAAAGCCACATGCCAAATGCAACTTTAAAGATGCCTCATTTTTCTTATTCACGGTATCCGTTATTTCAAAGCTGCCATCTTCTTTCAGCTTTCCAAAAAGGAGATTCATCATTTTCTTTGCATAACCTTTTCTTCGATACTCAGGTGCCGTTTCCAGGGCTTCCGCATAAAACGTATTCTTCTTTCCTTCAACAGGGAATAACCGGATTGCTGAAATCCAGTTTCCCTCTTCTTCTAAAACATAGTAAATATTGCCTTCTTTACTAAAAAAATCCGTTTTTAAATAATCATGGAATTTCTGTTCAACCTTTCGCAATCCTGCCAGGTGGTTCGTCTCATCTGGGAAAAAATAAGAGATGTTCTCCTCATTTCCTTCTCTGTAAATTCCCATCAGCTTTTGAAAATTCATTGATTCCAGTGTCACAAACTTTAAAATTTCCATATCTTTCCCTTCCTTTCAAATCCGATAAATCATATCGCCCCTGTTCCATATACACATAATCCCAAAAAACGGAGCATTCTCACCTTGCCATATCCCCCCCTGATAGGTTGTATCATATCCGGAATATCCTTCTGTTACTATTTCGAACTCTGCCTCCGGATACCGCTTCTTAAATTCCTCAAACGACAGGGATTCTCCGGAAAAAGAGTTTTCTCCTTCATATCCATACGGGGTATGAAACACCAGGATTTTGCACTCTTCTAAGTCCGTTTTTGTAAATTCAATTACTCCCTGGAACCACTTTTCTTCCCCGTCAGAATACTGAAAAATACGATCCATCTTCAATATCAAGTTGTCATTCTCCATCTCAATCTTCACGATTCTGCTATCGTGTAAGCTGAATGGAAGATCACTTTTTCTGTTTTTCCTATAATCCATAATCTCTTCCTTTCTCACCAATGAATACCTTACCTCTGTAAAAACTCGTCCATAAGTCCACCTATATCTCAACAACTCTCTTTTTTACCTACCATTCGATTATAACTGGTAATTTGGAACGTAACCAAAAAGAGTCGGATTTCAAAATTACGTTCATTTCGTTAGATTTCACTTTACCTGCACGTAACGATTTATAATTGGAATGCGAAATTTTCCATTTTTTCTCCGCTCGTCGCCAATGCAAGTGGTGGTCAGTTTCTATTCTGACGCTTTCTCTACACTCCAAAATGCATGAAATCCGACTTTGGTATGTATGAATGGTTATCCGGTTGTTTTTTCTTACGTGCCATATTCCTAAATACACTCTCATGGAAGGTAATTTTAAAAACCAACACTTTTGGGTTACGAACCATATAATCATTTTTGCAATATAGCATGTAATTAAACTTCCAAAATAGCTCCCAGCAGTTCCGGATACTGATATTTGGTAATATCCGCATCAAAACCACGATAATACGCTTCTGTATAGGTATTTTCAAAGGGTAATACTTTTAATCGCTTTGTCTTAATCATACCTTTTTCTCCTTATAAAGATATTTCACATAACAACACTGCCTCTTCTCCGGCGGGCACTTCCTGTTTAATCTTTCCCTCCGCAAAAAAAGCCGCGCCACCTCTGGCGATTTCATCACCATTCCGCTCCAGGCATACGGAGTTAACATATAGCACTTTTCGTCCAAAACCCGCCGCCTGCTCGGCATATTCCTGCTTAATGGTCTCGTTCCACTCCTGATAGTTAAAATCTGTATAAACCGGCCACAGAACCACATCCGCCTGTAAACGTTTCATCTGCTTCACATTCTCATCATGCCATAAATCGCCGCACAGACCCACCGCAAATTTCTCTCCTAAATAAGAAAAGTCATGAAATCCGTCGCCCTCCCGGTAATGTTCATCCGCCTCTGGAATCTTCCATCCATCCGACACTCTACGAAAACGGTCAAGGATGGTTCCATCTGCCCCGATGGTCACCTGACTGCTAAAAAGCGCCTCCCCCTCTCTTTCTACAAAACCGAAGGAAACCGCAATCCGATTGGCTTTTGCCGCCTTGCAAATCTCTGCTATTGTCGCATCCTCCAAGGTAATGCCAATCGTTTTATCCTGCTCATACGAAAAGCTTAGGCTATCAAACCCCTGCAAAAACGTTTCGCCAAAAACAATCATCTCCGCTCTGCCCCCATACTCCTGCATGAGTTCTGTCATACGGTTCCGGTTATAATCCATATCGCCGTTTTTAAAACCTACGGCTGCCAGTGCTACCCGCATAGTCTTCTCCTCTCAGATTAAAGCTTCCTCATAATTTCTTGCATATTTCCATAAGCAATCTTTGCTGCCTCGTCTTCCGTGAAGTCCATTTGATTTAAAATATCAAAATACACTTCATAGATGTCCTCAGCTTTTGTAAACCACACATCCGGATAGTCCGTTGCAAAAATCAGCCGATCCGCTCCAAATCGCCGCAGTATGCGATTGGTCTGCTCAATTCCGTACAGATTGACGAATTCCGGAAGTACCGCAGATATATCCACATAGCCGCAGCCGGTAATGGCATCCTGCCACTTCATACCGCCCATGTGCGCTGTAATAATCGTAAGATCCGGAAAAATCTGAATCATCCGGTTAATCTTATCCGGAGCACAGTTGTCATGAAATCCCACCCGACAGGGATTGGAATGAATGGCGACCGGTACCTTCAAATCCGCCGCTTTTCGCAGAACCGGAACCATTTCCAGACTGTCTATATCAAGCTGCAGATTGTTCGGATGAATTTTAAGTCCGGATAGTCCGTATTTCTGAATTGCTTCCTCCAAAACATAAGGTGAATCTTCCATAAAATAACTGGCTTCTTTCCTGACATCCGCAAACGCCCAAAATTTATCCGGATATTTTTTCACGATTTCCCCAAGCCACCGATTCGTATCCTCCGCCTTCGGGTAATACATCCGTCCATCGTTATTGGGAACAATGACTGCCTTTTCAATGTTATACTTCTCCATTCGCTTAAGATATTCCTCAATATCCGCATGCGCCCACGGATTGTCGGGCTCGCTTTCCCGATACATCCTAACCATCTCGGGCGGAAGAATATGAACGTGCGCATCTATTTTTTTAATCTTTCTCCAATCCATTTTTCGCTCCTTACTTATTCCGTATCGTGCTCATCCCCACTATGCAATCTGGTAACCGCAATACACACTGTTAAATCCTTCGTGTTTCTCAAATCCAGCCTCCATAAGCGCTGCTATTTCCTGCTTATTTTCCACCTCTGCGAGATACATCAGACCATCCGCCTGATTTACCTCAGCGGCCTTTACAAGCAGGGCTTTTTCATATCCCAAGCCTCTAAACTCCGGTTTCACGTATATCCCGTAGATTTCATTTTCCTCAAAGCAATTCGTCACATCCAGATAGCCCACTACCGTATCTTCCTTCATCGCCAAAAGAATGCGAAATCTCTCCGGCGCCGCAATCACTTTTTCCGCTGTCCAGAAAACATTTTTGGGATGAATCTCACAATACTGCGTTCTCCATTTTGGCGCATATTCCTGAATCATCGACGTATCCACATCGGAAACGTCGCGTATGTGAACCATCTTCTGCACCTCCGGTTCAAAGTCCGCCTGCTTTCTTTTGGCAACATTACGAATCGCCTGATTCTTCGGGCTAAAAATTAGATCCACCTGATATCCCGGAAACCTCTGCTCAATCAAGGTAAGCATATCCTCAAAAGCGCGTTCCTCTCTGGTAAATCCAATAATCAGTTCCACATTCTTATCCTCCGGAGAAATCATCCATCCAAACAACCCGTTCACTCTACCGTCGTCTTCCGAAACGAAGGCCATTTCCTGCTCACTTTGCAAAATGCCATACAGATTGTTCGGAGAATGGTTAAAATGCGGATCATAATACTCCTCATCCCCGGAAATCTCTTTTATAAATGCTTCATATTCATCAAAGGAATATATTTCTTTCATCATTACGCAATCTCCTCAAACTGTGCCATGTACAACCTATAATACTGTCCTCTTTTTGCAAGAAGTTCCCTAGGACTTCCGCTTTCTGCAATCCCACCTTCATCCACCACAAAAATGCGGTCTGCATTCTGTATGGTGGACAGGCGGTGTGCAATCACAAAGCTGGTCCGGCCCTTTAAAAGTCCCTCAATTCCCCGCTGCACCAAAAGCTCATTTTTGGTATCAATGGAACTGGTGGCTTCATCCAAAATCAGAATTTTCGGCTTACTTACCATCGTTCGCGCAAACGCAATCAGCTGTCGTTGTCCTACGGAAAGTCCTGCGCCTCTCTCCTTCATCACGGTATCGTAGCCATTCTCTAACTGCATAATAAATTCATGGGCATTTACCGCTTTTGCCGCCTCTACAATTTCCTCCATAGTAGCATCCGCCTTTCCATAGCGGATATTATCTGCAATGGTTCCGGAAAAAATGAAATTCTCCTGGGTCATAACCCCCATCTGCTTACGGAGACTTTTTAAGGTTACATCCCGCACATCGTAGCCGTCCACCAGCACCTTTCCTGCACCAATATCATAAAACCGGCTAAGCAGGCTGATAATCGTGGTTTTTCCGGCGCCGGTAGGTCCCACCAGGGCAATCCGCTCTCCCGGCTTTACAAAAAAACTTACATCCTCTAACACCTTGGTTTCCTCTGGGGTTCCCACATCATAAGTAAAGGATACATGGTCAAAGGTCACCGCTCCGGTAATTTCCGGAAGTTCAACAGCATCCGGTTTATCGCTGATTTCTGCCGGGGTATCCAACACTTCAAAAATACGCTCCGCCGATGACAGGTTCGTCACCAGCTGATTATAAAAGCTGGCAATATTCATAACCGGCTCCCAGAACATACCAATGTAGACACCAAAGGAAACCAGAGTTCCAAGGGATACTCGTTCCATACCGATTAATTTTGTGCCGCCCCAGTAAAGGCACACGCAGCTGACGCCCCAGCAGGCATTGATTACAAAATCAAATAAATCCGAGCGAATCACCGCCTGATTAAATACCTGCTTGTGCTCCTTTACCAGTTCCTCAAAATTCTCTTTTGTCTCCTCCTCTGCCGCAAAGCTATGTACCACCGACATACCGGATACATCCTCATGCACGTAGGCATTTAAGTTAGACGCTTTTTTCCGGAACTGCTGCCAGAAAGGCATCTGTAACCGAAAAATTAAGATACACCCTGCCAGCATCACCGGTAACACCGCCAGGCACAACAGTCCCAGCGTAATGTCCTTTACCATCATAATGACCGCCACTCCAAGAATCGTAAAAATTCCCGGAATCAAGGTGGTTACTGCGTTTTGCAGCACCCGTTTCAATGAATTCACATCTCCGATGATGCGGGCAATGATCTTTCCCGTAGGCCTTCCGTCAAAAAATGGAAAGCTTAAGGTCTGAATATGTTCGTACAGGTCCTGTCTTATGGTAACCAATATATGGTTTGACACATAGGACATGGTGTACATACGAATCTTTAATACCATTACAAACACCAGATTGATGGCAAGGGTAAATACTCCCAGCCGCATCAATCCCGCCTGATCTTTTTTCGGAAGATACACATCCACCGCTTTTTCAATCAGTAACGGATTCACCAGAGAAATTCCCACGGTTACTACCAAGGTCAAAAGAACCAGTAAAATCCTTCCTTTATAGTCCATAAGATATGCAAACAGTCGTTTCACCGTCTTACGCTTGTCTTGTTTTTGTAATTCTTCATCCTGTTTGGTTGCATTAATCGCCACAACGCCCCCTCCTCTCTATGCACTGATACTTTCTTCTCCATACTGGGAACAGTAGGTTTCATAATACCGTCCCTTTAACTTCAAAAGTTCTTCATGGGTTCCCCGCTCCACGATGCTGCCCTTTTCCAAAACAATGATTTCATCTGCATATCGTACCGCTGAAATCCGGTGTCCCACAATAATCTTTGTAATACCCGTAAGCTCTTTTAATTCTTTTTGAATTTCCCGCTCCGTTTCCATATCCAGAGCACTGGTGGCATCGTCAAAAATCAAAATGGGACATTTTCTGGCAAGGGCTCTTGCCATGCTGATGCGTTGCTTCTGTCCGCCGGAAAGCCCTACTCCTCGCTCGCCTATCATGGTCTCATAGGTCTTATCCATATCCAAAATAAAATTGTGCGCCTTTGCTTTCTTAGCAGCTTTCACCACTTCTTCCCGACTAATTCTCTCTTTATCTCCCATGCGAATATTATCCTTCACTGTATCAGAAAAGAGAAAAACTTCCTGCATAACCGGAGCAATGCTGCCACGAACCTGCTGCAACGTCAGATCCCGCACATCCACGCCGTCAAGCTTTACACTTCCGCCGGTCACATCAAACAACCGTCCCATAAGATGAATGACGGAAGATTTTCCGGCACCGGTTTCTCCCATAATTCCAAGCGTCTGTCCGGCTTTCACCGTGAAGCTTACATCCTGCAAAATGTCATGTCCCTCTCTCTTAAAGTCCACATGCTCGAAGGTAATGGTACCATTAACCTCCGGCAATACCACCGGCTCTTCTTTATTAAAAATAGTTGGTTCCTGCTCCATCACCTTATTGATTTTCTTATAGGATGCATGAATCGCTGAGATTTCATTTGCCAGCTCTCCAATAACTTCGCAGGGCCACACAATATTCCGGCTGTATTCCACAAAGGCTACTAAGGTTCCAATGGTCATTTCTTCCCGTGCCACCAAAAAACCTCCTAAAATCGCCGTCATAACCGGTAAAATCTTTCCTACCAGTTCAAAATAAGGATAAATCCGCACCAGGATTTTCGTCATTTTCATATTCAAATCGCAATATTCCGTATTCTTCTTCCGAAATTTTTCAATCTCGTAGTCCTCTCTTACAAAGGCTTTTACAGTACGAACACCGGATATATTCTCCTCTGCCACCGTGGTAAGCTCCGCATTTTTCTCGCTGATATCGCCAAACACCTTATCCAGCTCTTTTTCCATGTAAATGGCAAGTGCTGCCATAACGAGCATTACGCTTACCGGAAATATGGTCAACAGCATATTCTGCGTCAGCATACAATACACCACCACAATCACATGTACCGTCACCTGAATGGTGAGCATCCCTGTCATGCCGAAGGCATCCCACATCATATCCGCATCTTCTTTGATTCTTGCCATTAATTCTCCGGTGTTGGTGTTATCAAAATAATCCATAGATAGTCCCTGAATATGGGTAAACAACGTTCTTCTTACATCTGATGCTACCGCACATCCTACCCGGTCAAAGGTGTATTCCTTGGCATAATGAAACAATCCGGAAAAAATGCCAATTCCAAGAATTGCCAACAAAAGACGACTCAAAAGTTCCGTTTTTCCACCTACGATCACATCATCCACAATGGATTTGGTTACCAGTGGAAACAAAAGCTCAAGCACCGTTGCCGCAAACATAAACATACTTCCTAAGAATATGAATCCCATATAGGGACGTCCCATATTCCACACACTGAGTTTTTTCACGCTGCAAATCTCCCTTCTAAAAAATAAAAAATGGCCTGAGGTAGACGTTCCATCTACCTCAGACCTATCATTATCACTTTCTTTACAAATCAATGCAAACAATACACTCTATCCATTCTCACAAGGATAGGGCATTCTTTTCGAGGTAAAGCCATCTACACGTTCTTCCATTATTAAAATAGTTTAATCTTACAATCACATTCATCATACTTTACCTCCTTTCACATTGTCATTTTTACAAGTTACTCACATATTTTAATCATTTTCTGACTAATCTGTCAATACTTTTTCAAAAATATAAAGAAAAGATACAAAAAAAAACAAACGGTTTCTTTTCCCGGAAACCGTTTGTTTCTCAAGTGGTCGATTTATTTAATTTCCATAACCCATTGCTTCTCGCGCCGGTACCAGTTTTCCAACAATCATTCCAATGACCATTCCCACAATTGCCGGTGTAATCCACGCAAATCCATAGGTTGCAAGCGGCATGTGTGCTGTAATGGCTGATACATGTGTCAGATTCTCAATTAGCTGAAGTACAACAAATGCTACTACACCAGCGATGGTTCCGTAACGTGCCTTGGTGGATACCACAGACTCTTTCATTGTTGCCAAGAACACTAACACTAATAAGATTGGATAAATGAAGTCCAAAATCGGTGCTGCCAACGCAATAATGTTGTCCAATCCTACATTACAAAGTACTGCACTGAATACACATGCGCCGGTACAGAATACCTTGTAAGATACTTTTCCATTTGCTAACTTCTCAAGATATGCAGCACAAGAGGATACCAATCCAATTGCTGTTGTCAGACATGCTGCTGCAACAATTACTGCAAGTACTACGAGACCTGCCGGTCCTAAAATATCTTTTGCAAGATTAATGATAATATCCGTTCTGGAAATATCTTTTGGATAAATTCCACGAACACTCGCTCCAAGGTACGCAAGGCCTCCATAGATGAGAATCAAAGCAATTCCTGCAATGTAACATGCATGACGAATCATTTTTCTCTCTTCTGCTTTATTTTTTAACTTATAATCCCTAACCTGTGCTATAATAAGGATAGAGAATGCAAGCGCTGCAATTGCATCCATTGTCTGATATCCGGTTGTAATACCGGTGTGAACGGATGTATACAACGCTCCGCCTCCGGAAATGCTTCCAAGCGGATGGATGATTCCTTTCACAATCAGCACACCCAAGGTTACTAACAAAATTGGTGCAAGTACGGCACCGATAATATCAATAATCTTAGATGGACGAATACAAAGTACCAAAACTACTGCAAAAAATACAATAGAAAATGCAACAGAGTTAAACTGTGGAAGTAACGGCGCAATGGACAACTCATAAGTTGTTGCTGCAGTTCTTGGAATTGCAACCAATGGGCCGATACAGATGTACAATGCAAGCATTAATACTGTGGATAACTTCTTTCCAAGAATGCCTACGATACCGTCTGCACCATCCTTCTTGCTGGCAATAACATTCATAACGACGACTGCAAGTACAACATCCATAACGGCGAATCCTAAGAATCCCCAAATCCAATTCTCTCCGGATTGCATTCCGAGGAACGGTGGAAATACCAGATTGCCGGCACCAAACAACATTGCAAATACTGCAAAACCTACTACGAATGTACTTGTAATTTTACTCTTCATAATTCATACCTCCGGTTCTTTTCGTTGCTTCCGGATATTAGTATAACACGATTTTGCGAATAGTCAAATCAATCGTTATCGTGAAAACGATTAAATTTTTTAATGATAGAGAGGGATATACTATGGAACTACGTAACTTAAAAACCTTCCTGGAAGTCGCTGATTCCGGGAACTTCACCAAAACTGCACAGGCACTTGGCTACTCACAATCGGCTGTCACAGCCCAGATTAAACAGCTGGAATTGGAGCTGGGCGTTCCTGTTTTTGACCGACTTGGCAAATCCATTAGTCTGACCGAGGCAGGCAAGAAATTGTATCAATATGCACAAGAAATGCTTACCCTTGAACAGGATGCCTTAGAATCCATCAAGAATAAAGAAACCATGTCAGGTGAACTGCGCATGGGAATCGAGGAGTCCCTGGTTATCAGTTTTTTACCGGATATTCTTTACTACTACCGTTTCTTACACCCGGATGTAGATTTGATTGTAAAGGTTATGGACTTTAAATCCATGCTCGCAGCCCTTAAGGACAATGAAATTGATTTAATTTATACCTTGGATCGTCTCTATGAAAAGACCGATTTGGCTCGCCCGCGACAATTGGCGGAGCCCATTCATTTTATATGTGCAAGTTCCCATCCCCTTGCCGTAAAGGAAAGCGTTTCTATTGAAGAAATTGTAAAAGAACCTTTTATCTTTACCGGAAGCGACGTGAATTATCGTCTGGAATTAGAGGAGCAACTTGCAAAACGTTCCCTACATATCCGACCTCTGCTGGAAGTGCAAAATACAGACATCATTTGCCGTCTGGTCTCCATGGGCATAGGACTTTCTTTTGTACCGGAGTGCGTTTCCCGTTCCTATGTAGATGACGGTAGTATCAAGATTCTAAACGTTCCCGAAGTTTCCATTTCTATGTACCGGCAAATGCTTTTCTACAAAGACAAATGGCAAACTCCGCAGATGAAGGCAATGATTCATCTTTTGACGGAAATAGACTTTTAACTAGCAATTTTTTCCATGTTTAATTCCTTCCCATTCGGACATACTAGTCTCAGATAAGGAAACTTATCGTAATGAGATTGGAGGAATAAAAAATGGCGAACAGTAACAAAACCAGCGGAAAAATGTCCGCACCGGAATCAAAAGATGCAATGAATCGTTTCAAGGAAGAAGTTGCTTCCGAAATCGGTGTAAACTTAAAGCAGGGATACAACGGTGATATCACTGCAAAAGAAGCAGGTTCTATCGGCGGTGAAATGGTTAGAAAAATGGTAAATAACCAGAAACAGCAGATGTCCGGTAATAGCAATCAGTAACTCAAAAAGAGCAGAAGGATGTATTCCCTCTGCTCTTTTGTTCTCATTTAAAACACAAATTTTCCGTCTTTCATCACAGATTTTACAATATTCATTGCAGTACAATATGGTAAAAAATGAATGGATGGCTTGTCCAGGATGACCAAATCCGCTTTTTTTCCAACTTCAATGCTGCCAACCGTGTCCTGTCGATTTACTGCTGCCGCACCATTTATTGTCAATGCATTTAATACTTCTTCAATGGTCATGTGCATGTAAATACAGGAAATAGCAATAATTAACGGAATACTACAGGTATGACAGCTTCCCGGGTTATAATCGGAGGCAATCGCAACTGCACATCCGGAATCAATCATTTCTCTTCCTTTTGCGTAAGGCGCTCCCAAACTAAATGCCGTAGCCGGCAATAGCGTAGCTACCGTACTTCCCTTTGCCAATTTTGCTATACTTTCATCCGATGCCATCAACAGATGATCTGCAGACTGGCATCCTTCTTCTACTGCCATTCCGGCGCCGCCTAAATCCACAATTTCATCTGCATGCACTTTTAAGCGAAATCCTAACTTCTTGGCTCCTTGCAGATAATAGCG
This sequence comes from Lachnospiraceae bacterium XBB1006, assembly GCA_900115795.1. Classification (GTDB taxonomy): domain Bacteria; phylum Bacillota; class Clostridia; order Lachnospirales; family Lachnospiraceae; genus XBB1006. The sequence goes on along the minus strand of FOXT01000015.1, from coordinate 24,527 downwards.
GGAATCTTCGATTCCAAAAACTCCTTTTTCCGTGAAAATATCTGCAAATTCAGCCAGTCCTTCCTCTTTTACCTTTGGCATTACTTCTTCCAGATTAAAGTCAATGAATTCCCTATCTCTTCCGGCATACTCCGGTGGAATCGCATGTGGTCCCAAAAAGGTTGACACAATATCTACCGGATGTTCCTGATTTAACTTCTTCATCACACGCAACATCCGAAGCTCGGTTTCATAATCCATACCATAGCCACTTTTTCCCTCTACGGTTGTAATTCCGTAAGACAGCATTCTGTCTAATCGCTCTTTTCCTGTTTCTAAAAGCTCCTGCTCACTTGCACCTCTGGTTGCATTCATGGTAGAAGCAATTCCGCCGCCTCTCTCCATAATGGACATGTAGCTGTCACCTTTTAATCTCCAGGAAAACTCATCTGCACGATATCCGCCAAAAATAAAATGTGTATGAGAATCCACGAGTCCCGGAATAACTGCGCATCCACTTGCGTCAATCACTTCTTCTTCGTCCAATTCCTCGTAAACTCGCTTCAATTCATCGGTTGTCCCCACAAATGCAAATTTTCCGTCCACAACCACTACCGCACCATCCTTGATAATGCCGGCATCTGCCATGTCTTTTCCATGTTTCGGTCCCGTTCCGGCGCAAGTAACCAACTCCGGAATGTGTATAATAATCTTTTTCATTTCCTTCTCCTTATTATTAATTTTTCCTAGGTATTTGCGAAACTGCTCTGCGATTTCATTATACTTGTTTTCTCACTATTATGCAACGATGAAACTTCTCGATAATTATCTGAATTTTCTCCAAACATTCTGTGTTTTACCCGGGGAATGCCCTTAATAATGGTATAATATAGGTAAGTACGCAGGAAAGGAGGAGCATAATCCGCAATTTAACCGGATTATCATATGTGCTATGTTCAAGAGTTTGAAATGGAAAATGGCAGCTATTATCGCAGTACTATCTGTTGCTTTGCTTGTTGCAGAAGGGTACTCCACCATACAAAATGTAAAACCAAATTACGAGGATCTTCTGGATGCAAATTATGACGAACAAACGAAGTACTATGCCTGCGTGGTACGCAGTTGGATGAGAGACGCTGCGAACTCCGTTGCCTCTGCCGATGCGGTTATTCGCACAGGAAGTAACGATTCCGCCGTCGAATTTTCCAAAGAATTGTTACCGGTACTTCAAAGCCTATACAAATCCAATGACATTGCACATGATGTCTATGTCCAGTTTGCAGACGGTTCCCTTTTAAGCGGTTCCGGATGGGTACCGGAATCTGACTTTGACGGTCTTAGCCGCGACTGGTATAAAAATGCATCTACCGACTCCTTCTATTTTAGCGATCCATATGTAGACGCACAAACAGGTTCACTCATCATTACCATTTCAAAAGCCTTCCACTATGGAAAGCTTGAGGGTGTCACTGCTTTTGACATTATGATTGATGGTATTTTATCGGATATAACAAGCCTGACGAAGGATACCAAAAATGGCTATTTATTTATCGCCACCACCAATGGCACCATGATTTATCATCCAAATAAAGAATTTGAATCCACCTCCGAAAAGCCACAAAACATTTCGGACTTGCCAATTGATTATGTACGTCTTGCCAAAGACGATGATGCAGACGCTATCAAAGACTATGACGGCAACATGATTTATGTCACTGCGAAGGAGATTGAGGACTCCAATTGGATTTTATATTATGTATCTCCCGCCAAAAACTACGATACCGTTGTTTCTTCTCTACAGAAACATCTCGTACGTAACATTATAATCTGCCTCATTATTGCGGTCTTGGTTGCGATTGGTGCAGGCATTATGATTGCCGCTCCAATTACCGCCGCCAGCAAAAAAGTAAAAGCCTTAGGCGATGCTGTTAATAATGGCGATGCCGATTTATCTCTGGATATCAGCGTTCGTTCCAAAGACGAAGTGGGGCATTTGGTATCTGCAGTAAACGAATTAAAAAATTCCATGGGAAGCATTATTGCAAGCATCCACTTAGCTTCCGATCAGTTGGTTTCTAACGTGGAAGGATTAAAGGCTGCCGCAGATTGCACTTCCAATAACATTTCCAGCATCTCCGATACGATGGAAGAAATGAGTGCATCTTCTCAGCAAACTTCTGATTCTACAGAACAGGTAACCATGCAGGTAAACGATATTACTACGCTAACACAACGTGTTAGCACCAATACTGACGAAAAAGCTTCTGAAATTAACGATAGCCTTACAACGATAAATAAACGTAAACTTCTTATGGAGCAAAAAGATGAAGACATGCTGAAACGCTTAAATGATGCCATTCATCTTCTTCAGGAAAAAATAAAGGACACCCAGAAAGTAGAGGATATCCGAGTGATGACACAGGGAATTTCCGAAGTGGCCTCTCAAACCAACCTGCTTTCCTTAAATGCCTCCATCGAAGCCGCCAGAGCCGGAGAAGCCGGCCGTGGTTTTGCCGTTGTTGCCGGCGAAATCGGTGCCCTTGCAGATAACTCTGCGAACATGGCGGAAGATATTCAAAAAGTATCCAACGATGTCTTGGGGATTGTAAAACAGTTGGTTGATGCAGCAGAAGATCTTTCTCATATTATGTTAAAGATATCAGAGGAAAACACCAAAGATAAAAATATGCTGATTGATGAGTACATAGATTCTTTAACCAAATGCTACGATGCCATGTCGTCGATTTCCAATGACAACCACGAAATCAGCCTTTCCATTGCAGGAATCAAAGACTCCCTTAGTGCCATTGACGTTGCTGTAGAAGAAAATGCGCGCGGTGTCGAAAGTGTTGCTGATGGAACAAACGTATTGGTAGAAGCCTCCAGAGATGTAAAGAACGATGCGGACTCTATTGACCGCATATCTGCTGATTTGCGCAGTCACGTAAGCGGATTTAAATACTAAGGATAGAATTTCAAAAGGAAAGCCCCGGAAGTCCATATCACTATGGTTCCGGGGCTTTTCCATGCTTCATGCTTTTGCAAAATTTTTTCCGTTTCTTACCTCAATAATTTCATCATACAAAGAGCGAACGTCCAAAGACGCATGATGGGAAATAGAAATAATTGTCTGGTCACTTTTTGAAAGCAACTCCCGCTCAATTTTCTCGCCCATTTCACTGTCCAAAGCGCTAAATCCCTCATCTAAAATCAGTATATCTTTCTTCGCATGTAATGCTCTGGCAATGGCGATTCGCTGTTTCTGTCCACCGGAAAGCTGGTCGCCATTGGTACCTACAATAAAATCCAGTCCCTTTTCTTTTGTCACATCTACCAATGCGGCTTCCCTTAGCACTTGTGGAATATCGTCCTTTTCTTCATCTCCCATCAAAATGTTATCTTTGATGCTTTCATTAAAAAGATAGACATTCTGCCATACACCGGAAGATAGTCGCTGCAATTTTTCCCCTTCTTCTTTTTTTCCATCCAAAAATACCTGTCCCCGTAACGGTTTTATTTTCCCGGATAATCCTTTTATTTTCCTTAAGCTTCTCTTCAAAAAGTTTCCGAAAGCTTCCAAGATACGCTAGCGCCTTCCCGGAACACATGCTTTGAAACAAAAGATACCCCCGCATTTCCTCCAGCTTAAAATTCATGCTTTTTAATAGCAGAATAGTATCCATTACCTGATCATCTATCTCTGAAAAATCGTATTGGGTGTTTTTCCGAAGAGGGGTCAGCAATCCTTCATAGATGTAATGACGCACCGTATCCACAGTAACATCGTGCTTTTTTGCAAATTCTCCGATTTTCATGGCTTTTTTTCTCCTACTCTTTAAAATATACCACAAAGTAAAAATCCACTATCGCACTGCAATTTCAGCGCTTCACGCTGCGAGCAGTAGATAGTGGATTTTTATACGCTCAAAAAATTATTTTATTCCTTTTTTACTGCAAACCTCATCAATCAACTTATCATCCGCTACATACGGAATAGTGATGTGGTCTGTTCCATTGGTAATCTTATTGTATTCTGCCACAGTTTCCATAGAGTGCTCATTTCTAGCCCAGTTTCTTCTGGAAACGCCTATCATAGTATCCCACGGAATGGCTTTCTTTAAGATTTCATCTACACGCTCGCTTCCGTCAAGTACAAGACCAAATCCACCGTTGATACCCTTGCTGATACCAACACCGCCACCGTTGTGAAGAGCGATTAAGCTCATGCCGCGGGCTGCGTTACCGGCATAGCACTGAACTGCCATATCTGCGGTAATATTGGAGCCATCATAGATGTTACTTGTCTCACGATATGGAGAATCGGTTCCGCCGGTATCATGGTGATCACGACCAAGCATAACCGGTCCGATTTCTCCGTTACGTACCATTTCATTGAAACGAAGGGCAATATCTCTTCTTCCGTAAGCATCCTGGTAAAGAATACGGCACTGTGTACCAACCACCAGTTTATTTTTCTCAGCATCACGGATCCAAATGTAGTTATCTCGATCCTGTCCGCGGCGGTTCGGATCGATGACATCCATAGCTGCCTGGTCGGTTTTGTGCAAGTCTTCTGGCTTACCGGATAAGCAGCACCAACGGAATGGTCCGTATCCGTAATCAAATAACATTGGTCCCATAATGTCTTCTACATAAGATGGGAAAATAAATCCTTCGGAGGTATCCTTTCCGTTCTTGGAAATGTCTTTTGCACCGGCATCAAAGCATGCCTTCATAAATGCATTTCCGTAATCAAAGAAATAGGTTCCTCTTTCGGTCAACTGTTTTACCAAATGGAAATGCTTAATCAAGGATTCATTTACCAATTTAATGAATTTTTCTTTGTCAGTTCTTAATAACTCGGTTCTTTCCTCGAAGCTGATTCCCTGCGGACAGTAGCCTCCATCGTATGGCACGTGGCAGGATGTCTGGTCGGACAAAAGGTCGATATGTACGTTATTGTCAACCGCATACTGCAAAAGATCCACTACGTTACCATGATAAGCAATGGAGATACTCTCCTTCTTATCCATATATTCTTTTGCTTTTGCAAAAGACTCTTCCGGTGTTTCACAAATGAGAGATACCCATCCCTGATTGTGTCTGGTTTCAATACGGGACATGTCCACTTCTGCAACGATACCTACACCGTTGGCAATTTCAATAGCTTTTGGCTGTGCTCCACTCATGCCACCAAGACCGGAGGTCACAAATAAATGTCCGCTTAAATCACCGTCTGCAGGAATACCTAATTTCAAACGTCCGGCATTCAAAATGGTATTGAAAGTTCCATGTACAATACCCTGCGGTCCAATGTACATCCAACCGCCGGCGGTCATCTGACCGTAACTGGAGCAGCCCATAGCCGTTGCTTTTGCCCAATCCTCCGGATTGTCATGCATACCAACCATCAAACCATTGGTGATGGTTACACGTGGGCTGGTCTTATGTGAACGGAAAAGTCCCAGTGGGTTTCCGGACATAACAACTAACGTCTGCTCGTCGGTTAACTGCTCTAAGTATTTTTTAATCAACTGATACTGCATCCAGTTCTGGCACACCTGACCGGTCTCGCCGTAGGTTACCAACTCATATGGATATAGAGCTACCGCATGGTCTAAGTTGTTGTCAATCATAACCTGGAATGCCTTACCTTCGATACAGTTTCCTTTGTACTCATCGATTGGTTTGCCGTAGATTTTCTCCTTCGGCATGAAACGATATCCGTAGATACGTCCTCTGGTCAAAAGCTCGTCCAAAAATTCCGGTGCTAACTGCTCATGCAAGGATTCCGGAACGTAACGAAGGGCGTTCTTTACGGCCAATTTGATTTCTCTATCAGTTAAGGTTAATTCTCTTTTTGGTGCACGACGTACGTTTGGGTCAAAGGTCGGATACTCCGGTAATACGTCGTCTAATTTTATAGTCATTGCTTCTGCAATCTGCTGATTTGTAAGCATCTTTTTTCCTCCTAAATGTTTCCTTACTTTATTCAAGAAGCCGTAGGGACTCATGTCGGGATCGTTCGCACTCCATACACGACGTAGCTGTACTAAGGCTTCTTCGAAGCCAAGTGCCGACGTCGTGTAAAGGTCCCGTCATCGAGCCCCCACGTCTTCTTTATTAAATTCACGATATCATTTTGTAGGAAAAGTGATGTACGATTTTTGACTTCTTCCACCACTTTCCGTGAAAATATTCCGTTTTCTATGTATAAATCTAGAATTTAATCTCGCCGGCTTTGCCTTCTACAGCGCTTAATAAGTCACCGCTGATAATGGTGTTTTCGCAGTTGTTGATGTCTTCGTAAAGTGGTCTGTCATCTTCTAACTTCGGACATACCTTACGAATGGTTTCGTATGCCGGTTTGGTTCCAAGTCCTAAGCCCTTGTCTCCGCGAAGGTCAATGGCCTGACATGCACACATAAGCTCCATGGCTAATACGCGGCGTACGTTTTTCATTATGTTGTTTGCTTTTCTTGCTGCGATGGTTCCCATACTTACGTGGTCTTCCTGGTTCGCAGATGATGGGATGCTGTCTACGGACGCCGGATGTGCAAGCACCTTATTCTCAGATACCAATGCGGCTGCAGAATACTGTACAATCATGAATCCGGAGTTTAATCCGCCATTTTCTACAAGGAATGCCGGAAGTCCGGATAATGCCGGATTTACCAGACGCTCTAAACGACGCTCGGAAACATTGGCAAGCTCGGATAATGCAATTCCTAAAAAGTCAAAGGACAATGCCATTGGCTGTCCGTGGAAGTTTCCACCGGAAATTCCTTCCATTGTGTCTGCAAAAATAATTGGGTTGTCCGTTACGGAGTTCATTTCAATTTCAATCTGCTCTTTTACATAATTGATGGCATCCTTGCTGGCACCGTGAATCTGTGGTGCACAACGTAAGGAATACGCATCCTGCACTTTGATTTCACCCTGCTTGGTGGTGTTTTTGCTTCCCTCTAATAAATGATTGATGATTGCTGCGGAATCCATCTGCCCCTGATGCGGTCTTACGGTATGCATTCTTGGCTGTAATGCATCCGTTACACCGTTTTGTGCTTCAAAGCTAAGTGCTGCAGCTACGTCAGCCACTTTTACAAGCTCTAATGCATCAATCATGGTTAATGCACCAACAGCATTCATTGCCTGGGTTCCGTTAATTAAAGCAAGTCCTTCTTTTTCAGTTAATTCAATTGGTGTAATGCCGGCTTTTTTCATGGCGTCTTCGCCGCTCATGACTTCCCCATTGTACTCGGCAATTCCCAGTCCTAACATCGGCAAAACCATGTGAGAAAGTGGAGCTAAATCACCACTTGCTCCAAGAGATCCTTTTTCCGGAATTACCGGAATAACGCCCTTGTTAATCATGGCAATGAGTGTCTCTACGGTCTCCATACGAACACCGGAGAATCCTTTTGCAAGGTTGTTTACGCGAAGTAACATGATGGTCTTGCTTACTTCAGATGGGAACGGATCTCCCGCACCAACGGCATGGGTAACTATTAAGTTCTTCTGCAACAACTTCGACTCCTCGGTAGCAATCACTGTGTTACAAAAGCTTCCAAATCCGGTTGTTACGCCATATACCACTTTTTTCTGAGCGATGATATCATCTACCACTTTTCTACTGCGCGCAATGTTCTCTTTCGCTTCAGCAGATAATTCCACCGTTGCGCCTTCTCTCGCAACAGCACGAACCTGTTCCAAAGTTAAATCTTTTCCAGTAATTATAACTTTCATATTTATCTCCTTTACTATACTAAAGTGTTACAACACAAAAGCGAAATATACAAAAAGTGGATAGCCAATAAACTATCCACTAATCATAACTCTATGAAATTTGCCCGATGCAGTTCCAACAATCCCCTTCATAATACCCTCCGGCAATACTTCTCGCTTTATGAAGATATTATACCATAAAGACACAGAATTGTCACTCTTTTTTTACAAAAACTCACGAATTACTTGAATTTCATCCGTATCATACTCTATCCAGTATAATTTTTCGTTTTCCGTAAGATTTTTCGCTAAACACGGGTCTTTGACAGTTTGTCCAACCCTCTCGGTTCTATAACCTCAGTAAATTCAAGGCTTTGAGCCTTTACCGAGATTGTTCCAACAAGGAAGCTGAAATCCGTAAATTGTCAAAATAAATTTATTTTTAAACATGCGAAAAGACAGGGTTGGGGGCGCCCTGTCTTTTCAGAGGAGTATTTATAAATTTTCAACATTACAGATACTTACATAATAGTATTTCGTTATTCCTAACGTAGAATTGTTCAGTACCAATATTCTGTCATAGCCCTCACGGTCGGAATCAATAATGCTAAATTCCGTTCCATCCTGTGCTTCGAACCATTGTGTCAATACGTCATTGGAAACCTCGTCATTTCCATTTGTCCTAACGACTATAACGGAAATTTCTTCCGAATCATCTCCGCTTTCATAATACGGTGCAAATTCTATATCTTCGTATATCTCAATTATATTCTCCGCACCTTCCGGTCTATCACTTCTTTCAACTAACGATAGTACTTGTCCCAACTGATTTTGGTATGTTCTATACTCTTGTTTGAACGCCCTTATTTCCTCTAAGGTTACGCTACCGTTATTCATTTTTTCGCTGATTTGCTGAACTGCTTCCTGCATTCTTTCATTTAATACTACATTTTCCAATGCGATTCTGTTCAATTGTCCACGAAGCAGGTAACGTTCTTTTTGCAGTTCATTAAGTCCCATTACACTCTCATCACACGACTCGTCGCGAACGGTTCCGATATATTGCAATTCTCCGGTCTGTCCATTGTATGTACAAACATCCCAGAAGTTACCTTTTACCGATTGTGGAACACTATACTCTGCCAAAACCTCGCCACCACGATAAACTGTCACCTTAGCGTCAGAGGTTCCAAGCTTTGTATTTTCATGGCTCTGGCGATCTGAAAAGTTATGAATATAAAAATGATATTCACCCGGCATCATTTTGTAAATCGTTGTTGTTTCCGGACCTTCATAGTCCGTGTCATCTCTATCCAAATCCGCGTACTTCAGGAATCCCGACTCTTCAGAAGCATCTTCCTCGAAGTATGTTCTTCCACCATACCAGGTATGGAACACTTCACCCGGATAGGATGTTGGACCAACCAAATGGGAATCCAAATCGCTCGGTACCAAATTGAATTCCGTGTCTTTTACTGCCCAACATAATACAAAACGCACATTTCCATTACCAACCAATCGATTCGATAACGTCACATCACAGCAATACGCCTGCGTATGCGCATTGATTACAATGTGTTCTTCGTATACCGACATACGCTGGTTATTGTGTGTCAGTTCTGCACGCTCATCCAAAAACTGAATCCGATAGCTGCCATGGGTAAGCTCTGTAAACTCATAACTACCCTGACTATTGGTGGTTGTTGTCTTAATTGGCATGCCGTTTGCGTTATTTCCACGATACAAATATACGGAAATTCCACTTACCGCAGCACCATGCAATGCATCTACAACCGTTCCATAAATTCTATGATTTGCTGCGTTTCCATCGCCATTTCCATTTCCATTACCATTTCCACGGCCTCTGGAAAGCACCGTTCCGCTAACTCTCTGCAATCTACTTGTTACAGAACTAATCTCGTAGCTGGCTTCAAATTCTTCCTCACCGGATTCCGGTCCCTGGTAAATGACAATATAGTTGCCCGGCAAAACATTTTCAAGTGCGCAGGTTCCATCGCTGCCTATGGTTCCGGTATACAATTTTCCTGCTGCCTGTGCACTTCGTAATTCTGCATCCAAATTGTTCGGATTGAAATCCGCATGATATGGAATCAGGGAAATTCTCGCTCCCACCAGCGCACCCTCCGATTCCACATTACCTTCAGTGGTCAATTGTGCACTATTTACAGAACCACTTAAGCTTACCGTTTCACGGTTGCCATCCTGCGCTGCAGTTGTCACGTTCTGTGCAAAAACCTGCATATCCGCGCCGGAATTGTTATTGTGCACATTGTACTGGCCTTCGCCATTAATCACCAAACGGGTAGAACGACTCTCTACCGAAAGGTTGCTGGCACCTCCACTTGCCGCACCGTCCAGTGTCACTTCCATGTGATCGTTTGCGGTCAGATTTACCGGCACATTGCTCCGCAATGTGGTATTTTGTACATTGTTTATGATATCAATTGCTCCAACACCATTGGTATTGTCTGTTGTCACTTCAATATTGTTGGCATCATCAATGGTAATGGTTCCAACGGCACCTTCGTTCCTAATATCAATCACCAAGCGATCATTGGCATTCGGTACGGCTGTCATTCCGTCATCCGGCGCAATGGTCTGGATATCGGTGTTGCTACCCTGTAATACGATATGGGCGTTTCTTGCCTGCACGAGAATCGTCGTTCCCTGCGCATTTTCTACCCAGGTATGCTCAGCGATGGATTTGATGTATACTTTTCCTATTTTCGCATGGTTTACGATGGTCGCCTGCGGCGCATCCACAACCAATTCTGAATTCTCATAATTTCCTTCCGGAATCTCAACACTCACTTCTTCTGTTGTGGCAAACGTAATCTTTCTTGTTCCTCCACGAAGGGCTTCCACAAGTTCAACACCGCTTGAAACCGCTTTTGTTTCTGATGCAACCGGCACCGGCGTTGTGATTGGAACCTCTACTACATCTGTTTTATTTTCATAGGTAGGTTTTGGTGTAGAAACAACGTCATTTACATATTTGTTGTACCAGATAGTATCAATCCCCGAAGTATCTGCAATTTTCTGCTCCGCATCTGTCAACGTCGCTGTTTGTTCACTCTCTTCAGCTGATTCCTGAGTAGTTTCATCTTCTTCCGGTTGCGGCATCACGTTTACTTGCACCCGCACTTTTTTCGTTGCAATTGTTCTTCCCTTACGATTCTTAACGATAACGGCAACCTGCACTTTTCCATCTTTTCTTCCAAAAAGCGTAATCTTCTTGGTTCCGCCCTTCTTTACCACAATCGTTTTATTTGCCTGGTTTTTATTCTGAGATAAAGAAAGCACTTTCCCATTGGCAGATTTCACAATTATTTTTGCGCCCTTAGGTAAATACTTTGCTGTCACTGTCACTTTATTATTACTTGCTGTAACTTTCGTTCCAATTTTAATCGAAACTTTTTTCGCTGCCGATGTATATAAGGTTGTACTCGGAAGCAATGTCGCTACCATCATAAAAACCATCGCAACGGCTAACACTTTCTTACCAAATTTCCACATAACCTCGCACCTCCGATTCATCTTTTCGCATCAACACGGTTATTGTACCGTATAAGTATGTTACAACAATGTATTCATTTTGAACGTTTTATGTAGATATGTAACCACTTAAAAAGGACCCTCTTGCTTGAAAAAGCTGCGGTTTACAGCTACCCATTGGGCGAGAGCCCAAAGTTCGGAAAGCGTTTCTAATGGAAATTACGGGTGAATTGCACCTTTTTGGAAATCACCCGTAGCAGAAATTTGTGAAATGAAAAACTTTACGGGTAAGGTGGCGAATACACCGATTTCACACGTATGCCTTAGAGATGGTTTTAGGAAAAGCTACGTGTGGTTCTACTTCTGCAAGAATCCACACGTAAGGATACGGCAGACAATTACGTGTAAAATGGCATTTCGCTTGGATTGCCCGTAGGAAGTTGGGAAAGCATCCCTGAAACCTACGGGTGAATTTAGCGAATCGGGAATCCACACGTAGGAATTGGAAAAAGCACAGTGGAAGCCTACGTGTGATAGTGAAGAAAACAGCATATGACACGTAAGATTTTCTGAAAGTAGAAAAAGAAACTGTATAGTCTTGATGAAGAAGCCATTGAAAAAGAAGCTTTCTATGATGGTTTTTATGCTGTATGTACGAACCTCATTGACGACAGCGTAAAAGATATCATTTCCGTAAGTGAAGGACGTTGGAAGATTGAAGAATCGTTTCGAATCATGAAAACGGATTTTGAGTCCAGACCGGTTTACGTATCTAGAGAGGATCGAATCCGCGCACACTTCTTAACTTGCTACCTTGCCTTACTGATTTACCGTATATTGGAAAAGAAAGTCGGAAATGGCTTTACTTCCGATGAAATCATCTATACATTACGCGATTACAATCTTCTAAAAGTAAACGGTGAGGGCTACATTCTTAAACATCATAAAAAACTGCAGCAGCCCTTGTATTTACTGGGGTTACTGCAGTTTTCGCTTTTCGAAACTGTCAAAGACAGGATTGTACCATATAGACACAGAATTGTCGCTCTTTTTTTACAGAAACTCACGAATTACTTGAATTTCATCCGTATCATACTCTATCCAGTATAATTTTTCGTTTTCCGTAAGATTTTTCGCTACACCGCATCGTCTCTCTCCAACTTCCGCTGAATTAACGTCGTTCCCGTTAATAATAACACACTTCCGATAATCAGAAGCGTCGACAATGCATTCACATCCGGGGAAATACCCTTCTTCACCATACTTAAAATCCGAAGTGGCAAAATCTGACTATCCACGCCTGCGGTAAAGAAGCTTACCACTACGTCATCCAATGACAGCGTCAGCGCCAACATGGCACCGGATAAAACACCCGGCATAATCATAGGGAGTGTTACCCTGAAAAACGTGCGAAACTCATTGGCGCCCAAATCTCTTGCCGCTTCCTCGATACTACGGTCAAAACCTGCAATACGGGATCGCACCGTAATCACCACAAAGGGCATGGAGAAGGTAACATGGGAAATAATAAGCGTCGCAATGTTCATGGTAATGCCAAGAGAAGAAAACAAAATCAGCATCGCAATGGCAAATACCAACTCCGGAATGACAATCGGAATATACAAGGATGCACTAATCAATCCCTTTAATTTAAATTCAAAACGATTCAGCCCTACCGCGCAAAGCGTTCCCAAAATGGTAGATAGCAATGTGCTTGTTAACGCCACTATGATGGTATTTTTAAAGGCATCCATCAGTAGCGTATTCGACCACATGCTCACATACCAGTCAAAAGTGAATCCTTCAAATACAATGTTCATCTTTGACGTATTGAAAGAAAACGCAATAACTACCGCAATCGGCAAGTACAGGAAAATGTATACCAGACATGCATAGACTACGGCAAAAGGGCTCTGTCTTTTCTTACTACTCATCTTTTTTCCTCGCTACTATACCATATCATCCAAACTTCCAACCCGGGTGTAAAGCTTCATCAATACCAACGTTACCGCAATCAATACGATGGCAAGGGCCGCACCCATAGGCCAGTTTCTGGCAGACATAAACTGATTCTTAATTAAGTTACCAATATACATGGTCTTTGCACCGCCCATCATATCCGCGATGTAGAAAAGGCCAAGGGACGGAATGAATGTCTGAATGGATCCTGCAAACACACCCGGCATAGTCAGTGGCAAAATTACGCGCACAAATTTGTGCACTTTGCCTGCTCCAAGATCACTGGCCGCTTCCAACAAAGACGGATCCAGTTTCTCAATGGATGTATAAATCGGGAGCACTGTAAACGGCAACAAATCATATACCATTCCCAAAAGCACAGCTCCATCCGTATACAAAAGTTCCAGCGGGAACTTAATAATTCCCAGAGAAATCAATGCGTTATTCACCATACCGGAAGAACGCAAAATTGTATTCCATCCATAAATTCGAATCATGGAATTAATCCAAAACGGCAACATTAATAACAACACTAAAAACGGTTTCACCCGCTCAGACGAGTTGGCAATAATATATGCAAATGGGTAGCCAACCACAAGGCAAATAATCGTTGTCAAAAATGCCAACTGAAAAGAACTGGCAAATACTTTCAGATATTCTGTTGAAACCAGTTCTTTATACGCATCAATTGACGGAATCATTAAGACTCCGCCAAATCCATTTCGTGTCAAAAAACTAATGCCAATTACAAGCGCCAGTGGAATCATGAGAAACAAAATCAGCCACAAGGTGGTGGGGCCAATCATGGTAATGGGCGCCATGGAACTTCTTAATCTATTGCGCATTCCTAAACCTCCTCGGTCGTTGCCGAATATTTCTCAACAAACTCCTTATACATGCGGTTAGAATTCTGCTCAATTATGTTGTAAATCTGCTCCTCTACCGTATGCACAATAATCGCTTTCTTTGGATTCCAGAATACATACACATACGTACCAACTTCCAATTCTTCCTCACCAGGATGGCGAGCCACACGCAGTCGCTGTCCGTTAATGAGTTCAACCACCGTCTTAATCACGGAACCGGCAAAAATATGCTCGATAATGCGTCCTCGAATGGAGAAATGTTCAATCGGCGTCTGTGACAACTGTAAATTCTCCGGACGCACGCAAATGTAAATCATCTCTTCCTTCTTAAATCCCGGCGCATGCAACACTGCCTTGCCGGCCTCTAACGAAATCCGCAGCAAATCACCACGAACAGCTTCTACATAGCTCTCTAAAATATTGCTCTCACCTACAAAACTTGCGACAAACTTGGTCTTTGGATGATTGTATACCTCATCCGGCGTACCAATCTGTTCCATAACGCCATCGTTCATAACCGCAATACGGTCACTCATGGTAAGGGCCTCTTCCTGGTCGTGTGTAACATAAATAAAGGTAATTCCCAGTTTTTGCTGTAAATGCTTCAATTCCAACTGCATCTGTTTACGCAGTTTTAAATCCAACGCGCCAAGAGGCTCATCTAATAAAAGCACCTTCGGACGGTTAATAAGCGCCCTCGCGATAGCCACACGCTGTTTCTGACCACCGGACATCTGTGCCGGCTTTCTCTTTTCCATACCTTCTAACTGAACGAGCTTAATCATCTCGGCCACGCGCTCTTTGATCTCTGCTTTCGGGACTCTCTTCTCAACAAGACCAAATGCAATGTTATCTTCCACATTCATGTGTGGAAAAAGTGCATAGTTCTGAAATACCGTATTAACATCGCGCTCATTCGGTTTCAAATCGGCAACATTCTTACCCTCTAACTCGATTTCTCCGCTAGTGGCATGGGAAAATCCCGCGATCATACGCAACGTCGTCGTTTTACCACAACCGGAAGGGCCAAGTAAGGTCAGAAATTCCCCTTCTCTGACCTCAAGGTTTAATTTTTTTACAACCTTAACGCCGTCAAACTCTTTCTCAACATCAATCAGTCTGACGATTACGTCCTTGTTATTGCTCAATCCTTTATCCTCCAATTAATCCTACAGAATCTTATCTCCACGTTCGCCTGTACGGATGCGGATTCCTTCATCTACAGAAGAAACAAAAATCTTTCCGTCGCCTACGCTTCCCGTAGACAACTCTTCCTGTAATTCAACAACAATTTCATCCAAATCTTCATCCCATACAACGGCCATAATCTGAATACGTGGCAACAGATTCATGTCAACGTTCAACTTCTCAAAATCTTTATTGCTACTAATTTGGTTACCGCAGCCCATAACGGACGTAACGGTCATACCGGAATAATCATTCTTAGCAAGTACCCGCTTTACCGCTTCCAAATTCTCTGTACGTGTAATAATCTCAATTTTCTTCATAGTGCCTCCTAGTTCTTCATCTTAGAAAACGCATTGTCATAGTAAGATGCAGCTTTACCAACATCACCGGTAAGATGCGCTTTTTTCAAAATAGCTTCGCTCACATTTGCTGCCGGATTCTGTAAATACTTGTCATCCATAAGCTTCTTTGCCTCTTTATTCAGGCATACGCATGGATATTCTTCCAAACATTTCTTATATACTTCCGGCTTCAAAATATAGTCGATGAACTTCATGGCCATATCCTGTTTCTTACTCTTTCCGGCAAGTACAAAATTATCGTATGCAATTTCATTGCCTTCCGGAATATCGATTAACTGAATATCCTGATTCTCCCACATTGCTTTCGCAAGATCCATGTTGTACACAAGTCCTGCAGCCACTTCATTGGTCTGCAATGCCACATATGGCGTATCAGAATCATATAACTTCACGTTGGCAGACAGTTTCTTTAACCAGTCTGCAGTCTTATTTACCACCGCTTCATCGGTTGTATCCGGATCTTCCCCAATGGCCTTTAATGCAGCATCCACTACCTCACGGCAATCGTCCGGAACAACTAAGTTATTTGCAAGAGCAGGATTCAATAAATCGTCTAATTTGTTGATCTCCACTCCTAATTCCTGACATTTCTTTGCATTGGCACCAACAAGTGTGATGGTTGCCATATATGGTATGGAATACTGATTCTTTTCGTCAAAACTCATCCCCTTTGCATAATCCTCAAGATTATCAAAGTTCTTAAGTTTTGAAACATCCATCTTCTGAATCAATCCCTGTTCAACCATGGCTGGAATGACGTAGTTGCTGGCCACGATAACATCATACTCACCGGTACCTCCGGCTACCAATTTTGCCAACATCTCTTCGTTACTGGAAAAGGTGGATTCAACCACGTGGATTCCGGTCTCTTTCTCAAACTCCTCATAGACTTCCTGAGGAATATATTCGGACCAGTTGTAAACGTATAAGGTATTTTCCTTATTCGAAGCGGATGATCCACAACCCGCCAGGAGGCCAACCCCCATGCCAAAAACAATTAAGACAGTCACCATTTTTTGTACTAATTTTTTCATCTTTTTCTTCCTTCCTGCTCGTTAAAAATTCATTATTTTTTCACAATGCATAACTTTGCACTGTACTCTCAACTATACCATTTTTTTGTGCGTTTTGCAATAAATTTTCACATTATCCTTTACTTTTATGAACGTTTTTACTATGATGGTTTCGTGAGGTGTTGTGTTGATGTGGCCGATGCCGTAATTCCTTTTGTTGAGCGCTTTCGCTTATTGCCGGCCTCACCACACATCGCCTCGCGGGACTATCATAGGAAAAATGTGAAGGTACGAAACTTTGCTGTGGCAGTCGCCACAGCTTGGATTTGCATAGAAAAGCAGCTCTGCAAGTAAACTTGCGAGCTCACTTTTCTACGCAAATCCAAGCCACTTTCGTGTCAGGATGTTTCGCAATTAACTAACTATTTTATAATTACGGAGGTTTTAACTTTGGAAATTGAAAGAAAGTTTTTGGTTACGCTTAATGACATCGATCTTGCGCAATACGATTTTCACCGCTTAGAGCAGGGCTATCTTTGCGGCAATCCGGTGGTGCGGGTGCGCCGGGAGAATGATGATTTTTACCTGACTTATAAGGGCAAGGGGCTTTTATGCCGGGAAGAATATAATCTGCCTCTGACGAAGGAGGGCTATGAGCATTTAATCAAAAAATCAGATAACAACATCATTACCAAATGTCGCTATCTGATTCCCTATCATTCTTATACCATTGAATTGGATGTTTTTGAAAACGAGCTTTCGGGTCTTGTAATCGCCGAAGTAGAATTCCCTTCTGCGGAAGAAGCAAATGCCTTCGTCCCTCCAGACTGGTTTGTCAAAGACGTTACCGACGACGCCCGTTACCAAAACGTTAATCTTATCTGCGGCCTACCTCAAACCGACGATGTGTAGAAATGCAGTTACGTAATGCCTCGAAGCGGGACTCTAAGTCCCCTTCCGGGATTACCTCATCCATAGAAGCTGCCAGGGTGTTAATCATATGCTCTGATAAGAACTCATGCATCATCCCCAACATGTTATATTTCTCTTCGTAAGTTCTTGCGTCTAAAAATGCCATAATGGCTTCATATTCTGTTTCAAATGCTTTCATGTTATTTCCTTCCCAACGTAGAAATCAGTTTCTCGCCTTCTGCTACAAAATCACGTTCATAACTAATTGTACAGTTCGGTCCCATCACCATCAGATCCATCACCGTCTTCATACTATCTTCCGACTCCTCGTAATGTCCGATGGAACACTGCTCATGTTTGCCGGATTCTTCTTTTAACTGATCCTTTGAAAAATCTTCTGACACCGCCTGACTGGAACGATCAAGGATATCCCCCTGTCTTGCCTGCTCTTCCATTTTCTTCTTTCGTTCTTCATCTCGCCTGGCAATTTCGCGTCGACGTTTCTCGTCCGCCCGCTCACGCTCCCTGGCCTTAGCCATCTCCCGTTCTTTGGCTTCATACATCTGTTTCTCAAGCTGTCGCTTCTTCTCCAGCAATACTTCCTTACGGGTCTGGTTAGGTTTACGCGTCACCGGCTGTGGTTCGTTATGCTGGTTCTGTTGCTGTTGTTTTTTCTTGTTCTTTGAACTTGCATTCGCCAAAAAAATTAAAAATACAATCAATGCACTTAAAAAGCCGCCCATACAAACTCCTCCTTATAAAGAAAAGTACCTCATTTTCGTAATAACCTGTGGAATTTCGGAAGGCGAGTTTGCTGTAAATCTTCGATTCTCGGCCTCTCCCATACCATACGCTGCAAACAAAAATGGTACACCTGCCTCAAGAGTCGCTTCATAATCCATCTGGGTATCCCCAATGTAAATCGCCTTGTCAATCTCGTAGCGTTCCATCAGAATCTGAATATTGCGTCCCTTCCCCTTGCCGGTTCTTCCGTAATTCTCAAATCCGTTAAAATAAGATGTCAGGTTACATGCCGACAGCAATGCTTCGATGTAGCCCTCCTGACAATTGCTGACAATGTAAAGCTCATACTGCTTGGAAAGCTCCTTAATTACCTCCATCATGCCCGGATACAGTTTTCCCGGATGGGACTTCAAATAGGTAATCTCCTCCTGACAGCAAAGGGCCAATATCTCCTTTGCTCGTTCTACACTCACCTCCGGAAACAAAACCACAAATTCATCCATGGTCTTTCCCATTAGGCTTCGCATCTGTTCCTCCGTAATTCTACTTGAAATCTCCGGGAACTTCTGCGCAGTCAGATTCCAAGACTGCGTGATTACCGAAACCGCATCCCACAGGGTTCCGTCTACATCAAATATAACTGCCTTTTTCATAGTACTCCTCAATTTATATAACAAAATCTCTACCCTATAGTATAACAGAATGTCTCCCTAAGGTCAATTCTACCCTAAAACACAAACTAAGCGTAGTAGTCCGAAAACTGCTACGCCTGTACGCTTTCACTGTATATCCACTAATTTATATGAAATTTCTCTAATTCAATTCCGCAATCTTCGTTACCCCCACATAAACCTGCGAGATTTTGTACCAGGTTGCGTAATCCACTACCCCCGTTACCGGCAAATGAAAAATCCGCTGAAATGCTTTTACCGCCTCTTCTGTCTTCGGACCATAGATTCCATCTGCAGATATCACCTGAATCTGTGGGTATGCCTTTGCAATGGCAATGAGCTGTTCCTGCATTTGTTTTACCTTTGTGCCTCCTGCCCCCACTTCCAGATTATATCCCGGCCAAGCTGCAGGAATTCCTGCAATTTGCTCTGCTTCATTAATGTACATATTGCTCCCGTAGTAATAACGCAAAATATCGATAGCTTTATAATTCTGATCTCCCAAATACTTCGAGCCCCATTGGGTCATCCAGTTCGGGCAACTTACCATTTTTCCATCGCAATACTGTGTCAAAATAGGCTGTTTTACATCAGGACGTGCCAAATACATGCCCAAAAGTTCATCCACTACATTCGATATGCTCTGATAGATATTCCGCCCATACGTCCATTTGTGGTCATAAGCAGTAGAGGATGTAATGGTAAAATCATAGGATTTGTTCCGATACCATTCCGTATAAACACGATTTAGTGTAAAAGACATAATCGCCAGCACATTGGCTTTGATGGTTTCTCTTGGCCAGGTTGCATAAATTTCGCTGCTGGCTACGTTTTTTATATACTCTGCGTATGGCACGTAATAATTCCTTGCTGTATTATCCGATGGTGGACCATCATGCACTACCACTATTTCCGGCACCACCACTCTGCTTAATACAATTTCTCCCCCTCCGGTGGTTGGTTTAATCTCTGCCTCCGGCATTTTTGACGGATACTCCTCAAATAACGTATTATTATCAATCACTACATTCTGCTCTGTCCCGCCATCCGCCAGCGGTTGCATTTTTACGGTTTGCAATGCCGTTTCGTCCGGCATTACCTCAATTCCGTTAATCGTCACCGGCGCATATGCTTCTGCCTCCACTTCGATAGTATATAGTGCATAGGGTTGCGACTGTTCCGGTTCCATACTGTACTCTAAAGGGGGTGTTTTCAACTCGATTGTCTCGGACTGTCCTACGCTATCTGTCGTAAAGCTTTCCAAAATAGTGGTCGGATCTCCGGTGCTACGCAATGTAATTTTTGCCCCGCTAACAGGCTGTATTCCCAAAGTAGATTGAACGGAAATAAGTAACTTTCCTGTATCCATCGCGTTCTCCGTAGCGTTTTTTTCATTCTATGCAGCGATAAGTCAGGATATACAAAAAAGACGCCTTTTTTAGAAAATAAAAGGCCCACACCGTAAGCGTGAGCCTTAACTGCTTTATTAAGTTAGCAAATCTTATGTACCCATCCTTCAGGTCCTTCTATTTTACCTGCCTGAATACCGGTTAAGGTATCATACAATTTCTGAAGCACCGGTCCCATCTTCTCCATACCACTTGGGATGCAAATTTCTTTGCCATGGTCTGTAATCTTACCAATTGGTGAAATAACTGCTGCCGTTCCACAAAGTCCTGCTTCTGCAAAATCAGCAACCTCAGAAAGCAACACCTCTCTGTGTTCAACCTTCATGCCTAGCATATGTTCTGCAACATAGCAAAGGGAACGACGTGTGATAGATGGCAAAATACTATCGGACTTCGGTGTTACGATTGTTCCATCCTTCTTTACAAACAAGAAGTTCGCTCCACCGGTTTCTTCTACCTTCGTTCTTGTTGCCGGATCCAAGTATAAGTTCTCTGCAAATCCCTTATCATGCGCATCTTCAATATTGTAAAGTGACATTGCGTAGTTAAGTCCGGCTTTGATATGACCTGTTCCGCGTGGTGCTGCACGATCCAAATCTGAAACACGAATACTGATTGGTTTAGCACCACCCTTAAAGTATGGTCCAACCGGTGTTGCAATAATGCGGAACTGGAAGTTCTTTGCAGATTTAACGCCCAACACATCGCTCGTTGCAATCATAAATGGACGCAAATACAAGGATGCACCGGAACCAAATGGTGGAACCCAAGCAGCATTTGCCTTTACAACTTCCTCACATGCTTTCACATATTTATCAACCGGATACACCGGCATTCTTAATCTTTCACAAGAGTCCTTCATACGCTCAGCATTCATATCCGGGCGGAAACAAACAATGCTTCCATCTTCTGTTGTGTACGCCTTTAATCCTTCGAAGCATGCCTGACAATACTGGAACACCCCGGCACATTCACTTAAGACAATGTTAGGATCTTCAATAAGCTGACCCTCATCCCATTTTCCATCCACATAATTTGCTACAAAACGGTAATCTGTCTTCATATAATCAAAAGGCAGGCTACCCCAGTCAAGATTCTTCTTTTCCATAAATAAAACCCTCTCTTTTCATTGTATTCTATAGTAAACCCCACATGAATCTGTGTACATAATAATCATACAATACTTTTCCTCATCTTACAAGATAGAAAAAGTCACAAAATTTCCATAGAACTTTCTAACTTCCATCATCTTTTTCGTTAGTTTTTCATATATTTATAAAATTTATATTCTAAATCAAAATACGTTTGCTCATCGCTATCCGCCACAATCTTCCATTCCGCCATCTCATCTAAATTTGGAAAATAAGCATCGGCACGATAAGAATAATCAATTTTGGTCACATGTGCCACATCACACTCATCAAGGAGCATCTTATAAATACTTTCTCCACCAATCACATAGATGGATTCGCTGTCATATTTTGCAAGTTCTTCCATCAATTCTTCCTTGCTGTGCACTACAATAGCACCCTTTCCATCATAATTTCTATCCCGCGTTAGTACAATGTTCGTACGATTCTTAAGCGGCCGTCCTCCAGGAAAACTCTCTAAGGTCTTCCTTCCCATTACAACCACATTTCCCGTGGTTGTTTCCCGAAAGAACTTCATATCATCCGGAATGCTGACAAGAAGCTTATTCTCATAACCAATTCCCCAGTTTTTATCTACCGCAACGATTAAATTCATACTATCCTCCTACACCGCAATCGGAATATCCTTTATCTGCGGTCCTGTTTTGTAATCTTCCACAATAATATCTTTTGTCGTAAACTCATAAAAATCTTTAATTTCCGGATTTAGGCTTACCTTTGGCGCTGCATAAGTTTCTCTGGAAATCAACTCTTCCACCAACGGAACATGGCGATCATAAATATGCGCATCTGCAATCACATGCACCAACTGCCCCGGAATCATGTCACACACCTGTGCTAACATCATCAGCAAAATCGCATATTGGCAAACATTCCAATTATTGGCCGCCAATACATCCTGAGAACGTTGGTTTAAAATGCCATTCAATACTAATTTCTCCTGTCCCGGGTCTTTTGTCACATTAAATGTCATGCTATATGCACATGGGTACAAATTCATCTCATGCAAATCCTGATGCACATAAAGATTCGTCATAATACGTCGGCTATAAGGATTATTTTTCAAATCGAACAACACCCTGTCAACCTGATCCATTTCTCCTTCTTTGTAGATGTGTTTCACGCCCATCTGATAGCCATAGGCCTTGCCAATACTTCCGTCTGCATCCGCCCACTCATCCCAAACGTGAGAATTCAGATCATGAATATTGTTCGATTTCTTCTGCCAAATCCAAAGCATTTCATCCGCCGCACTTTTAATCGCAGTTCTGCGAAGGGTTATGGCCGGAAATTCTTTTCGCAAATCATAGCGATTAACCACGCCAAACTGCTTGATGGTGTAGGCAAAACTGCCGTCCTCCCATTTCGGTCTAACCTTCTCCCCTTCCGTACTATATCCATGATCCAAAATATCCCGACACATGGCTATGAATAGATTATCTGCTATGCTCATTTCTTTCCTCTTTTCTATTGTATTTTTGCCTGATTCACCGCTTTGTGAATCGCCTTTAATATCATATGGGATGTATACGATCCATCTTTTCCCACTTTTACTTTCTTTAGATCTTGTGTTTCATAGATTTGCTGACTAATGGTATCAAGGCATGGCTGCATCAATGGATACATTGTTGCCACTTCCTCACTCAATTGATGAAAACGTATGGCATTGATGCGATTGGCATCTAGCACAACCTCCACTTCTACCCCTCCTTCCTTCATAGCCAATGGGGCGCTATAAATTCCGGGGACATAGGCTGCTTTTTGCTTGTCACTTTTATCTGATTGAAACATTAGAAATAACAAGATCAGAAGCACAAAAAACAATGCAACGAATACAATCGTATACATTACCTCTTTCATATGTAGAACTATCAGTCTGGTCTGTCTGCTCACAAAATTCCTCCACACTGTCTTTGTCTATCTATATGATAAAAGGTGGGTACTTATTCCATTTCTTTCTTCCGCATATCCGACAACACATGCCGATAAGTCAGGTAATTCAGTACATTCGCCTTAAGCGGAAAATCTTTCCGATAAGAAAATTTGGTGTTTGTCTTAAGTCCATGATTCTTACACCACTCAAGTATCAGATTCAAAGTGATGTGCTCCCCTTTCAACATTTTCTTCAGGTATGGAACCAAAAAAGCATCCTTTTCTTCATCCATGGTCACAAAGACACTAACATTATAGTATCTTACCTCGATTACGTATTGTTTCATTCATTCACTCCTAAGTATACTAAAATTAATTATACCAAGAATTCTATCATTGTTGCAACACAAAAAAAGAACACGAGCCACTCCCGCTAATTTCGCAGGTGATATGCGGAGAATAAACCATGGGATTTGATTTTTACGTGCAAATCTATGGATATACGTGAGTAGGAACGTAACTAAAAAATACCGTTTCCGCGCCAAATGGGCAAAATGACTTGTTTGGAAGGTAAAAGAAACTCTTGTTCTGGTTGGTTTTACGTGCTAATTTAGGAAATTAAGAAAAAAGAAGGTAAGGAAATGAGGCAAATGGCTAAAAGGTTACGTGCCAAAGCCAAAAAAACGGTAGTATTGGCGGTAAAAATAAAATCCGGTAATTTCTGGTTACGTTCGAATTTGTGAAAAAGTTTGAAAAGGAATGTATGCTACGACTTTAAGCTCCATACTTGGCAACCCCAAGCATAATATAGTGCAAAAAAAGTGAGCTCGCGCTAATGATATGCCCCCTGTCAAGTAGACAGGTTAAATATCAAAAATAAATGTTTAATGAATGACCATACTTCGTATGAGGTATGGTCATTTTTCTATGCACACCATTTTTCTTTGTATTTATTAATTCGTTTATTTTCTGGAATAGGATATTCTATAGGATCTATAGTTGCTAAAGCTTCCGACCTTATCTCCAAAGGAGTTTTACAATTATATCGTTCTTGTATGCGTTCTTCTGAGTAGAATCTTATATAATCTTTAATTGCAAATCTAAGAGATTCTTCGTTTGTAATTTCGTACATTGCATACATTTCAGATTTAATAATTCCC
>FOXT01000019.1 GCA_900115795.1 Lachnospiraceae bacterium XBB1006 | reverse complement strand
TAACTACCTTTTCCATCAAGGTATTCTTCAACAATCGCTTTCTTTTGTTGAGAAGTATATTTCTTATTTCCTTTTTCTTTTAAAAAAGCTGATTCTCCTTGTGCACGATATCTTCTAATCCATTTGTTAAGCATTGAGTTATGGTTTTTATCATTGTAATATATTCCGTATTTTTGACATATTTCTCTATGCGATAGATTGCTCGAAATATAATCTTCGCAGGCAGCAATAATTATATCCACAGTATATTTAGACATAAAAAATCCCCCTTAAGTAGATTTTGGTTATTTACCTTGTCTACTTAAAGGGAATCATATCAGATTAGAACTTACACACTTTTTTGTATTGAGGAAAGAAAAAATGGTTACGTGTCGGTAGAGATGGCTTGTTTTAGTATGGTGGCAAGATGGGAAAGATAGGCATTTTTCACATTTTCAGGGCCAAGAATGGAGATCGCGGTGCCAAGTCCTGCCAACCATCCGTAAAACTGGTTGCTGATTTTAACAGGGACACGTGCTTCTATGGTGGTGTCGTCTAGTGCGCGAAGCGTAATAGCGGTTCCAAAACGATCGAGGATGACACCGGTAAGACTGCGCTTTGCAAGAAGTGTGACCATTACTTCTTCGCCTGCAAACATGCCAAAGGTGGCTTTTTGAAAGGAAGCCAGATCAAAATTGGCAAATGCTTCCTGCCCCAGTCTTTTTTGCGGAATCTCCGTTAGTTTTTTCATTTTGTCTACACGATAGTGTTTTATGAGATTGGCCTCCGCGTCGTAGGCCAGCAGATAATAATTCTCATTATCCCAAATTAAAGCCCAAGGACTTACCTGATAGGGCTTTCCATTCTTGCGAGGAGCTAATTTCTTTTCCACCGTCCATTCGTAGTAGTAAAATTGAATCTGACAATCGGAAGCCAACGCGTGGTGGATGCTGTCCACGTTATAAAAAATGTTCTCGTTTGAGGTTTTTGAACGGTTGGTTATGATAACATTACGAGACAGCTGCTTTGCCTCGTATATGCTTGCCTGATGTTCCAGTTTGCTAATAAGTTCGCGGGATTTCTTTTCTGTTATAAAGCGGGCAGACTGCACGACATCTACCAACATCTTTAACTCAGCCAATTCAAATTCCCGATACTCGATAGAATATTGGTTGCTTCGGCCGCGTTCGGTATGAATGTCGATTCCGTACTCCTCAAGAGCCAGTATGTCGGTGTAGATGCTTTTGCGTTCTGCGTGAATCCCAAGCTTTTCAAGCTCGGCAACCAATTGCGTGGTGCTAAGCGTGTGATCGGCATCGGTCTTCTCCATTAGAATATCCCGGAGCGCCAAAAGCTTAAGTTTTTGTTTCTCTGATTTTGCCATGACAATTCCTCCCACGTCTTTCTTCTATCACTTAAGTTTATCATAAAATCTGATAGAATGGTAGAACTTTGACTTGTAGTTTTCAATACTACGTGATATAATTTGAGTGTTGATAAGGAGAAAGCAGTATGATTAGATTGATGAGTGATAGCGCATGCGATGTGCCAATTTCCTATGCAAAAGAACATCAGGTGGAGATAATTCCGCTTTATATTACGTTTGACGGGGAACATTACCAGAAGGATCGCGAGGAACTGGAACGCGATGATTTTTATCATAAGATGGTGGAGGAGAAGGCGTACCCGATGTCTTCCTTGCCGTCGGTGGATGATTATTATCAGCGATTCAAGGAGGCGCTTGATGCAGGTGATAGTGTAATTTGCGTTACAATTACCAGTACGTTGAGCGGATCGTACGGATCGGCCCATACGGCATATGATATGATTAAGGAAGAGAATCCGGAAGCACCGATTGCTGTGTATGATTCGTTGCAGAATACGGCATCGCAGGCGTTGGTGGTAGAAGAGATGGTAAGAATGCGTGATGATGGCTTGTCTTTTGAAGAGATGAATGCGAAGATGCCGGCACTACTTGATAGTGGCGTGATTGTATTTACGGTTGGGTCGTTAGAATATCTTAGAAAAGGCGGACGTATCGGTAAATTGGCCACTACAGCAGCAGGAAAGTTAAATCTTCGTCCATTGCTGATTCTGGAACACGGTAAATTGGGAATCGGAGGAATAAGCAGAACAAGAAAGAAGTCCATAGAAGATGTGTATAATCATGTGGAAAAAGTTTTTGCATCTTCCCAGTGTAACTTTGACGACTATGTATTTACGGTTGGACATGGTTATGATGCAGAAGAAGGGGAGGACTTCCGGAACACTTTTATGGAGCGATTCCCGGTGACGTTACTTGAGCGCAAACCGGACAGTGATTTTATTGTGGAAATCGGACCGGTATCGGCCGTCCATACGGGACCGCATGCACTTGGTGTAGCGTATATCAAAAAATATGAGCTTGTTTAGAATGAGGTGAAGGAAGGCAGAAGTGTTTGCTGCTGCTCGCGGCCTGTGGGCCGAAATCGCAGTGCGCAAATAATCCTGCCTTTTTACATTCATTCGCTATAAGCCAGCTGATACCCTGCGGATTCAATGACGCGCCCGCGGTAGAATAAAAAGAAGGGCCACAGACCTTATGCTGCGCACTGCGATTTCGGGCTGAGCTTGTGAGCAATAGCGAGTATGGGGGGCGGTACAAGCTTAGAATGTAACCGGGCACACTTTCGTAGCGTGGAAGGGGCGCATAAGCGCCCGCGGTAGAATAAAAAGAAGAGCCACAGACCTATGCTGCGCACTGCGATTTCGAGCTGAGGCTTGCGAGCAGTAGCGGTATAGGTCTGTGGCTCATATTATCTATCCTACCGAGTACACTTGATTGCCGCTTCCACAAATCCTTTGAAAAGCGGGTGTGGTCTATTTGGTCTGGACTTCAATTCCGGATGTGCCTGTGTGGCAACAAACCATGGGTGATCTGGAATCTCAATCATTTCTACAATTCGTCCATCCGGGGAGAGACCGGATAATTTCATTCCGTGTTCAACCAAAGAAGCACGGAAATCGTTGTTTACTTCGTAGCGATGACGATGACGCTCGTGAATGGTCTCGGAACCATATAGCTTATAAGCGAGACTGTCTTTCGCTAACTGACATGGATAGGAACCAAGACGAAGGGTTCCACCAATGTTGTCTACGCCTTCCTGATCCGGCATTAAAGCGATAACCGGATGTGTGGTAGCAGGATCCAACTCGATGCTGTGAGCATCGTTGTAGCCGCACATATGACGTGCGTATTCTACGATGGACAACTGCATTCCAAGACACAGTCCTAAGAATGGAATTTCGTGGGTTCTTGCGTATTCAATCGCAAGCAGTTTTCCATCGATGCCACGACTTCCAAAACCGCCCGGAACGAGAATTCCTTGCTGATTGGCAAAAATTTCATCTACATTCTCAGGGGTTACGGTTTCTGAATCTACCCATTTGATATTGACGGTAGCGCGTTCTGCGATACCACCATGCTTCAATGCTTCTACAACGGAAATATAAGCGTCGTGAAGCTGTATATATTTTCCGACTAACGCAATGTTTACTTCCTGTGTCGGGCTGCGGAGTGCATCCACCATTTCTTCCCAATCTTTCAAATCCGGTTCCGGACAGTCAAGATGGAGACATTCACATGCAACTTGCGCCAAATGCTCGCGCTCCATGGCAAGTGGTGCTTCATATAAGTATTCCACATCCAGGTTCTGCAGTACATGATTGTTTGGTACGTTACAGAACAATGCAATCTTGTCCTTCAAGCCCTGATCAAGAGGTAATTCGGAACGACATACGATGATATCCGGCTGAATACCCATTCCTTGCAATTCCTTAACGCTAGACTGCGTAGGCTTGGTTTTCAATTCGCCGGAAGCCTTAATATAAGGAATTAACGTTACATGAATCAAAATCATGTTCTCTTTACCTACTTCGTGTTGGAACTGACGAATGGATTCGAGATATGGCTGACTTTCGATATCACCGACGGTACCACCGACTTCAATGATGGCGATTTCGGTTTCGTTCGTTGTGAAATTGCGATAAAAACGGCTCTTTATTTCATTTGTAATATGTGGGATGACCTGTACGGTTCCTCCGCCAAAATCACCACGACGTTCTTTCTGAAGAACTGACCAGTAAATCTTGCCGGTAGTGACATTGGAATTCTTCGTAAGACTTTCGTCAATAAAACGTTCATAATGACCTAAATCCAGGTCGGTTTCTGCACCGTCATCGGTAACAAAAACTTCGCCGTGTTGTACCGGGTTCATGGTT
This sequence comes from Lachnospiraceae bacterium XBB1006, assembly GCA_900115795.1. Lineage (GTDB taxonomy): Bacteria > Bacillota > Clostridia > Lachnospirales > Lachnospiraceae > XBB1006. The sequence continues at coordinate 37,861 of FOXT01000019.1, read as the reverse complement.
CCCGGATCAATGTTGATATAAGGATCAAATTTCTGCATAGTTACAGTGTAACCACGGGCTTTTAATAAACGTCCCAGGGATGCAGCGGTGATTCCTTTTCCAAGACCGGATACAACTCCACCGGTGACGAAGACATATTTTACAGGCATAGGGTTCCTCCTTCGTGCTATTCTAAACATACATAACCAATTTATTATAGCTCGAAAAAGAAGAAAAATCTACTTTTATTTTCAAAAAAATTAATATTCGCAAAAACTTCAGACGGCAAGGGATTGATTTTATTGCAAAGGAAACATATAATATAACTACCTGCTATAGGACAGGGAAAACAGGAGGATGACATGGAAAATAGAGAACCAAGAGACGATAGAGATCCGGGACAGAAACCGGGAGGAGGAAGAAATGGAAGATCCATTTTTACCCTATTGATGATAGGCCTGGTGGCCTTATTTGTAATAACGTTAATTCAGAGCCGTTATGCTGGCCGTTCGAAAGAAGAGATTGCTTACACCGAGTTCTTAGAGATGGTAAAGAACGATGAAGTGAAATCGGTAGAGTTTACCACGAAACAGATTAATATTAATCTGAAGAGCACAGCGAAGCAAGAGGGCGAAGGGGACACTACGGCGAATCCTTTTGCGGAATTCGAGCAAATGCTTTCATCAAAACGTTATGTGACAGGTATTGTGCGTGATGATGAGTTGTTACCCTTATTAAAGGAACACAATGTAGAAATTGTGGCGGATATTCCGGAAGATACAGCGAATTATATTTTGAGCTTTTTAAGCATTGTGCTACCGCTGGTATTGATGGTTTGGCTTGCAAATTCATTGATGAAAAAGATTGGCCCGGGAGCTATGGGTATGGGAAAGAGCAATGCCAAGGTTTATGTGGAAAAGTCAACAGGCGTAACATTTTTGGATGTGGCAGGACAAGAGGAGGCAAAGGAATCGCTGCAGGAGGTTGTGGACTTTTTGCATAATCCACGGAAATATGCGGCAATTGGCGCGAAGCTACCAAAGGGTGCGTTGCTTGTGGGACCGCCGGGAACCGGTAAAACTTTACTTGCAAAAGCCGTTGCAGGAGAGGCGAAAGTACCATTTTTCTCCATTGCAGGTTCTGACTTTGTAGAGATGTTTGTGGGTGTTGGAGCCAAGCGTGTGCGCGAACTTTTCCAGGAAGCGAATAAACAGGCTCCTTGTATTATTTTTATTGATGAGATTGATGCCATTGGTAAGAGCCGTGATTCCCGTTACGGCGGAGGAAATGATGAACGTGAGCAGACGTTGAATCAGTTGCTTGCAGAAATGGATGGATTTGATACGTCGAAGGGACTTCTGATTTTGGCAGCAACCAACCGTCCGGAGGTGCTTGATAAAGCACTTTTGCGTCCGGGACGATTTGATCGACGCATCATTGTGGATAAACCGGACTTGAAGGGACGATTGGACACGTTGAAGGTTCATTCGAAGGATGTATTAATGGATGAATCGGTGGATCTTGAGGCAATTGCTTTGGCAACGAGCGGTGCGGTTGGTTCGGATCTTGCCAATATGATTAATGAGGCAGCCATCAATGCAGTAAAAAATGGACGTAAGTTTGTAACCCAGTCAGATTTGTTTGAGTCGGTGGAAGTGGTAATTGCCGGAAAAGAAAAGAAAGACCGCATTATGAGTCCTGAGGAGAAGAAGATTGTGGCATATCACGAAGTGGGTCATGCATTGGTCACCGCTTTGCAGAAGGATGCAGAACCGGTACAAAAGATTACCATTGTGCCACGTACCAAGGGAGCATTAGGTTATGTGATGCAGACACCGGAAGAAGAGAAGTACCTGATGACGGAAGCGGAATTGAATGCTCGCCTGGTGACGTATATGGCAGGTCGTGCAGCAGAGGAGCTGGTATTTGATTCGGTTACGACCGGTGCATCAAACGATATCGAGCAGGCTACCGGGATTGCACGTGCAATGATTACGCAATACGGTATGTCGAAGCGATTTGGTCTTATGAGCCTGGAGTCTGTAGAGAGTCGGTATTTGGATGGCCGTGCAGTATTAAATTGCGGAGAAGCAACGGCAGCCGAGATTGATGAAGAAGTGAAGGAACTTTTGAAGGTGAGCTATGAGAAAGCCATCGAATTATTAAAGGAGAATCGAGAGATTCTGGATGAAATAGCGAAATTCCTCTACGAAAAAGAAACAATTACCGGCAAGGAATTTATGAAGATTTTCCGTAAGGCGAAGGGAATTTCGGAGTCGGAGGAAGACAATGCTTTAGAAGAAGCAGTGAAGACAGACGATGGGATGTTTGTAGAAGAATAAGAAAGTAGCCATGCCGGAGGGAAGCCTCCGGCATGATGAGGTTATGGGCATGCTGAACGAATATGGATTTGATTTTGAAGAAGAATTAAAGAAATTGCCGGGAAAGCCCGGCGTTTATATTATGCATGGACAGATGGATGAGATTATCTATGTGGGGAAGGCAATTTCGTTGAAAAATCGTGTGCGTCAATATTTTCGAAAAGGCGCAGATGGGCGTGCAAAAATTGAAAAAATGATGCCGCAGGTAACGCGGTTTGAATACATTGTTACAGATTCGGAGCTTGAGGCACTGGTACTTGAGAATAACCTGATTAAAGAACATACACCGAAATATAATACGCTATTGAAGGATGGAAAAACCTATCCGTTTATTAAAGTGACGCTTTCGGAGGATTACCCACGACTGATGTTTTCCAGACAGATGAAGAAGGACAAAGCCAAGTATTTCGGGCCGTACACCAGCTCTGCAGCGGTAAAAGATACCATTGACCTGTTGCAAAAGCTGTATCACCTGAGAAGCTGCAATCGGGTTTTGCCGCGGGATGAGGGAAAGCTGCGTCCGTGTTTGAATTACCATATGAAACAATGCGAGGCGCCTTGCCAGGGGTACATATCCAAGGAGGATTACCGGGAGCATGTGGAACAAGCCTTAGAGTTTCTGAATGGAAACTATCAGCCAATCCGTAAATTGCTCGAAGAGAAGATGCTGGCGGCATCCGAACATATGGAGTTTGAAGAGGCAGCCGGATATCGTGATTTGTTAAATAGCGTAAATCAGGTGGCACAGAAACAAAAGATAACGAATTCCGATCTGGAAGACCGGGATGTGGTAGCTATGGCAATGGATCAGGGAGAGGCGGTTGTACAGGTGTTTTTTGTGCGAGATGGAAAGCTTATGGGGAGAGAACACTTTTACATGACGCTGGCGCCTGAGGAGAGCAAGGAAGCCATTCTCTCCAGCTTTTTGTCCCAGTACTACGGTGGGACACCATTTTTGCCAAAAGAAATCATGATGGAAACAGAACCAGAAGGAAAAGAGGAATTGGAGCAGTGGCTTACAAATCGCAAAGGCAGCAAAGTGACAATCCGAATTCCGAAGATTGGACAAAAAGAGAAATTGGTAGAGTTGGCGGCGAAGAATGCTTTGCTTGTATTGGCGAAGGATAGGGAGCGATTAAAAAGGGAAGAAGCCAGGACCATCGGTGCCATGCGGGAGATTGCCAATTGGTTGAATTTGCCAATGGTAACAAGAGTGGAGGCATTCGATATTTCGAATATTAGTGGGTTTTTAAGCGTAGGGTCCATGGTGGTTTTTGAAAATGGAAAACCAAAGAAAAATGACTATCGTAAGTTCCGGTTGAAAACAGTGGAAGGCCCGGATGATTATGCTTCTATGTATGAGGTTTTGAGCCGACGCTTTTTACATGGAATAAAAGAACAGCAAGAATTGAAACAAAAAGGAATGGGTGAAGAGTTTGGCAGTTTTTCCGTGATGCCGGATTTGATTATGATGGATGGTGGCAGAGGCCAGGTGAATATTGCTACAAAGGTAATAGAGGAGTTGGGGCTGAGTATTCCGGTTTGTGGTATGGTAAAAGATGATAATCACCGGACAAGGGGACTGTATTTTAACAACGTAGAACTTCCAATTGATGTTTCTTCGGAGGGATTTAAATTGATTACCAGAGTGCAGGATGAGGCACATCGTTTTGCGATTGAGTTTCATCGAAGCTTGCGCGGAAAAAATCAGGTGAAGTCCATATTGGATGAAATTGAAGGAATCGGACCAAAAAGAAGAAGGGCGTTAATGAAACATTTTTCGTCGATTGAGGAGATAAAAGCAGCTGATATTGAGGATTTAAGGAAAGTTGACGGATTTAATAGGGCGAGTGCACAATCAGTTTATGATTTTTTCCATGTTGAACACTCGTGAAGGATGTGTTAAACTAGAGGTTAGGTAAGGAGGTACGTGATGGAAGAAGGATTACGCGTGAGTAGTATGAAGAAGCGTTTTAAGCTGCGCAACTTCACGAAGGAATTGTCTCCGGAGGAGTATTTGATTGTAGAGCCGGATGTGAATCGATTGGCATTGCAGCTTACCGGATTTTTTGAACACTTTCAAGAAACCCGTGTGCAGTTGATTGGACGCGTAGAGTATACGTACCTGATGAATCAGGAGAAGGAACAACGATTAAAGATTTATGAGGAGTTGTTTAAGCGGAAGCTTCCCTGTATTATTTTTTCAAGGAAGTTAGTGCCGGAACCGGAGATGGTTGAATTGGCCCAGGTGGCCGGGATTCCTATTTTGGGAACTAATCAGCCTACCGGAGCATTTATGGCTGAGCTGATTTATTACCTGAAGTTAGAGTTAGCGCCATGTATCGCGATTCATGGCGTGCTAGTGGATGTATATGGCGTGGGTGTGTTGATTACCGGCGAAAGTGGTATTGGAAAGAGCGAGGCCGCGTTGGAGCTGGTTCGTCGTGGTCATCGACTGGTGGCAGACGATGTGGTAGAGATACGTAAGATTAACGAGCATACGTTGTCCGGCAGTGCGCCGGATATTACACGTCACTTGTTGGAATTGCGAGGCATCGGAATTATTGACGTGAAGATGCTGTTTGGAGCAGAGAGTGTGAAGGCGAAGCAGAATATCGATTTGGTTTTGAAATTGTCAGAATGGAACCAGAAAGAAGAATTCGATCGATTGGGGCTTCATGAGGAATATGTGGAATTCCTCGGCAATAAGGTGGTGTGTCAGTCATTGCCAATCCGTCCGGGACGAAATGTTGCGGTGATAGCGGAAGTGGCGGCGGTTAATCATCGCCAGAAAAAAATGGGTTACAATGCAGCCAAAGAGTTATATCATAGGATGCAGGCTAACATAGAAAAGACCATGAAAGGGGAAGAATAATAATGGAGAGAAAGAACGCCTGGGAGAAATATGAAGGCAAATCCTTAGACAAGGTAATGGAGTTTGCAGAAGGATACAGAAAGTTTATTTCCGACTGCAAGACAGAAAGAGAATGTGTAGATGAGTTTATCTGCATGGCTGAGAAAGATGGCTTCAAGAATCTTGAAGAACTTGTGAAAGCTAACACAACATTAAAGGCAGGGGACAAGGTTTATACTGTAAACATGGGTAAGACCATTGCATTATTTGTAATTGGTAAGAAACCGATGGAAGAAGGAATGAACATCGTTGGTGCACACCTTGATTCACCACGTCTTGACCTGAAACAGAATCCGGCTTATGAAGATACGGATTTTGCATTGCTTGACACACACTACTATGGTGGTGTTAAGAAATATCAGTGGGTTACTTTGCCACTTGCACTTCACGGAGTATTTGCTAAGAAAGACGGTACTGTTGTGAAAGTAAATATTGGTGAGAAACCGGAAGATCCTGTATTTACAATTACAGATCTTTTGATTCACTTATCTGCAGATCAGATGGACAAGAAAGCTGCAAAGGTTGTTGAGGGAGAAAGCCTTGACGTATTAATTGGAAGCATTCCTGGACCGGCAAAAGATGCAGATGACAAGGACATCAAGGAAAGAGTGAAAGCAAACATTATGTCAATCCTTGAGAAACAGTACGGAATTGAAGAAGAAGACTTCCTTTCTGCTGAAATCGAAGTTGTTCCGGCAGGAGCTGCTAGAGACCTTGGATTTGATAGAAGCATGATTGTTGGATACGGACATGACGACAGAGTATGTGCTTATCCATCTTACAAAGCAATGTTAAGCGTAGGAACACCGGAAAGAACTTCCTGCTGCTTACTAGTTGATAAGGAAGAAATCGGAAGCGTTGGTGCAACCGGTATGACTTCCAGATTCTTCGAGAATACAGTTGCTGAAGTGATGAACTTAACAGGAGATTATTCTGAATTGAAAGTTAGAAGAGCATTAAAGAATTCCTTCATGTTATCTTCTGACGTAAGTGCAGGATTTGACCCGTTGTTCCCATCTGTAATGGAGAAGAAGAACACAGCATTCCTTGGAAGAGGACTTTGCATCAATAAATACACCGGAGCAAGAGGAAAAGGTGGTTCAAATGATGCAAATGCTGAATACATGGCTAAGATTCGCAAAATCTTTGATGATGCAAACGTTTCATTCCAGACTGCTGAACTTGGTAAAGTTGACCAGGGTGGCGGCGGAACAATCGCTTACATCTTAGCAGAGTATGACATGAATGTCATCGACAGTGGTGTAGCAGTATTATCCATGCATGCACCGTGGGAGACCATCAGTAAGGTTGACCTTTATGAAGCATTATTAGGATATGAAGCATTCTTGAAGAACGCATAAGGAATGCAAGGAGTGGCAATTGAGTAGAGATTTTAATTTACGTCTGAAAGAACTTTTGCCGGATCTTATCATATCCGAGCAAGAGTTGATGAGTAAACATACGACCTTCCGAATTGGAGGGCCGGCAGATCTTTATATAGCGCCAAAGGCAAACCAGATTGCCGACGTAGTGAATCTATGTCGGCAATTTGGGATGCCATTTTTTATAATTGGAAATGGTAGTAATTTGCTGGTTTCGGATAAAGGAATCCGAGGCGTTGTAATTGAAATAGGGAAGAATTGTCGTGAATTACATGTCGAAGGACAGACAATGAAGGCGCAGGCAGGAGTGCCGCTGGCGACGTTGGCGGCAGAAGCATGTAAGCATGGTCTGACGGGCCTGGAGTTTGCGTCCGGTATTCCGGGGTGCCTTGGCGGCGCGCTTGTTATGAATGCCGGTGCCTATGGGGGCGAAATGAAGCAAGTGGTGACCGAGGCGGTTTGTTTGGATGAAGAGGGTAAGGAGAAGATTCTTTTGCCGGATGAATTGGAATTTGGTTATCGCAGTAGCATTTTTACAAAAAAGAAGTATATTGCATTGTCTGCAACAATGAAGCTTTCAGAAGGAAAATCTGCGGAAATTCGAGACCGCATGAATGAATTAAATACGCAAAGAAGAGCGAAACAACCCCTGGAGTTTCCAAGTGCGGGGAGTACGTTCAAGCGTCCGGAAGGCTATTTTGCAGGTAAATTGATTATGGATGCAGGACTGGCAGGGTATTGTGTAGGAGGCGCGTGCGTCTCTGAGAAACACTGTGGGTTTGTTATAAATAAAGGCGGTGCGACAGCGACAGATGTGAAGAGGCTTATGGAAGATGTGGATCGCATTGTGAAAGAAAAATTTGGAGTGGGGCTTGAGCCGGAAGTGAAACTGATTGGTGAATTCTAATACAGGAGGTGGCCAATGAAATTTGTCATTTTAACGGGAATGTCGGGAGCTGGAAAAAGTACGGCTCTTAAGATGTTAGAGGATATAGGTTATTATTGTGTGGATAATCTGCCAATTCCTTTGGTAGAGAAGTTTGCGGAGCTGATTTATGCACCTTCGTCGGAATTAACGAAGGTGGCACTTGGAATTGATATCCGCAATGCTCAGAACCCGAAAGAGGCCATCGAAGTAATTCGTACGATGCGGCAGAATCAGATGCCTTGTGACATTTTGTTTTTGGATGCAGACGATCAAATATTGGTAAAACGTTACAAGGAGACGAGACGAAGCCATCCACTTTCACAGGGAGAACGTGTGGAAGGTGGAATTTCAAAGGAACGTACGCTTTTGCAACCGCTGAAAGAGGAAGCGGATTATATCATGGATACAAGTCATCTGCTAACCAGAGAATTGAAGGCAGAGCTTGAACGGATTTTTGTTGGAAATCAGGATTTTAAGAGCTTGATGGTAAGCGTTGTATCATTTGGCTTTAAGTATGGTATTCCGACGGATTCTGATTTGGTCTTTGATGTGCGTTTTTTGCCAAACCCTTATTATGTAGAGGGGCTTAAGTATTTGAATGGAAATGATCAGGAGATAAAGGATTATGTAATGCAGTATCCGCAGGCGGGTGAATTTTTGGATAAGCTGGAGGATATGGTTACATTCTTGATACCGCATTATATTGATGAGGGAAAGAACCAGTTAGTGATTAGTATTGGGTGTACCGGAGGTAAACATCGTTCGGTAACGTTGGCGAATGAATTGTTTCAACGACTCTCCGGAAAGAAGGAATATGGATTGCGCATAGAGCACAGGGATATTCCGAAAGATGCGTTAAGAAAGTAGGAGGAAGACATGTCGTTTTCCGGAAATGTGAAGGAAGAATTGGTTAGAAATGCCGGTAAAGCGCGCCATTGTCAAATTGCGGAGCTTGCAGGAATCGTGAGCTGCATTGGAAAAATCACCTATACAGAAGAGCAGATTCATTTTCGCGTGGAAACAGAGAATGTAATTTTGGCAAAACGATATTATGAACTTGTAAAGGGAGCTTTCTCGGTACAGCCGACCATAGCGACGAAACGAAGTTCCTACTTGAATAAGAATCGTTTGTATGTGGTTGATGCAGTGGAGGCGAGAAGAGAACCGATGATGTTGATGGCATTAAAGTTGTCACAGGAGGAAATGCCGCATCGGGGATTTTTGGTAAACGGTTTGCTTCTCCAAAAGAGTTGTTGTAAGAGAGCATTTATTCGTGGAGTCTTTCTTTCGGTTGGTTCTATTACCGATCCTGAGAAAGGATATCACTTCGAGGTGGTGTTTCGAAATGAAGAGAGTGCAAAACAATTTATGGAGCAACTGGCCTTTTTTGGCATTGAAGCGAAGACCACAGAACGCAAAGGAAGTATTGTGGTTTACATCAAAGAAGGGGCACAAATTGTGGATGCCCTTAATGTGATGGAAGCGCATAGCGCGTTAATGGAACTTGAAAATGTGCGTATTTTAAAGGAAGTACGTAATAGTGTTAACCGAAAGGTGAATTGTGAAACCGCCAATATTAACAAAACGGTTCTTGCGGCGGTGAAGCAGATAGAGGATATAGAATATATACGGGATCATAGTGGACTGGATTCGCTGCCGCCGGCGCTAGAGGCTGTGGCGCGTATGCGACTTCAGTATCCGGAGGTGCCGTTAAAGGAATTGGGCAGTATGTTGAATCCGCCGGTAGGAAAGTCTGGCGTGAATCACAGATTAAGAAAGCTATCCGAGATAGCTGGAGAGCTTAAGGAGCATGGAGGTAAGTAGGATTATGAAAAGACAGACAATTCAAGCAGCAATCTCAGCGGCAAAGGACGAAAGAACGATTGCTGAGCTGGTACAACTTGCAAACCATTTTTCGAGCTCCATATATATGGAGACATCCAATAAGGTGATTAATGCGAAGAGCATTATGGGTATGATGACCATGAATCTCGTGTCTGGAAATGAAGTGACTATAACGGCAGATGGCGAGGATGAAGAGGAAGCTGTAAAACAGATTGTGGCTTATGTTACCGGCAAATAATAAGGAAGTGACAGCATATGGAGAATAAAAAACTATTGTTTGTTTTTAATCCCCACTCAGGAAAAGCGCAGATTCGACCGAATCTGCTTGCAATTATTGATATTTTTACGAAGGCTGGTTACGATGTGACCGCCTATCCGACGCAGAGTCAGGCAGATGCTTATCGTAAGATTTGCGAGGATGGCGCAGGGTATGATCACATTGTTTGCAGTGGCGGTGATGGAACCTTGGATGAGGTGGTATCTGCAATTATGGATGCCGGAATACAAGTTAATTTGGGATATATTCCGGCGGGAAGTACCAATGACTTTGCCAATTCCCTGGAAATTCCAAAGGATATGGTAAAGGCGGCGGAGATTGCGGTGAACGGACAACCGTTTTTATGCGATGTAGGTAGGATGGGCGAAGCGACGTTCGTATACGTTGCTGCGTTTGGTTTGTTTACAGATGTTTCGTATCAGACGGATCAGGGACTGAAGAATATGTTGGGGCATGCGGCGTATATTTTGGAAGGAGCTAAGCGGCTGGGACAAATTGAAAGTTTCCGGGTCAAGGTTGAGGCGAATGGAGAGAGCTATGAGGATGAATGGATTTATGGTATGGTAAGCAATTCGAAATCAATCGGTGGTTTTTCTGCCTTAAGTGGTAAGGATGTGGAACTTGATGATGGAGTATTCGAAGTAATGCTTATTAAGATGCCAAAGAATCCAATTGAGTTAAATGAAACGTTGGGCTGCCTTTTGAAACAGGAATTTGATTTTAAACATTTGTATGCATTTAAGGCAGATGAAGTGACGTTTACTTTTGAGGAACCTACCTGTTGGACCAGGGATGGTGAATTTGGAGGTTCTTATACAAGCGTTAAGATTACTAATTGTCATAAGAAGGTACCATTTATGGTGGCAGCGAGTGATGATTAAGAATATTACATTAAAGTAGGTATTTGAGAAACTGCTCTGCGGCGAATGCCGCATGAGCAATTTGCATAATAAATCGTCTCTGCAAGTTAACTTGCGAGAACGATTTTTATGCAAATTCAACATGCCACGGTCGTGGCATAAGAGTTTCGCAATTAACTAATATTACATTAAAAAATAGGGAGGAAAAGAAATGTTAGTATCAGCAAAAGAAATGCTTAAGAAAGCAAAAGAGGGACATTATGCAGTTGGACAGTTCAATATCAACAATTTGGAGTGGACAAAGTCCATTCTTCTTACTGCGCAGGAGAATAATTCACCGGTAATCTTAGGTGTATCAGAAGGTGCAGGTAAGTATATGGGTGGATATGATACCGTTGTAGGTATGGTGAATGGAATGATTAAGGATTTAAACATTACCGTACCGGTAGCACTTCACTTGGATCATGGTAGCTATGATCACTGTCTTAAGTGTATCGAAGCAGGTTTTTCTTCCGTTATGTACGATGGATCTCATGCGCCAATTGAAGAGAACGTTGCAAATACAAGAAAATTAGTAGAATTATGTGCAGAAAAGGGAATTTCTTTGGAAGCAGAAGTAGGCGCAATTGGTGGCGAAGAAGATGGTGTTGTTGGACAGGGTGAATGTGCAGATCCGAAGGAATGTAAAGCGGTAGCAGAGCTTGGTATCGACTTCCTGGCAGCCGGAATCGGAAATATTCATGGAAAATATCCGGCGAACTGGGCAGGACTTAACTTTGATGTTTTGGCGGCAGTGCAGGAAGCAACCGGAGAAATGCCATTGGTATTGCATGGTGGTACAGGAATTCCGGCAGATATGATTAAGAAAGCAATTACATTGGGTGTATCCAAAATCAATGTAAACACGGAGTGCCAGCTTGCGTTTGCTGCAGCAACCAGAAAATATATCGAAGAAGGAAAAGACCAGGAAGGAAAGGGCTATGACCCAAGAAAACTTCTTGCACCTGGAGCAGAAGCAATCAAAGCTACGGTAAAAGAAAAGATGGAATTGTTTGGCTCTGTAAATAAAGCAAACTAAGAAATAGAAATGGGGGCAGGCAAATGGAAAACAGACTACTACTGATTAACAAGCGGGCGGAGGTGGTACAGGAATTCTTGCGTTGCTTTGAACATGAGGATTTCATTATTGATGTGGCCATGTCTGGAGTAGAAGGGTTTGAAAGACTGCGCGATACAGAGTATAAGGTTGTGGTGACAGGAACGGTTTTCCATGATATTGATGGCGAGAAGCTGTTAAATTATATTGCGAAAAATAAACCGGAAACGGTCTGCATTGTTTATACTACGAAGTTAAGCGTGGCGCAGGTTGCCTACCTGACGAATCGATTGCATGTGTTCCGCGTATTTCTTCGTCCGGGAGATTATCGTGGCGAGATGCTAACGGGTATTCAGGAGGCCTTTGAGCTTTATGATGTCAGAGAAGCAGAGAAGGAGATAGAGAAGGAAGAACGAAAGAACCTGGAAATGCAAAAAGAGCGCTTTGACGAAATGCGTCAGAGGGTTATGGAACGTGAAGAAGCAGATACGCTCTTGCTTCGCATTTTTGAACCGATTTTAAATAAAATTGTAGAAAGCGGAGATGATTTGGAAGAAGTAGAGCGTGCACAGCTTCTGTCCATTGAAAGGCAAATCATAGCACAGTATATGAAGGAGAATCAGCAGCCTGTAGGTGGACTGGGAACGGTTGAGGTTAAGCTACGTCATCAGTTTTTTGAAGGGTTTGAAAATCGCCGCCTGCGCGTTCAGACGGGGTCCATGGTTATTCAGCTTAACCAGTCGTTTGTGGATTCGGTATATATGTGTATTTGGCTCTTGGTTCGACGTATTACCATGTTGACAAAGAGTTTCCAAACAGATGTAACGATTGATTTTGAAACGAGTACAAAGGTAAACGTGGATGTGAGATTCAAATTGCCGGATGGAGTTTGGCAGGAAGAAGAAAACCGTGCACTTTCAAAAAAAATTACAGCCGTTCATGAACAGGTGGTAAGAGATTTATGCAGCGATTTTATTCGGAAACCGGAGGATGGTGGCCTTGTGTATCACATGCTCCTGGATTCGCAGAAAGAAGTTGTTTTTGACACGTAAGATGAAAGAAAAAAGTGGTTCGCGCCAAGTGATTAGCGCGAGCCACTTCTTTTTTTATTCGATACTTGGTTCAGAAGTATCATCATCAGAATGTTCATCTTCGTTTTTGAGATTGTCGTCGGGATCTTTGTTTTCCGGAAGCTTGCTTCCGTCATGAACATCGCAAAGATCCTTTTCAAAATTATTCGGTAATAAATATTTGCCATCACCGGAATTGGGTGAGCCGCCAATGATAAATACTTTGGTCTTGAGGCTATTTTCCGGACAATGTGGACTGGCAGCTTTTCCGGACTTTCCACAGATGGTGACTGCAATGTGGTGATTGCAGTATTCCGTAGGAACATTTCCGGCAGCGAAGTATTCGGTGCGCACACAATTGCCACGAGGATCGTGATTGCAAACTCCATCTTGAGCAAGAAGACCGGATTTGGTACAAATCTTAGCGGTAACGATGCCTTGCGGCTTTTCAAAGTCTTTGTAAGATAGTTTTGCATGAATTTTGCTCATGCAAAGTTTCCATAGGTCTTTGACATAGCCGGTGTTACCAAGAACAGAGTTGTCATCGTATCCACCCCACATAACGCAAGTATAATACGGGGTAAAACCGGCAAACAACGCATCACGGTTGGCAGTTGTGGTACCGGATTTTCCTGCAATTGCCATGCCTGGGAAGTTGCAGCGCACACCGGTACCGGATTTTACAACATCCTGCATGGCATTGGTTAATAGCCAGGCAGTGGTTTCTTTTAATACGGTACGACTTTGTGGCTGATTATCAATCACAAGGTTTCCTTTGTGGTCCACTATTTTGGTGTAGAGTCGTGGCTTATTATAGGTTCCGCTATTGGCGATGGTTGCATACGCTGCGGTAAGCTCTAAGTTGCTGACGCCTTTTGAAATACCACCAAGACATAGAACTTGGACAATGTCTTGTGTAGATAAGGAAGTAAAACCAAAGTTGGTAAGGTAGTCATAGCCAACTTGAGGTGAGACTTCTTCTAATGTTTTTACAGCCACCACATTAATGGAGCGCATAATACCTTCGCGATACGTGGTGAAACCGCGGTAAACGCCATCATAGTTGCGAAGAGGAGAACCATCGGTTTTCTTATAAGGCGCATCGTCCTGTACGGAAGCCAAGGATTTTCCGCCGGTATCCAAAGCCGGAGCGTAAGAAGCCAACACCTTGAAGGTGGAACCGGGCTGTCGGTACGTGTTGGATGCACGGTTCAAAGTGAGACTGCCGGACTTGTTGCCACGTCCACCGACGAGTGCTTTTACTTCACCGGTATATTGATCAATAATGGTGCAGGAAGCCTGCGGCTGCGGGACATAAATTACGCTTTCGCTTCCCTCTACAAAAGAACCACCCAAAGAAAGCATATGCTGTTTATACTCGGCAATTGCCGCATCGGCAGCGGCTTGATTTGGAAAATCCAAGGTGTAATTCTTGCCCTTTGTTTCCTTAAAATATTTTAAAATGCTTTGCTCGGTCAAGGCGGTTGTTTCGCCGCGTTTATCTTGGTATTTAATATACCAGTTGATATAAACCTGAGCGGTTGGATAGTTGGCGCTGTTGCTTAGCGCTTTTTCGCAAATTCGCTGTATACGGCTGTCTTGCGTAGAATAAATCTTTAGACCGCCGCTATAAATCATCTTGTAAGCTTGTGTTTCCGAATAGCCGCGTAAAGATTTAAGGTCTTCAGCAACCTGTTCAATCAATTCATCCACAAAATAAGAAGAAGCATGCGATGTTTTTGATTGAGAACTGTTTACCTGCTGAATACGGGAGTAGACGTCATCGGCCATTGCTTCGTCGTATTCGTGCTGTGAAATGTACCCTTGCTCCAACATATTTTTCAGAGTACGATTTTTCCTTCGTTCGTTGTCCTTTGGATGAGAAATCGGATTGTATCCGGATGGATTCTGGGTAATTGCAGCAATCACAGCGCATTCAGAAAGGGTTAGTTCGGAGCAATCTTTATTAAAGTAACGAAGAGAAGCTGCCTGAACACCTAATGTATTCTGCCCTAAGTTAATGCTGTTTAAATAGTTTTCAAGAATCCAATCTTTGCTTTTCACCTTCTTTTCTAATTGAACGGCAAGGTATTGTTCCTGAATCTTACGCTTTATTTTCTGAGCCTTTGATTCGTTTACCCAATCGGTGAAAACGTTATTTTTCAAAAGCTGCTGTGTGATAGTACTGGCACCCTGTGTAAGACCGCCATGAGCAAGTCCGGTTACACCGGCACGAATGATTCCGCGTAAATCAATACCATTATGTTCGTAAAAACGCTCATCTTCGATTGCGACAAAAGCGTGCTGCAAATTCTTTGGGATATCTTTGATGGTAACATATTGCCGATTGGAACCGGCTGCTACCAGCGTGTCGATTTCCTTTCCCTTTGCATCGTAGACCGTTGATAAATAGCCGGTTGGTGAAACATCAATACTATCTATATCCGGTGCAGATGCCAGAATTCCTTTGTAAATACCAAAAGCTGCACAACTCCCTATGATAATAAGGGCAAAAAAGCATACCAAAAGGGTTTTTCCAAAAATTAGAAAAAATTTATGCCAAAGGCGTGTTTTCTTGGATGTAACCTTTTTACGTTTTTTCATTGTGCTTTTCTTACTGTAGTCCATATTTACCTCCTTGACTCATTCTGTCATATACATGTCATTGCACAATTTTACCCTTTATTATACCAAATAAATAAGAAATAATAAAGTCAATCTTGTGTGGGGAGCGGTATAATGTTATAGTAGTAAGGAAAGAAAAAGAAGAAGGAGCGAAAATATGGCGCTTACAAAATCGATTTACGAAGGTGGACAGGGAGAAGTCGTAGAGAAGAAATCGCGATTCATTGCAACGATTTGTCCGGCGGAATCGGAAGAGGAAGCAATGGCGTTTATAGCTTTGCAAAAGAAGAAATACTACGATGCAAGACACAATTGTTCGGCTTACATAATAGGAAGAAATGGCGAAGTTAAGCGCTCTAGTGATGATGGGGAACCTTCAGGAACGGCAGGGAGACCGATGCTTGAAGTGCTGGAGCGGGAAGGGATTTATAATGTTTGCGTCGTGGTGACCCGTTATTTTGGTGGAACGCTGTTAGGCACGGGAGGATTAGTGCGTGCATACCAGGGGGCAACGAAGGAAGCACTTAAGCAGTGTAGTTTTTTGGAACGCAGACAGGGACATTTGGTGACGGTAACCATTTCCTATCCATTACTTGGAAAGTTCCAATATTTTTGCAATAGTAATGATATCCCGGTAATTGATACGGCTTATGAAACGGATATAACTATGAAGATGATTTTTCCTGTTGAGAAGAAAGAGGCCTACGAAAAAGAGATTGCGAAGATAACAGAGGGGAGCGTGGAATGTGAGATCTCTGAGGGGCTGGAATATGCAAGAAAGGGGCAGGAAATTCTCCTTTTTTAAAAAATTATAAAAAATTAAAAAAAGTACTTGCATTTTTGGACGAGATGCTATATAATACTTTTTGTTGACAAGCAATGGCCCATAGCCAAACGGTAAGGCAGCGGACTCTGACTCCGTCATTTTCAAGGTTCGAATCCTTGTGGGCCAGCTAAAGCATCACGTTACGTGGTGCTTTTTTCTTTATCTAAGTTTTGTTAGGCAAGAATAGGAGACGAGCATGTATACTTTTCAAAGCAGGGTGCGCTATTCGGAAGTGGCAAGTGGAAATCAGCTTTCGGTACCCGGAATTGTAAATTACTTTCAGGATTGTTCTACGTTTCAATCAGAAGATTTGGGCAAGGGGCTTGAGTGGTTAAACGCGCATCACCGATGCTGGGTTGTTAATTCCTGGCGTATTAAGGTTTTAAGATATCCGGTGATGGGGGAAACGATTCTTATTGGAACATGGCCACATGCTATGCGCGGTATGTTTGGTGAACGAAATTTTGTTATACGGGATTTGGAAGGCCATGATTTGGTGATTGCGGAATCGTTGTGGACTTATATGGATACCATGGCAAAGCGTCCGGTAAAGGTAGAAGAAGATGTCCTTTGCGCGTATCAGTTGGAGGAGGCAATGGATGTTGCGTTTAAGGGACGAAAGATTCCCGTTCCGGAAGAAATGGTCGAATGTTCGCCGATTTATGTAGCGAATAACCTGCTAGATACCAATGGGCATGTTAATAATGGAAAATATATTATGCTGGCTATGCAATATGTACCAACGGATTTTGTTATAACGGAATTTCGTGTAGAATACAAGCGGTCAGCATTGCCGGGAGAAACGATGGTACCATATATTGGGATAACGCAGAATCGCGTTGTCGTTGTTTTTCGGGCAGAGGGAGAACAAATAGATACAATAGTGGAATTTGAAAGAGGAACGATATGTTAAGATTAGGAGAGAAACAGACCTTAGAAGTGGTAAAACGTGTGGAGTTTGGTGCGTACCTGGCAGAAGATCGCGGGCCGGATGAGCAAAGAGTATTGCTGCCGAGTAAGCAGGTGCCGGACTATCTGAAGATTGGTGATCGGATAGAAGTGTTTTTGTATAAGGATTCGAAAGATCGTCTGATTGCAACAACCAGAGAGCCGAAGCTTTTATTGGATCAGTTTGGGGTGCTTACTGTTTCACAGACCACCAAGATTGGCGCGTTTTTGGAATGGGGATTGGAGAAGGATTTGTTTTTGCCATATAAAGAGCAGACGTGCCCGGTAAAAGCAGGCGATGAAGTTTTGGTGCGCTTATACGTTGACAAGAGTGAACGATTGGCGGCATCGATGCGCGGGTTATATCATTTGCTGTGTCAGAATTCGCCTTACCGCGTGGAAGATACGGTAAAGGGACGAGTGTATGAGTTTAGCAGGAACTTTGGTGCATTTGTGGCAGTTGATGATAAGTACTCTGCATTGATTCCGAGTCACGAGGATCATAGCAGATTGAAGATTGGGCAGATAATAGAGGCGCGGGTGACAGAAGTGAAAGAAGATGGAAAACTGACACTGACGATGCGCCAGAAGGCGTACCTTCAAATAGAAGAAGATGCAAACCACGTGCTTTCTGTCATTGAAGAGTTTGCGGGCGTGCTTCCATTTAATGATAAAGCGCCGGCAGAGGTGATTATGCGCGATGTGGGATTGAGTAAGAATGCTTTTAAGCGAGCGGTTGGACACCTCTATAAGGAAAGATTAATAGAAATTACAGATAAAAGTATCCGTTTGGTAAAATAAGTGTTATACTATATCGTAGGGCATGAAATGCCACAATAATAATGTTACGGAGGAAAAGATAAGATGAAGAAAGTTATCAGTACTGATAAGGCACCAGCAGCAATTGGACCTTATTCTCAGGCAATTGAAGTGAATGGAATGGTTTACACCTCAGGAGTAATTCCTGTAGATCCGGCAACCGGTGCAATTCCGGAAGGAAGTGTAGAACAGGCAAAACAGGCATTTACAAATCTTTCTAATTTGTTGCAGGCAGCAGGAACCGATATGGATCATGTGATTAAGACAACAGTATTCATCAAAGAGATGAATGATTTTGCAGCAATTAACGAAGTGTACGCAACCTTCTTTACGAAAGACTTCCCAAGCAGAAGTTGCGTAGAAGTTGCAAGACTTCCAAAAGATGTAATGCTTGAAATCGAAGCAATTGCACTGAAATAAGCAGGAAAAATATTCCAAAAGTCGCTGAAATCCTAGGTTTTGGCGACTTTTTTTCATATAAAGGTTGACAAGCCTGTTGGGGAATGATATAATCGAAAAAGTAATAAATGTAATATTTTTGTAATAAATCTAAGAAAAGTTTGTGAAACAAGGAGGATGAAATGAATCGAGCAAGAAAGATTGCAACATGTTGTTTAGTAGGCGGAATGGTATTATCCAGCGCACCAATGATGACAGAAGCATCTGCCTTATCAGGAGTATCAACAATCCTTCAAGAGAAGGTGAATATCGAAGATTCTAGTATTTTTGCAGGCGTGTCCGGTGCTGTGGCAGATTACCTGACTAGTGCTGCAGAAGTTAATATACATAGTGTACAGGCTGTGGCAGCAAGCAAGGAAACGGAAGACGAGACCGAGAAGCAGGCAGCAGCTGAAGCAGCGAAGGTTGACGCGGAGGATGTTAGCAACCTTTGTGTAGCGAAAGTTGATGATTTTGTTTACGTACGTAGCAAAGCAAATACAGACTCTAAAGTAAGAGGTAAACTTTATAAGAAGAATGTAGCAACCATCATTGGAACCAAGGGTGATTGGTACAAGATTAAGTCCGGTAAGCTACAGGGATATGTAAGCGCTGATTTCGTTGTTGCAGGAAATGGAGAAGCGTTAAAGAGTGCAGGAACTCGTTATGCGAAGGTGAATACAACAACCTTACGTGTACGTAAGAAAGCATCCACGAATGCAGAGATTATCGGTCTTGTTCCACAGGATGAAGATATCGTTGTAAAGGACGAGAAGAATGGATGGGTTAAGGTATCCGTAGAAGAAGGAAAAGGATGGGTATCTACCGATTTCGTGGAACTTCATACAGAATATACACATGGTGAGACGGTGAAAGAAGAGAAGGCGCGCTTGAAGAAGGAAGAAAAGGAGCGTTTGGCAGCGCAGGCAGCAGCTGAGCAGGCGATTGCGAATGGTGTGGCCGGAACAAGCAATGCTGGAAGCTCTAATTCCGGAAGCAGTGGATCTGCAAGCGGAACAAGTAGCTCTTCCGGAACAAGTACTGCTGCACCAAGTGGATCTTCTACCGGCGCTTCGGTTGCAAGTTATGCTTGCCGTTTTGTTGGAAATCCATATCGTTGGGGCGGCACTAGCTTGACCAATGGTGCAGATTGCTCAGGATTTGTAATGAGTGTTTACCGTGCATTTGGTATTTCATTACCGCATTCTTCATCAGCGATGAGGGGTGTTGGACGTGGCGTTAGCATGAGTGAGATGCAGGCTGGTGACATTATTTGTTATTCCGGACACGTTGCAATCTACATTGGTGGAGGACGAATTGTCCATGCAAGCAATCATAGAGACGGTATCAAGATTTCTAACAGTTACAATTATCGTTCTGTATTGGCAGTTAGAAGAATTTTCTAATAAGAAGATGTGAATAAGGAGAATCACCGCGAAGCGGTGATTCTTTTTTTGTGGACACGATAGAAGGTAATCGCTGGAATAATAGTGCAGAAAAGATACTTTTTAGTGTTTTTCACAATGTATACATAAAATAATGTTAGAAGGTAATCCTATTTTTGCTAAGTTGAAAGACACTTAAAATGCAAGAGCGAATTGGGAAAATGTCATTTTGTACAAAATGACCGAAGGTGTAGCATATGGGATAAGTGAGGTGGAAAAACAATCCACATTTGGAGTGGAAAAAAATACGCAAAACAGAGTTATGCACGGAGTTATCCACTTTATCCACAAAAAAGAGGATAAATTAGTGATTTAATGTACGAAAAAAGAAAACAAATGTTTTGTGCAATGTTGATAAAGATAGGCTGAAAGTGTGAAATTAAAGAAATCTCATTGACAAGGAAATTGAAAAGTGAATAAAGTGTGGCAGGATGAATTGTCTGAAAAGATGATGAATAATACTTGTTGAAAAGATAAACTTGAAATATTAGGGGAGAATATGGTATACTAGCGCAAAGAGATAGTAGGAGAAATGAATATTGGCGAAGAAGATAGAAGTTATGAATATAAAACTGGATAACTATCCAATGCGGGAAGCGATGATGCTGGTGGAGACGTTTTTAAGTAATACCGTGTTAAATACCATCGAAGAGGTTTCTCGGCCGATGATTGTTGCTGCAACGGAAGACTCTAGCGTGAAAGAATGTATTGAGTCTTTGGATCTTGCAATACCGGGCGATAGGGAAATGCTGTTGCAGGCTGGAATCAGTTCAGGGAGCGGAGAGAGGAATTCGAACTTTTTCTATGAGTTTGCAAAACGAATTGTGCGCAATGGAAAGAATGTATTTGTTTTGGCAGAGGATGCAGAGGGAATTGCAAGAATGCAAAAGTTTTTAGCAGAAGGGTATGATGGCGTTAAAGTGATAGGAAGTTGTGCGCTGTCTGATTATGCAGATGAGGCGGGAGCAATTAATGAAATAAATATCCAAATGCCGGACGTTATTCTTTCTGTGTTGTCAAGCCCGATACAAGAACGGTTTTTAACAAAGCATAAAGAACATTTGCATGCAAAGATTTGGTATGGTATCAATAACGAAGGATTGATTGATCATGGTAGTAGCCGTGCAAGGAGAAAGTTGCGTAGAATACTAAGAAGATTAGCGTTTCGTAGGTATATTTCGTGTTTTGAGAAGCAGAAAAACGAGTCGTAAATGAAAAAGAAAGAGGAAGTGCATAAAAAATGCACAAATCCTCTTTCTTTTTTTGGTGTTTTCGTTTATTATATACATTAGGGTTAGTGTAATTTAATCTAAAAATGAAAGACGAATTTGTAGAAGTTGTCTAAAGGACAGCGTCAGAAGGAGAGAATCATGATATCAAACCAGATACTTCAAAGTACGATAGACGGATTACGCAACATAACGAAGGTGGATTTGGGTGTATGCGATACAGAAGGAAAGGTTCTTGCGACTACATTCCCACAGGCGGATGATTATGGCAATGCGGCTTCCGGCTTCGCAAGATCCCAAGCGGATAGCCAGGTGGTGTCAGGATGCCAGTTTTTTAAAGTCTTTGATGAACGTCAGCTGGAGTATATTTTGCTGGCGAGTGGAGACACAGATGACGTATCAATGATTGGACGGATTGCTTGCTTTGAGATACAGAATTTGATAGTTGCATACAAGGAGCGTTTTGATAAGGATAACTTTATAAAGAATCTGCTTTTGGATAATCTTTTGTTAGTGGATATATATAACCGCGCAAAGAAGCTTCATATTGAGAGTGATGCGAAGCGTGTGGTATATTTGATTGAGTCTAAGAATCGGGATAACAACGATGCAGAAAGATTGCGTGGCATTCTTGGCGGGAAGTCGAAAGATTTTGTGACGGCGGTAGATGAGAAGAGCGTTATTGTCGTTAAGGATGTAAGCGAGAATGAATTAATAGAGAACTTGAAGAAAATTGCTGAAGCAATGGCAGATGCCCTTGGAGGATCCGAGAATGTCCGGATTGCATTTGGTACCGTTGTGTCAGAATTAAAGGAAGTGAGTAAGTCCTACAAGGAAGCGCGCATGGCGTTGGACGTAGGAAAGATTTTCTTTGAAAATCAGAACGTAGTGGCATATTCAACACTTGGAATTGGCCGTTTGATTTATCAGCTTCCGATTCCACTTTGTAAGATGTTTATTAAAGAAATCTTTGGGGGCAAGACTACTGAGGATTTTGATGAGGAAACGTTGACGACCATCAATAAGTTTTTTGAAAACAGTCTGAATGTTTCGGAAACATCACGCCAGTTGTACATTCATCGTAATACATTGGTATATCGCTTGGATAAGCTTCAGAAGAGTACCGGGCTTGATTTGCGGGTGTTCGAAGATGCGATTACCTTTAAGATTGCGTTGATGGTTGTGAAATATATGAAGTACATGGAATCTTTGGAATATTAGGATTCCTTTAGGAGGCAACATGATTACGTTTGAGCATGTTAGTAAGTGCTATATGGAGGGCATCCCGGCACTGAATGATATTAGCCTTCATATTGATGAAGGAGAGTTTGTATTTATAGTTGGAAGTAGTGGTTCTGGAAAGTCCACGTTTTTGAAATTGCTTACGAAAGAACTCGAGCCAACAGAAGGAACGATTACGGTAAATGGAACGAATCTTAGAAAATTACGAAGGAAGAAGATTCCAATGTATCGTAGGAACATCGGAATGGTGTATCAGGATTTCCGACTTTTTAAGGATCGCAATGTTTATGAGAATGTTGCATTTGCGCAACGGGTAATTGAAGAAAGTAACCGAACGATTAAGAAGAAGGTGCCAATGATGCTTTCTTTGGTGGGGCTTGCGGCAAAATATCGCTCACGTCCGAAACAGTTATCCGGAGGAGAACAGCAGCGAGTTGCGATTGCGAGAGCATTGATTAACGAACCGAAAATTCTTTTGGCGGATGAGCCGACGGGAAATTTGGATGCAAACAATGCATGGGATATTATGAAATTGTTAGAAGAAATTAATGCGAGGGGGACAACGGTAGTAGTTGTAACGCATAACTTGGAGATTGTAGAAGCTATGAACAAAAGGGTCATTACGCTAAAGAAGGGCGTTTTGATGGATGATAAGTATCCGGGTGAGAAAAATGCGTAAACTCGGTACGTTACGTTATACGACGAAACAGGGAATTATTAACATTGGAAAGAATAAGATGTTTTCGCTGGCGTCCATTGCAACAATGGCGGCCTGCATTTTTCTGTTTGGCATCTTTTATTCTATGATTATGAATTTTCAGAATATGGTT
This sequence comes from Lachnospiraceae bacterium XBB1006, assembly GCA_900115795.1. Taxonomy (GTDB): domain Bacteria; phylum Bacillota; class Clostridia; order Lachnospirales; family Lachnospiraceae; genus XBB1006. The sequence continues at coordinate 14,727 of FOXT01000019.1, read as the reverse complement.
AAGGTGGCAGAAGAAGGTGTTGCGGTTACCGTATTTTTTGATAAAGGTGTAAAAGATAAACAGATTAAGGCAATTGGAAAGAAGATTGAAGAACGACCGGAAGTTTCAAAAGTAGTTTATGTATCTGCGGACGAAGCCTGGGAAGAATATAAGAAGATTTATTTTAATGGCAAAGAAGAGATGGCAGACGGTTGGAAGGAAAATCCGTTGGTAAACTCATCGAACTACCAGATTTATTTAAGTGATGTGTCGATGCAATCCACGCTGGTGTCTTATCTGCAGGATTTGGATGGCGTAAAGCGTGTGAATAAGTCCGATCTTGTAGCGAATGCTTTATCAGACTTTAATCGATTAATTGGATTTGTTTCTGCGGCGATTATTCTCATCTTGTTAATGGTAGCAGTCTTTTTGATTAGTAATACCATCACAGTGGGAATTGGCGTGCGACGGGAAGAGATTGAGATTATGAAGTTGATTGGTGCAACGGACTATTTTGTACGAGCGCCATTTATTGTGGAAGGAATATTAATTGGATTAATTGGTTCTGGATTGCCACTTATCATCTTATACTTAATGTATGGAAAGATTATAGGGTATATTATAGAGCGATTTGTTTTTTTGAATAATGTGCTTAAGTTTTTGCCGGTGCATACAGTATTTCAAACGTTGGTACCGGTGGCATTGCTTCTTGGTGTAGGAATTGGCTTTATTGGTAGCCGTATGACCATTCGTAAGCATTTATCAGTGTAGAGAGAAGGGAACAGTATGGATTTTCAAGAAGATTTCGAATTAATAGAGAAAGACACAAAGCAACGTCAACGGATTTACCGCAAAGGAATGCGACGTGGAATTGCGTGGACTCTTGTGTTTATGCTTGTGCTTTCCGTAGCAACCGGTGTGTTTTTGAAAAAGAACGGGTTCGTGATTACAAGCTTTAAAATGGATCGGAAGTTGGCAAGCCAGATATTATCTGAACCGGTACAAAAGAAGACAGCGGAAGTATTAAGCGCGCTGTCTGCGTATTACTATGATGACATTCCGACGGAGAAGCTTCCGGATGGAATGTATGCCGGACTTGTTTCGTCCTTGGGTGACAAGTATACGAGTTATTTTTCGAAAGAACAGTATCAGGAATATTTGGATGGAACCAATGGTACGTATTATGGAATCGGTGCGGTTCTGACACAGGACAAAGAAAGCTTGCAGATTACGATTTCGAAAGTGTATGAAGGCTCACCGGCAGACAAGGCTGGATTAAAAGCTGGCGACGTGTTTGTTAGTGCAGACAAAACGAAGGCAGAAGGACTGGAACTGGCAAAATTTGTTAATTATGTACGAGGCGAGAAAGGAACCAAGGTAAAACTTGTGATGCTTCGTGATGGGAAAGAGAAGACGTTTACGGTAACACGTGACGAGGTGGAAGTGCCTACGATTGAAAGCAGGATGCTTAAGAACCACACCGGTTACATTGCCATAACGGAATTTGACGGAGTAACGGCAGATCAGTTTAAGAAAGCGTTAAAGGAACTGAAGAATAATAAGATGACCTCGCTTATTGTTGATGTTCGTGACAATCCGGGAGGAATGATTACGGCGGTGACGGATATTTTAGATGAATTATTGCCGAAGGGAATTTTGGTATATACGAAGGATAAAGCCGGAAAGAAAACCACCTATCGTTCGGATCGCGATGAATTAGGCCTGCCGCTGGCAGTGTTGGTAAATGAAAATAGTGCATCGGCATCCGAGATTTTTGCAGGTGCGGTAAAGGACTACAAATACGGAACACTTATCGGCACGAAGACATTTGGAAAGGGTATAGTGCAGGTTTTGATGCCGTTATCGGATGGTAGTGCGATTAAGGTAACAACAGCAAAATATTTTACTCCGAAGGGGCATTACATTCATGAAAAAGGAATTGAACCGGATGTAAAATTAGAATTTCAGTACCAAGGTGATAAAACAAAGGATTACGATATATATCAGGATAATCAGGTATTGAAAGCGATGGAAATTTTAAAAGAAAGACGGTGAGAATTTGGTATTATTAGATCAGGTAAAAAGTGAACTTTTATCCTATGAGAAACCATTTATAGAATTGAGGGATTCACTTTGACCTTGCAGCAAAAATGCGTAGGGTGAAGGAACTCGAGAAGATTATGGAAGAGCCGGGATTTTGGGATGAACCGGAGAAAGCACAGGAGAAAACCAAGGAGCTTAGCGCGCTAAAAAATGATATAACAGAATATGAAGAGTTAAAGCAGAGTTATGAAGACATTGAAACGTTGATTGAAATGGGTTACGAGGATGATGATGAAGAACTGGCGAAAGAAGCAAATGATGAGCTCGTAACATTTGTGGAACGTTTTGAAACGTTGCGAATGAAAACGCTTCTTACGGGAGAATATGATGGATGCGATGCGATATTGAAGTTGAATGCAGGAGCAGGCGGAACGGAGTCGTGCGATTGGGCATCGATGCTGTACCGTATGTATTGTCGATGGGCAGAACGTCATGGCTTTGCAATGGAAGTACTGGACTATCTGGATGGAGATGAAGCGGGAATTAAATCCATTACGGTAGAGATTAAAGGAGAGAACGCCTACGGATATATGAAGTCTGAGAAGGGCGTGCATCGATTGGTGAGAATCTCGCCATTCAATGCAGCAGGAAAACGGCAGACATCTTTTGTTTCTTGTGATGTTATGCCGGATATTGAAGAGGACTTGGATGTAGAAGTGCGCGACGAAGATATCCGCATTGACACCTACCGTTCCAGCGGCGCCGGAGGACAGCATATTAATAAGACATCGTCAGCGATTCGCATTACCCATTTTCCTACCGGCATTGTGGTGCAGTGTCAGAATGAACGCTCGCAACACATGAACAAAGAGAAGGCAATGCAGATGCTGAAAGCGAAGCTTTATATTTTAGAACAGCAAAAGACAGCAGAGAACTTGGCAGATATTCGGGGTGAAGTTACAGAGATTGGCTGGGGAAATCAGATTCGTTCCTATGTACTGCAACCATATACTATGGTTAAAGATCATCGAACGAATGAAGAAAACAGCAATGCCCAAAGTGTATTAGATGGGAATATCGATTCTTTTATGAATGCATACTTAAAGAGCCTTGCAGTAAAAGGAGAGTAAGTTTGGAAAAATACTATGTGCTAAAAGAGCGTGCGGTACCGGAAGTGCTTTTGAAAGTAGTAGAGGCACAACGATTGCTTGAAGCCGGCAAGGCGGCATCTGTGCTAGAAGCGTCCGAAATGGTTGGAATTAGTCGCAGCTCATATTATAAGTATAAGGATGACATTTCGTTATATCATCGAACGGAAAGTGGAAGACGTGTGGTTTTGGTAATTCAGTTGGATGATGCTCCGGGAGAGTTTTTGAGTGTATTGAATGCCTTTGCAGAATTTAAGGTGAATATACGAAATGTGCATCAGGCATCGTCGGTGAATGGCGTGGCCAATCTGATGTTGGTTTTAGAAACACCAGAGGATGCGGACTTCCTTCCGGAAATTGTTGAGAGAATAGGAAACCGTGATGGTGTCCACTATGTAAAGATTTTAGCAAAGGAGTAGCAAATGCTAATTGTAAAAAAATTTGGCGGTACCTCTGTCGGAAATACAACACGAATTCGAAATGTTGCAGAGCGGATCGCTAAGGAATATAGAGCGGGAAATGACGTGATTGTAGTTTTGTCAGCGATGGATCAGACAACGGATGAGCTATTGGCGTTGGCAAAGGAGTTGAATGAGCAACCACCAAGGAGAGAAATGGATGCACTTTTGGCGACAGGAGAGCAGACGTCGGTGGCACTTATGGCGATGGCTTTGGCAGCGATGTCTGTACCGGCAATATCCCTGAATGCGTTTCAAGTGGCAATGCATTCCACGGCAACGCACATGAACGCGCGTCTGTTGAAGATTGATACAGAGCGTCTACGCCACGAGTTGGAAAGTAAGAAAGTTGTATTGGTAACCGGTTTTCAAGGACTTGATAAATATGGCGACGTTACAACGATTGGACGTGGAGGGTCGGATACAACAGCGGTAGCAATTGCGGCGGCAATGCATGCCGATAGCTGTGAGATTTATACAGATGTAGATGGCGTATACACGGCAGATCCAAGAATTGTTCCGGGCGCCAAGAAAGAAGTAGAGATTACATACGATGAAATGCTGGAACTTGCCTCTATTGGGGCGCAAGTATTACACAATCGGTCAGTGGAACTGGCAAAGAAATATGGCGTAACCCTTGTGGTACGTTCGAGTCTAAACGAAACCGAAGGAACACGTGTAAAGGAGGTTACCTCAGTGGAAAGTATGTTAGTAAGCGGAGTTGCAGCAGACAAGAATGCGGCTAGAATTACCGTTTTAGGAGTCCCGGATGTACCGGGAAGCGAATTTAAGATTTTTGACTTGCTGGCAAATAATAGCATTAATGTGGATGCGATATTACAGACGGCAGCAAAAGAAGGAAAGAAAGATGTTTCCGTTTTAGTTGCCAGAGAATTTGTTGAGAAGGCAGTTCGCGTTTTGGAAGAAAATATGCCACGCCTCAAGGGGGATGGCGTAGATGTGGATGCATCCGTGGCAAAGGTTTCAATTGTAGGAGCGAGCATACAAAGTAACCCGGGAGTTGCAAGTGCTATGTTTGAGGCACTCTACAATGTAGGAATTAATATCAAAATGACAGCGACTAACGAGCTGCGTATTACAGTGCTGGTTGACGAGAATGAGATGGAAAAGGCAGTACGGGCAATCCATGCAGCATTGATTGAGTAAAGAAAGGACGCATGAAAAACTTATGTTTTTCATGCGTCTATTTAAATATGTCTTATGGCTTCGCAATTAACGAAAATATTCGTCTGTCATCATTGGACCCATTTCTTCATCCAAACGACGTGCTTCTTCTTCGCGTCTGGTTAATTCGCCAATGACATCCAAATAAAAATGTACATCGGTCATGAACATATAAGGCTGGATCCAGAAGGATGCAATTCCAAAGGAAAGCAGTACCAACAGAGCCATGGGAATAAAACTTAGTATAATATATAGTCTGCGCCCGCAGTGACCCTTCATGGATTGAAAACTTGCTTTTAACGCACCAAGGCATCCTATGGAAGAATCATCAATTAAAAAATAGTTGACAAGGCTAAAACGTAATGCAAAAAAGATTGCTAAAACGGTTCCGATAAAAGTAAGCGTGCCACCGGCAATCCAAATTCCGACGGATACGGCGAATCCGGGATCGTTTTCTAATATGGAGGCAACAATCAACATAACCATTCCGGGAGCTAGTAAAAGGACGGAAAGGATAGTGAGTAAAATAACCGAAATAATGTAGCGATCCGGACGGTTTTTAAATTGGCTAAACAGCGCGGAAATGGTCGGTTGTTCGCCACGCGCCAGGTCCAGATGCAGTTTCATTTGCCCAACGTTAAGGATAAAAACCAAAAGTGCAATAATCAAAATTGCAAGAACAGCAACAAATGGAAAACTGGAAGGTGTTTGTAAGGCAATTGCCCGGTTGTAGGCATTAATTTGGCGTTCAAAGGGCGCAGTTAAAATGCCGGTAATAGCTTGACACAAAAAGTAGGCAAGCACTACAAGGCCATAGTGTCCGAGAAGTGTCTGGCGACTCATTCTTTTCAATTCTTTTGATGTTCTTTTCATAAGTGTTCAAACTCCTTGTAATTAAAGTGTAGTATTGTTCTCGAGGAGCTTGTTTTGAAACTCCTGATAAAAATCGTTGTAATCAACGGAAGTTGCAAGATAATAAAAAAGGTAAATAATCATGCAAAAAGCGATAAACAAACCGATTATGCCTAGGGTCAATGCAAGCTTACTTTTTCCTTCTGTGTGCATAGTTCCACCGCGAGATAAAAGAGCTAACGTTGTGGCGATGGATGGGCAAATTAAGCCAAAAAACGGAGTAAAAGAAAAAATAAGTCCTATAATTGATAAAGTGAGTGCAGCGGTGGGCATAGAACTGGTCTGTGGTGTCACCGGCTGGTTCACTGGGGTATATGGTTGATGATCCATAACTACATCCTCCTTTTTGAAATAAAATTCTCACACAATTATACCATACAAATACCTTGATGGAAAATAGAATTTAAACTATAATAGGAAAGAAGAACAAAGAAAATGGAGCGAACCATGTTTGAGATTAATGAAGTATTGGCCAAAGAGCTTGGAATTAAGAGAACACAGGTAGATGCAGCAGTGACGCTAATTGATGAAGGAAATACAATTCCATTCATTGCCCGCTATCGTAAAGAAAAGACGGGAGCGTTGAATGATGAGATTCTACGAAATTTATATGAAAGATTAAATTATTTAAGAAACTTAGAAGAAAAGAAAGAACAGGTTTTAAAGACCATAGAGGAACAGGGGGCGCTTACGTCGGAGTTGGAAGAAAAGATTAGACTGGCTCAGACCCTGGTTCAGGTGGAAGACCTGTATCGTCCATATCGTCCGAAGCGACGTACGCGTGCAACGGTAGCAAAAGAAAAAGGACTCGAACCGCTTGCGAATATCATATACTTGCAACAAATCGATCATGCAGTGGAAATTGAGGCTGCGAATTATGTAAACGAAGAGAAAGAAGTCGCAACGGTTGAGGAAGCCATTGGTGGAGCGATGGACATTTTAGCTGAAACGATTGCGGACGAGGCGGAATATCGAAGCTATATCCGTGATTATACGTTTGCACATGGTAAGATTGTATCGACGGCGAAGGATGCAGAAGCAAAAAGTGTGTACGAAATGTACTATGACTTCGAGGAACCGGTTGCGAAACTTGCAGGACATCGTGTGCTCGCAATTAACCGTGGAGAGAAAGAGAAAATTTTGACCGTGAAGGTGGTTGTGGAAACAGAGAGAATTCTTGGGTATTTGGCGAAGAAAACAATACACAAAGAAAATCCGTATACAACAACCTTGCTGACGGACATGTTGTTAGATAGCTATGAGCGATTAATTGCGCCAGCCGTAGAAAGAGAAATTCGTTCAATCTTAACGGAAGCAGCAGAAGATGGCGCAATGAAAGTGTTTGCGAAGAATCTGGAACAACTGTTGATGCAACCTCCAATTGTAGGAAGTACGGTACTGGGATGGGATCCGGCATTTCGTACGGGGTGTAAATTGGCGGTGGTAGATCCTACGGGAAAGGTATTGGATACCACAGTGATATTTCCTACCGAGCCACAGAACAAGGTTGCGGAAGCCAAAGCAGTTTTGAAAAAATTAATTGACCGATACCATGTGAATCTAATATCCGTGGGGAACGGAACAGCTAGCCGAGAGTCTGAGCAGGTGATTGTAGAGTTTATTAAAGAATATGGAAAGCCGCTCTCCTATGTAATTGTAAATGAGGCAGGAGCATCGGTTTATTCGGCAAGTAAGCTGGCAACAGAAGAATTCCCGCAATTCGACGTGGGACAACGAAGTGCCACCTCTATTGCGCGGCGATTGCAGGATCCGTTGGCAGAATTGGTAAAGATAGATCCGAAATCAATTGGAGTTGGGCAGTACCAGCATGACATGAATCAGAAGAAGTTAAGTGAAGTGTTAGGTGGTGTTGTGGAAGACTGTGTAAACAAAGTGGGGGTAGACCTGAATACGGCATCGGCTTCGCTTTTGGAATATATTTCCGGTATTAGTAAAACGATAGCGAAGAATATCGTTGCATATCGTGAGGAAAATGGTCGTTTTACCAACCGAAAACAGTTGTTAAAAGTGGCAAAACTTGGCCCAAAAGCCTATGAGCAAAGTGCCGGATTCTTGCGAATAACCGGAGGAGAGAATCCACTTGATGCAACGAGTGTGCATCCGGAAAGTTATGATGCGACCCTTGCGTTGATGAACAAGCTTGGCTACAATCTTGCAAGTTTAGCCGGTGGTGATTTGCATGGAATAGCAAAGAAAGTTTCTGATTACGCGAAACTATCGGAAGAATTGGGAATTGGCGAAATTACGTTAAAGGATATTGTAAAAGAACTGGAAAAACCGGGAAGAGATCCGCGTGATGAAATGCCAAAGCCGATTCTTAGAAACGATGTGTTAGAGATGAAAGATTTAACGCCGGGAATGGAATTAAAAGGTACAGTGCGTAATGTAATTGATTTTGGAGCATTCGTTGATATTGGAGTGCATCAGGATGGATTGGTTCATATTTCGCAGATGAGCGATAAATACATAAAGCATCCGTTAGAAGCTGTCAGCGTTGGAGACATTGTAAAAGTTAAGGTGCTCAGTGTGGACATGGAAAAGAAACGAATTGCATTGACCATGAAATTGGAAGAACCGAAAAAGAATAAGAAGAAGGATGGATAGAGTATGGATATTCACGTACAACTAACAGAAAAGGATTTGTTTTCTTTCCACATGTATCACAGCTATCACCGAGTGCAAACCTGGATGTTTACCATATTGGGAATGGTTATAACGATAGCTGTATTTACAACGTATAATAAAGTGGATTTGATGTACACATTATTGTATTTAATCTGTGGACTGATTTTTGTGTTCTATACTCCGCTGCATTTGCGTACCAGTACAAAAATGGCATTTCGAGGAAACGGGTCTTTAACGCAGCCCATGTGCTATCATTTGGACGAGCAGGGGATTACTGTTTCTTTGGCGGAAGGCGAAACAGATATTGAAGAGGGAATTGCAAACAGTATTACATGGAATCTGGTTTATAAGGTAGTAAAGACGAAGAAAGCATATTACCTGTACACAACGCCGAAGAATGCGTCGATTTTGCCACTATCACAAATTGGGCAGCAGCAAGAGGCGTTAGAAGAACTTTTAAAAAAAGAATTGGAGTCATTTCAATATGATAATTGAAACAAATGCTTGGCAGGAGACCTACAGTTTAGGGCAAACGTTGGGACGGGACGCGGTTCCGGGAGATGTTTATGCGCTGATTGGTGATCTTGGCGTTGGAAAAACGGTACTCACGCAAGGGATTGCGGATGGACTTGGAATTAAGGAACCCATCAACAGCCCGACCTTCACTATTGTTCAGGAATATGAAGGAGGAAGAATGCCGTTTTACCATTTTGACGTCTACCGTATTGGAGACGTGGAAGAAATGGACGAAATAGGATATGAAGATTATGTATATGGAGATGGTCTGACGATGATAGAGTGGGCAAATCTGATTGAAGAGATATTACCAAAGAAACATAAGGAAATACGCATTGAGAAGGATTTGAACAAGGGATTTGATTATCGTAAAATAACCATTACAGAGTATGCATAAAGATGGGAGATAAGAATGAAAGTATTAGGTTTGGATAGTTCCGGACTTGTTGCCAGTGTGGCAGTTGTAGAGGATGATAATCTGCTGGCAGAATATACCATAAATTATAAGAAAACGCATTCACAGACACTTTTGCCAATGCTGGATGACGTTGTAAAGCGAATTGATTTAGACATGAATTCCCTTGACGCAATTGCGGTAGCGGGAGGACCAGGATCCTTTACGGGACTTCGAATTGGTTCAGCAACGGCAAAAGGACTGGGCTTAGCGTTGGGAAAAGAGCTGATACATGTACCAACGGTTGATGGATTGGCTTATAATCTGGTAGGAAGTAAAGCGATTGTATGTCCGTTGATGGATGCCAGAAGAAATCAAGTATATACGGGAGTATACCGTTTTGCGGGAACGCAGATGGAATGCATTGTAAGACAATGTGCAGTAGACATTGCGGAGATAATAGAGGAAATCAATAAGCTGGAAGAAGAGGTTGTGTTTTTAGGTGATGGTGTAGCTGTTTATAAAGAGCAGATAGAGCGATTATGCAAAGTGCCATACTATTTTGCGCCGGCGCACATGAACAAGCAACGAGGAGCGAGCATTGCAGCCTTGGGACTTGTATATCTGAAAGAAGGAAAGACAGAAACGGCAGCGATGCATCGTCCGGAGTATTTGCGATTGACACAAGCGGAGCGGGAACGCAACGAAAGGTTAAAACATGAACAGAATACGCAGAATGAATAAAGAGGATTTGCAACGAGTCGTGGAAATGGAAAAAGAGACGTTTTCACAGCCGTGGACGCAGGAAGGTTTTTGGAATGCCATGCAACTACCAAAGAACTGCTTTCTTGTTATTGAAGATGAAGAAGGAGTGCAGGGGTATTGCGGTTATTACCAAGTGCTGGATGAAGCAGAAGTTATGAATGTTTGTGTAAAAAAGGAGAAGCGGGGAAGAGGGCTTGGAAAAGCCATGATGAAACAGCTGCTTGCCTATGCAAAAAAAGGAGGAGCAGCGTCGATTGTGTTAGAGGCCAGAGTGAGCAACGAGGCTGCCATTCATGTTTATGAAACCCTTGGATTTGTCGCACTCGGCGTACGAAAAGGATTTTACGAACAACCCACCGAGGATGCCCTGATTATGCAGTGTATCTTCTAAGAAAGGATAAAAAATGCTAGATGTGTGTTTGCTGGGAACAGCGGGGATGATGCCACTCCCATATCGTTGGCTAACCGCTTGTATGACCAGATATAATGGAAGTCACTTGCTGATAGACTGCGGCGAGGGAACCCAGATTGCAATAAAAGAAAAAGGGTGGAGCTTTCATCCTATAGATGTAATATGTTTTACCCATTACCATGCCGACCATATTAGTGGATTGCCAGGGTTATTGCTAACAATGGGAAATGCGGAGCGTACAGAACCTGTATTGCTGATAGGTCCTCCGGGATTAAAGAAGGTTGTGGAAAGTCTGCGGATTATTGCTCCGGATTTGCCATTTGAAATAGAGTACAAAGAATTAAAAGAAAAAGAAGAAACGATAACCGTAAAAGGGTATCAGATTCATGCGTTTAAGGTGAATCACAATATTTCGTGCTATGGATACACGGTAGAAATATTGCGCGGAGGCAAATTTGATGTGGAGCGGGCAAAGGGACAGAATATCCCGATTAAATGCTGGAACCGGCTACAAAAAGGTGAAACGGTGACAGAGGATGGAATTACCTATACGCCGGATATGGTGCTTGGAACGGCGAGAAAGGGATTGAAAGTAACCTATTGTACCGATACGCGACCGACCAAAACGATCGTAGAGGCAGCCAAAGGATCAGATTTGGCAATTTTGGAAGGTATGTATGCAGAACCGGAAAAAATTGCAAAGGCCAAGCAATATAAGCATATGACGTTTTATGAGGCAGCAAAGATAGCGAAAGAAGCAGAGGTTTCAAAATTGTGGCTAACGCATTTTAGTCCATCGCTGGTAGGCGCAGAATCCTATATGGAAAAAGTGAGGGAAATTTTTGCGCAAACAAGTCTTGGAAAAGATGGTATGAGCGTAGACTTGCAATTTGAAGAGTAACACCACAATATAGTTAATTGCGAAACTCTTATGCCACGGCCGTGGCATGTTGAATTTGCATAAAAATCGTTCTCGCAAGTTAACTTGCAGAGACGATTTATTATGCAAATTGCTCATGCGGCATTCGCCGCAGAGCAGTTTCGCAAATACCTAGTAACACCACAATAAGATGGGAGGGTTCTTATGAAGAAAGTTATTCGTATCGTGATTATTGGAATTGTATTTGCGGCATTGATTGGAGGATATTATTATTATTTGACCACGCGGAACGGAAATGGTGCACAGAATAAGACAGCCAATCAGACGGAAGTGCAGAAATTGTTATCCGAAGATTTGACAAACAACTATCCAACAACACCACGTAGTGTGATTAAGATGTACAATCGTTTTTTGAAATGTATTTATAATGAGCGATATAGTGACAAAGAGTTCCGGCAGATGATAGAAAGCCAGCGTGCGTTGTTTGATGAGGAATTGCTGGGGCAAAACCCGGAACCGCAGTATACCCAGAGTATGCGTAACGACGTAAAGAAATACAAAGACGAGAAACGATCGATTCGAAATACATCGTTATGCAGCGGAAATGAGGTCGTATATAAAACAATCAAAAAGAGAGAATGCGCATATGTTACATGTTCATATTTTTTGAAAGTGGATAGCGATTATCAAACCACCAACCAACGATACGTTCTTCGAAAGGACAACACCGGTAAATGGAAAATACTAGTGTATTATATGATTAGAGGAGAACAATAGTATGTCAGAAGAAGTAAAAATATTGGCAATAGAAAGTTCGTGTGACGAGACGGCAGCATCGGTTGTGAGTAATGGCAGAACGGTGCTCAGCAACGTTATATCGTCTCAGATTGCTTTGCACACGCTTTATGGAGGCGTAGTGCCGGAGATAGCATCCAGAAAGCATATTGAGCGCATAAACCAGGTTATTGAGGAAGCGTTGAAACAGGCAAATACAAAACTGGAAGAGATAGATGCAATAGCAGTTACTTACGGTCCGGGACTCGTAGGTGCGCTTTTGGTGGGCGTTGCGGAGGCAAAAGCCCTTGCGTATGGTGCAGGAAAACCGTTGGTAGGAGTGCACCATATAGAGGGACATATATGCGCAAATTATATAGAAAATCCGGAATTAGAGCCGCCATTTATGTGTCTGGTAATTTCTGGTGGACACACGCATTTAGTAAATGTTGTAGCCTATGGAAAATACGAGATATTGGGTAGAACGAGAGACGATGCAGCTGGAGAAGCATTTGATAAGGTTGCAAGGGCTATTGGGTTAGGATATCCGGGAGGACCAAAGATCGAAGCAAAAGCGAAAGAAGGAGATGCATTTGCGATCCCTTTTCCAAGGGCAAAAGTAGCGGATGGGCCTTATGACTTTAGCTTTAGTGGATTGAAATCTGCAGTATTGAATTATATAAATGGATGCCAAATGAAGGGAGAAGTCTATAGTGAGGCAGACATAGCTGCGTCATTCCAACAGGCAGTCAGTGACGTATTGGTGGAACATGCTATGCGGGCAGTTGAAGAACACGGGGTTAATAAATTTGCAATTGCAGGAGGAGTGGCGTCTAATCAAACACTCCGAAGGGCATTGGAAGAGGCATGCAAAGAAAGAGGAATTGCGTTTTATCATCCGTCCCCTATTTTTTGTACAGATAATGCAGCGATGATAGGCGTCGCAGGTTACTATGAATATATGGCAGGAGTGCGTTCTGATTGGGAGTTGAATGCAATTCCGAATTTGAAGCTTGGAGAACGGTAAAGATGAGAAATAGAATATCGGTGATTGTGCTGGCAGCAGGAAAGGGAAGCCGTATGCACAGTGAGAAGAAAAAACAATTTATAGAACTGGATCATAAGCCAGTTCTATATTATTGTTTGGAAAGATTCGAAAAAAGCAGAATTGATGAAGTTATTTTGGTTACTGCAGAAGAAGATAAGGAATTTTGCAGGAAGCAGATAGTAGAAAAATATGGAATAAAAAAAGTGACAGCATATGTAAACGGAGGAAAAGAGCGGTTTGAATCAGTTAAAAACGGTTTGGAAAAGGTTACAGGCGATGTATGCATGATTCATGATGGGGCAAGACCATTTCCACCAAGAGAAGCAATTGATATGTTGTGTGCAATGTCGGAAAAAAATAGTGCAGTTATCCTGGGAGTACCGGTAAAAGATACCATTAAAGTGGTGGATGATAATGGAAGAATACTACAAACACCAAAGCGTTCAAGCCTTATGGCGGCGCAAACACCACAGATGTTTAAAACAAGTTTGCTTAGGGACGCATACGCAAAGATGGAGCGGAGTGGATGCAAGGATGTAACAGATGATGCAATGATAGTGGAACGGTTTACAAATACAGCAGTGAGCGTAATCATGGGCAGTTACACGAACCTAAAAATAACAACACCGGAGGACCTGCAAATAGCAGAAAATCAGTGTAAAACAAATTGTTTGTAATTTCTTGAAAATTTGTGTTGACAAGGAAGGGATAAAATGATAGAATAATTCTTGCGTTCGACAAGAACGAAAAGTGCAGAGGTGTCCGAGTGGTTTAAGGAGCTGGTCTTGAAAACCAGTGATTCCGAAAGGGACCGTGGGTTCGAATCCCACCTTCTGCGTTACAACTTCATATTGCGAGCAGAACATCCAATTCTGCAGCTGTAAAGCAATCGCATAGTGAATTTGGCACATTTTGGAGAAGTACCCAAGCTGGCCGAAGGGACACCCCTGGAAAGGGTGCAGGTCGTTAACAGCGGCGCGAGGGTTCAAATCCCTCCTTCTCCGTTCTTAATTAAATAGCTCGAGAAAATTTTAAAAAAGTTGTTGACAACGAATGAGTAAAGTGCTATAATAATTAAGCTGACTGTGAGGCGGATAACTAAAAAGCCTCGAAAAAGAATTTGAAAAAAGTTCTTGACAAACAGTTGAAAAGATGATATAATAAATGAGCTGTCGCACGAAAGAGCGACAAGCAAAGAACCTTGATAATTGAACAGTGAGACAACCTTGAAAAGATTCTAAGAGAATATTTTTAAGAACGTTTCGAGAAAATCGAAACCCAAACAAACAGTAATCTTTGGATTATAAAGCTAGCAAGTAATTGTTGGGATAAACTTTTATTAGAGAGTTCGATCCTGGCTCAGGATGAACGCTGGCGGCGTGCTTAACACATGCAAGTCGAACGAAGCACCTGCTTACGATCCCTTCGGGGTGACGAGCTTGTGACTGAGTGGCGGACGGGTGAGTAACGCGTGGGTAACCTACCGTATGCAGGGGGACAACAGTTGGAAACGACTGCTAATACCGCATAAGCGCACGGTGTCGCATGACACAGTGTGAAAAACTCC
>FOXT01000007.1 GCA_900115795.1 Lachnospiraceae bacterium XBB1006 | reverse complement strand
ATTATTTTTTGTCGCTTTCTGAAGTTTTTTGTCTTGTCATCAGCGACGTGTTATATAATATCATCTTTGACCATCTATGTCAACACTTTTTTTCACTTTTTATTATATTTTTTTCTTTCCCTTAAAACAAGCTAATTCTCAACTTCCGCCAACAAAGCTTTCGCATCTTCTATGTTATCTTTATCTACGTAAATATCATATCCATATAATGACATCCCAGTTGTAATAGATAAATAGCTTCCAGAACCCTTCTCCATTTTGTAACATGCGATTTCATTGCTTTCTAATAATGCAAGAATTCGATCTGCTTCGATTAACGTAGCAACATTACACAAATGCTCCATTATAATTCTCCTCCTTAATTTTTATAGAAAAAAAGCAACTACAAACGTAGTTGCTTTGACGCAGAAGGAGGGATTTGAACCCTCGCGCCGGTCACCCGACCTATACCCTTAGCAGGGGCACCTCTTCGGCCTCTTGAGTACTTCTGCAAGTTCCGAATTTCTTTTACATATGAAATTCTGCGCCGTAACGCAATTCATATTATACTAAAGACGGGTGCCATTGTCAATAAATATTTTCATTTTTTTGTAAAACTTCTACCTATTTTTATATTTTCTTTTGGACAAGTCAATAAGCACCTGCCACATCGAATACATTCTCCGGACTGTAAGCTATCTTCTCCAAGCTTTATTCTCACCGGACAATTTTTTCGACAGGCACTACAGTTTTTTAAACAATTTTTCTCATTCCGATGCAATGCCGTAAAAGGAAGCTCCGGTAATAAGGAAAAAATGGCACCCATAGGACAAAGGAAGCGGCAAAAAAACGTTCCTCTATTGCCATCCCCACTAATACAAATAAGAGTACAATTGCTGCTATGCCATATTCTGCCAAATAAAAATGTGATTCCGCATAAGATTCTAAAACGTATTGTAAAATCTGATGTGGAAATTATATTTCCTTTTCCTATGGCTTCTGCTGCTGCTTTTACTGCACTGAATGCCTGGGTAAAAAGGGATGGAGCAAGAAAAAAGGCAATGAACTGCACCGCCACTCTGCTCCATTTGTGCATGAGCTGTTTTGTTTCTTAAGGGTTTGTCAAGTTAAGTGTGTAAATTATTTTTATTTTTTTGGAGACCGAGTAATCCCCGGTCTCCTTTGCTATAACTTTATAATATCGCTTAACTTGTAGTATTTTGTATTTTTTCATACCTTTGCTGCCAGGTATGTTTCTTTTTCGCTTTTTTATAACTTTGTTCGGCCATATTCTGTAAATATTCCTCATCCTTTAATACTCTATGAATCAAATCCGGTATTTTTTCTATTTCCTTTAAAGAATACAAAAGTAAATCCTCTTTATCTATAAAATTATTTGAAATATAATCAGAGGAATCTGTAATACTTACCGCCTTTTGCAGCATGGAAGATGGAATCCGGTCATGAAAGCCGCGTTTAAACCAAGGCATCACATTTAAGGATAGCTTTGTTTCCTCCATATGCCTTAAACAAAATTCCGTATTTTCATATCCGTTGCCCAGCATATGAATATACTCTGGATGCTCCACATTCAAGTATTGCCAGTCCTTACCAATAACATAAATTGGTATTTTTGCATCTGCAATGGTCTTAACAACCTTTGCACGAAAATAAGAACGGATGTATAAATCCACGAACAGCATGCCATGCATAGCTGCTGCCAATTCTTTTTTTGAAGCATTTGGGAAAAGTGATAGCAGGCTATTTTCCATAACAAATTGAATGGACTGTTCTGGATTTTTTTTCAAATCTTCTACAATGGAATAATAAAAGTCCTTATAATCCTGGTTAAGCCCTGTAAGATAGGATAATAATCGTTCTTTTCTTACATAATTTCCAGCAAATAAAAGTGGAATTGTTCTTTCTTTTATTGTTTTATGTTTTGTGGCAAGTTCCGTTCCTGCTAATGGCAAAAACCGTACATTTTTTATCTGTGAATAATATGTTTTAATATAGTCAACATGATCTTCATCTACACAGTATACTTCAGTTTCTTCTTTTGTTATGGTTAGTTGGTCGTGATAATAAATTGGATGATCCACAAGAATTACTTTTTTTCTAACCGGAAAAAGGGAAAAGACATTGTCTCTTCCCTCTTGTAAAAATTCTTCGCCACTCATACCAATATAATTAAAGGTTACTAGCAATGTCTCATGGAAAGATAAAAAGCTTCTTAACGCTTCAAAATCCTCTTTTTCCTTATCGATTCGATAAGTAAAAATATCATAGCCATCTTTTTTGTACAACATTGCAAGCTGGGCTGAGAAAAACTCTAAGGTTTCAACAGCACCTGAAAAAAGCAATAATCCTTTTTTCATATTCTTCTACTCCTGAGTTTCTTCTGATGTTTCTTTCTGTTCATATAGCTCTTTTGTTTCTTTTACTTTTGCAATTGATGCTACAGAAACACCTTCATCCAGATTTATTAGTTTTACTCCGGAAGTCACTCGTCCATATTCTGCAATACCATCCACTTTCATACGAATGATAATACCTTCCGTTGTAATCATCATAATTTCATCATCAATGTTTACTGCTTTAGCACCAACAAGGTTACCAGTTTTTTCTGTTATTTTATAACATTTAACACCTTTACCACCGCGATTTTGTGCGCTAAACTCATTAACATTAGTTCGTTTTCCAATACCTTTTTCAGCTACAATTAGAATATCATCACCCTGTGTATCCGTTTGCATTGCCACTACTTCATCTAAATCCACGAGACTCATTCCAATAACGCCCATGGACGTTCTTCCGGTACTTCTCACATCTGTTTCATGGTAACGGATACATTGACCAAATTTACTGATCATAATAATATCCTTAGTATTATCTGTAATTTGCACTTCAATTAATTCATCATCTTCACGTAAATTAATTGCTAATAATCCTGTCTTACGAATATTTGCATATTCCTTTAAAGGCGTTTTCTTTGCAATACCTTTCTTAGTTACCATGAATAAGAATTTATTATCTTCATACTCATCAATTGGAATTACGCTTGTAATTGATTCTCCCGGTTGCAATTGTAAAAGATTGATAATTGCAGTACCTCGTGCAGTTCTTCCCGCTTCTGGAATTTCATAAGCCTTCATCCGATATACGCGTCCCATATTGGTAAAGAACATAATAGAATGATGTGTTGTTGTCATCATCATTTCTACAATATAATCATCTTCTATGGTTTCCATACCTTTAATTCCACGACCACCACGATTCTGGCTCTTGAAATTTTCTGTACTCATACGCTTGATATAACCAAGTTTTGTCATCGTAATTACCACATCTGACTTTGGAATCATGTCTTCCATAGCTATATCGAACTCATCAAATCCAATTTTAGTACGACGATCATCTCCATATTTTTCGGCAATTTCAGCAATTTCTTCTTTTATGACACCTAATAGTACATTTTCATCGCCTAAAATCTCTTTCAATCGTTTAATTAATTCCTTTAATTCACCATATTCATTCTCGATTTTTTCTCTTTCCAAACCGGTCAGTGCACGCAAACGCATATCTACAATCGCTTGTGCCTGTGTTTCAGAAAGTGTAAAACGATCCATTAATTTTGTTTTTGCTTCTTGTGCTGTCTTGCTATTTCTAATAATAGAAATTACTTCATCAATATTATCAAGTGCAATTAAGTAACCCTCTAAAATATGAGCACGTTCTTCTGCTTTATTCAAATCAAACTTTGTTCTTCTGGTTACTACATCTTCTTGATGTTTTAAATAATGATCCAATATTTCTAGAATTGTTAATACCTTTGGTTCATTATTTACCAAAGCAAGCATTATAACTCCAAATGTATCTTGCAATTGTGTATGTTTATATAGCTGATTTAAAATAACATTTGGATTTACATCTTTTCGTAATTCAATACAAATTCTCATACCTTGGCGATTCGACTCATCACGTAAATCGGTGATGCCAACAATCTTCTTGTCACGCACCAATTCCGCAATTTTTTCAATCAAACGAGCCTTATTTACCATATATGGAAGTTCTGTAACAATAATACGATTCTTTCCATTTTGCATAGGTTCGATATTCGTAATTGCACGAACTCGTATTTTTCCACGACCGGTACGATATGCCTCTTCAATTCCCCTGGTTCCTAAGATTTCTCCACCTGTTGGAAAATCAGGTCCCTTTATAATTTCTAGAATTTCTTCTATTTCTGTTTTTCTATTTTCTTGAATACGATTATCAATAATCTTGATAACGGCCTTTATAACTTCTTTTAAGTTATGTGGCGGCATATTGGTTGCCATACCAACTGCAATACCTGTTGTTCCATTTACCAAAAGATTTGGAAAACGGGACGGTAATACAACCGGCTCTTTTTCTGTTTCATCAAAGTTTGGAATAAAATCGACGGTATTCTTATTAATATCCGCTAACATTTCCATGGAAATCTTGCTAAGTCTTGCTTCTGTGTATCGCATCGCTGCAGCTCCATCACCATCCACAGAACCAAAATTACCATGACCATCAACTAGTGTATATCTTGTTGACCAATCTTGTGCCATGTTAACAAGTGCTCCATAAATTGAAGAATCTCCATGCGGATGATATTTACCCATGGTATCTCCAACAATACGCGCACACTTACGATGCGGCTTGTCGTATGTATTACTTAATTCAATCATAGAATACAGCACTCTACGCTGCACCGGTTTTAAACCATCTCTAACATCTGGCAATGCACGAGAAACAATGACACTCATGGCATAGTCAATGTAGGATGTTTCCATGGTTTTCTTTAAGTCAACTTCATGAATTTTGTCAAAAATATTATCTTCCATTCTAGTTTCTCCTTACAAATTTGCTTATGCCATTAAGCAATATCGATATTGGTTGCATATTTTGCATTTTCTTCAATAAATTCACGGCGTGGCTCAACTTTGTCACCCATTAATGTATTGAAAATTAAATCTACTTCCGACTCAGTTTCTTCATCAATCATGACTTTACGAAGTACACGTCTTTCCGGATCCATGGTTGTTTCCCATAATTGATCATCATCCATTTCACCTAATCCTTTGTAACGTTGAATTTTATTATTTCCATCACGTCCAATTTCCGTTAGTATCGAATTTAATTCTTCGTCACTGTAGGCATACCATACTTTTTTATTTTTTTCGACTTTATATAATGGTGGCTGTGCCAAATAAACATGTCCCGTTTTAATCAATTCCGGCATAAATCGATAAATAAAAGTTAACATCAACGTAGATATGTGTGCACCATCTACATCGGCATCTGTCATGATAATGATTTTGTTATAACGAAGTTTTGTTATATCAAAATCATCATGAATACCGGTACCAAATGCTGTAATCATTGCCTTAATTTCTGCATTTGCATATATCTTATCAAGACGCGCTTTTTCCACATTAAGAATTTTTCCTCTCAATGGTAAAATTGCCTGCGTTGCTCTATCACGCGCTGATTTAGCAGAACCACCTGCGGAATCTCCCTCTACTATGAAAATTTCACAGTTATCCGGATTCTTATCAGAACAATCTGCCAATTTTCCTGGTAAAGACATTCCTTCCAATGCAGTTTTTCTTCTTGTTAAATCACGTGCCTTTCTTGCTGCTTCTCTTGCTCGTTGCGCAAGAACCGATTTTTCACAAATTATTTTTGCTACATTTGGATTTTGCTCTAAAAAGTAAGTAAGTTGCTCACTAACAATACTATCTACTGCACCTCTTGCTTCTGAGTTACCAAGTTTCTGTTTAGTCTGACCTTCAAACTGCGGATCACCAATTTTAATACTAATAATTGTTGTTAAACCTTCCCTAATATCTTCACCGGATAAATTTGGCTCAGAATCCTTCAAAAGTTTATTTGCCCGCGCATAGTCGTTCATTGTTTTTGTTAATGCATTTTTAAATCCTGATACATGCGTTCCACCTTCCGGTGTAATAATATTATTAACAAAACCAAGTGTCATCTCATTGTAAGAATCATTGTGCTGCATTGCAACTTCGACATAGATGTCATCTTTTGTGCCCTCACAATAAATTATTTCCGGATACAGTGAAGTTTTTGATTTATTCTGATATGCAACAAATTCCTTAATTCCACCCTCATAATGGAATTTCTGCTCTACAATTTCTTCGCCTCTCAAATCGCGTAAAACAATTTTAAGATTTTTTGTTAAAAAAGCAGTTTCACGTAATCTTGTACGCAATGTTTCGAATTCAAAAATCGTTTCTTCAAATATTTCCGGATCCGGTAAAAAAGTAATTTCTGTACCATGTTTCTCAACCGGGCAATCACCAATTACTTTTAAGTCATACATAATTGCGCCGCGTTCATAACGCTGTTGATAGATTTTTCCTTCTGAATAAACTTTTACTTCCAACCATGTAGATAATGCATTTACTACGGATGCACCTACACCATGAAGTCCTCCAGATACCTTGTATCCTCCGCCTCCAAATTTTCCGCCGGCATGCAAGACAGTAAATACAACTTCTACTGCCGGTCTTCCCGTTTTTGCATTAATTCCTACTGGAATACCACGTCCGTCATCCAAAACTGTAATGGAATTGTCTTTGTTTATTGTTACCTCTATACTGTCACAATATCCACCAAGTGCCTCATCAACTGCATTATCCACAATTTCATATACCAAATGATGTAGTCCACGAAGAGATGTTGTTCCGATGTACATTCCGGGACGTTTTCTTACTGCCTCTAATCCTTCTAGTATTTGAATTTGATCTGCGCCATAATCTACGCTCATAAAAGCCTCCTAATTAAGCTGTTGTTCTTCTGTAACAATTCCTTCCGTTACACGAAAAACCTTGTCTATTTTTAATCGATTCTTTATAAATTCATCCAAACCCGTACACGTAATAACTGTTTGTGTTGTGGATAAATTATTTAATAGTTGATTTTGCCGGTTGATATCTAGCTCTGATAATACATCATCTAGTAATAAAACCGGTTCATCACCTATTATTTTTTTTACTAACTCTATTTCTGATAACTTTAAGGATAATGCAGCCGTTCTTTGCTGCCCTTGAGATCCATACTTTCGAATATCAATGTTACCTATAAGAAACGATATGTCATCTCGATGTGGTCCTACACTTGTAGATCCAAATCTCTCATCCTTATCCCTTGCTTCACATAATTTTTGTGGATAATATGCATCCGTACAATTCGGCTCATAGGACAAAAATAATTCTTCTTTATTTCCAGATAATCTCTTATGAATTCCAAAAATAATTGTATTAAGTTCTTCAACAAATTGCTTCCTTCTTTGTATAATTTTTGTTCCATATGTTATCAACTGCTGATCCCAAATATCCAAAGTATTTCTTAATTCCGGATTTTGGAATATGTCTTTCAACAATTTATTTCTCTGATTTAACACCTTATTGTACTTGGATAAATTATATAAATATATTTTATCCAATTGACACAGTTCTAAATCAAGAAATCTCCGCCTTTCTGCCGGGCCATCCTTAATTATATTTAAATCTTCAGGTGAAAAAAATATTAAATTTAACACCCCAAATAAATCAGATGCTTTTTTTATTGGCATTTGATTTATTGCAATTCCTTTCGTCTTATGCTTTTTTATGTGCATATCAATCTTATATTCTTTTCCCTGTTTTTCCACAATTGTTCGTATATGAGCCTCTTCTTTCCCAAAACGAATTGTTTCTTTATCTTTCGTTCCCCTATGGGATTTTGTTGTTCCACTCATATAGATTGCTTCTAGTATATTTGTTTTTCCTTGGGCGTTATCACCGTATAAAATGTTGACTCCCTCATCAAACTTTAAATCTAATGACTCGTAATTTCTAAAATCAAAAAGTTCTATTGATTTAACAATCATTGTTCTATTTGTATTGTTTCTCCGTTAAAAGAAACAACATCTCCATCATATAGTTTTCTTCCGCGACGTGTTTCTACTTCGCCATTTACCATCACAAGTTCATCTAATATTACAATTTTTGCTTCGACTCCTGATCCAACCAGACCCGCTGCCTTTAAAGCTTGTCCAAGTTTAATGTATTCATCGTTTAATTTAATAACTTCCATAGCTCTCCTTAGTTTGTAGCATTAAAGTTAACCGGTAAAATTAAATAAATATAGCTCTCTTTTTCATCTTTTATAAAACATGGTGCCTTTGGATTCACCATATAAAGCGTTACCTCTTCTTCATCAATAACACGCAGTGCATCGATGAAAAATTTAGGATTAAAGCCAATCATTATATCTTTACCTTCTTTGGTTATATCAATTGTTTCATTCATAGATCCAATAAAGGAATTAATTTTAAGCTCAATATTATCTTCTAATACATTCATAATAATTGGTTTTTTGTCCCCTTCTTTAACCAATAATGTTGCACGATCTATAGAACTTAATAGCTCACGTTTGTTGATTTTAAATTTTGTCTCATAATCAGATGATAACATTTGATCAATTTTAAAATAGTCGCCTTCAATTAATCTTGAAACTACAACGGTCTGATCAAATTCAAATACAATGTGATTACTTGTGTAATAAATGTTGATATCATCCTCTAAACCACCCGTAAGAATTTTACTTATTTCCTGCAATGTTTTACCGGGGACTACTAATTTTTTAGAAGGATAGCTTTGTTTTAATTCAATCTTACGAATAGAAATTCTATGTCCATCCAAAGATACAACTTTTAGTTCATTTTCATTAATATCAAATAATTCTCCAGTCATTAATTTGTTGTTATCATTATCTGAAATCGAAAAAATTGTCTGGCGAATTACTTCTTTTAATGTAAACTGAGAAATGGTAAGTCGTTCATTTTTTTCAATATTAGGAAGATAAGAAAAATCTTCTCCTGACTTTCCAATAATATTGAATTTAGATTTCTCACAAGTTATTACTGTCTTAAATGAAGAATCTGTTTGTATGGTTACTTCATTATCCGGTAATTTTCGCACAATCTCTGAGAAAATCTTTGCATCCAATGCGATGATGCCTCTTTCGTGAATCTGACCATCAATGATTGTTTCAATTCCTAATTCCATATCATTTGCCGTTAATTTAATTTCATCAGCAGATGCATCAATTAGAATACATTCAAGAATGGCCATACTTGTTCTTGTAGGAACTGCTTTGGATACAATATTTACTCCTTTAAGAAGATTTGTTTTTGAACATGTCAATTTCATAATGCTGTGTATAACTCCTTTCGAGTATAAAATTAATATATATATAATTTCAATTTCATCGTAATAGTAGTAGTAGTTGTGAATATGTGTAAAAGTCATGTTTTCCATGAATATTCAACACTTTTAGACGTTTAGAAGTACGTTTATATGTCAATTATAAGTTCATAATAACTTCACAAAAAAGTGGACACAATTTTTTCATAAATGTTATAACTATGTCTTCCACATATATTTCACATTTCATTAACAGCTTTATCAACTTGGATTAATTTTCTTTTTGATGGTTTCAATGGTAGCTGCCATTGTTTCATCTTTTTCTATTTCATCGGCAATTTTCTTTACACCGTGGATAATCGTAGAATGATCACGTCCTCCTAAAAGGGCTCCAACGGATCCAAGAGATACTTCTGAAACCATATTCATACATAAGTACATAGCAATTTGTCTAGGTCTCGCAATTTCAGAACTACGGTTCTTAGAAATCATCTGATCCATGGAAATCTGGAAATGATCAGAAACAACTTCAATAATTAATTGCGCTGTTATTTCTTTTGGTTTGTCTGGTGATATAATATTTTGTAGTTCCTTTTGCGCAATTTCTAATGTAATCTTAGTGTTTTGTAAATTAGCAAAGGCCAATAACTTATTAAGAGCACCTTCAAGTTCACGCACATTGGACTTGATATTCGTTGCAATATAATCTAAAATTTCATCGTCAATGGATGTTCCATCTGTTTCTTGCTTTCTCCGTAAAATTGCCATTCTTGTTTCATAATCTGGTACACCAATATCCGCAAGTAATCCACACTCAAATCGTGATCGAATTCTTTCTTCCAATGTTTCCATTTCCTTTGGAGGACGATCTGAGGATAAAATAATTTGCTTCTTAGCTAAGTGTAATTCGTTAAATGTATGGAAGAATTCTTCCTGTGTACTTTCTTTACCAATAATGAATTGAACATCATCAACTAATAAAACATCAATATTTCGATATTTATCCCGAAACTTTGACATTGATGAACTGTTTCCATTACGAATAGAATCAATTACTTCATTTGTAAAGGTTTCGCTGGAAACATAAAGAACCCGTAAAGACGGATTATGTGCCTGAATATAATGTGCTATGGAGTGCATCAAGTGTGTTTTTCCAAGTCCTACGCCTCCGTGGATAAATAATGGATTATACACTTCTCCAGGTGATTCCGCTACTGCGAGAGATGCAGCATGCGCAAATCGATTATTACTTCCAACGACAAAGGATTCAAAAGTATAGTTTGGATTCAGGTTGGTTTTCTCATTTATTTCTTCTACAGATAAAACTTTAGCCGGTTGATTCATAAATTTAGCCTCATCCGGTAATATAAAGTGTATGTCATATTCTGTTCCGGTTAATTCTGCAACAGCTACTTTCAGTTGTAGTTCAAATTTCTTTTTAATATAATTAAGTAGCATTTGTTCTCCAGGAACAAGAATATACAACGTATTTCCCTCTACAGAGTGTACTTCAAGTGGCTTAAGCCAAGTGTTAAAGGCCACTTCTGAAAGTTCAAGTTCATTTTTTACAAAGTTTTTAATATCATCCCATTTTGTTTCAATCTGATTCATTTATTCATACCTTTCCACATTTAATAGGTAGAAACTCATACTTCACCATATTATATCTCTTTACTATCATATACTAAAATGGCTCATTTTTCAAGTTTATTATGCATAAGGGTAGGGGGGTTATTAAAAATACTAAAATGTCTAAAATTAAAAAATACAAAGCCATAGAGATAAGGAGTTTATATTTTGAACATAATTATCAACAGGTATTGTGGATAGATGTTGATAACTTATTTATCCACAATTTTATTCACTTTTACACATCCATATCTTGTGGATAGGTGTTAATAAGTGATATATCTTGTGGATTGGTAAATTTAGTAACGAAATTATGACGATTTTTCTTGACTTTATGTGGAATCTTGGTATAATTGAAACTGATGTTTTGTAATACCGTAAGGAGGTGGATATCTTATGAAAATGACATTTCAGCCAAAGAAAAGATCTAGAGCGAAAGTACATGGTTTCAGAGCAAGAATGAGTACTGCAGGTGGAAGAAAAGTATTACAGTCTAGAAGAGCAAAAGGAAGAAAAAAATTATCAGCTTAGGCCACATTTTTTGTGGTCTTTTCTTCTAAGAGGAGAATTATGCATTTTACATTATCACTGAGAAAAAACGTTGAATTTAGAGTTCTATATAATAAGGGAAAGTCTTATGCCAATCATTACCTTGTTATGTATGTTTTAGATAATCACAGTGACAAAAATAGGATTGGTATTCAAGTTAGTAAAAAAGTTGGAAATAGTGTTATAAGACATCGAATAAAAAGGTTAATTAAAGAGAGTTATAGACTACATGAAGAGATGTTTAATAGTGGTTTAGACATTGTGGTCATAGCGCGTACTTCAGCTGCCGATGCTGATTTTAGAAAAATAGAGAGTGCTCTATTACACGTTGCTAATCTTCATAAAATTGTTAATAAGAAGATGGATTATGATTAAGAAAGTACTTATTTTTGGAATTAAATTCTATAGAAAATATTTGTCTCCAATGAAAACAGTGAAATGCCCATATTATCCTACTTGTTCTACCTATGCCTTGCAGGCTGTAGAAAAGCATGGTGCCTTAAAGGGTGGTTTGTTGGCAACTTGGAGAATTTTGCGTTGCAATCCATTTTCAAAGGGAGGGTACGATCCTGTACCTTAAATGAGGAGGTTCTACGTTGATTAGTATTCTTTTAACGCAAGACGACGGTAAGATTCTTGGGCCGATTGCGAAGATAATTGGTTTTTTTATTAATTATATTTATATTGGTCTAAGTCATATTGGAATTGAGAATATCGGTGTTACCATTATTCTTTTTACCATTTTTGTTTATATGATTCTTTTTCCTTTAACATATAAACAGCAGAAGTTTTCGAAATTAAATAGTAAAATGAGTCCTGAGCTTCAAAAGATTCAGAAGAAATATGAAGGCAAGAGAGATCAGGCTAGTGCATTGAAGATGCGAGAAGAAACTCAGGCAGTATATGATAAGTATGGAGTTTCACCTACAGGAAGTTGTTTGCCAATCTTTATTCAGTTTCCTATTATGATTGCTGTGTATCGTGTTGTAATGAATGTTCCGGCTTATGTTCCATCAATTAAGAGTGTTTATACGAATGTTGTTACAAAAGTTATGAGCGTAAGCGGTTATGATACCACACTTACAAAACTTGTTGAGGAGTTAGGTATTAAACGTTTAAAACTTCATTTTGATGGTACACATAGCCAGGCAGCCAATTCTGTAATTGATATTATTTATAAGTTTTCAGAAAATGGTTGGGTTTCATTTAAAAAAGCTTTCCCGGCATTTTCTGATAGTATTACTGCATTGCAGAAATCATTGCATGGATTGAATAATTTTTTGGGATTAGATATTTCCTGGTCCCCTTTTGAATCCATTAAGCTGTATATGTCAAATGGGCGTATACTGTTGGTATTTTTTGCTTTATTATTACCAATTCTTTCTGGTTTAACTCAGTGGTTGAGTATGAAATTATCAATGTCAGCACAGGGTGATGCTATGAAAGATAATCCGGCCATGCAGCAGATGAAAGCAATGAATATGTTCATGCCTTTATTCTCTGTAGTTTTAGTATTTACTTCTCCAATTGGTCTTGGTATTTATTGGACGGCCGGTGCTGTTGTCAGAAGTGTTCAACAGTTCTTCTTGAATAAGCATTTTGACAAAATGGACTTCGATAAAATTATTGAAGATAATCGTGAAAAGGCTGAGGCTAAGCGTGCTAAACGTGAAGGTTACATGCAAAATGCTATTTCTCAAAATGGAAAATTAAAGACTAAGAATATCACTTCTCCTGAAGAAATTGAAAAAGAACTTTCTAGAACAGAAGAATTAAAACGTAATGCTAAACCAGGTTCCATGGCTAGTAAAGCTAACTTGGTAAATGACTATAATAAAAGGAATAATTAGGGGGTTGTTTTGAAATGGAATTTAAAGAATTTAGTGGAAAAACAGTTGATGATGCAATTACTGAGGCATTAGTTAGCTTCGGAACTACTTCTGATTGCATAGAATATGAAGTAATTGAAAAAGGAAGTACCGGATTTTTAGGTTTTGGTAATAAAAATGCTGTAATTCGTGCAAAGTTAAAATTTACACCAGAAGATGGTATTCGTGATTTTATTTCTAAAGTTACTTCTGCAATGGGATTAACTGTTCGAACAGAAATTAATAAAGAAAATGATTCTACTTATTGTGTTGAACTTTTCGGTGATGATATGGGTATCTTAATTGGTAAGCGTGGTCAGACATTAGATTCCTTACAGTATCTTACAAATCTTGCTATTAATAAGGATTCTGAAGAATACCTTAAAGTTAAGATTGATACGGAAGATTATCGCAAGAGAAGAAAAGATACTTTGGAAAATCTGGCTAAGAATATTGCATTTAAAGTTAAAAGAACAAAAAAAGCAGTTTCTTTAGAGCCAATGAATCCTTTTGAAAGACGAGTTATTCATTCTGCTTTGCAGCATGATCGCTTTGTAACTACTCATAGTGAAGGGGAAGAACCATTCAGACATGTTGTTGTTACATTAAAGAGATAAGATTGTTGAAATAAGTTTTTACCCCGACAAAGTTTTGTTTGTCGGGGTAATTTATCAATTTTAAATGGGTATTATTATGGAATATAAAACAATTGCAGCTATTGCAACAGCCGTCAGCCCTTCAGGGGTTGGAATTATTCGATTAAGTGGACCGGATTCTTTTGTAATTATACGTAAAATCTTTAAGAAAAGAAACGGAGCTGCTATTTTTAATGAAAAAATTGAAAGCCACATTGTCACGCATGGTTATATCATGGATGATAATGATATTATAGATGAGGTTTTAGTTATCACCATGAGGGCACCGCATACTTATACTGGTGAAGATACGGTTGAAATTGATTGTCATGGTGGTGTTCTTGTTATGAAAAAAATTTTGGAAACAGTTATAAAATACGGTGCTTCGATTGCTGAGCCAGGTGAATTTTCAAAGAGAGCTTTTTTAAATGGAAAAATGGATTTAAGTCAGGCTGAATCAGTTATTGATTTAATTCATTCTTCAAATGAGTTTGCACGGAAGAATTCTTTAAAACAGTTATCTGGTTTTGTAAAGGATAAGATAGTAAAAATCCGCTCTGAAATTCTTCACGAGGTAGCTTTTATCGAAAGTGCATTAGATGACCCGGAACATTATAGCTTAGATACTTATCCAGCTGAATTAGAACTGAAGGTACAAGAATTTATCAATAAAATAAATTTACTTTTAAAAAATGCTGATAATGGTAAGATTATGAAAGAAGGTATACAAACTGTTATTGTTGGAAAGCCCAATGTAGGAAAATCTTCTTTTTTAAATGCTTTACTTGGTGAAGATCGAGCTATTGTTACAGATATTGCCGGAACAACCAGAGATGCTTTATCTGAGAGTATCTCTTTAGATGGAATTACATTAAATATTGTTGATACAGCTGGAATCCGCTCTACGAATGATGAAGTGGAAAAAATTGGTGTCCTTAAATCTAAAGAATACCTACAAAATGCAGATTTGGTATTGTTTTTAGTTGATGCAACCTCTGGTTTTTCTTCAGATGATGAAGAAATATTTTCTTTATTAAATAATAAAAATACTATTGTTTTACTTAATAAGATGGATCTTTCAGAGGTTATTACAAAAGAAGATTTAGAAGCAAAGCTTCATAAACCTGTAGTATGTATTTCTGCTAAAAATCAAGAGGGATTACCGGAATTTATTTCACTGGTTAAAGAAATATTTTTTAAGGGTGAATTATCATTTAATCAAGAAGTATTTATTACAAGTGCAAGACAAAAAGATTGTTTGATTTCTTGTAAAGATAGTTTGAATCAAGTATTGCATAGTATTGCGCTTGGAATGCCGGAAGACTTTTTTTCTATTGATTTGATGAATGCTTATACGGAACTTGGTAATATTACCGGTGAATCGGTTGGTGAGGATTTGGTTAATGAAATTTTTTCAAAGTTTTGTATGGGAAAATAGATAGGATGTGAAGTATGAATACTAATAAAGTAATTGAAGAAACATATGATGTTATTGTTGTAGGTGCCGGCCATGCCGGTTGTGAAGCTGCTTTGGCTTGTGCAAGATTGGGTTTAAATACAATTATTTTTACCGTAAGTATTGAAAGTATAGCGATGATGCCGTGTAATCCTAACATTGGTGGTAGTTCAAAAGGGCATCTTGTTAAGGAAATTGATGCTTTAGGTGGAGAAATGGGTATAAATATTGATCATACCTTTATTCAATCAAAAATGTTAAATAAGTCAAAAGGTCCGGCTGTTCATTCTTTGCGTGCCCAGGCGGACAAAAATGCTTATAGCAATCGCATGAGACAAACATTGGAACATACGGATCATTTAACCATTCGACAAGCAGAGGTTACTGAGTTACTTATTGAGGATGATAGTGTAGTTGGTGTTAAAGTTTTCTCAGGTGCTGTTTACCATAGTAAGGCTGTTGTGCTTTGTACCGGTACTTATTTAAATTCGCGTTGTTTATATGGTGATGTTATTGAACATACCGGGCCAAATGGTTTACGTAGTGCTTTATCACTTTCTGATTCATTACGTGCACATGGAATTGAACTTTACCGGTTTAAAACAGGAACACCTGCTAGAATTGATAAACGAAGTATTGATTTTTCAAAAATGGAAGAGCAGTTTGGGGATGACTATATTGTTCCTTTCTCTTTTACCACCAATCCTGATGATATTCAGATTGAGCAGGCTTCTTGTTGGTTGACATATACGAATGAGAAAACACATGAAATTATTAGAAATAATCTTGATCGTTCTCCGATGTTTTCTGGAGTGATTGAAGGTACTGGTCCAAGATATTGTCCTTCAATAGAAGATAAGGTTGTACGTTTTGCTGATAAAAACCGTCATCAGGTTTTTATTGAACCGGAAGGTAATCATACGAATGAAATGTATATTGGAGGAATGTCTTCCTCTTTGCCTGAAGATGTTCAATATGAGATGTACCGTTCTGTTCCAGGATTGGAGCATGCCAATATTGTTCGTAATGCTTATGCCATCGAATATGACTGTATTAATCCAAATCAACTTTTGCCAAGTTTGGAATTTAAATCAATTCATGGACTATTTAGTGGTGGACAATTTAATGGAAGTTCAGGTTACGAAGAGGCTGCTTGTCAAGGTTTGCTTGCAGGTATTAATGCTGCACGTATGGTAAAAGGCCTTGATCCTATTATTTTAGACCGTTCGCAAGCATATATTGGTGTTTTAATTGACGACCTTGTAACAAAAGAGACACATGAGCCTTATCGTATGATGACATCTCGCGCTGAATACCGTTTGATTTTAAGACAGGATAATGCTGATTTGCGATTATCAAAAATTGGTTACGAAATTGGATTGATTTCTGAAGAACGATATCAATGGGTTTGTAAAAAAGAAAAAATGATAGAAGAGGAGATTAAGCGTATTTCTAATGTTGTTGTCGGCTCGCGAGCTGATGTCCAGCATTTATTAGAATCTTTTCATTCTACACCTTTAAAAACAGCTACAACTTTAGCTGAGCTTATTCGCAGGCCTGAGTTGAAATATGAAGATTTGGCCCCTATCGATCCTGAACGTCCAAAACTTCATAGAGAAGTAATTGAGCAAGTAAATATTCTTGTTAAATATGATGGTTATATTTCCAGACAATTAAAACAGGTTAATGATTTTAAAAAGCTTGAAAATAAAAGATTGCCTCAAAATTTTGATTATAGTATTATTCCAAGCTTACGCACTGAGGCCGTTCAAAAGCTGAATAAGTTGCAACCGTTTTCTATTGGCCAGGCTTCACGTATATCCGGTGTTTCGCCTGCTGATATTTCTGTTATGCTTATTTTTTTAGAGCAATATTATCGTCAAAGAAAGGATACGTAATCATGTTTCAATCGGATTTATTATTTGAGCGATGTAAAGAAATTGGATTGATTTTATCAGATAAGCAGCTTGAAAATTTTTCTATATATTATGATATGCTTATTGAAAAAAATAAAGTAATGAATTTAACAGCTATTACTGATATGGAGGAGGTTATCCACAAACATTTTGTGGATAGTCTGCTTTTACATAAGGTTGTGTGTGTAAAAGATATTTCTTCTATTGCGGATATGGGAACCGGTGCAGGTTTTCCCGGTATTCCTTTAAAAATTGCATTTCCTCATTTAAATTTAACATTAATGGATTCTTTAAATAAGAGGTTAATGTTTTTAAATGATGTTATTGATGCTTTAAAATTGGAAGATATTAAAACTGTCCACGGTAGAGCGGAAGATATTGGTAGGATGATTGACTATAGAGAGCAATTTGATGTTTGTGTATCCAGGGCTGTTGCAAATCTTTCTACCCTTAGTGAATATTGTTTACCACTTGTAAAAATTGGTGGTTCTTTTATATCATACAAATCCGGCTCCATTGAGGAAGAATTGCTTGCGTCTTGTTCTGCTATAGAATTATTGGGTGGTATGGAACCGGTTGTTTCTTATCTTACGTTGCCAGGAACTACCATAGAACGTTCATTTATTAAAATAGATAAAGAAAAAATGACTCCTAAAAAGTATCCTCGTAAAGCCGGAGTACCTTCTAAAGAGCCATTATAGTATTATTTTAGAAATGATTCAATGTAATCGCATGTTCTTCTTGAAGCTTCAATATGCGGTAAACAGTTTGTGTTTGTGATTATTTTTGTTTGAATTTCTTCATTTAGCTTTAGATATTCATCAAAAATATTCTCTGATGTTTCACGTTCCTCACTTTGAATGAGAAGAAGTGGATTTTTTAAATTTGTAATTGCTTTTTTTATATTTACATTGGTGTAATTGTTGTATATGCTTGCAAATAGATAACGACCTTTGCTATGTTTTAAATGAGCACTTTCATAATATGCATCAATCATATCCTGTGTGATGTAGTATTCTTTTCCACAATAATCCTTATTGCATTGATTTTCAATATAGTCTTTTCGCATGAGGATATTATAAAGGTATGTTCCTAATACAGGCATGTTCATTATAATATTGAAAATATTACTATTTTTATTTCCAATGTTATTATTTTCGTATATGCTCTTTGGATTAATAAAAACAAGTTTATTGATTATATCAGTATTAAGTACATTGGCCATTAAGGAAAATGTTGTTGATTGACCAGATGCTATAACATCTGTTTTTCTCTTAATGACTTTTGATATAAAATCTTTTACAAGTTGGACATAGATATAATTTGTATAAATTATTTGTGGTTTGTCTGACCGTCCACATCCTAGTAAATCAATGGCATAAACAGTATGTTTTTTTGATAATTGTAATATAAGTTTATTCCATTCAAAGGATGAACTGTCTGGCGTTAAGTTATGTATTAGTAATACAGGAGATCCTTTTCCTTGTTTTGTATAGAAAATATCTCCGTATTTCCATGAAAAGTAGTGACCGTTTCTTGTTGTAAGAATTCTTTTTTGTGTCGCTTTTTCTTCTATAATACAGTTGGTAAGATGTAAACCAGCCACAGTTAGTGATGTTAGAGCAATTGTGTGTTTTATAATTTTTTTCATGTGAAACCCTCCACTTTTTTTATCTATGTTTATTATAATTCAATTGGAATATTCTTACAAACATTTTATTTTAAAAGTTTTGTTTATTAAGGAGTAGGATAGATATGGTTTCGAATTTTTTGAAAAGTAGACTTCAAGTTCATCTGAACTTGCTTGACTCATATTTGAATGAACAACGTGAGTGGAAGATTAAAATTTTAGAAACTGAAAAATTTATTAATATTCTTTCTACTAATGCTTGTAATTTTGATGATTCTTTTTCGCCTTATCAATCTGATAATGTTGATTTAAAAAAGATTATTGAGTTGCGCTCTGAATTGCGTCTTGCCAGGGAAAAAATGAATGATTGTTTACATAAAATAGACGAAGAAAGTTCATTAATTGAACAGTATAAGTCTGCTATAATAGAGGTTGAACTATTAGAAAATAAATAAAAACGTCTTGTAGTCTTTACTTTTTACCATACAAGATGATGTATTGTTTCACGTGAAACATTTTTTGTGACTATTCTTGTGAAACATTTTCAAAGATAGATTTGGTGGTTTTTAAAAATATAGAAATCAATATGTTGTGCTTTTCAAAATTTATACACACTAGTTTTAAAAAAATGTTTCACGTGAAACATTTATGTGCTATACTACATATTGAGAGAAGATAGCAAGAAGAAAAAAGATGATTTTGAGATAACGAAAGAAGGGAAATTGAAAATTATGAGTAAAGTAATTGCAATTGCAAATCAAAAAGGTGGTGTTGGAAAGACAACTACTACTATCAATTTGGCGGCATGTTTAGCTGAAACAAATAAAAAAGTATTGGTTATTGATTTGGATCCTCAGGGAAATACAACAAGTGGATTGGGATTGGATAAAGAAGAGATAGAAGAAACGGTTTACGAATTAATACTTGGTGATGCAGCAATTAGAGAATGTATGCATAAAACGGATATTGAAAATCTATACATTTTACCATCTAATGTAAATCTAGCAGGTGCAGAAATTGAGTTGTTAGATGTAAATAATAAAGAATATATATTAAAGAATGAGATTGACTATATTGAAAGTAATTTCGATTATATTTTGATTGATTGTCCGCCTTCTTTAAATATGTTAACAGTAAATGCAATGACAACAGCACAGTCAGTTTTGGTCCCGATTCAATGTGAGTATTACGCTTTGGAGGGACTTAGTCAATTAATGCATACGATTCGTTTAGTTCAGGAAAGATTGAATCCGGAACTTACGATTGAAGGAATTGTTTTTACAATGTACGACGGAAGAACAAATTTATCAGCACAAGTAGTAGATAATGTAAAAGCAAATGTTGATGTGAGAGTATATAAAACAATGATTCCAAGAAATATACGATTGGCAGAAGCACCAAGCCATGGATTACCTATTACAGTTTATGAACCAAAGTCTGCTGGAGCTGAAAGTTATCGTCAGCTTGCACAGGAAATGATGAATAAATAAGGAGATACGAGATGGCAGCAAAAAAAAATGGACTTGGAAAAGGTCTTGACTCATTAATTAAAGTGAATACACCAATTGCACAGAAAAAGGAAATTGTGCAAGATGATAAAGGTGAAAAAATTGAATTCTTAGATACAAATCTAGTTGAGCCGGATAGAACCCAGCCGAGAAAGTATTTTGATGAAGATGGCATTTTGGAATTAGCAGATTCTATTAAACAAGATGGAATTCTACAACCATTGATTGTTACTAAGGCTGACGGTTACTACAAAATTGTTTCCGGTGAAAGACGATGGAGAGCTGCTAAGAAAATTGGATTAAAAGAAGTACCTACAAGAGTAATGGAATTATCTGATGAGGAAGTTGCCAGAATTCAGCTGATTGAAAATATTCAGCGTGAGGATTTAAATCCAATTGAAGAAGCAATTGCTTATAAGAATTTGATTGATCGTTTTCACATGACACAGGATAAATTGGCGGAAACTGTTTCAAAAAGTAGAACTGCAATTACAAATTCAATGCGTCTATTAAAGCTAAATGAAAAAGTGCAGATGATGATTATCGAGGAGAAACTTACAACGGGTCATGCACGTGCATTGTTAGGAATTGATGATCAGGAAAAACAGTATGCTACGGCGCAAAAGATTTTTGATGAACGGTTAAGTGTACGTGAAACAGAAAAATTAATTAAAAAGATACAATCCGAAAAAGATGTAATCGTGCCTAAACCAAATCCAGAAAAACAACAATTGGATATTGTGTATCATGATATTGAAGAACGATTAAAAACGGCTATCGGCACAAAGGTTTCTATTCATCAGAAGAACAATGATTCCGGTAAAATAGAAATTGAGTATTATTCTATGGATGAGTTGGAAAGAATCATGGGCCTATTGCAATCTATAGCAACAAAAGAATAAGTAAACAGTTGAGGTGAAACTATGGAGATTTACGAAATACTAGATTATTATAGAATTGAAATTATGATTGGATTGGCAGTAGCTTTTTTGCTTGTATTCATTCTTTATCTGATTAATATAATTCAGATGAGTAAGTTAAAAAAGCGATATCATATTTTCATGGAAGGAAAAGATGCAAAAACTCTAGAGGATACAATTATCAAACGGTTAGATCAGGTCGATATGTTGTTAGAGGCAAATGAAGCAAATAATAGAAATATTCAAACTTTATTTGGAAACATGAAGCTGACTTTCCAAAAATCAGGGCTGGTAAAATATGATGCGTTTAATGAACTGGGAGGAAAGCTTAGTTTTTCATTAGCTCTTTTAAATGAAACAAACGACGGATACATGTTAAATGTAGTTCATAATCGAGATGGTTGTTATATTTACATGAAAGAGATTGTAAAAGGTAATTCTGTTATTATGTTAACGGAAGAGGAAAAACAGGCACTAGATATTGCAGTTGGAAATATTTCCGAGTAGGAGAGGAATATAAATATTTGCAATATTATTAAATTTATTATATAATTAGAAAATACACAGGATGGTGAAAGGAGGTAAACTCATGCATGAATTTCTGAAATCTGTTGGCTTTAGTAAAATTAAGAACAGAGAAGATGTTGAAGCGTTGATGCAGGAAGTGGCGGAAAATCCAAGTAATACTGTACAATGGACAAAAAAAGATGGAACCGTTTTTACGGAGATAAGTCACGAATATGCGGAAGGTATGGGAATTGCTATTAGAGGTGAGTATAATTTGCGCGGTGAGTTTATTCCTGAATACTATTTTCCTTATTTTTGTGGAACAGGCATAACAACACATGATCACATTGATGTAGAGAGACATTCTAATCAGGAGTCCTACGCCGGGGTATGCGATGAAGCAAGAATTGGCGTTACATTAATTTTCTATTTGCAGAATGCTTTGGAATTTTTTAAGGATTATGATTTGGGAAAACCTGCTACACAGATGAAGACAGCTTTGGCAGGCTTAGCAAAGCAGGGTATGGTTTTATTGCCAGTGAAAAAGGATGCAGAGAATAAAGCTGCAAAGAAAAAACATAGGGATAGATTATCATTGCTGGAAGCAGCCAAGGAGGGTGACGAAGAGGCAATCGAATCGTTAACGTTAGAAGATATAGATACGTATTCTATGTTATCAAAACGAATTATACATGAGGATGTACTGACAATTGTTAATACGTATTTTATGCCATATGGTATTGAAAGTGATCAATATGCAATCTTAGGCGAGATTGTTGATTTCCACTATGTGCAGAACGCACATACGAAAGAGAATATTTGTGTGATGCGAATTAATTGTAATAGTCTAATGTTTGATATCTGCATTAACCAAGAAAATTTGCTTGGTGAGCCACAAGTTGGAAGACGAATTAAAGCCGTAATCTGGATGCAGGGTTCTGTATTTCGATTATAAAGACTGTGTGAACAGTCGTATTGTTCCCGTAGCTCAGCTGGATAGAGCGACCGCCTCCTAAGCGGTAGGTCGTGGGTTCGAATCCCGTCGGGAACGTTTTCTTAAAAATTTCATATCAGGGAGGACAGCTATATGAGCAAAGAGGAAAGAAAGAAAAAAGCACCGCGATCCCATAAGGTAGGGCTACGAATTATTTTTTCGTCCGTAATTATGGCCGGCACATTGCTCGGAGATTTTTATGCGATGCTAAATTATCCAAAACTAATATGGTTGATGGGGAGTATAACGCTTGTATTTGTATTAGCGGTTTACTGTTTCGCTAGTTCAATAATGCAATTTCGTTATGAAGCAGAAATGCAACAAGAAGAAATGCATAATGAATTGTATAAATCGGCGAAAGCAACCTACCTAATGATGAGAAAGTATTTTGATGAGATTCAAGAACAACTCGATGATATGGAAGACAAAATGGGCATTCCGGTAGATGATATTATGAATGCGCAGAAAGGGATAGCAAAGGTTACCATTAGTAGAAGTAAAGAGAATACAGATGCATTAATGAATTCAAATGATAAGCTTTTGGAAAAAGTAATTGATTTTGAAGAAATGCTGTCTGAGGCAGAAGACAAGATTCTTATGGCACAAAGAGATGCTTCTCATACGGGCAACCAGGAGATTCTTATTAAACAGCAAGAGTTAGCAAATTTAATTAAAGAAATCGAAGTAAGTTTACGAAAAGAAATTTTGTCTTTGGAATCAATTGTAAAGAGCCAGCCACAACAGGTGGTGATGACACAACCTAGCATGGTAACACCGCAGCCTGCAATGGAATCGTATATGCACGAAAATACTGTGGAAATAAAGGAATCGAGCCAACCAGAGCAAACACCAATTCCAGATGAAATGCTTGACGAGATGGTATCAGCGGCAACAGAGCAAATGGAGGAAGCAACTTCGAATTTTGAATCTGGGGATACTGTAGCAGAGGTAATTTCATTTGAAAATGCATTGGACAGTATGGAAAGTGAAGAGCCAGAACCTGAGGTAGCGGCAGAGTCGGAAGTGGTGGTAGAACCGGAGGTAGCGGCAGAGCCGGAAGTGGTGGTAGAACCGGAAGTAACGGTAGAGCCGGAGTCAATTCCAGAACAGGAAATAGCAACAGAACCAGAACCAACACCAGAGCCGGAGCCAGTTTCAGAGCCGGAAGTAGCGGTAGAACCGGAGCCAGAGCCAGTTCCAGAGCCGGAAGTAGTGGTAGAACCGGAGCCAGAGCCAGTTCCGGAGCCGGAAGTAGCGGTAGAACCGGAGCCAGAGCCAGTTCCAGTTCCAGAACCGGCGGAGGAAAAACCTCCAATGCCTGATATGACGGATCCAGGACATGTTATGACACCAGATGAAATTGCCGCACTGTTGGCAAATATGTAGGAAGAACGATAATTGAGCTGTCTTGAATGGCAGCTCTTTTTTAAAAGGAGAAGGATATGGTAGAAAATAAGTTTTTTAATGAGGTAAACGGAAACTTTGGATTTGGTTGTATGCGTTTGCCTATGAATGGTGATGAGGTTGATAATGATGAGTTTTGTAAAATGATTGATGCCTTTATTGAGGCCGGATTCAATTATTTTGACACAGCACAT
The DNA here is from genome assembly GCA_900115795.1 of Lachnospiraceae bacterium XBB1006. Taxonomy (GTDB): domain Bacteria; phylum Bacillota; class Clostridia; order Lachnospirales; family Lachnospiraceae; genus XBB1006. The sequence goes on along the minus strand of FOXT01000007.1, from coordinate 198,331 downwards.
GGTTATATCAATGGAAAGTCGGAATTAGCAATAGGAAAATGCTTATCCGAACGATATGATAGAAGTAAATTTTTACTTGCAAATAAACTTACAGCTCCTTACTTTGATAAAAAAGAAGATATTCGACCTTTTTTTGAGAATCAGTTGAAATGGTGTAAAGTGGATTATTTCGATTTTTATCTAATGCATGCGCAAGGAAAAGGAAATTATCCAAAGTTTCAAGAATGCAAAGCTTACGAAACAGCCTATGAATTAAAGCAAGAAGGAAAAATTAAACATCTCGGTTTATCGTTTCATGATCGACCAGAGGTGCTAGAGCAGATATTAAGAGATCATCCGGAGGTGGAATTTGTACAAATTCAGTTTAATTATGTTGACTATGAAAATCCATCGGTAGAGAGCCGTGCTGTGTACGAAGTATGTAAAAAGTATAAGAAACCTGTTATTGTTATGGAACCGGTAAAAGGAGGTAGTTTGGTTCATTTACCGGAAAAAGCATCCATAATTTTGAAACAATTAGAAAGTGGAAGCAATGCTAACATCGCTATTCGTTTTTCAGCAAGTTTTCCACAAATGGCAGTTGTTTTATCCGGAATGAGTGATTGGAAACAGATGCAAGACAATTTGAAAGCAATGAAGGATTTTAAGCCTTTAAGTGAACAAGAAATGGAAGCAGTGGCAAAGGTACAGAATATAGTGAATGAATTAAATGCAGTTCCTTGTACGGCTTGTAGTTATTGTGTAGAAGAAAATCATTGTCCAAAGCAGATTCGGATTCCAGATATGTTTGAAGCATTGAACAACTATAAAGTATTTAACAATGAGAAAATGGTTGGATACTATAACAATATGTTAATAAAAGATGGTCATGGGAAAGCTTCAGAATGTATTGCATGTGGACAATGTGAAGCGGTATGTCCTCAGCATCTTCAAATTCGTGCACACTTGCAAACAGTTGCAGAAACATTTGAATAGACAATAGAGTAAAAAACCAGCAGGCAGTATGCCTGCTGGTTTTGCACTATTTATCGGCTGGATTCTTAGCAATTTCTTTAATAATCTTAACTGCAGTTTCCATACCTTCAACCGTAATATGTTCAAACTGACCATGGAAAGCATAACCGCCAGTTCCAAGGTTAGGACATGGAAGACCTTTGAAGCTTAACATAGCGCCATCTGTACCACCACGTACCGGTGTGGAAATCGGATCAAGTCCAACATTACGCATAGCCTGTCTTGCAAGCTCAACTACGAATTCGTTCTTTTCAATGACTTCTAACATGTTACGATAGCTTTCTTTTATTTTGACTTCAACAACGCCCTCGCCGTATTTTTCATTTAATAATTTGCCAATGGATTGTAAGTATTCAGCCTTCTGAGCAAATTTAGTTGCGTCATGATCACGAATAATGTAAACCAATGAAGCTTCGGTTGTTTCACCTTTCATTTCTAATAAATGATAAAATCCTTCGCGTCCTTCTGTATGTTCAGGAGCTTCAAATTTTGGAACCATGCTATGGAATTCGCAAGCAATTGAAGCAGCGTTTTTCATAATATTCTTTGCAGAACCAGGATGAACACTTACTCCGTGAACAGTAATAATACCGGTGGAAGCATTGAAGTTCTCATAAGCAACTTCGCCTTCATAATCACCATCCAAGGTGTATGCATAATCAGCTTTGAAATAATCTAAGTCGAATTCAGAAGCACCCATTCCTACTTCTTCATCCGGAGTGATACCAACCCAGATATCGCCGTGAGGAATGTTCTCATTGATGATTTCTTCTAATGCAGTAAAGATTTCAGCAATACCTGCTTTATCGTCTGCACCAAGAAGTGTTGTACCATCGGTTGTAATTAAAGTACGTCCCTTTAATGTAGCTAAATCAGGGAAGTTCTTCGGGCTTAAAATGTCGCCGCTACCTTTTAAGGTAACATCCCCGCCATCATAATTTTCAATGATTTGTGGCTTTACATTCTCACCGGAAAAGTCTGGAGAAGTGTCCATATGTGCAATAAATCCAATAGGCTTCTTGTTCTCCATTCCTTTTGTAGCAGGAAGTAAGCCGTAAACATAACAATGCTCATCTACTTTAACTTTTTCAAGATTAAGGTCTTTCAATTCTTTCTCAAGAATTCGAGCTAAATCAAACTGACGCTGAGTACTTGGTACAACACCTGCATCTTCCTGAGAAGTAGTGTGTACACTTACGTAGTTCAATAAACGTTCTTTTACATTCATTTGTAATCCCTCCTAGATAAAAAACATTCAATACTATTATATAACAATTATGGAGAAAATCAATTGAAAATGAGAAAACAAAGTTAAAAGAATGGAAAGGAAAGAATAAAAAAATAAAAACCCTAAAACCACCATACAGGTAATCCTAAGGCCTTTCATAAATGCGCCACCAGGGGTTCGAACCCTGGACACCCTGATTAAAAGTCAGGTGCTCTGCCAGCTGAGCTAGTGGCGCTTATTTGTTGTGTCACTCACAACGCTTATTTATTATATAATAGCTAGAAGAAAAATGCAAGCATTTTTTTAAACTTTTTATAAAAATAATCCACTTTCGACAATATGAATAAAAAAAATTAAAAATAGAGTCCAATACAGTTAAAAATTACTATATAAAGACCGATATAAATTATACATTGTTCGATGGCCAACACAATGCAATATACAAAAAGGCCTCCAAGGATGGTGGAAAATGAACAAAATGGATTTTGTAAATTTTCGACTATCCTTTTTTGATTTTTAAAGGATGTAAATTTCATAAAGTGGAGCCCTTTTTATAAGGGAGGAATCATATGATTATAACATCATCAAATGTGCAATTCGGTTCACAGAGAAAATACGAACGGCAACATACGAAGATAGCCAGTAAAACCGCTTGGAATAGTGGTGGAATTATGCAACAGGATGTTTCTATGCGCAATAATGAAAAGGGATATGAGCAATATTCCGAAAACAAATCCGTAGAAGAGCAAACAAACATCATGAGAGGTATGAAAACAAAGCGTAGTGCCATTATAAAATCCATGAATGCGGAAGCAGAATGGAAAGATGTGAAAAGACAGATTGTTGAATACCTTGTGAGATGGCTTTTCAGAGACGATAAAGAAAAGAAAAAAGAAATTATGGAGCGTTTGGAAGAGCCAAAAAGACAGGAAGACCAAGGCTATGGTGGAATAGAGAATTTTTATGAATCCTATTCTGATTTCGAAGAAACGAGCTTTTCTACTACGGGTATTATAAAAACATCTGACGGCAGGGAAATTTCGATGGACGTGGAAGTACATATGTCTCGTTCTTTTCAATCCTATTATGAAAAGACCATGTCATTTGGAGAAAATTTAATTGATCCATTGGTAATAAACACAGGGTCTGCAGTGGCAAGTGTATCAAAGCAGACGTTCTATTTTGATATGGATTGTGACGGGACAAAAGAAAAAATCCATGCATTGCAATCCGGAAGTGGATTCTTGGCATTGGATCGAAATGGTGATGGAACGATAAATGACGGATCAGAGTTATTTGGAACAAGTTCCGGAAACGGGTTTTCAGACTTAGCATATTTTGACCAGGATGGGAATGGATTTATTGACGAAGCAGACGAAGTATTCCATCGTTTAAAAATATGGTATGCAGACGGAAGTGATATGCCAAAGTTATTATCCTTAAAGGAAGCAAACATTGGGGCTATCTGTCTTGGAAATACAACAACAAATTTTGCGTTGACGGATGACAGAAACGTTGCAAATGCCTACATTCGAAATAGCGGAATATTTTTGTATGAAAATGGCTCAGTGGGGACTATCCAACATGTGGATATGGTAAAAGAATAAAAGGAAACGGAGCTGCCGTGCTAATTATTTAGTATGACAGCTCCAATACTCTAGCGATAGGTAATCAATTTACAAATAGGATTACCCAGGGAAGAGAATTTCTCTTCATATTCGGTCATAATATTGCCTTCCATCATGGAAGAATCGTGATGCAAGTCAAATGTGGAAGCTGCTAATATCCACTTGGTTGCTTCTATTTCTTCTAAAGAAAAACGAAATAAATCAACATTATCGGTTTTAAATTCAATGGTTCCGTCGTCTGCTAAAATGTGGTCATAGCAATCGAGAAACTGTCGAGAGGTGAGACGACGTTTCGCATGTCTGTCTTTCGGCCAAGGATCAGAAAAGTTCAGATAAATTTTAGCAATGTCTCCTTTTTGAAAAAAATCAGGTAACAGCTTTGCGTCATCACAAATAAACTTAAGGTTAGGAAGTGGACTTTCTAATTGATCCATCTTCTGAAGTGCGCGTAATAGTACACTTGAGTAGCGCTCCATGCCAAGATAATTGATGTTTGGATTGCGTTTTGCAAGTTCCATAATAAACTGACCTTTTCCCATTCCGATTTCCATGTGAATTGGAGCATCGGGGTTGGGGAATTGTGTTCGAATATTTCCTTTGATCTCTGGAACAAGAGGGATGCAGAAAGGGCTGTTTTCAACCGCTTCATCAGCTCCCGGTATATTTCTTAGTCTCATATGCTTTAATCTCCTATAAAAATCTTTCTTTATTTTACTAGAGAGTATTGGAAAATGCAAGAAACGAGGGAAAAATATTGAAAGATTCCTTTGAAAATACTATACTAGAAAGGATAGGAGAAAAAAATATGAAAAAAAGAATACGAACAATGATGTTTGCCATCTGCATATTTGTAACACTTTTACCAACGCAGGCGATGGCACAGAATGATCAATCCACTTTTTATTGGCCAAAGGGACCAAAAGTAAAGGCGGATTCGGCAATTATTATGGAAGCAAATACCGGCTCTATTCTGTATGAAAAGAAGATTCACAAACGTCATTATCCAGCAAGTATCACAAAAATATTAACAACGTTACTTTGCGTGGAAAACAGCGATTTGTCAGAAACAGTAACTTTTTCACACGATTCGGTATTTACGACGGAAGGAACCAGCATTGCACGTGATGAAGGAGAGAAGATGTCCATGAAGGACACACTATATGCCGTAATGCTTGGTTCGGCCAACGAGTGTGCGTATGCTGCAGCTGAGCACGTTGGTGGAACTATTGACCATTTTGTAGAAATGATGAATGAGCGGGCAAAAGCATGTGGATGTGTAGATTCAACGTTTCATAATCCTCATGGTCTTCCCGATAAAAAGCATAAGACCTCCGCGTATGATATGGCAATGATATCAAAGGAAGCGTTAAAAAATCCGGATTTTCGCAAAATTACGGGAACGAAAACGTATATGATTCCGAAGACAAATAAACACAAGGACGAGACATTTTTAGTAAATCATAATGAAATGCTTACCTATTATCACACAGGTCGTCATGTTTACGAAGGATGCATAGGCGGAAAAACGGGATATACCAATGCCGCGGGAAATACCTTGGTTACTTATGCGGAAAGAAATGGCATGACTCTTATTTGTGTAGTGATGAAAGACAATGCGGAAGGACAGTATGAAGATACAACGAAGTTATTAGATTATTGCTTTGATAATTTCCAGACCTATAAGTTGAATGAACATGATCGAACCTACAACATGGAAGACATTACCAAGGCACTCAATTTCGAGCAGGTGAAACCATATATTACCATTGATGAAGATTCCTACGTTGTTTTGCCAAAAACGGCGGAATTTAAACAGATTACATCGAAAGTCAATCGTACTGAAAATGAACAAGATAGCGCGGGTACCGTGGATTATTACTATGGAAAACGTTTGGTAGGCTCAGCGCAGATAACCATCTCAGTGGATGAAGGTGATTTATATTCCTTTGGCGATTCCTCTGATAAAGAAGAAGACAGATTTGTTATTAAGATTAACCTGACGCATGTATTTATCATAGTTGTTCTTCTTGGAATTTTGGGTGGTGGAGTGGCAGCAGCAATTTACCTTCGCCATAACATTTATGTTATCTTGTACAGTTTGCGTAGAAGGCGGCAGGAAGAAAGCTACCGTTCCTTGTTCCGTAGGAGAAGAAGAAGACGGTAAAAAGGTCTTTTTAAATCAAAAAAGACAAGTAGATAGATATAAATTATAATAGAGGACAGAAATTGAGAATAATTTCTGTCCTTTTCTTAATAGTGGACATGACATTTTTGAAGTAAAGTATTCAGAAGTATCATGAATCTATTGTTAATCTATCAAACTACTTAATAAAGTTTCTAAATTTTCTGGCTGAGTGGTGTAAAACAAAATACCATTTGCTGTGGCATAAACAGTTTCATATTTATCCTTTAACGTTAAGCAATGTAAGATTAACGTTAAGAGGTAGTTGGCATCCATAGGATCGCAACGAAGAAATACCGGTTTACATTTGGAAAGATCGCCAAGGGTGGCGTGGGATTTTCGTAAGAAATATTGCAAATCTTTCTCTTCATCCAGTTGCTCCTGTGTTTTGTTTACAATTAAGTAACCATGTTCATCTTTTGGAAGATTCATGGCTTTAATTGCGCGTTGTACTTGCTTTGTGAGTGCATCGCTGGCAGGGTAAAGGGATTCAAAGTAAGACATAAAGTCAGCCGCTGTTTTAAATTGTTGGTTTCGCCCTTTGGTTAGAACTTCTGTAACTAGAATACGCTTTATAACTTTTTCGCAATCCTGGCGAGAAGGATTTTTTCGTGGTACACTTTCAAACGAATAATCGCTCATGATTCCCTCCTTATTATGCTTGATAAGACATTTTTTATGTCTAACTATATTATAAATGAGACTAACGACAAAAACAACGACAAAAAACTGAAAAAAAGACATTATGGAAAAAGTGTGAAGAGAATTGACGAAAGATAGAAAATCTGTCTATAATGAATAGTAAAGCACCGCGAAATTATTAGATGAGCGGAAAAGAGCAAACAAATGAAAAGAGGTACCGGAAATGGATGAAAAGCTTGCTTTAATTGAAAAGAATATGAAGCAATGTGGGGGTATTATGAAAACAAGCCAGCTTTACGAATTATGCCAATTAGATTATCGTAGTCTAAATCTTTTGCTACGACATGGTTATCTGGAGCGGGTGAAAAACGGATATTATAAGATTAGAGAAGAAGAGCAGAGTGAAGAGGCGTATATTACCAGTCTTTTTCCAGATGGCGTACTATGTATGGAAAGTGCTTTGTATCAATACGGATATTTGCGGCAAAAACCATTTGCATGGAGTATTGCAATTAATAAGAATACATCGAAATCGAGATTTTTGTTGGAATATCCGGTGGTGGTTCCATATTACACAGAACCCAGAGTTTTGGAAATCGGAGTTACCACAACACAATTGGATGGAAAAGAAATGAAGATTTATGACCGGGATCGTGTGATTTGCGATGTGCTCAAGTATGAGCACAAGATGGAGCGAAACGATTTTAAAATGGCGATTGTTCGCTATCTGGCAGATGGAGATAAGGATTATCATCGTTTACTGGAGTATGCAAAAGAACGTAAGGTATCTGCAAAAGTGCAGAATGTGATTGGGGTGTGGTTGTAATGCAAAATGGCCTATTGGTCAGTCATGTTATGGAGAAACGAAAAGAATTGAATATCCCATATCAAAACTTATTGGTAGGATGTGCAAAAGAATGGATTATCGAGCGTCTGGTTACGAGGGAAGATGAAATGCTTCATTTTTACTTAAAGCGTGCCTCACAAATTGGAGTAAAAGCCTATCGGTGTAAAAATGCAAGACAGTTATATGCTTGCGTGGTCAATTTCTCGCAGGAAGAGAATGCATTGGAGCAGTTTTTGTACTGCACATTTGAGAATGTATTTTTAGAACGTGAAAAAGATGGTTTATCGGTGTTGATAAAGGTTCCATTTGATAAAGTACTTGTGGATATTCGATTGCATTTAAGCTTTTGTGATGCAAAAAAAGCACAGTCCTATACGAAGACCATTTCACTTTTGTATGAAGAAGGAAAAGAATTGGAGATTCCCTGTTTTTATCCGGAGGCAGAAATCGTGGAGATTTTCTGCGAAGCATATGAAAAAATGGATTTGTTTACGGATATGGAAGCCATTGAAGTGGTGTATGAATATGCGAAAACCAGAAATATGAATGGAAAATATTTGACATTCTTTCTTGAAGAGAATTTAAAGAAATCCGGACATACCTTGACAGCAGAGGAGATGAGGCTATTTGAACAGGCAATTCGCGGAAAGGCTCTTCGATCACGTTATAAGGGATATTTAAGAAATCAAAAAAGAAAAGATCCGGATTACGAAGAGGTAATAAGGGTGCTTGATAAGTTGTTTAAGCCTGTGCTACAGGCAATTAGCAGACATGAAATCTTTTTTGGAGATTGGATGGCAGAAGTGGAGAGATTTTTATAACATGGATCAACTTATAGAAAAGTTAAAGACACTTGAAAAATCGGACTTGTACCCGTTTCATATGCCGGGGCATAAGCGGCAATTGGACATAACAATTAATCCTTATGCCTACGATATTACGGAAATAGGCGGATTTGATAATTTGCATCATGCAACCGGGGTATTGAAAAATATTGAGAAGCGTTACGCGAATCTGTATCATGCAAAGGATGCGTTTTTGTTGATTAACGGTAGCAGTGGTGGAATCTTAGCAGCCATTAGCGCAGCGACAAAGGCAGGCGATGAAATATTGATAGCGCGCAATTCTCATAAAAGTGTGTATCATGCAGTATTGATAAATCGATTACGTGTTCACTATGTTTATCCGACAATGCTTCATTTTGGAATTAATGGAAGTATTTCCCCGGAGGATGTGAGGGCACAGTTTCAGAAGCATCCTAAGATTCGGGCATTTGTGATTACTTGTCCGACATATGATGGTATCACGTCAAACTTAGAGGAAATTCGTAAAATTGTAAAATCGTATGATGCAACGCTGATTATAGATGCGGCACACGGTGCACATTTTGGATTGGATGAAGCATTTTTACCCAATGATGCGGTAAAATATGGCGATCTAAGTATTCTTAGTCTTCATAAAACACTTCCATCACCGACACAAAGTGCTATTCTGATTGATAATTCAAAAGGTGAATTGAAAGAGGAGATTGCCTTTTATTTAAATGTTTATGAGACAAGCTCCCCATCGTATCTGATGATGGCGGCAATGGAATATGCACTTTCTTTTTGTGAGCCTACCAAAGAAACGCATGCACGTATACAGCAATACGCAGGCTGGTTGCAAGATTTTTATGAAAAAGCAAAGAGCTTGAAGGTGCTTGAGGTTTTTGATGGTGATGAAGTTCCGTTTTATGGGAAGGATCAAACAAAAATCCTGATATCCACAAGAAAAGCGGACGGATTTCACGGTGAGAATTTGATGGAGTGTTTACGAGAATCCTATCACTTGGAATGCGAGATGGCAGCTGCCCAATATGTTATTGCCCTTAGTACGTTTATGGATACGAGGGAAGGAATTATGCGCTTGCTTACTGCACTTTTTTCGGTGGATGCGAAGTTGCAGCGAACAGAGGAACCAAAAGTGTTTGACACAGTAATTTACAGACATTCCGTAAAACGTTTCGAGTTGTATGAAGTCAGGGAAGCAGAGATGGAAATTCTACCGGTAAAACAGGCTGAAGGTCGGATTAGCGGAGAATTCTGTTATTTATATCCGCCGGGAATTCCGATTGTGGCACCTGGTGAGGAGATTCCTCCGCATTTTGCAGAAACAATAGAAATGATGTTAAAAGAAAATATGCAGGTGGAAGGCTTAGCAGATTACCGCTGTAAAACTATAAAAGTGTTGAAGTAAATAGCATTTTACGGTATACTTAAATTGACACTTTAGGAGGTTTTTCATGGGAAAAATATTCTACATTATGGGTAAAAGTGCATCAGGCAAGGATACCATCTACAAAGAAGTATCCGCATATTTTTCCGGAGTCTTAAGGACTCTTATTAGTTATACCACTCGACCAATACGAGAAGGGGAAAAAGATGGCGTGGAGTATTTTTTCGTGACGGAGGCAAAGGCTGCAGCGTTTGCAAAGGCCGGTAAGATTATTGAACTTAGGGAATATCAAACGGTTATGGGACCGTGGAAGTATTTTACAGTAGATGACGAGCAGATAGATTTGCAAAATAATAGCTATTTGGTAATTGGAACGTTGGAGTCTTATATGAGTATGCGAAAGTATTTTGGTGGGCATACCATGGTTCCAATTTATGTGGAAGTGGAAGATGGTGAGCGTTTGGCACGTGCACTTGCGAGAGAAAAGATGCAGATGCGACCGAATTATTCCGAGGTGTGTAGACGCTATCTTGCGGATGAACAGGATTTTTGTGAGGAAAAACTTGTTCAGGCGGGGATAGAGAAACGCTTCCAAAATCATGTACTTTCAGATGCAGTGAAAGAGATTATTCAATACATTGAAAGGGGGAACGAACATGGATAACATGAAGATAGAGAAGCTTCTTTCTACTCCGGCGCTGTCGGAAAGTCAGAAAGTGGAGAAAGCAGATGGAACCTTTAAGTTCACCCTGGCAAGTCAGATTGAGGAGGCAGATCTTCAAGCAAAAGTGGACGGTTTGTTAAAGGACATTACCACCCAGGGAGAATTGCTTGCAAAACATATGGATATTCGCGATATGAAGAAATATCGTGGGTTGGTGAAGGATTTTCTGAATGAGGTAGTGTATCGTTCTCATAAGTTTTCCAGAGAGAATTTTTTAGATAGAAAAGGACGACACCGTATTTATGGAATTGTTCGATTGGTGGATGAGAACCTGGATGCATTGGCAGAAGAATTAATCAAAGATGAGAAGGATCATCTTGCGATTCTGGCACGTGTAGGGGATATTACAGGACTATTACTCGATATTTTCACATAAAATGGATGGTACGGTAGGATTTATTCTTAAGGGAGAGAAGAAATATGGCAGGATTTAAGAATGTGTTAGGACACGAGCAGGCGGTTGAAAGCTTGCAAAATGCCATTATGCTGGGGAAAGTTTCCCATGCTTATATTTTTGACGGTGAAGATGGTGCAGGTAAGAAGACATTGGCAGATGCGTTTGCCATGACTCTTCAGTGTGAGAAGGGTGCAAAGGATGCTTGTATGGAATGCCATTCCTGCAAACAGGCGTTGACGCGTAATCAACCGGATATTATATACCTGAAGCCGGAAAAAGATAATCGAATTGGTATAAAGGATGTTCGTACACAGATTAATAATGATGTGGCAATTAAGCCTTATAGTAGCCGATACAAGATTTACATTGTGAATCATGCTGAGCGAATGGCAGAGGATGCGCAGAATGCGATTTTAAAGACCATAGAAGAGCCGCCGGAATATGTGGTGGTGATTTTGCTCACGACCAATTCACAAATGCTTTTGCCTACGATTCGTTCCCGTTGTATCACGGTAGAGGTTCGACCGGTGGCTGACCAAATTGTAAAGGATTATTTAATGAATACCTTAGCAGTTCCGGAAGATCAGGCTGGTATTTGCGTGGCATTTGCACAGGGAAACGTAGGAAAAGCTGCCAGATTAGCGGGGTCTGAGGATTTTAATCATATTAAACAGGAAGCAGTTTCACTTTTGAAACGTATTCACCAGATTGACTTACTGGAATTAATTGGGGCAGTAAAGATGGTGGAAGAATATAAATTAGATATTACGGATTATTTGGATATTCTGATGATTTGGTACCGGGATGTATTGGTATACAAAGCCACCATGGATGTAAATAAACTGGTGTTTCAGGATGAGATATATGAAATTAAGAAACAAGCAGGTATGAGCTCTTACGAAGGTATTGAGAATATAATTAAGGCCATCGAAGTAGCACGTACCAGACTGCGTGCAAACGTGAAGTTAGAGTTGACGTTGGAGTTAATGCTTTTAACAATTAAAGAGAACTAGATTGGAGAGAATGATGATAAAAGTAGTTGGTGTTCGATTTCGAGCAGCGGGAAAAATATACTATTTTGACCCGATGGATTTAGAAATTGAATTAAATGACCACGTTATTGTAGAGACAGCGCGTGGTGTGGAATATGGACAAGTGGTAATTGCAAATAAGATGATAGAAGAAGAAGCTATTGTAAGTCCATTAAAACCGGTTATGCGTGTTGCAACGGATAAAGATGAGGAGCAAGTTGAGCGAAACCACGAGAAAGAGAAAGAAGCATTTAAAATTTGCTTAGAGAAGATTGCAAAACATGGCTTAGAAATGAAGCTTGTAGATGCTGAGTACACGTTTGATAATAATAAGCTTTTATTCTATTTTACCGCAGATGGGCGCATTGATTTCCGTGAGTTGGTGAAGGATTTGGCGGCTGTTTTCCGAACACGTATTGAATTAAGACAGATTGGTGTGCGTGACGAGACGAAGGTACTTGGTGGAATCGGAATTTGTGGGCGTGAGTTGTGCTGTAAGACGTTTTTGCCGGAATTTGTACCTGTTTCCATTAAGATGGCCAAGGAGCAAAGTTTATCATTGAATCCAACTAAGATTTCAGGATTATGCGGTCGCTTGATGTGTTGTCTAAAGAACGAAGCAGAAACATATGAATATTTAAACAGCCGTTTACCGGCGGTTGGAGAGATTGTAACTACCCGGGATGGCCGAAAGGGCGAGGTGTCTAGCGTAAGCGTTCTAAAGCAACAAGTCAAGGTGCTTATGGATGTTGGAGGCGAAATCGAATTGGAAGAGTTCCATGTGAATGAATTGAAATTCAAGCCGAAGCGTAGAAAAGTGCAGGTTACTGCAGAAGAAATTAAGGAACTTGCATCACTTGAGGATAAAGAAGGTTCCTCTAAGCTTTCATGAGTTCCTTATTAAAGGCCGGAGAACGGTTAGATGACTTAAATCGAAATGGATATAAGATTATTCAGGATCCAAAGCGATTTTGTTTTGGAATGGATGCAGTACTTTTAAGTAGTTTTGCAAAGGTAAAGTCTGGCGAGGTTGCAATGGATTTTTGCACCGGAACCGGCGTGATTCCTATTTTATTAGAGGCAAGAACCGAGGGTAGTCATTTTACGGGAATGGAAATTCAGGAAGATAGTGCGGATATGGCACATCGCTCGGTTATCTATAATCATCTGGAGGAGAAGGTAACAATTATTACCGGAGATATTAAGGATGCCACTGATTACGCAGCGGCATCTTCTTATGATGTGGTAACCTGCAATCCGCCTTATATGATAGGAAAGCATGGGTTGGTGAATCCGGAAAGTGAAAAGGCCATTGCCCGCCACGAGATTTTATGCACATTGGAGGATGTGGTTAAACAGGCTGCAGTGTTGTTACGGCCGGGTGGTCGATTTTATATGGTGCATCGACCATTTCGACTTCCTGAAATTATGGCAGTAATGATGAAATATCGCATTGAACCAAAAAGAATGCGTTTGGTATATCCATACATTGATAAGGAGCCGAATATGGTTCTGATTGAGGGAAGTCTTTATGGCAACCCGCGAATGACCGTGGAGCGTCCACTTATTGTTTATAAGAAGAATGGCGTATATACGGAAGAAATCGTAGCATTATACAATAGCCCATAGTGGAGAAAGGAAGGGAAATCTTATGGCAGGAATGCTTTATTTGTGCGCTACGCCTATTGGAAATTTGGAAGATATTACATTGCGCGTATTGCGAACGCTTGAAGAAGTGGATTTAATTGCTGCGGAAGATACCCGGAATTCTTTAAAACTATTAAATCACTTTGAAATCAAGACGCCTTTGACAAGTTATCATGAATTCAATAAGATTGAGAAGGCTTATCAGCTTGTGGAAAAGATGAAAGAGGGAAAAAATATTGCGCTAATAACCGATGCAGGTACTCCTGGTATATCGGATCCGGGAGAGGAGTTGGTTCGTATTTGTTACGAAGAGGGAATTGAAGTAACATCTTTGCCGGGAGCTAGCGCAGTAGTAACAGCTTTAACGTTGTCTGGGCAAAAGACCAGACGATTTTGCTTTGAAGCTTTTTTACCAAAGGATAAGAAAGAACGTGGTCGAATTCTGGACGAATTGAAGCGGGAAACACGGACCATTGTAATATACGAAGCACCTCATCATTTGGTAAAAACGTTGCAAGAATTGCAGGATGCATTAGGCGATCGTAGTGTTTCTCTGGTAAAAGAGATTACAAAACGATATGAGAATGTGGATCGAACGACATTTTCCCAGGCACTGGTGGCCTATAGCGGGTGTGCCCCTAAGGGAGAGTTTGTTATTGTAATCGAAGGGAAAAGTAAGCAGCAAATAGAAGAAGAAAAAAGGGACGCCTATGCAAATATAACGATAGAAGAGCATGTAAAACAATTTGAAGAGAAGGGATATGACCACAAGGAAGCCATGCGAATGGTGGCAAAAGAACGTGGAATTTCCAAACGAGATGTTTATCAGGCGTTACTTTAGAATAGGAGGGTAAGATGCAGGAAGAATACTTCGACACCAACTATCTAGAGGATGATTTGGAAAAAATTAAAGAACTTGTAGATCAAAGAAAATATACGCAGTTAAAAGAATTACTTGCGGATACCAATGAAGCGGATGTGGCGGCAATTTTTGAAGAATTAAATGAAAAAGAGTTGCCATTGGTATTTCGGCTTCTTGGAAAAGAAGAGGCAGCAGAAGTGTTTGCTTATATGGAGCACGACACACAGACGACCTTGGTAAATTCCTTGACAGATAAGGAATTAGAGCAGATTTTAGATGATCTGTTTCTGGACGATACAGTAGATATGATTGAGGAAATGCCTGCAAATGTAGTTGCTAGAATATTACGAAATACGGACGAGAAGACAAGAAAGCAGATTAATGAGCTTTTAAAATATCCAAAAGATTCTGCCGGCGCTATGATGACGGTGGAATATGTAAATATTAAGAAAAACATGACAGTTGGAGAGGCAATTGCTCGTATTCGTAAGATGGCCAGCAATAGTGAAACCGTCTATACCGTTTATGTAACGGAAAATCGTAAGTTGATTGGTCTTTGTACGGTAAAGGATTTGCTAATCTCTAATGATGATGAACGAATTGAAGACATCATGGAAACAAAGATTATTACGCTGTCTACGGCGGATGATCAGGAAGACGTTGCAAAGATGTTTAATAAATATGGATTTCTGGCATTTCCGGTAGTAGATCACGATGATCGACTGGTTGGAATTATCACTGTAGACGATGCGATGGAAGTATTGCAGGATGAGAATACCGAGGATATTACCCGTATGGCAGCGATTACATCGGCTGAGGATACGTATTTTAAAACATCGATTTTTAAACATGCAAAGAACCGAATAGCCTGGTTGCTGGTGCTGATGTTATCGTCCACAATTACTGGAACGATTATTACAAGCTACGAGAACGCTTTTGCAGCCGTACCGCTTCTGGTATCATTTATTCCAATGCTAATGGACACCGGCGGTAACTGTGGATCCCAGAGTTCTACCCTGATTATTCGTGGTATCGCATTGGATGAAATTGTGTTTAAGGATATTTTTAAAGTGGTTGCGAAGGAATTTGGAGTTTCAATTATTGTGGGATGTGTATTGGCTGTTGTAAACGGCATTCGTATTTTCTTAATGTACAAGAATGCGCAATTGGCGATGGTGGTTGCACTGTCATTGGTTGTAACCATTATGCTGGCTAAATTTATTGGTGGAGTTCTTCCGTTAACAGCCAAGAAGATAGGCCTTGACCCGGCTTTGATGGCATCTCCGCTTATCACAACTGTGGTGGATACCTGTTCCATTTTGGTGTATTTCCGGATTGCGACAATATTTTTTCATATAGCATAAAAAAAGGAGTTCAGCTTATTCGCTGGACTCCTCTTCCATTTCTAATGCTTCCTGTGCTTCATCGGTTAATTCCATTTGGATTACATTGTATGAGTAGCTATCGGTACAAGTTAGATGTGATTGCCAAACAGTAATCATATCCTTCGGTTTCAAAGGAGAATCCGGTACAACTTGTAGGGTATTGCTATCAATAAAATGAGTTTCAATCTTTTCATCATTAACGTAAACGCGGCTGTAATTTGTAAAATTCTCACCGCGGACGATATAGGATTTCTCGCCAGTATCATCCGGAATTACGTTTGTAATTCGTATCGGGTATAATCCAAAACGCATATCCGTAGGTTTGTAAGGATTCTTTCCGCCGTATACGAGTTGTTTTCCATAGAGCATATCGTATTCCAATGCCGCCAGACTTTTCTTAAAATCATAGTCTTCGGCATGATGCTGATGGAAGGAATTAATGATACCATTGCTCATTCCGAGTTTTTTCAAAATATAGGAACTGAGCTCATTAGCCTGAATATCCTTTTGTCCAAACTTCAATCCGCAATTGTTCCAAATAAAATAATCGGTTTGATAAACGCTACGTCCGTCAAGCTCTGATGCATGAATATCAAGACTTGGCAAGTGATCTCCGTAAGCAACGAGGATAGTATCCTCACCACGTGCTTTTAAGGCTTTGATAAGCTGACCAATAAAATCATCCATTTCCCAAATCATGTTGGCATAATATTCAAGCTGGTCACGGTACGGCTCTTTCTTTTTACTTATATCTGTAATCGTAACGTGGTGTTCGTAGCTGTCGGAAACATTGTAACTACCATGTCCCTGTACGGAAATGGTATATACAAGATCCTGTTTTTTGGTTTGGTCCATACATTTTAAAATATAATCAGTCAGGCAATAATCTTTGGCCCAACCCATAATTGTACGATCGTAATTCTGCATATATTCAACAGAAGTAAAATCATCAAATCCAAGATTTGAGTAAACAATATCACGGCTATAAAACTTACCGGTGTTGTTATGAAGTGCGTGTACATGATATCCGTAGGACTTCAAATTGTAAGCAAGACTTTCTGTTGTGGTTTCCTTTAGAATTGTTTTAAATGGATATTCACCGGCACCAAAATCGTCCATATTCATACCGGTGAGCACTTCAAATTCTGTATTAACGGTACCGGCACCAATAACCGGAGCCTCAAATAATCCACCATTCTTCTTTTGCAAACGGTTAATATTTGGAAGGACGTCACCGGAGAAAGTAACATCATTTAACTCGCCCACATCAAATAAGGATTCTAATTGGATAAAAATCACATTTGGTTTCTTTTTTGCCTTATCTGAGAAAAAGGTAGTGTGGTCATTCTGCAAAATCGCTTGCATAGATTCAGCAGAATAATCCTTTGGCTTGCTTACGCCATTATCAATCAGACTATTCGTAAAGCAATAGACAAATCCATTGTTTCGGTAGGCAGCAGATAATTCTGCGAACTGAGCCTCAAGGTAGTTTAAGTGAATGCCAAGCTTAATAGCACCAATGGTAACAAGAATTGAGGCTGCAATCATAGGAATGCTAAAATAAAGCTTCAAGCGAGGTTCCTTCTTGGCACGGAAAAACATAATCACTAAGATGATAATGCCAAGAATGCCCAAAATCACTAATAATCCAACCTGGAATAAGTTAAAGTACTTCTGCAACACTTCAAAAAGTGCATCAATTAAAATTAAATCGTTAGCAGTAAAAGGTGTAACACGGTTACATAGCAAAACAAAGTTTGCAGTACCAAATACAAGCCAAATAACAGAAAGTAAGGTTACCCAAAAATGACGCTTTCGCAAAAGTAATGAAATCATAAATGTCATGATTATAATCAACGTATTCGCCATAAAAACGTAGGGTGACGTGAATGTAAAGCGAAGTCCGGACAAAATGGACTTTAACTCTAAACATTCAATTATAAAATTTACCAGGATTGGAACAATAAGGTATAGGCACAGAAAAGAAAAAAGTTCTGGATGCTTTAACCCGGATTTGAAGTTTTCATATTTAGTTTTTACCTTATTAGAGAAGGGAAATGTTATCTTCCTTCCATGCAATTTTTTAAATTTCATCATGTTCATAGTTATACTCTTTCATCGTATTGTGTTATAATCAAATAAAAAAGAATCTAAAGCATTATACATCACAATAAGCAAAAATGCAATCGAGGAAATGAGGTGTTTACATGGAAAATCAAATCATGAAGTTAGCAGAAATATTAAAAAATAGCCAAAACATCGTATTTTTTGGGGGTGCAGGAGTAAGTACGGCCAGCAATATTCCGGATTTTAGAAGCTCAAATGGAATATTTAGTAAAAAATTAAATCGAAACATTTCCCCGGAGCAAGCGGTGTCTCATAGTTTTTTAATGATGCATCCAGATGAATTTTACGATTTTTACAAGAAGAATTTAATCTACCCGGATGCAAAACCAAATGATTGTCATTATGCTTTGGCAAAATTGGAGGAAATGGGAAAATTAAAGGCCGTAGTAACACAAAACATTGATGGGTTACACCAAATGGCCGGAAGTAAGACGGTGTATGAACTACATGGAACAGTGCATAAGAACTATTGTACAAATTGTGGTAAGAACTTTGACGCAGATTATGTGTTGGCAGCAGATGGAGAGCCGATTTGCGACGTATGTGGTGGAAAGGTGCGTCCGGATGTAGTATTGTACGAGGAAGGACTGGATCAGAATGTAATTCAGAACGCTGTAAAAGCAATTTCAGCAGCAGATACATTGATAATAGGAGGAACATCGTTAGTAGTATATCCGGCAGCATCCTTGGTTTACTATTTTAAAGGAAAACATCTGGTATTGATTAATAAGAGTGCAACGCAGGCAGATAGTTCTGCGGATTTGCTGATTCAAGACGATATTGCGAAAGTAATGCGGCAGGCAGTTGAGGCGATGGAGGCATAGATGGATATTCAAGTAGGTAATCATTTAATTATGAAAAAAAAACACCCTTGCGGCAGCAATTCATGGGAAGTGTTACGTATTGGAGCAGATTTTCGATTAAAGTGCGATGGATGCGGGCATATGCTCATGCTACCAAGGGTAAAAGTTGAAAAAAATATTAAAAAAATAGTTGAAAATGTGGATTGAATGTGATAAAATATCTATTCGTGATATATAAATTTTTTCCTTGTTCCCAATTTAAAGTTTGGGAGCCAGAGACCAAAAGGAGGTACAATTCGCATGAACAAATATGAATTAGCACTCGTTCTCAGCGTAAAATTAGAGGATGAAGCTAGAAGCGAAAAACTCGAAAAAGTAAAGGAAATGATTACTCGTTTCGGAGGAACCATCACTAATGTAGATGATTGGGGTAAGAAGAAACTTGCTTACGAAATCCAGAAGATGAACGAGGGATTCTATTACTTTATCCAGTTTGATGCAGAAGCTACAGCTCCAGCACAGCTTGAGGATCGTCTTCGTATCGAAGAGAATGTTATCAGATACTTATGCGTGAGAGCGGACGAAGCATAAATAGAAAAGAGGACATCGTATGAACAAAGTAATTTTAATGGGAAGACTGACAAGAGACCCTGAGGTCCGTTATTCACAGGGCGCACAGTCTATGGCCGTTGCAAGATATACCTTAGCTGTTGACCGTCGTTTTAAGCGTGATGGTGAGCAGACAGCAGATTTTATTCAATGTGTGGCATTCGGAAAGTCTGGAGAATTTGCGGAAAGATATTTCCACAAAGGAACTAAGATTGTGGTTGAAGGACGCATTCAGACCGGTTCTTATGAGAAAGATGGTCAGAGAGTTTACACAACGGATGTTGTTGTTGAACAGCAGGAATTTGCAGAGAGTAAGGCATCAAGTGATAACAATGCCGGTGGTGGCGGTTATCAGCAGAATTATCAGCAGCCGGCTCCAAATCCAGCACCAAGTTCTGCGGTAGGGGATGGATTTATGAACATCCCTGATGGAGTAGATGAAGAATTACCATTCAACTAGTCCATTGTATTGTTTTAGAAATAATAGAAGATGGCAGAATATCTGCCAAGTATAGTAGGAGGTAACATCATGGCTTTCAATAAAGGTGATAGAGCCGACGGTCCTAAGAGACGCGGTGGCATGCATAGAAGAAAAAAAGTTTGTGTATTCTGTGGTAACGATAATGTAATCGACTACAAGGATACCAACAAATTAAAGAGATATGTCTCTGAAAGAGGTAAGATTTTACCAAGAAGAATCACAGGAAACTGTGCAAAACATCAGAGAGCTCTTACTGTGGCTATCAAGAGAGCAAGACACATTGCACTTATGCCATACGTAGCAGAATAAGTATTATTTTAGGCACTTTTTAGAAGTAATTCTGAGGAGTGCCTTTTTTGTTAATGACAGCAATTAGAGACTGAAGGTGAAGAATAACAAATGAGTAAAAGAAAAAGAAATTTGAAAAAGATAATTATAGGAATAGTAGTCTGCTTGTTAATCCTTCTAGTTATTGCCGATTGGGTGATGTCTGTGGCAATATATGAGGAGAATTTTAATCAGCGATTTAAAACTTACGAACCATATAAGTTTTACGTTAGCGATTTTGAGGGGTTATTGCGGACAAAATATGAATTTAAGTCAAATAAGGGACAGAAACTTGCCGGATATTTATACCATGTTGGGGATGACCAGCGCGGAATCGTGGTTATGGCTCACGGGTTTGGTGGAGGCGGACATAATAATTATTTGGATTGTGCGAATTATTTTGCACAGCATGGGTATTATGTTTTTGCATATGATGCTACAGGAAATGATGAGAGTGAAGGGAAAGGAGTTGGCGGAGTACCGCAGGGAGTCGTTGATTTAGATTATGCAATTTCCTTTGTGGAAGAAAGCGGGAAATTTCCGAAGCTTCCAATTGTTTTATTTGGACATAGTTGGGGAGCATATAGTGCATGTGCTGTACTTTCCTACCATCCCGAGGTGAAAGCAGTAATTGAGTGTTCCGGTTTTAATAAGTCCTCGGATTTATATGAATCTGAAGGGAAAAAGCAGGTTGGAGTGGGAATACATCTTATGATGCCATTTGTAAAATTACACGAAATCATCAAGTATGGAGACTATGCTACTGCTAGTGCGATGAAAGGGTTTCGTGAAAGTAAAGCCTCTGTTATGGTTGTACATAGCGCGGAGGATCCAGTTGTGCCACGCGAGTACGGATTTCTTACTTATTGGAAGAAATATGAGAATGATCCGCGATTTACGTTCGAAACGGTAGCAGATCGTTTACATAATGATGTATATTATGATGCTTATTATTTGCAAGAAATAGAAAGTAACGTAGAAAAATGGCGTAAAAAACTGGATTATGATTATAGAGCGGATGAAAATAAAGAGCGATTTGAAAAAGAAAAAGCGGAATTTATTCATAAACATATGAACCGTAAAAAGTTGAGCAATATGCTTGATGTCGAAATGTTTGAGAGTTTTGTTGCGTTTTATGATAAGAATATTAAAAAATAGTAACTGTGGGTAAAAGAAGAAATATAGGAGATAAAATCGTGAGATTAATACATATTTCGGACCTGCATCTAGGCAAGCGTGTGAATGAATTTTCCATGCTGGAGGATCAGGCGTATATTTTAAAAGAAATATTGAACATTATTGCGGAGGAGAAACCGGATGCCGTATTGATTGCAGGCGATGTCTATGACCGATCTGTGCCGCCGGAGGAAGCGGTGGCGTTGTGGGATGATTTCTTGGTGCAGTTGGCAAAAAGTAAGACGGAAGTATTTGCAATCAGTGGAAATCATGATTCGGCAGTGCGTTTTGCAGATCATAGCGCGTTGGTTTCAAGTACAGGAATTCATTTGGCACCCAAATATGATGGGGAAGTGGTGCATGTTCGTATGACGGATTCTTTTGGTGAGGTGATGATATATCTTTTGCCCTTTGTGAAGCCGGTAGATGTACGAAAGGCTTTTCCGGAAGAGGAGATAGCAGATTATACGGATGCGTGCCGTATAGCCATTGACAAGATGCAGGTTGATCCGAAAAAAAGAAACGTATTGCTTGCGCATCAGTTTGTGACAGGGGCAACCCGATGCGAATCGGAAGAAATTGTAGTTGGCGGGTTAGATAACGTGGATGCAAGTGTTTTTGACCCATTTGACTATGTGGCATTGGGGCATTTGCACGGAAAGCAGAAGGTGGGGCGTGAGACCTTGCGCTATTCCGGAACGCCATTAAAGTATTCTTTTTCAGAGAAAAATCATGTGAAGTCCGTTACCATTGTTGAAATGGGGGAAAAAGGCGATATAACCGTACGAGAAAGGGTATTGAAACCGAAACACGATTTACGGGAAATCCGCGGAACCTACGAGAAATTGATAGCAAAAGAGGCTTACGAAGGAACTTCAGTAGACGACTATATCCATGCAATTTTAACAGATGAGCAGGACGTTGTAGATGCGTTTGCAAAATTGCGGATTGTCTATCGAAATCTTATGAAAGTAAGTTACGATAATGCCCGCACACGGGGACAACAAAGTGTGGCTGAACTTTCGAATGTGGAGAAAAAGTCACCATTAGAGATTTTTTCGGAATTTTACGAACAACAGAACAATTCTCCATTGAATACAGAGCAAGAAGACTTCATGGTGGAGTGCATGAAAAAGGTTTGGGAGGAGTAATATGAGGCCACTGGAATTGACGATGAAAGCATTCGGACCATATGCCGGATGTGAGAAGTTAGAGATGGAAAAATTAGGCAGTCAGGGATTATATCTGATAACCGGTGATACCGGGGCTGGGAAAACAACGATTTTTGATGCTATCTGTTTCGCCTTATTTGGAGCTGCAAGTGGTGATAGTCGTGATGGCAGTATGCTTCGATCCAATTACGCGGACCCGGAGACGCCTACGGAAGTAAGTCTCCGATTCCTTCATCAAGGCAAAGAGTATTATTTAAAACGTAATCCGGAGTATATGCGCCCAGCAAAGCGAGGGGACGGGTTTACCAAGCAGGCGGCAGATGCGGAACTTCATTATCCCGATGGGCGTGTGGTGACAAAAGCGAAGGATGTAACGGCAGCAGTGGAGGAGATTTTGGGGATAAACAGGCAGCAGTTTGGACAGATAGCCATGTTGGCGCAGGGAGATTTCAGAAAGTTGCTTTTGGCGGATACGAAGGAACGAATTGCCATTTTTCGCCAGCTTTTTAAGACGGATGAGTACCGGAAATTGCAGGACATGTTGGAAAATGAGCGTAAACAAGTTTGGGTTCAAGTGGAAGATGCGAAAAAACGTGTGCAGCAGGATATCGCACGAATGGAGGCCGAGGAAGCCGATGTGCTTTCCCTAGAGGTTGCAAAAGCGAAGGCAGGGGAGATGCTTTTGGAAGATGTGATAAAACTGCTTGACCGGCTGCTGGAAGTTGATATGGAACGTTATAAGGAATGCGAAACACAGCAGAATCGATTGAAAGAGGAATTGGGAGAGATTAACCAACGAATTGGTGTGGGAGAGACTTTGGAGCAGACCAGAGTAACGCTGGCGCAGAAAAAAGCAGAGTTAAAGACGTTGGAACCGGAATATATATCCCTATTACAACAGTTCGAAGCGGAAAAAGAACGCATTAAGGAGAAAGAACCGCTGAATCAGGAGCTGGGAATGATAGAGGCAGAGCTACCAAATTACGAAGCATTAGAAACATTGGAACGGGAGTTGAGGCAACTGGAAGTGTCGGAACAGGGGCTTTTGGATAAGAAGGAGAATTATGAAAAGAAACGGACAGCAAAAGAAGCTGAACTCACCGAGAAACAGGAACGCTTACAGGACTGGAAAGATTCCGGCGAGACGCTGGTGCGTGTACAGGGCGAACTAGAGCGTGTGGAACGAATAATAAGCGACTTGAATCATTTAGAGACGTTAGAACGAAGTTACAGGGAGAGCCAGACAGGGTTTCAAGCTGCGCAGGCACAGTATGTGTCAGACGCGGACATATATGATGACTATAATACCACGTATATTGGTTTGGAGCGGAAATTCTATGATGGACAGGCAGGAATTTTGGCAGAAACATTGAAGATAGGGTGTCCTTGCCCGGTCTGTGGTTCTTTAGAACATCCAAAACCAGCGGTAAGAGCCAGGGAGGTTCCGACAGAACAGGAACTATCCGCAGCCAAAAAAGCATTGGAGAAGGCACGCAGTAAGAGAGACCATAGTGCGCAGGAGGCCGGAGTTTGGAAAGAGCGGATGGATCGGAATGAGCAAGAACTCGAAAAAACAAGTGAGCAACTTCTTGGAGCAGTCAAATTAGAGGAAATTTTGCCAGAGCTTAGAAAACAGCTGGAAGAAGGGATTCATAAACAAGAAGAACTGAAGCAATTCATAGTACAGCAAGAGGCATTGCAAGAAGAAAAAGCAAAGCTTCAGGAGGAAGTACCGGTACTGGAACAGGAATTACAAGGGCTGATAGAGAAGGAGAAGGAAGCGGAAGTAGCTCTGGCAACCAGTAGAACGAAGTTGTCAGAGGCACAAAAACACATGGATGAAAAGAAAAGAGATTTAAAATTCCGCAACTACATAGATGCCGTGGCAAAAAAAGAAGAAATTCAAAATAGAATCCAGGCATTGGACAAGAAATTTGAAGAAATTGATAGAAAGTGCAAGGATATTGCAGATAGTATCACAGAAATTAAATCATACATTAAGAATAGTGAAGAAATTTTAGCACAGTCTGAAGCCCCGAATTTAGAGGAGGAAAGAGCGAAAAAGGCAGATTGTGAAGGGAAACGAAGCGCTTTTGAACAAAATCTGCGTCGGTTTAGCACCAGATTGCAGATTCACAAAGATGTAAGGGAGAGTCTCGTAAAGGAGGCAGAAGCAATATCAGAAACCGAAAAAAAGCTACAGTGGGTGAAGGCACTGGCAGATACGGCCAATGGAAAATTATCCGGGCGTGAGAAGATTATGCTGGAAACATATGTGCAGACAACTTATTTTGATCGTATTATTCGGAAGGCGAATTTGCGCTTTTTAACTATGTCGGATGGACAATATGAGTTGGTGCGGAAAAAAGAGGCAGATAATGCGAAATCTCAATCCGGTTTGGATTTGAATGTGCTGGATCATTACAATGGTACACAGCGTAGTGTAAAAACATTATCCGGAGGGGAGTCATTTATGGCATCGCTGTCGTTAGCGTTGGGACTTTCGGATGAAGTGCAGTCTGCGGCAGGTGGAATTCAAATAGATACTTTGTTTGTAGATGAAGGATTTGGTTCCCTGGATCCGGAGGCATTAGACCAGGCTTATCGTGCTTTAGCAGGATTGACGGAAGGAAATCGTCTGGTAGGCATTATTTCTCACGTAGCGGATTTGAAAGAACGTATAGAAAAACAGGTTGTAGTAACGAAACAGCGAAGCGGTGGAAGTAAGGCCGAGATTGTTGTGTAAATTTCGCGTGGGACACATATAAATACAGAATGACTAGAATCAAAAGAATAAGCAGAAAGCTTTCACTTCGTAGAATACGTTGTGGAAGCTTTTTTATTGAAAAATGAAGAAAGTTTTGTGATATAATGAAAATATTATAGGGTTTTTTAGAGAGGTAGGTGGAATAATGGAAATAAGAAGGGTACAGGATTCAGAGATTAAGCAAGCATTAGATGTTGTATTGGAAGTTTTCATGGAATTTGAAGCTCCGGATTATCCACCGGAGGGTGTAGCATCTTTTGTCAAGGATGTTATTGAAAATGATGGTTTTAAGGCGGGGGTCAAAAGCGGAAGTTTTCCCATGTTTGTTGCAGTTGTAAAAGAGGAAATCGTCGGAGTAATGACCATGCGCAAGGGAACCCATATTATGTTGGCTTTTGTGAAAAAGCAATATCATAAACAGGGGATTGGCAAGAAGTTGTTTGAACATATCCTTGGGGAGCTTCGTGCAAAAGGGGACAGCGAGCTGACGATTACCGTGAATTCCTCGCCTTATGCGGTGGAGTTTTATAAAAAGCTTGGTTTTGTGGAAACGGACACGGAGCAGGAAAAAAATGGAATTCGATTTACACCGATGGAGTATGTTACACCGTTAAGTCATGTGATCAGAAAAGCAACGACAAAAGACATTTCCAGAATCGCGGAAATTCTTGTGTTTGTAAAGCGTATGAAGTTTAGACCGATTTTTCAGGATGATGATTACTCTTTTGGTGAATTGCAGGTGTTAAGCGTTGCGGAAGAATTAAAAAAGCCGGAGCTACTGGAAAAAATGTTTGTCTATGATGATGGCATTGTAAAGGGGTTCATCCACATCGATGGGAATGAAATCGTTGAGCTTTATGTGGATTACTTTTTCCAAGGTCAGGGAGTTGGGGCAGCCTTGATCGAATTTGCAAAGGAAAACTATACGGTCAGCTTTTTATGGGCGATTGAGAAGAATGTGGATGCGATTCGCTTTTACGCCAGACATGGGTTTCATGCTACGGATACGAAAAAGTTCGAGGAGGGAACCACGGAGTATCTGGTGATGCTTGAGAAAAAATGATTATTGTAAATGAGGAGGGAAAATGAAGAATTTGGAAAAAGAGCGGGCTTGGGAAATTATTCGCGTATTTCAAGAGGAAGCTAGTGCAACGGATTTTGTAAAGGCAGTGGTGTTGGTAGGGTCGCTTTCGGATGATACATATACCGGAAGACCGGGAAGCGACATTGATTTGGTCACTATAATCCGTAGTGATTGCAATTATTGGGAGGCAAAACAGAAGGTTCTGGCGATGATTGACAAGGTTGAGGAAATGACAAACCGCGATATTCCAATCGCACGCGTGATTTACAATGAAAATCATTTGAAGCATCCCTATTGGGTGGATTTTGAAGTTTCCGAAGAAGATGCGGATCTGGTCAATCTTCCGATTGAGGTTTTTCGTATGTTAGACAGTGGGAAGATCATTTATGGAGAGGATATCATTTCAGGGATGGAATGCCCGACTCGTGAGGATGTCGTCGAGTCCATGCGGTTAAATGAAAAATTGGAAAGGTTGTACTGGCAGAAAGCTCCTGAGAAAATGGAAGCATACAAAGCGATGCGTGCCAACCCGACGACCAGAATTTTGGCACAGATTGTACTTGTTACGGCACTTTCGGAGTATTTTTACTATACCGGAAAAAGCTGTTCCAGCAAGTTTCATATTTTGCAAAAATGCGAGCAGGAAGTTCCGGACTTATCATATTTGGAGCTATTGCGCCTATGCCATCGATATCGTTTTGCGCACGAAACCATAACGGAGAGCGAAGAAGAGAAGATGCACAGTGATTATCGGGAGTGTTTTTTGACAAGACCGGTGACATGGAGTGTATAAAAAAAGAATTTTATTGAAAAGTGCAATTCGATGTGTTATACTTCGGGATGTAGGAGACTACAAATCATACAGAAAGACACATTACGTGGAAAGGTGAAGAAAGTGAGCAGTAAACATTGATTTTGAGTAACACAGTATGTAGAACGATAGGTGGGACGATGCGAGAATCGTGCCGTGTTGTTTGTGTGTGCTTAAATCATGGATTACGCTTATATTTGCCTTTTTATTGTGGTGATTGATATTACAATAGAATAGGTGTATTTGTGTGAGCCAATTTTTGCATACGCAAGAGTTGGCTCTTTTTTATGTCAGTAGCGGTGTTGAGGCAAACGTCCCACAGATGGGAGGCATTATGATACAGATAAAAGAATTGACAATAAACCATCGAAAAGATTTACGTGTAATAATTGAGGATTTTCATTGCATTTTGCAGGACGGGGACAAAGCGGTGCTTATCGGCGAGGAGGGAAATGGAAAGTCCACGCTGATGAAATGGCTCTATGATCCGAAGCTGGTGGAGGACTATGCAGAGTGCAGTGGTGAGCGGATTTTAGGAAAAGAGACCCTGGGATATCTGCCACAACAGTTGCCTGCTGAAGACAGAGAAAAGACGGTTTACGAGTATTTTTCGGAAGAAGAAGCTTTTTTTGAAAAAACACCGAAGGAATTAAGCAAACTTGCCGGCGACTTTCAGATGAGTGCGGAATGTTTCTATGAAGATCAAAGGATGGGAACTTTATCTGGCGGTGAGCGGATTAAGGCACAGCTGATGCGGATTTTGTTGAAAAATCCCACAGTGCTATTATTGGATGAGCCGTCTAACGATTTGGATATTGAAACCCTAGAGGTATTGGAAGGGGTGATGAAGTCATGGGAGCATAGTTTATTATTTATCTCCCACGATGAAACCCTGATTTCACGGGTCGCTAACAAGGTAATCCATTTTGAGCAGGTGATGCGGAAGACGAAGTTCCGCTACGCCATAGCCAAAACCTCTTATGAGGAATATTTGAAAAATCGGACACAGGCCTTTGAACATCAAAGAAAACAAGCGATGATGGAAAAGCGAGAGAAGCAGCTTCGCGATGAGCGTTTCCAAAGGGTTTATCAAAAAGTGGCTTATCAGCAGGAGATTTGCAGCAGACAAAGTCCGGCGGAAGCGAAGAATTTAAAGGATAAGATCCACACCCTGAAATCCATGGAACGACGGTTTCGCAAGGAAGATGAAAACATGACCACCATGCCGGATTATGAAGAAGCAATCTTTTTCAAGCTTGGAAAAGAGCCGATTCCGGCAGGGAAGGTGGTGCTCACGTATTCGCTTGATAGGCTTGTGACACCGAATGGGGAACGAATTTTGGCAAAAGACATCGCCTTAGAGGTTCGAGGTGCCGCTAAGGTGGCCATTATCGGAAAAAATGGTTGCGGCAAAACCACCCTTCTTAACAAGATTGCAGAGGAAATGCTTTTGCGCAAAGACATACATGTGGCATATATGCCACAAAATTACGAAGAGCAGTTAAATCTGGCTCAGTCCCCGGTTGAATTTTTAAATGTAAGCGGCGACAAGGAGGAACGCACCCGGATTCGCACCTATTTGGGGTCCCTCAAATATACGGCAGAAGAAATGGAGCATCCCATGGGGGAGCTTTCCGGTGGACAGATGGCAAAGGTATTTTTGCTGAAAATGAGCCTTTCGGGGGCAAATGTGCTGTTATTAGATGAGCCCACCCGAAACTTTTCGCCGTTGTCGGCACCGGTGATTCGGCAGATGGTAAAAACATTTCCCGGAGCGGTTATCAGTGTTTCCCACGACCGAAAATATTTGGAAGAGGTCTGCGATACCTGTTATCGCCTGACCGGTGAGGGATTAGAATATGTTACGTAAAAAAATAGATGCATTAGATTTGACAGCTTTATTTAATGGGCTGGTATTTTATGCGCCGGTGGCGCTTTTGGTAAGGACAAAGGCCGGAATCAGCGTGGAACAGTTTTTCATGTTGCAGGCTGTGTTGTCCATGGTAATCTTTGGGTTTGAGATTCCGGCAGGGAAAATTACAGATAGAATCGGATATCGAAATACACTGGTAATGGCACAAATGCTGTTATTTGTGGCACGAAGTATGCTGTTGGTGGCATTTTTACAAAAAAGTCTGGCATTGTTTTATGTGGAAGCGATTATTGAGGGTATGGCGGCATGCTTTTCTTCCGGAACCCAGAGCGCATATTTGTACACGATGCTTCCGTCAGAGGAATTTTTGGTAAAAACGGCACACGTAGGAAACTGCGGAACGGTAGGGTTTCTGATTAGTACAGTTGCATATGCGGGGATTTATGCTATGCTAGGAGTAGAGGGATTGCTTGTGGCAACCATTGGAAGCAGTTTTCTTGGTTGCGTGGTGAGTCTGGGGATTCCGAAGGAGCACCGGGAAGGCAGGCAGAAACAGGAAAAGCTAACAAAGGGGCAAAAAACGAGGGGGCTTTTGCTTAGAAAGGAAACCGCATTCGTGGTGCTGATTTTGTCTTGTGTTAGCATGGGATTTTTGCTGGTGAACTTTTTCTATGTGGAGAAGCTAATGGTTTGCGGACTTAAGGAAGAGTGGATGAGCCCCATTATTTTGGGCTACTCGGTGGTGGAACTTTTGGCGGAAAAAATTCTTGCTAAAGTGGACGAAAAACATGCGTCTGTGGCATTTGCAATCTGCTTTTGCATGGCAGGTGGCGCGATGTTATTGTTCGGCTGGGCATCACAGCCAATCCTGGTAATTCTGTTGATGCTTTTGCTTCCGCTTTTGATAACGGTGCCATCTTATATTTTTGAAGAAGTTCAGAATCGATTGGTGGATAAAATTGGACTTGGTGAAAAGCGCGCTGAGGTTTTGAGCGTTTTTAACATGGGAGTGAATTTGTTGGAGGTTGTAACCCTGTTTGCGGCAGCAGCGCTGTCTGGACTGGGAAGCTCCGCCTGCTTTTTCGCGGTGGGCGTGTTGATGCTTGTGCTTGGTGCTGCCAGCATCAGGGCACTCCAAGTGTAGATTTAACTCAGTCGGGGCTTAAGCTCCGACTGAGTTAAACGCTCCGCGAGGATGCGCACGGATTCGGTTAGAGAGGATACTATTTTATGAACAGAGTTATGGTAATTGGCTGCCCGGGGGGCGGTAAAAGTACATTTTCGAGAGCGCTGCATGAAATTACCGGCATTCCGCTGGTTCATTTGGATATGCTGAATTGGAATGCAGATAAGACAACTGTGGGAAAACCTGTTTTTCGACAGCGCTTAGCAGACGAGATAAAGAAGGAACGTTGGATTATTGACGGAAATTACGGCTCGACAATAGAAATGAGACTAAAGGTGTGTGATACGGTATTTTTTCTGGACTATTCGGTAGATGTTTGTCTTAAAGGGGCATTGGATAGAAGGGGAAAAGAACGGACGGATTTGCCGTGGGTTGAGGATGTGAACGAGGAAGATTCGGAGTTTTTGGAATTTATCAAAAACTATAACGAACAGAGTAAGCCTCAGGTTATCGCACTTTTGGAAAAATATGCGGATAAAGAAATTCATATCTTTAAGCATCGTGAAGAAGCGGAGGCTTTTTTGAAAGAAATTGGAAACAGGAGAAGGACTATGACAGAAGTATGAAAACGCGAAGGAATAGCCGGCTTATCGCCGTTTTCTATTCCTTGCGAAATACATTCCCATTGTTCAAATTTGTTTATGCGGGGTGTCTTATTTTCTATTTTAATTCATACGTAATACCAAATTCATTCTTTTCTTCTGAAAATTCTACCTTGGCATAGCCACCGCACAACATCGGAATCATTGGCGGGTGGTGGCCGATATCTAAGTCCATTAGAATAGGCACGTTGTATTCCGACAATAAATCGGTGACGGCCTTGTATTGGTCCAAGCCAAAAAGCTCTTCGCCAAAAATTCCCGGGCGGCCAATCAGGAAGCCCTTTACGTGTTGAAACCAGCCGGCGGCTTTCATGTGCCAGATGGTACGGCGAATGGAAAAAACGTTTAACTCGCAAGATTCTAAGAACCAAATAATGCCATCTTCGCGGTAGCGATCAGCAAAATCGGTTACCTTGTCGTAAGGTGTACCAATCAGATTTTCCAGGCAGTCCATACAACCACCGATTAGGCGCCCTTCGAAGGTAATCGGTGCGGTGGTGTCGGCACAAAAAGCCTTCATAATCGTTGGTTCCGTTACATGATACGGATCATTGGGGCCAGCACTTTCTTCTGAATCCAACTCCCATTTGTCGTAGTTCTTAAAGTGAAGTTTACTTCCGGTTAAGAGTGCATAGGCATCTGAAATTGCGGGATGCCATGGCTCCATGCCAAAATCGCCTATGCAAGGACCGTAAATGGCAGCTGTATCGGCCAGTGTAGCAGAAGTAAACGTAAAGTTCGTGTTATCGGAATAGCCCATGTACCATTTCGGTTGTGTCGCACGGATGCCGTCAAAATCCATAAATGGGACAACTTCGCACATCATTTCACCACCGCCACAGGAGATAATGGCATCGCAGTCAGCGCTTTTGTACATAGAATTAAGTTCTTCGCCACAGTTGGTGGGTGTGTTGCTGATGCCGATTCCCTCACAAATAGAGCAGTTAGGTCCGAACTTGAAGGTATGACCAAGGGCGGATAATTTCTGCTGTGCCGAGGCGAATCGACTGATATAGGGTTCGGTCGCGCAGCCTAAGGATGGTGCCACGAATCCGATGGTTCCGTTCTTTTTTAAAAATGCAGGGTAGCGCATTGCTTTCTCCTTTCAAATTGACAGAATAGTTATAACTATTTTATTATACTAAATTAAAAGCGAGAATCAACAGAAAATTTTTCAATATTTCCATTGAGTTTCTAAAAGGAGATTGTTATAATGGGAAGTGGAGTGAAAAGTCACGAACCATTTATAAAAAAAGTATGTAATTGAGGAGGAAAGGGAATGTTTACCTTTGATGAAATTCAGAAAGTAGACCCTGAAATCGCGGCTGCGATTACAGCCGAGAATGACAGACAGCAGAGCCATATTGAATTGATTGCATCAGAAAATGTGGTTAGCAAAGCCGTTATGGCAGCAATGGGAAGTCAGCTTACTAATAAGTATGCTGAGGGATATCCTGGAAAAAGATACTACGGTGGATGTGAGTGCGTAGACGTTGTTGAGAATCTTGCTAGAGAAAGAGCAAAAGAGATTTTCCACTGTGATTATGTAAATGTGCAGCCACATTCCGGTGCCCAGGCAAACATGGGTGTGTTCTTCGCAGTATTGGAGCCGGGCGATACCTATATGGGTATGTCACTTGATCATGGCGGACATCTTTCACATGGAAGTCCAGTAAACATGTCCGGTAAATATTTCAACGTTGTACCGTATGGCGTTAACGATGAAGGATTCATTGATTATGATGAAGTTAGAAGAATTGCATTAGAGTGCAAGCCAAAAATGATTATTTGTGGTGCTTCCGCATATGCAAGAATCATTGACTTCAAGAAGTTTAGAGAGATTGCTGATGAAGTTGGTGCAGTACTTATGGCAGACATTGCACATATCGCAGGTTTGGTAGCTACCGGACTTCATCCAAGTCCATTCCCATACGTAGATGTTGCTACAACCACAACACACAAGACGCTTCGTGGACCACGTGGTGGTATGATTATGGCAACCGAAGAGGCAAATAAGAAGTTCAACTTCAATAAAGCAATTTTCCCGGGAATTCAGGGTGGTCCTTTGATGCACACCATCGCAGCAAAGGCAGTTTGCTTTAAAGAAGCATTATCTCCGGAATTTAAGGTTTATCAGCAGCAGATTTTAAAGAACTGCGCTACATTAGCAGAAGAATTAATCAAGAGAGGGTTTGAAATTGTATCCGGTGGTACCGATAACCATTTGATGTTAGTAAGCCTTCTTAACAAAAATATTACCGGTAAAGAGTGCGAGAAATTACTTGATTCCGCAAACATTACCTGTAACAAGAACACCATTCCAAACGATCCGGCTTCTCCATTTGTAACAAGCGGTATTCGTCTTGGAACGGCAGCAGTAACAAGCCGTGGATTTAAAGAGGAAGATATGGTTGTTGTTGCAGAGGCAATTCGTCTTGCAATCGATGAGCGCGAAGGCGAAGGCGTTGAGAAAGCAAAAGAATTAGTAAAAGGATTAACTGACAAGTATCCTTTATATGCATAATTTTAAAAAAGCGCAGGACTCGTAGCTTACGGGTCCTGTTTTTTCATACAAGGAAAACTTTGCAGATTGATAGAATAATGGTATAATGTACATAAGTGTATACTCAAATTTATGAAAAGGGGAGGACCCAATGAAGAATAGGTTTCGAGGATTGTATACCGTTCCGGCGGCTTTACTGATATTATTAATTGCAATGGATGGGATTATTTTTTATTTCTATCCACAATCCGGATTTTTAGTAATCGGATTGTCGTCGCTTTATGTGGTAATTGCAGTAGGAATTGGTATGGCAATGAAGCCATACGCAAAATCTGCATTGACAGATTATGCAACGGCGTATGGTGTGATGCAACGCTATTTATTAGACGAATTTGAAGTGCCATATGTACTTATGGATGCGGATGGCAAGGTTCTTTGGCAGAATCAAAGGTTTGTAGAGCATTTTGAAACTACGAAGGGATTTCACAAGTCTATAACTGCTTTAATTCCTACGGTCACAAAGGAAATGTTACATAAAGTTGTGGATGAGCATCATTTGTATATTACAGAAGATGATGTTTTTTATCACCTGATTATTCGTCGTGTGTTTATTGATGACAGCGCACATGAGGTGGAGGACCGAAAGGAAGCTGTGAATGAGTTCGAGAGCTTGTTCGTTATGTACATGTTTGATGAAACGCAACTTCAGGAAAGCTTGAAAGAGAATGAAGAACAGAAGCTGGTTTCCGCACTTGTCTATATTGATAATTATGAAGAGGCACTGGAAAGTATCGAAGAAGTGAAGCGTTCTCTTTTGATCGCGTTGGTGGATCGAAAGGTGAATAAGTACTTTGGCAATAGCGACGGTATTGTTAAGAAGATTGAGAAGGATAAGTACTTTATTGTATTTAAGCGAAAGTATTTGGATGATCTTGAGGAAGATCGCTTTAGCTTGATAGAAGATGTTAAGAGCATTAAGATTGGTAATGAAATGGCCATTACCCTGAGTATTGGTATTGGTAACGGAAGTAAAACGTACACGCAGAATTATGAATACACGCGTGCTGCCATTGATTTGGCATTAGGACGTGGAGGCGATCAGGCAGTTGTTAAGACACCGGAGAAGATTTCCTATTATGGTGGAAAGACGCAACAGGTGGATAAGACAACACGTGTGAAGGCGCGTGTAAAGGCGCAGGCTTTACGTGAGATTCTTGAGAGTAAAGAACAAGTAATTGTTATGGGACATTCTATAAGTGATGTGGATGCACTGGGTGCGGCGGTAGGTATTTATCGTGCAGCGAATGTTCTTGGAAAGCGAGCGTATATTGTTTTAAATAGCGTCAGTTCTTCTTTAAGGCCGGTAAAAGAGCGATTTAATGAAGAAAACGGTTATAGTGAAAAAATGTTTGTAACCAGCAACGAGGCATTGGAGCTGGTGGATAAGAATACAGTGGTTGTGGTAGTAGATACAAACAAGCCGTCTTATACGGAGTGTCCGGAGCTTTTGTCTCATGTGAAAACCATTGTGGTATTTGACCATCATCGTCAGGGCGCAGAAGTGATTGATAGTGCTGTTTTATCGTATATCGAACCATACGCATCTTCTACTTGTGAGATGATCTCTGAGGTATTGCAGTATTTTTCAGAAGATATTAAGCTTGGTGATGTGGAAGCTGATACCTTGTATGCAGGTATTTTGATTGATACGAATAATTTTATGACAAAGACCGGTGTGCGGACATTTGAGGCAGCTGCTTATTTGCGACGGAGCGGAGCCGATGTGGTGCGCGTACGTAAGATGTTGCGTAATGATATGCAATCTTATAAGGCCAGAGCAGAGGCCGTCCGGCTGGCAGAAGTCTATCGGGATGTATTTGCCATCTCGACCTGTGACAGTGAGCATTTAGAAAGTCCAACCATTGCTGGTGCACAGGCTGCAAATGAGTTACTAGATATAGTTGGAATCAAAGCATCGTTTGTTTTGACAAGCTATCGGGGCAAGATTTTTATCAGCTCACGGTCAATTGACGAAGTAAACGTACAGATTATTATGGAACGTCTTGGAGGCGGTGGACACTTGAATGTGGCGGGTGCGCAGTTAGAAGATGTAACCATAGAGGAAGCTAAGGAGAAACTAAAGGAAACTTTGGATATCATGATTGAAGAGGGAGATATTGAACAATGAAATTAATTTTATTACAGGATGTGAAATCTCATGGAAAAAAAGGAGATATTATTGAAGTAAGTCAGGGTTATGCACGGAATCTTTTGGTTAAGAAGATGGCTGTGGAAGCAAATGCAAAGAATTTAAATGATTTAAAATTACAGAATAAGAATGAGGAAAAAGTGGCACAGGAGAATTTGGATCATGCAAAGGCTTTGGCGGCCAGCCTTGAGGACAAGTCAGTTACCGTTAAGATTAAGGCCGGTGAGGGCGGAAGAACGTTTGGATCTGTGTCCACAAAGGAAATCGCGCAGGCAGCGAAGGAACAGTTGGGCCTTGCCCTTGATAAGAAGAAAATGCAGTTAGAAGAGCCAATTCGTAGCCTTGGGGTGACAGAGGTTCCAATTAAACTTCATTCGAAGGTGACAGCGACACTTCGTGTGAAGGTTGTGGAGAACTAGGAGCAGAACATGGAAGAAGTTTCAATTAATAAACGGGTGATGCCGCACAATCAGGAGGCGGAAGAGTCGGTTATTGGTTCTATGCTAATGGATAAGGATGCGATTACGGCGGCATCAGATATTGTAATTTCAGATGATTTTTACAGCCAGCAGTTGGGATTTTTATTTGACACCATGGTGGAGCTTTACAACGAAGGACAGCCAGTGGATCCGGTAACTACTGTGGCACGTCTGAAAGAGAAGGGTGCGCCGGAGTATATTACCAGCACGGAATATATCATGCAAATTATTAATGCGGTACCAACATCTGCCAATGTACGTTATTATGCAACCATTGTAGCAGAGCTTTCTATAGAACGTAAATTGATACGTGTTACGGAAGGCATAGCAAACCGATGCTATCAGGGAGAGGAACCGCTTGATGATATTTTGGCATCGACGGAGAAGGACATTTTTAATCTGTTACAATCGCGTGCGACGGGTGAATTTGTTCCAGTAAAACAAGTAGTTATGAATGTGCTGAAGAAAGTTGAGAAGGCTTCGCAGAATACTGGTAATGTAACGGGAATCGCCACAGGATTTATCGATTTAGATTATCGAACCAGTGGATTGCAACCCTCGGATTTGGTGCTTTTGGCAGCAAGACCTTCTATGGGAAAGACAGCATTCGTCCTTAATATTGCACAGCATATTGCTGTAAAGGAGAAAAAAACAACAGCAATATTTTCGTTGGAAATGTCAAAGGAGCAGCTTATGAACCGTTTCTTATCTGCAGAGTCCCGTGTGGATGCTCAGACGCTCCGAAACGGAAATTTGAATGCGGAGGAATGGGAACGACTGGTGGAAGGCGCCGGCGTTTTGGGTGAGTCTCGGTTGATTATTGATGACACACCTGGAATTACCGTAACAGAGCTACGCTCCAAATGTCGAAAATACAAGTTAGAATACGATTTATCGATTGTTATCATCGACTATTTACAGTTAATGAGCGGATCCGGAAAGTCTGAGAGCAGGCAACAGGAAATATCGGATATTTCTCGTTCGTTAAAGGCTCTTGCCCGTGAATTGCAGGTGCCGGTAGTAGCATTGTCTCAGCTTAGTCGTGCGGTAGAACAGAGACCGGATCATCGACCAATGCTTTCGGATTTGCGTGAATCCGGAGCAATCGAGCAGGACGCTGACGTGGTTATGTTTTTGTATCGTGATGAATATTATAATAAAGATACGGCGGATAAGGGTATGGCAGAAGTAATTATTGCCAAGCAAAGAAATGGCCCTACGGGAACCATTAATTTGGCATGGATTGGTGAACATACACGATTTGCAAATTTGGAGATGCCGCGACCATCATAAGAGATTCCGAAAGGAGTCTCTTTTTTTGTCAAATATTGCGATAGGTTCTTCTTGCCTTCAAGTGAACTTGGCTTTACACTAGGGTTAGAACATAAATCGGGAGGGATTGACATGAATAACCGCTATACAATAACAGAGGCGGCAAATATTTTAAATGTACATGCACATACATTACGGTACTGGGAAGAGGAATTGCAGCTTACTATCCCACGGAATGAACTGGGGCACAGGGTATATTATGAAGAACAGTTGGACATGTTTCGGAACATCAAAGAGTTAAAGGAAGAGGGGTATCAGCTGAATGCAATTCGAACGCAAGTGGGAATGGAAATGCATGATTACATGAATTCGACATCTTCATTCAAAGATTATACCGCTTCAAAGGAAGAAAAAATGCAAAAATTTCAAGAAATGATTGCGGATGCCGTTCGACTGGCGATACTGGAAAATAAGGAACTCATCGGAAAAGAATTAACGGAGGGAATGCGAGATGAAATGCAGTGCCTGGCTGAAATGATGGATCGGAATCAGGAGCGGCGTTATCAGAAATTAGACGAAGCAATTCGAAATCAAGTAGGGAAGGTAAAACGTGCCTCAAAATTTCGATGGGGGCAGAGAGAGAAAGCTGCAAAGTTAAAAGAAGAACTGGCGAAAAATAAAAAAGAAGCTGTTACGCAATCGGTTAACGTTGCAACCGAAACATAACAGCTTACTTGTGTATAATATGTGATTAGTTGCTGATTGCACCAACTGGGCAAGCACCTGCACAAGTACCGCATTCTACACATGCGCTCTCGTCAATCTGGTACTGAGTATCTCCCTGGCTGATAGCGCCAACTGGACACTGTCCTTCACATGTTCCGCACATTACACATGCGTCAGAAATAACATATGCCATAGTAATATCCTCCTTACAAAATTTTATTAAGAAATTAAGCTTCCTAACCTACGGACATTGTAATACATTTAGCGAATATTTTCAAGTATCTAATGGGAAAGAATTGCTTTTTTTCAAGGAAAGGGTTATAATGAATCCCATAGTATGTTATTTTTAAGGAGGAAGTATAAATGGCTCAGGTAACGAAACAGACCATGATTGGTGAGTTATTGAACATTAACGAGAATGTGGCGCCAATCCTTTTAGGAATTGGTATGCATTGTCTTGGTTGCCCATCTTCTCAGATGGAGTCTATTGAAGATGCTGCTGCAGTTCATGGTGTGGATGCAGACCAGTTAGTAGATACAATCAATGAGTTTTTAGCAACTCAGGCATAAGAAATGAATAAGACAAGAGGCTGCGAATTGCAGCCTCTTTTTCTTATAAACGATTGATTGTCTGTAGTGCATCGTTGGCAATAATTGGTGGGAAGTGCTCAGCAAAAAACGCTTCCGTTGCAGTCGATACACGTTGTTGTTTCGCATACTCTGACAAAACATTACAAATCTTATTAAAATCTTCCACGCTCTCCTCGTTACGATGAAGGAATAAATAGTACTTCTGATCCTTCGTGTTATGATACAAGTTGTTAACTCCGGAATAAATGTCAGCAACCACGTGCGCTGCTTCTTCAACCTCACTAAGAGAATTCATAACAAATAACTTGGTCGTAGGCTTTGCTGACTCACTCTTTGCGGAAATATCCTTCGCCTGCTTCTCACCTGAATCAGCATTCCGTTTCTCGGTATCGGCATTCTTCGGGGCAGCATTCTCTTTTAATTTATTTAATAAATGGAGGATATCCTCTGCACCTTCCAACAAGGGGGCTTCCGGGAATGGGACTTCTGCTTCGAAGTCATCATCTTCGGATGCTGCTGAGAATTGGGAAAAGCGTGTATCAAGTTCTTCCGGATATTCTACTTTGGTAATGATTAAAATAATCGCATCCGTAGAAAGAGGGATGGCCTCAATCATAAGCGGTATATTCTCAGCTTCAAAGCCGAACTCAAAGGCAGCTTGTTGAACCATATCGCGGAAAAGGTTCTTTGCCTTCTCGGATCCATATGCAAGCTCGCTTAACTTGAGGTGTCGTTCTGCTAAATCTTCCTTTGTAAGAGTACAGCGAATCTGCGAATCGTTTACTTTTTCAATTCTCATAATATCACTTCCTTACTTTTAAAAATTGAGGTAAACAGCATTACCATTATAAACATTTTCTGCAATTCTGTAAAGATTTTTTCAATTAATTATAGTATATGCAGAACACCAAATATGGTGCGTTTATTATAATAATTATATGATAAGCACAAGGTATGGTCAAGGAAATGAGGAGTGATTTCATGAAAAAAATACACAAGTGTAAAAAATATGTCTTGCATTCTGGATGAAAATGTGATATAACAATTTGCGAGAATGTTTTATCAAGCAGAAAGGAGGTACAACGTCAAAGAGAAAATAGAGGATAAATATGAATTTTTACATCCAATCGGTGAGGGGAGTAGTAGCGAGGTCTACTTAGTAAGACATAAGGAGCTTTCAAGGCTCTTCATATATAAGCAGGCAAAGCCTTTCGACTGGGCTTTGAGACAGCATCACCACGAGGTTCTCGTTCTAAGGAATCTATCATTTTCCGGAATCCCGACGTTATATGAATTTTTTGAATCGCCCGATTCATCTGTAATCGTCGAGGAATATATTGCCGGAGAGTCATTGCAAACCATTCTATTGCAGTTTATTTCGCAAGAACAGTTTTTTCATTATGCAGTTCAAATGATAAGCATCGTATGCGCTATGCACGAATATCCGGAAGGACCAATTTTGTATTTGGATTTTAAGCAAGAACATTTTATTATTCGTGAAAATAAGGTACACATTGTTGATTTTGGATTGGCAATAAAAGAATCAGATGGATGTAAAGAGAATGTAATTTTTGGGACAAAACAGTATTCCGCACCGGAAACAATAACAAGTCATGTGGCAACGGTACAATCGGATATTTACAGCCTGGGCATTGTTTTGGATGAAATGAGGGAAAAAACAATGTTCAAAAATTCCACGCTAGAGAGTAAGACGCGGAAAATTATAGCAAAAATGACGGAAGAAGATGTAAATAACCGGCTTCAATCGCTTTCGGAAGCACGTGAAATTTTTCAGATGATGGAGAAAGAACAAGAAATCAGCGAAGATAAACATATTCTCAGCTATAAGATTGCGGTTGTAGGAAGCCAGCCACGGATAGGAACGACTTTTGTAGCAACCCTGTTAACAAGCTGTTTGAATCAGTTGCATATTCCGGCTTGCTACAGGGAGAATCCACAGGATCGGTGGATACAGAGTAGTTCTCTGGTACGGGAAAAAGACTTCTGTGGAGAAAAGGGAAGGCGAAAAAATTTTCATTATATCCCGAATTTTGGCCCTTTTGTCACTTGTGAAGCGGAAAAAGAAAGTGGAAAAAGTGATATTCAAGTGTATGATATGGGTGTTTTTCAGGAAAACTGTGGATATGAAGATTTTCAATTCGTAGTCCTGGTCGCTGGGGCAAGACCATGGGAGCAGCAACAAAGTAACCTTTGCAGTGATGTATTACGGAAACAAAAAGATACGATATTGGTTAGTACAATGTCAACACGTCGGGAGATACAGGAATTGTCCAAACGGTTGGGAGATGTGGTGTATCGTGTTCCCTTAATGACCAATCCGTATATGCCGGAGAGAAAGATCTGCAAATTGGTTAAGCAAATTGGAAGGGAGCGTCATTACGTTTTTTCAAAATAAGAGGATAAGCAAAAAATGGGTAGTCGGTGTTGCCAGTCTGGGAAATCCGGAGAGTACAACGCAATTGTCAGTGGAACTTGGAATTATGGCATCTAACATGAAATTCCAGAAGGTAATGGTGGCCGAGTATGGAAAAAATCATATATATGAGGAGATTAGGCGCTATTACCAAGCGGAACTTGTAAGTGTGCGAGGTGAGTTTCAATTGGACAAAATGTTGTTTATACCGACTGCGGATGAGGCAGAAGTGAAAAACAAAGCCGGAATGGAGGATTTGTTTTTGGTTGTTGATTGTGGAAGTGACATTGAAAAATTACTGACAATTAATCACTTTTGTGCACGCAGCTTTCTGCTGTGTCAATTGATGCCATGGCGCATGGAACATTTACATCTGCTTTTACAGGATGAACGTGCGCAGGACATCAGTAAGCTTTTAGTTACACGTGGAAAAGAACGGATAGGGGATTTACGAAAAAAAGACCAAATAAAAGCAACGAGATGGCAGGAGGCGGAAGATCCTTTTGGCATATCCACAAAAAGACTAAAAGAATTGTATCAGTTAACTTTTGGGTAATATATCACGTATAAGGGTATGCGTGGGAAAACGGAGATAATCATGAGAAAAAGAGAAATTATAGTAACAGAAAAAAGTACAAAAAAATATGCCCCAGATAATAAGTTTATTCAAGTGCATGAAGAAGGGTGCTACATGCGGGATTATGTTATAGGAATGGATGGCAGTATCGTGCGCACCTATGTAATGCATGTCATTGACAAAGGAAAAATAAAACGATTTTAACCTTTTGAAAAAGATGTTACAGATATTATTTAAAAACAAACGCCAGAACAAAGGCCGGTCGATGAGACCGGCTTTTAAAGTAAAAAAAAATATGCTATACTAGTGAGGATTGAAAACGAATGAATAAAGGGAAGGTAGTGGACTACGATGAAAAAACAAAGGAAACTATGGATAGCAGCAGGGGCAACGTTGGTTGTTTTAATAGTGGTTTTGGCAGTTATAGTAATTAAGCGATACATGCCAAGCAAGGAGCATGCAGATTTGACACAATACTTTGGACTCCATGGGGCGAATGAGGTTGCCATAATACTAGAGGATCAACAACTGAAAGAAGGACAGAGCGCCAAGCTGGAAGACGGGGAAATTTATGTAAAATTTGATGTTTTGCATGACGAAATTGACCCTAGATATTATTGGGATGAGAGCGAAAGCAAACTTTTATATACGACATCTCAAGATACATTTTGGGTAGAGCCAGGAACAGAAGATTACTACCGGGGTAGAAAAAAGGTTGCCGGTGAATACGGACAAATAATTAAATTAGATGGAAACGAGATATGGATTAATTTTGACTACGTAGCATTGAATTCTAATATAGAATATAAGCTTTATAGAAAGCCAAATCGGTTGGTGATTTTTAACCAGACGAAGAAAATTAATCAGGTAGAAGCTACAAAGGGTACGGAAATTCGATTGCGGGGAGGCGTAAAGAGCCCGATTCTTGCTGATATTGAGAAGGGAACAAAACTAACCGTTTTACAAACCTTTGATAACTGGTATCAGGTCGCAAGCAAAGACGGTTTTCGCGGTTATGTAAAGAGTAATAAGGTTTCCGATATGCAAACAACAAAGCGTAAGATAACAAAGAAGTGGGAAGAACGCCATTGCATGAAGGATGACCGAATTGAAATGGCATGGCACCAGGTAACGAATGCTTATGCAAATACACAGATTGCGAATGTACTTGCCAAGACAAAGGGTCTAACGGTTGTTTCACCAACTTGGTTTTATCTTGTGGATGAAAAGGGTGCCATTGGCAGCATTGCCAGTGCGGATTATGTATCCTATTGCCACGCACACGATATGGAAGTGTGGGGATTGGTTAGTAATTTGGTAATGAGAAATGTAGATACCGGAAAAGTACTTGCAAAGACTACCTATCGTGAGAATTTGGTAAGTGCTTTGATTGCAAAAGCAATCGAATATAAGCTGGATGGCATTAATGTTGATTTTGAATCACTAAAAGCGGAAGCAGGGGATGCCTATGTGCAGTTCATCAGGGAATTGTCGCTGAAGTGCCATGCGAATGATTTAATCTTATCCGTGGATAATTATGTTCCAAGTGCATTTACTGCATTTTATAATCGCGAAGAGCAGGCACATTATGCGGATTATATAATTACGATGGCATATGATGAACATTACGTAGGATCTGAGGCGGGCAGTGTATCTTCGCTTCCGTATGTAACAGCAGCTTCAAAGAATGTGCTAAAGGAAATACCGGCAAAACAGTCAATCATTGCCTTGCCGTTTTATACCAGATTGTGGGAACTGACACCAAAGGGCAAAAGCAAAACAAAGTATACGACAAAAAGCCAGGCAATTGGCATGGATCAGGCCGAGAATCTAGCAAAAGTTAACGGTGCTACACCAACCTGGGATGCAAATTTAGGACAGGATTACGTTGAGTATGAACAAGGTGGTAAGAAGTACCAGATTTGGTTTGAGAATGCGAAATCCTTGGAAAAGAAGATGAAGGTAGTAAATAAATATAAAGCTGCCGGTATGGCATTTTGGAAGTTGGGATTTGAAAATGAAGCAGCATGGAACATGGTGATAAAATACAGTAAATAGGAATTTTTTTGAAAAAAGAGCATATCATGGTAAAAATTTGATGGGAATGTGGTATGCAAAAAAAGAAAAGAAAAACAATAAGCCAAGCAGACAAACAAGAGTGGATGCTTGGCTTATTTGCGCTTATATTAACTTGTTTAGCGATGATGGCACAAAAACCGATTGCATATACAGAAGGAAATCTGGAAAAAGCAGCTAGAATAGTGATTGATCCGGGGCACGGTGGAAAAGATCCCGGAAAAATTGCGGCGGATGGAACGAAAGAAAAGGAGCTTAATTTACAAGTGGCAGAAAAGCTGGCAGCCGCACTAAAAAAACGTGGATATCAAGTAATACTGACAAGAACAAAGGATGTAACGGCCACAGGAAAAGCAGAGAGCAGGAAGAATGAAGACATGGCAAAAAGGATAGCATGTATCAAGAAAGCAGAGGCGGAT
Source organism: Lachnospiraceae bacterium XBB1006 (assembly GCA_900115795.1). Taxonomy (GTDB): domain Bacteria; phylum Bacillota; class Clostridia; order Lachnospirales; family Lachnospiraceae; genus XBB1006. Next base: position 154,226 of record FOXT01000007.1, on the reverse strand, counting down.
ATATGCGTTAGTATTCATATGAATAGTTATGAGGTAGCAAGTGCATGGGGAGCGCAAGTTTTTTACTACGAAAAAAATTCCGCGTCAAAGATGCTGGGAGAGCAAATTCAAGAGAGTATTCGTCAACATGTGTGTCCTGAAAATGGTAGAAGTGAAGCTGGAAATACCAGCTATTTTCTACTAAAAAATAGTCCTTGTCCCGCAATAATTGTGGAATGCGGTTTTTTAAGTAATCCGTTGGAGGCAGAAAAATTAAAGGACAATACCTATCAGAAGAAGCTGGCTGAGGCAATTTGTTACGGAATTTTGAATTACTTTACTTCCGAAACCTTGTCAAGTTGAGGAAAGATGATATAATAAAAGGTATGAAAACAGAAATCATTAGAATGGACGAAGGAGCCATTAGAAAAGAAGATATACAGAAGGCCGGCTCGTTGATTAAGCAGGGCGAGTTGGTTGCGTTTCCTACGGAAACGGTGTATGGACTCGGAGCAGATGCACTGAACAAGGATGCTTCGCGAAAGATTTATGCTGCGAAGGGGAGACCGAGTGACAATCCGTTGATTGTTCATATAAGCGAATTTTCAGCGTTGGAGAAGATTGTTGTGAGCGTGCCAGAATCGGCAAGACGGTTGGCAGAAGCATTTTGGCCGGGTCCTCTTACTATGTGCTTTTATAAGAAAGATATTGTACCCGACGAAACCACGGGTGGTTTGCCGACGGTGGGAGTGCGAATGCCGAATCATCCGGTGGCATTGGAATTTATTAGAGGAGCAGGCGGTTATATTGCAGCACCAAGTGCGAATACATCGGGAAGACCAAGTCCAACCCTGGCGAGTCATGTGTTTGAAGACATGAACGGGATTATTCCGTTGATTTTGGATGGCGGAGCCGTTGGAATCGGAATAGAATCTACCATAGTAGATTTTACCGGTGAAGGGATTAGTATCTTGCGCCCGGGATTTATCACCAAAGAAATGATTGAAGAGGTGACGGGAATGCCGGTGCAGATTGACCCGGCAGTGAACGGGACAAGTCCGGATGCAAAACCAAAGGCACCGGGGATGAAGTATCGTCATTATGCGCCGAAAGCTGAGCTCACGATAATCGAAGGTGCGAATCAGAAGGCGGTTATGGCTTACATGGCACAATTATGTAAGAAAGCATTGGAAGAAGGAAAACGTTGTGGTATCATGGTAACGCAAGAACAATTCAAGGACTTTCAAGAATTAGATGGAAATCCCGGGTTTGTTATGAAGAATTTAGGGCATGAAGGGGATGAAGCAAGCGTAGCAAAGACGCTTTACCGTGTGCTACGAGAGTTTGATGAAGAACATGTAGATGTTATTTATTCAGAAGGCTTTGTTCAATCAGGCGTGGGACAAGCCGTTATGAATCGATTGATTCGAGCAGCCGGACATAGGATTCTTTTTGTGCCGGAGAATGGGTAAAGGATAGGAATGTATGGCAGATATTCGCAAGATTATATTTGTGGAAGACCATGGAAATGAGCGGGCAATGATGGCAAAGGCTATTTTTGACCAGCATAATACAGAAGAAGATGTGTGTGCTGAGGCGAAGGGATTGGTGGTGCTTTTTCCACAACCAATGAATCAGAAGGTGGAAGCGGTGCTGATTAGCAACGGGTTCACGAACTGCAATGATGTAAGTAGCCAATTGACTGAAGAGGATTTTGGAGAAGAAGTGCTGGTTTTGACGATGGAAGAACAGCAGAAACAGCGAATTCTTACACAATACGAACAGGCAAAGAATGTACAATTGCTGACAGATCTTACGGGAGATGAATTGGAAATTATGGATCCCTATGGGGGAACCTTACAGTCTTATGGACTGTGCTATGAGTCTCTTAGTATTATCATAAAGAAATTAGTGAAGTTAGTGAGTAAAGGAGAACGATAAGATGTCAAAAGTGAAAGTGATGGATCATCCGCTGATTCAGCATAAGATCGGATGGGTGCGACGAGAGGAATTAGGATCGAAAGAATTTCGTAAATTGATTAGTGAGATTGCAATGCTCGAGTGCTATGAAGCTACAAGAGAGTTGGAGTTATGTGATGTTACTGTCAAGACTCCGATTTGCGAGACAACGGTGAAAGAGTTAAAAGGTAAGAAATTGGCAGTTGTTCCGATTTTACGTGCCGGACTTGGAATGGTAGATGGAATGCTTGCCATGATTCCGGCGGCAAAGGTTGGACATATTGGTCTTTACCGTGATCCGGAAACATTAGAGCCGGTAGAATATTATTGTAAATTACCGGATGATTGCGGAGAACGCGAAGTATTTGTAGTAGATCCAATGCTTGCGACCGGTGGATCATCTGTAGCTGCAATTCAGATGTTAAAAGAAAAAGGAGTGCAGAAGATTCATTTCCTTTGCGTTATTGCTGCACCGGAAGGTGTAGAAAGAATGAAAGAAGCACATCCGGATGTGGATATTTACATTGGCGCATTGGATGAGCGCTTGAATGAGCAGGGTTACATTGTACCTGGTTTAGGGGATGCCGGAGATAGAATTTTCGGAACCAGATAGATTACGAGGGGGACAAAAGTATGAGTGATAAGCGTCAGGATTATATATCTTGGGACGAGTATTTTATGGGTGTATCCATTCTTTCCGGAATGCGATCCAAAGACCCGAACACACAGGTGGGCGCCTGTATTGTAAGTGAAGATAATAAGATTTTGTCTATGGGGTATAATGGATTTCCAATGGGATGTTCCGATGATGAATTTCCTTGGACGCGAGAAGGGGATCCGTTAGAGAATAAATACTTCTATACCACTCATAGTGAATTAAATGCGATATTAAATTATCGTGGCGGCAGTCTGGAAGGCGCGAAACTGTATGTGTCGCTTTTTCCATGTAATGAATGTGCCAAAGCGATTATTCAGGCTGGAATAAAGACCATTGTATATGAAAGCGACAAGTATGCTATGACACCATCGACGATTGCATCTAAGCGCATGTTGGACGCGGCGGGCATCAAGTATTATCAATACCAGCATACGAATCGTGAGATAACGTTAAACTTATAGAGGTTAAAGATTATGAAAGAGTATATAGAGTTATTCAGTAGCTTTTTCAAGATCGGAATCATGACCTTTGGCGGCGGCATGGCTATGTTACCCATGCTGCAGGCCGAAATCGTTGAAAAGAAAGGGTGGGCAACAGAAGAAGAGTTGCTCAACTATTATGCAGTGGGGCAGTGCACACCGGGTATTATTGCGGTGAACACTGCCACTTTTGTAGGATTTAAACGAAAAAAAGCACTGGGTGCGGCGTGTACGACCTTGGGTGTGGTATGTCCATCCCTAATTATCATTATGATTGTTGCCGCTTTTTTAGGGAACATCAGTAATTATCCGGTGGTGCAAAATGCATTATGGGGGGTACGCGTTGCGGCGTGCGCATTGATTCTGAGCTCAATTATTAAGCTATTTCGTTCCGGTGTAAAGAGCATATTTGGAATGGTTATGTTTTTGCTGGCAATTCTAGTGACCGGAGTATTTGGATTATCCAGCGTAATTATGGTGATTGCGGCAATTATAGCCGGCAATTTGTATCGCCTGATAATTCATCGCAAGGAGGGCGAAGTATGACCTTTCTTTATTTATTTTTGGAATTCTTTAAAACCGGCTTATTCGCCATTGGCGGCGGCATGGCAACTATACCGTTTTTGTATGAACTGGCCGGGAAATATAGCTGGTATACTACATCGGACCTGGTAAATATGATTGCCATATCGGAATCGACACCCGGGCCGGTGGGTGTGAATATGGCTACTTTTGCAGGCTACCTGGTTGGAAAGATACCGGGAAGCATTTTGTCAACCTTTGCATTGGTGCTTCCATCCTATTTGATTATTCTGGTGATTGCGCATATGTTGGACAAATTCCAGAAGAATTCCTACGTAAAAAATGCGTTTGAAGGACTACGCCCAACGGTGGTAGGTCTTCTTAGCGTGGCATCGTTTGCGATTGTAAAGGTAACCTTTCTTACCGGCGAAGCCAAAAAAATGAAAGATTTGTGGACAATGTTGGATTACAAAGCAATTGTTTTGTTTATACTATTGTTTGCAGCGGTAATGAAGTTTAAAAAACATCCGATTTTGTATATCGGAGTAGGGGCAATTGCAGGTATATTACTAGGAGCGATTGCCTGAAACTAGATTAAAAACATAAAAAGTTCATAATTTAATCCATTGAAAGACAAATAATCTGATGATATAATTGCAAAATACACAAAAATCACAAAAATTTGCGGTACAATATCGTGCGAGGGGATTTTATGACTAAACAAAAGCGAGACAAAGCAAGAAGAGAACAGGTGACTGCCTATACGTACCTGGTGCAATTCTCAATTAACATGATCGTACCAATTTTTGCGTGTACGTTTTTTGGATATTGGCTAGATAATAAGATAGGAACCTCTTTTTTGGTAATTGTAGGATTTTTTATCGGAGCGATATCCGGAGGAACAAGTATCTATAAGATTAGTAAGAAAATGCTAACAAAGGATGAGACTTCATGGGATTATCCTGTAGTAGAGGAAAAGAAAACAAAGGACGATACACATCATGATTAAGTATTTGCGACGATTGAATGAGGCTTTACCAATGCTGATAGCAACCATATTGGTGTATGGTATATTGGTGGAAGTTGTCGGTGTTTGGTGGGTGGAGGATAAGCTTCGCTACACCACGGGGTTATTAATTGGAATTGGATTGGCGCTATTCTTAAGTATCAACATTGCCTCTTCGATTTGGGGAATGATGGACGTTTCCGGAAAGAAAGGGCAGGCAATGGTAGCGGTTAAGGCAGTATTACGATATTTTGTGGTCGTAGTAGTGTCTATGACCATGGGATACTTCCATTTGGGAAACATAGCCACCTGGTTTATTGGAGTTATGGGATTAAAGGTTGCAGCTTTTCTGCAACCGTTGATTCATAAAGTCTTTTTTGGAAAAACCATACAGGAGAGTGAAACATAGCCTGAGGTTTCCAAAGGAAAGGGAGGTGAATGAATGGGAAGTTATGCGCTGGCTGCCACAAACGTAGACTTTATGATACATGGTCTATTTCAGTATGAATTGTTTGGGCAGAAGCTGTGGATTACCACAACACATGTGAGTACACTAATTGTCATGCTGATTTTGCTTATTTTTGGTATTGTAGTGAAGACCAAAGTAAGCAAGGTTAAGCCGGGGGACAATCCTAAGGGACTGGTGAGTGCTTGCGAGATTATCGTCGAAAAATTAGACGATATGGTTCTCAATTCCATGGGTGAAAAACAATATCGGAAGTTTGCGAATTATATCGGAACGATTTTTGGATTTATCTTATTAAGTAACATATCCGGTTTGTTAGGACTACGTCCACCAACAGCAGACTACGGTGTTACATTCCCGATGGCAATTATTACATTTTGCCTAATTCATTATAACCATTTTAAGTATCAAAAAGTCAAAGGAGTTATCGCTGACCTTTGCGACCCGTGGCCAATATGGGCTCCGATTAATATTATCAGCGATTTTGCCGTTCCGGTATCTTTATCCTTGCGTTTGTTTGCAAACGTACTTTCCGGAACAGCGATTATGGCGTTAATATACGCGTTGTTGTCAAAGGTAGCCATTATTTGGCCTGCAGCATTACATTTCTATTTTGACCTGTTTTCAGGTGCAATTCAGACTTATGTATTCTGTATGTTAACAATGACTTATATCACTAATGCAATTGGTGAGGAAAACTAATCTTTAGGAGGATAATCGTATGAATCAAGTAACAGGAGTAGAATTAATTAAAGCATGTTCAGCAATCGGTGCAGGTTTAGCAGTTATCGCTGGTATCGGACCTGGAGTTGGACAGGGTATTGCCGCTGGTTATGCAGCAAGCGCAGTAGGACGTAATCCTGGTGCACAGGGAGCTATCCGTTCTACCATGTTATTGGGACAGGCCGTAGCCGAGACAACAGGTCTTTACGGATTGCTGATAGCAATCTTACTGTTATTCGTTCAGCCACTTGCAAGATAATAGAAGAGGAAGACAAATAACAGAAAGGAGGCTGAGGCATGGAGAGACTATTTGACTTAGACCCTCAACTGTTAGCGGATGCAGCATTGAATCTGATAGCAGTACTTGCTCTGTATTTTTTACTCAGCTATCTCTTTTTTAATCCAATCCGGAACCTTCTTGATGAGCGAAAAAAAATGATCGCAAACGAGATTGCTTCGGCTAAGCAGGACAGAGAAGATGCCGCTGTACTCAAGAGCGAGTACGATGATAAGCTAAAACAGGCTGATAAAGAAACAGATGAAATTTTAAGTCAGGCACGTCAGAAGGCTTTGAAAAATGAAGCCCGCATTGAAGACCAGGCCAAAGAAGAAGCAGCACGCATTATCAAACGTGCTGAGGAACAGGCTGAGCTTGAGAAGAAGCGCGCACTTGATGATATGAAACAGGAAATGATCTCTGTAGCCGCTTTAATGGCTGGAAAAGTCGTTACAGCAAATATGAACACAGAGGTTCAGGAATCATTAGTAGACGAAACACTGAAGGAGATGGGTGAATCGACATGGCAAAGCTAATATCCAAAACATACGGGGATGCTTTGTTTGACGTGGCCATGGAATCCGGACGTTTGGACGACTTCCTTGAGGAAGCAAAAGCAGTCAAGGAACTCCTTCATGAGAATGAGGATTTGGTCAAGCTGATGAATCATCCTAAAGTTCCAAAGGAAGAAAAGGTAACGCTTTTGGAGAATTGTTTTTCCAAGGGCATTTCCAAAGAATTACTTGGAACCTTACGTCTGATGGTGATAAAAGATCGTACGGGTAATTTTGACGACGTATTGGATTATTTTATCGCCAGGGTAAAAGACTACAAGAATATCGGACTGGCAAAGGTAACGGTAGCTATGCCACTTACTGATGCACAGAAAGAGAAAATTAAACAGAGATTATTAGAAACCACCAATTATGTGGAATTTGAAATCGACTATGAAGTGGATGAAAGCCTTATAGGTGGAATGGTAATCCGCATTAAAGATCGCGTTATGGATAGTTCGGTAAAAACGAAAATCGCGCGGTTGCAGCGAGAATTATCAAATATACAGTTGAAAGCAGGTGAAAGCGCTCCATGAATTTAAGACCAGAAGAGATTAGTTCTGTAATTAAAGAGCAGATTAAAAGATATGCAGCGCAATTGGAAGTATCCGATGTGGGTACCGTTATCCAGGTAGCCGATGGTATTGCCCGTATTCACGGACTGGAGAATGCTATGCAGGGAGAACTTTTGGAATTCCCGGGAGAAATCTACGGCATGGTATTAAACCTCGAGGAAGACAACGTTGGTGCCGTTTTGCTAGGTGATGGCAAGAGCATTAACGAAGGCGATACTGTCAAGACAACCGGACGTGTAGTCGAGGTTCCGGTTGGTGATGCAATGCTTGGACGTGTTGTAAATGCGCTGGGACAGCCAATTGATGGAAAAGGACCTATCGAAACGGATAAGTTCCGACAGATTGAAAGAGTTGCAAGCGGTGTTATCTCCCGTAAATCCGTGGATACACCATTGCAGACCGGTATTAAGGCAATCGACTCCATGATTCCAATCGGAAGAGGGCAGCGTGAGTTGATTATCGGAGACCGTCAGACAGGTAAGACGGCAATTGCAGTAGATACTATTATCAATCAGAAAGAAGAAAATGTAAAATGTATTTATGTTGCCATCGGTCAGAAGGCTTCTACTGTAGCAACCATAGTAAATACATTGGAAGAATATGGTGCTATGAGCTATACCACCGTTGTTGCGGCTACGGCAAGTGAACTTGCACCGTTGCAGTATATTGCGCCATATGCAGGATGTGCGATTGGTGAAGAATGGATGGAAAACGGACAGGACGTACTGGTTATTTATGATGATTTAAGTAAACATGCGGTTGCATACCGTACCCTTTCCTTACTTTTAAAGAGACCACCAGGACGTGAGGCTTACCCTGGAGACGTATTCTATTTGCACTCCAGATTGTTAGAGCGTGCAGCGCGTTTGTCCGATGAATTAGGCGGCGGTTCTTTAACAGCGTTACCAATTATCGAGACACAGGCAGGAGACGTATCTGCCTACATTCCTACCAACGTAATTTCCATTACCGACGGTCAGATTTATCTGGAGACGGAAATGTTCAACGCAGGTTTCCGTCCTGCTATTAACGCAGGTTTGTCGGTATCTCGAGTTGGTGGAGCGGCACAGATTAAAGCAATCAAGAAAATTGCAGCGCCTATTCGTACCGAGTTGGCACAGTATGCAGAGCTTGCAGCTTTTGCACAGTTCGGTTCCGAACTTGACGATGCAACCAAAGAGACTTTAGCACAAGGTGAACGAATTCGCGAAGTTTTGAAGCAGCCACAGTATCAGCCAATGGCGGTTGAGAAGCAGGCAGTTATCATTTATGCGGCAACTAAGAAATATTTATTGGATGTTGCTGTAGAAAATGTACTTCGCTTTGAAAAAGAGCTCCTTGAGGAAATCGAAACCAAATATCCGGAGATTCTGACGACGATTAAGAATACCAAGGTGATGGATGAAGCAACCGAGGAGAAACTTGTGAAAGCAATTAAAGAATTCAAGGCTCAGTTTCGTTAGAACAAAGCTTTAGTAAGGCGGTGAGATGCTATGGCCTCAATGAAGGACATAAAACAAAGAAAAAGCAGCATACAAAGTACGCAGCAGATAACCAAAGCCATGAAGCTTGTTTCTACCGTAAAACTACAGAAAGCCAGAACCAGAGCGGAGAATGCGAACCCATTTTTCCAGCACGTGTATAACACAGTATCAACTATTTTGGCAAAAAGTGAAAATATCAGCCATCCGTTTTTGAAGTCCGGTGATTCGGATAGAATTGCGGTGGTTGTAATCACATCTAACCGTGGACTTGCCGGTGGTTACAACTCTAATGTTGTTAAGCTGATTACGGAAAGCGGATTGCCGAAAGATAAAATTGATATTTATGCCATTGGTGGAAAGGGTCGTGATTCCTTAGATCATAAGGGATATACCATTGTATCCGATGATTCGCCGGTTATGGAGGCACCGACATATGACGATGCCAAAGAAATCTGCGATAAAGTTCTGGACTCTTTTGCAAAAGGGGAGATTGGCGAGATTTATCTTGCTTATGCTCATTTTAAAAACACCGTTGTCAATGTACCGACACTGATGAAGCTTTTGCCGGTGGAGGTTGACGAGGAAGATGTGCAGGAGAGCAAAGTAGAGGCACCGATGGGATTTGAACCAACGGACGAGGAAGTTCTCGACGTGGTGATTCCGAAGTATGTTACCTCACTTTTCTACGGCGCTTTGATTGAAGCCGTTGCCAGTGAGAATGGTGCCAGAATGCAGGCCATGGATTCTGCGACAAGTAATGCAGAAGAGATGATCAGTGATTTGTCACTGAAGTATAATAGAGCCCGTCAGGGTGCAATTACCCAGGAATTAACGGAAATTATTGCCGGAGCACAGGCAATTTCCTAGGGCAGAATCTAATTAAGGAGTGTAACATATGGCAGACAAGAATGTTGGAAAGATTACCCAGATTATCGGTGCCGTATTAGACATCAAGTTTACCGAAGGACACCTTCCGGAAATCAATGAAGCAATTGAGATTCTGATGAAGGATGGTAAAAAACTGACAGTCGAAGTGGCACAGCATCTGGGTGACGATATCGTAAGATGTATTGCCATGGGACCGACGGATGGATTGGTTAGAGGAATGGATGCAACTGCTACCGGTGGACCAATCAGAGTCCCAGTTGGTGAGAACACCTTAGGTCGTATCTTCAACGTTTTAGGTGAACCCATTGATAATGGTGAGGCACCAAAAGACGTAGAATATATGCCAATTCATAGAAAAGCGCCTTCTTTTGAAGAGCAGGCAACATCCCAGGAGATGTTAGAGACCGGAATTAAGGTCGTTGACCTTCTCTGCCCGTATCAGAAGGGTGGAAAAATCGGATTGTTCGGTGGTGCCGGTGTAGGTAAAACCGTATTAATCCAGGAGTTGATTCACAACATCGCTACCGAGCACGGTGGATATTCCGTATTTACCGGTGTTGGTGAGCGTACCCGTGAAGGTAATGACCTTTACTACGAAATGAAAGAATCCGGCGTTATCGATAAAACCACCATGGTTTTCGGTCAGATGAACGAGCCACCTGGAGCACGTATGCGTGTTGGTCTTGCAGGACTGACTATGGCAGAGTACTTCCGTGATAAGGGTGGAAAGGATGTGTTGTTATTCATTGATAACATTTTCCGTTTTACCCAGGCTGGTTCCGAAGTATCCGCTTTGTTAGGACGTATGCCTTCTGCGGTAGGTTATCAGCCTACGTTGCAGACTGAAATGGGTGCGTTGCAGGAGCGTATCACTTCAACCAAGAATGGTTCCATTACTTCCGTACAGGCAGTATATGTGCCTGCGGATGACTTGACGGACCCTGCTCCGGCTACAACCTTCGCTCATTTGGATGCTACCACCGTATTGGAGCGTTCCATTGCAGCATTAGGTATTTATCCGGCAGTAGACCCACTTGGTTCTACCTCTCGTATTTTGGATCCTCGTATCGTAGGACAGGAACATTTTGAGACTGCCCGTGGCGTACAGGAGATTTTACAGAGATACAAAGAGTTACAGGATATCATAGCCATCCTTGGTATGGACGAGTTATCCGAGGAAGACAAGCTGGTTGTAAACCGTGCACGTAAGGTTCAGAGATTTTTATCTCAGCCGTTCTTCGTAGCAGGACAGTTTACCGGTTTGGAAGGTAAGTATGTACCGATTTCCGAAACCATTCGTGGATTTAAGGAAATCCTGGAAGGAAAGCATGATGACATCCCAGAGGGATATTTCTTAAATGCAGGAAGCATCGACGATGTTGTAGCCCGCATGAAGTAAGGGGTGAAGGCATATGGCAGATGAAAAAAACCTTTTTGACATTGAAATCATATGCCCAGACCGTGTTTTGCATACAGGACGGGCATACATGGTAGAATTCAATACCACTGAGGGACAGATTGGTGTATTTAAGAACCATGTTCCAATTACGACGGTATTGGCACCGGGTATTGTGACCATCACAGAAGGCGATGATCACAAGAAGCAGGCGGCAATCCATAGTGGATTTGCAACCATCCTGCAGGACAAAGTAACACTGCTTGCCGATATCGCAGAATTACCAGATGAAATTGATGTACAGCGTGCGGAAGCTGCAAAGCAGCGTGCCGAGAAGCGTTTAAGCGAACATGCCGACGGTTTGGATGTACTCCGTGCCGAAATCGCTCTCAAGAAGGCTCTAGTGCGACTTGACATCAAAAAATAAAGTAAGGAAGGATTCCCGCCGAGACGAAGCTCCGGCGGGAGTTTTTTGTGCAGAGCACTTAGTGAGTCAAGCCCGATGACCAAAAGGAAAGCAAAGGAAGTAACATTACCACGATGACATTTCCAATTGGCGGCTATTTACGCTATGAGGAAAAAAGAGCTGTACCAACGTTTGAGAAGGGTTCCATTTTGGTGGGAGGACCATTGGGTACGGCGTTGCTATTACTTTTATTGGTTTTGGCAATTGGTAAGAAAAAATAACAATTAGGCAGAGGTGTTACAATCATAATATATCACAACGAAGAATTTCTAAAGAAAATCGGTATATCCATACCCAAAATTCGTTTCAAAATCATACTTGTAGCAAAATTTACGTGGAATATGCTATTTACTGAAATTTTCCCGTAAGTATTTTGTATGCGTTTATGAATTTATACGGGTGAATATCTGTATACAGAATTCTACCCGTAAGCTTCCCGCCTGCTTTTTCAAATTTTTACGTGTAATATGAATAAAATGTAAAGATACATGCCATAAACTTGCATTTCATACTGAGTTCTTCAATTCACCTTACGTGTAAATTGCTGAAAAGTAAAAACATCACGTAGGATTTTTAAAAACCATATCAAATGGTTACGTGAGAATCGTCAAATACTCTCCCTATCCCGTAAAGTTTTCCGTTTCACAAACTTTTGCTACGTAAAATTTTCAAATTGTCTTGAATGACCCGTAAAAAATTAAAAAAGCATGCCTGCACAAGGAAAAAACAACTCCAAGTTGTATCCGCATATCGGAAAGTAAACATAGAATCGCTTTTGTTTGATATGGAACTATGTTAAGATAAGACCATGAAGCCGCGGAATCAGAGAGTACAGACATAAAGGAGAAGGTTAGGATGTTGAACAAAGAATATTTTGCAAAAAGAATCGCGAGCTTTCGTCGTAACTGCGGCATTTCCCAGGCGCAGCTTGCCGAAAGACTGGGGGTAAGTCCGCAGGCTGTCAGCAAATGGGAAACGGCAGCAGCGTTGCCGGATGTGGAGTTACTGCTGGCGCTATCCGATTTGTATGGGGTATCCATGAACGAACTTTTGGAAAATAACAGCTATTTAAAGCGGATTTCTGATAGGGAATACAAAGAAGAAAAGGGTATCTTTTCCTATGTGGAGCCACTTGCGGATGAAGAATTTATTCAATGGGAAAAAGACATGCAGGTGGAGGGCTGGATTGCCAGAAACTGGAATGATGCATGGGATCTGCCGGGAGGATGGGCAGAGACGGAATGTGGAGTAAGCAAATTAGCGGAGCGTCTAAAAGTGAATGATAGACAGATTGCAAAGCAGGTTGCTGACGGAGGCGGCGTTATTCTTGAAATTGGAGCGGGCCCGGGTGGTGGGTATATGCCATATATTTTACAGGCAAATGCGCAGGCAAATATCATTTTAAGTGATTTCTCCGGCGTGGTAGTGAAGGAGTGGAAAAAACTTCTGGATGAGCGCTTTGATGCCCCTTTCTTAAGCTATGCCGTATTTGATTTTTGCGATATTCCCTTTAAGGATTGCACCATTGACATCATCACGGATCATAGTGGTATCCTGAATTGCGTGGGAGATCAGGCAAAAGCATTAAGGGAATGTTATCGGGTATTAAAGCCGGGAGGTGTATTGGTTAGCCAATGCAGCTTTGTAACAAAAAAGGACTGGCAGGCATTGCCGGAGGCAGCAGCAGAAAGGTTAAAAACAGATTTCCCGGATATTTTTAATGATCTTTATCAGGACACGGTGTTGGCAGGTTTTTCCAAGATAGACAGTAAGGTTTTGGGAAACTGGACGGCGCTGGAAGATAATGACAGTGGGGTTGCGGAGCTGGCAAAAGAGCTTGGGATAGATGTACGGTTTACGGAATATGTTAGATTTTGCGAGAAGTAAAAAGTATGAGAACCTGAATCGATGGTTTTCGGATTTTGCACACCCTACACAGATATTTTGCACAGCAGGGTGTATATAATCTTGATTTAATAGGGAAAATCCTGGTTTTTTTGGTGCTGCCCTACCTACGAATTACCAAATATCTTAATCAAGCGGTGTTTCGCACCGCTTGATTTGCTGATATGAAAATTTGGGGTGCCCGGTTTTTGGGAAGAAGGTCATTTGTGCACCGCTCGATAATGGATTTCTTTCAGAAGGGTGTGCAGTTTCGGTGTTTCATGTTTTTTCATATAGGCCAAATCCCACCCGCATAGAGAAATTGTAATCCAGGTGGTGATTAAAGGGGGAGTCGAGGAGTTTTAATCAAATTATAGGGATTTTATCTTGCAATTTGAGCAGAAATCCTGTATGATATTTGTTGCGGTTGTTCATACCGCAGATTGATTATTCTAAAACGCAATCTAAATCAGGTCTGACTGCAGAATTCGCAGCAATTACCACGATACAATTATAGAGAGGATGGAAACATATGGAAAACTATATTAGTGTGTTAGAAGAACAATTAAAAATTTTGAATTCACTTGAGAAGAAGATATTGAAAAACCAACGTTATCTGGGAGTCGTACCGGAGGGAAATATGCGGATTTCCAAGAATCATGGTGTGGATCAATATTACTTTCATGAGAAAGGAAGTCAAAGAGAGCGGTATCTATCCAAGAAGGAGCAGGCATTGATTCATAAGCTTGCGCAGACATCATACAATACAAAGATGTTAAAGCAGATTAAGAAACAGCAGACAGCAATTCAACATTTTTTGAAACACTATGATCCGTGTTCTGTTGAGCATGTCTATGAGAAATTAAGTCCGGGGCGACAGAATCTTGTAACACCCCATATTCCAACAAAAGAACAGCGTATTGCGCAATGGTATGCAGAACATCCGGGGAGTCAAAACACATATGCGATAGATCAGGGTTATGAAACCATTCGAGGTGAAATTGTCCGTTCAAAATCAGAAAAAATTCTAGCAGATCTCTTTTATCAAATGAAAATCCCATATCAATACGAACCACGGTTGGAGCTTGGAGGGGAAACAAAATATCCGGATTTTATTTTGTATCATGTACAAGGCGATAAGTCGGCATACTTAGAGCATTTTGGTATGATCGATATTCCGGAATATGCCGTTGCCAACTTTCGGCGAATGCATCTATATGAGCAGAGTGGCTATCATTTGGGGGAAGATGTTCTATTTACATTTGAGAGAAATGGCAGGACGTTGAATGTTAAGGATGTGAAAAAGCAACTACGCCGCTGGTTAATGTCCTGATAACCAACAGCTACAGCTGTATCGAGAGTTTGCGTGCCAAGGATTGGAAAAAAGTTGCTTTTAGCACTTTTGTGTGTTACATTAATTTTGAGTGATAGCCATAATTTTTTCCCCCAGTAAAAGGAAGTGGTGGCGAATTCCTGGGGTATGAGAATGGGGAAAAGCGAAAAAAAGGAGATAGGAAATGGGACACAAACAAATAGTGTGTAATGTGATGAAACGACAGAAGGGACTGTCGCTGGGGGTGCTGTGCCTGCAGATTATAACAGGTGTTTTGCCGGCAATCTATGTTGTGGTGTATGCCGACTTTATTGATGGAATGCTCAAGGTGGTTGCCGGGCATCCTTTTGATGCCGTTATCGGGCAAAAGGTTATAGCGGCAGCAGCGTTGACAGCGTTTCAATATTTTTGCGGGGCATATCAGTCCTATTTAAATTCTGAGCTGCAATTGTCCATCGAGGCAAGCGAGAAGAAATGTCTGATGGAGAAGATGTTTCGACTTCGATTTCTAGACATGGAAGCATCCGCTACCTATGAGCTTGCCAACCATGTAAAACATGGAATTCCTGAGAAGTATTATTCCTATTATACCGGACTTTTGGGTGCCGGGAATCTGTTTTTATCAGTCATAACCATGATGTCAATTATTATGAAGTATTCCCTTAGTTTGGGACTACTTGCACTTCTTGCCTTTGTTCCAATTTTTGCAATATCCATCAAAGGTGGTAGAGAGGATTACTCTGCCCTTTCGGAGTATATGGAGATTGTGCGTCGGACAGAAAGTTTCGAGAACATTCTTGCCGGAGAAAAAAGCGTTTTCGAGAGGGCAACTTTTCCGTATTTTTCCTGGATTATGAAAAAATGGAATCAATCCTTTGATGCAGGTGTTAAGGTGTACCTTGCCTATAAAAAGAGCGCTTATACACGAATTAAGATTATGAGTGTTATCATTAAGCTTTTGCTATGCGGAATTATCGGGGTAATCTTGTACCTGACGAGTGATGGGAGAGTTTCCATTGGTATCTGTGTAATCCTGATGCAGCAGGTTATTTCTCTTTCCGAGCGGGTGACATGGGATCTTTATATGTATCTATATCGCATCACCTCCGGTTTGGAGTATCAAAAGCGTTATGCGGAGTTTTACGCTCTGCGTGAAAAAGAGCAAGGCGGTGAGGTATTGCCCGATGCAGAGAAAATCGTTTTCGAAGATGTATCTTTCCGATACAGTCCGGAGGCACCATACATTTTGCGTCATCTGAATCTCACATTGGAAAGAGGAAAAAAATATGCGCTTGTGGGTGAGAACGGTGCCGGAAAATCCACGCTAATGAAGCTGTTACTGGGATTTTATCAGGAATACGAAGGAAATATCTGGGTGGATGGCAGGGAACTTCGAACCATTCGAGAGGAAAAAAGCTTCCTAAGTCCGGTGTTTCAGAATTTTACCCGTTATCAGGTAAGTGTAAGAGAGAATGTAGGCATGGATCAGGCAGAGAATCTGACGGATGTAGAATTGACAGAGTTGATGGAGGCCTTCGATCTCGCGCTTTTGGACAGATTGGGTGAGGAAGGTTACGACACCTCCATGGGACGCCTCGAAGGAAAAAATATCGACTTATCCGGAGGGCAGTGGCAGAAGCTTGCTATTATGCGGGCACTGAGTCGGCATACCGGATGGCTAATCTTAGATGAGCCGACTGCGGCATTAGACCCGATGGCAGAAAGTGCCTTGTATGAACTGTTTTTGCAGGCGATGCAGGACAAAATCGGTATTATTATCACGCACCGCTTGGGTGCGGCGCGGTTATCGGATGAGGTGCTGGTGCTTTCCGACGGCTACATAAAAGAGCGTGGCAGCCATGATGCGCTTATGGAGAAAAAAGGGTTATATCAGGAAATGTTTGAAAGTCAGAGGAGGTGGTATCAGCATGTGGAAGCTTAGGGAAAGATTGAATTGTATAAGAGAAATTGGACAATACACGAAGAAAGAACTTTGGATTTACGGGTTAGTACACATGGTACAAGGTTTTACCAGCTATTTGTACATTGAAATCCTAAATAAGCTTTACGCTATGATTTGGGCGAAAACCTTCGGCATGAAGCTGTGGTTTGTTTTCCTTGGTCTTGTGGGCTGTATCCTGATATCGGATATTTTAAACGGTCTCGTTAATATGGCCTTTGAGAAGGCGCAGACCGGCATAGAGAAAGGCTTTATGACTACCTACATTTTGCGGGCGAAAAATTTAGAGCCGGAGCAATTTTTGCAAAAAGAGGTGTTGGATGCGCAGCAAAACATGAAGGATGCGTTAGAAGGCGTGATTTATTTCTATATGCAGGCAATTTCCCTGTTTTTTGATCATGTTCCGTATTACCTATTCGTAGTAATCTTCTTAATTCGGATAGATGTAAGGATTGCGGTAGTGATGCTTATTACCTTCATACCGGCGGTCCTGACATGGAAGCTTCGTCGGCGCAAAAACTACGATATATCTCAGAAGGTCGGGGAAAAGCGTCGTCAGATGGATGCTTACGAGGAATATAATACTACGCTACCGGCATTGTATGAAACGCGTTATTATTCCATGCAGGAGCGTTTTTTGGAACGATTTTCCAAGGCAATGCAGGAATTTAAGAAGCTGAAAACAGGGTATTTCCGGACGGTTTTTGGCGTAGAGCTTTTGGCAGACGGTCTGCATTTATTGGGAATTGTGATTATCCTTGGTTTTATCGTGTATATGGTTAAGCTTCATCAGATAAACGGAGCGCAAGTGGCGACAGTGCTTACGGTGCTATTGTCCATCTATGACAGCATGGGCAGGGTGATGAAAAATTGTGTGGGTGTACTTTATGACTACGCATCCAAGGTTACGGTGGTTGCAGAATTTTTAAAGCTTACCGAAAAATATTGCTTCGTCGATGATGCAACCGATAAGCGAAGCTTTGAAGAGGAAAAGCTGCAAGAAATTGCGCTTCATAAGGTTTCCTACGGGTATCCTGATGCGGATGATTTTGCAATTAAGGACATATCACTGAAGATTTCGGCAGGAGAGGTAATCGCAGTGGTAGGTGAAAACGGTTCCGGAAAAACTACACTTTCCCGTCTGCTGGGCGGATTCCTTCCGGTAAAAGAAGGCTCTCTCTGTGTGAACGGGGAGTCGGTTAGGGAATCTGAAAAAAGAGAATACCGGAAGAAGGTTTCAGCGGTTTTTCAGGATTTCCAGCGCTATCCGCTGACTTTAAAGGAAAATATCTGCTTTGAGGATGCGGAAGACATGGCGGAGGAAGCTTTTGACCGAATTCGCTCTGCGGTGCAGTTATCCGGGAAAAATCCGGATGTGGTACTCAGCAAGGAATTCGGTGGCGAAGAATATTCCGGCGGACAGTGGCAACGCGTTGCTATTGCCAGAGGGCAGTATAAAAATAGTGATCTTTTAATCTTCGATGAACCAACCTCTGCTATTGATCCGCTTGAAGAAGTGCGGATTATGAAGCTGCTAGTTGAACTCTGTAAGGGAAAAATGGCGATTTTAGTAACGCATCGTATCGGAGCAGCAAGCTTAGCTGATCGGATTGTGGTGATGAAAGATGGGTGCCTTGTGGAAAGTGGTAGCCATGAAGAACTTTTGCAAAAGAAAGGTGAGTATTTCCGTATGTACGAAACGCAGAAGCAGTGGTATGTGTAAATGCAAAAAGTGGAGGGTTTAGCATGATGAAAAAGAAATCAGGTTTTGCAAAACGGAGTATCCTTTTTGGAGTACTTATTTTTATGGGAATGAATGTTTTTGGTTATTTGTATTGGGGAAAAACGGTCTTTAATCTCAACCAAAACTCTTACCGTTCTTATTTAGGCGATAATTCCACGTCATTGAAGCAACATTATAAAATAGATGGTTATATTATTACGCAGGAAGAAAGTATATATGATCATAACACAGGACTTGGTTATTGCTGTTTATCGTTCAAGAAGAAAAACGGCAGAATGGAAGGAACTGTCTTTGCTCACAAATTGATTTCAGAAGGTCTTGGTGAAGGTGGACGTTTTGATATTATTGTGAGGGCGTCAAAAGCAATTACATACGAGCGAAATGGAAATAAAATTTTTGCGTATATTAAGTATACGAAAGATATAACGAGTGATGAAAATGCCATTAAATTACGTGACTATGGCCATATTACAAAGGATAGTGATGTGGACGAATTTGGCGATGAGTGCTCTGGATATATTCAGGATTTTACTCCGGACATCATTGCTGATACATTTGAGTATAAAGTCGACAAGGATATTAAAATATACGTAAGTCCACTTGGGTGTTCCATACACAGTAATCAAAAATTAAAAGATATTGAGCTTAAGGTATTATTTAAAAATAAAAATACGTATGCTTTTAATGAAAAAACCGGGGAACATACGGTTGGTTCCGGTGAACGGGATCACGGAAGTGTTTCGGTTGGTAGCCGCTATCAAAGAAACTATGTATTTGAAAAACCGGTGAAGGTATCGGACATTAAAGGTGTTGAATTCAACCAGAAAAAAATTTTTTAAAAAAGTAAAATAAATTTGAGCGCCACGTGTGTCTAATATATAGAATGAACAAAAGAAAGTGGGGAAATAATGAAGGATCAGGAGTTTTTGGACAGAGTTGAACCCATGCGCGGGAAGTTGTACGCCATAGCCTATTCCTATTTCGGTAGCGAGAGCATGGCTGTGGATGCGGTGGACGAGGCCATCTACAAGGGATATTTGAAAAAGAGGCAGCTAAAACAGCCGGAATTTTTCGAGACTTGGCTGGTGCGCATCCTAATCAATGTCTGTAACGGAAAGTATAAGCATTATAAGAAGCAGGTGGGAATTGAGGAAATACCGGAGGAGGCAAGTCTTTCGGAAGTAGAAGGGATTCCGCTAAAAGAGGCAATTAGAAAGTTGCCGGAGAAGTACAGAGAAGTAATTTTACTTAAATTTTTTGGAGGTTATACCTTGACTGAAATTTGTTCACTAACGGGAAATCCTCAGGGAACGGTGGCGACGAGGTTAAGAAAGGCATTAGAGATTTTACGGATTGAAATGGAGGTGGAAGAATGAACCGTTTAGAAGAATTAAAACAGATGCAGGGGGAGATCGGGGAGATGCCAAAGGAACTTCAAATGCCAGAGCTTACAAGGCGAATGAAGAAAAAAGTGTGGTGCCACAGGGTATTTGTCAGTCTACGAAGTCTATGCCTTGCGTTGATAATTTTTGTAGGGGGGATGACTATTGGAGTAAATGGATCTCGAACCTTTGCGGACTCTGTAAAAAGCATTCCACTATTAAATAAGCTGGCAGCAGCCGTAGACTTTTCCAAGGGGTACGAGGATGCGGTGCGTAAAGAGTATGTAACGAAAATTGGAAAGGTGGTTAAGACAAAGGCCGGAGATGTAATGCTTTCCTATGTAATGGCAGATGACAGCATGCTGGTAATGTTTATCGACGGTAGCTGGGAAAAAGAAGGATACGAGCTTGTCCTTGAAAAACTCGTCGATACGGATACCGGAAAGGATATCGAATGGAGCGGAATTACATCAATATTAGGAAATGATAAGCAAGGTCTGGAGGTGCTGGATCCAAAATGGAATCAGCATCATCAGCATATATCGGCAGAGCTGAGTCTGCGTAAGATTGACGGCGAAACGTCGAAAGAGTTGGATACGGTAAGCTTTACCTTTTCCACAGGAAAAAAGCTTGAGGCTCGCACTTTTACACCAAAGAAGGAGTTTACGATAAACGGATTATCCTATCGCATTGATAAAGTAACCATGTACCCACTTTCTACCGAAGTGGAGGTGACATATCTAGATGATGTGGGAATTGATTCAGATAAGGACAGGGAATATCAGACTTTGGGAATGGATTTTACGGTGAAGGGCAAAAAAGAAAGTCGGGGGCATATATGCAATAATGGGCTGAGCGTAATTGGTCGTGATTTAGGAAAAGGCAGAGAGTGCTATTATCTGGAGAGCGGATATTATATGTTAGATTCGGATGTGACTTTAAGCCTTGACTGTGTTTATCAGTTGCCGAAGGAACTGCAGGAGGTTACGTATGATAGCGAAACAAAGACACTGACCGATGCAAATGGAGAATTAACGGATGTTACAGTAAAGGCAGAGCTGGGTTCCTATGGTGGAGAGGAAGGACCTTGGCTGATGCTAAGGCCCAATATAAAATTTGAAGGAGCGTTTGGCATGCCAAATATATTTCAGGATGTGATTATGCCGAATGGTGATTTGCATTCGCTGGTATGTGACGTCATCTCTAGCACAAGTGGAGAGGGATATTATAAGATAAAAGAAAGCTATAAGGATGCAGATGGGAAAATACGCTTTATTCGGGGATATCCGGAATCTGTGGAAAAGCCGGGAATAAAAATCAAACTAAAATAATCAAAAAGACTATTGACTCTCACATTATGGTAGGGATTAAAGTAGTAGTGAGCTCAAAAAAACATCCATGGAGGTAGAAACAAATGCTTAAAATAGGAGAGTTTTCAAAATTATCCAGAGTAAGTATCAGGATGCTTCGCCACTACGATGATATTGGTTTGTTGAACCCCGCCCAGATTGATGATTTTACGGGATATCGATATTATCGTGAGGATCAATTATTCATGGTTGCAAGGATTACGGCACTAAAGGAAATGGGATTTGCCCTGGCTGATATTGTGCGTATCCTTGAGGTCTATGATGATAAAGAAAAACTCGATGGATTTTTCATGGCCAGACAAAAGGAATTGGCTGAAGCGGCCAAGGAAATGGAGTATAAACTGATGCTTCTGGATACAGCCCGAAAAAGGCTGAGGAAGGAGCAAAAAATGGGTTTTGATGTAACTGTAAAGACAATACCTGAGCGATATGCAGCTACTGTACACATGGTGGTTCCACACTATGAGGATGAGGGAATGGCATGGAACATGATGGGAGAATGCAAAGAGCCGCTCATTCCTGCAGATCCCTGTTATGCGATTGCAGAATTTCTTGACGATGAATTCAAAGAAGAAGACGTTGAGATTGTTGTATCCATGGCGGTTAAGGGGAAGTATCAGGATACTGAGCATGTGAAGTTTAAAACACTTCCGGCAATCAAAGTGGCCAGCTGCGTTATCAAGGGCTGCTATGATCAGATGGGAGAGGCTTATGCAACGGTAGCTTCGTGGATTAAGGCAAACGGATATAAGATGAACGGCCCAATGTTTAACATATATCATGTGAGCCCTGCACAGACGCAGAATCCCGATGAGTATGTAACAGAAGCTTGCTTTCCAGTTGAGTAATGAATACCTGGTGCCGGGAAGTGTTATGGCTTCCCGGCAAGTTTTATGTGGGAGGTTTCGTATGAAATATATTAGAGTTACAAAAGAAAATCTTGAAGAGGAACACATCTGCTGCGCTATTTCAAACAATAAAGATGTACAGGTGTTGTCGAAGAAGGCATGGCTTTCGGATCGTTTTGATGAGGGGCTCGTGTTTCTTAAGAGTGTAGAGCGAGGAAAGTGCTTTATTGAATATATTCCGGCAGAGAAGGCATGGAATCCTATTGATGCACCTGAGTATATGTATATAGATTGTCTTTGGGTTTCAGGATCGCTCAAGGGGCATGGGTATTCAAGCGACCTTCTTTCGGAATGTATCAAGGATAGCAAAGACAAGGGAAAAAAGGGATTGTGTATTCTGGCTGCGGCTAAGAAAAAACCGTTTTTAGCTGATCCTAAATTTCTGAGATACAAAGGATTTGAAGTATGCGATGAGGCAGATAACGGAATACAGTTATGGTATCTGCCCTTTGAGAAGGGTGGCGAGAGGCCGATGTTCAAAGAATGCGCAAAGCATCCTCATATAGATGAGAAGGGATATGTTCTTTATTATACGAACCAATGTCCGTTCAATGCGAAGTATGTGCCGGTACTGGAAGAGATAGCCAAGAACAAAGGCATTTTATTCAGAGCGGTGAAGATTGATAGTAGGAAGGATGCACAGAACGCGCCTACACCGGTTACCACGTATGCTCTGTTCTGTGATGGTGAGTATATTACCAACGAGCAAATGAATGATAAGAAGTTCTTAAAGGTGATAGAATTATAGAAGAGTAGGAAAGCTGTATATTCATTAGATTAAAACTCCTTCAAAATGATCAATTTCGTGTTGTATAATTTGTGCGGTAAACTCCGTGTATTTTCCGTGTTGAGGCTTAAAGTTCTGATCAAGATAGTCTACTTCAATTTCTTTATAGCGCGTGCATGGGCGGACGCCATCTAGAGAAAGACAGCTTTCTTCTGTTTCATATTTGCCGGTTTTCTTAGTAATCACCGGATTAATCATCGGAAAAATAAATGGCCCTGCGGCAACAACAATAATTTGTTTCTTTACACCAATCATGTTGGCAGCCATGCCAACGCACCGATCCCGGTTGGCTTTTAGGGTATCTATTAAGTCTATGACCACCTGCTTGTCTGCCTCCGTTGCCGGAACGGACTTTTGCTGTAAAAATAATGGGTCTCGAACGATTTGCTTTACCATTTATAGCTCTCCTTTGCCATGCTTATTTGGAATGATAATGAAAAACCTTGTGAACGTTATCGTACCATATAGAAAGCAAAAGGTCAATCTGTGTTCTGGAACTTGGTTTTATGATAGCCGTGCGCTGAAGGAAAGCGCGTTGAGAAATTTGTTGTTGTTTTGGTCAAAGGGACGTGTTACAATAATACGAGGGAAATGACAGAATCATGTAGTAAGCGTTATTCTACGAAGGATAATAAGCTTTACGAAGCAGAAGTTGGGGGACATGTGAGTAGTTTATAATTGTTACCGAGAATGCATCTAAGCTGTTCTTTGTGGATGGCGTGGGTGCTTTTTTTGTGGGAAAGAAAAGGAAGTTAAAAATATCAGAGGAGATTAAGGAATGGATTCAATTTTAATAAAAAACACGACCCGTGAGCAGCGGGAACAAATTGTTGCGGAGTCACTTGGCAATATCAGTGGCGCCTGTGATGGCTGCATGCCAGGGCTTGCGGAGATGTATCAGGATTATATAGACGGCAAGAAGGAAATCCATGAGATTAACATGGAATTTAATGCGCATTACGTTTCCGGGGTTGAAGGACCGGAAAAAGGTAATTGCGGGATGATATGATGTACGTAATATGGGATAGGTATTGTGGATAATAGATTTTAAAGATTTAATATAAAGATGGGAGAAGTTACTATGAAGAATGAATTTATTGCGGGACTAAAAGATGGTGCAATAGACTTGGCAGATAAAGCAAAGGGTGCTGCTATTAAGGCCATGGACAAAAATGAGGATGGAATCATTGATAAAGATGACGCAAAGGTAGTTGTAGAGGAGTTAAAAAACGGTGCTAAAGAAGTTGCGGAAACATTGAAGAGGGTAGCGGATGAAAAATCACTGGAATTTGAAGACTGGATGTATAGTCCTATTTTTGTACATAATCTTACAGATTCCGATTTTTGTCTTTCCAAGATAGTGAGGTTGTGTGATGTGGACAAAAAAAGAATGAACAAAAGAGCATGCAAGGATTCTATCGGATATTACTCAGATGTTAAGGGAACCAGAGTTGTTAATATGTACCCAGAGATGGTTCCGTTAGTAAATATAACTTTGTTTCCGGATGAGGGTTATGAGTTCTACTATGTTGATCCCACTGATAGAAATCGGTATATTGCGCTGGATGAGTATTTTAATCAATTAAAGGTTGAACGTGTGAGTGAGCTTCAAAAGATTGCACATGATCTTGGAGCAACACATTTTAAAGTTACTTACAAAGAGGAAAAGACCTATTTTTCAAAAAAGAAAAAGAATGCGAATGTGTTATCGCCTGTGTCTGGAGAGTTTGAACGAGAGACAGAAGTTACGGGTTTTGGAGCTATTCAAATTGCTGCTGAAATGGATTGTGAGGGACATGACCCAAAGGAACCGGAGCTACGTTTTTTCAAAAATGACCGTAGTATCAAGCAGTTAATCGAAATGCGCTTAGATGAGTCTGCGGCATTAAAGCATCAGAAATTTGTTATTAAGCTCAGTAATACTTCCGGCATAAAGGAGAACGACGCTATTGTGGTGGATGCATACCTTAAAAAGTTAAAATGTAGTGGAAATGCCACGATGTCAAGCGAAGTAAAAAATGAGTCTAGAAGATATCTGGAGTATGAGATTGATTTTTAATGTGTTGGCATTCGGTTTCGACACTTGGTTGTAAATGAAAAAGGAAAATATTTTATCCCGATTTTTACCAGTCGGGATGAAATTGATAAGGGGGAGCCAGCGTCCACCATCCAACAATCGATTAAGGCGTTGTTTGATATGGTAGATCATTAGCCGGATTGTCTTGGGTTTATAATCAATCCGTGGGGGCAGAAGGTATTTCTTGAAAAAGATATTGAAATGTTTAAATAGTGTCTGCTGATTAAGCAGAAAAGTTTATTTTACTGAGTTTTATTTAATTGTAGTTATTTTTCTATTGATACACATTATGTAAAACCTTCAGCGCATCTTCTTGTGATATGTTTAATCCGAGTTGTTCTACCCGAATCGATTCTGATTTCATCTTATCAAGAAACTCTTCAATACTGTCTTTTACCAATCCTGTCGATATGATTTTTTCTTCTGGATTAATAATCTGAAGAAGTCGAAAAACATCATTCTTATGCTTTTTGAAATCACGGTCATTAACATGCTCCCCACGCTGCTTTCTCTTCCCCAAATCTAGCCAAGCATACATTTTAAACGGAATAAGGTATTCTGCACGCAAAACACTAATTCCATCTATTAGGGTTCTTCCTTCCATCATGAAATTATAAAAATCATCATTCAATAAAATTGCTGACAGACTTGACACATCATCATCGATGTGAATCGGAATAATGCCTTCTTCAACCTCCAACTGATATCCCGGCTTTCTTGAAAAAAGCTCTATCATAATCGGATACCCTGGCTTCGGTTCTGTGAATCTGTAAAAATGCATCTTTTCACTATTTTTCCACCCACACTTATATCCGGCTTCTTTAATATATTCCCAAAATACCTTCGCAAATTTTTCGCTTGAGTCTTCAAGAATCAAGATTATATCCAAATCCTTTGTAAGTCGAAAATCAATGTCTGCTTCCGCCATTAAAATATCACAGGCCGCACCACCGATAATGGTATAGTTTGCCTCATAATCTTTAAACTTTTCCCTAAATGACTGAATTCCTTCTACCATTCATAGCCCTCCATGTATTCCTCTAATTCTCCTTGTACTCTCTCATCTTCATTCTCTGCTAGAGACATAGCAAGCGAGACCACGTCAACAGCCTTTTCCTGCGATAAATAGCATGGATTATATTTCCATAACTCTACGCAATAAACCTCTTCCTTCGTCCATTGTGGATCAACTTCTGTCCAATGCTTGATGCGCTCATCTCCCTTGTAGCATGCAAAGGTTTTATGTTTAGGTTCTGCAAGCATGCTCTTGGCACTCAGCGCACTTTCACCAGCCAAGAGAACATCATCTCCCGGATAATCGCTTACATAGATTCTACGTTGTACCGGATTGACCAGATATGGCTTAGCTGCCAAAAACAATTCTTTTCCTTTTGCAGTTGTTTGCATCGGAGTCTCTTTTCCAACACTCTTTTCTGAAATCAAGCCCATTCGCTTCAACTGCTCCGAAGCTCTTGTAATCGAAGTTCTTGTCAGATGCAGCACCTCCGCTGCATCTTTCTTTAATATTCCACTTCCAAGATCATGGTAAAGCATGTAAAGAAACAGACTCTGGGATACCGGCATCATTTTATCTTCCGATAGAATAAGTGTTTTTTTAATCCGACTCCGCAAGGCAATTCCTAAAAACGGAAGATATATTTGCTCCTCACCATAAACAAAGGGTATTCTTTTTTCAACTAACGCTTCCCTCTGGACCCATGTAAGATTCTTAAAAACAAACGCAACATCAAGACCACTCTTCTTCTGCAAAATCGCTAGTTGTTTCAGCAATGCTACCGTTCCGAATTTTTCATTATCGGATAAGTACACTGCTAGAAATTGATAATCCTCAATTTCCATGACTTCAAACCTTCGACCTTCCGTCAAGTATAACGGCAATCCGGTCAGTTTCGTCTCCTTACTTGTACAAGATATTCCAAACGCAGCTTTTATGATTTCATTCATCTTATCACCGCCTCAATAACATTTATTATTAATAATAACATCTTTTATGTTATCAATCAATATTTATGTTATCATATATTGTCATAACTTGTTAGTAAGCGCAAAATAATTCCACGTGGTGACATTAAGCTCGTTCAATTCCATAATGGTATGTAGGAAATGCAAGCATTTTACTACACTTCATATACCTAATGGTACCGATCCGGTTCTGTTACGACAAACGTTGCATATCCTAAAGGAGCTTTCATGTTAGGCGATATCTCGGTCGCCAACGAAATTTATATCGTTTGCGGCTACACGGATTGCGCCGTTCCATCGATTGTCTTGTCCATATGAACACTCAGGGGTTAGTGGTTTCCACATATAATGCAATTTAGAATTTTAAAAGGCAAGAAAAAGTTTAAAGAATCGCATTGTCAGATAGGCATTTTTTTCTTATAATAGAAGAGGAGTATTTTTTAGGAAAGTTAGGAAGAATAATAATGAGTGCGGAGAATAATTGGGAAAAAGTATTAAAGCGGATTCATGTCATGATTTCCGAGTGCCCGAAGGTACGTGGAGAGCAGGACAAAGTAGTGATGGATAAACAGGTTTTATTTGAGTATTTGAATCTGATGAGTCAATGCTTTTATGATATGTTAGATGAATATAAGCTGACTGTACAGCAGAAGAAAGAAGCAAAATACCAGATGCGTAAAGAGTATGACAATGCGGTAAAGAATGCGGAATCAGCAGCAGAGGATGTATATTCTGCGTCAGTAATGTATACGGATGAGGCTATTACCAGATTGGTGCGTATTGTGGAACAGAGTAAGCGTAGTATGGAACAGATTTCGCTAGAGTTTCAGAATAAGCTGCAAGATGAGAAGAATCTTTTACGGGCAAATCAGAAAGAATTACAGGATGTGCTGTTCGAAATGCGAGACGATCAGATGTATCTGAGTCTGATTAATGAGCGACGTCGTGAGATTCAGGAGCAGAAGGAGCGATTAGAGAAGGATAAGGAGGCGGCTTATTCGGGAAGTATGGCGGCCGCTTATCCGAAGCCCGAGATTAAGATTAATAAAGAATATTTTGAAAAAATGGGCTTGAATGAAGATGGAACACCAAAGCCGGTTGAAGAGAAGAAGGTGGAAGCACCGGAGATTAAAGTTGATACCAATTCGAATTACTTTAAATGGAAAGCGGCGCAGAAAACGGCGCAGAAAACGATGCAGGAGACAGAGCTGGAGGAGGCAGATTTGGAGGCGACAGAAGATTTGTCATCGCTTATAGCGGCGGAAGTTTCGCAAATTATAACTGCAGAGGAGAAAAAGCATGGCAGAAAATAGGAAAGTGGCAGAAGCGCTTAAAAAACGCGAGGAAACGACAAGAACAAACTGGAATATTCGTCCATATCTTGCCATGGGGCTTACTGCGTTTATTGTTTTAGCGGCGAGCATAGTATTATATTTTTTCATTGAACGATACAATGGTGCATCAGCTAATATCGGTCAATTTATGACGATTTTACAACCGATTTCGATTGGTGTGATTTTTGCCTATTTGTTAAACCCATTGGTGAACCGAATTGAAGCGGGACTTGACCATTTGGCGATTACAAAGGGCAAACCGTGGATTCAGAAAGCCAGCCGCACGATAGGAATTATAACGGCGATGCTGATATTGGTGTTGTTCATTTTGCTGTTTATTCAGATTTTGGTTCCACAGCTATATGAAACCATCGAGGGACTGGCAATTACAATGCCGGGACAGGCGCGAGAGACATCAAAGTGGGTACAGGATTTTTTGAAGAAGAATGAAGTGCTTGCAAAGTATGCGGATACCATTATTAATGAAGGAACGAGCTATGTAGAGAAGTGGCTGCGAACAGATCTTTTGCCTCAGTCAAAGGAAATTATTACGCAGGTAACCAGTGGAATCTTGGTGTTTGCCAAGGCCATTATGAATTTCTTGATTGGATTGATTATTTGCATCTACGTGTTGCTTGAGAAAGATCATTTTTTGGGTGGGTTTAAGAAAATAATTTACAGCTTATTTCCAGCGCACACAGGCAATGTTATTGTGCGCACAGCAAGAAGAACCCATAGTATTTTTAGCGGATTTATCATTGGAAAAATCATAGATTCCATCATAATCGGTGTGCTTTGCTATATTATTTTAGCGATCGTCAGAATGCCGTATTCTTTGCTTGTTAGCTGCGTGGTTGGTGTAACCAATGTGATACCGTTTTTTGGTCCTTATGTAGGAGCAATTCCGAGCTTTTTGCTGATTCTATTGGAAAGCCCAACAAAGGCTATTACTTTCCTGATTATTATTTTGATTTTACAACAGTTTGATGGAAATATTTTAGGACCCAAAATTTTGGGACAATCCACCGGACTTACTTCTTTCTGGGTTATTTTTGCGATTTTGGTGGGCAGTGGTATGTTTGGCTTCTTGGGCATGCTGTTTGGCGTGCCGGTATTTGCCGTTATTTACTATATCTTCAATGAAATTGTGAAAGCAAGACTGCGAAGGAAACATCTTCCGGAGGATTCGGCTGCCTTTTTGGAGGTGGACTTGTTAGACGAGGATACTCGGACGTTAAAGTATAAAAAAGAAGATTGCTAAATGTGGTGTCGTAAAAATCATAAATCTAATAGATATTGTGGTTTTGCGACACTATTTTTTTGACAAGCTACCATAGAATGTGTTACACTTGTATATATATTATAAATTGAGGATAGAATACCTATTTTAGAAATCGTAACCGTCAAAGAAGGTGGAGTCATGGATAAATACGAATACAAATTAAAATTAGACGAGATTAAATCGAACCTTTCGGAAGGAAAGCTAAATGAGGCCATTGCACTTGTTGATGGAATCAATTGGAAGAAAGTCCGCATGGTTTCCGCGCTGTGCCTTGCCGGGGAGGTTTATGAGAAAGCCGGACGCTATGAAGATAGTAAGGAAATGTACTTAGCGGCCTATGAACGGTCGCCAATTGGAAAGACCATCATTTATCGATTGGCTATTGTAGCGGTGAAATCCGGAAATATGGAAGAGGCAGAAGATTATTACAATGAGTTCGTGGAGTTTTCCCCTACGGACAACATTCGTTATATATTAAAGTATCAGATTCAACGGGCAAAGGGTGCACCGGTAGAGGAACTGATTCAAATTTTGCAGGAATATAAGGAGCGGGAAGGCTCAGAACGCTGGTCCTATGAATTGGCAGCGCTTTACCACAGAGCCGGAAAAGCAGATTTATGTGTGGACTTATGCGATGAAATTATTCTTTGGTATGGAGAGGGTAAGTTTGTTGAGAAGGCTTTGGAACTAAAGATGCTTTATCAGCCGCTAAGCCCGGAACAGGAAAAGATTTTTCGCAAAATGAAGCAGAAACGGCGTGGTGTAATCGAAGTTTCGCCGGATGAGGAGTTGTTGAGTGGCGAAATTTTGTCTGGGACGAAGGTGATTCCGGAGGTGCCGGCGCCTTCTGTTACATTTAATACGGTGAATTTGCAACAAGAACTTGCAAATAATATGAAGAGTATTATGGAGGCAACAGAAAAAGAGACGGTATCAAACCACATGGAACAGATTAAGGAATTGGTAAATACCATTCCATATTTGAAGATGCCGGAAGAGAATGAAGCAGAGGCAAAGGATGACGATAAGTATGGTCATATTGCAACCGATGAAGAGATTGATGGTCATTTAAAAATCGATTTTCAAGGAATGCTTGGTGAGGAACAAGGTGGGCAAATGAGCCTGAATGTGCCGGATGCACCAACTTTTGAGAAGCAGATTACGGGACAAATGAGCATAGAAGAGGTGCTTCTTGAGTGGGAGAAGACGAAGCAGGCAGCACAGGCGGCTATGGAGAAAGCGGAGCAGAAGAAGCTTGAAGCAGCAAAGGCGCGTGCGTTAAAGGAAGCGGAAGGCATTATGGATCGCTTGAATGATGTGATTCCGGAGCTTGAGGCTGGTAAGACACCTCGTCAACTCATGGAAGAAGAGTATACGCGCAAGATGCAGGAAGCTGCGAAGGATGGCATTGAAGTAGAGTTGGAAGAGCCGGAAGAGCCGGAAGCAAAGCCGGTGGTACAAGAACCGGAGTCGGAAGAAGTAGTTACTGCCGGGGAATCACAACAGGACTTGCAAGAGGAAACGCAAGTAGAAGATGTGGCGGAAACCAAAGTGGAATCGGAGGAAACAGAACCGAAGAAGGCAGAGGGCTTAACTCCGGAACAGAAAGAGTTATTTGCATATTTTCTGAAAGTGGATGGCATGGAGCAGCAATTGTATCAGGCAATGGATATGATTTTGCATAAGAAGGAAGCTATTAATTCAACAGAAGGAAATCTTCTGATAGAAGGAGGCCGTGGTTCTGGTAAGACAGAGCTGGCTGTTAAGATTATTAAAGCACTTCGCAAGGAAACGGGTGACAAGGGACAGCGCGTTGGTAAGATTAAAGCGAGTGTATTGAATCAGAAGAATGTACTTGACCTGTTAGCAAAGGTCAGTGGGGGATTTTTAATCATTGAGAATGCTGGAGACTTAAACAAGGAGACTGCCGAGGGATTGGCTCTAGGACTAGAGGGAAATACGGAAGGCATGACCGTGATTATGGAAGACACGGCAGATGGTCTGCAACAGGCGTTAATGAAATCAGCATCTTTGTCGGCAAAGTTCGATTATAAAATCAGCATACCGGTATTCACTATTGACGAATTGGTTCATTTTGCAAAAAGCTACGCGAATGAAGCCGGGTATGAAATCGAGGAGATAGCAATCTTAGCATTGTATAATCGAATCAGCAACATTCAGAAGGTTGATCGTGCGACTTACGTTGCAGAAGTGAAAGAGTTGATTGATGCAGCAATGGAAAGGGCTGACAAGGGAGGCATCAGGAAAGCATTTATGAAGAAGAAGACGGAGGATGGAAAGACCATTATCCACGAAAGAGATTTTCAATGATAGGAAGGTGCGAGAGCTATGGAACATATTACAGAAATGGACAGCTATTTATTCGGTAATGGAACACATTATGAAATATATAATAAGCTAGGTGCGCACTTAGGAAAAAGCAGCAAGGAACAAGGCTGCTTTTTTGCCGTTTGGGCACCCCATGCAGCAAAAGTAAGTGTAGTTGGTTCCTTTAATGATTGGAAGGAAGATGCAAACGATATGGGTACCCCGAATGAGGGCGGTATCTACGAGGTGTTCATTCCCGGGGTAAAGAGCGGTGATATGTACAAGTTCTGCATCACGACGAAGAAAGGTGAGGTACTGTACAAGGCAGATCCGTTTGCCCGCTATAATCAGCGGCGCCCTGATACTGCGTCTGTGGTAGTGCCGGACCTTATGCACAAGTGGGGAGATGAAAAATGGCAGCGTGAGATGGCGAAGAGAACGGACTTCGAGTATCCCATGGCAATTTATGAAGTGCACCCGGGTTCGTTTATGAAGCATCCGGGAAGATGGGAAGATGAGAGCCTGTATACCTATCGAGAGCTTGCGACAGTGTTGATAGACTATGTAAAGAAAATGGGATACACCCATGTGGAATTTATGGGAATTTGTGAATACCCATTTGATGGTTCCTGGGGATATCAGGTAACCGGATACTATGCGCCAACGGCACGGTATGGAACGCCGGAGGATTTTGCATATTTGGTGGATGAGCTTCACAAGGCAGGGATTGGCGTCATCCTAGATTGGGTGCCGGCACATTTCCCGAGAGATGCACATGGACTTGCAGATTTTGATGGAGAGCCGTTATTTGAATATGCAGATCCACGTAAAGGCGAACACCCGGATTGGGGAACGAAGATTTTTGACTATGGTAAGAACGAAGTAGTCAATTTCTTAATTGCTAGTGCGCTGTTTTGGGTAGAGCAATATCACATCGACGGATTGCGTGTGGATGCAGTTGCATCCATGTTGTATCTGGATTATGGTAAGAAAGATGGAGAATGGGTAGCCAATAAATACGGTGATAATAAGAATTTAGAGGCGATTGAGTTTTTTAAGCATCTAAATAGTATAATGAAAAAGCGCCATCCGGCAGTTATGATGATTGCGGAGGAGTCTACGGCATGGCCGAAGGTAACTGCGGCACCGGAGGAAGGTGGCTTGGGCTTTACTTATAAGTGGAATATGGGATGGATGCATGACTTCTTGGAATACATGAAGTTAGATCCGCTTTTTAGAAAATTTAATCATAATATGATGACCTTTGGCATGACTTATAACGAAAGTGAAAAATATATTCTTGTGTTATCCCATGACGAAGTAGTACACTTAAAGTGTTCGATGATAAATAAGATGCCTGGATTGGGATATGATAAATTTAAGAATCTAATGCTGGGGTATACATTTTTTATTGCACACCCCGGTAAGAAGTTATTGTTTATGGGACAGGATTTTGCACAGCTCCGGGAGTGGAGTGAGTATCGTGAGATAGACTGGTTTTTGTTGGATGAACCGGAGCATCGCATGATGCAGAAATTCATGCAGCAATTGTTATCTCTTTATAATAAATATCCGGCCTTTTACAGTCATGATCATGATTGGCAAGGGTTTGAGTGGATTAACAGCTCGGACAATGAACGCAGCATTTTCAGCTTTGTGCGGAAGAGTCCGTCGAAGAGAAATAACTTTTTGTTTGTACTGAATTTTACTCCGGTGGAGCGACCGGATTATCGGGTTGGTGTACCAAAGGATAAGAAGTACACGCGCGTATTATCGAGTGCCATGAAAGAATTTGGTGGAACAATAGAGTCAGAAGCAGTCGCTTTTATGGCGCAAAAGAGTGAATGTGACGGCAGAGAGTATTCTTTTGCCTACCCGTTAAAGGGATACGAGGCCGTTATCTTTAAGTATTAAAAATAAAAGAAGGAGTGTAAGGGATGAAGAAAGAGTTTACAAGAATTTGGGAAGAAGCAAAGAAGCTGGATACCAAAGTTATCAGCGTTGCAGTTGCACAGGATTCTGCTGTACTTGAAGCAATTGCCGGTGCAAAAAAGGCTGGAGTAGCAGATGCTGTTTTGTTTGGCGATGAGGATGAGATTCGCAAAGCTGCAGAAGGTGTAGACATTAATCTGGATGAGTTCCAGATTGTGGATGTAAAAGACAAGACAGAAGCTGCACGCAAGGCGGTGGAATTGGTACATAATAAGAAAGCGGATATGTATATGAAGGGTATCATTGATACGAAAACGGTTCTTCGTTGTGTACTGGATAAGGAAGTGGGACTTCGCACCGGCAAACTGTTATCACATGTCGGAGTCTTTGAAGTAGAAGGATTAAACCGCTTATTGTTTGTTACGGATGCTGCCTTCAATATGTATCCGGAGTTAGAGGATAAGAAACAGATTCTGGAAAATGCCGTGATTGTAGCCCACGCTTGTGGCGTACCAAATCCAAAGGTTGCGCCAATTGCGGCGGTAGAGGTATTGAATCCGAAGATGCCGGCAACGGTTGATGCAGTAGAACTTACCAAAATGAATGAAGAAGGTAAGATTACCGGATGCATTGTTGATGGACCACTTGCATTCGATTTGGCAATTGATAAGGAAGCGGCAGAACATAAGGGAACCACAGATCGTAAGATAGTGGGAGATGCGGATGTTATTTTGGTTCCAAATATTGAAACCGGAAATGCGCTGTATAAGGCGCTGG
Organism: Lachnospiraceae bacterium XBB1006; assembly: GCA_900115795.1. Taxonomy (GTDB): domain Bacteria; phylum Bacillota; class Clostridia; order Lachnospirales; family Lachnospiraceae; genus XBB1006. Next base: position 119,713 of record FOXT01000007.1, on the reverse strand, counting down.
GACATATTGCAGATTCCGAGACGGGTGCATTGTTGGTGGGAACAGCAGCTCCGGTTGTATTGACATCCCGTTCCGATTCCTATGAAACAAAGATGAATTCAATTGTACTTGCAGCCATGGTAGCTGAGCGTTTGAAACAGGAGGCATAGAAAGATGAAGAAGATTTTAACCATTAATCCAGGTTCTACATCCACCAAGATTGGTGTATTTGAAGATGAGAAAGAAGTTTTTGTAAAAAATATTCACCATGAGACAGAGGAAGTATCCAAATTCCCGACGATTATTGAACAGAAGGATTTTCGTCAGGAAGTGATTTTAAAAACACTAGAGGAAGCGGGCATTGAGCTTTCCGGATTTGATGCCATTGTAGGACGTGGCGGACTTGTAAAACCAATCGTATCGGGTACCTATGCAACAACCGATGCATTGTTAAAGGATTTAAGAGAAGGAGTTTCTGGACAACATGCCAGCAACCTTGGAGGAATCCTGGCACACGATATTGCTTCCAAATGTGGAAATATTCCGTCTTACATTGTTGACCCGGTTGTAGTGGATGAAATGGAAGATGTTGCGAGAATTTCCGGACATCCAAAGGTGCCAAGATGCAGTATTTTCCATGCATTAAACGCAAAGGCCATAGCAAAACGTTATGCGAAGGATTGTGGAAAGAAATATGAAGATTTAAATCTAATCGTGGCGCACCTGGGTGGTGGCGTTTCGGTTGGTGCGCACAAGCACGGACGTGTTGTGGATGTTTACAATGCATTGGATGGCGATGGAGCATTTGCACCGGAGCGTTCCGGTGGACTTCCGGCAGGTGGCTTGGTAAGAGTATTAACCAGTGGAGAAGTGGATGCCAAAACAGCAAGTCGTATGGTTACCGGAGAAGGCGGTGTCGTTGCGTATCTTGGAACCAATAACATGATTGAAGTAGAAAAGCGTGCAAACAGCGGTGATAAGGAAGCGAAATTAGTAAGAGATGCTTTTTCCTATCAGATTTGTAAAGATATTGGTGCCATGGCGACGGTATTAGAAGGAAAGGTTGACCAGATTTTGCTTACCGGAGGAGTTGCAAACGATAAGGGAATGATGGAGGATATTAAGAAACGTGTATCCTTTATTTGTCCGGTTAGTGTATATCCTGGAGAGGACGAGCTTTTAGCGTTGGCGCAGGGGGCTTTGCGTGTGCTGAATGGTGAAGAAGAGGCTAAGATTTACGAATAGATTTTAGGAGCAGTATGGAAGAACTAAGGAAACTGTTAGAATTGCAAGTGAATTCGGAATTACAACAGATTGTTATTAGTAACCAGAAAATTAAGGGCGGAGTGAAGAAAATTCACATCCGCCCGATTCTGCTACAAAATCAGGTGTGGTTCCAATTTGCTAGTTATACGGAAAAGCAGGTATTTCACGAAAACCTGACAAGAGAAGCGGCAATTACGAGCATTGTGTCTTATATGGCGCAATATAAGCAACTGCAGCTCGAATCCGCCAGCGTAAGTGCAACGGTATTGGTGAGTAAAAAGAATACCGTCACAATAAAACAGAAAAAGAAAAAGGATGGTGGTAAGCAAACCAATTTATCTCATAACCGAAAGAAACAATACATGATTGAACCAGAGGAAAAGGCGCCATTTTTGGTGGATTTGGGAGTTATTACTCCGCAGGGACAGATTGTGGCGAGTAAGACAGATAAATTTAAACAGATTAATCGCTTTTTAGAATTTGTGCGTGATGTGGAGGAGCGTCTTCCAAGGGATCGGGAAGCGGTGATTATCGATTTTGGATGTGGCAAATCCTATTTGACCTTTGCCATGTACTATTATTTACATGAAAAGAAGGGGTATGACATTCGAATGATTGGACTGGATTTGAAAGAGGATGTTATTGCCCATTGTAATAGATTAAGAGATAGCTATGGATATAATAAGCTGAATTTTTTGGTCGGCGATATAGCAGACTACAAAGAGGTGGAACAAGTGGATATGGTAGTAACGCTACATGCTTGTGATACCGCAACGGACTATGCGCTGTATAAAGCTGTAACATGGGGGGCGCGGATTATTTTGTCGGTGCCGTGTTGCCAACATGAGTTGAATCAGCAGATGAAGAAAGAAAAGAAAGAACATGCATTGGCCGGATTATTTTCTTATGGCATTATTCAAGAACGCTGTGCGGCATTGTTTACGGATGCGATGCGGGCAGAGGTGTTAAAAGAAAAGGGGTATCAAGTTCAGCTATTGGAATTTATAGATATGGAACATACGCCAAAGAATATCTTAATTCGGGCGGTGAAAGGAAAAGCGCGCATTGCTGTAGGTGAAAAAACAAAAGCAGGATATCGCGAGGCAATGGAGTATTTGGGTGTACACCCGATGCTGTGTAAGTTATTTGATGAGGAGCAACAGACATGAATAGAGGAGTCATAAAGGCAATCAGTCTTGTGATCACGTTTGTGGTTGCGGTGATTGTATTGGAATTTTTATTTAATCGAAGCGGAGAGGATCTGACATCGTCTATGGGAGAAGCAACTCTGCCGGTGCTGTATTTCGAGCAAGAGGGCAGTGAGATAAACCCGCTGTTTGGCTACACAAAGCAGATGAATCCGGTGCATACCCGTGATACGATAACACCGCTATATGGGAATCTCTCGTTGCCAATTCGCATAGCAACGTATGGAAAAAAAATTACCGGCCTCCGCTATGAGGTGAGAACACTTGATTCGAGTCGTTTAATAGAAGAAACAAAGGTGAAGGATTTAAGGAAACAAAAGGACAGTGTATATGCAACCCTGCCAATTCAGAATTTGTTGGATGCGAATGCAGAATATCAGTTATGTGTGCATGTGTACATGGGTAAAAAACAGGTATACTACTACACACGCATTATGCAAGAAGAGGGCATGAACGTTATGGATTGCGTTGCATTTGCCAGGGATTTTCATAAAAAAACGTTTAACCGGGACTATGTAAGGGATTTGACTAAGTATATGGAGCCGGATAGTAGTCGAACCAACGATAATTTGAATCGGACCAGTATTCATTCGTCGGTAGATGAACTTTTTTGGGGTAAATTCGAAGCAAAAACAGTAGGCGAACTGCAGGTGTCTATAAAGGAAGCCAAAAAAGAGTTTACAGTGATGATTTTATCTTATGTATTAACTGCAAAGGGAGACAATGGCGAACCGCAGCATTACAATGTGCAGGAATACTATCGGATTCGATATGGCGCTGACCGCATGTATTTGTTGGATTTTGAGCGCACCGTGAATGAAATTTTTGCACAGGATGGAGATAATTTTACGGAAAATGCAGTAAATCTTGGTATCCGGGATAGTCAGGTGAACTATATGAGCAACGAAACCGGAACCATTGTGGGCTTTGTGCAACAGGGGGACTTATGGCAGTATAATAATGTCAACCGAAGTTTAGTGAAAGTATTTAGCTTTCGTGGCCTGGAAGAAATTGATACCCGAGAGAATAATAGTCAGCACAGTATTCGAATCATTCGCGTGGATGAAACCGGAAGTATGGATTTTATAGTCTACGGATATATGAATCGAGGGGAGCATGAAGGCGAGGTAGGAATTGCAGCGTACCATTATGATAGTATTGGAAATGCCATCGAAGAGCTAGTATGGATTCCTTCAAGCAAGTCGTACCAAATGATGGAACAAATTGTTGGAAAAGTGCTTTACGTAAATGACAAAGATGAACTATACCTTATGGCAGAAGGGGTAATCTACAAGATTCAGTTAAAGGAGAAAGAAAAATACATTCTCGAAAAAGGAAGCGGCGAAGATTGGTTTGCGATTTCAACGGATAAGAGCCACCTGGCATGGCTAGAAGGAGGCGATGCAAACAAAGGAACCAAGCTGCATTTGTGCAATATGGCAACGGGAAAAACACGTACCATTGTGTCAGCAGAGGATGAATATATTCGTCCCCTGGGTTTTCTGGATGGGGATTTGATTTATGGAATCGCAAGAAAAAAACAGGTTTCCACCGGAATATCCGGAGTTACGGTTTTTCCAATGTACACGGTGAAAATTGTTGGAGACGATGGAAACGTTAAGAAAGAATACCAAAAGAGTGGACGCTACGTTATCGGTGCGAGAGTTGATAACTACACCATTTATTTGTCGCGGGCAAAATATCAGAATGGAAGTTATGTAAGTACTTCCGGAGATACAATTATGAATATGGCCCTTGACGATCGGGATGCAGTAAGTCTTTCAACGATACGGACGGAAAAAAAGCAAACGCAGGTAGTAATTCAGATGACGTCGGAAATTGCGGATCAGGACCCGAATTTGCTGGCGGCAAAGATCGTGGATGATAAGGACGATCATACCGTGGAAATCGAGCAGGATGGCGAGGAGCATTATTACTACGCCTATGCAAAGGGAAGGGTTATGATGATTAGCCCACGAGCAGCAGATGCCGTAAAGGCAGCAGCACAGGAAACAGGTATTGTAATTGATGACAAAGCGCATTATATTTGGCAGCAGGCAAAGAGTACTGCGAAAGATACCATGGCAGGAATGCATGCAGATACGGGAAAAGTTGGGAAGAAACCGACGGAACGTGCGTTGAGCGTGATTCTAAAGCACGAGGGCATTTCCTTATCGGTTGGAGAATTGCTGGAAAATGGAAGTACAGCCAAGAAGATTCTGGAAAACTCCTTGAAAAATGCCACTGTGCTGGATTTGACAGGATGTGACCTTGATAGTATGTTTTACTATGTCAGCCAGGGATTTCCGGTATATGCCATGGCAAGTGCCACAAAGCCGGTACTTATTTGCGGATATTCTAAATCAAACGTGGTGTTATACGATCCGGTAGCTAATGAAACGAAGAGCTATTCATTAGCAAAAACGCGAGAGATGTTTAAGAAGGCCGGAAATATTTTTCTGTCCTATGTGATAGAGGAAGAACATTAGCTTAAGAAAACCATCCTTTTGTCCGAAATAAAAGGTAAGGACAAAAGGATGGTGTTTTTATGCAGATAAAACAAATTTTGATGGGGCAGGAAACGAAAATTGCACCCAATATCGTGGCAGAAGGTATGGTACAGATTCCCAAGGAAGAAAAGGTGGGAGGATTTATGGTACCGATTGAGCCGGCAAAGGAAGTTCCTGTCGGTATGGGAAGTGTTGCGCAGAAAGCAAAATCCATGACGGAAGGACACACCAGAAATAATGCAGAATACATTGCCGGTGTGATGAATGATGATATTTGCGAAAAAGCAAATGAAAAGGGCGTCGATTTATCAAAAGAAGATGAGAAGACCATCGTTACCGTTGTTGATAAAATTCAGATGGAATTGATAGAAAGTGGAAATGAGGAAGTTACGGCGACAGCCAATCTGTCAAAGGCAGAAATGCTGACAATGACACCGGGAGCACAGGCTGCTTATGATATGGCGGCGGAGCTTACGACACCGAAGGAAGAGACAATTTCCTATTTGGTGAGTAATGAGCTGGAGCCTACCATTGGAAATTTTTATCAGGCGCAAAATGTGGCAGTGAAACAGGTTGAGCAAAAAGATGAAACAGAAAATGATCCGAAAATGACGGAGCAGATAGGAAAACATCTTGCAATTATTGGTGTTGAGCCTACAGAGGAAGCCATTGAAATCGGAAAAAAGATGGTAGCGGCCGGCATCGATTTGACGAAAGCAAATTTCGATTATTACAAGGCGGTATCCGACGTGCAGCTTCCGCTTGCTGAGCAAAAGGTGACAAAAGCTGTTATCGATGCAGTGCGGGTTGGACGGGATCCGGCAGCGGGAATGATTCTTCCGCAGTATAGCTGGCAAATGCGTGCCGAGAAGGCAGTAGATGTTTTGCAGAATGTAACGGAAGAAGATCTTGTGGGGGTCGTAGAAGCCGGCAAGGATATGACAATTGCAAATTTGGCCGAGGCGAAAAGTGCAAGGGAAGCAGGACTTACCGTGGTAGAGAAACGGGAGGTTTCCATCACTCTAAAGATTACGAAAGCGCGAAGAACGTTGGAAGAAGCAAGAGCTTCGATGACCTTTGAGGCAAATCTTTCGCTTTTGAAAAAGGGTATTCACCTGGAAACAGATAGCATCGAAATGATGATCGAGGAGCTGAAAGCGAAAGAGGAAGGCCTGGAAAAAATATTATGGGGCAACATGGACGAGACACGGGAAATCACCAATGTGTTAGACCAGGTAAAACAGGCACCGGCATATTTGCTGCAGTCCTTTGACATGGAATATACCTTGACACAAGTGCAAGAGCTTACGATTTCTGTTACAGAGGAACATAAGGTTAGCTATGCTAAGGCGAATGGCGCTTACGAAGCCATGATGACAGAGGTACGTCCGGATTTGGGTGATTCCATTCAGAAAGCATTTCGAAATGTTGATGATATTTTGGAAGGCTTACAAATGGAGGTTAACGAAAGCAATGAACGAGCTGTTCGTATTCTTGGATACAACGAACAAGAAATTACCACCGAAAATATTTTATCGGTAAAAGCAAAAGACGAGCAGATGCAGTCTATTTTTTCCAATATGACACCCAAGGTAGTATTAGGAATGATTCGAGAAGGATTTAATCCGTTGGATATACCGCTGGCGGAATTGAATGCGAAAGCAAAGGAAATGAAGGAGCAGCTAGACCCTCTTGGAGCGGATCGATTTAGCAAATTCCTGGTAGACTTAGAAAGTCGGGGAGAAATTACAAAGGAAGAACGTGACGGTTTTGTTGGCATCTTCCGATTATTGCGACAGATAGAAAAAAGTGATGGTGCAGCAATCGGTGCGAATATGGCCACCGGAGCGGAGGTGACCATGCGAAATTTGATGACGCAAGTACGCACCAGCCGTACCGGAAGGATTAATGTGATTGCAGATGACAAAGTAGGAGAATTGCAAAAGGAAGCGACACCGGATTTATCCATAACCCAGCAGATTGAAAAAACTTATCAGACAAGCTGTGTAGGAAATGCGTTGAACCAAATAACACCGGAAAAGCTCCATCAGATGGGACAGAACCAGGATATCATGGATATGACACCGGAAGAACTTTTGCAAGCATTACGACAACAGCAAGCGGATGAAGAAGAAGTGCAGGAAAATCGTAGCCGCGACATACGTGAAGCATATCGAATGTTGAATACGAAGGAAGAATTATCCAATTTTTTTGCAACGTTTGATGTACCAAAGAGCCCAGAGAATATATTAGCGATTCAGAACTTTTTACAAGACAGAAATCGTTTATATAGAACCCTATACAAGAAACAAAAAGAGAATGAAAACATTCTAGACACCCTAAATGATATCAAGGATGATATATGGGAAAAATTTAGTGAGCAGGTGAAAACCCCGGAAGAAATGGCCAAAGCGCAGATGACTTTGGCAGAGGTAGCGGAGCATGTGATGGACAACATGATGGCAGCAGAGAACGTGGAAAATTTAGATATTCGCCAGTTAAAGATGATGCATCGTCAGATGTCTATTTTAGGCCAAATGGGTAAAAAGGAGGAATATGCCATTCCGGTGCTGGTAGCGGATGAGATGGGATGTGTGAATCTGAAAATCGTTCGCGGAAAGGAAGAAAAAGGAAAGGTATCCATCGTTACCAAGTCCGAAACATTAGGAAAAATCGCAGCCGAGATTTCCATCAACAAGCAAGGAATGAAAGGATACATTGTATCGGATTCCGAGTCAACGACGCAGTTTCTAAAGGAAAAAGCGAAAGCGCTTACAGAAGATTTAGAAACGGAGATTCCAGATACAGAAGTTGAGCTCACGTATGTAACCAGCAGTCAGTTATCTCTTACACAGTTCTACCAAGGATCGGGAGTAAGTGAGGGAGAAGCGACCGAAGTACAAACGAAGACCCTGTACTCCATGGCGAGAGTATTTTTAAAGTCTTTGGCAAACTAGAGGAGATGAATTACTATGAAAATTAATTACAATATGCCGGCTTATGTAGCCAATGGAAAATTATTACAGAATGAAAATGCCTTGACCGCTTCTTTGGAGAAGTTATCATCGGGGTATAAAATTAATCATGCAGCGGACGATCCGGCTGGAATGGCTATGTCTGCAAAAATGAGAACACAGATTAGGGGACTTAATCAGGCATCTCAGAATGCATCGGATGGTATATCGGTTATAGAGACTGCCGAGGGAGCGTTGCAGGAGGTAACTTCCATTATTCAGCGTATGCGCGAGCTGGCAGTACAGTCCGGAAATGATACCTATGCCGATGAGGATAAGCAGGCAATGCAGGATGAAATTGCGGCATTAAAAGAGGAGGTAGACCGTATTTCAACGGATACAGAGTTCAATAAAAAAACGTTGCTCGATGGTTCCCTCTGTAGCCGTGTGTATGCGAATACCAGAAATGTTAATCTGGTTGATGTAAGTGCAGCTGTGGACAATACCAACTATCAGTTAAAAATTACGGGAGCGGCAGAGCATGCAGTTAGTATCTTTGGACCGACCAAAGTTCCAACAGGCACAAATGCAGCAGGAGAACCGGCCTGGACGGGAAAAGAGTTAAATGAGTTAGAGCTGAGTATTAACGGAGTTCCGGTTCGTTTTGAAGAAGAAAATGCGATTAGCGGTGAGACCGTATATTACAATGCAGCACAGATGTATAGTGTATTACGTGATGCAGCAGAAAAAGCGGAAGTAAAGCTGTATGCCACAGATGGAACCATACCGGATGATACTGCCGTTGGAAAATATCCTGACTCACAGGGCTACGAAGGGGTAGCAAAGAATTTTGCGTTTGGTGATCAATTGGTTGGCGTATCACGAGATACCGGAAGTAATGAAGTAATTAAACTAAAGTGGACAAGTCCGGCAGGAGAAAATATTTTGGGATTGACTTCCGGAACTGCAGAAACTGCACTTTACGCAGAGGGAAAGAATGTAACAGTAAAATTAGGAACACCGTTTACCTCTCAGGCAACGGTTATGACCAAAGGAAATAAAGTTGAGATTACAGATTTGGATGGATTTTCCATGAGCTTTGATGTATCGGAAAGAGCGTTATATGAGACAACAGATGATGGTGCAACCTATACGAAAATTGCAGGGGGTGAATTTGATTTAAATCTCCAGGTAACCAACATAGGAAACCTTTATCTGCAGGTAGGAGCAAACCAGTATCAGACAATTGATGTGGACATCCCTTGCATGGACTGTAAGTCCTTGCGTATAGATCGGGTGGATGTAACAACTGTTTTTGGAACAGACAAGGCATTAATGGCATTGGATGAGGCGCTGGCAAAGGTAACTTCTGTACGAAGCAGCCTTGGTGCAGCGGAGAATCGTCTGGAAATGACCGTTAGCAGTTTAGGACAGACAGATGAGAATATGAACACCGCACTTTCCAGAATCGAAGATGTGGATATGGCGCAGGAAATGTCCACCTACACACAGATGAATGTATTGGTACAGGCGGCTACATCTGTTTTAGCACAGGCCAATGACTTGCCGGAGCAGACACTACAGTTAATTCAGTAGTAGGAGGCAGCAATGAATAAGGAAAAAAAACAGGAGTTTACTGCAAGAGTGGTAAACGCCAATCGAAGCGAGCTAATCGTCATAATGTATGATTTGATTTATGCCTATATGGAGGATGCCAGAAATGATTATGAAAAAGACGATTGGGAAGCGGTAAAAGTGGATTTTGATCATATGGAAACGGTGATTCGCCGATTGGTACGGGACTTAAACCATACTTACAAGGTGGCAGATGAATTGTATGCGCTCTATCAGTTTTGCCTTCGACAGATTGCAAAAAGCAGGGTAAAAAAAGAATTGAGCGGCATGGAAGACGCAAAAAGTGTATTAGATAATCTTTATGTTGGAATGAAGGGCATGGCAAAGGAGGATGACAGTACTCCGATGATGCGCAATTCACAGCAGGTTGTAGCCGGTTTGACCTATGGAAAAAGTAGCTTAAGCGAGATGCAACTTGGAGATAATAATCGCGGATTTTATGCATGATTTAAAAGTTCTAAAATACGCTGGGGTTGTTGGTTTGCTTGAGCAAGCAGGCTAACCCCGGCGTTTTCTAATATGGACTCTTTGGCAAAAGCCATCATTTCCTTAGCCATATCTGTATCACGAAGAATGGATTCAGCGGATTGCGTGTTCTCGGTGCTGATATTGTTCACAGATTTGGCATGTTCAAAGCGATTTTGATATGCACCAAAATTAGAACGCTCACCTAAAACGATGGTAAGGGCGCGATCGCAGGCCGTCAGAGTTTCCTGCGCATGGTCATAGGTATCCACCATCAGATGCTCCACTCCTAAGATGCTGTTGCTAAGTGGTTTATAGCGTAATTCGATTCGTTCATAAGGATTTGCTCCGGATTGAATATTCAAAGCGATATATTCGTTGATGTCTTTGGAGTAAACCGGAACGTCAATCAAGTTATAGCCACTATGGTTTCTGCTGTTTCCAAATTGGGATTTGGAAAACAATTCGCCGGTATCGGTATTGCTATAGGAACTATTGTACACATCCAGTCCCTTGATGGCAGAGATTCTCTTTACGACATCGGCTTCCGTGTCATTGGCATGAACAGAAGTTGTAAGTACAATGGAGCCGATATTATCGGGGAGAGTGAAGGTCATACCGATGGAGCCTGTTTTTGTCGCAGACGTAGTAAGGATGCCGTGATCAGAGCTGTCGGATAGAGCTCTTTTAAAGGATCCGAGGGTGCCGTCAGAATAACTGCCGATATAACGGCTCCAAATTAAATTACCATATCTATCGTACTTTGGCGGAGTAGAACAGAACCACCAAAGACCCTTGGTTTGAGGCGTAGAGGGCCCGTCATTGCTTGAAAAACTAAGGGTGGGATGTGTGCAGGTAATTTCTTTTTGATTACCCTCGTCATCCTGCATGGTGAAGGTGACACTCCAACAATCGTTGTCCGTAGTGGGGACATGAAGATTCGAGACACTGCCTTGCATAAAGTGCGTGTCTGCTTTTTCCATATCGCGATCCCATGCAATCTCCGCTTTATAGTTGATGTTTACATGATAACTTACCCCTGAAGGGTTGAATGGATTGCCGGCTGCGTTGTAGGGTGTGAGATTTTCACTACTACTATAGTTATAGCCGATACGAACGCCATTCAGACCGTCCACAATTTCTTCCGGTGTGGCGTAATCGTTGGTAGTATAGGAAATATTCATATGAATTCCATCTGGTTTAAACTTGGAGTTTGGATAGGTTGAATAATCCATATAGTCGTGCAAATCAAAGCTATGGTTAGGGATTTCCTCAAACGGAACCTGCTTGGAAGAATAGGATTCGCCGTCAAGTCCCGTCCATTTCACGGTAATTCCTTTCATATCGGCCTCCAAAAGATAGGACATTCCGTCAATAGGAAACGATTCACGATTCACGTTGTTAATTGTGTTAGGAAGGCTATATGGTACGTTCATAGTTACCGCATATTGCTTTTCGACGCCAATTTGCGTAGGGGGATCCCGGTGGATAGGTTGCTGCCAAATTCGTTTATGGTTAAATTCGGTGTCTGTAAAAATGCGCTCCATCTCCACGGTTAATTCCGAAATTTCATCCTGAATCGCCTGTTTGTCTTCAACACATAGTGTGGCATCGTTGCTGGCTTGCACGGACAGTTCCCGGATACGTTGTAAAATTTCCGTAACTTCGGAAAGTGCGCCATCAGCCACTTGCACGTAGTTTATAGCAGTATCAATATTATTTGATGCCTGGGTAAGTCCGCGAATTTGCGAACGCATTTTTTCAGAAATTTTCAAACCTGCAGCGTCATCCGCTGCGCGATTAATTTTGTAACCGGAGGCGAGTTTTTCCGCAATCTTTGATTTCTTTGCGTGAGAAAGCCCCAGACTTTTATTGGCATTTGCCGCGGACAAGTTGTATTGTATAATCATTTCTCAAACCCCCCAAAAGCACTCTATAAGTGTATCATACACTATAAGATATATATCGGCAAGCGAAAGAGAAAAAACACCCTACAGTTTTTTTAACTGTCCAAGTAAATATTCATAACGTAGCGAGGTGGCATTGATTTCGTAGATGCAGCTATCAATTAACATAGGATCCGTGGTGTAATCAAGGCGCGCGTAGGCTTCGTTCATTCGCTGTTTTAATTCTGTCAGTTCGGCACGCACATCGTTTTGGAAACATGGGAGCGCCTGTTCTTTTTTACCTCTCGAAGAAAAAATCATACGTGTTATCCTCCAATTTTTTGCTAGTATTTCCCATAAAAGGAATATTATGCAAAAAAAATTGTGAATAATTGCTAATTGGCAAATGGAGAAAAAGGTATTATAATCTTACCATATCAGAACAATTGCACGCTTCAGTGCATTCATGGTGCGATTCGCATCAGATTCTCTATATATGAGAAGAATAGTAAAGGAGTAGAACATGAAGAAACGATTGGCCGTTGTATGTGCGGACAAGGAGTATGAGGAACTCTTTATTCGATACATACGGAAAAAATGGCAGGATGTCTTCGTCGTAGTAGATGCAACGCACGAAACGGATGTTGTGATTACCGATACGGGGGAGATGGAGAATGCCGGAGTAGTTTATTTTTTAAGCGCGAGTGAAAGCGATAACCGTGCAGAGATTTATCGATATCAGAGTGCGGAGGGAATGTTAAAAGAATTGCTTTATAAGAGTCGGGAAGCGATTTTACCGCAACATAAGGGAAGAGAAGCAAAACTGGTTATTTTTTACACGCCGGGAGGAAATGAGGCACAAACCTTGGTGGCAAAGGAATATGCAAGGCATATGGGGGAGAAAGGAAAAGCCTTGTATCTGTACTATGGTGACTTTGGAACACCGGAGGAAATGGGGACGGATTTGTCGGTGCTATGTTACCGAATCCACACGGAGGGCGTGGAGACAATAACCGCGGAGACCGTAATGTCTGCCGTCCGACAAGAAGAGGGATTATCTTATTTGGGATATTTTCATAGCCCCATTCATGTGACAGAAATGCGGGAAGAATTCACGTTGCTAGTTCAGCAACTACTAAATTTAGGTCTGTTTGAGAAAATCATTTTGGATCTCAATCAACTACCCATTCATTTCCAGGATTTACTGGAGAAAACCTCAGAATTATACTGTATTGCACCTACGGACGAGGAGGTGCGAACGCTTTATCGTAAACGATTGCAAGTGTGGCAAACATTTATTAATAGTCTGGATTGCCAAAATGCAGATCGAATGTTTAAGGAAAGGGAATATCATGGATCAGGAACGTTATAAAAAAATGCGACGACAGGTGCTTTCTGAATTAGAGGAATGCGAATGTCTAAACGATGAAGTAATTAAGATGGTCATTGCGCGGGTAGTGGCAAAGGAGGAACGCCATTTTGGATTTTCTTATGAGGAATGGCTTGAATATGAAGTGAACATCTTCAACTCCTTGAAGAAGTTTGATGTAATTGAAGAATTGATGGCAGATCCGGAAGTGACGGAAGTCATGATTAATGGGCCATTCCGTGTGTTTTATGAAAAAAAGGGAAGGGTATATCCTTTCGAGAAATGTTTTGAAAGCCGGGAACGCCTTCAAGAAATCATTGAACAGATTGTAGGAGAACATAATCGACGTGTGAATACGAAAAGTCCGATTGTGGACTCGCGATTAGCCGATGGCTCTCGTGTACATATCGTGCTCGAACCCATTTCGTTAGAGGGGCCGGTGGTGACGATTCGAAAGTTTCCGCCGGAGGTGATGGGGCTTTCCTATCTGGTGGAGCACGACAGTATGCCGGAAGAGGTGGCAGAGTACCTAAGGAATCTGGTGAAAAACAAGAAGACAATTCTGGTAACCGGCGGCACCGGAAGTGGGAAAACGACGTTGCTTAATGCGTTGTCAGAGGGAATTGAAAAGAGTGAGCGCGTTATCACCATTGAAGATTCTGCGGAACTTCAGTTAAGGCAGGTGGAAAATCTGATTCGTTTAGAATGTAGGGATGCAACGGAAAATGGTGCCGGAGCGATTACCATTCGAGATTTGATTAAAGCGGCACTTCGGATGCGTCCGGATAAAATTGTAATTGGAGAGGTTCGCGGTCCGGAGGCGCTGGATTTATTGCAGGCACTTAACACCGGCCACGAGGGTTCCATGAGTAGTTTGCATGCCAACTCATGCAAGGATGCTATTTTACGATTGGAGACACTGGTGCTTATGGCCATGGATTTGCCAATAAAAGCAGTCCGTGCACAGATTGCATCAGGGATTCAATATATTGTCCATGTGAAAAAATATGGAGATGGGGTACGACGACTTGATCAGATTATTCAAATTGATGGACTTTGTGAGGAAGAAGTCGCATATCACCCCATCTACCAACGCGTGGAGGGACATTTGCAAAAGGTAGGTGAGGATATTGCATAAGATTCGGCAGGAGGCAATTTGGCGAGAACCAAGCGTCGACCGACGCTTTTGGATAAAGCGAATGGGGCTGGGAATTATTACGGTTATAGCGTTGTCGTACCTGTTTTATCACAGTGTTTGGTGGAGCATTCCGCTGCTAGTAGGACTGATTCCCTATGGATATGTATGCGCGAGAGCTTTGGAACGCAATAAACGGGAACGATTTTGTCTGCAACTGCGTGATTTTTTGCAATTGTTATCCGGAAATCTGCAAGCCGGGGATTCTATGGAACATGCAATGGAACATTCCTTGCCGGAATTGGCTCAACAGTGGGGAACCGATTCTTTTATCTACCGTGATGTGGGGAAGATGATTCGACAATTGTCATTAAGCCATCAAAGCACAAAGGTGCTAACCGCCTGGGGACAGGCACGCAAGGATGAGGAGTTGATTGTTTTTTTGCAAGTCTTTCTTTATGGAAAAAAGGCCGGAAGTGACCTATGCCGTTTAATTGCAAAAACTACGGATTCCATTTCAAAACGGATTGAGACAAAACAGGAAATTACAACGCTTCTGGCATCACAAACCTATGAGCAGGAAATTATGTCGGCAATGCCTATGCTGCTGCTTTTTTATGTAGAGATCACCAATCCGGGATACCTGGCTCCTTTATATGGCAATCCGGGTGGGTATTTATTCATGACCCTTTGCCTTGCACTTTACGGTGGCTGTGTGCTTTTGGGAATGCGAATTCTTCGGATTGAGGTGATGGGATGAAACAAAACAAACGATGGCAGAAAGCATTCCTTGTGATGGGATTGATGTTGATTTTGGCTGTTGGTTATGGCGTTTCGCACAGAAAAACAAATACCCATCAGATTCTTCGCCAAAAAGGGGGCAATCAAAGGTATCATGTGACCTGGGATGGGGAAGAATTTGATATGACGATTTCTTATCGAAAGAAAGGGAAGAAGCAAAAAGAATTTATACTGCCACAACATAAACCTACAAAGCAGGAAGAACTTCAGGCATACGTAAAAGAAATTGAAAAAAATACGCGGAAAAATGAGTCATTTGCGTTGCCGGATAGCTATCAGGGAAAGCCGGTATACTGGGAAAGCAAACCGGATTATACACCTGTTTTGTTCGTGATTGCAGGGTTGATTCTTGCGGTGCTCTGTTATAAGGAACCGGATTGGGAAGAAAAAAAGCAGCGTAAGCGAAGACAACAGCAAATCAATCTTTCCTACCCACGGCTGGTGGGCGTACTGACCACATTTTTGGAAAGTGGTATGAGTCTTCGTTATGCCATCTTGCGAATGGCAGAGGAAAGGCTTGGAGGAGATGGCCCCTTACAAGAGGAGTTGACAAAAGCGGCCGGTCGTCTAACCCGTGGAGAAGGATTGCCACAGACGTTGCAAGAATTTGCTAAGGGTTGTGACACGCGACCATATCGCAAATTTGCTGCTCTACTGCAACAGAATTTAGAAAAAGGTAACAGCGGTTTGCAACAAATGCTAGAACTTGAGGTACAGGAGTCAGAGGCGATGCGCCTTTCGGCTGCGAAACTGGCGGGTGAAAGGGCGCAAACGAAGATTTTGCTACCATTAACCATGTTATTGGGGTTGGTGGTGGTCATTTTAATGGCACCTGCCTTTTTGCAAATGAAACAAATGTAAAAAAAAGGAGGAATTGAAAATGTTTGTATGGATCAATACCATAAAAAATTATCTTGGTTATAAAGAGCTTTGGAACAATGACGACGGAATTGCTACGGTGGAATTAATTTTGATTTTGGTCGTGTTAATTGCTGTGGTGCTAATATTTAAAGATCAAATTACCGGTCTGGTAAATGATATTTTCGATACCATTACGGACCAGGCAGGTAAGGTATGATGAATCGGCGGGCTCCGGCGGTAATTTCCGTATTTGCAACGATTACATTTGTGCTTGTGGCAGGATTTGTGTGTGCGCTCTTAGAAGGGGCGCGCATGCAGGAAATGCGAACCTTGCTTAAACCCCGTACGCATCTTATGACGCAGAATATTTTGTCTAATTATCAAAGAGAGTTATATGACGCGTTTGGAATATTAGGACTGGATGAGGAATATACCGGAATGCCGGAAACGGTGGGGGCTGTGTCAAATATTTATGCCGGAGAATTCGAGAAAGAGCAAGAGGTTTTTCGTAAATCGAGGGGGCTGTCATTTTTAAATTATGGAGGAATCCATGTAGATGATGAATCCTTTCAGGTGCTTACGGATGGAAATGGGGAAGTATTTTTTCGAGAGGCCGGCCAATATATGTTAGGCATACTGCCACAGAAACAAACCGAGGCATTGCTTAGGGGATTGTCTGAACGTAAATCCTTTCAGGAAGAGCATAATACGGAAAAGACGGTTGCCGGCGCGAAGGCAGCGGTGGATGCGGCATCAGCCATGCAAGAGGGGGAAGATAGTGAGCCGCTGTCCTGTGGAACCTTTGAGGATTATGAGAAAAAGAAAGCGGAGGTGCTTTTGCCGTTATTGCAGTTGGATAAAAAGCCTTCGCATAATAAAATTTTACATCAATATTGCCCGTCCAGACGCAACTTCATCAAAGGCAGTATGGAAACAACAGCGGTTGGCGGAATTGAGAAGGCTGCCGGTGTAGCATATTGTTTAAAGAAATTTCGAAATTATCGTAACGCAAAGGAGGAAGATGAGGGGGTTCAGTATCAAGTGGAATATGTATTGGGTGGTCAGGATGAGGATGCGGACAATTTGGAGGTAGTGGCAAGAAAGATATTAGGATTGCGCGAGGCGGTACAATTTGCCCGATTTATGCGTGATGCAGCAAAAAAAGAAGAAGCGCATGCGGCAGCAGTGGCCCTGGTGGGATTTACGTTGAATCCGGCATTAATTAGGGCGGTACAGCTTGGATTTTTAGCAGTTTGGTCCCTTGAGGAAGCACGAAAGGACGTGGGACGTCTTTTAAATGGTGAAAAGCTGTCGCTTTTGACGGAAAAAGAAGGACGATTTGGGTATGAGGACTATTTGAAGTTGCTGTTATTCATGGAAAAGCCTTCCACATTGGGCATGCGCGCTTGTGATGTGATAGAGAATGTCGTCAATGAAGCTTTGCGGGTAGGGGAGTTTCACGCGGATTATACCATTGTGCGTATGTCCGGAGAGGTAAGGGCTGCTACAGGGTGGTTCTTTGCAAATCTGTTTTTTCTGCCCAGGTTTCAAAAAGATGGTCTGGATGCAACAACGGTAGTGGACGCAAGCTATGCAGGATAGTCGGTCAAAAAAGCCATGTTTCCCATAAAAGAAAGGGTTGATGCAGTCCATTCTCATAAAAATCATCATAAAAGGGGGAGACATGGCTTTGGTGATGGAGGAATATGAAAAAAAGAGTAAAAGCGGCCGTGACAGTGGAAGCAACTATCGCTTTATTTCTGATATGTATGTTTTTGGCATGTTTATTGCTACTGTTTCCGGCTATGAAGAAAGAAATGGTGCACACACGGGCGCTCATTTCTGTGGCGCAGGAAGGTGGCTGCGTATCGGCCATTCGACCAAATGCTACCGCTGGATTTCTTACAGTGGAAGGAAACAGGAAAGTTCGAGAGGTAAACCGTGGAAAAAGGCCCGTGGTGTTGGCGCTTCCTTTGGTAGATGGAAGTAGTATGACGGTAACGGATTCATTACATTTACCGTTTGGCTTTGCCGAACGTCTGATAAAGCCGCGGGATGTTTTCTATGTGCGATACTGGCAAGGGTTTTTACGGGAGCGTGATGCGGATGCTTATGTATATATTAGCAAAACCGGAACGGTGTATCATCGCTGGCGCTCATGCTATCACCTGTTGGTTACCATTCACAGTGTAACGAAGGAGAATGTAAATTCTTGTCGCAACCAAGACGGAGCAAAGTATTATCCGTGTGAAAATTGCGGGCGTTATGCCGGAAATCTGGTATACATTACACCGGAGGGAAATCGATACCATAGCAGGAAAAACTGCAAAAATTTGTTACGATTTATTAAACGTGTGCCACTTTCGGAGGTGCAGGCGACACATCGCCCCTGCAAGCATTGTGGCGGAAAGGAAGAGTATACGGAAGATGGAAGTGTGGATGGAAGCGCTGTTGATTCTTTTATTGAGTATAGCCAGTGTGGAAGACTTTCGATGCCATAGCATTCAAATAGGGTATCCTGTGGCTTTTCTTGGCGGTGCGGTAGTTCGGCAAGTACTGTGTCCGGGAATGTCTGTGACCATGTTTATTGGAGGAATTGCATTCGGGACCGCATTTCTTTTGCTTAGCCGGATTAAGAGCGGCATCATAGGATCCGGAGATGGACTAATGCTTGGCGTTTGCGGAGCGTATTTGGGTCTTATGGACGTTACAATCTTATTTGTGCGTGGTGTCTTTCTGGCCGCTTTGTGGAGCGTTGGAATCATTGCAGTACAAATTATACGAACCGGAAGAAAGAAGGGAACGGAGCTTCCGTTTATTCCCTGTCTGCTGGTGGCATATGTAACCATGTTAGGATAAAAGATATGAAAAGAAACAGAAAAATGCAAGCATTTTTGACAGTGGAGACGGCAATCGTTCTGGGCGTAGCAGTATTGCTGCTCGGTGGAGCGATGCGGTTGTCATTAACATTGTATACGTCTGTTAACGAGCGATGTAAAGAAAGCTGGGAGCCGGAGAAGATTTATCCATCAAAAGTGCTTAGAATCAAGAATTTCGGGGGAAAGGAATATGAGGAATACAAATTACAACATCAAGTACAAGAGGAAACTAAATGAAAGCTACCAGGTTTGCACTTTTTCGGAGTGTGATTTGGTGGTACATGAACTGGAGATGCTGCGAAGAAATCAGCTTCCCGGTTTTTTGCCTATTGAATTTATGGTAGCTGAGGGAAAAGGCCAGTTTTGGCATAGCATTACGGGGCTGCAATCTTTGACGGATATGCTACGAACCGGACGATTTGCGGTAAATGAACTTAAAACTTTTATGAAAACCCTGGCGCAAGTGGCAGACTGCATGGAAAATTATCTTTTGCGTGAAGCGGCATTGAGCATGGAAGAAATATATTTTTCGGCAGATGGGAAGCGGGTGTACTTTGCATATTTGCCTATTCGATTTGAGGAGGCACCATCCTTAAAGGCACAGGTGTTAGAGGTGCTGGATGGACTAATCAAAGAATCGGGAAATGCAGAGAGCGATTACGTAAGCTACTTGTTCCGTGTGTATGACATATTGCGGAGAGAAAATGCGTGTTTGACGGATGTGCTTGCAGAGTGGGAAACAGAGTCGCAAATTGCGAATTCTGAGCCGCAGGTAACGGAACGAGAGCTGTTTTTAGAGCAGACAGAAGAACTGTCATGGGATGAGGAACCGGAGAAAAAGCCGTCGTTTATTGGACGATTGGTGAAGGAACATTTTTTGGATTTAAAATGGTCCGTAAAAAAGAAGGCACGACAGTATAAAGATTGGAAGCCGGAAGTCTGGGATGAAGATGAGGAATTGGTTGTAAAACCAACGGAGGAACTTACGGATCATCGAACGCAGATGCTGGTGGAGGAGCCGGAAGGACAAGGAATGCGACTTCATTTTGCCGATGACCGGAGACCAGATGTAAGGTTAACAAAAGAGCAATATGTTCTCGGAAAGCGAGAAGAGTATGCGGATCTTGTGGTGGAAGATGCCTCTGTCAGCCGCGTGCATGCGCTGATTAAGCGAGAAGAAGAAGGGTATTATTTGGAAGATTTGAATTCATTAAACGGAACATTTTTAAATGGAACCCAGTTGGATTTGAAAGAACGGGTGCTTTTAAAAGCGCAGGATGTGATTGCTATTGGAAAAAGTAAGCTGGTATTTCAGATGGATTATTAGGTTGTGACTTGACTTTTGCGAAGGGTGATTTTATAGTTAAAGTATTGAATAAGTAAGGACAAGTGTAGGATGTTAGATTGTAGAGAGTTATTGTACCGACCGGACGGAAAACGGCGGGCGTTCACCAACACGCTGATCGTTGGATTAAATATTCTGGTATTTGCAGTTTTGGAGCTGATGGGAGATACCAATGATCCGGAATTTATGTATCATTGGGGTGCGAATTACCCCGCAGCGGTGATAGAAGGCAAGGAATATTACCGATTGTTTACGTCCATGTTCATGCATTTTGGTATGACGCATTTGGTGAACAATATGCTACCGCTTTTCTTTCTGGGAGACAACCTGGAACGAGCTGTGGGGAAGGTGCGATATCTTATCATCTATCTGGGATCCGGTGTGTTCGGCGGACTGTTGTCAGTCTACATCGGTTATGGCGAGAATAGCCATGCGGTAGGAGCAGGGGCATCCGGCGCAATTTTTGGCGTCTTTGGCGCGCTGTTTTTCCTGTTATTGTATCATCGGGGAAGACTGGAGGATTTGACTGCGCGGCGGATGGGAATCTGCATTGCACTGACGTTGTATTCCGGATTCACGTCAACGGGTGTTGACAATTTTGCACATGTCGGAGGATTAATTTCCGGATTTTTGCTGGCGATGATAGTGGGAAGAAGGAAACGGAAAGGAAAATCACCTTATGAAGATTAATATTTACTACGGTGGACGAGGTCTGCTAGACGATCCAACCATTTATGTTATGGATAAGATGACAGAGGTCTTAGAGGAGTTGCGTGTAAAGGTAGAACGCTACAACATTTACGAGAATAAGAATAGCATAGCGACGCTTCCGCAAACGATGAAAGATGCGGATGGTGTTATTTTTGCTACGACGGTAGAGTGGTTAGGAATTGGTGGGTATATGCATCAGTTTTTGGACGCATGTTGGTTGTATGCGGATAAAGAGAAAATTCGTCAGATTTATATGCAGCCCGTGGTTATGTCGACGACTTACGGTGAGCGAGAGGCCTATGTGACGCTGGTTGGGGCATGGGACACACTTGGAGGACTTCCGTGCAGTGGTTTAAACGGATATGTGGAGGATTTGCTTACCTTCCAGATGAATGAAGATTTCAATTTGATTATTGAAAAGAAGGCGGAAAATCTTTATCGTACCATTTCGCAGAAGATTAAGAGCTTGCCGAGTTCTTCACAGGCAGTAACAAGAACGGTAGCAAAGAAGGGTCAGCTGGAGTTAACCCCGCAGGAAAGCGAGCAATTGTCGAAATACGTATCGGATGACGAGTACGTAAGAAAACAGAAAGCGGATTTGGCAGAACTGGCCGATATGTTTAAGAGTAAAATCGGTGAAAGTGCACTAGATGAAGAAAATGCCTATGTGATCGAATTTGAGTCGCATTTTGTTTCGCAGCATGACTGCGATGCTACCTACTCATTGATGATTGAAGGAAAGCGTAAACCGTTGATTTTGCGTATTACCAATGGTGTACTTGATTGCTATTATGGGCAGGAAAGCGAAGTGGATGAATTCATTAAGGTATCGGTGGATGTGCTTGAGAATATTCTGGAAGGACGTATGACGTTCCAGAAGGCGTTCATGACCGGTGCCATGTCAGCAAAAGGTGACTTCAAGGTACTTCGTAACTTGGATAGATTATTTATTTTTACGGAAGACAAATAGGACAGGAGGATTGCTATGAGAAAAGACGATTGTATTTTTTGCAAAATTGCAGGGGGAGAAATTCCGTCAAGAACGGTTTATGAAGATGAGCTGTTTCGTGTTATCATGGACATTGAACCGGCAGAGAAAGGTCATTGCCTGATTATTCCGAAGAACCATTTTGATGATTTATTTACATTGGGCGAGGAAGAGGCAACCAAGATGATGCCACTGGCACAAACGATTGCAACGAAAATGAAGGATGCCCTTTCTTGCGACGGATTAAATATCGTTCAGAATAACGGGGAGGCAGCAAATCAGACAGTGAAACATTTTCATTTGCATTTGATTCCGCGTTACATCGGAGATCATAATCAGGAGAAACTGATTTGGAATCATGCGGAAGTTGCGGATGCGGAGATGGATGAGATTTTCAGCAAATTAAAGTAAAAGAAGAATGCCGGGTAGAGTAGTGAGTTCTGTTCGGCATTTTTTTAAAATATCGTGAAAATACTTGACCTTCCACTTGGTGGAGGGTATAGGATAATCCTACCAGGAGGCAGAAGATGAAGATTAACGAAGTGGAAAGTCAAGTTGGAATCACAAAAAAGAATATTCGCTTCTATGAAGAGCAGGGGTTGCTACATCCTGATCGTGATCAATCCAATGGCTACCGAAATTATTCGGAGGAAGATGTTCATATTTTAAAAACCATCAAGATGCTACGGATGATGGACATATCCATTGAAGAAATTCGACAGTTATTAAATGACGAAAAGACGTTTCAGGATATCCTTGAAGTACAGCGAAATCGACTTGTCGAAAAACAGACAGCGATTACCAGAAACAAGAACCTTTGCGAGCAGATGATTCGTAACCGAGTGGACTTTCGGGATGAGACATTTGCCGTCTATCTGACTCAGGGAAATCAGATGGAAAAGGAGGGGCATGCAATGGTCGATGTTCGAAAAAAAGATCAACGGCAGAAAAGTGTGGCATCCATTGTTGCTGGGAGTGTTGTGATTTTATTTATCGGCATTTTCTTGGGACTTTTCTGGTGGGGAGCACATCAGGATCCGGATATTCCGGTATGGGTAATCTTTTTGGTAACGGTATCGGCAGGAATTCCTGTGGTTGGGATTCTAGTGGCATTGGTTCTTCGATTAAAAGAGATTAAAGGAGGAGAAGAAAATGAAGCTTCTAAGTATTGATTATGTTCCGGGAAAAGAAATTGAGGATTTAGGTATTGTGCAGGGAGGTATTGTGCAGTCCAAGCATATCGGTAAGGATTTTATGGCCGGTATGAAGACCATCGTGGGTGGTGAAATAAAGGGTTATACCGAAATGATGGAGGAAGCACGTTCCATTGCAACCAAACGTATGGTAGACCAGGCGGTTACCCTTGGCGCGGATGCGGTTATTAATGTACGTTACGCTTCATCCGCAGTAATGCAGGGAGCCAGTGAGATTATGGTTTACGGGACAGCAGTGAAATTTGTAGGTGATAAGTAAAAATGACAACAATCTACTTTGTGCGGCATGCGGAGCCAAATTATGATAATCATGATGATTTAACAAGAGAGCTGACCGCAAAGGGACTGGAAGATGCGAAGAAGGTCACCGAATTCCTGAAAGATAAAGGAATTCAGGTGGCCTATTCCAGCCCCTATAAAAGGGCGGTTGATACTATAAAAGATTTTACAGATAAAGTTGGTTTGGAAATTCAATTAGAAACTGATTTCCGAGAACGGGCTGTTGGTGCCTGGGTGGAAAATTTCAGGGAATATGCCATGCGCCAGTGGTCGGATTTTGACTATAAGCTAAGCGGTGGTGAGTGTTTAAGGGAGGTGCAGGAGAGAAATATCCGCGCTCTTCAAAATGTTTTAAAAGAAAATGACGGAAAAACACTTGTAATCGGAACTCATGGAACTGCTCTCAGCACCATTATTAATTATTACCGTCCGGAATTTGGGTATGAGGATTTTTTGCGGATCAAGGATGTGATGCCTTGGATTGTGCGGTTTACATTTAATGACGAAGAATGTAAAATGATAGAGGAAATACCAACATGGAGCGAAAATCATGACTAAGATAGAAAAATTAAAAGAAGTAGTAGAAACCCTACGCAGCGAAAACGGTTGCCCTTGGGATAAGGTGCAGACCCATGAGAGTCTGAAGCCGGCCTGTATTGAAGAGGCGGCAGAAGTAATCAGCGGGATTAATATACTGTCTGAAACCGGCAATCCGGAGAATTTGAAGGAAGAGCTGGGAGACTTGCTTTTGCAGGTGATGTTTCATGCAGTGATTGCCGAAGAAGAAGGGCTTTTTACCTTTGACGAGGTGATAGAGGGGATTTCTGAGAAAATGATTCGCCGTCATCCCCATGTATTCAGTGGTGTAAATTATGCCTCTGTGGAAGAACAGCATGCCGCTTGGGATGCAATTAAAGCACAGGAGAAGAAGGGGAAAGAATGGCAGGCGGAGTATCTGCCAGGTGCTTTTAAGGAAGCAAAGACACTTATTGAGAAGGCACGAGAGAGGAAAGGATTATAGGAATAGACATCGTGAAAGAACAACAAATTCTAATCGTAGATGATGAAAAGGAAATAGCCGACCTGGTGGAAGTGTATTTACAGAACGAAGGTTATCGTGTGTTTAAGTATTACGATGCAACAGATGCGTTAAAACGCGTACGGGAAGGTGGTATCAGTCTGGCAATATTGGACGTTATGTTGCCGGATATGGATGGATTCACCCTTTGTCGCGAGATTCGGAAGGATTTCTTTTTTCCAATTATCATGTTAACAGCGAAGGTGGAAGAAATGGACCGGATTAACGGCATTGTTATGGGAGCAGACGATTATCTGACGAAGCCTTTTATACCGTTGGAGTTAATAGCCAGAGTTAAGGGACAGCTTCGACGGGCCGGACAATATAATCAAGGATTAAAACAGGAACCGGAAACGGAACTATATGAGGTGCGAGGGTTAGAGTTGGATAACACCCAGCACACATGCCATCTTTATGGAGAAGATCTGGCACTGACACCGACAGAATTCGATATTTTGCTATATTTGTGCCGCCACATGAACCAGGCAGTAACGTCAGAAGAATTATTTGAGGCAGTGTGGAAAGAGCAGTATTATGAAAGTAATAATACCGTGTTCGTACATATTGCCCGCATTCGTGAAAAAATGAAAGAAAACAGTCGCAAACCAAAGTTCATT
Source organism: Lachnospiraceae bacterium XBB1006 (assembly GCA_900115795.1). Lineage (GTDB taxonomy): Bacteria > Bacillota > Clostridia > Lachnospirales > Lachnospiraceae > XBB1006. Next base: position 94,533 of record FOXT01000007.1, on the reverse strand, counting down.
AAGACGGTTTGGGGCGTTGGCTATAAATTGGAGGATTCGTAATGGGCAAAAGGAAAGAACTGGCGAAACGCCTATTGCAGCGGTTGATTGTTCGTTTATTGGTGTGTTTGTTGATTGCATTGGCCATATTTGGTATCGGATTTTGGTATTGCACGCGGGTGCACGATGTATGGACGGGAACCGAAGCACTTTACCCATTTCTGATTTTTTTAAAAGAGATGGCGCTGCCGGTAATCAGCCTATACATGGTTGTGTGTGTAATTGTCATTTCATACTTGCAATTTCGACGTGTTGGTAATGGCTTATGGGAGATTCGAAAACATCTGAAGTCCGAAGCGGTGGATACCGGTTACATTCCGGAAGAATTAACGGAATTAAACATGCAATTACAGCAATATAGTATGGAAATGGAGTTGTCCAAGCAGGCGGAAAGCGAAGCCAATCAGCGTAAAAACGATTTGATTATGTATATGGCACATGATTTGAAAACCCCACTGACATCTATGATTGGATATTTGACGCTTTTGACGGAAGAAAAGGCATTACCGGAAGAAATTCGCGAGAAATATCAGGAAATTGTGCTGAATAAATCTCTGCGATTAGAAGAGTTAATCAATGAATTTTTTGAGATTACGCGGTTTAACTTTAGCCACATGGTTTTGGAAAAGCAGACGGTGAATATGACCCGTATGTTGCGCCAGATGGTGACGGAGTTTTATCCAATTTTCCACGAACGTGGGTTGACCTGTCGCATGGATTTTGAAGAGGTAGAAGTAATATGCGATGTGGATAAGATGGAGAGAGTTTTTGATAATCTGTTGAAAAATATTGCAAATTACAGCTATTCCAATTCTGAAATTTTGATAAGTCTAAAAAAAGCAGGAGAAAAAGGAATGCAATTAACGACAGTGAATCGGGGAAAGACCATTCCACCGGAGAAAGTAGCGCATTTGTTTGAGCAGTTTTTCCGGGTGGACGGTTCACGTTCCTCGGAAACCGGCGGTACCGGTTTAGGGCTTGCGGTAAGTAAGGAAATCGTGACCTTGCACGGTGGGACCATTACTTGTGATAGCGCTGAAGAACGAATTATATTTACGGTAACGTTGCCATAAAGTAGCATCTTAAGAAAATTGTAAGAATTATGTTAGAAGGGTGCAAAGAAGAATTTCCGAAAATTTGTCATACTAGAGGCATAGAGGAGGAGCGATACTATGACAAGAGCGGAAATCAGAAAAAGACAAAGAACAAGACAATTGAGAAGAATCAGAAGAACCCTGGTTAGCGTGGTACTGTTATTGTGCATGCTGACAGGGTTCGTGTTGCATCAAAAAGGGAAATTATCACTTTTAGCGGCGTCTAATATCAAAAGTGCGCCGGAACAATTGCAGGAGTTGTATCAAAATAATCCAGAGACGTTGGAGTTTGTCTCTCACTACGAGGAAAATAAGAAGCATCCGAAGAAACTCAGCATTAAGAAGGATGTGAAAAGGGGTACAATCCCCCTGTTTTTACAGTGGGACGAGCGTTGGGGATATCGGGATTACGGAAATAGTTTTATTGCCATTAATGGATGCGGTCCAACGTGTTTGTCCATGGTTTATAGCGGACTAACCGGCAAAACCAACTACAATCCGTATACGGTTGCAAAAAAGGCAGAACGGGAAGGGTATTATGTAGCTGGCACCGGAACGAGTTGGGATATGATGACAAGAATGGCTGGAGAAATGGGGCTGATTGCCAGAGAACAGCGCTTTGAGAAAGATGCGATTTTACAAAATTTAAGAAATGGTGTACCGATGATTGTGATTCTTGGGCCGGGGGATTTCACGACGAAAGGACATTTTATTGTGTTATGCGGTATAGATGAAAACGAAAACGTGGTTGTACATGATCCGAATAGCAAAAAGCGTAGTGAAAAGCATTGGGACATAACCTTACTCATGGAGCAGATACGCAATATATGGTGTTATCGTCTTAGTGAGACCACATGAAATGTTAAAAAATGATGATAAAAAAGCGGCTTTCTTGAATGGGAAAAAAAGTATGATAAAATGGAACTAGAAGCATAGGCAAAAGTGGGAGGCGATTATGGGTATTCTATTTCCGCAAATGAATCGGGAAAGACGTATACGAGCGGCGATTGTTTTCGTCGGGATAGCGATAAATGTTACGTTATATTCAGTTGTAACGAATCTGGGTTGGTCATTGTACTTGGATACAGTGGGCACAATTATGTCATCTGCCCTTGCAGGAATTTTTCCGGGAATTGTAACAGCAGTATTGACAAATTTATTGTGCAGCATACAGAACCCGGATTCTTTTTATTATGCGTTAGTAAACGTGGCTATGGCCATTATGACAGCCTGGTTTGTGCGAAACCGAAAATATGAAATAAAATATAATTATCTGTTATTGATATTGAGTCTCGGATTTGTCAGCGCTGTTATGGGCGGTATTTTTATGTGGCTGCTAGGGGATAATGGGGAAGGTTTGAACTTGAATGCACTGGAAATTAATTTCATTAGTCACATGCTGGATAAGTCGATTTCCTGCATTCTTGTTTATTTCATTGTGCGCATTATACCAAAGGATACACGACAGGAAATTTGGAACGCCAGGTGGAGGCAAAAGCCACTGTCGGATGACGAAATAAAGGCGGTACATGATTTTGCCATTGCCAATGGTGGATCGTTGCGGGCGCGTTTTGGAATTATGCTAACAGTAGCTGCTTTATCATTAGGCCTTATTATGAGCTGGATTAGTATGCGCACCTATCGTGAAAACCAAATGGATGTCAGTAAGGAACAGGTACAGAAATTTGCAAATATGGCAAGTAAGCATGTCCGCTCCTATTTGGTGGGTAAGTATTTAAAAGATGGGGGAGCAGCGGATAGTTATACCGGAGACCGTTATCAGGAAACCGTAACCTTGTTTGAAGATATGGTGGATGTGTATGAAGCCCTAAAACGAATTGAGCTGTGCAAGATGGAAGAGGATGGATATCGTGTTATTCTTAGTACGGATTTGACATTCCAAAAAGAAGGGATGATTGGAGACAAGTATTCCTATGACGATACCATCAAACTTAAAAAAGAAGATCTTTTAGCAGGAAAAGAGATGGAGGTTGTTACCTGTCAGCGAGAAGACGGATATTACAACGTGGCTTTTGAGCCGATTGTTGACGAGAATGGACAATGTTTGGCCTATGTTTGCGTAGATTTAGCAGCAGATGAAGAAAATGGATTCGTAGGACGTTATGCATTAAATACCATGTTGGCGTTTTCCGGATTTTTTATTCTGATACTTGGCTATGGTCAAACCATTTCCGGACACTATCTGATTTATCCTATCGGCAGCATGGCTAAGTGTGCGCAGAAATTTGTGGAAGGAGTTAAGGACCAGGAGCAAATGGACGAGGCCGTTCGTAATCTGCGCAAGCTTGATATTCGAACGGATGATGAATTAGAACAATTGTATAAAGCAATATGTGAGATGGCAGCAGGAACTTCGGAGCAGATGCGTAGCATTCGCTATTTGGCGAATGCCACGGCACAAATGCAAAATGGCTTGATTATCACAATGGCGGATCTGGTGGAAAACCGGGATTCGGACACGGGCTTTCATGTACAAAAAACGGCAGCCTATGTCAAAATCATTGCGGAAGGGTTGAAGCGGAAAGGGTATTATGCAGAAAAGATGACGCCCAAATTTATTACTGATGTGGTGACAAGTGCACCGCTTCATGACATTGGAAAAATCAATATTCCAGATGCAATATTAAACAAGCCGGGGAAGCTTAGCGAGGAAGAATTCGAAGTGATGAAAGGACATACTACAGCAGGACGCATTATCATGGAAAGTGCCATTGATACAGTAAATGGACAAAATTATCTGAAAGAGGCCAGGAACATGGCAGCATATCATCACGAATGGTGGAATGGTAGCGGCTATCCGGAAGGCCTGCACGGTCAGGTAATTCCGTTATCGGCCAGAATTATGGCAGTGGCAGATGTTTTTGACGCATTGACGTCACCGAGGGTGTATAAACCAGCCTTTTCCGTGGAGAAATCCTTAGAAATCATTCGGGAGGGCAGCGGAAAACAATTTGACCCAAAATGTGTGGAAGTTTTTTTGGAAGCGATACCGGAAGTAATGCGAATATTAAAGAAATATCGAGAAATGTAAGGAGGTGCCCGGATAATGAAAAAGTTAGCGTTTTTGTTTTTATCTGTCTGTCTGGGTATCACCGTGATGGCAGGCGATTATGCAAAAGCAAAAGAAGACGAAGAGACGCAAGCGCATTTTGGAGGCGGCTATGCAGCATGTGGGGAACTGGAACATGTTTCATTCAGTGCATATATATACGATGCAAATCGTGGTCTTACCACATCGGATGCCAATTATGTGATGGCATCCAAAGAAGGTTATATTTGGATTGGTGGTTATAGCGGCGTAATTCGCTACGATGGATCAACGTTTGAACGATTAAAGCCAACGAAAGGATTAACGAGTGGGCGTGTTATCTTTGAAGATAGCAAAAACCGAATCTGGGTTGGAACCAACGGTGATGGAGTGGTTCTTATGGATGGCGATGAGCAGAAGCATTTTTCTAAAGAGGATGGATTGCTTTCGGCATCGATTCGTTCATTTACAGAGGATAAAAAAGGCGTCATCTATGTAGGAACCACCGCAGGGGTATCATATTACGGTCCATCCGGAAAAATGCGTGTGATTGAGGATAAGCGAATGGAAAACCAGCGCGTGCTTCGACTTGTCACAGACGCTAGAGGGACGGTGTATGGTTATACCAAGGACGGCGATGTTTTTTCTTTGGAGAATGGAGCTGTTTCCCGATTTTATGAAATAGAGGATTTACGGATTCCGCAGGTTTCTGCGGTGTATAGCGATGCACAGGAAAAAGGAATGGTCTTTTTAGGGACAAAGACGGGGGAAATATATTATGGGGAATTTGGAAGAACCATAAAAAACTATACCCAAATTGATATTCCGGAATTATCCGGTGTGAAGTGGATAACCAGAGCGTGTGATCATATCTGGGTTGCGTCAGAAGAAAAGATTGGATATTTGGATGATAAATTCAGATTTCATGAATTACAAAATCTGCCGATGAATAACGCCATCGAAATGATGACAGCAGATTATCAGGGAAATCTTTGGGTGGCATCTACGCGGCAAGGCGTGATGAAAATTGTGGCAAATCAATTTTTAAATCTTACGAAAATGGCGGGATTAAAAGAGGAAGTTGTGAGTGCAACCTGCATACATGACGGATTCTTGTTCATAGGAACCGATAGTGGGCTTCAAGTGATTGATGAAAACAATCAAAAAGTGAATCATCCGCTTATAAAGCATTTAAAAAACACTCGAATTCGTTGCATCATGCGTGACAAAGGAGGGAATATTTGGATTTCTACCTACGATAAGAATCTGGGATTGGTAAGCTATAGCGCAGATGGAAAAATTCGTAATTTTACGGTTAAAGACGGAATGCCATCGAACGAAATCCGTTGTACGGCAGTTGGAAAAAATGGAGAGATTTATGTAGGTACCGGGTTGGGGATGGCAACCCTTAAGCAAGGAAAAGTGATTTCCAGTATCGGTCGTGAGCAAGGCATCGAGGATCCGACATTTTTAACATTGGATGTGGGAGAGGATGGATATGTTTATGCTGGCACCGACGGCGGAGGTATCTATGTAATAAAAGGAAATGCATTCTATCATCTGGGGAGCGAAGAGGGCTTGACGAGTGATGTTGTGCAAAAAATTAAGTGGGATTCGATTAATAAGGTTCACTGGATTATTACATCAAATTCAGTGGAATATGTAAAAGACGGAAAAATTGTTCATGTTTCATCGCTTCCGTATAACGATAGCTTTGATATCTATGTGGATAAAAGTGACCGTATGTGGATAATGTCGTCGGCAGGTGTTTGCTGCGTGAATGCCAAAGAGGTTTTGGAAAACAAAGTTAAAAAATGGAACGTATACTCAGTGGATAATGGACTGATGAGTACGCCAACCAGAATGGCCTACAGTGCAATGGACACGGAAGGAAATTTATTTATTGCATGTATGACCGGTGTGAATAAAGTCAATATTGATCATTTTTACGAGGGCAGCATTCCGGTTAAGGTGAATTTAAGCTCGATCTATGTAGGCGATAAGAAGCTTTTGCCAAATGACAAGGGAGAGTACGTAATTCCGGCCGGAGCAGGAAGGATCCGTATTACGCCATCGGTTATGGATTATTCTCTTTTGAATCCTACGGTACGCGTATACTTAGAAGGGAAAGAGGAAGCGGGATTGACGGTGGCGCGCACCAACCTTACTTCCCTTGAATACCTGAATTTAGGATATGGCGATTATAAGTTGCATGTGGCGATTCTTGATCGAAATACGGGAAAGGAATATATTGATGAAGTATTTTTGGTGCGAAAAAAGCCACAGCTAATGGAAATGATGACCGTTCGAGTGATTTTGCTGGTATTGCTGGCGGCGGCAGCAGGATTGGTTGTGTGGCGCATCATGTCAGGAACGGTTATCCGACGTCAGTATGTTGAAATTGCCCAGGCAAAGGATGAAGCAGAGCGGGCAAATTCGGCAAAATCCCGTTTCCTTGCGAATATGTCCCACGAGATTCGAACGCCAATCAATACCATTATGGGTATGGACGAAATGATTTTGCGAGAGGATTTAACCGGCGTGCCGAAGAACTACTATATGGCAGTGGTAAACTACGCCCTGGATATTCGAAGTGCATCGGAGTCGTTACTTGGACTGATTAATGATTTGTTGGATATGTCGAAAATTGAATCAGGAAAGATGCATTTGGTTCCACAGGATTACGAAACGGTGGACCTGTTTCGTTCCATTGTGACCATGATTCGTGTACGAAGCAACGAGAAGGATTTGTCCTTTGAGGTAGACATTGATCCAGAGCTTCCTACTACGATTCATGGCGATGCAGGCAAAATCAAGCAGATTGTGTTAAACCTTCTTACGAACGCAGTGAAGTATACGGAAGAAGGTGGATTTACATTGCGTGTTGCGATGGAAGAAAAAAACGGCAACACCTGTAAAATTCGAATATCAGTTAAAGATACCGGTATTGGTGTAAAAGCCGAGGATATGGATAAACTGTTTATGGCATATGAACGGTTGGACGAAGAGAAAAACAGTGGCATTCAGGGTACCGGATTGGGCCTTGATATTTCCAGGCGCTTTGCGGAATTAATGCAGGGAAAATTATGGTGCGAAAGCGAGTATGGAAAGGGATCTGAGTTCATTCTTGTGGTGCAGCAGACCATTGTGGATGAAACACCAATCGGTGAGTTCACAGAACATGACGAAGAGGAAATCCATGGTGCATACGTGCCGCAGTTCGTAGCTCCGGATGCGGAGATTCTGGTAGTTGACGATAATCCAATGAATCTGACGGTGATCAAAGGATTGTTAAAGGCGACCAAGATGTTTATATCTACCGCGGCAAGCGGCGAGGAATGCCTCGAAAAGTTAAAATACAGCAGCTATCATGTGGTTTTGCTGGATCATATGATGCCGGGGATGGATGGATTAGAAACCATTGCACGGATTCGGGAAACCATGCCGGATTTGCCGGTTTATGCATTAACAGCAAATGCCAGTGCCGGAGGAGATGCATTTTATCAGGCCCATGGATTTCAAGGATATTTGGAAAAACCGATTGACAGTAAAGCGCTGGAGCGTACCATTATGAAACATCTTCCGGAGGAAATCATGATGAAACCGGGTGAAGAAGATGTAGTTCTGGTATCCGATGAATTACCGGATGAATGGAAGTGGGTCAAGGACATAGAGCTGATTCATGTGGCGGAAGGAATTCATGCGTCCGGCGGTGTGGATACATATACGCATAGTTTACAAGACTTTTACGATACCATTGACGCGAATGCGTCAGTTATTGAGAATGCGTACGAAGCAGGAGACTGGAAACTTTACACGGTAAAAGTTCATGCGCTAAAAACTTCGGCAAGAATTATTGGCGCAAAGGATTTGTCCGAATTGTCGGAGCAGTTAGAAGCGGCCGGAAAGCGGGACGACATCGCATTCATTAAAGCGCATTACCAGGAGCACCTGATGAAGTATCGCGCCTTTAAAATCCTATTAGAACCATTGGAAAAAACCAGGGATCTGGCCGAACGAAACCCGATTTCACCAGAGGAATTGGCGGATGCCTATGTTGCACTAAAAGAGTTAATTCCACAGATGGATTACGATTCCGTGGAGATGATTATTGAGCAAATTCGTGAATATCGTTTGCCAGAAGCGGATGAACGGCGATTTGCTGAACTTGCGAAAAATCTGAAGCTATTAAATTGGGATGAGATGGAAGCCATCATAAAAGAGGAAACAACATGTTAGAGTTTTTAAGAGCACACCAACTGAATATCATGGTGGGATTAAGCAGTATTTGCGTTATTAACGCATTTTTTGTGTATGTTACCCGCACAATTTCAAAGCAAAGGAAGATAGCATTAATTCTGGTAGAGTTAAGTGCTGCGCTTTTGTTAACTGCAGATCGACTTGCCTACCTATATCGCGGAGATGTGTCAGTGCTGGGTTATTGGATGGTGCGGATTAGCAATTTCCTTGTGTATAGTATGTCTTTGGAAACCATTGTCGCGTTTAATCTGTATATAACAGATTTGTACATGACACAAGGACAACTTCCGAAGCGTTTGCTTCGAATGAAGGTAACGAATATCCTTGCGGCAGTGGGAGGGGTGCTACTGATTATTTCTCAATTTTCTGGTTTGTATTATACCTTTGATGCGGAGAATCATTATATCCGTGGAAAAGGTTTTTTGCTAAGCTATGTCATCCCATTGCTATTGCTATTAATTCAGCTGTCTATTATTTTGCAGTATTATCGGCGACTTAATTCGCGTATGAGTCTGTCGTTACTACTTTTTACCCTGCTACCCCTTGTAGCAGCGGTAATGCAAATATTTGCTTATGGATTGTCCCTTACTAATATGACTACCGTAGGCATGGCAGTGGTGGTTTATGTGTTTGCACTGATTGATATGAATGAAATGGTGGAAAAAGTGAGGGAGCGGGAGATTACCTACTTAAAAGAGGGGCAAATGCGTATGAAGCGTTTATTTGATCAGACAGCCACCTCTTTTGTAGACGCTTTGGATGCAAGAGATACTTATACCCAGGGCCATTCGATTCGCGTAGCATGGTACGCAAGGCGGATTGCGGAAATTAGCGGAAAAGATGAGGATGCGTGTGATGAAGTGTACTATGCAGCATTGATGCATGATATAGAACGAAATGGTATTGCAGAAAGTGCTCTGACGCGGATTGAAGAGTTCCCGTTTCTAAGTGTGGGAGCACATTCCTATCGGGAGCGATACGATGGAAACGGTTATCCGGAGCAATTGAAAGGCGAGGAGATACCAGAAATCGCACGCATTACGGCAGTGGCAGATGCATATGACAATATGACCTCACGAACGGAGGAGCGAGAGGCATTGCCGGAACAAGTGGTGCGGGAAGAATTTATTAAGGAATCGGGGGGAAAATTTGACCCCAAATATGCGGCAATTATGGTACAGATGATTCAGGCGGATGATAGTAGTTTCATGCGCGGAAATGAAGAAAAATATGATTCTGTGGGAGAAAATGCTTTTGTCTGTGAAGAATATCGTAGTACCATATCGTTTGGAATGGCTATTCCGGAAAAAGGTGTTCGATTATGCTTTCATGCAGCACCAATCGCTCATTCGGAGGAGGCGTTCAGTGCGCCTGCCATTATTTTGTTTGATTCTCTGGATGCCAGGGTACACGAAACACCGCGCGGAATACAAGACACGCGGTATGTGGAGTTTGGCGAGCTGTGGTTTGACGGACATAGCGTGTCTACGGCAGCACGTAATATGAAGGTGACAAGAAAAGATAAGCCTATGGAAATGGCACCGGAGGAGTATACGGTGGAGGCATTGCGAAGAGGCGATCATTTAAAGGTGGTATTAAAAAGCGCGGAGTGTGAAGTGGAGGCAATTGTGGCATTGCTTGACAGCTCGCGAAATGCCTTTTTATGCTTAACCGGGGAGAACTGCGCCATCGAACAGTTAAGACGCGAACATTTTGGTGGGTGGGAAAGCTTGGAGATCCCGCGCATCGCGGAAGAGATAACCTACACAAATCGACTGGAAAGCGATTTGCCGAATATTCAAATCGATGGACCGAGGCAGGCGTCCACCAGAGGAATTTTACTTCGCGATGGTATGCGAATAGCCTTTCATACGTTAACATTACCAACAGCAAGTCTGGTATGGAACTGTCCGGCATTTGTGCTTTTTTCATCCCAAAATGGCGAGATAACGGGGGATGATTACCGAGAGTATGGTTGGGTTCGCTTTGATGGAGAGAAAAATGAAGATGGTGAATGGGCAAGTAATCAGCTGACTATGGAAAAAACCCGGGAATTTGCAGGGTGGCCTGCGTGGAAGGAAGCAAATAAAGAGGGAATGGAATGCGAACTTTTGGTGAAACGAAAGAAGAAGCAGATAACGATTCGCACAAAAAATGCCGGTATCTCCATTGAAAATGTGACTACTATTCTCGATGGAAAGACCGACATCTATCTTGCGCTTACGGGGGACAAGTGTGCCCTTACCGATATTCGTATTTATTAACGAGCCAGTTCGTCTAACAAATCAACAATTGTTTTTACGGAATCAAGTTGTTTGCTTGCATTCATAGCATCGCGGTATTTCTCGCGATTAGCGTATAAATCCTTGATGGCAGCAAGCAGTGATTTTTCAGTCATGGTGTCCTGATCTACTTTCATGGCAAAGCCTTGCTTTTCGAAGGAATTGGCATTTAGAATCTGGTCACCACGGCTTGCGGAAGCAGGCAACGGAATCAGGATGCTAGGCATCTTCAACGCCAACAATTCACAAATGGTATTGGCTCCGGCGCGTGAAACCACAATGTCTGCTAAGGCAAACAAATCAGCTAATTCCTCCCGAACATACTCGTACTGGCAATAACCTGCTACGCCAACGTGTTCTTTAGAAAGATTGCCGGCACCACAAATATGGATAACCTCAAATTGTGTCAGAAGTTCCGGTAAAATTCCACGGATGGCATTATTAATGGCTATCGAGCCAATGCTACCGCCAATAACAAGGAGAATTGGTTTTTCGTGCGTAAGACCGCAAAAAGCTTTTCCCTTCTCAGCATCTCCGTGTAAAAGCTCCTGACGAATCGGAGAACCGGTTAGAAGGGACTTGCCTTCCGGTAAGTACTTCATGGTTTCCGGGAAATTGCAGCATACTTTTGAAGCATGTGGAATGGCAAGTTTGTTTGCAAGACCCGGGGTTAAATCCGACTCGTGAATAACGGCCGGAATGCCAAGGCGCTTTGCAGCCATAACAATGGGGACAGAAACGAATCCGCCTTTAGAAAAAACTACATTGGGTTTTTCTTTTTTCATTAAGCGCTTTGCCTGCTTATAGCCCTTTAGTACACGGAAGGGATCCGTGAAATTTTTCCAATCAAAGTAGCGACGTAGCTTCCCGGATGAAATGCCGTAATAAGTAAGTCCGGCCTCTGTGGCCAGAGTTTTTTCGATTCCTTCATATGAGCCTACATAAGTAATGTCAAACCCTCGTTCTTTTAACAGGGGTAAAAGTGCAATGTTTGGAGTGACGTGACCAGCGGTACCGCCACCGGTTAAGATTATTTTTTTCATAAGTGCCTCCTTTTTGCCTCTTATATCATATTATACTCTAATTCAAAAAAGTCAAACCTTTTTTCGACTTGTAGGGAGACAAAAAGAGTGTTATACTATTATCTAATAGGGAGGCACTTATCATGAATACCATTTTGTACATTATGGGAGCTTTGATTATCCTTGGTATGATAGGAATTATCAGAGAATTACGGAAGATAAACGTGCTAATGGAAAAGGGAGCCAAACAGATACAAGAATACGTTTCGGTGGTGCTTATGGAAGAAGCACAAGAAGAGATAGCACCGGAGGTATTAGAGGAAGAGCGGCAGCAGGCGGCGGAGGAGAAGCGAATGCTTTTTTCCATCGATCCGGAGGCCGTATTGGAAGAATTTATGGGGGATATCTTGTAGATATCCCCTTGAATATATGTGGAAAAGGAGAGATAGTATGAAAATTACAGTGGATTATTCTAAAGCAATGAGTGTGATAGGTGAGCATGAAATTGAAAGCATGAAAAAGATTGCAGAAGTGGCTAAAAAAGAGCTTCTGGGAAGAACAGGAGCGGGAAATGATTACCTGGGCTGGGTGGATTTGCCGGTGGATTATGACAAAAAAGAATTTGCGGCCATCAAGGAAGCAGCAGAGCGTATTAAAGCCAATGCAGATGTTTTGCTGGTTATTGGAATTGGTGGGTCATATCTTGGAGCACGCGCGGCCATTGAATGTCTGCGCCATAGTTTTTATAACAGTGTGGACAAGTCTATTCGCAAGACTCCGGAAATATATTTCGTTGGAAATAACATTAGCTCAACCTATCTATGTGATTTGATTGAGGTGATTGGTGATAGAGATTTTGCGATTAACGTAATCTCCAAATCCGGAACAACGACGGAGCCGGCCATTGCCTTCCGTATTTTCAAAAAACGTCTGGAAGAAAAATACGGAAAACAAGAGGCGGCAAAACGTATTTTTGCAACGACAGATAAAGCAAAAGGGGCGTTGAAAACGTTGGCGGATGCAGAAGGATATGAAACGTTTGTGGTTCCGGATGATGTTGGAGGACGTTTTTCTGTTTTGACAGCAGTAGGTTTGCTTCCGATTGCAGTAAGCGGAGCGGATATTGATGCATTGATGCAGGGAGCGGCAGATGCGCGCAAAGAGGCAATAACTGAGAAATTTGAAAATAATAGTGCAATGCAGTATGCAGTATTTCGTAATATCATGCTTAGAAAAGGAAAAAGCGTAGAGATTTTGGCTAATTACGAGCCGAATCTACATTATGTTTCCGAATGGTGGAAACAGCTTTATGGCGAGAGCGAAGGAAAAGACCAGCGCGGAATTTTCCCGGCATCGGTGGACTTGACGGCAGATTTGCATTCTATGGGACAGTTTATTCAGGATGGCGCCAGAATTATGTATGAAACCGTTATGAATGTAGAAACACCGCGTAAAACCATCACCATTGAAGCAGATGAGCAAAATTTGGATGGATTGAATTATTTAACGGGTAAGGAAATGGATTTTGTAAATAAGAGTGCCATGAACGGTACCATTTTGGCTCATACCGATGGAAATGTTCCAAACTTAAAAATCAATATTCCGCAGTTGGATGAGTATTGTTTGGGCGCATTGTTCTATTTCTTTGAATTTGCATGTGGTGTCAGTGGATATATTTTGGGGGTAAACCCATTTAACCAGCCGGGAGTTGAAAGTTATAAGAAAAATATGTTTGCACTCCTTGGAAAACCGGGGTATGAAGAAGAACGTGAGAAACTGCTGAAACGCTTATAGTTTTTGCAAAAATCGCCAAAATATTACATAAATATTACAATTAATCTCAAGCCTGAATGGAAAAACTTGACATTTCCGTTCTACTATGGTATAGTACAGTAACAATTTCGTAATAACTGTAACAGAAAAGAATAAAATGCATAAGATATTGTAACACTATAGGCAGGAAAGATTTTACAGGAAATGGAGTGATATCATTGACATTAGGTAAGAGAGGAATTGGTTGTATCGGCGTGATTGGTCTTGCAGCAGGATTATATCTGGGTGCTGCATGTGGAGATACAGTAAATGCGGATGCAACAGTTGGAAAGAAGAATACGGCAGTGGCTGGTGTTGTGGCAACAGTAGATATTCCGGTGGCAGAAGAAGCAGGTGTTACTGCAATCCATCTTCATTTGGTTTCCGAGACGATGGAAGAGGCAGCGCAGGAGGTCGAAGAACCACAGGTGACGACAGAAGAGCCGGAGGAAATTTCTTATTGGGATTCCCACTTGGTGGTCAAGGTGAAGGAAAGCTTGAATGTGAGAAGCCGTGCGAGAAAGGACTCTAAGCTTGTAGGAAAGATGTTTCCGAAGAATGGAGCAAAGATTTTAAAACAGTCAGGCAATTGGTATAAGATTCAATCCGGTAACTTGAAGGGATATGTGAAAGCATCCTATTGTCTTACCGGAAAGAAGGCCGAGCGGTACGCAAAGAAACATGGTATGTATCGTGCAACGGCATTAAGTGGTGGATTACGTATTCGTTCGAAGGCATCCATGAACGGAAAGATTTATACCGTAGTGGATAAAGGCAGTAGCATTGCAACTGCGAAGAGACCTTGCAAAGTAAATGGTTGGGTAGCGGTTTCCTATAGAGGTAAGCGTGCATTTGTTTCCGATGAATATGTAAAGGTTTCTTTACGAACCAGTAAGGGATTAACCATGAAGGAATACCGCAAGAAATTGGCGAAGGAAGCGGCTGCCAAGAGAGCCGCGGAAGAAGCAGCCAGAGCAACGAAGGCAGGAACAGGCAGACGTAGTAGCAGTACCCGTACAACGACTACACAACAGGATAGCGTGGCGGCAGAGGTGGATGATGTGACGTTGCTTGCAGCATTGATTCAGTGTGAGGCTGGAAGCCAGAATTATCAAGGACAGTTAGCGGTAGGCGCGGTTGTCTGCAATCGAGTACGCAGTGGAAGGTATCCGAATTCCCTTCGTGGTGTAATCTATCAAAGAGGACAGTTTGGACCGGCGCATTCCGGTATTTTGGCAAGACGTTTGCGTGGACAGATTAGTAGCAGTTGTTATCGTGCAGCCCGTGAGGCACTGTCTGGTGCGGATAATGTGGGCGGAGCATTGCACTTCCAGTCCGTAAGAACAGGAATTCAAGGACTTGTAATTGGTGGACACGTATTTTTTTAACAAGAATAGCATGAGCATTGTTGATATGTTTAGATAATTTCAACAATGCTCATTTTTTTTCAGTAAAATTCTTGTTTGTTTGCAATAAGTGTTGTATGATAAAGCTATCAATCAATCTGGATGGCGAAGGGGGTGCATACATGGACTTTTTTCGAATTGCTTGGCTGGTGATTCTGGTGGTCATGCTTGTGGTAGAATTGGCGACACTTGGTCTTACAACAATTTGGTTTGCGGGTGGTGCAGTGGTAGCGCTTGTGGCAAATCTGGTGGGGCTAAGTCCGATTATCCAAGTGGTTCTATTTGTGGTGGTGTCCATTTTACTGTTGGCGTTGACACGACCTATGGCGGTACGTCATTTGAACCAGAATCGAACAAGAACCAATGCGGAGAGTTTGATTGGGCGAACGGGCTTTGTTCTGGAGGAAATTAATAACCTGAAGGCTACCGGCTGCGTAAGTGTTGACGGACAAGAATGGACAGCAAGAAATGCAGTTGATGGGGAAATTATAGCGAAGGATCAGGTAGTTACCATTGAAGGAATTCAGGGCGTGAAGCTCATTGTTATGAAGAAAGAAAAGGAATAATAGGAGGAAAAAGAAATGGAATACGTACAGCTTGTTGTTTGGGCAGTGCTAGCGGTTGTCCTTTTGACAATTCTCGCTTCCTGCATCAAGATTGTGCCGCAGGCACATGCGTATGTAGTAGAACGATTGGGTGGATATCAGGCAACTTGGGGAGTAGGACTTCATTTTAAAGTGCCGATTATCGATCGCATTGCAAGAAGAGTAATTTTAAAAGAACAAGTTGTGGATTTTGCTCCACAGCCGGTTATTACAAAAGACAATGTTACAATGCGAATTGATACTGTTGTGTTCTATCAGATTACGGATCCAAAGCTTTATTGCTACGGAGTAGAAAATCCGATTATGGCAATCGAGAATTTGACCGCAACCACATTGCGTAACATAATTGGTGATTTGGAGTTGGATGAAACCTTAACCTCCAGAGAAACCATTAATACAAAGATGCGTTCTACGTTGGATGTAGCAACCGATCCATGGGGAATTAAAGTAAACCGTGTGGAACTTAAGAACATCATTCCACCAACAGCCATTCAGGATGCAATGGAGAAGCAGATGAAGGCAGAGCGTGAGCGTCGTGAAGCGGTAACAAGAGCAGAAGGTGAGAAGAAGTCCACCATTCTTGTTGCAGAAGGTAAGAAGGCCAGTGCAATTCTTGATGCAGAGGCTGAGAAGCAAGCTGCAATTCTTCGTGCAGAGGCGAAGCGGGAAGCAACCGTTAAGGAAGCAGAAGGTCAGGCAGAGGCAATTCTTAAGATTCAACAGGCAAATGCAGATGGTTTGCGTTTCTTAAAAGAGGCCGGTGCAGATGAGGCCGTTTTGAAATTAAAGAGTTTAGAAGCATTCGCAAGAGCAGCTGACGGTAAGGCAACGAAGATTATTATTCCGTCCGAAATTCAAGGGGTTGCCGGACTTGCCAAGTCTGTAACAGAAGTAATCAAAGAAAACTAGAGATGAAATACTATTTTGGCACATGTGTGAAAGCGCGCATGTGCCATTTTTTGTAAAAAACCATTGTCAACTCTCAGAATAGAGGATATAATCAAGAGTTGTAAGTGAAGAAATGAGAAGAGGTAAGTATGGACGAGAATGTGGTTTTGTGCGTGTCAAACGCATACGAAAAGAAATTTTATTTGGATGAGGCATTCCAGGGATTGCCTCAGAGTATAAAGGATGAATTAAAGATTATGTGTGTGCTTTTTACGGAGGATGTAGGAGGCATATTGAAACTGGTATTTGATGAAGAAGGTACGCTGCAAATTGAGACGGAGTGTGATGAAAATGATTTGTTGTACGACGACATTGGCAGCGGACTATTAGTGAAGAAGATGCAGCGGGACAAGGAGGAACTGTTCCGGTCATTGGAGATGTTTTTTAAAGTATTTTATTTAGGTCTGGATGAGGAGGACTAAGGACATGTTATTGGCGTTGGATGTGGGAAATACGAACATTACAGCGGGAGTGTTCCATGGAGAGGAGCTATGGGCAACCTTCCGGATGACTACGAAATTAGCGAGAACAGCAGATGAGTTTGGAATTGATTTATCCGGTATGCTGGAGCATAACGAGATTAATCCGGATGATATCACGGATGTAATTATTGCATCGGTTGTGCCGGACGTAATGTATTCCTTGCGTCGATCTATAGAGAAGTATTTTCATACAGAACCGATTTTGGTGGGCGCGGGAATTAAGACCGGCATACGTGTGGCAACAGAGAATCCGCGACAGATTGGTGCAGATCGAATTGTAGACGCTGTGGCAGCCTATGAACTTTATGGAGGCCCGGTATTGGTGATTGATTATGGAACGGCAACGACATATGACCTGGTGGATGAAAGTGGAAGTTTTCTTGCCGGGGTGACGGCGCCGGGTATCCAAACATCGGCACAGGCATTATCGGATATGGCGGCACAGCTTCCTAAATTCGAGATAGTGAAACCTCAGAGTATTTTGGCAAAGGAGACCATTAGCAGTATGCAGGCCGGAATTGTGTACGGTCAGATTGGACAAACGGCGTATATTGTTGAGAAGATAAAAGAGGAATCCGGACTTGAAGATTTGAAGGTAGTGGCGACCGGTGGCTTGGGAGTTCTTTTGGCAGAGGAGACCGGATGTATTGACTACTATGATGCGCAGTTAACATTAAAAGGAATGCGCCTTATTTTTGAAAAACAAAAAAATAGTGCGCGCTTTGTAATTGAGAAACAGAAATTAGGAAAGAAATAAATATGCCAAGATTACAGATTGGCTCATTGGAGCTTACAAATAATTTGATTTTAGCGCCTATGGCGGGCGTGACGGATCTGCCCTTTCGACTCTTGTGTAAAGAGCAGGGGGCAGATTTGGTGTGTATGGAGATGGTGAGTGCAAAGGGTATTTTGTATAATAATAAGAATACGGAAATACTATTGCAAGTGGACGAGAAGGAGCGGCCAGCCAGTTTACAGTTGTTTGGGTCGGATCCGAAAATTGTCAGTGAGATGGCTAGACGGATAGAAGAACGTAATTTTGATATTCTGGATTTAAATATGGGGTGTCCTGTTCCCAAGGTTGTGAATAATGGAGAAGGCTCCGCGCTTATGAAGACACCGAAGCTGGCGGGTGAGATTATTGAAGCAACGGTCAAAGCCATTCGGAAACCGGTGACGGTAAAGATTCGCAAAGGCTTTGACGATAATCATGTTAATGCGGTGGAAATGGCGCATATTGCACAGGAATCCGGTGCGGCAGCCATTGCGGTCCATGGACGAACCCGAGAGCAATATTATTCCGGAAAGGCGGATTGGGATATCATTCGCCAAGTGAAGGAAGCGGTATCCATTCCGGTAATCGGGAATGGCGATGTGGTGGATGCGGAGTCGGCGGCTGCATTGGTGGCACAGACGGGATGTGATGGAATTATGATAGGACGTGCAGCGCAGGGAAATCCATGGATTTTTTCCCAAATAAAGCATTGGCAGGAAACCGGAAATAATCCGGAGCGCCCGGCCCTTGCGGAGGTGGTTGCCATGGTGCTTCGCCATGCAAAGATGCAGATTGCATTTAAAGGGGAATATACCGGAATTCGAGAGATGAGAAAGCATGCGGCCTGGTATATGTCCGGGTATAAGAACAGTGCAAAGCTTCGTGGGCGCATTCACGAGGTAGAATCCTATGAGGAATTGGAGGCACTTTTTGACGAAGTTATGCGATTACAATAGGTATTTTACAAGAAATAGAAACAAGAATTCCTTGACGAACGCACTTGTGTTTGTTATAATGTTGTGATTATAGTGGAAATCCAACTGGGGAAATAATAAGTTAATGAGGTGAATTAGTATGGAAAAGAAACTATTAACATATGCCGGTTTACAGAAATTAGAGGCGGAATTACAGGATTTAAAGGTAGTAAAGCGAAAGGAAGTTGCGCAGAAGATTAAAGAGGCACGCGAGCAAGGTGATTTGTCCGAGAATGCAGAGTACGATGCAGCGAAGGATGAACAGCGCGATATTGAAGCGAGAATCGAAGAAATCGAAGCAATTCTTAAGAATGTAGAAGTAGTAGTAGAAGAAGAAGTCGATTTGGACAAGATTAGCGTTGGTTGTAAAGTTAAGATTTACGACTGCGAATTTGAGGAAGAATTAGAATACTATATTGTTGGTTCCACAGAAGCGAATAGCCTGGAAGGAAAGATTTCTAATGAATCTCCGGTGGGTAAAGCGTTAATCGGCGCAAAGGTTGGCGATACGGTAAAGGTTGAAACACAGGCTGGAGAGTTAGAGTATAAGGTACTCGACATTCAGCGTGTAGCATAAATTTTATCAAATGAGAAAATAAGAAGAAAGTGAGGAAATCATATGGCTGAGGAAACCCGACAGAACCAGGAACAGGACCTGAATAAATTAGTGCAGGTTCGACACGAGAAATATGAGGAGCTCTTGGCAAATGGCAAGAACCCTTTTGTCATCACAAAGTACGATGTGACACATCATTCCGCCGATATCAAAGAGAATTTTGATACGATGGAAGGTCAGAAAGTTGCAATTGCAGGACGTATGATGAGCAAGCGTGTTATGGGTAAAGCATCCTTTATGAATGTTCAGGATCGCAATGGCAACATTCAAGTATATGTCGCAAGAGACGGAATAGGAGAAGAGCCATATAAAGATTTCAAGAAATATGACATCGGTGATATCGTTGGAGTCAAGGGTGAAGTATTCCGTACGCAGAAAGGTGAGATTTCTATCCATGCAGAGGAATTGACATTAATGTCAAAGTCCTTGCAGATTTTACCTGAGAAGTTCCACGGACTCACCAATACCGATTTACGCTACAGACAGCGTTACGTAGATTTAATCATGAATGAAGACGTGAAGGATACGTTTATTAAGCGTTCTCAGATTATTCGTGAGATTCGTAGATTTTTGGATGACCAGGGATTTATGGAAGTTGAGACACCATTTTTGGTAAACAATGCCGGTGGTGCAGCAGCAAGACCTTTTGAGACACATTTTAATGCCTTGAATGAAGATCTGAAACTTCGTATTTCATTGGAATTACCGCTGAAGCGGTTGATCGTTGGCGGTTTGGAGCGTGTATATGAAATTGGACGTGTATTCCGTAACGAGGGTATTGATACACGTCACAATCCGGAATTTACGCTGATGGAATTGTATCAGGCATATACGGATTATCATGGTATGATGGATTTGACGGAGACGATGTTCCGCCATTTGGCGCAGAAGGTATGCGGAACAACTACCATTCCTTATGCAGAGGCTATGATTGATCTTGGAAAGCCGTTTGAGCGTATAACCATGATTGATGCGGTTAAGAAATATGCCAATGTAGACTTTGAAGAGATTAAGACGGATGAAGAGGCGAAGAAGGTTGCAGACGAGCATAAGATTGCATACGAGGAGCGCCATAAGAGAGGCGATATCATCAACTTGTTCTTCGAAGAGTATGTAGAAGAGCATTTGATTCAGCCAACCTTTGTTATGGATCATCCGGTTGAAATTTCACCGTTGACAAAGAGAAAGCCGGAGAAACCGGAATTGGTAGAACGTTTTGAGTTATTTATTTATGGTCGTGAGATGTGTAATGCATATTCTGAATTGAATGACCCGATTGACCAGAGAAAACGTTTTGAAGCACAGGAAGAAGCATTTGCTGCCGGCGACGAAGAAGCAAATCATACAGATGAGGACTTTTTGAATGCATTGTCTATCGGTATGCCGCCAACAGGTGGTATCGGTTATGGAATAGACCGTTTGGTAATGTTACTTACCAATAGCCCGGCAATCCGTGACGTATTACTCTTCCCGACGATGAAATCTGAGAAAACCGGCAAGAAGTCCACGGAGGTAGCAGAAGAGAAGAGCGGATTCTTTACACCGAACAATCAGATTGATTTTTCAAATGTCAAGATTGAACCGTTATACGAGGAAGAAGTAGACTTTGATACGTTCTGTAAATCAGATTTCCGTGCCGTAAAGGTTAAGAAATGTGAAGCAGTGCCGAAATCCAAGAAATTGTTACAGTTTACTTTGGATGATGGAACCGGTACAGACCGTACGATTCTCTCTGGAATTCATATGTTCTATGAGCCGGAAGAGTTGGTTGGAAAGACATTGATTGCAATTACGAATCTTCCGCCAAGAAAGATGATGGGAATTGAATCCTGCGGTATGTTGCTTTCAGCAGTGAATAATTTAAAGGATTCAGAAGAAGAAGAACTTCATTTGATTATGGTAGATAACCATATTCCTGCAGGAGCTAAGCTGTGCTAGAGAAGCATGTGAGAGAGCATTGTACTTTTATAAAAACATACTTACATGCGAAGTAAAAATATGGTAAGCTAGTTACTGCAACTGAAGATGGTATAATTGGAAACGCACAATCCTCCGGATTGATAACGAACAACACGAAGTAGGTTATTGTTATTATGAAGGAGGATTTTTTATGCCAAAGAATAAGTTTCAAGATTTTGTTTTGACAATTATTATGGCGACCATTATGGTTTACGGAATGGTTGTTTATAACGTAGCATTAAATACGGGAGGCGTAACCACAGTTACGTTTTTAGCAGCATTGCATGAACTTCCGATTATGGTACCGATTGCATTTGTACTGGAGTTTTTTATTGTTGGAAATCTTGCCAGAAAGCTTGCGTTTTCTGTTTTGCGTCCCACAGACCGACCACAGTTTATAACCTATGGGATTTCCATCTGCATTTGTTGCATAATGTGTCCAACCATGAGCCTTATTGCAACGATTTTGTTTAAGCAGCCGTCATTTGGAACCTGGGTGCAGACTTGGGCGATGAATTTCCCGATGGCGTTGTTATACCAGATGTTCTATTGTGGACCGTTTGTGCGATTGATTTTCCGTAGTATATTTCGGGAGAAGAAGACGGAGCAGACAATGGAAGCAGAGCGTGTGAAAGCATAATTGAATAGAAATTCACGGTAAATTCGCAATTTCATAACGAACCATCGGTATACTAGAGGTAGAGGATGGAGGAGTGGGTGATGAAACAGAGGAATTTTGAATTAACCGGATTTGAAGATGTGGAGAAGATTCTACAGGAGCTGTATACGTATGCACAGAGCATTGCGTATCAGTCTGTGCTTTTTCACATCTTTTCGATTTTATTGGAAGAAGACGAGCTGGGACAGGTACAAGAAATGATTCGGGAAGCATTTCCGAAGGCACAAATTGTTGGGACGAGTACCAATGGAGATATATGTGATGGACATTTGGCAGAGTACGGGATGGTGCTAAGTGTATCTTTTTTTGAAGCATCGGAGATAGAAGTGCAGTTGTTCCCGTGCGCGCAGGGAGAAGAGCACGCAGTTGGAGAAAAAATCTGTGCAGCGATGTTAGACGCAAAGAATCTTTGTGCGGTGGAATTGTTGATGACATTGAAGTCGATTCACGGACAGGAGATTTTGAAGGTGGTCGAAGGCTGTCGTTCTGATATTCCGGTGTTTGGAGGCGGAAGTGCCGCATTTCGCATTGAAGATAATGATACCTGGGTATTGGATGAGAAACAGGTGGCTCGCCAGGCGGTTGCAATGGTATTATACCGTAGCCGGTCACTGAGTGTAGATGTTCATCATGCAATTGGATGGAGACCACTAGGAAAAAATCTAACCGTTACACGCATCGAAGGGAAAAGGCTGTATGAGCTGGATGGGGTGCCGGCAGGAAGGATGTATAGCAAGTATTTGGATATTCAGGCGGATGAAAACTTTTTTGCTAATATTCTTGAATTTCCGATGATGTATCGATACAACGGACATGAAGTATTACGTATGCCTTTTTCCTGCAGAGCAGAGGATGAGTCCATTCTTTTGGCAGCAGACGTGCAGGAAGGGGCAACGGTTAACTTTTGCTATGGTGATCCGGATGTTATTCGAAGAGATGTGGCAACCTTAGTGGAAACGGTGGAAAATTTCGGACCACAGGCAGTTTTTTTGTATTCTTGCGGAATTCGCCGGTTGTATTGGAAGTATCTGTTAAATAAAGAAACCGGACCATTTAGTAAGCTGGCGCCCGTATCCGGCTTTTATTCCTGTGGCGAGATTATGCGTATGGGAGAGGATCTGATAGAACACCATGTGACGTTGATTGCCATCAGCATGCGGGAAGGGGACAAAGAGTGCAGACAGCAGGCGCAAGTTGTGGAGAAAAAGATGAAACCATCGGAAGATGATGCGATTCACGGGCAAATTTCCATGGTACACCGATTGGCGAATTTCATTAATGTTACAGCGGAAGAATTGTATCAGGCGAATATGGAGTTGAAGCAGTTGGCCGATACAGATGAGCTAACGGGAATCTACAATCGTCGAATGGTGGACAAAATAGTTGAGAACGCATTGGTTTATACATCCCAATATCAGCTGCCGATGAATATCGCCATGGTTGATATTGATAATTTCAAAAAAGTCAATGACACCTATGGTCACGGTGTTGGGGATAAGGTGTTGCAAGAACTGGCAGCCATCATGAAAAAAGAAGTTGAGGAGATTACGGGGGGAATTTGTGGTCGTTGGGGCGGTGAAGAGTTTTTGTGCATGATTCCAAACGTGGGAATAGAAAAAGCCGTTGCTTGCATGGAACGTGTACGCCAAAACATAGAGGTATTAGCACGCCAGCAGGAGTATTATAGTACCGTTAGTATCGGAGTAACAAAGCGCCATATGGGAGACAGTGTTAAAACAATTTTTGAACGGGCGGATGGCGCCTTGTACAAAGCAAAGCGAAGCGGAAAAAACCGGGTTGTTAACGCCGACGCTGACGACGAATGCGGTTGATGTGGCGTTCAAAATCTCCGCTTTTTAATAGCTCGGCTAAAACGTATTGCTCAAAAACCGGTACGGTGCAAGAGTAGAAGCCCAGTTTATTGTGAAAGGGTTCTACAAGGCTGGGCGGTAAGATCATATAGCCGATACGCATGGAGGGAGCGATGGTTCTGGAGAAGGTGTTCAAGTAGATGACTTGCACATCGTTTTCCATGGAAAAAAGCGGCTCCTCCATTTTTTTGGAAACCGTTAATTCGGAATCGTAATTGTCTTCGATTAGAAGGCGATTTCTTTTTTTTGCCCATCGAAGATATTCCATTTTTTTGGAAATTCCTGCAGTTACACCGGATGGAAAACTGTTAAAGGGTGTGACGTGTAAGGCTATAGCATCGGTACAATCTAACTCAATAGAGGAAAGACCTTCCGGTGTCATGGTCAGTAAATCGCAGGAAAGACCCATGGCGGTATAGACGGCATGGATTTTTTCATAGGATGGGTTTTCAATAGCAATTCGTTCACCGGTGCCAAGAAATTGGGCAATAAGGGAGTAGAGGTATTCGGCTCCGGAACCGACAATAATCTGCGCCGGAGAAACGGTGATTCCACGACTTCTGGCCAGATACAGGCAGATTTCATCACGCAACCGGGGGCAACCGGAGTTGTCGGATTTGGTCAAAATCTCTTCGCCATAATCGAGCAAAACTCTACGCATGGTTTTGGCAAGTACAGAAAAGGGAAAATTTCCAATTTCCCGTAGTTCATTGTCTTCATGCAGAAGGGGCGGTAGGGAGAGCGTAATGTTTCCAAGAAAATCCTCACCACGGTAGGTGACAAACACACCACTGCGTTCCCGACTCTGCACATAGCCTTCTTCAGATAAAAGGGTAAGGGCGTGAGACACAGTGATAACGCTTAATCCTGTTTGGGCAGCAAGAACCCGTTTGGAAGGGAGTTTGCTCCCGTAGGGATAGATGCCGGACACGATATCGTGCACCAAAGAACGATACAAGGTAAGGTAGGCGGGGGATTTGTTTAATCTGGTCATATCATTTACTCCTGTTCTGGTTATTTTTATATATCCAAAATTATGATACCATGAATCCATGAGAAAAGTAAAGAAGGAGGAGTTACAAATGAAGAAGGATAGAACAATTTCCCCAATCCGTTTGACAACAGCGGCTTTTTTTATGGCCTTAAACATTGCATTTTCTTCAATTGGAATCCCGGTTCCTGGAGGCCATTTGTATCTGTGCGATGCAGTTATTTGTCTTGCGGCAATATTGCTTGATCCCTTTGAGGCATTTTTGGTGGGAGGAATTGGATCGTTTTTGGGGGATTTATTATTTTATCCATTGCCGATGTTTGTATCACTTGTTACCCACGGGACACAGGCAGTGGTAATTTCGTTGATTTCGCATAAGACGTTGAAACATAATCCGAAATTAGCATCCGGTATTGGTGTTTTTGTAGGGGCGTTTATTATGGTGGTTGGTTATACCCTGGGAAAAACATTTGTGTACAGCAATTTTGAATCCGCAATGTTAAAATTGCCGTATGAAATCGCGCAGGGAACACTGGGGGCGGTTCTTGGCATGGTTTTGTGCTGGAAATATGGAATCCATGGCATGTTTGAGAAATATGTTGACCAATATGCAGTAAGGAGATAATACATGACAGAGCAATTTAGTAGAACTGCGCTTTTGTTAGGCGAGCAGGTCATTGAAGCGTTACAAAAAAAGCGCGTAGCTATATTCGGAATTGGCGGTGTTGGTGGATATGTTTGTGAGGCACTGGTGCGAAGTGGAATTGGACATTTTGACCTGATAGACAAAGACACGGTAAGTGAGTCAAATATAAACCGACAAATTATTGCGACGCATAAGACGGTTGGAAGAGACAAGGTGGAAGTGATGAAGGAGCGTATGCTGGAGATTAATCCGGAGGTGGATGTAACGGTACACAAGTGCTTTTTTCTTCCGGAAAATGCAGACAGTTTTCCGTTTGCAACGTATGACTATGTGGTGGATGCAGTGGATACGGTCACTGCAAAGATTGCTATCATTATGCGGTGCAAAGAGCTGGACATTCCGATAATCAGTTGCATGGGTGCAGGAAATAAATTGGATCCGAGTCAATTTCGTGTCGCAGATATTTATAAGACAACTATGTGTCCCTTAGCAAAAGTGATGCGTCGCGAAATGAAAAAACGTGGCGTTAGAAAATTAAAGGTGGTTTACTCGGAAGAGAAACCGATAGAACCAAATGTGAGAAGGCGGGAACAGGGAAGTGATATACCGGGATCCATTGCTTTTACGCCGGCGGCTGCGGGACTTGTATTAGCAAGCGAAGTGGTAAGAGATTTGACAAAAGAAGGGAATAAGCACTAGAATGTAGCACCATCGGTGAAGAAACCGGTGGTGCTACGTCGTGATTTTAAGGAAAACATACAAGGATTTCCAAATTTTTTACATCAGCAAAGGTTTTGAGAACCAAAGTGCTTACCTTTAACCATGTCAATTGATCCTGGTCGCAGCCAAGGGGAGGTATGGCCAATTTTTCGACGCGTTGACGAAGCACACGTTCTTTCATAAGCATTAAACATTGCTGTAAGGTTTCATAGGTTGTAACACCATAATAGTGTTCTTTTGTTACGAGATTAAAAACCTGTCCGTCACCAGCTTCCCGATCTGTTTGAATAAGGCTGGGATAAGTTCCGGCTGTGATGGTACCGGCCTTAGCTCTTTTTTTGAGTTCGCCACAGGTGCCATACTGCCGGTCAAATGCTTTTGACGTATTAGAAGTAAATGCAAAATCTGAACTGATACACTGTGCTAAGTAATAATCTTTTGGCAGCTGAAATAAATCTGCGTGTGTTTCTGTAATAATCATGAGATGACTCCTTTCTCTACGGCAACTTCCTCAATGTAATAGTAACATAAAATGTGTGTGTATTGTGTGATAGAAAGCAAAGTGTGAAAAAATAAGCTGAAAAACGACAAGATTTTACAAAATATACGCAAATGTATGGTAACATAGAACCGTCTTACCAAAGAAGCAGAAGAATCGGAGAGGAGAGCGCAACTATGGGAAAATTAACATTTCATCGATCACAGAGCGGAGAATTTACGATTTCAGATTTGAATGAGGTATTGACAGCAGAGAGCAAGCCTATGGAAAAGTATGCAACAGGAATTACCATTGGAGCCGTAGCATTTCTGACGATAAGTCTGATATTTGCGGGATTTATCCTTTAGCAAATCTATCAAAATTAACAATTTAGACATAAAAAATTAGTAAAAAAACACCTTGATTTCACAAAATAAAATGTGTATAATGAGTGAAGGCTTGACGAAACAATGCCAAGCTAGCGACTTGCATACGGGACAGATTAGGTTATTCACTATAAAAGGGAATCGAGGGAGAGAAAATGAGCAATGTAGCGATCTTGTCCGGACCGTATTGGTTTGTACAACCATCAAGTCGGCCGGAGGATGAGAAGAAGAGTACAAGTCGGCCGAATGCGAAGAAGTGTCGCAGTTCAGCAGATACTGACATACAGTTTGAAGAAGTGCTTTGGCAAGCAATGAAATTAAAAGAAGTTATATAATACGGGAGTCATGCAAATGCATGGCTCTTTTTTTGACTTGATTTACCAGACTAACGTGCTAATGTGTAACAAAAAATAAGGAATTGGAAAAATTGTGCAAAAATATACAATTCCGGCACTTGTTAAATACACAAATCTGTACTATAATAGAATTGTTTTTGGAGGTATATGTGACAAAAATGTGTTGATAGTTACTGTCTCTGGAGATGAAAAGACGTCGGAAGAGATAGTAACATTTTCTAGCCCAGGCTTGACAAAAAAATAATAAGCAAAAAGCATTGGCTAAAAAAATTTAAATGTAGAAGGAGGATATAACATGGAGAAAAAGATCGTTATTGCAAGTGCTTGTCGTACTGCAATCGGAACAATGGGGGGAGCATTAAGCACAACACCAGTACAGGAACTTGGTGCAATCGTAATCAAGGAAGCAGTAAAGCGTGCCGGAATCAAACCGGAAGATGTTGAGCACGTATATATGGGATGTGTTATTCAGGCAGGTCAGGGACAGAACGTTGCCAGACAGGCAGCTTTGAAAGCAGGACTTCCTGTAGAAGTACCGGCAGTTACTACGAACGTTGTTTGTGGTTCTGGACTTAACTGTGTAAACCAGGCAGCGCAGATGATTTTGGCAGGAGATGCGGATGTTGTTGTGGCAGGTGGTATGGAGAACATGTCTATGGCACCATTTGCGTTACCACAGGGTCGTTACGGATATAGAATGACCTGGCCAAGCCAGAGTCAGGGTGCTTTGGTAGATACCATGGTAAAAGATGCTCTTTGGGATGCATTCAATGATTACCACATGATTACCACAGCTGATAATGTTGCTGAACAGTGGAAATTAACAAGAGAAGAGTTAGATGAGTTTGCATTAAACAGCCAGCAGAAAGCTTGCAAAGCAATTGAGAGCGGAGCATTCAAAGATGAAATCGTTCCGGTTGAAATCAAGAAGAAGAAAGAAACTATCGTATTTGATACCGATGAAGGACCAAGACCGAACTCTACAATCGAAGGTCTTGCGAAACTTCGCCCAATCAACAAAGACGGATATGTTACCGCGGGTAACGCTTCCGGAATCAACGACGGTGCAGCAGCAGTTGTTGTTATGAGCGAAGAGAAGGCAAAAGAGCTTGGTGTAAAACCGATGGCTTACTGGGTAGCAGGTGCACTTGCCGGTGTAGATCCATCTATCATGGGTGTTGGACCGGTTGCAGCAACTAAGAAAGTTATGGCTAAGACAGGACTTACCATTGACGACTTTGATGTTTATGAAGCAAACGAAGCATTTGCAGCACAGTCTGTAGCAGTAGGAAAAGACCTTGGATTCGATATGAAGAAGTTAAATCCAAACGGTGGTGCAATCGCACTCGGACATCCGGTAGGAGCTTCCGGAACACGTATCTTAGTAACATTACTTCATGAGATGCAGAAGAATCCGGAATATAAGAGAGGTCTTGCAACCTTATGTATCGGTGGCGGAATGGGCTGTGCAACCGTAGTTGAAAGATACGAATAAGAACAAAGATAATAAGAACAAGGAGATTTTTGCAATGGGATTTGTTAACTATGAAGTAAACGGTCATGTAGCGACCGTAACCATCAATAGACCGGAAGCGTTAAACGCCTTGAATGAAGATGTTTTACGCGACTTAGAAGCTACGTTTGACGGAATTGATTTAGAGGAAATTCGCTGTGTCATCTTGACGGGTGCTGGAGAAAAATCCTTTGTTGCCGGAGCTGATATCGGCGCTATGAGCACCATGACGAAAGCAGAAGGCGAGAAGTTCGGTAAATACGGAAATGATATTTTCCGTAAGATCGAGACCTTCCCGATTCCGGTAATTGCAGCAGTAAATGGTTTTGCATTAGGCGGCGGAAATGAGCTTTCCATGAGTTGCGACATTCGTCTTTGCTCCGCAAATGCAATGTTTGGACAGCCGGAAGTTGGTCTTGGAATCACTCCTGGATTCGGTGGAACGCAGAGACTTGCCCGTGTAATCGGTGTAGGTAAGGCAAAAGAAATGGTTTACGGCGGACGTAACATCAAGGCTGACGAAGCATATCGCATCGGTCTTGTAAATGCAGTATATGATACCATTGAAGACTTGATGGCAGCTGCAAACAAGATGGCATCCGGTATTGCTGCGCAGGCACCAATCGCTGTTCGTAACTGTAAGAAGGCTATGAACGAAGGTCTTCAGGTGGATATGGATCAGGCAATTGTTATCGAAGAGAAATTATTCGGTGCATGCTTCGAGACAGAAGACCAGAGAGCAGGCATGGCAAACTTCTTAGAGAAGGACAAAGAAAAGAAATTAAAGGTAGTACCGTTTAAGAATAAATAAAGGAATAGTTGGTTTATGAGAAAAAAATATATTGCACTGGTTGGAGCTTTGCTTGCAACTATTACGGTGTTGATATTTTCTCAATGGATTTATCACCAGTTCCCAGATGATTTTGAAGAGATTCATTCATACTTGGGGAAAAGTAAGGTGGAATATCAAAGCGAACCTGGCTTTGGAAATGATCGATTGGATATATATTCTTACACACTGAGCGAAGATGATTCACAGGTTACTTACCACGCTCTGGATGAAGCTTTTGAAAGCAATTTGGAAGAGCTTACCGGAATGCTTACAAGGGAAGTCGCGGAGAATGATGCTGACGCAAATGGGTTGATAAAACGCATAAATAATGTTGTAAAAGCAAAAGGAACGACGTATATGTGCATTTCTCATACCAGTATGAAAAAATTGTATATATACAATGCAGAATTAAACAAGGGATTTTGCATAATTTTAGAAATATAACAATAATAGGAGGAAAAAAATGAAAGTAGGAATTATTGGCGCGGGTACCATGGGACAGGGTATCGCAAAAGCATTTGCAATGGTAGATGGTTATGAAGTTTGCCTTTGTGATATTAAACAGGAATGGGCTGAAGGTGGAAAAGATAAAATCGCGAAAGGCTATGCAAAATTAGTTGAAAAAGGAAAAATGGATCAGGCAAAGGTTGATTCTATTTTGAATAGCATCACTCCTGGTGTAAAAGAAGATCTTTGCAAGGACTGCGATTTAATCGTAGAAGCAGCATTTGAAAATATGGAAGTAAAGAAGAAAACCTTCGAAGAGTTGGATAAGATTGCAAAACCGGAGTGTATTTTTGCATCGAACACATCTTCTCTTTCCATCACCGAAATTGGAAATGGTTTAAGCCGTCCAATGATTGGTATGCATTTCTTCAACCCTGCAGACAGAATGAAATTAGTTGAAGTTATTGCAGGCGTAAACACACCGGCAGAGACCGTTACCAAGATTAAGGAAATCGCTGAAGCAATTGGAAAGAAGCCGGTACAGGTTAACGAAGCTGCAGGATTCGTAGTAAACAGAATTTTAATTCCATTAATCAACGAAGCTTGCTTCATCAAGATGGAAGGCGTTTCTGATGTAGAAGGCATTGATACCGCTATGAAACTTGGTGCAAACCACCCAATGGGACCACTTGAGTTAGGTGATTTCATCGGACTTGATATCTGCCTTGCTATTATGGATGTTCTTTACAATGAAACAGGCGACAGCAAATATCGTGCATGTCCATTGCTTCGTAAGATGGTTCGTGGAGGAAACCTTGGCTGCAAGACCGGAAAAGGATTCTATATCTATAATGCCGATCGTACCAAGACACCAATGGATGCACAATAAAGTTTAGTAAATGGAGGAATTGAAATCATGGATTTTTCATTAGATAAAAAACATGAAATGGCGAGAAAGCTGTTTAACGATTTCGCTGAAACAGAAGTGAAACCACTCGCTCAGGAGGTCGATGAGACCGAACGGTTCCCACAGGAAACCGTAGACAAAATGGCAAAAGCCGGTTTTATGGGTATTCCGGTACCAAAGGAGTATGGCGGACAGGGTTGTGATCCTTTAACCTATATTATGTGCGTTGAGGAACTTTCCAAAGTATGTGGTACTACCGGCGTTATCGTTTCTGCACATACATCTCTTTGTATCGATCCGATTCTTACATATGGTACAGAAGAGCAGAAGCAGAAATATGTAAGACCGCTTGCAACCGGTGAAAAGTTAGGCGCTTTTGCCTTAACAGAGCCAGGTGCAGGTACGGACGCGCAGGGTGCACAGACCAAGGCTGTTCTTGATGGAGACGAGTGGGTATTAAATGGATCCAAATGTTTCATCACCAACGGTAAAGTGGCTGATGTGTATATCGTAATTGCCATTACCAGCATTACGGAAGACAAGAAGGGAAGAAAGAAAAAGAACTTCTCCGCATTCATCGTGGATAAGGGCGCTCCTGGATTCTCTTTTGGAACCAAAGAAAAGAAGATGGGTATCCGCGGATCTTCTACTTACGAGTTAATCTTCGAGGATTGCAGAATCCCGAAGGAGAACATTCTTGGACCGGAAGGAAAAGGATTCCCAATTGCAATGCATACCCTAGACGGTGGACGTATCGGTATTGCTGCACAGGCACTTGGTATTGCAGAAGGTGCGCTTGACAGAGCCATTGCATACACCAAGGAAAGAAAACAGTTCGGACGCTCCATTGCAGCACAGCAGAACACTCAGTTCAAACTTGCCGACATGGCAGCAAGAATTGATGCTGCACAGATGCTTGTTTATAAAGCTGCTATCGCAAAAGCTAATCAGAAAGTTTACTCCGTAGAAGCTGCAAAAGCCAAACTTTTTGCAGCAGAGACTGCAATGGCTGTTACTACCCAGGTAGTTCAGTTGTTCGGTGGATACGGCTACATCCGTGAGTACGACGTTGAGCGTATGATGCGTGATGCTAAGATTACAGAAATCTATGAAGGAACATCAGAGGTTCAGAGAATGGTAATCTCTGGTGCATTACTGAAATAATTGTATAAGGAGTGAGAATACCGTGAAAATCGTTGTATGTATTAAACAGGTACCGGACACCAAAGGCGGCGTTAAATTTAATCCAGATGGTACCTTGGATCGTGCAGGCATGCTCGCTATTATGAACCCGGATGACAAAGCCGGATTAGAGGCAGCCTTAAGAATAAAAGATGAAACAGGCGCAGAAGTTACCGTTGTTACTATGGGTCTTCCAAAGGCAGACGACGTACTTCGCGAGGCAATGGCTATGGGTGCTGACAAGGCAATCCTTGTTACAGACCGTGTACTTGGAGGAGCTGATACATGGGCAACTTCCACAACCATCGCAGGCGCATTAAGAAATATCGATTATGATTTAATCATCACCGGACGTCAGGCTATCGACGGCGATACCGCTCAGGTTGGACCACAGATTGCTGAACATCTTGGAATACCGGTAATTTCCTATGCTGCAGACATCAAGGTAGAAGGTGACAGCATTATTGTTAAGAGACAGTACGAAGACAGATATCATGAGTTAAAAGCAAAAATGCCATGTCTTGTTACCGCACTTTCTGAGTTGAACGTACCACGTTACATGACACCGGGTGGAATTTTTGACGCATATGATAAAGAGGTAACTGTTTGGGGAAGAAAAGACTTGAAAGACGTTGACGATGGTGACATCGGACTTGCAGGTTCCCCAACCAAGATTGCAAAAGCTTCTGATAAGGTAAGAAAGGGTGCCGGCGAGAAAGTCGTTTTAGACCCAACCGAATCCGTAGCTTATATCATGGGCAAGCTCAAAGAAAGACATGTAATCTAATACGATGAAGGAAAGTGGTGAAAAAGATGGATTTAACACAATATAAAGGCGTATATATCTACGCTCAACAGGTAGATAATGTGGTAAGCAGCATTGCTTACGAATTAATCGGAAAAGCAAAAGAGCTTGCAAAAGATTTAAATACGGACGTAACAGCTGTTTTGCTTGGACATAATGTTGGAAATCTGGTAGACGGACTCGCAGAGTACGGTGCTGACAAGGTTATCGTAGTGGATGATCCGGAACTGGAAACCTATAGAACTGAGCCATATGCACATGCATTGGCATCCGTAATTAATGAATACAAACCGGAAATTATGTTGGTTGGTGCAACTGCAATCGGACGTGATTTAGGACCAACCGTATCTGCCAGAGTAAAAACCGGTTTGACTGCAGACTGTACCGTTCTTGAAATCGGTGATTTCCCATTGAATCCACCGGCAGACGGAAGCGAGCAGAAACATAATCAGCTTCTTATGACCCGTCCTGCATTTGGTGGAAACACCATCGCAACAATCGCTTGTCCGGACAATCGTCCACAAATGGCAACCGTTCGTCCTGGTGTTATGCAGAAACTTGATCCGGTTAAGGGTGCAAAAGCAGAAGTAATCAACTACAACCCAGGCTTTACTAAGAACAACAAATATGTTGAAATCATCAACATTGTAAAAGAAGCCAAGACAGTTGAGAACATCATGGATGCAAAGATTCTTGTATCCGGTGGTCGTGGAGTTGGAAGTGCTGAGAACTTCAAGTTATTAAAAGACTTGGCAGAGGTAATCGGCGGAACCGTAAGCTGCTCCCGTGCAGTAGTTGAAAACGGATGGCTTGCTCAGGATTACCAGGTAGGACAGACCGGTAAAACCGTTCGTCCAAATGTATACTTCGCTATCGGAATTTCCGGAGCTATCCAGCATGTAGCCGGAATGGAAGAATCCGATATCGTAATTGCCATCAACAAAGATGAAGATGCTCCAATCTTCGATGTAGCAGACTACGGAATCGTAGGTGACTTAAACAAGATTGTGCCGGCATTGACACAGCAGTTAAAGGAAGCTTTAGCTGAGAAGTAAATATAAGAACAATAAGACTTCCGTAGGGCAGATTTTGGGTTCTACGGAAGTTTTTGATAATAATTTATTCGAATTACTCGCTGAGTAATGGCATAAAAGATGTCGGATTTCAAATTTACGTGTGAGACAGTTTCTAATAGGAAATTGGTACGTAGCTGAAAAACACTGGTTCCGCGCAAATTGGATTAATCGAACCGTTTGGAACGTAATACCAACGGAGGATGAAGGTGGCGATTACGTGCTAAACAGCGGTGTAAGTAAAGTCGGAGTGTAAGAGAATAAGTTGAAGGGTAGAAATGTTACGTGCCAAAGCAAAAGAAGCGATAGATAGGAACGTAAAAATTAAATCCGGGAAATTCGAGCTACGTGCGAAATAATATAATACGAGTAAAGGGTACGTAAATTGATATATGAAGCAATAGTTATGTTTTTCTTTGGTGGTGTGAGCTTGAGAGGGGAATATGAAACAGCAGAATTGGCTATAGACAATGATTACCTCCTGTACGACGGAAAAAGTTTCAAGTTACAAAATAAAGAGGAACTTGGAAAACTCTTCGAAATTATAGGAGTGGAGATTGATGAAGAACAATAAATTTTTGGAGCTATCCAGCATGAAAAAGGTAGTTATAGTAGCATTAATCGTGTTATTTCTTGGTGGGGGCTATTATATATTTAGTTTAAATAATCAAAGCATGATGATATCCGATGGTGTAGCCAAGAAAATCGATAGTTGCACAATTACAAACGGAAATAATGGTAATATGAAGGAATTATCAAAAGGGGAAATAAAAAAAGTAGTGAATTTATGCAATACCATTCCATGTAAGAAAATAACACGTGAGGAAAGCACGGGGTGGGAATATACAATCACGGCTCAGTATAGAAGTAAAACATGGAAGATAGAAATTATATCGAATGGAATATGCATAATAAACCATAAGTCATATTCAATGGATGACGACGATGGTGAAAAGCTAATTACCATATTAAAAGGGATGGAAAATCCAGACGGCTCCGGTGGAGCATTAGGGATTGATTAGGAGAAATATACCCGATGGGGTATAATGTGGAAAAATAACGAACGATTACACCCTATCGGGTATAGACTAATTTGCAATCCGCTCCGGACAGGGGTTACGCTTTGTCAGAGAGCTGGAACAGGGAAAGAAGAGAATAGGAATATTTAGTTGCGCTAATACAAATAAGCAAAAGTTTAGAAAAGTGGTTGACAAAGGATAGCAAAGGTGCTATCCTTTATTTGTGCTTAAGTTAATAAGCAATTGTTAGGAGAAGAATTTGCTATGACAAATAGAGAGAAGGAAATATACGAACTGATTTTAGAAAATCCAATGATTTCGCAGGAAGATCTCGCAGAGAAGACTGGAATCAGCCGTTCCGCTGTGGCAGTGCATATTTCGAATTTAATGAAGAAGGGCTTCATTATTGGAAAAGGATATATTATGCATCAGCCGACTTACATCACCGTTTTTGGAGCGGCGAATATGGATATTGGTGGAACACCGGATAAGAAATTGGTTCAGAGAGATTCCAATCCGGGCGTGGTAAGAACGTCCCTTGGAGGAGTGGGAAGAAACATTGCTCACAATCTGAGCTTGTTAGGGAACAGCGTGAAATTCATCAGTGCCATGGGCGATGATGAATATGCAAGACAGATTATGGAGAGTTGTAAGAAACTAGGCATCGATACGCATGAGTGTATCATTTCGAAAGAGGATCGGACTTCAACCTACCTCTATATTACCAGAGAAGACGGCGATATGGAATTAGCGGTGAACGATATGAGCATTTACGAGCGCATGACACCGGAATTCATTGCCGGAAGAGGGGAAGTGCTGAGTCACAGTAAGTTAATTATTGTGGACGCGAATCTGCCGGAGGAGACAATCATCGCTATTTGCAAGAACAGCAAGAGTCCAATTTTTGCTGAGACGGTGTCCTGTGCCAAGACTGTGAAGTTTAAGAGTGTAATGCCTTATATTCACACCATTACGCCGAACTTGTTAGAAGCAGAAATTCTGGCAGAACGCAGCATTGACCCGGAAGATAAGGATAGCCTAATGGCAGCAGCTAAGGTAATGTTGGATGCAGGCGTTAAGAATGTCGTGATTACGCTTGGATCAAAGGGATGTTTCTTCACGGATGGTGAAGTGCAACAGATTATAAAGCCATTGCCATCGAATATGGTGAACGGCAACGGCGCTGGAGATGCGCTTTTGTCCGGATTGGCAACCGGATTCTGCAAAGGATATTCTTTGGCAGATTCCGTAATGCTTGGAATGGCAGCGGCAAGCATCACTTTAGAGACAAGATTAACCAATAACCCAATGTTAAGTTTTGAAGCAGCGCTAGAGCGCGCTCAGATTGAAGAGTAAAGGAGAGTATTGAACATGGATTACAAGAAATTTTTAGATGTAGCACCGGAAGTTGAAGAGGCAATTAAAGCTGGTAAACCAGTAGTAGCATTAGAGTCTACCATTATTTCACATGGTATGCCATATCCACAGAATGTGGAAACAGCATTAAACGTAGAAAAGGTTTTGCGTGACAATGGTGCTGTTCCGGCAACCATCGCAGTCATTGGCGGTCGTTTGAAAGCAGGTCTTAGCAGAGAAGAAATCGAACATCTTGGTAAAGCAGGCCATGAGGTAACGAAAGTTTCCAGACGTGACTTACCAATTATTGTTGCTAAAGGTATGGACGGAGCAACAACCGTAGCAACTACCATGATTATTGCAGCAATGGCGGGTATTTCCATTTTCGCAACTGGCGGTGTTGGTGGTGTTCATAGAGGTGCGCAGAAGACCTTCGATATTTCTGCAGATTTGGAAGAACTTTCCATGACCCCGGTGACGGTAGTATGTGCCGGAGCGAAGGCAATTCTTGATTTACCACTTACTTTAGAGTACTTAGAGACCAAGGGTGTTCCGGTATTAGGATATCAGACCAAGGAATTGGCAGCATTCTACACCAGACACAGCGGACTTTCTGTTGATTACCAGATTGATTCCCCGGCAGAACTTGCGAAAGCAATCTATGTGAAGAAAGAAATGGGAATGCAGGGTGGTATCTTAGTAAGCAACCCGATTCCGGAAGAATATTCCATGGATCCGGATGTAATTAACAAGGCAATCGATCAGGCTGTGAAAGAAGCAGAAGAGCAGGGCGTTCACGGAAAAGAAAGCACGCCATTCTTACTTGCACGTGTGAAAGAACTTACCGGAGGCGATAGCTTAGATTCCAACATTCAGCTTGTATACAACAATGCGAAATTGGCAGCGCAGACTGCAGTGGAACTTGCAAAATTGAATAAATAAGATAAACGATTCATAAGGCAGTACGGAAAGGTACTGCCTTATTTGCTTTAAAACGGAAATTAACTAAATTTTCATGAAATGTCGGAGAGATTGTGGTAGAATGAAACTATAGAATATGATAAGAAGGCGAAGAGGCGGTTACGATATATGGTAAAAACTCCAGAAGTAAAAATAAATTTAGCACAAACGTTTACAGATAGGATGTCCGGCGGTGCGTTTGTATACCGTGCTGCAGAGGGACATGAGCTTTTGTATGCGAACCAGAATATGGTGCATTTGTTTGAATGCGATACCTATGAAGAATTTGCAGAGTTCGTAGGAAATAGTTTTGATGGAATCGTAAATGCTAGTCAATTACAGTCTGTGCAAAAAGAAATTGATTTTCAAATCTATGAATCTCAGAATGCGTATGACCATATTTTTTATCACATTCGGACAAAAAAAGGAAATGTGCGTCTCGTGGAAGACTATGGAACGCTGGTTTCGGATGAAAAAGAAGGGGACCTGTTTTATGTATTTGTTGTTTCCAGAGAGTTCGAAATTGCCAGTTCTGAATTGGATCGAGTAACCGGATTATATGGAAAAGCCCGGTTTGTAAATTATGTAAAGAGTATGAATGACAGGGCTGTACATTTGCAGTTGAACGAGGCAGAGTATGCCATTGTCTATATAAATTTGGTGAACTTCAAATTGTTGAATATTAATAAAGGCATTGCAGAAGGTGACGCTTGTCTCATGATTATGGCTGAGATTTTAAGCGCCATTTATGATGATGCCTTTATTTCACGTTTGTCGGATGATCATTTTGCGATTTTTACGGATGCATATAAAGCAAAAGAGCGAACGGAAGCGGCAAGTCGTATGTTTCGCGAAAAATATGGAAACCGTCAGAACATACAGAGTAAGTATGGCATTGTCCGATTCACACCGGATATCCACTTTGATGTGGAGGGGACCTTGTCACAGGCGAAGGTGGCGTGTGATTTTATCAAATACGATTACAAGACGGATATTGTAGAGTATTCGGAGGAATTGGCAAAACAACGCCGGATGGAAGAATATGTCCTTGGAAAATTGGATGAGGCACTGGAGAAAGAATGGATACAGGTGTATTTTCAACCGGTTGTGCGTTCTTTGACGCAGCAACTTTGCGGGCTGGAATCCCTGGCACGGTGGATTGACACGGAGGTTGGATTTTTGCCGCCGGGAGAATTTATAGAAACCCTTGAAAAAAACAGAAAAATACACAAGTTGGATTGCTATGTGGTAGAGAAGGTGTGCGAGCAAATTAATTATCGTGTGCGTCATCAATTGCCAATGGTTCCGGTGTCGGTTAATTTTTCCTGGCTGGATTTCTCATCGTGTGACATGCTCAGCGAAGTGGAGCGCTGTGTGGAGAAATATGACGTGCCGAGAGATTTTTTACATATTGAAATAACAGAGAGTATGATTGCAACGGATGAGGCGTTGATGTCGGAGGTGATTCGAAAGTTTCGAGGAGCGGGATACGAAATCTGGATGGATGATTTTGGAAGTGGATATTCCTCGTTGACGATTTTGAAGGACTATGAATTTGATATGCTGAAATTCGATATGCGCTTCCTGACCCCGTTTACAGAAAAAGCAAGAGACATTGTGCGCTCGACAACCACCATGGCAAAGGACATTGGCATCAAAACCCTTGCGGAAGGTGTGGAGACAAAAGAGCAGTTAGATTTTCTGCGTAGCATTGGATGTGGAAAGATTCAAGGGTATTATTATGGCAAACCGGAGCCAATCGAATCGATGTTTGCGCATTTAGAAGAGAAGAAAATTACAATAGAGAAAAGACAATGGCGGCATTTTTATGATATGGCAAGCTTCTATGCGAGATATACAGAGTCTCCGCTTGAGATTGTAGAGGATAATGGCACAACGTTTCGAACTTTGTTTATGAATGAGGCCTATCGAAAGCAAATACTGCAGACAGAAATGTCACTTGAGGAGATAGATGCCCATCTGTATAGGCCGGGAACGGCATTGATGCGGAAGTATAGAGCTTTTGCGGATTTAGCAGAGGAATCGGGAAATACAGAAACCATATATTATACTATAGGCAGCAACTATTTGCGTTTTCGTGCTCGAACCATATCGGAGTATGAAGGACATCATATATTAAAAGGAGAAATTTATAATATAACGGCGGATCAGAATCAAAAAGATACAGAGCGTCTGGACCGGAAATTGCGAGGACTAAATGGATTGTTTGAGGTAGTGCATTTACTGAACGTGGAGAACGAGTCTATGATACCATTGATTGGTAGATTTCAATATTTGGACGCACAAACCGGGATGGATGTAAACAAAGGAAACCAAAAATTTGTTCAGGATTTTGTATACCCATCACAAAGGGAAGCGTATTTGGAGTTTTTGAATCCAAAAACAATTGCAGAACGAGTTGGTTGTAGCAAGCGTGGTACATTGATGAAATTATTCAAGATTCGACAGAACGACGGCAGTTACCAATGGCGAGAGATATATTTAATGGAAATATCAGCCACAGGTGGGAAAGAGTATCTATTTTGTATAAAGATGCACCAGGATAGCTTTCAGGATGATAAAAAAAGCGAGGTGGATTTAACGCATATTATTTCCGAGGAAGGAAAGGAGCAAGAAACCATTCTTGAGTACGCGAACCTTTGGGATAACATGGTTTGGAATGCGCAACTTAAATTTTTCTGGAAAGATGAAAAACGCAGATTTCGTGGTGTAAGTCAGTCATTCCTTGATTTCTATGGGTTTAAGTCGCAGGACGAGGTTATTGGAAAGACGGACGAAGAAATGGGATGGCATGTGGATAATCTTCCTTATCAGAACGATGAGTGGGAGGTCTTAAGAAATGGAAAACGCGTGATAAATGCGCTCGGACAATGCATCGTTCGGGGCGTGGTACATAATATCGTGGCGAATAAAATGCCGGTTTACGGAAATGGTAAAATCGTGGGCCTTGTAGGCTACTTTATGGATTACGATGAAGCGCGCTACGGGGAGGAAGAGCAACTATTGAACTATCGAATAGATGCCATTACAAAGCTTATGAGTCCCCACGCTTTTATGGATGCGTTGATTGATTATTCAACACAATTTAACGAACATAACCGAAATTATGGTATGATTGTATTGCAGAATGTGAAGCATGACCGCATTACCGAAACATTAGGTACCGAATTGGGAAAGAAGCTGCTTGCGAAAATGGGGCAGATGATTGTGGAGGTAGCCGGAAAAACTTGTGCGGTAACGCGTGTCAAAGAATCCACATTTATTATGCTCACTTATGCCAATTCCTGGATTGAGCTGGAGACAATTGCATCCAAATTAAAAAAAGCGATGGAAGAAATTCACGAAGTTGATGGCGTGAGTGTTACCATTCGTGTAGAAGTAGCAACCAAGATGCGCACGGATGAAGGAGTAACGGATGAAAATATTTATCAACGCACATTGGAAAAAATTATGGGCTAATTGAGGTGGCAACATGGAGTTTTTAACAGGGATGAGTGATGCGGCGGTAGCGATACGATTGATACTTGCCACGGTCCTTGGCAGCATCATTGGCTGGGAGCGGATAGTCCGGCGACATAGTGCCGGAATCAAGACCTTTGCCTTGGTGAGTCTGGGGGCGGCTATGGCATCGGCACTCAATCTTTATTTAGTCAAAAATGGTGGATTTCAAGCGGATGCTGCGCGTATACCGGCGCAGGTAGTAAGCGGCATCGGTTTTTTGGGAGCCGGAACCATTCTGGTTACTGGTAGGAATCAGATTAAAGGATTGACCACGGCGGCATCCTTATGGGTGACCTCCTGTATGGGGATGGCCATTGGAGCAGGGTATCTGGTGGCTGGATTGGTATGCTTTGGGCTGATTATGTTTGCCAATCTGTTTTTGGTATATTTAAATCAGCTGGTAGGGGAACGAACCCGCTACTTAAGTTTGTACATCGAGTTAGAGGAAGAAAGTGGTGTACGAAACTTGCGCAAGTTATTACTGGAGTACGGGGTTCAAATAAATAGTATTACAAAGACCAAGGAGAAGACATTGCGAAGTCATGATGCTGCGATTATTATTGACATCCACTTGGGGAAAGAACATTCCCATCAAGAAGTGCTAGAGGCAATTAGTAATCTTGCATCCGTG
The DNA here is from genome assembly GCA_900115795.1 of Lachnospiraceae bacterium XBB1006. Classification (GTDB taxonomy): domain Bacteria; phylum Bacillota; class Clostridia; order Lachnospirales; family Lachnospiraceae; genus XBB1006. The sequence continues at coordinate 52,836 of FOXT01000007.1, read as the reverse complement.
GAGTATGTGGAGGAAGTATAAAGAAAAAGAGGGGGTATTTATTATGTTATTGGTTTTTGGAGTTGGTGATGAACGAAAGGATCTTGATTTTAATCAGATTATAACTTGTGAAGACTGTGGGGCATATGGTAGTTTTCGCGTGTTCATGACCTATACGGCGTGCACTGTATTTTTTATTCCGGTTGTAAAATGGAATAAGCGATACTACGTACAAACGCGATGCTGCAAGACGCTGTATGAATTACGTCCGGAAATCGGAAAACGCATTGCCGGAGGAGAAAAGGTGGAGATTTTACCGCATCATATGCGTAAAATTCATGTGCAATCTGCAGGCGCACAGTATCATTACAAAAAATGTCGTGTGTGTGGATTTGACACATCGGAAGATTTCTCATTTTGTCCGAAATGCGGAACGCGGTTTGCAAAAGAAACCGTGGACAAAGAAGAACTTCATAAAAGAGGAGTGTAAAATGAAACAGTATAAGAAGAAAATAGCAGGTTGGTTAGTGGCCGTGTTGTTGCTAACCTCTTTTGGTGTGCCATTGCCGACGTTGGCAGCAACCAAAACCATTACGATCAAAACAGCAACGATAGGAAATGCGGAAAAAATACATAAGGAACTGAATGACAGAAAAGCCCTTGTTTTGCGGGTGGCAGGTGCAAAGGCAAAGGCAAGGCAGGTTGTCCGGGCCTTAGAGACAAAAATAAAGGATGTAAATAAACAGGATGTAATTTTTCACTATCAGAGTAGTCGGGCAAGTGGAAAATACTATCTTTTTAGGATTTCAAAGGAACAAGCAAAGCAGTATTATTATGCGAATCTTTTTTGCAAAAAATTGATGAAAAAGTTTAAAAATGGGACGTGTTATGGCTATGTTTGGACCGATGGAGTGGGTGAAAAAAATGGGTATACGCAGTACCGTTATGCATACGAAGGCTACCAAAGCTATCTGAAGTCCGGAGCCGGGCTGGCATTTGAAGAATACTATAGGCAAAGCTATAAGACCTATGAAGCATTGTGTAAGGAACGGGAGGAGCTTTGGAGAACCTATCCCCGTTCCGAAGAAGACGCAGAACGTTTGGAAACCGTAGGAAGTCAGATACAGGAAATGGAGCAAACCAATTTCTTTATAAAAACCGATTGCAGGAGGGATTTTTATAAGTTAAAGGAATCGGTGGCAAAATGCTATGCAATCGCCTTTGCGGCAGAGAATTTTGGCGAACTGAGTGATGCGATGAAGGTGTGGGTGATTGGCGAAAGCGGCTATTTTGCATGTCAGTTCAATCGGAAGAATGAGTATGGAAGTGAACCGAAATTTTGTATGGTTTATAGCGGAAAAATGAAAAACGCATGGTATAGTGGCGAAGGGCTGCGCGCAATGGTAAACAATAAGGTACAGGGAGTATGTGCCAATTATGCAGTGATGGAAAGCCTTTTGTGGGAACAGTGGGGAATCTGGAATCAGATAAATACTTCAGCGAAAATTAACCATGCATGGTCTGTTGTAAAGGTAAAAAATTCCAAAGGCAAGACACTGTGGATTCCTTTTGATTATAGGGTAGGGCCATCCGGAATTTATAATGCATCAGAAAAAGAGCAGTATCGCTTGTATTTACAGGGAATCAAAGGTGCCCCGAGCAAGAAAAATTTTAACTTGAGTGATTTTAATTAAGAAAAAACGGAGACAATCGGGAGTGTTGGAAAATATGCGCAAAAATGATATAATATAGCTCTAATAAAAATAATAATTCTTGGGAGGATTGAAGAATGAACGATAAGAAATTAAGAAAAAGTAGTGTAGATTGCAAGTTATCCGGCGTATGCGGAGGCATTGCGGAGTATTTTGATATGGATTCCACCATTGTTCGATTGTTGTGGTGCCTGTTTACCCTGGCGGGAGGATCCGGAATCATCGCCTACATTGTGGCTGCGATTATTATGCCGGATGCTTACGAAGGTTAGGTGGCAGAGATATGAAACGGATAGGGATGCTAATTTGTGCTGTACTGTCAGCCGGATCGCTGGTATATGCAAATGCTGTGCGCACAGTGGGCTCGGGAACAGGGTTTTTTATCTTTTGGGTTTTGCTGGCAGTATGCTTTATGCTTTTATTGGCAGCAATACGATTGGATTGGTTTTCTAAACTTCCCAAACGTCTTCGCGCCGTGTGCGTGGTATGTGTATGTACGTTCGTAGCGGCTTTTTTGGGAATAGAAGGCTGTATTCTTAACACGTTTCATGCGGAGGCACCTCCGAATCTGGATTATATTGTGGTACTCGGGGCACAGGTGCGAAAGAATGGGCCAAGTAAGGTGTTGAAATATCGATTGGAAGAGGCGCGGGCGTACATGAAACAGAACCCGGACACCATTTGTATTCTGTCCGGTGGAAAAGGAAAGAATGAACCGGTAGCAGAAGCCGTTGGTATGTCAAACTACATGGTCGCTAATGGAATTGATCCCGCGCGGTTGAAGCTCGAGACGAAGTCGCTTACCACGGCAGAGAATCTTTCCAATAGTCGTCACCTTATGGAAATGGATGCAACGGTAGGGATTGTGACGAATAATTTTCATGTATTTCGTGCAGTGCAGACGGCAAAGCGTTATGGACTGCGGGATGCCGTAGGAATTGCGGCACCCTCATCAAAAAAATATCTATTAAATAACATGGTGCGGGAATTTTTTGCAGAAATAAAATTTTTATTTAGTACCTTAGGGCATTAAGGGACTTGTGCAACCGTTATCTTTTCGGTATAATAGAGAAGAACGGGATGTGGCTCAGTTTGGTAGAGCGCTTGACTGGGGGTCAAGAGGTCGCAGGTTCAAGTCCTGTCATTCCGAGGAAAGAGTGCAGAGTAGTGAAGCGAGAGGCTACCCTGCATTTTCTTTATAAAAAAAGCGTGAACGTGCCCTTGGTGGCGGTCTGTTATGTTATAATGAGAACAAAAGAGCGAAGAATGGGAGAAGAAAATGAAACCAGTAATTATAAGTTCCATTGCATTGGTTGTGTCACTGATTATTGCAGCGTGTGCAACTACGTGGCTCGCGAAGAAGAGGCATAAAGAGAAGAATAGTCGAGGCAAATGGATTCTCATATTCTGTATGTTAACGGTTCTGTTTTTTGTGTTGGGAGCATTTGCGTACTTTGGTACGTATTATCGTGCAACAAAGATTGCGCTAAAGAATATGGAGAATACACGCTATGTTACAATAACCCGGGATGCAGACGGTTATTTTTTTGATGGGCCGGGTACGGAAAAAGCGTTTATTTTCTACCCCGGAGCCAAGGTAGATGAACGGGCCTATGCGCCGATTCTGCTTACCATGGCAGAAGAAGGTGTGGATTGCTTTATGGTGAAGATGCCGCTTCATCTGGCGATTACCGGACGCGAGAAGGCGACGAATATCATGCGACATTATGCCTATGAGGAATGGTTTATTGGTGGACATTCTCTTGGAGGCGCAATGGCAGCATTGTATGCCCATGATCATAGTGATATGCTTGATGGGGTAGTACTTTTTGCAGCATTTCCAACGAAACCACTGGACGATTCGTTGCGTCTTGTATCCGTTGTGGGAACGAAGGATAAGGTTTTGAATTGGAAAAGCTACCGGGAGAGCAGGAAGAATTGGCCAAAGAATGCATCGGAAGTCCGGATATATGGCGGTAATCATGAACAATTTGGAGCGTATGGACATCAGAAAGGCGATGGAAAGCCGAAGATTAAGGCAAAGGAGCAGTTTGCCATGGCAGCCGATGCTGCCTTGCGGTTGATTTATAATATGCCAATAGGAGAAAATAATTAGAACACAATTTTGAGGAGTTTGGGGGGCACCGTTACGGAAAAACATAATTCTTTCAAAATGAAAACAAACATGTACCATACTTCTGCGATAGAATAAACATGTAGGAAAGAAAATTATCCTTTAATTCGGAATCTAATAAATACTCCTCAGAAAAGACAAGGCCCCCCCAGCCTTGTCTTTTCACGTTGTGAAAATGTAAAATGTCTTTGACTTATTGGAGATTTCAGATTATGATGAAAATAGGATTGAATTGAAAGGGGGAAATGAATGACTTTGACGGAATGGCTTATTATACTGCAATTAGTAGTGGTAATTGCCGGAATAATCATGTACTTAGGTGTAAAAGAACGAAATCGATACTTGCTGGCAAAGAAAGAAGAGAAGGAATTATTCATTCGACAGATGATTATGGCCTTTGCAAAATGCATCGATATGAAGGATGAGTACACCAATGGTCATTCTTTTCGCGTGGCAGAGTACTCGGTGCTTTTGGCAGAAAAGATGGGCTGCAGTGAAGAGGAATGCAAGGATATTTATAATATAGCGCTTTTGCATGATATTGGAAAAATCAGTATCCCGGACCGGATTTTAGGAAAACCGGCAAAACCTACGGATGAAGAATATGAAATTTTGCGGGAACATGCGCAAAAGGGTTATGATATTTTGAAGGACATTGAGATTATGCCCCAACTTGCAATTGGCGCCGGCTACCATCATGAGCGAGTGGATGGAAAAGGCTATCCGCGCGGAGTAAAGGGGGATGAGATTCCGCTGATTGCACAGATTATAGCGGTGGCAGATACCTTTGATGCGATGTACTCCACCCGTCCGTATCGAAAACAGATGAAACTAAGCGATGTTGTGGCAGAATTAAAGCGTGTGGGGGGGACGCAGTTAAGTGTTGACGTGGTGAAAAAGTTGGAAGAACTGGTGAAAGAAGGAAAGATTTGTCGAACAAAGCTATAGAATGCGAAAAAGAGCCGTGAGGCTCTTTTTTAATGGCATTCGCAGCCGAGAATAAATCCATTTCGTTCGGCATAATATCCGGTTAACCCGAAGGAGGGATAAAAAGAGAATTTCGCAGGGATAAACAATTAGTTTTAAAAATGTTAATTATTTCGGGGTTGTAATTTAAAAAAGTTGATTATATAATAGAGAAGCAAAAGGCGGTTGAAGAATTCAAGAGAGACTGTGAAAGCACCGAAGGGGATAGAAACTCTCAGGTAAAAGAATTGAATTCGGACGTCACTCTGGAGAATCACAGAATTGTGTACCGAAGAAGTAGCTCTTTCAGGTAAAAGGACAGAGATTGTTACAGTGTCACAGGAGGTCTGTAAGAATTCTTGGTCTTTTTTTTGTGCCAATTTTCCGGATGGACCGCAAGGAAGATAAGGAGAAGAAATTATGTTAGTAATGTTAAAAGGTATTGCATTGTTGTTGTGTACTTTGGGAATGTTTTCCGTGTTTAGTATGAAGGCACCGAAAGGATCGCTTGCCATGTCCGGTATGGCGAATGCTGCGGTAGCAACGTTCCTGGTGGAAGCAGTGTTAAAATACATAACAGGTGATTTGATTGGTATTTCATTTTTAGGTGAAGTAGGTGCTACTTCCGGAGGAATGGGTGGCGTGGCAGCAGCATTCCTTGTTCCGCTTGCCATGGGAGTGAATCCGGTATTTTGTGCAGTTGCAGGTGTTGCGATGGGTGGATACGGTATTTTACCGGGATTTATGGCAGGTTATATTGTAGGTTTGTTAGCTCCATATGTTGAGAAATATCTTCCAAATGGTGTGAATATGATTTTTGGAGCATTTGCGTTGGCACCACTTGCTCGTGGCGTTGGTGCACTTGCCGGACCGGCTGTGGATGCAGCAATGGCTACCATTGGTGGAACCATTACGGCAGCAACCACACAGAATCCAATCGTAATGGGATTTGTTTTAGGTGGAATTATTAAGATGATTTGTACTTCACCGTTAAGCAGTATGGCACTTACTGCAATGCTTGGTTTGACAGGATTACCAATGGGAATTGCTGCCATTGCATGTTTTGGTGGATCGTTCACAAATGGAATGATTTTCTATGGATTAAAGCTTGGTGATAATTCCAAAGTGGTTTCCGTTATGTTAGAGCCATTGACACAGGCTGATGTTATTACAAAGAACCCGATTCCGATTTACTGTTCCAATTTTATCGGCGGCGGCCTGGCAGGTGTTGGTGCGGCATTCCTTGGTATTGTAAACAATGCGCCGGGAACAGCATCCCCGATTCCGGGTATGATTGCACCATTTGCATTTAATGATCCGGCAACGGTTGCGTTGGCATTGGCAATAGCGGCAGCAGGTGGATTACTTGCCGGAGCACTTGGCGTGTATGTATTCAACTATAGCCCGGTTAAGAATTCGGTACATGTGTATCGTCAGGCATAGTACAAACGTAGAGTAACAGAAACAAATGAAGGGACTTGGTAGTGTTGCCAAGTCCCTTTTTTAGGATTAAATAATGGTTAAGATGCCAGCGGCTCTTAATAACAAAACAAATAAGAGAATCGGGGCAATGAATTTAACCATGATTTCGTACAAGGTTTTTCGACCGAATTTGCATCCGGATTTGGTAACTTCGTCTTCCACAACCGAAGGACTCAAAATCCAACCGACTAAGATACACTCGGCTAAGGCTACAATTGGCATAAATAAGTTGTTGCTTACGTAGTCCATGATATCCAAAATCTGTGCTGCAGATCCATTTGGCAGTGTGATTTCGAAGAATAACTTGTTGTAGCCAAGACATACAATCACACCAAGAATCAATGAACAAGCACCTTCAATGAAGCTGGCTCCTTTTCTGGACCAGCCAAACTGATCCATGAAGCTGCTGACAACTGCTTCCATAATGGATACGGAGCTGGTTAGTGCGGCGAAAAATACCATGGCAAAGAATAATGCACCAATTATATTACCGGCAAATCCCATGGACTGAAATACCTTTGGTAATGCAACGAACATAAGTCCCGGACCGGCTGTTTCTTTCATGACTTCCGGTCCCATAAAGGTGCATACTGCCGGAATAATCATAACGCCGGCAAAAAATGCAACACCGGTATCACATATTTCAATCTGATTAATGGATTTCTGCAAGTTTGCATCGTCGCTAACATAGGAACCATATGCAATCATAATACCCATAGCAACACTTAAACTAAAGAATAACTGTCCCATGGCATCCATCAATACAGAGAAGAACTTTCCAATGGTTAACCCATCCAGGTTTGGAATAATGTAGATAGCGAGACCTTGTAAGCCGGTTCTTGCTTCGCCGGTTGCATCGCTATGTAAGGTAAGGGAATAAATGGAAATTCCAATTACCAATATCAACAAAGCCGGCATAATAACCTTTGAGAAGGTTTCGATACCTTTGTCAACACCTGCAAAAACGATGAATGCTGTAATTGCAAAGAAAACAAGCATAAGAATAATTGGCTCGGAGAAGGATGTGATAAATCCTGTAAAATAGCCATCTTTTGCTGCCGTTGTTCCGTTGCCGGTGATAAATGCAACAAAGTATTTTAGCACCCAACCACCAATTGCACAATAGTATGGCAAAATGATAAATGGCACCAAACAGGCAAGAACACCGGTAAACTTAAACTTCGAGTGTAATTTGGAATATGCCGTTAAAGGACTTTGCTTTGTTTTTCTTCCAATGGCAATTTCAGTAGTTAACATGGTGAAACCGAATGTTAATGCTAAAATAATGTAAATTACTAAGAACAAACCACCCCCGTTCCTAGCTGCCAAGTATGGGAAGCGCCACAAGTTTCCTAAACCAACGGCACTACCTGCTGCTGCAAGTACGAATCCTAGTGAGCCGGAAAAGGCTCCACGACTTTTCTCTTCCATAGAAGACCTCCTTCTGTTATATAATTTTTGCTCTTTCTTGCTTTAATTAGATAATACCACAAAATGAATATACAATTAAAGAGAATTGTGACAAAAAAATTATTAAAATATGAATCGAAAATGAATAAACAATTAAAAATTTTGTTGAAAATGGGAAGCATATAGAAAATTTGTTATAATAGGGAATAAATAAGAAGCTGGGGATGTAGTACGATTATGAGAAGAGCGAAAGAAGAAGTGTATGCATCCGGGGATGCATTGTTTGAAAATCTTTTGTGCGGATTGGCTCAGTTTCGGTTGTATTCGGATGGATCCATTTATGTAGAGCGGATCAACCCGGAGGCAATTCGAATTTTTGGAAAAGAGCCGGGGGAAAATAACCGGGCAGAAGTAAATATACGAGAATTGCTAAACTATGGCAATCAGGATGAAACGGATAAGTTAGTTCACATGCTTATAGAGAAAGAGGGGCGTTTAACATTTGAATATCCCATCGCCAGAAGCGGGGAAGAACCTACCTGGATTACCGGAGTAGTGCAATGCCTTGGACTGGATACAGATGAAAAGGGAACGTTTGCTAACGAGCAGGTTTCTTTCATGAATATTACCGCTACGCGAAGTAAACTTGAGCAAGCGTTGCAGGCGGAAGAGGCCGGACGGGTCGAACGTGAGCGAAATGCAGAGTTTTTCTTTGATGTATTTAATCGCTTATACGAGACGGCGGCCGGAACAGAGGATGTAGATAATGTACTGAGTCTGGTAGGAAAGTATTTGGATGTAGATCGGGTATGTGTCTATGAAGAAGAGCTTGATGAGGCATTTTGCAACAATACCTATGAATGGTGTGCGGAAGGAATTTTGAAGGCAAAAGGGTCCCGTCAACATTTGCCGTTTAAACGTTCGTTTGCGCAAAAAATCGTAGGAGATGCAGGGTATGCGTTTTGTGCGGATGTGCGCGTGCTGCCGGAAGAATCGAGAACGTATCTGGAAAAAGTGGGATGCCGATCGCTGTTTTTGTGCGGCATTTATAACTCTGAAAAGGATATCGTGGGCTATATTGGTTTAGAAAGCTGTAAACGATGTCGCCCGGAGTGGGAAAAAGAAGGGTCTGAACGTGAGATGGTTATTCACGCAGGACACCTATTGGCAAATTATATTGGAAAGATACGAAATATTGCACATAATGCATTGTATCGGAGACGTTTATTGGAAACGGAACGGCGAGTGGATGCACAAACGGAAGCCATTGCTGCCCTTGGAAAAGCGTACATGGCGGTCTTTCGTTGCGACTTGAGTAAGAATACCGCAGAGTTGGTAGCGGGAGACAGAATGGATAGGGTGCCGGATGAGGTACCGAAGATTCCGCAGGAACTGTTTGATTCCTTCATTGAGCGTCAGGTGAGTGTCCTTTATCGGGAGGAAATGTATGCTTTTCTAGATACGGATACGATGCTGGAGAGAATGAAGAATACAACCATGCTAAATCATGATTACCAAAGTCTGACGGGAAGATGGATTCGAAGCAGTTTAATTTATGGAGGAGACGAGGTTATTCTGTTTGCAGTCAATAGCATTGAGGACGAGCGGCAGGAAGAACGTGAATACCAACGGCAGTTGAAGGAAGTTCGAAGAAGAGAGAATCTTCAGCTGAAGACCATCATGGACTCCATTCCCGGCGGATTTAAAATTACGAGGGATGATGGTCATTTTACACTAGAATATATGTCTCCGCGTCTGATAGAGATGTTAGGATATTCGTTAGAGGAAGAGCAGGAAATTTTAAACAGGCATATTACCAACTATATTCATCCGGAGGATCGCTTGAGGGTATACGAAGAAATTGTTTCGCAGAGTAGAAATGCGGATAGTATGTATTTGAAGTACCGGATGTTGCGTAAAGATGGTAGTAGTTTTTGGATAGAAGATATAGGACATAAAGTAGTTTTTGACGATGGGGAAGTGAAGCACTATAGTGTGATTCTGGATGTGGATGAAGCGGAACGCCATAGCATTGCCTTACAAAAGGCGAATCAAACGGTGGTGCGTGAGAGACGCCAGTATCGAGATGCCTTGACAAAAAATGCCCTTTGGCATTTTCAATTTGATGTAACGGATGGGATTATCCGGGAGGACATTGTAGATGTACAGGGTGTAAACTACATGCGAAATGTAGGCCTGAAGGCTCCAATTGCATTTGACGAGTTTTTTGGAAAAATGTGTTGTGAGAGAGAAGAGGTACTTGCGGTGGATAATCCGGAAGCGCTTCGGACACAGTATTTGCTGCAATCCTTCGAAGAGGGACGTACCAATGTGGAGGTAGAGTTTTGCAAGCACCAAGATAATACATACTATCGAACCAATACGCTATTGTCAAAAGATGAAGAAACCGGACATATCATTGGATTTGTGCTGTGCCGGGACATTACCGAACAGCGAAGGGAGGAAGAACGGGCAAAGCAGGCGTTAAAGGACGCGTATGAAGCAGCGAATTATGCAAATCGTGCGAAAACGGACTTTTTATCCAAGATGAGTCATGATATTCGTACGCCAATGAATGCTATCATGGGAATGACACAGATTGCCATGGAAAATCTCTCAGATAAAGAACATGTAAGGGATTGTTTGAATAAAATCGTGACGTCAAGCGACCATTTGCTTGGATTGATTAACGAAGTATTAGATATGAGTAGAGTTGAATCCGGAAAGATGGTGTTAAAAGAGGAACCATTTAACCTGAGGGAGATGATGAATCATCTGCTGGACATGACGAAATCCGGATTGGACGATCATGAACATACGTTGACGATTCATACAGTGGATGTAGGGCACGAAAATGTGATTGGCGACGGTTTGCGCATGGAACAGATTCTTGTTAACATTCTGAATAATGCCATTAAGTATACACCGAATGGTGGGCAAATTGATATTTGTATTCGCGAAAAAATAACGCCGCAGCCGGGGATTGGATATTATGAGTTTTCCATTGCGGATAATGGAATCGGAATGAGTGAAGCGTTTCAAAATATTCTGTTTGAACCTTTTTCGCGGGAAGAAGACGATCGAATTAACAAGATTCAGGGAACCGGTCTTGGTATGGCAATTGCAAAAAACATCATTCAAATGATGAATGGTGATATTCGCGTGGAAAGCAAAGTGGGTGAGGGCTCCCGCTTTACGGTTTATGTGTATTTGCGTTATGCAAATCGAGAAGAACGGCGGATGGATGATCATAGAGAGAAGCAGAAAGCAGTACGCTTTGAAGGAAAGCGGCTGCTGGTTGTGGAGGACAACACTCTGAATCGGGAAATAATATGTAAGATTCTTGAGCTACGAGGCCTGACAGTAGAAGAAGCCGTGAACGGAAAAGAAGCGGTGGAGATGTTTGCAGAGCATCCGGAAGGATATTACGATATGATTTTGATGGATATTCAAATGCCGGTAATGAATGGACATGAGGCAACCAGAGCAATTCGGGAAATGGATTGTCCATCAGCGAAACGAATTCCAATTATTGCGATGACGGCGAATGCATTTGTAGAGGATGTGCAGGCGTCGAAAGATGCCGGAATGAATGAGCATTTGGCAAAACCGTTGGATATGCGTAAGCTGACAGATGTTTTGATGTATTATTTTGATAAAAAGTAAAATACAAAAATCGGGCTGAGAAAAGCCCGATTTTTGATGTGAAATTAGTTTATGATACTGCCTAATCGTGACGATTCATCCAATCAACAAGGATATCTACGTAGTGTTCGTTGTCTTCTACGAAGCACATATGTCTACAGGTTCTGAATAATTCCCATTCGGAATCCGGAATGTGATCGTACATATATTTTGCAATGTACGGTGTACACAAGTCATTGCCACCGCTGATGACTAAGGATGGTTCTTTGATATCCTTTAACTGCGCGGTTACATCGTAATCCTTCAAGGTACCAAGGGGGGTAAATTCATTTGGCCCCCAGCCCACGACGTAAGCTTCACGCCCTTTTTTTACCGGTCGACGCAAACATTCCGGAGAATCATCTGTTAATGCACCGGCACAGTGACGAAGCATGTACTCGTCTTCAGCAGCCTGGTAGGCCGGGTCAGAGTAGTCGCCGCTTTCTGTGGCTTTCTTAATTGCTTCCTGCATATCTTTTGGCATCATGGAAATATTTCTTTGTGCCTCCTCGCCCCACATCCAGGAAGCCGGTAAAGTGCTGGAAAGGATTAAGCTCTTAATTCCCGTATGCTCGTAATTGCATACATATTCCAAAGCCTGCATACCGCCCCAGGATTGACCCAAAAGATGAATTTCATCAAGGCCCAGGTGTTCGCGCAGAGCCATTAATTCTTTGATCCATACTTCGCGGGTCCATAATTCCGGATGACCGTCAAGGTAAGAGTTTCCACATCCGAGCTGATCGTACATAATAAGTTGACGACCATCTTCCTCGGCAATGCGATCTAACACCTCAAAATAGTTATGAGAAGACCCCGGTCCTCCGTGTAAAAGAACCAATGGTTTCTTGTTTCCTGTAGATTCGCCTACAATACGGTAATATGTCTTGTAGTCTAGAAATGGCATATAGCCTTCTGTAATTTTCATGCTTGCAAACCTCCTGCATATTGCTTGACCTTATAGACCAAGGTACAAATCTATCATCGCATAATAGAAGGATACTGTCAAGTTTACATAGTTTCACGACGGTCTCTGATTGACAATGTTTGTACGCTGGTCTATAATGTTTCTTGTGGGGAAATTCTAAGAGTTCCCGTCACGAAAGCAATAAGAAAGGTTGGGGTGTACTATGGACCAAGGTAAATTAACACGAGTTCTAAACTCAATGAAAGAGAATGAAGTACCGCAGATGATTATTTCTGATCCGGTTGCGATTTTCTACTTAACAGGAAAGTGGATTTTTCCGGGTGAAAGATTGTTAGCGTTATACTTGAATGTAAATGGAAACCACAAGTTCATGATTAATAAATTGTTCCCACAGGAACAGGATTTGGGTGTAGATATTATTTATTATGATGATATTGAAGATGGCGTTGAAATCTTATCCCGTTACGTAGAGAAAGATAAGGTAATGGGTATTGATAAGACATGGCCGGCGAAGTTCCTCATTCGTTTGCAGGAACTGGGCGGTGGAAGCAAATATGTAAATGGTTCTCCAATCATCGACTACATCCGTATGGTGAAAGATGAGAAAGAACAGGAACTTATGCGTATTTCTTCTAAATTGAATGATCAGGTAATGGAGAAATTAATTCCTTACGTTGTGAAAGGTCTTACGGAGAAAGAGTTAAATGCAAAAGTAAAAGAGCTGTACGCAGAGGTAGGATGCGAAGGGCTTTCCTTTGACCCAATTACCGCATATGCCAAAGGGGCAGCAGATCCTCATCATGTTACCGATGATTCTAAGGGTAAACACGGCGATTGCGTAATTCTGGATATCGGTGGAATGAAAGACAACTACGCATCGGATATGACAAGAACCGTATTTATCGGTGAAGTTTCCGAAAGACAGAAAGAGATTTACGATATTGTTTGCGAAGCAAACAGACGTGGTATCGAAGCAGCAAAGCCGGGTAACAGAATGTGTGACGTTGACCTTGCAGCAAGAAATTACATCGAGGAGAAAGGTTTTGGACAGTACTTTACACACAGAACCGGTCACTCCATCGGTTTGGAAGATCATGAATTTGGCGATGTATCTTCTGTTAATACGGATATTATCAAACCGGGTCAGTGTTTCTCTGTAGAACCGGGTATCTACATTGCAGAAGAAGGCATTGGCGTTCGTATTGAAGATTTAGTACTGATTACGGAAGATGGATGCGAAGTATTAAATAACTTCACGAAAGATTTAATTGTTGTTCCAGAAGAGTAATTATAGAAAATGGAGCTTTTGCAGGGGTTTGGCCATACCAAGCCCCTGTCTAACGAAATAGATAATGTAAAAAAGGGGAAGAAAAAGATGGCAGTTTTAGAAAATTACGAACCAAAGAAAGTATTTCAGTATTTTGAGGAGATTAGTCAGATCCCTCATGGAACATTTAATACCAAACAGATTAGTGACTATCTTGTTGATTTTGCAAAAGCACATAACTTTGCATATCATCAGGATGAGGCGAATAACGTTATTATTTATAAACCGGGTACTGCCGGTTATGAGAATAGCGAGCCGGTTATCATTCAGGGACATATCGATATGGTATGCGAGAAGAGACCGGGAAGTAATCATGACTTTAAGAAGGATCCGCTTCAGCTTTTCGTAGAAGATGGCTACGTAAAGGCAAAAGATACGACATTGGGTGCTGACGATGGTATTGCAGTTGCTATGACCATGGCATTGCTTGACAGTACCGATGTGCCACATCCGCCAATCGAAGCATTTTTTACAGTAGATGAAGAAGTTGGTATGGGTGGTGCGAACGCAGCAGATCTTTCCTTGCTGAAGGGACACAAGTTGATTAACATTGACTCGGAAGAAGAAGGTTATCTTACAACCGGATGTGCCGGTGGTGTACGCATTAGCACAATTATGGACTTGCATAGAGAGAACAAGACCGGTAGTGTGGTTATGATTAGGATTCACGGATTAACCGGTGGACATTCCGGTGCAGAGATTCATGAGCAGAGAGGAAATGCCCATAAGATGATGGGACGTCTTTTGAACAAATTGATGAGTGAAGTGGCATTTTCTTTAATTGAAGTAGGTGGCGGAAGCGCTGATAACGTAATTGCTATGGAAGACACGGCGCGTATTCTGGTTAAGAAGGAAGATGTGGCCAAAGTTGTTTCTTTTGCACAGGAAATGAAGACGATCTTTGATGATGAGTTTATGGGAGACGAACCGGGACTGCAGCTTGATTGTGTTGATGAAGGCGAGAAAGAAGTTGCCGTTATGAATGCGGACGAGACGGCCAAGGCGGTTCGATATCTTGCAACGGTTATGAATGGTGTACAGAGCTTTAGCCGTAAATTAGAAGGTCTTGTACAGACTTCTTTGAATATGGGACGTATTGCATGCTCTGAGAAAGAATTGATTTTCTATCACATGATTCGTAGTTCTGTAAATACCGAGAAGGACGGACTTCGTGAGAGTGTAGAGGCGCTCGCAGCTATGATTGGTGCGCACAACGTAATTGACAGTGCTTATCCGGCATGGGAGTATAGACCGGAATCCGAACTTCGTAAAGTAATGGAAGATGAATATGAGAAAATGTACAAGGAAAAACCGGTAGTTTTGGCTATCCATGCAGGTCTTGAGTGCGGTTTGTTCCTTGGAAAAAGACCAGACCTTGACTGCGTGTCCATTGGACCGAATATGTGCGATGTACATTCCTTCAATGAACGTTTGGAAATTGCGTCAACCAAGCGTACTTATGAGTATTTGAAGAATGTTTTGGCAGCGCTGAAATAGTGATGTAAGAAAAGACAAATTGAGCTGTTGCTTTAAAGAATTAGTGCTTTAAAGTGACAGCTTTTTTGTTGTTGATAATATATGAAATAATTGTGAGGTAATTGTGTAAATTATCTGTTGACATATATGTGTGTATGTATATATAATGAAATCAAACTTCGCACTTGAATAAGTGTCTATACACCTTGAAAATAAACGTGAAAGGAATGGATGCAAACGTGAAAAAGTATTTTTTGAAGTTTAAATTTTTTATCTTGGCAGAGTTTGCACTCAACGGCATTGCTACAGGGGCATTAAGCACGATACCTTATTTGCAAAAACTTCTTATAGATCGAGTCTTTTTGAATCAGGAACGGCATTTTTTTATGAGGTTATCCGTATATTTTGCAGTAATTATTGCAGTGTATTTTATGACCACCTGGGGAGCCAATACGATATTGATTATACGGCTTAATAACATGAAGGGCCTTATGACAAAAGATTTTTTCAAGGCGATAATTTCTTTAAAACACGAGGATTTTTCAAAAAGGGATGTAGGCGAATATATGTCCATGCAATCGAATGATATTAACATCATTACGGGCGACTATGTTGAACCGTTCCTTAATCTTATAGAAAATGTAATAAATATAGGGATATACGCTGTTGCTATCTGTATCTATATAAATGTAGGGATTTCGGCATTAATCTTTTTCCTTTCTGTTTTAATTTGTTTTGTACCCAAAATTATGGAAAAGAAATTGTCTGCAGCGAGAAAAGAGCAGATAGAAGCGCTGGGACATTATACATCTAATGTAAAGGAGTATTTAGAAGGATTCAAGCTTATAAACGTACAAACAAGAGTGAATATAAATGGACGACATGTTATGGATGTACAGCGAGCTGTTTCGACCATAAAAAGGGCTGATAGCTTAGAAGCCGGCTCTGTGTTACTATATGGCTTGGTTACGAAAATGTTGAACATAATTGTATTTACGGTAACTGTTTTTTGCGTTATAAAAGGAAAGATGGAGTTAGGAACGGTGGTGGCGGTACTAACTTATGTTACCTGCTATAGCGGATTGTTTGAGGATTTTTTGTATGATGTTAGTATCATTAATTCTAGCAAGAATGTAAGGGATAGATTTCTGGGTTATGCAAGGGCACCGGGTTATGTTGAAAAAGAAAATAAAGAGTATTTTAAAAAGGAAATAAGAATGTCGAACATATCTTTAAAGTATGACAATTTTCAAATCACTAACCTGGACTTTACCTTTAAAAAAGGAAAGAAATATGCTATTGTTGGGCATAGCGGAGCAGGTAAGTCGACTTTGGTAAACATACTGATGAAATATGTGAAATTAGACAGTGGCGATCTTACAATTGATGGGAAAAATATCGAAGATATCGATATAGACAAGCTGATTGGCTTTATAGGCCAAAAAAATCATATTTATAAGACCGATTTTGAAAATAATGTGACTGTGTTTGGGGCTTATAATCGTAAAAATGCGTATGAATGTGTGCATACCATTGAAAATGGTGGAATCACGTTAGATAGCATAACGATAAGTGATAATTGCGATGAGTTAAGTGGCGGAGAAAAACAATTGGTGTCGTTTATCCGAAATATCGCAGGAGAGTACGAAATATTAATTATGGACGAACCTTTTTCAGCGTTGGATAGGAACAGATTGTCAAAAGTAATGAGGGTGTTATCAGAGTTAAATAATACAATAATAATGGTAACTCACGATATATCGGATAATTTAAAGTACTTTGATTGCGTTCTACAACTAGAAAATGGTAGCATAGTAAAAAATAGCGCGTTTTGTAATAATGTAGAGGGAGTGTTTGGGCGAAGTGAATAGATATTTTGCACGAGTTAAATGGATTGTATTTTTTCAAAGCGTCTTGTGCGCCATGGCAGCTATGAGTTTGGCAATTGTACCTTATTTTCAGCGGATGATAATTGATGATATTGGAGGTGCTGGTGGAAGCTTAGGAAAAATTATGAAATGTATCGTGAGTTTCATTTTTTTCGAAATTCTCACAGTAATACTAATATATTTTATGCAGGTTGTGGATATAAACGGTAGAACCAGAATTCGACTGCTTCTTCACGAAGATTTTATGAAGGGGATTTTTTATCTACCCTATGAAAAGTTTAAGAAAAAAAGTATTGGTGAGTATATCTCTATTAACAGTAATAATATTGATACAATAGTGAACGAATATTATGAACCAATCGTAAAGCTTGTTGGCGATATAATAAAAGTTGTAGTGTTTGGTGTGGTTGTTTTCCTGACTATACCGTACCAAATTGGGCTTTGTATAGTCTTTTTTTCTGTGTTGATTGTATTTGTTCCGAACATTTTTAAGAACAAAAAGGCGGCGTTACAGAAGATTTCTATGAAAGGAACAGGAATATACACAGAACGATTAAGAGATTTCTTAGAGGGAAAAAAGGTAGTAAACAAAAAGACATATAACAGCATTGTTAACGAACATAGTAGAGCTGTGGATAAGATGATAAGCCAAAAAAAGAGAAGCGGAATCTTTGGAATGTTTGCTTTAAGTGTAGAGTCGGTCAGTGTTAAGGGCATAGATTTGTTTACATTTATTTTATTAGGGACGCTTTTTTTAAACGGGAAATTAACCAGTGGTATGGTGGTGGCGACTTTTTTGTATTCATCCTATTTTGTTGATCCAATACAGGATATTATGATGCAGGTTCACTTTATCAATACAAATAGAACCGTAATGGAGGAATTGGTTCATTTCATTGAGTCCTATAAGGAAGAATGTGTGGAACAGCAAGAAGTGTTGGAAGATTTTCAAGAGGCGATATGCCTTGAAAATGTGAGTTTGCAATATGACAATTTCCAAATGAAAGATTTTTGTTACTTATTTGAAAAAGGCAAGAGGTATGCCATCATTGGACATAGTGGTTCGGGTAAGTCTACACTTGTGAATTTGCTCATGAGATACGAAGGGGACTATACCGGAAAAATCACTATTGATGGAAAGAACATTAGAAATGTAAATATTGATAAAATAGTAGGAAGTGTTAATCAAATGGAGTATGTTTTTAAAGATAATTTTATCAATAATGTCACAGTGTACCATTCCTACCATGAGAAAAATTTGGAAAGTATAATACCGTTATTCCGGGGATGTAGCGCAATAGTAAACGCAATAACGAAAACTTTAAATTGTGGTGCTTTGAGTGGTGGAGAAAAGCAGTTTGTTTCATTTATGAGGGCATTGGTCGCAAATGGAGACATTTTAATTATGGATGAACCTTTTTCAGCCATTGATAAGGGGAATCTGAATAAAGTAATGAAGATGTTTCCGTTATTAAAAGAAAAAACAATAATAATGGTGACCCATGATGTAAATGAAAATTTGAAATATTTTGATGATATTATCATAATGGATGATGGACGAATAAAGGCAAGCGGAAGCTATGATACGATAAAGACAATGCTTGGTTGATATCTAAGAAAAAACCATGACAGCGTTAAAGTGGCAATCTTATTAATACTAAAGAGGTAGGACTACGGAGGGAACAAATGAAAGCAAAGAAATGGATAGGGATGCTAAGTATGGTTGTAATGATGACTATGGCTATAACTGCGTGTGCGAATGAAAGTGACAGGAAAGCATCCGAGTTGGAGAAACTGGAATGGAAGCAGGACAAAAGGTCATTGGATTCGTGGCACGGAGAATGTTATACCACAAAACATGGCGATATTACCTATCATGCCAAAGCGAAGGGGTTTGATAAAAAGAAGGCGGATCAGTGTGTCAAAAATGTGGAAACAATCATAGAGTATTCAAACAAGCTGTTTGGAGAAAAACAGGGAGAGCTTACCATATTTTTAGGATTTGATATGGAGAATCCGGTTTCCGTAAACGAAACCCTCCGGATGCCATTGAAAGCCAACCTCTCGGCAGATACCGTATGGGCGATTATAAAAAAAGCCCATACGGTAAAAGTTAATGCAGGGGAGTATTACGGATTATTTTACCGTTATGCTGTTAATCAAGGGATTGGTGAGGTTGCAAAGTCGAAAGAGGATTGTATAGAATACTTTAAGGACAATAAGAAACAGAAACTGTTGGATTTTTGCGTTCCGATGATGGATAGTATTTATTTTGAAGAACAAGATGCAAAGATGGTAAGAACAGCAATAAAAGAGTTTGCAACCTGGTATGAAAAACAGAATTCTTATGAAAAATTGGAAAAATTGTGCAAAAGTGCAAATAAGAAGAGAGAACAACTGGTAGAGGAAAAAATAATTGGCTAGCAAGCAAGAGTGCCAATTTTCAATATAAAGAGTATGCAAAAATACCATTCCATTATGCAGAAGCGGTGTTTATGTATGGGAAAGGAAGTTATGAAATTACGCTGCCGGATGTTGTATGGCAGTGGGATGATCAAGACGTAATGGAATTGGGCTATACCTATATGGTAGATGGCTATAAGGAGACTGATCCAATTCGGCAAAGAGAGTGGAAGGAGGCACGCGAGTTTACAAAAGAATTTCGACCCAAAGAGCTTCCGACACTTTATCTTGTAACGAATTTTGTCAGAGGCGCATCTGGTGAGGGCGTAGAATGGGGAGGCTTGTATTATTGTGAAGATAGAACAATTTGCTTGTTTTGGAACTGGGATGTAGTGAAAAAAGTGATTTTACATGAATACTGTCATTATTTAACGTGGGGAAGCAATAGGATGATTGAAGAAGATCCTGAGGATATATTTTCAGAATGGATAGCAGTGTGGCTAGCAGATATTGAGTTGGGAGATGAAATGTCGGAGCAAGAAGCCGAAGCTGTGTTAAAAAGTGCTGGAATTAGAGCGGAGGGGCGCGAATTTGAGGACGAGAAAGGTAGAAAGCGTATTGCCAAAGTGATAGATTATATGGAGACAATTATAAATTACCGATTACACCAGTTTGAGGATAAGGACCGAGCACCGGTTAAGGAAAAAGGTATAAGTTATCCTGTTAAGATGCCCCAAAAATATAAGGACTTGGAAGGGTTTAAAAGAGCATATCGCACATATGGCTGTCTGGCAAAATATACATACGAAAAGTACGGACTCGATAAGTTAATAGAGTTGGGTAGAAGCAATATTGACTGTGAGAAGGTATTGGGCATTAGCTTTGATAGACTGTATTTTGATATGATTGAGTGGGTAAAGCCGCAAATTCCGGAAGTTTTACAGGAGTTTTTTGAGGAAACGTTACAGTGGGAAAAGGAACATGAAAAACAGCGTAATTAAGGAAATAATAAAAGATAAAATTATTAGAGGTGAAAAATATGAGAATACATTATATGAGGGCAATTCTTGACTTTTTAACGTTTTTTAGTATAGTGGTTATATTGTATATGTGGGGGTTGAACGGAGATTTTTCTAAGAAGGAAAAAAAGATAGGAAGTATTGTGATGCTTATGATTATCATTGCATTGCGAGTAGTTAGAAAGCTATTTTTCTAGGATGCGGAAGCGAATAAAAAGGCCAATCACAAACTGCTGTGATTGGCCCTTCGTTCTTTACTGAGCTTTCTTGACTAAAAATGCATCCGGTAGGTAGCGTCCCCGTCCACTAACACTACAGGAACGGGTAATGTATTTATCTTTGTAATACATAATGGAAGAACTTCCACCATCTAAGTTCATAGCCTGATAACATTTGTAGCGAATCAGAATATCCATGCAGTCAACAATGGTACCGCCAAGGCTATAACCCGGCAGACGACCTTCAATAATAAGCATATGCATGTCGCCGCTTTGCGTTTGTCCAATACAAGAACGAGGCTGTAACCCCATAAACATGGAAGTGTCAATAGCACGTACACCGTCAACAATCAGAGCAGGGACACCTTCGATCCCCCACTGATAGTCTGTAACCGTGTTGGGGTCGTAGTTACTAATGTAAAAACGATGATCGCTTTTCATGCCACAGAATTTCATACCATACTTTTTGGGGCGGCTGCCGAATTCTTGACCATCTATAATCATAGAACCTATGACGATGCCTCCGCTACCGTGTCCGCCGATATCGCGGAATCGACTGGCGTTGATGCCAACAATCGCATTGTTGGTTTGACAAAATCCGCCAACTTCCTGACCCCAGGAGCCATACCGATTCGACTTGGCAACGTAGACCAGAGAAGGGTCTTTTACAATGGCGAGCTTACCAACATAGCCGCTACCGGAAAGACCGACGATAAGGAGCTTGTTGGCAGTGTTAATTACACAAACGTCATCGCCTTCAGAGGTTTTTAATCCCAATGCCTTGTCCAGATCTTCAATCAAAATATGATCGTATCCATCCTTTGTTAGTTCCGGATGAGCGCTTAAGTAGTTGCGAACGCTCGGAGAGTCCAATTCCCAATAGGTTTCAAAAAATAGTTCCTTTTCGGTCTTCGCTTTTTCCTTTACTTCTTTTTTGTCTTTCCATTTACTCTCTAACTTCTGCTGTTTTTCAAGTTCAGCATAATATCGATCCATGACCTCATCAATTACGCTTTGAGGAAGAAACATTGTGGCAAGCCATTGGTGACTCATGGTGGTCATGGCTGTTTCAATGTAAATAGTTCGCCATTTCTTAATAAAAGGTATATTCGAAAAGGCAAACATTAAATAAGCGGTTACAAGAAGAATGATAGCGATATCAATTCGTATAACGTGACCGCGAATTTTCTGCTTCTTTGTCTTTTGTTTTTTCATGATCCTTTATAATCCCCTATCAATGCAATTTTTACCATTATAGCACAAAATTTGCGACAGAAAAACAAATTTTTCTACAAAAGAAGGGCACCGCGTGTAGGCGATGCCCCAATTTGCTATTTTACTTTGATGGATACCGGTTCATTATAATAGCTAAAAACCTTGCCGCCATCGGTTGTGACATAGGCACGCACACGATATTGATAGGTTCTACCGGATACCAGCTTCTTGTCGGCATAGGCTGATGGAGCTGATTTTAAAGAAGTCACATACGTCCATACGTTGGATTTCTTATCGTAGCGATAAATGCTATAGTGGTCAGCGCGTGCTACTTTCGAAAAGCTGACCGTTGCCTGCTTTTTTACCGAGGACTTCACTTTTAGATTCGGAACCTTCAAAGGTCTTGTGTAGGTTACAAATTCGGGAGAGTAGGAACCCAATAAGGTTTCGTCTTCGCTCTTTCGTGTTGCGCGAACTTTAAAAAGGTATTCGCTTGCACTTGTTAGTCCCTCAACCTTGTAGCTGGTTTCGGAACTGTCGGTAGTTGCAATACGGTCGTAAGTATCGGTATCGGCATTGTATTGGTAAATGCGATACTCATCAGCACCTTTTACAGCATCCCATGAAAGGGTAAGGTTGCTGGTGTTTCGTTTTGAAAGGCGAACATTACCAACCTGTGCAGGCTTCGTAGAAATTTCTGCAACATCCGAATAATTGCCAAAATAGTTGGTACCACCGATTCTCCAATAGCAACGTACTTTATAGGAGTAGGTGGTTCCGGCAGAAAGACCGGTGTCGGTAAATTCTGTGTCGGTTACATTGGCAATGGCCTGGTAGCTCTGCGTATCCGGATTATAGCGGTATACGCGGTAGTTTTGCGCGTCGTCTGCCTCCTCCCAGGAGAGGGTGATGGAATCTGTCTTCTGCTCTTCACAGCCAAGGTTCTCGGTCTTTACATTGGTGTTCTTATACCAATAGTTCGCATCCAGATTGCCGGAATAGCCACTCACGCGGGCAGTACTTGCAAATTGCCAAAATTCATATTTGTACGGAATATCCGCATACGGAATGGCCTCGGAGGTAGTAAGAATATTACTTGTGGTGGTCTTGCTGTACCGTGCCAACCAAAGCTTATAACTTTTCTCCAGGGTGGTTGCATTCAGATGGTTTTTAAACATGGTGTAGTTGGCATAAATCATAGGTGTATAGCCGGCATCCTCAATCACTTGACAATATGCTTTGCAGATATTGGTCATGGTTGCTTTGGAAAGTTGTCCGGCCTTTAGGCGGTTGCTGAATTCGTAGTCAAAAACCACCGGAAGGGTAATATTCCAATTGTATTTGTCCAAAATCTTCAATGTATACTCTGCTTCTTTCTTAGCTTCCGTTGTGGTCTTGGCCTGAGAAAAGAAGTAAACACCTACATTTACATTATTCGCCAATGCCTGGGTAATATTGGAATTGGCAGTTGTATCTTCGTAAAGGGCACCGGCAGAGTCGGTTTTACGTGCACCGATGCGGATAAAAGCAAAATCAATGCCATCTTCATGTGCACTTGCCCAATCAATCTTCGTATTCTTCCTGTCGCTTGACTGCCACCAGGAAACATCTAAGCCTTTAAACAACTTGTGATTCTTGTAATAGTTGTTGTGGTAAAAGGTCTTCGTGATGGTCTTCTTGGAGCTTGCATCATAAATCTTACTTGTTGTTGTAAAAGAGTCTTGCTTCAGTAAGGTGGCAGAGCTTCGTGCCAATGCAATGGTAGCAGGTGTTAATAAAAGAGTGCCTGCCAGGGTCATTGCCATAATTTTTTTGAATTGTTTTTTCATATGTACCTCTCGAACTTGTATTTGTATCTGTATCTACTATACTACTATCGAGTCTAATACATTAGACCTCTTCTGTCAACCTTTTTTCACATTCTGATAACATAGAATTATTTCACAAGTTTTGCGAAATCTGTTATACTATGTATAACTATGAAAAAGTGAAGACAGGAGGACAAACCATATGGTAAAACATGTGATTTTATGGACGCTAAAGAAGGAGTATTCTGATAGCGAAAAAGAAGATATTAAAAAGGGGATAAAAGAAGGATTGGAATCTTTAAAGGGAAAGATTCCCGGACTCGTGGATATACGCGTGAATATGGTAGGCTTGCCAAGCGCAAATGTGGATGTTATGTTGGATTCTACGTTTGAGGACGAGGAGAGCTTGAAGGGGTATTCTGTGCATCCGGAGCACGTTGCTGTGGCAAATGGAAAGGTGCGCCCATACACGGAGAGCCGCGCATGTTTTGACTACGAAGTATAGGAAACGCATATGAGAATCTTAAGTATTAGCGCACAAAAGCCGAATAGTACAGGTAGTGGGGTTTATTTGTCGGAGTTAGTGAAGGCGTATGATAAAGCCGGTCATAAACAGGCAGTGGTTGCCGGGGTGGCAAAGGGTGAGAAAGTAGAATTTCCGGAAAGTGTGGCATTTTTTCCGGTAGAGTTTGAAACAGAATCCTTGCCCTTTCCGGTGGCGGGAATGTCAGATGTTATGCCCTACGCGAGTACGCGTTACTGCGATTTTACAACGGAAATGACGAAGCAGTTTTGCGAAGCGTTTTTATCAACGATACGGGAGGCTATGAGGCATTTTCGGCCGGAATTGGTGATCTGCCATCATCTGTATTTGGTAACGGCTCTGGCAAGTGAATTACGGTCGGTGTTGCCGAAAGAAACACGAATAGTGGCGATTTGCCATAGTACTTGCCTGCGGCAGTACCAGAAGAATAATTTGGAGAAAAAACGCATTTACGACGGAATCCGTGCCCTCGACCGTATCTACGCCTTACATTGTGGGCAGCGAGCGGAAATTAGCCGTTTGTTTCAAATAGCCGAAGAAGAGATTGCGATTATAGGCGCAGGCTTTAATGAAGAACGATTTTTTCCCAAAAAGCGGAATGTGGGAACTGCGTATGAATTGTGCTTTGCGGGTAAGGTTTCTCAGGCAAAAGGCGTGGAGAGCTTGCTTCGAGCTTTGGAAGATGTCAAGGCAAACCGCCCAATGGTGTTACATTTAGCCGGTGGGAATGGTGACGAGAAGGAAATGGAGCGAATTCGTGTGCAGGCAGCAAAGCTTTCTGAGAGTAAGAAAATACAGGTGATTTTGGAGGGCAAGCTTCCGCAACAGGAATTAGCAGAGCTGTATCGTCGGTGTGATTTATTTGTGCTACCGTCCTTTTATGAGGGGTTGCCCTTAGTGCTGTTGGAGGCTATGGGGTGCGGGTGCCTGGCAATTGGCGCAGATTGGCCGGGGGTCAGAGACTGGATTTGCGAAAAAGTTCCTGCGGCATCGTTTTTGACGGTATCGCTTCCGGGTATGGAGAACCCGGGAGTGCCGATTGAGGCAGAATTACCGGACTATGAAGAGCGACTAAAGCGAGCAATTGAAAAACAGCTCGATCAGATAGAAAATGGTGTAAAACAAGCAGATGTATCGGCGCTGACATGGAAGAATGTGGCGGATGACATTGTAGTAAAGGAGTGCAGAATATGAGACAAGAAACGAAAAGTACAACGAGGAGAAAGCGCATTGTGGCATTGTTTTTGACAGCTGTGATGATGCTGACAATAATTCCCGTAACAGAGGGACGAGCGGCAGACGCTGTGGTTGCGGTTGTGGAGCAGAACCCAATTAAAGTAGATGGGCTTGGAACCTGCGGAAGTTACAAGACGTACGATGCGAAACAAGCATTTCTAGATCAGGGAGAAGCGGCAGTCGTGGCGGATGTGGAGTTTGCGATGACGAATGTATCCGATGCAAAAGTAACGGTAAAGACCGATACCGATTTCACAACAAGTGGAAAGTACAGTGTGTCAGTGGCAAACGGATTTACCGGAACCAAAGTAATTACGGTGGACGTTATGCGAGATCAGGATCAGGACGGCACGTTCGAAACAAAAGTCGGAACTTATACACACACCATTACAGCAATTGATGCGTCGGAAAATGTAACCGTAACATTTTCCAAATCGAATGGATATGATTACGGAACGACGTTGCGCGATATGGAGGCAACAGCAACTTACAAAAATCCGTATAACGGATGGAGCGAAAAAAAGAAAGTAATCTGGACGAAAGATACAGAAGCGCCAAAGAATACACTGAAGAAGGAAACAAATGGAACAGAAACCCTTGTGTCTCCGGAGTGTGACTATCAGGTGACTTTTTCCAAGGCGGAAATTGGTACCAATGGCACCGTCAAGGGAAAAGCAACGGTAAAGATCAATAAGGTAACCCCAACGGTGGTTGAGGATCCTACGGTAGCACCGATTACCTATGATCCGGTGAAGGAAATCAAATCAGTAGCCATCAAAGGGGCAGCGCCAACATGGGTGGTGGCAGGAAAATCCGGAAATGTTGCCGGAAAATGGGAGTTTGTGAATCCGATTGAAATTCCCCGCGTAAACAAACAGAACTATGAAATTGTGTTTAATCCGACGGACACTGCTAATTACAATAAGATAACCAATTATCCGTCACCAAACGAGAATAAAAAGCGAAGTGTATATCTAATTGTAAATAAAGCAGTTCCGAAGGTGTCAAAGGTAACGGCACAGGCGTATGAGCTGGGAGAAAATTTAGGGGCAAAAATTCCAATTGGAGATTCTGCCGGAGTAAAGGGCAAATTCTCCTGGGAAAACCAATCCATTATTCCGAAAATTTCGGACAGTGGAAAAACGAAATATCGCTGGTATTTTCAGCCGGAAGATACGGACAATTACGAAATTGTAACCGGTGAAGCGACCGTTGTGGTAAATAAAAAAGCTATGGCGCCGAATGAACCACTTGATACGATGTCCGTAAGTAAGGGCGTAAACCGGGTTGGTGATGTTGGATTGCCTACGGATTGGAAGTGGAACGACAACGATGCGAAGCGAGAGTTTAAAGAAGAAGCCGGAGACTCTGTGGCAGCGGTAGCCGAGTACGTGGGACAGGATAAGGATAGCTATGCAACCATCAAGAAAACCGTTATTTTGGTGAAATCCAATTGCTATCACAGCGCTATAGAATACATTGGCGCGAAGAAACCAACTTGTACAAAAGAAGGATATCAGGGCGAAATGCGTTGCCGCTTATGTGGAGAGATTGTTGGAAAAGGTGAGTTGATTCCGGCAATGGGACATGTGTATAGTTCAACCATCCGCGTGCGTGCAACTGCTAGTACAAAGGGGTCACGAGAGTATAAGTGTATCCATTGCGCCCATAGCTACACAGAAGATTACTTATTTACAACCAATAATAACTATGGAATCATCACGTTAAAACCGGCACTGCAGGATAACGTTACCACTGCATCGGTGATTCCGTCGCCGGCGGATATTGATACAGCCATTGAAGGAAGTACCAATAAGGTGGTTACCATTGATATTCAGCCGATGTCCGGTGGCGTATCAAAGGTTGCAGACAACTATAATTTGGTTTTAAATACCCAGGTGCAGACCTTTTTGATTGAAAAGAGCGTTACCCAGTTGACGGTAAAAACACCGAAGCTGGATGTGACCTTTGGGCAGAAAGCCTTGCGCGCAATTCAGGAAAAAGCAGAAGGTGATGCAACCATTTCCATCAAAAAGCAGGAAGAAACGGAACTTCGTCCGATTTATGATATTAGCATTTTGAAACAGGATACCACCAAGGGCGAGGAGGTAAAAATCGAAGATTTTAAGAGCGATGGTATTACGATACGAATCCCATACCGACGTCAAATGGTAAATGCTGCCGGAGAAGTGGTAAATAATGGAACTTACGAAAATATTACACACATCAAAGGTTACTATAAGGATGCCTCCGGTGAAAAAGTGTATATTGCAAAATCCTATTACGATATGAACACAGAAAAAGTAGTGATTCCTACAGATCATCTGTCGGAGTACGGAGTGGGCTATCAGATTGGAAATGTGGTAACGGACTCGGAGCCAAAGACGGTTGTGCTTTTGAAAGCGGCAGCGAAGAAAACCTCAGTTTCGCTCAGCTGGTCAAAAATTGAAGGTGCAACAAAATATGTGTTATATGGTGCAAAAAACGGAGGAAAATTCAAGAAGCTAAAATCAACGACGGCGTTGAAGTATACACATAAAAAATTGAAAAAAGGTACCGCATATAAGTATTACCTCAAAGTAAGTCTTGGGAAGAAAACAGCAAAGTCACAAACGGTTTATGTGTACACAACCGGTGGAAAATACGGAAATCAGAAGAGTGTGAAAGTATCCCCTACAAGTGTAAGTGCAAAGATAGGGGGCACACAAAATTTGAAGGTGACCTACGGAAAAACCGGAAAATTAAAGAAACTTACCTCGTTTATCCGGTATGTGAGTGATAACCCATCGGTGGCAAAAGTTTCTTCCGGTGGTAAGGTTACCGGCGTTTCAAGCGGAAGCTGCAACATTTACATTTTCACAATGAATGGCTATCAGGCCGGCGTAAAAGTGACCGTTGGTGAGTAGGACAAGGAGGTAGAACATGGATCATTTTATTCCGTTATCGGTACCGAATTTTGAAGGACAGGAAGTAAATTATGTTACCAAAGCAGTTGGAGAAGGATGGGTGTCCACGGGTGGTGCATACATTACGGAATTTGAGGAAAAAATGGCTGCTTTTTTACAGGTGGAAAAAGCAGTGGCAGTGCAAAGCGGAACTGCGGCATTGCATCTTGCCTTGCGCGAGTGCGATGTTATGCCGCATGATGCGGTATTTGTACCAACGATTACATTTATTGCAGCAGTAAATCCGGTAGCGTATCAATTTGCGAATCCGATTTTTGTGGATGCGGATGACAGTTTGTGCATGGATCCGAATAAACTGCGGGATTATTGCGAGAACCAATGCGAAATGGTAGACGGTGTGTTGCGTACAAAAGAAGGAAACCATGCAGTGAAAGCAATCGTGGTGGTTCATGTTTTTGGAAATATGGCAGACATGGAAGCTATTATGGACATTGCATCTACGTATCATTTGCGCGTGGTGGAAGATGCGACGGAAGCCCTTGGAACCAGGTACTTAAGTGGGCGATACGCTGGCAAATATGCTGGAACCATTGGAGATTTTGGTGCATTTTCTTTTAACGGGAATAAGATTATTACTACCGGTGGTGGCGGTATGCTGGTTGCAAAGAACCTTGCGGAGGCAAAACATGTGGCTTACATTTCCACGCAGGCCAAGAATGATCCGCTATTCTACATACATGATGAAATTGGTTTTAACTATCGTATGACCAATGTGCAGGCGGCTCTTGGCGTGGCGCAGATGGAAGAACTTCCGGAGTTTTTACGTAGGAAGCGGGAAAACCATGCCTATTACCGCCAATTGTTTGCGGAAGATATGTTGGTGGAGTTGATGGAGTTTCGCGAAGGAACGGAGTCTAATGCCTGGTTTTATTCCCTTAAGGTGGATATGGAGAAGTTGTCCATCGATGCGCGAACCCTTGTGGAACGCCTGGCGGAGAAGAAAATTGGAACCAGGTTAATCTGGGGATTGATTAGCGAGCAGAAGCCATACCGCGACTGTGCAAAAACGGCAATGGAAAAAGCGCCGTATTATGCTTCGCATATTCTTAACATTCCTTGTAGCACGAATCTTACAAAGGACGAGATGGAATATGTGGCAGCAGGCATTCGGGAAGTGCTAAAGGAGGCGGCGAAATGAGAATTGAGGAGTTAAAAGCGTTTTTAGTTCATCCGGGCGCAACGGTTGTGGATGCCATGCAAAAAATAGACAAGAACTCCAAGGGAATTCTGTTCGTCGTGGATGAGAAAGAGCGGCTTTTGGGGTCACTTACAGATGGCGATGTGCGCCGCTGGTTGATAAAAACAGGCAATATGCATGCGGCAGTGGAAAACTTAATGAATAAGCAGCCGAAATTTTTGTATGCACACAATGTGCGCAATTACCGTTCCTACTTACAGAAATTCTCCATCCGCGTAGCGCCGGTTTTGACACCGGATAACGTGGTGTGTGATGTGGTATTTTGGAACGATGAATATAAGGAAGTTAAGCAGCATCAGGATGCCCTGAAAAATGTGCCGGTGATTATTATGGCGGGGGGGAAAGGTACGCGCTTGTATCCCTATACCAAGGTCTTACCCAAACCGCTGATTCCAATCGGTGATATACCGATTATGGAGCGTATTATTGACCGGTTCCGGGATTTTGGAGTGAAGCATTTTTGGGCAACGCTAAACTACAAAAAAGGGATGATTAAGTCCTATTTTGCGGATTTGGTTACAGATTACGAGCTGGTGTACGTGGAAGAGGATAAACCGCTGGGAACCGCTGGAAGTTTGCACCTGATTGAAAATACATTTGACCGGCCGATTATTGTAACGAACTGTGATATTTTGATTCAGGCGGATTATGCAGACATTTACCGTTATCATAAAGAGTCAGGAAATGCGCTGACCATTGTGACAGCCTTGAAAAATATCGTTGTACCATACGGCGTAGTGCATTCAAAAGAACAGGGGCAAATTACGGAGATGGAAGAAAAGCCGAAGCTTTCCTATTTTGTAAATACCGGTATGTATGTACTAAATCCGGAGGTTTTAGCGGAAATTCCAAAGGATACATTTTTCCATATGACGGATGTGGCAGATATGCTGCTGCAACAGAAACGGCCGGTTGGAATGTATCCGATTAGCGAGGATTCGTTCTTGGATATGGGCGAGTTCGAAGAAATGCGCCGAATGGAGCAGAAATTGGATTTGAAATCAGAATAAAAAACACACAAAAAGCAGTCATTCCTGTAAAAGAGTGACTGCTTTTAACAATAGCGATCTAACATCATGCCTGCATACATACTGTTGGCATACGGAGTGTTGAAATTACGTCCCGGATTCTTGTATGCAACAACAACCTTGTTCACGTAATTCATCGGATTGATAGCAATCTGAGAAGCGCGAGCAGCAGCGGCATTCTTGAAGTTGTTTAATTCCTTAAAGGCGTTTCCGTCGGTATCATTGCTGATGGCCTCGTCAAAAATATCGCGGTTAATCTGAATTGTACCATTATCCTGAACCATCAATCCCAAGTGCTCAAGGTCATTCCGAAAAGCGCGGGACACCGATGTAATGTCATGTAAAAGCTTAGAGTCGGAACTCTGGCTTTGTCGGTAGGATTCGGCGGTCTCAATGGACTTGTTGAAGGAATTGATTAATGTTCCAACATTGCCGGCAATGGCATCTAAGTCATTCTCAAAACCGATGATAGCAGGTCGATCCTCTTCGCTGATTCCATGCAAGGTAATTTCGAATTCCTTGTTAATTGTAAAGGTGTTCGAAAGAGAAGAGTGCTCCGTATCATTTAGTAAAAAGGAAGAACTATGTGCTTCTCTTGCTACATGGTCAATGCCGAGCGTCTCCATGGCCTGCTGTGATTCACGGTCGGTGGCGGGCATAATCTTAAAAAGATACTCTTCTGAGTCGGCTAATCCGGTTTCCTTGGATTCAATAATCAGGCTACTGCGGTTTTGCTCATCAACATCGACTCTTGCCTTCGCACCAATGTCTGCGGTATTAACAAGACGTGCTAATTTATTCTGGATATCCTCGTTGGTATCTGTGGAACCAACAGAATATTGAAATTCGTAAGCGGTGGCATTATTCGTAAAATCGAAAGAATACTGTCCCGGTGGGATGTCATGTTCATCTGCGTTTAAATAGTTACCGATGTTAATCTGACTTTCCGCCAAACGATTTACCTGGATGGAAAAGGAATCATTTAATTCCTCGCCGCCGCCCTCTTTGCCTACGTAGGTGACGGAAACAATATCCGGATCGCTGGAGTTGGCCACCTTCTTCTTAAAAGCACCTTCCAAAAGGTTACCGTCGCCGCTTAGCGATGCGGCTACCTTGGATAAACTCATGGAACTTTCCTTGATATCAATAGCAAAACGCGAAGCTTCACCACTATCGAGCCCAAGAATCTTATACAGAGGGGATTCCTTATTTACTTTCACCATGTTGTTGTAAACAGAGCGCAGCTCACTCTTCTTATGAGTATCGTAGCGATTCGGTGTGTTGCTACCATACGTGGTAAGATAATAATTATAGATCGTATCGATTGCTGCCATATGACCCCTCCTTTCTTCCATGAAATCGTTTACATCTAACATATAAACGTCGGGTACACTAAATCCATTTATACATATATTATAAAGCATAAATGACGATTTGTCATCCACAAGATATAAAAAATACTTGACAATTTTCTCTATATGTAGTATGTAAAAGGAAATAGTGTTGTAATTCTGTGAAAAAATGTAATTTCTCTCTTGCATATTATTCGACATGGTGGTAGAATAACTTTACAGTTTTTTGAAAAAAAGGTTGACGAAAAAGGTCTTACGTGCTACTATAGACTAGCGATGGAAGTAGGTCTTTTTTTTATGCCTAAAAACGCAAGAAAAATAAGTGGAGGTGGAAGTTGTGCGCACTAGAATAACATTGGCATGTACAGAATGCAAACAGCGTAACTATAACATGACCAAGGACAAGAAGACTCATCCGGACAGAATGGAAACAAAGAAGTATTGCAGATTCTGCAAGACACATACTTTGCACAAAGAAACGAAATAGTCTAGACTGAGCGAAGGAGTATAATTATGAGTGAAGAAAAGAAGGCTCCAAACAAAAGTTGGTTTACCGGCCTCAAGTCAGAATATCGTAAGATTATCTGGCCATCCAAAGATACCATTATCCGCCAGACTGCAGCTGTGCTTGTATCAACCGTTATCTTAGGCCTTATTATTGCAGGCGTAGATTATTTGGTACAGTACGGTATTGACATTTTGGTTAATTTATAAGGATAAGGAGAGTATAGATGGCAGAGGCAAACTGGTATGTAGTTCATACCTACTCAGGATATGAGAATAAGGTAAAGACGAACATTGACAAGGCAATCGAGAACCGGCATTTGGAAGATCAGATCCTAGAGGTTCGTGTTCCTATGCAGGATGTTGTTGAATTGAAAAATGGAGTGCGGAAGCAGGTTTCTAAGAAGATGTTTCCGGGCTATGTGCTTATTAATATGGTGATGAATGATGACACATGGTATGTGGTCAGAAATACCAGAGGAGTAACAGGGTTTGTCGGCCCGGGCTCTAAGCCGGTACCATTGACAGATGCAGAGATGGCAACGCTCGGCATTGCACATGACAACATTGAGATTGATCTTGAAATTGGAGATACTGTCACTGTAACAGGTGGCGTATGGGCAGGCACCGTAGGTGCTATCTTAAGTATCAACGAACATAAACAGACTGTCACAATCAATGTTGATATGTTCGGTCGCGAGACACCGGTAGAAATAAGTTTCGCAGAAATAAAGAAGATGTAAAGATGTTTTTTTATTAAGTTAAGGAGGCAATTGGCAAAATGGCAAAGAAAGTAGAAGGATATATCAAACTGCAGATTCCTGCTGGAAAGGCAACACCTGCTCCTCCAGTTGGTCCTGCACTTGGTCAGCACGGTGTAAACATCGTAGAATTCACCAAACAGTTCAATGCAAGAACAGCTGACAAGGGTGATTTAATCATCCCGGTAGTAATTACTGTATATGCGGACAGAAGCTTCAGCTTCGTAACAAAGACTCCGCCAGCACCGGTATTAATTAAGAAGGCTTGTAACATCAAGTCCGGTTCCGGTGTTCCAAACAAGACAAAGGTTGCAACGATTACCAAAGCACAGGTTAGAGAAATTGCTGAAACAAAGATGCCTGACTTGAATGCAGCATCTATCGAAGCAGCAATGAGCATGATCGAAGGAACATGCCGTAGCATGGGCGTAACGGTAGCAGAAGACTAATTTAGACTAGTAGATTTTGAAATAACGTGGGAGGGACCTCTCCCGATATAACCACAGGAGGTATATTCATGAAAAGAGGAAAGAGATATTTAGAGACTGCAAAGGCTATCGACAAGACTATGCAGTACGATACAGCAGAAGCAATTTCTTTAGTAAAGAAAGCTTCTGTAGCAAAGTTTGATGAGACAATCGAAGCTCACATCCGTACCGGTTGTGATGGCCGTCACGCTGATCAGCAGATTCGTGGTGCGGTAGTTTTACCTCACGGAACTGGTAAGACCGTTCGTGTATTAGTATTTGCTAAGAACGAGAAGCTTGATGAAGCACAGGCAGCAGGTGCTGATTTTGTTGGTGGTGAGGAATTAATTCCGAAGATCCAGAACGAAGGATGGTTTGATTTTGATGTTGTAGTTGCTACACCGGATATGATGGGTGTTGTTGGTCGTTTGGGACGTGTACTTGGACCAAAGGGCTTAATGCCGAACCCAAAAGCTGGTACTGTAACTATGGATGTTAAGAAAGCAGTAGAAGACATCAAAGCTGGTAAGATTGAGTACAGATTGGACAAAGCAAACATTATCCACGTGCCAGTTGGAAAAGCATCTTTTACAGAAGAACAGTTAGCGGACAACTTCCAAGCTTTAATGGATGCCGTTATCAAAGCAAGACCAAGTGCAGTTAAGGGTGCATACTTAAAGAGTGTTACTCTTGCTCCTACTATGGGTCCTGGTGTGAAGATCAACGTTAATAAGTTGGCGTAAGCACAAAGATTAAATTTGGTATTGACATCAATAAATAGTGATGGTATAATCACCATTGTGTTTGAAAGAACACAGCCGAAGACAGTAGGTGCCACTTAGGCGTAACTTGCATGGCCTACCGAGGATTTACAAATACGAACATGTATAGTATCTACCTCTCTGTCTAACGGCAGAGAGGTTTTTATTTGTAATAAGCCTCGTCCTCGTCGGAGGAAAGAAATAATATAAGGAGGTGCACGATTCGTGGCTAAGGTAGAACTTAAACAACCAATCGTACAGGAAATTTCAGAGCAGATTAAAGATGCACAGTCAGTTGTGTTGGTTGATCACCGCGGACTTACCGTTGCGCAGGATACTGAATTACGTAAACAGTTAAGAGAAGCCGGTGTTTCTTATAAAGTATATAAGAACACAATGATGAGATTTGCATTTAAGGGAACTGATTTCGAAAGCCTTGATTGTCACTTAGAAGGACCAAGTGCAATGGCAGTTTCTACAGAAGATGCAACTGCTCCGGCAAGAGTACTTGCGAAATTTGCGAAGACAGCTCCGGCTCTTGAATTAAAGGGTGGTGTTGTTGAAGGAACATATTTTGATGCAGCAGGAATTAACCAGATTGCACTTGTTCCATCCAGAGACGAATTACTTTCCAAATTCCTTGGAAGCATTCAGTCACCTATTACCAACCTTGCTCGTGTTCTTAATCAGATCGCAGAGAAAGGTGGCGCAAGTGAATGCGCAGCAGCTGCTCCGGCAGAAGAAGCAGCAACCGAAGAAGCTCCAGCAGAAGCTTAATCGAATTTTATTAGAATCTTATGGATTGAATTTATTTAAAACCAATATGGAGGTAAATTATAATGGCAAAATTAACTACAGCAGAATTTATTGAAGCTATCAAAGAATTAAGCGTATTAGAGTTAAACGAATTAGTAAAAGCATGTGAAGAAGAATTTGGTGTATCCGCAGCAGCAGGTGTTGTTGTAGCAGCAGCAGGCGGAGACGGTGCAGCAGCAGGCGAAGAGAAGACTGAATTCGATGTTGAGTTGACAGAAGTTGGACCAAACAAAGTTAAGGTTATCAAAGTTGTTCGTGAAGCAACAGGTCTTGGCTTGAAAGAAGCTAAAGAAGTTGTTGACGGAGCTCCAAAGGTTATCAAAGAGCAGGCTGAGAAGGCTGAAGCTGAAGATATCAAAGCTAAATTGGAAGCTGAAGGCGCTAAAGTTACTCTTAAATAAGAATAACGAATATGTGTATTTTAACCGGTGTACAGGTGTGAATCTGGCACCGGTTTTTTAATACTCGATTTTTGGCGCGAAATGTGATATGCTTGATGAGATGGAGGAGGATGGAAGTGAAAAGAGAACTAAGAAGGAAGAGAATACAAATATACTGTGTGGGCCTTGCGTGGACGGCGTTGTTGCCGGCCTTGCTTTTGACGGTCAATAATATAGTAATGCAAAGATTGGAAGGGATTGTTACCGGTGGCGTTGCAGTCTTGCTGTTTGTGACAGGATATGTCATTTTGCGGAGATTTCGTCGTGGCGAGCGGATGGGTTATGCGATGGAGTACGAGCTAGATGAATATGAGTATTTAGAGAAGTGTTCCGACCGCTATGCAAAGCGACTTATCAATAGCGTGGTTCTGCTGATCAGTGCAGTGGCGTTGTTTGGAGCAATGGTTGCGGGACTTTGGGAAATGGGGAATGCGAAGCTGGAGGAAGCGGTGGAAATAGGCTTCGCATCTATGTGGATGATAGAGATTCCGATGTTTTTGGTGATAAAGAATTCTCTGGGAAGGCAGATGATTCGCAAACGATTGGATGCGGCGGGAGATGAGCGATATCGCTGGCATGTAATGAGCCTTGCGCTTGGCTGCGCAGCATATTGGGGAAGCGTGATTGCGCTCATGCGCTTCTTTTTGGAAAAAATAACCTATCCGGTAAATATACTTGCCGGGGCGACCATGATAATGGTACTTGGTATGCTGCTGTATAACCTAACCTTGCGCAGTCGTGTGGTAGTACATAGGATAACATTTAATCCGATTCGTGTGTTGGTCTTTGCGGTTGCAGTCGGAGGTGCGGTAGGGTATCACATGTTACAGGTGGATACCTGGTATACGCAGCCCTATATTAATTCGGTAGCAAGGGTAGAACATGCGGAGCACAACATCGTATATGACGAAGCGAGCGGTGTGTATACGATTACAAAAAGCACCGACACATTAAAAATTTTGCATCTAACGGATATACATTTGGGCGGAAGCTTGTTTTCTGCAAGCAAAGATGTTAAGGCACTGAAAGCGTGCTATGCGGAAATCTGTGCAACGCATCCGGATTTGGTGGTAGTAACAGGGGATATGACCTTCCCGTTGGGAATTATGTCTATGTCATTTAACAATGAGGCGCCGGTGCAACAGTTTGCTGCATTTATGCGCAATGTTGGCATCCCGTGGTGTTTTACCTATGGTAATCACGATACAGAAGGGGTTGCTTCGATGTCTGCAAAAGGATTGGATGAATTGTATAAAAGTCTTTCGTACAAAACATCCGGAACCTTGTTATATCCGTATGTACAGCCCGATATAACGGGACGAAATAATCAGCTGATTGAAGTGCGCAACATGGATGGAAGCTTGAATCAGGCATTGTTTTTGATTGATTCGAATGCGTATACCGAAAACGGGATAAATGATTATGATTATATTCGGGATGATCAGGTGGAGTGGTACAAGGCGCAGGTACGCCGGTTGGAGGAACAAAGCGGTGGACCGGTGAAGTCGCTGGCATTTTTTCACATCCCGTTACAACAGTATAGAACGGCGTATGAGCTTTACGAAGCGGGAAGCAGTGAGGTGACTTACTTCTTTGGAAGCAATGATGAGAAAATGATAAATAAGGTATGTTGCTCAGAACATCCGAGTAAATTGTTCGAGGCCATGAAGGAATTAGGAAGCACAACCGGAACATTTTGTGGACATGACCATTATAACAATATGTCGTTAGAGTACCAGGGTATTCGATTGACCTATGGAATGAGCATCGATTACCTGGCAATGCCTGGCATTGCGCATGATACCAAGCAACGAGGCGGAGAATTGATTACGGTCTATTCAGATGGTACATGGGGAGTGGAACAGATTCCGCTTACATCAATTAAAAATTAGGAGGAAAAAATGAAGACGGTAAGGGTAAAGATGAAAAATCATGGTGCATTTTCGTTTACTATAAAAGAAGAAATCGCGCCAAAAGCGGTAGCGCGTATGCTTGCAATGATAGAAATGAAGAAATATGATGGGAAAGTAATAGAACGTTTGGAACCGGGATTTGTGATTCAACCCCTCTTTCAGGACGGTGTGGATGAGGAGATTGATGTGATGGTAGAACCGGAATATGAGACAGTTCCGGAAAATCACGCGATGAAATTTGAACGTGGAACGGTTGCAATGGCAGGCGATGGAAAAAAGGCCTCCGGAAGTCAGTTTTTCGTAACGCTGGATAGACAGGAACGCTTGGATGGAAAATTTACGGTGATAGGCGAAATTGTTGACGGATGGGAGGAAATAGAGCGACTGGAGGCGGTTTCGGTAGTGGAATGCATAGATGAACCAAGCGGATTTGTCTACCACAAACCGGAAATTGCAGAAGTAGTGGAAAGTGTTGTAGTAGAATGAATATATTAAATGCAGAACATGTAGAAAAGACATTTGAAGATAAGAGGCTTTTGAAGGGTATTGTGTTGGGCATTGGTGATACAGATAAAATTGGCGTGGTTGGCGTAAATGGATGCGGCAAGTCCACGCTTTTGTCTGTTATTGCGGGAGAACTCGAGCCGGATGCCGGGGAGGTGGTTCGAAACCGTAATTTGCGAATTTCCTATTTGCCGCAAGACCCGAAATTTGATGAAAATTGTACATTACTGGAGAATGTTGTAGGGCAGATAGGCGGAAAAGCCGAGCATTGGGATGTGGCTGGAGAAGCGAAGGCGATGCTGTTGCGATTTGGTTTGGCGGATCCTACAGCGAGACCGGGGGAGTTATCCGGAGGACAGCGCAAGCGAGCGGCGTTGGTGGCTGCGCTTTTGACGCCGGCGGAACTGCTTATTTTGGACGAACCGACAAACCACCTGGATCATGCAATGATTGAATATTTGCAGGTGTATTTGCAAAAATACCAGGGGGCACTATTGCTGGTGACGCATGATCGGTATTTCTTAGATCAGGTGACAAAAGAAATTGTGGAACTGGATGATGGAAAACTATATCGCTATGAGACGAATTACTCCGGCTATTTAGAGCTGAGAGCTGCACGATTTGATGATGCGTTGGCGAGAGAACGGAAAATGGCAGCGTTGTATCGGCAGGATTTAAAGTGGATGCGGCGAGGTGCACGGGCACGAAGTACGAAGAATAAGGCGCATATTCAGCGATTTGAAGAGCTACGGGATCGGGAGAAGATAATTGAACAAAAAGCGATGGAAATGGAATCGTTATCCACACGGCTCGGGCGTACAACGATAGAAATCAAAGGGATTTCAAAGAGCTACGGAGAAAAGCATTTGTTTTCCGATTTTACATATACGTTTGGGCGCTATGAAAGAGTGGGGATTGTGGGTCCGAATGGATGCGGAAAATCCACGTTGTTGAAAGCGATTATTGGTGAGGTAGAACCGGATGCGGGGGAAGTAGTGATTGGACAGACGGTGCGCATCGGCTATTTCGGGCAAGAACATGAATCGCTTCCCGAAGACATGCGCCTAATCGATGTTGTGCGGGATAGCGGTGAATATGTGGAAACGAAGAACGGATTGGTTACGGCATCAAAGATGTGCGAAAATTTTTTGTTTGATGGAAATACGCAGTACACGCCGGTTGGGAAATTATCCGGTGGAGAAAAGCGTAGACTTACCCTTTTGCGTACGCTGATGAAAGCACCAAACGTGCTGATTTTGGATGAGCCAACCAATGATTTGGATATTGCTACGCTTCGTGTGTTAGAGGATTATTTGGATTCGTTTGCGGGAATTGTAATCGTAGTTAGCCATGACCGATATTTTCTGGACCGGGTGGTGACGAGAATTCTTTCGTTTGAAAATGGGGCGATTTATCAGAGTGAAGGGGGGTACGAGGATTATCGCAAGCGCACCTATGCGACGTTAGAGGGACAAGCGATTGGCGCAAAAACAAAGGATGCAAATGAGAAAAAGAGCTCGGAAGAAAGCTGGAAAAAGCCAAGAAAAAAGAAAAAGTTGTCATATTCAGAACAACGGGAGCATGATATGCTGCCGGGGAAAATTGATGAGTTGCAAGAGCGTGTGGATGCGTTAGATGCGCAGATATTAGAGAATGCAAATAGCTATATGAAACTCGCAGAACTTTCGGCAGAAAAAGAAAAGCTGGAAGAGGAACTTTTGGAAAAAATGGACAGGTTTGTACAATTGGAGGATCTGGCTGTCGAATTAGCGAAGGAAGAATAAAAAGAAAAAAGGCCTTGACACTTGCATTAGTGCTGTGATAGAATATATTGCACTATTGTGTGTTATTAGGCCTATTTTCTTGCTAAAATTTGGGCAGCCGACCCTTTATCCTGGCGTGTGAGGAAAGAAGCGTTTACTATAAAAAAACGAGAGGTGAAACGTCGATGGAGAAAAACAGAATACGTCCGGTCAAAGCCGGTAAGAGTGTTCGTATGAGCTATTCAAGACGAAAAGATGTACTGGAAATGCCAAACCTCATTGAGGTGCAGAAGGATTCCTACAGATGGTTCGTCGAAGAAGGCTTGAAAGAGGTGTTTGATGATATTTCCCCAATATCAGATTACAATGGACACCTGAGCTTGGAATTTGTGGATTTTAAACTTTGCGTAGAAGACAAGAAATACACGATTCCGGAGTGTAAAGAGCGCGATGCAACATACGCAGCTCCGTTAAAGGTTAAGGTTAGACTTCACAATAAGGATGCCGATGAGATTAGCGAACATGAAATTTTCATGGGTGATCTTCCGTTAATGACTGAGACAGGTACGTTCGTCATTAACGGTGCAGAGCGAGTTATCGTATCTCAGCTTGTTCGTTCTCCGGGTATCTATTACGACATTACACACGACAAGATAGGTAAGACTTTATATGCGGCAACGGTTATTCCGAACCGTGGAGCATGGTTGGAGTATGAGACAGATTCCAATGATGTATTCAGCGTTCGTGTAGACCGTACTAGAAAAGTGCCGATTACGGTATTGGTACGTGCCCTTGGATATGGTACGAACCAGGAAATTCGCGCTTTGTTTGGTGACGAGCCTAAGATTGAGGCAAGTATTGAGAAAGACCCATCCTGCAGTGCAGAGATGCCAGAAGGATCCTATGAGCGTGGTCTTTTGGAATTATATAAGAAGATTCGTCCAGGTGAACCGCTGTCTGTTGATAGTGCGGAAAGCCTGATTACTGCAATGTTCTTTGACCCGAGAAGATATGATTTGGCAAAGGTTGGAAGATATAAGTTCAATAAGAAGTTGTCCTTCCGCAATCGTATTGCCGGTCACGTTTTGGCAGAGGACGTAGTAGACACAACAACAGGTGAGATTCTTGCAGAAGCCGGAACGGTATTAGACCGCGAGATGGCTGATAAGATTCAGAATGCAGCAATTCCGTATGTTTATATTCAGACGGAGACGAAGAACGTGAAAGTATTGTCTTCCATGATGGTAGATTTCTCGGTATATTGTCCGGAAATCAATCCAGAGGAAGTTGGCATAACAGAACTTGTATTCTATCCGGTTTTGCAGACAATTCTGGAAGAGAATCAAGGCGTGGATGTAGAGGAACTGAAGGAAGTAATTAAGAAGAATGTACACGACCTGATTCCGAAACATATCACAAAAGAAGATATTATCGCATCAATTAACTACAACATGCATTTGGAGTATGGCATTGGTGTGGATGATGACATTGACCATTTGGGAAATAGACGTATTCGTGCAGTGGGTGAGTTGTTACAGAACCAGTATCGAATCGGTTTGTCAAGACTTGAGCGTGTTGTACGTGAACGTATGACAACACAGGATTTGGATAGCATTTCTCCGCAGAGCTTGATTAATATTAAACCGGTAACTGCAGCTGTGAAAGAGTTCTTTGGATCTTCTCAGTTATCACAGTTCATGGATCAGAACAACCCACTTGGTGAGTTGACGCATAAGAGACGTTTATCTGCACTTGGTCCTGGAGGTTTGAGTAGAGACCGTGCTGGATTCGAGGTTCGAGACGTTCACTATTCCCATTACGGAAGAATGTGTCCTATTGAAACCCCGGAAGGTCCGAATATCGGTTTGATTAACTCCCTTGCATCCTATGCGAGAATTAACGAATATGGTTTCGTAGAGGCACCATATCGTAAGATTGATAAATCAGATCCTAAGAATCCGCGTGTAACGGATGAAGTTGTTTATATGACAGCAGATGAAGAAGATAATTACCATGTAGCACAGGCAAATGAGGCACTCGATGCAGAAGGTCATTTTGTACGTAACAGTGTTTCCGGTCGTTACAGAGAGGAGACACAGGAATACGAGAAGACGATGTTTGACTACATGGACGTATCTCCACGAATGGTATTCTCTGTTGCTACGGCTTTGATTCCATTTTTGCAGAACGATGACGCAAACCGTGCGTTGATGGGATCTAACATGCAGCGTCAGGCTGTGCCGCTTTTATCTACCGAGGCACCTGTTGTAGGTACCGGTATGGAACCGAAAACAGCAGTTGACTCCGGCGTATGTGTGGTTGCAAAGAAGGCTGGAACTATTTTGCGTTCTACGTCAAAAGAGATTACTGTGAAGTATGATGAGGGAGGAACGGAAACTTACGTTCTTACCAAGTTCGCACGTAGTAACCAGAGTAACTGCTATAATCAGAAGCCGATTGTATTCAAGGGCGATCATGTGGAAGAGGGCGAAGTTATCGCTGATGGACCATCCACATCGAATGGAGAGTTGGCTCTTGGAAAGAATCCGCTGATTGGATTTATGACCTGGGAAGGTTATAACTACGAGGACGCTGTCTTATTGAGTGAGCGTCTGGTTCGTGATGATGTGTATACTTCCGTTCATATTGAAGAATATGAATCAGAGTCACGTGATACGAAACTTGGACCGGAAGAGATTACAAGAGACGTTCCGGGAGTCGGCGACGATGCATTGAAAGATTTGGATGAGCGTGGAATCATTCGTATCGGTGCAGAAGTGCGTGCCGGTGATATTTTGGTAGGTAAGGTAACTCCGAAGGGAGAAACTGAGCTTACTGCAGAAGAAAGATTGCTTCGCGCTATTTTTGGTGAGAAGGCAAGAGAAGTTCGTGATACTTCCTTGAAGGTACCACATGGAGAGTATGGTATCGTAGTAGATGCGAAAGTGTTTACAAGAGAGAATGGCGATGAGTTAAGCCCTGGCGTTAACCAGTCTGTTCGTATTTACATTGCACAGAAGAGAAAGATTTCTGTGGGTGATAAGATGGCTGGACGTCATGGTAACAAGGGTGTCGTTTCCAGAGTACTTCCGGTAGAAGATATGCCATATCTTCCAAATGGACGTCCTTTGGATATCGTATTAAACCCACTTGGTGTGCCTTCCCGTATGAATATCGGACAGGTGCTTGAAATTCACTTGTCTTTGGCAGCAAAAGCACTTGGATTTAATATTGCAACTCCGGTATTTGACGGTGCAAACGAGATTGACATCATGGATACCCTGGATCTTGCAAATGACTATGTAAATATGGAGTGGGAAGACTTCAAGGCGAAACATGGTGAGGAATTATTGCCGGAAGTTTTGGATTATTTATATGAGAATCGTGACCATAGAGAGCTTTGGAAGGGTGTTCCGATTTCCAGAGATGGTAAGGTTCGCTTGAGAGACGGAAGAACCGGAGAATTCTTTGATAGCCCGGTAACAATTGGACACATGCATTATCTGAAACTTCACCATTTGGTTGATGATAAGATTCATGCACGTTCCACAGGTCCGTATTCCTTAGTAACCCAGCAGCCGTTAGGTGGTAAAGCACAGTTCGGTGGACAGCGTTTCGGAGAGATGGAAGTTTGGGCACTGGAGGCGTATGGTGCAGCCTATACCTTGCAGGAGATTCTTACCGTGAAGTCGGATGACGTTGTTGGACGTGTGAAGACGTATGAGGCAATTATTAAGGGAGATAACATTCCTGAACCGGGAATTCCGGAGTCCTTCAAGGTATTGTTGAAGGAATTACAGTCCTTGGGATTGGATGTCAACGTTTTGGATGAGGACGGTAATGAAGTTGAACTGTTAGAGTCCAGCGAATATGGTAATACCAATTTGAATGCAATTATCGGAAACGATAAGGACTTTGCGTTCGAAAATGCAGAATCCTTTGAAGCTGCAGGATATACCAAGCAGGAGTTCAATGAGAACAATGAAATCGTGGATTCTGAAGTAGAAGAAGACTTCGATGACAGTGCTTATGAAGCAGAGTTTGAGATGGATTCTTATGACGATGAAAACTAGGAAGGAGTGTCACGATGCCAGAAGCAGTTAACAATGAAAATTATGAACCGGTGTCTTTTGATGCCATTAAGATTGGCTTGGCTTCACCGGAAAAAATATTAGAGTGGTCTCATGGCGAGGTTAAGAAACCTGAGACAATTAACTATAGAACTTTGAAGCCGGAAAAAGAAGGCTTATTCTGCGAAAAAATCTTTGGACCGAGCAAAGACTGGGAGTGCCACTGCGGAAAGTATAAGAAAATCCGTTATAAGGGTGCTGTCTGCGATCGATGCGGTGTTGAAATAACCAAAGCGAGTGTTCGTAGGGAACGTATGGGACATATCGGGCTTGCTGCCCCGGTATCCCATATCTGGTACTTTAAGGGAATTCCAAGTCGAATGGGATTGATATTGGATCTTTCACCAAGAGTATTAGAGAAAGTTTTATATTTTGCATCCTATATTGTTCTGGATGCCGGTAATACAGGGTTAATGTATAAGCAGGTATTATCTGAGGCAGAATATCAGGAAGCAGTAA
This sequence comes from Lachnospiraceae bacterium XBB1006, assembly GCA_900115795.1. Taxonomy (GTDB): domain Bacteria; phylum Bacillota; class Clostridia; order Lachnospirales; family Lachnospiraceae; genus XBB1006. The sequence goes on along the minus strand of FOXT01000007.1, from coordinate 8,344 downwards.
CGACCTATGGAAAAGAGAACTTCCGTGTAGGTATGGGTGCAGAATCCATTTTAGAGTTATTGAAAGCAATTGATCTTGATAAAGAGGCAGAAGAATTAAAGACAGGATTGGAAGATGCCTCCGGACAGAAACGTGCACGAATTATCAAACGTTTGGAAGTTGTTGAAGCTTTCCGCGAGTCCGGTAATCGACCGGAATGGATGATTATGACTGTAATTCCGGTAATCCCACCGGATCTTCGTCCAATGGTACAGTTGGAAGGAGGAAGATTTGCGACTTCTGATTTGAACGATTTGTATCGCAGAATTATTAACCGTAACAATCGTCTTAGCAGATTGCTCGATCTTGGTGCACCGGATATTATCGTTCGAAACGAGAAGAGAATGTTACAAGAGGCAGTGGATGCCCTGATTGATAACGGAAGAAGAGGACGCCCTGTAACCGGACCGGGTAACAGAGCTTTGAAATCTCTTTCTGATATGTTGAAAGGTAAAGGCGGTCGTTTCCGTCAGAACTTACTTGGTAAGCGTGTAGACTACTCCGGACGTTCCGTTATCGTCGTAGGACCGGAACTTAAGATTTATCAGTGTGGTTTGCCGAAAGAAATGGCAATCGAATTGTTTAAGCCATTTGTTATGAAAGAGTTGGTGGCAAATGGTACTGCGCATAATATTAAGAGCGCGAAGAAGATGGTAGAACGCGTACAGCCGGAAGTGTGGGATGTATTAGAAGAAGTAATCAAAGAGCATCCGGTAATGTTGAACCGTGCGCCTACACTTCATAGATTGGGAATTCAGGCTTTCGAGCCGATTCTTGTAGAAGGTAAAGCGATTAAGCTGCATCCGTTGGTATGTACCGCATACAATGCCGACTTCGATGGAGACCAGATGGCGGTGCATCTTCCATTAACAATGGAAGCACAGGCAGAGTGTCGTTTCCTGTTGTTGTCACCAAATAACTTATTGAAACCATCTGATGGTGGTCCGGTAGCCGTTCCTTCACAGGATATGGTCCTTGGTATTTATTATTTGACAATGGGACGTACAGCGGATAGACAGATTAACGATAAGACCATTGATAAGAGTCAGTATAAGAAGTATGAGTCCATGGATGCTGTGATGGCTGCATTGCGGGATGAGGATAACGAAAAACGTTTGGATGAATCCGAACTTATCGTATTTTCTCCGGATGGTGTGGAAGCACATGAGGTAGTATGTACTGCGCGTGAATTATTAGGACCGTATTTTAACAGTACGAATCATGCGATTTTGGCATATGAGAATGGTGTCATTACCTTGCATCAGAAGATTCATGTTAAGAGAAGCTACGTTGCAGAAGATGGAACTACTTATGAAGGTATCATCGAAACAACGTTGGGTAGATTGATTTTTAATGAAATTATTCCGCAGGACTTAGGTTTTGTTGACAGAAGCGAAGAAAAATTACTTGCCGATGCAAAGAAGAACGGTTGGACGGAAGAAGAAATCCAGCAGGAAAGAATTCAGAGACACATTGTATTGGAGATTGGATTCCATGTTGGTAAGAAGGGATTAAAACAAATCCTTGAAAAAGTTATTAACATCCATGGTGCTACCAAGACAGCGGAAGTTTTGGATGACATCAAGGCCATGGGCTATAAATATTCTACCAAGGCAGCATTGACCGTATCCGTATCGGATATGACAGTGCCGGCGGAAAAGGCAGAATTGATTGAAAAAGCACAGAATACAGTAGATAAGATTGCAAGGAATTTCAAACGTGGTTTGATTACAGAAGAAGAGCGGTATAAAGAGGTTGTAGAAACATGGAAGGTTACAGACGAGACCTTAACGAAGGCACTTTTGACCGGATTGGATAAGTACAACAATATCTTTATGATGGCTGACTCCGGAGCCCGTGGTTCTGATAAGCAGATTAAACAGCTTGCCGGTATGCGTGGATTGATGGCGGATACAACCGGACGAACCATTGAATTGCCGATTAAATCAAACTTCCGTGAAGGACTTGACGTATTGGAGTACTTCATGTCTGCGCATGGAGCTCGTAAAGGTCTTTCTGATACAGCGCTTCGTACCGCTGACTCTGGTTATTTGACCAGACGTTTGGTTGACGTATCACAGGAGTTAATCATTCGTGATAAGGATTGTACAAAGCCGGGCAAGGAAATTCCGGGTATGTATGTAGAAGCGTTCATGGAAGGAAAAGAGGAAATCGAGAGCTTGCAGGAGCGTATCACCGGACGTGTTGTATGTCATGATATCATGGATGCGAATGGAAATGTACTTGTAAAAGCAAATCATATGGTGACACCGCGTAGAGCAGAGCTGATTATGAAGCAAGGTGTAGATGAGAATGGAAGACCGTTCCTTGATGAGGAAGGAAAACCAATTCGTGATGCGAAGATTAAGATTCGTACCATTCTTACTTGCCGCGCACATAATGGCGTATGTGCAAAATGTTATGGTACGAATATGGCTACAGGACAGACGGTGCAGGTTGGTGAGGCAATAGGTATTATTGCAGCGCAGTCTATCGGTGAACCAGGTACACAGCTTACCATGCGTACGTTCCATACTGGTGGTGTGGCCGGAGACGATATTACACAGGGTCTTCCTCGTGTCGAAGAGTTGTTTGAGGCTAGAAAACCAAAGGGACTTGCAATCATTACCGAAATTGCAGGTGTTGCAGAAATCAAAGATACCAAGAAGAAACGAGAAGTGGTTGTGACTAATCGCGAAACTGGAGAAAGTAAGACATACTTGATTCCATACGGATCCAGAATCAAGATTATGGATGGTGCAGTGTTAGAAGCAGGTGATGAACTTACAGAAGGTAGTGTTTACCCACATGATATTATTAAGATTAAGGGAACACGTGCGGTTCAGGATTATATGTTGCGAGAAGTACAACGTGTATACAGACTTCAGGGTGTAGAAATTAACGATAAGCACATCGAGGTTATTGTTCGTCAGATGTTGAAGAAAGTAAGAATTGATTCTGAAGGAGATACAGATTTCTTGCCTGGAACATTAGTTGACTTCCTTGACTTTGAAGATGCAAATGAAGAGTTAGAAGAACAGGGTAAGACACCGGCAGAAGGAACACGCGTAGTATTGGGTATTACCAAGGCTGCGTTGGCTACAAATTCCTTCTTGTCTGCAGCTTCCTTCCAGGAAACAACAAAAGTTCTTACAGAGGCTGCAATACGTGGAAAGATTGACCCGTTGATTGGATTAAAAGAAAATGTTATTATCGGAAAACTTATTCCGGCAGGAACCGGTATGAAGAGATACCGCGATTTAAGACTCGATACAGATGAAGAGATTCGTATGGAGAAAGAAGCTCGTCGCATGGCGCAATTAGAAACACAGGAAGAATTGAAACGTGCCGAGATGGATACGGATGCAGATACACTACCGAGTGGAGAGAATGTCGAAGCAGATATTTTAAGCGTTCCGGAAGATGTAATTAGTTCCGAAGAATAATAGAACGAAAGAGAGAGGGAATGTGGTGGTTCCTTCTCTCTTTTTTTGAAAAAATGCTTGACAAGGAGAGAAAAGGCTTTTATAATAATTTAGCGTGCATAAATTTGTGCGCAGTGTAATTATTAAAACAGGAGGTGAAATGAAATGCCAACATTTAACCAGTTAGTAAGAAAAGGAAGACAGACTACTGTAAAGAAGTCTACTGCACCAGCACTTCAGAAGGGATTTAACTCTTTGCAGAAGAAAGCAACCAATGCATCTTCTCCACAGAAGCGTGGTGTTTGTACAGCAGTTAAGACTGCAACTCCTAAGAAACCTAACTCAGCTCTTAGAAAGATCGCCAGAGTACGTCTTTCCAACGGAATTGAAGTAACAAGCTACATTCCGGGAGAGGGACATAACTTACAGGAACATAGTGTTGTTCTTATCAGAGGCGGACGTGTTAAGGACTTACCAGGTACACGTTACCACATCGTACGTGGTACTTTAGATACAGCAGGTGTTGCTAACAGACGCCAGGCTCGTTCTAAGTACGGCGCTAAGAGACCGAAGGACGCTAAATAAGGTCAGGAACAATAAGTGTATCACTTAGAAATATGGTAAGTGTTGGAATAATCGTTTCATCAATGAAGATAGATTTCCGCACGAACACACCGTAAATGACATGTGAGTACCGATGAATTAATTCAAATAATTAAGGAGGGAAGTATCGTGCCACGTAAAGGACATACTACGAAAAGAGAAGTATTAGCAGATCCAATGTACGACAACAAAGTGGTTACCAAGCTTATCAACAACATTATGCTTGATGGTAAGAAGGGTGTAGCACAGAAGATCGTATACGGAGCATTCGAAAGAATCGCAGAGAAGGCTGATAAGCCAGCTCTTGACGTATTCGAAGAGGCTATGAACAACATCATGCCTGTATTAGAAGTTAAAGCAAGACGTATCGGTGGAGCTACCTATCAGGTACCTATCGAAGTAAGACCAGACAGACGTCAGGCCTTGGCTCTTCGCTGGTTAACTATGTTCTCCCGTAAAAGAGGCGAGAAGACCATGGAAGAAAGACTTGCAAACGAAATCTTGGATGCAGCAAACAATACGGGTGCATCTGTTAAGAGAAAAGAAGATATGCACAAGATGGCAGAAGCAAACAAAGCATTCTCCCATTATCGTTTCTAAGCAAGCAGCTTAGACGTGCAACAAGCAATTTAAGGAGGAAAATCCCTTGGCTGGAAGAGAATATCCATTAGAGAGAACCAGAAATATCGGAATTATGGCGCATATCGATGCTGGTAAGACTACCACAACCGAGCGTATCCTTTATTATACTGGTGTAAATTATAAAATCGGTGATACTCATGATGGTACTGCAACCATGGACTGGATGGAGCAGGAACAGGAAAGAGGTATCACAATCACTTCCGCAGCTACCACTTGCCATTGGACATTGCAGGAAAACTGCAAGCCGAAGGCTGGCGCATTAGAGCATCGTATTAACATCATCGATACTCCGGGACACGTTGACTTCACAGTAGAAGTTGAGCGTTCCTTACGTGTACTTGATGGTGCAGTCGGTGTTTTCTGTGCAAAGGGTGGAGTAGAGCCTCAGTCTGAGAACGTTTGGAGACAGGCTGATACCTATGGTGTACCACGTATGGCATTCATCAACAAGATGGACATCTTAGGTGCAAACTTCTACGCTGCTGTAGATCAGATTAAGACTCGTCTTGGAAAGAATGCAATCTGTATTCAGTTACCAATTGGTAAAGAGGACGAATTTAAAGGAATTATCGATTTATTCGAGATGAAAGCTTACATCTATAATGATGAGAAGGGTGATGACATCTCCATCATTGATATTCCTGATGATATGAAAGATGAAGCAGAATTATATCATTCTGAGTTAGTAGAGAAGATCTGCGAATTAGATGATGATTTAATGATGCAGTATTTAGAGGGTGAAGAGCCAACCAACGATCAGTTGAAGGCTGCCTTAAGAAAAGGTACCTGTTCTTGTGAAGCAGTTCCGGTTTGCTGTGGTACTGCTTACAGAAACAAGGGTGTTCAGAAGTTGTTGGATGCAATCATTGAATTTATGCCATCCCCACTTGACATCCCGGCAATCAAAGGTACCGATATGGATGGTAACGAAGTTGAAAGACATTCTTCCGATGACGAACCATTCGCGGCATTGGCATTTAAGATCATGACTGACCCGTTCGTAGGTAAGTTAGCATTCTTCCGTGTTTACTCCGGAACAATGAACTCTGGATCTTATGTATTAAATGCAACCAAAGATAAGAAGGAACGTGTAGGACGTATTCTTCAGATGCATGCAAACCACAGACAGGAACTTGATAAAGTTTACTCTGGTGATATTGCTGCAGCAGTTGGATTCAAGGTTACCAGTACAGGTGATACCATCTGTGATGAGAAAGCACCGGTAATCTTAGAGTCTATGGAATTCCCAGAGCCGGTTATCGAGCTTGCAATCGAGCCTAAGACAAAGGCTGGACAGGGCAAGATGGGTGAAGCTTTAGCAAAACTTGCTGAAGAGGATCCAACATTCCGTGCTCATACTGATCAGGAAACAGGTCAGACAATCATTGCAGGTATGGGTGAGTTACATCTTGAAATCATCGTTGACCGTTTGCTGCGTGAATTCAAGGTGGAAGCTAATGTAGGTGCACCTCAGGTAGCATACAAAGAGACCTTTACCAAGGCAGTTGATGTTGATAGTAAATATGCTAAACAGTCTGGTGGACGTGGACAGTACGGACACTGTAAAGTACGTTTCGAGCCGATGGATGCCAACGGAGAAGAATTATTCAAGTTCGATTCCGAAGTTGTTGGTGGTTCTATTCCTAAGGAATATATCCCAGCAGTTGGTGAAGGTATCGAAGAAGCTACTCAGTCCGGTACACTTGCAGGATTCCCTGTAGTAGGTGTGCACGCGACAGTTTATGATGGATCTTATCATGAAGTCGATTCATCTGAAATGGCATTCCACATTGCTGGTTCTATGGCATTTAAGGATGCTATGGCTAAGGCAGCACCAGTATTACTTGAGCCAATCATGAAGGTTGAAGTTACCATGCCGGAAGAGTACATGGGAGACGTTATCGGTGATATCAACTCTCGTCGTGGACGTATTGAAGGTATGGATGACCTTGGCGGTGGTAAGATTGTACGTGCGTTCGTACCACTTGCTGAAATGTTTGGATATTCTACAGACTTACGTTCCAGAACACAGGGACGTGGTAACTACTCAATGTTCTTCGAGAAATATGAGCCGGTACCAAAATCTGTACAGGAAAAAGTGGTTTCTGCAGCAGGAAAGTAAGAAATACACTTGAAAAAGTTTGATTTATTAAGTATAATCATGAATAGTGGTAACTTTATAAGTTAGAAACGAATTTTACCCAATAGTGGGGATTAAATTAAGGAGGACGTATCAAAATGGCAAAGGCTAAATTTGAGAGAAACAAACCACATTGTAATATCGGAACCATCGGTCACGTTGACCATGGTAAAACAACATTAACAGCAGCAATCACAAAGACACTTGCTGAAAGAGTTGAAGGAAATGAGAAAGTAGACTTCGAGAACATCGATAAAGCTCCAGAAGAGCGTGAAAGAGGTATTACTATTTCTACTGCTCACGTTGAGTATCAGACAGAGAAGAGACACTATGCACACGTTGACTGCCCAGGACATGCTGACTATGTAAAGAACATGATCACTGGTGCTGCTCAGATGGATGGAGCTATCTTAGTAGTAGCTGCAACTGACGGTGTTATGGCTCAGACTAAAGAGCACATCTTATTATCCCGTCAGGTAGGTGTACCTTACATCGTTGTATTCTTGAACAAATGTGACATGGTTGATGACGATGAGTTAATCGAACTTGTTGAAATGGAAGTTACTGAACAGCTTGAAGAGTATGGATTCAATGACTGCCCAATCATTAAGGGTTCTGCTCTTAAGGCTCTTGAAGACCCAACAGGTGAGTGGGGCGATAAGATTATGGAACTCATGAACACTATTGATGAGTACATTCCTGATCCAGAGCGTGATACAGATAAGCCATTCTTGATGCCAGTCGAGGACGTATTCACTATTACAGGTCGTGGTACTGTTGCAACTGGTAGAGTAGAGCGTGGTACACTTCACTTATCCGACGAACTTGAAATCCTTGGTGTTAAAGAAGGCGTTGGTAAGACAGTTGTTACCGGTATCGAAATGTTCCGTAAACAGTTAGACGAGGCTATGGCTGGAGATAACATCGGTGCACTTCTTCGTGGTGTTAACCGTGATGAAATCGTACGTGGACAGGTTCTTGCTAAACCAGGTACTGTTACCTGCCACAGAAAATTCACTGCTCAGGTTTACGTATTAACCAAAGATGAAGGTGGTCGTCATACTCCATTCTTCAACAACTATCGTCCACAGTTCTACTTCAGAACAACTGACGTAACAGGTGTTTGTAACTTACCAGCAGGTACCGAAATGTGTATGCCTGGAGACAACATCGAAATGACAATCGAATTGATTCACCCAGTAGCTATGGAGCAGGGTCTTACTTTCGCTATCCGTGAAGGTGGACGTACCGTAGGTTCTGGACGTGTTGCTTCTATCATTGAGTAGGCATTGAACACTTAGTGAGTGCTTGGCACGAGTTTAGTGTGAAAGCCCATCCCGAAACTTAGCGAGACCAAGCGTAAGCGATGGTTGAGGTTAGTTGAGTGGATGAAACGAAGAATCATATAAGAGATAAAGTATTCCGCAATCCTTGAGAAATCAGGGGTTGCGGTTTCTTTATGCGGAAAACAGAATAGCGCTTAAAAGAAAAGAAC
>FOXT01000010.1 GCA_900115795.1 Lachnospiraceae bacterium XBB1006 | reverse complement strand
ATATCAGATTTCATCTGCAAACAAAACTAATTAGCACTGGATACAGAGGTGGAGCCTTGGAACACTCTAAGGTCCGAATTATTTGCGACTCACCTCTGTTGACATTATATTTATATATTTTGATTCACGCTAGGAGACGGCAAGATTCACGGCGGACCATTGACCTGTAGGTAACCAATCCACGTATAACAGAGTGGCCAAGGCCGGGGACTGTTAGTCTGAGGTTCTACCTCTGTACCCAGTGTTAAAATTTAAAAGAAAGGAAATGTGGTGATTTTTGCAATTTACACTTGACAAAGGTCACTTCATAACAGGTGAAGGTAGAAAAAGTCATATCTGCTTCTGTTAAGGCGGGATCTACTCAGTTACATACCTTTGGCGGCGGCTCGGTTAAGATGACTGTCAAAAATGAGATAAAGGACAATCGGAACAAGAATTATTTCCATGTATATTATATCGATCCACTTGGTCAGTTGATAAGGTTTATTACGGAGCACACCGGGCTTGATGCACTGTATAGGACAGATCATTTCTCTGATTATGTTATCGTTTATGACGAAAGTGACATGAACGAGAATATCTCTCCCATAACCGGTGGAGTGGTAAAAGGCCTTACCTACAACAAGAAAACTCAGACCGTGGAGTTAGAATCCGTAAAGGCGGATGCCGTGGATGGGGCAAGGGCTTTGGTTCCGGCTGAGGCTTATACTATTAGCGGAAAGACAAAGGTTAAAAATGCCGGAACCTACACCTTGACTATTACAGCCAAGGAAGGCTCAGGGTATAGAGGCTCCGCAGAGGTAACGTATGAGGTGGAAAAAGCCGATCAGCAGATGACTGTAAAGGCCAAGAAAGTGAAGGTAGCCGCAGGCACCACCAAGCTGTCTGCAAAGAAGGCATTTACGGTGAAAAAAGCAGTAGGAAAAGTAACCTACAAGAAGCTTAGCGGCAGCAAAAAGCTGTCAGTTTCAAAAAGCGGAGAGCTTAAGATCAAAAAGGGCTCAAAGGCCGGTAAATATATCCTGACCCTTCGGGTAAAGGCAAAAGGGAATAAGAATTACAAGGCAAAGAGCACTAAGGTTAAGCTTACAGTTATTGTAAAATAGGGTGAACGACATTAAAAACCTGTCGTTTACTAAAAATAAGAAAGACCATTGGGAAAGCCCCGATGGTCTTTCTTATATCCATAGAGCCGCTGAAAGGTAGATTTTTCGTGGTATAAAGGTCGCAAGCGACCTTTTAGACTGTAGACAAAGTGGTTTTGAGAACTTAGTTCTCAAAGCCTTTTTTCTTGTATGTTATCATATAGGTACAACTCCTTTCTGGTGGATATGGGAATTAAGTGTCGCAACTCAATTTTACCATAAACCGGTGAGGAGTTGTTTGGTTTTGTAACAAAAAGAATGCCGTAATTATGCGGCTCCTGGCGTTTCGCAAACGCCTAAAGAAAGGATACAAGATGGGAGGTATCGTCTATGAAGAAGAAATATTACACAATTCCGTTAAGTGTCATTTTAGCGTTTAGCCTTATGGCTTGCGGTACGCAAAAAAGCAGTAGCACTGCTTCCGGTAATGCAAAAGAAGAAGCAGCTGTTAAGACTATGGAAAATACCGTAGGCGGTGAGCATGCAATCACTGCGGATGGAGAGAATGTAAGTTATTCGGATATTACGGTGTCGGATGCATCCTTAACAAGCACGAAATCGGAAGGCGTTGTGGTGGAAGGAAAAAATTCTGTTACACTCCATAATGTAGAGTTAAGCGCCGGTAACACAGAGCATAACAGTGAAAAACCAGATAAGCAGACGTATAAAGGCACAGAAAGAGACAAGGACTCCGAAAATTCATAGACTTTTTTGTAAAAAAGCGTTATGATAGATATGTGTGGCAAAAAAGCCAAAGAATAATGACAGGAGGGTTTCTATGAAAACATTAGATTTAGAAAAGTATGGCATTACTGATGTCAAAGAGGTGGTTTACAACCCATCATATGAACTGTTATTTGAAGAAGAGACAAAGGAAGGGCTTACCGGATATGAAGCAGGTCAGGTCAGTGAACTTGGAGCAGTGAACGTAATGACCGGAATCTATACCGGACGTTCTCCAAAAGATAAATTTATTGTTATGGATGAGAATTCAAAAGACACGGTATGGTGGACTTCAGAAGAATACAAGAATGATAATCATCCGGCTTCGGAAGAGACTTGGAAAGCAGTAAAAGAGATTGCGGTAAAGGAACTTTGCGGAAAGAAGCTTTATGTAGTGGATGCTTTTTGCGGAGCGAACGAAGATACACGTATGGCGGTAAGATTTATCGTGGAAGTGGCATGGCAGGCACATTTTATTAAAAATATGTTTATCCAGCCAACCGAGAAGGAGTTAGAGAACTTTGAACCAAACTTTGTTGTATACAATGCAAGTAAGGCAAAGGTTGAGAATTATAAAGAGTTAGGATTGAATTCCGAAACTGCGGTTGTATTTAATATCACCAGTCGTGAGCAGGTAATTATCAATACCTGGTACGGCGGAGAAATGAAGAAGGGTATGTTCTCCATGATGAATTACTACTTGCCATTAAAGGGTATTGCGGCAATGCATTGTTCTGCGAATACCGATATGGATGGTAAGAATACGGCGATTTTCTTTGGTTTGTCAGGAACAGGAAAGACAACCTTATCAACCGATCCAAAGAGATTATTAATCGGTGATGATGAGCATGGTTGGGATGATAATGGTGTATTCAACTTTGAAGGTGGATGCTATGCGAAGGTTATCAACCTTGACAAAGAATCTGAACCGGATATTTACAATGCGATTAAGAGAAATGCCTTATTAGAGAACGTAACCTTGGATAAGGATGGTAAGATTGATTTTGCGGATAAGAGCGTAACGGAGAATACCCGTGTATCCTATCCAATTAATCACATTGAGAAGATTGTACGTCCGGTATCCTCTGCGCCGGCTGCAAATAATGTCATCTTCTTATCAGCAGATGCATTTGGTGTATTGCCACCGGTATCCATTTTGACACCGGAACAGACGCAGTACTATTTCTTAAGCGGATTTACGGCAAAACTTGCCGGAACAGAGCGCGGTATTACCGAACCGACACCAACCTTCTCCGCATGTTTTGGACAGGCATTCTTAGAGTTGCATCCGACCAAGTATGCAGAAGAACTGGTGAAGAGAATGAAAGCCAATGGAGCAAAAGCATACCTGGTAAATACCGGATGGAACGGAACCGGTAAGCGTATTTCCATTAAGGATACCAGAGGAATCATTGATGCTATTTTGAATGGCGACATTAACAAGGCGCCAACCAAGCAGTTGCCGATGTTTAACTTAGAGATTCCAACGGAATTAAACGGTGTGGACACCAAGATTTTAGATCCACGCGATACCTACGCAAATCCTTCCGAATGGGAAGAGAAAGCGAAAGACTTAGCCGGACGTTTTGTAAAGAACTTTGCAAAATACGAGGGTAACGAAGCTGGTAAGGCTTTGGTGAAAGCCGGACCAACTCTATAAGAATAGAAAAAACTGTGCAGGTCATGAGAGAGCGGCGAGCTGCTTTTTCATGGCCTGTTTTTTGGAGGAAAAAGAAGTGACAAAGAAATTATATGATGAGGCGCCCTACGGAAAACTATTTTCGGCCAGGGTGGAACAGGTAAAGGATGAAAAAGGAACAAAACAGGTGGCGTTAAGTGCAACCATGTTTTTTCCGGAAGAGGGAGGCCAGTCTCCGGATTGGGGGACCCTTGCAGGGTATGAGGTACAAGATGTGCAAATAAAAGAGGGCATCATTTGGCATACCCTACCTGCAGCGGCAGCCATAGAAGAAGGACAGACAGTGGAGGGATGTATCGATTTTTCACATCGCTATGAGCTGATGCGTCATCATTCCGGGGAACATCTGCTGTCGGGATTGGTACATCAACGCTACGGATATCAGAACGTGGGCTTTCATCTGACGGAGGAAGTGATGACGGTGGACTATGATGGCGTCATTTCGGAGGAAGAATTGTTTGAACTTGAGCGCGCGGCCAATGAGGCCATTTGGAAGAACATCCGGATTCAGTGTGGCTATCCGGAGGCGGAGCGTTTGAAAGAATTGGAGTATCGCAGTAAAAAAGAAATTGACGGCCCGGTTCGCCTGGTGCGTATTGAAGGAATTGACCTATGTGCCTGCTGTGCACCGCACGTTGCGTCAACAACGGAAATTGGTGCGTTAATGATTACCGGTTGGGAAAACTACAAAGGAGGCGTACGCTTGACGGTTTCGTGTGGCATGCGCGCCATCGCTATGATGCAAAGTCAACGTGCGGTTGTGAAAGAAAGCATGCGTGCGTTGTCCGTAAAAGCAGAAGAAATTCCGGAAGCCATTGCACGGTTGAAGGAAGAGTTGCAAGGGGAAAAGGGAAAGAAAGCCGCGCTTTTGACGCAATTAATCGAAAAGAAAGCGGCGGAAATGGAAAGTGCTCCGGTACTGGTTGCTTTTGAAACGGAGTACGATGCCAATGCACAACGGCAATTGATGAACGCAATGGGAGAAAAAGCAGAGAAGCTGGCGGCTGTATTGGTACAAACCGAGGAAGCGACCTATCGCTACATGATGGCCAGCAACGTGCTGGATATGAAGATGCTACAGGGAACGTTAAAAGAAACCTTTGCTGCAAAGGGCGGTGGAAAGTCGCCAATGATTCAGGGTACGCTGGTTGGAAAAAGAGAAGATATCGAAGCTTTTTTAAAACAGGTATAGTTTGATTGATTATGCATATCCTACTGTCAAAAAAGGAGTAGGAAGAATGAAACAACAGCGCGGAAAACAGAGTCTTTGCTTTGAAAATCCACCGGGAATTGAAGCGTGGACATCCATTGTGGGAAAAAAAGAAGGAGATGGCCCTCTTGGTAAAACCTTTGATAGCGTGGAGCCGGATGACTATTTTGGACAAACAACCTGGGAAGAGGCAGAAAGCGCCCTGCAGAGCCGCTTACTTTCCGGCGTACTGGACAAGGCGAAGCAAACGCCTAACCAGGTGCGCTATTTGTTTGCAGGGGATTTGCTGGGGCAGGATATTGCCACGTCTTTTGGCGTAAAAGCCTTTCAGATTCCGTTGTTTGGTATTTATGGTGCATGCTCTACAGTAGGCGAAGCACTGGGGCTTGCAGCTATGACCATGGCCGCAGGGTACGCGGATCACGTCGTTGCGCTTACCAGCAGTCATTTTGCCTCGGCGGAGCGCCAGTTTAGAACACCTTTGGAATACGCAGGACAACGTCCGCTTTCTGCAACCTGGACGGTAACCGGAGGCGGTGCTTTTTTGCTTGGGAAAAAAGCGAAGGAGGTGGGGATAACCGGTATAACCACGGGTCGTATTGTGGATTACGGAGTAAAAGATTCCATGAATATGGGAGCGGCCATGGCACCGGCGGCAGCAGCACTGATTGCGACTCATCTCGCAGATTTTCAAAGAAAACCGCAGGAGTATGATGCCATTGTTACCGGGGATTTGGGAAAAGTTGGAAAGCAATTGCTGTTAGAACTTCTTCTAAAACAGGGAATTGATATTTCAAGACAACATGAGGATTGCGGGCTTAAGATTTTTGACTGCGAAAGTCAGAAGGTTGGAAGTGGCGGCAGCGGTTGTGGATGTTGTGCATCGGTTTTGGCAGCGTACTATTTGCCAAGGCTTGCGACAGGAGAAAAAAAGCGTATTCTCTTTGTGCCTACAGGGGCGCTGCTTTCTACGGTAAGTTTGAATGAAGGAAAGAGTGTTCCGGGGATTGCGCATGGAGTTGTTATTGAAAGTTTCCGTGAAGTATGATACACTTCGTCTATAAAATGGATAGGAGGAAAGACATGGAAGAGATTTTACAAGTAGAGAATATCTCCAAAACATTTACGCTTTCAAAGAAGCAGATGAAATTGGAAAAGACCAACAGTAAGAAAAAAGTGGCCGTCGATCATCTGAGTTTTTCAGCATATGAGGGCGAAATCTTTGGACTGTTAGGTCCCAATGGTGCCGGCAAAACCACAACACTTCGTATGATTGCGACGTTGATTAAGCCGGATGAAGGAGAGATTCTTGTGGATGGATCCAGTTCCACAAAGGAACCGGTTGAGGTACGAAAGAAAATTGGATTTTTGACCAGTGAGTTAAAGTTAGAAGATTTTTTTACACCGAATTATCTGTTTGATTACTTTGCAACGTTGCATGGCGTGGATGCAGCGACTTGCAAAGCACGGAAAGAGGAATTGTTTGCGCGGTTTGGAATTAGTGAGTTCGCGGAAGTGAAGGTGGCAAATCTTTCCACCGGAATGAAGCAGAAGGTATCCTTGGTGGTATCGATTGCGCATAATCCGCGCTTTATTATTTTTGACGAACCAACCAATGGGTTAGATGTTATTACGGCAAAGGTTGTGACAGACTTTTTGAAGGATTTGAAAAAAGAAGGAAAGAGCATTATTCTTTCTACGCACATTTTTGAACTGGTTGAGAAATTGTGCGATCGCGTGGGGATTATTATCAATGGTAAGATGGTAACCTGCGGAGATCTGGATGCTGTATGCGAAGGAAAAACATTAGAAGACAGATTTTTTGAAATCTATGAAGAAACGGAGGGGAGCTTAGCATGAGAAGCGAATTACTAACGATTATTAAGAAAGAGTTCCGCCGATTCTTCGGAGATAAACGACTGTTTTTGTCAACGGTGATTTTGCCCGGGTTGATTATTTTTGTTATGTATACTCTGATTGGGCAACTGATGGAGGATTTTATGGCACCGGATAAAACGTATAAGCCGGAGGTTTACGTGGTAAATGAGCCGGAATCCGGAAAAACGATTCTAAATTCCTTAAAGATTACATATCATAAAACAGAGACTTCGAAAGTGGAGTCCATAAAGCGGAAAATCGAAGACCAGAAAGTGGATATGTTGTTGGTTTTCCCGGAACATTTTGATGAGGATGTGCTTGCTTATGATGCCATTGCCAGCGGAGAGAAGGCACCGGAGATTGCTATTTACTATAACTCCGCGGCAAAAGAGTCAGAGGCACTTTTTCAGACGGTAACGGCAGCTTACGATGCTTACGAGACTACGATGTCAAATAAATTTGACGTCAATGCGGATACGGATGTGAAATTTGATTTGGCTACGGAAGCGGATACCACGGCGAAAGTTTTCTCCATGATGGTTCCAATGTTGTTGATTATGATGCTGATGAGCGGTTGTATGGCGGTTGCTCCGGAGGCCATTGCCGGCGAGAAAGAGCGCGGTACAATGGCAACGTTGTTAGTTACACCGGTGAAACGTTCCAGCATAGCCCTTGGAAAGGTCATTAGCCTTTCGGTGTTCGCACTTTTGAGCGGTGTATCAAGTACGATGGGTGTGTTGCTTTCATTACCGAAGCTGATGGGGGATTCCGAAAAAAATCTGTCTGCCAATGTGTATACGGTAACCGATTACGTGGCATTAAGTGTTACAGTACTTGCTACAGTGCTTTGCATTATTAGTATTTTTTCCATTGTTTCTACATTTGCAAAAAGTATTAAGGAAGCAGGCAGTTATGCATCTCCGATTATGCTGGTTGGTACGGTAGTGGCAGTGGTTTCTTCCATGAGCGAAGGAAAGCATGCGTTATCCTTGTTCACAATTCCGATATATAATAGTGCTATGCTATTTAGTGGAATATTCTCAATGAAATATACGATGACACAAGTGGGAGTGACGGTTTTATCAAATTTAGTTTTCATGGTAGTGTGCGTATTCATCATGACCAGAATGTTCAACAGCGAAAAAATAATGTTTTCAAGATAGGAGAGGTGTACTATGCATACTTTTCAGGATATGCCGGTTGAAATGATTGAAATGAATCCCTTCGTAATGATTGGGCAGGAATTTGCATTGCTGACAGCAGAGAGCAATGGAAAAGCAAATAGTATGACGGTCTCTTGGGGAGGCGTCGGTGAATTATGGGGCAAACATGTGGTAACCATTTATGTAAGAGAGAGTCGTTATACCAAGGAACTAATTGATTGTTCTGATACCTTTTCTCTCAGCTTTTTCCAGGGGAAGGAAATGAATTCGCTGAAGTACTTTGGCGCTGTGTCCGGACGCAACGAAGATAAATATGCGGCGACCGGATTCCATGTGAATCATCACAAGGATATTCCTTTTGTGGATGAGTGCCATTTTGCGATTGTATGTAAGAAGCTGGCAGAGGTGCCGATTTTGGAGGAGAATTTCTTAGATACGACGATCCATGAGAAGTTTTATGCCGAAGGCGACTACCATACGATGTATATCGGAGAAGTGGTAGACTTTTTGGCGCGATAGTGCATACAAGTAAAGAAAATGCGAATACTAGCAGGAGAGAGAAATCTTTCCTGCTTTTTTTCTTGAGATTTGGCAGGAATGCATGGGAGGTGTGAGATGGATTTTGTAAATGCTTTTTGGGTAGGTGGCTTAATCTGCGCCCTTACACAGGTGTTGATGGAAAAAACAAAATTGATGCCGGGGCGCATTATGGTATTGTTGGTGTGCACAGGCGTAGTGCTTGGGGCGCTTGGAATCTATGAACCGGTTTTGCATTATGCGAAAGCAGGGGCAAGTGTACCGTTGTTGGGCTTTGGAAACGTTCTATGGAAAGGGGTGAAAGAGGCCGTGGATGAAAAAGGACTGATGGGCATTTTTTGCGGTGGATTCACGGCCTGTGCAACCGGCGTCGGAGCAGCGTTGCTTTTTTCCTATTTGGCAAGTTTCATCTTTCGTTCTAAGATGAAACGATGAATAAGATTGGCAGGTCTGGGGAAAACTAGAGAAAAAGATTATTTGGAGGAAATAGCATGAAGAATTTCAAGCGTTATGTCTTAGGCTTTCTGCTTTGCGGAATGCTGGTGTTTGCCGTTGGGTGCGGTGAAAAAGAAAAACAGGATGAGGATACCATGATGGAAGATGCCGGTGATGCGGTAGATGATGTTGTGGATGGTACCGGAAATGCAGTGGACGACATGGTTGATGGTGTTGAGGACGGCGTGGATGATTTGACAGATAACAATGAGGAACAGAATCAGAAAGAAGAACATCTCGACGACCATGAGGATGACAAAGAGCATAAAGATCATGAAAATCATGAAAATCATGAAAATCATGAAGAGAATCATCAGTAGTAGCGTGTAGACGCAAAGAAACCACAGATAGTGCGCAGGGCGGATTGTCTGTGGCTTTTTTTTCTTTGTATCACGGAGGGCTTTATGAGATAACCGCCGCAGAGCGACGGTTATCGCGTAGCGTCGTCGAAACAATATAAATATTGTTTCTCCTCGTGCTTTCGTGGTATAATGACAGCAGTATGTGTTACATAGGAGGATCGAAAATGCAAAGACAACACATCATCGGTGCGCTGTTGGTAGCGAGTACGCTGTTAGTGGGTGGATGTGGCGTTCGTAACCCGAATGAGCAGGAAGAATTATCCTACCGTAAGGCGGGAATTCAATATATGGAAAAAGGAAATTACGAAAGTGCGGCGAAAACCTTTCAAAGAGCACTTGATTGTGCCAATGGAAGAGTGAGTGACATTGAGAAGGACATATGCTTTTATAAGGCACAGTCGCTTGCGCAGATGGGGAGCTATGAAAAGGCGGAGGAAGTGTATAACGCTTTGATTAACTTAGAACCTGGAAATGCAACGGCATACCTTCAGCGTGGAAATTTACAGGGTATGCAGGGGAAATTCAATGCAGCTGCGAAAGATTATAAAGAGGCCATTGCTAACGATGGGAAGAATTTTAACCTCTATATAGCGATTTATCGAAACTATATTGCGGCAGGCGGAACAAGAAGCGTGGCGGAGAATTATCTGGAGCAGGCGTTGATGCTGAAGGAAGAAAGCGGCGAGGATGCACTGAATAAAGGGAAGATATATTATTTGTTTAAAGATTACGAGAATGCAAAACAGTGTCTGTCCAAGGCAGAAAATGAAGGCAGCGACGAGGCACAATTGTATATGGCCAGGGTGTATGAAGCCAATGGAGAGAAGGAACAGGCCTATGGAATTTACAAAAGCTATGACCAGAAGCACAAGAAAGATGGCTTTGCCAAGATGCGTTTGATTCAGTTGATTTTGCAACAAAAGGAATATGAAAAAGCCCTGTCTTACATTGAAGAGGCCAAGGGATTGGTTTCTGAAGAAGAAAACAGAAATTTGATGGAATGGGAGATTGTGGCTCTGGAGCGGCTTGGGAAAAAGAAGGAAGCGAAAGCTAAGTTGATGATGTATGTGCAGCAATATCCGGAAGATAAGAAGGCAAAGCGAGAGATGGCATTTTTAAATTATACGATGAAAGAATGAGGTGACCTATGCAGACAGTTTACGAAAATACAGAGATGACGGAACGGGTGATACTGGTTGGCATTTGCCTTTCAGAGGGAGATGATACCGAGGATTCCATGGCGGAATTGGAAGAATTGTGTAATACGGCAGGCGCTGTTACCGTGGGAAAAATTGTACAGAATCGGGAACAGGTTCACCCGGGACATTACGTGGGAACCGGTAAATTGGAAGAGATTGCAGAAATGTTGGAAGCGCTGGAGGCTACCGGAATTGTGTGTGATGATGAATTGAGCCCGGCGCAGATTAAGAATTTAGAAAATGAGTTGCATTGTAAAGTAATGGACAGAACGTTAATTATCCTTGATATTTTTGCACAGCGGGCAACCACCAGTGAGGGTAAAATTCAGGTGGAGCTTGCGCAGCTTCGATATCGTGCTACGCGTCTGGTGGGATATGGACGTTCCCTGTCAAGACAAGGTGGTAAGATTGGAACCCGTGGCCCCGGTGAGAAAAAGCTGGAGGTAGATCGCCGTCTGATTAAGAATCGGATTTCTCAGTTAAAAGGGGAATTGGCAGATGTACAGCGCCATCGGGAAGTGACGCGCCTGAATAGAGAAAAGAGTAGTACCAGGGTTGCTGCGATTGTGGGGTACACCAACGCAGGAAAATCTACGCTTTTGAATCACCTGACAGATGCGGAGGTTTTAGAAGAGGATAAATTATTTGCTACCCTGGATCCTACCACAAGAAACTTAAAATTAGACTCCGGACAGGAAATTCTTCTTACAGATACCGTCGGATTTGTGCGTAAGTTGCCACACCATCTGGTGGAAGCGTTCAAGAGCACCCTGGAGGAAGCAAAGTATGCGGATTATATTATTCATGTGGTGGATGCTTCTAATCCGCAACGGGATAAGCAGATGCATATTGTGTACGAAACACTAAATCAGCTGGGCGTTTCCGGAAAAAAGATTTTAACTTTGTTTAATAAACAAGATATTGTATATGACAAAGAAGTGTTGAAAGATTTAAAGGCGGACAAAACCCTCCTGATTTCTGCAAAGAAGGAGGAGGGACTGGAAGCGGTAAAAGAAGCCTTGGAAGAATTCTTGCGCGAAGATAAGACCTTATTAGAGAAAGTTTTCCGCTATGAGGACGCTTCGAAGATACAGAGTATTCGAAAATATGGAGAGCTTTTGGAAGAAGAATACCGCCAGGATGGCATTTATGTGAAAGCCTACGTGCCTAAGGAGATGTACAATATATAGTTGAAGAAAAAGTGAAAAATATCTATATATGGTATTTTTACTTGACGACTTCCTGCCCTTTTGTTACAATATTCTTGTGAGGCCGACACAAAAAAGTGTAACAAGAGTTAGAAGAAGACGGAGTGTAAATAGAATGTTTGAAGTAGTAAAGAGAGATGGTCAGGTAGCGGATTTTACCGTTAAGAAAATCAGCGAAGCCATTGCTAAGGCGTTCGCAGCCACCGGCAAAGAGTACAATGATGAAATTATTGACTTGCTGGTGCTTCGTGTGACGGCACATTTTCAATCAAAACTTGAAAATGGCAAGATACACGTGGAAGATGTACAGGATAGTGTAGAGGCAGTGCTTGAGCAGGCCGGATACACGGATGTGGCAAAGGCATATATTCTTTATCGTAAACAACGTGAGAAGATGCGTAACATGAAATCTACCATTTTGGACTACAAAGAGATCGTAAACAGCTATGTAAAGGTAGAAGACTGGCGAGTGAAAGAGAATTCTACCGTAACGTATTCCGTAGGTGGTCTGATTCTTAGTAACTCCGGTGCAGTCACGGCAAATTATTGGTTGTCAGAAATTTATGACCAGGAAATTGCGGATGCACATCGTAATGCGGATATTCACTTGCATGATTTATCCATGCTCACAGGATATTGCGCAGGTTGGTCCTTGAAACAGTTAATACAGGAGGGGCTTGGCGGCATACCAGGGAAGATTACATCTTCGCCGGCAAAGCATCTATCCGTGTTATGTAACCAAATGGTTAATTTTTTAGGAATTATGCAGAATGAATGGGCAGGAGCGCAGGCGTTTTCCTCCTTCGATACCTATCTTGCCCCATTCGTTAAAGTGGATAATTTAACCTATTATGAAGTGAAGAAGTGTATTGAAGCCTTTGTATACGGCGTGAATACACCAAGCAGATGGGGAACACAGGCTCCATTTTCCAATATCACCTTAGATTGGACGGTTCCGGCGGATTTGGCGGAGTTGCCGGCGATTGTAGGTGGAAAGGAAATGAACTTTAAATACAAAGATTGTAAGAAAGAAATGGATATGGTAAACAGAGCCTTTTTGGAGATTATGATTGAGGGCGATGCCAATGGAAGAGGATTCCAGTATCCAATTCCGACTTATTCCATTACCAGTGACTTTGATTGGTCAGATAATGAGAACAATCGATTGTTATTTGAGATGACGGCAAAATATGGTACGCCGTATTTCTCGAATTATATTAATAGCGATATGGAACCAAGCGACGTACGTTCTATGTGTTGTCGTTTACGTTTGGATTTACGTGAATTGCGTAAGAAGTCCGGAGGATTCTTCGGATCAGGAGAAAGCACCGGTTCCGTGGGTGTAGTTACCATCAACCTTCCGCGTATAGCATATCTTGCAGAAGATGAGAAGGATTTCTACAACCGCTTAGATCATTTGATGGATTTGTCTGCTCGCTCTTTAAAGATTAAACGTGGCGTTATTACCAAATTATTAGAGGAAGGATTGTATCCATATACCAAGCGATATTTGGGAACTTTTAACAATCATTTTTCTACTATTGGATTGATTGGTATGAATGAAGTTGGTCTGAATGCCAACTGGTTAAGAAAAGATTTGACACATAAGGAAACCCAGAAGTTTGCGCAGGATGTTTTGAATCATATGCGAAACCGTCTGTCAGATTATCAGGAGCTTTATGGAGACCTTTACAACTTAGAGGCTACTCCGGCAGAGTCCACAACATATCGTTTGGCGAAACATGATAAGGAACGTTTCCCAGACATTATTACAGCAGGAAAAGAGGGGGATACCCCATTTTATACAAACAGTTCACACCTTCCGGTGGAATATACCGAGGATATCTTTGATGCATTGGATATTCAGGATGAGTTGCAGACCTTGTACACATCCGGTACCGTATTCCATGCGTTCTTAGGTGAGAAATTACCGGATTGGAAGGCAGCAGCCAGCCTTGTGAGAAAGATTGCTGAGAATTACAGGCTGCCGTATTACACCTTGTCACCAACCTATTCTATTTGTAAGGAACATGGTTATTTGGCCGGTGAACATTTTGAATGTCCACATTGCGGCGCGAAGGCTGAGGTGTATAGCCGAATTACCGGTTACTATCGTCCGGTGCAGAACTGGAACGATGGAAAGGCACAGGAATATAAGAACCGTAAGCTATACCGGGTTCTGGATATCAAGGATCATAAGATTACGCCTAAGCGGGTTACCATTTCAAATGAAGAGGTAACGATTAAAGAACAAGACAGCATCAAGTATCTTTTCACGACGAAGACGTGTCCGAATTGTGCCATTGCCAAGGAAACGCTCAAAGATGAGAATTATATTCTTATTGACGCACAGGAGAACGTAGAGTTGGCAAGAAAATATGGTGTTATGCAGGCACCAACGTTGGTTGTGGTGAATGACCAACAGGCAATGAAATATGTAAATGCTTCGAATATTGCAAAATATGTGGAAGAGAAGAAAGTGAAGTTATAAGATACAGGGGCTGCGCGAATGCGTAGCCCCTTTTGGAGGGTAAGGAATGCGTATACTGATTAAAAATGGAAGAGTCTTGGACCCATCTTGTGGGCGGGACGAAATTGCAAACCTGTGGATTGCTGACGGGCAAATTGCAGATGACCAGGGAGTAGAGGAAGCAGTGGCGGACAAGGTAATTGACGCAACCGGTTGTTGGGTAATGCCGGGATTGGTAGATTTGCATGTCCATCTACGGGATCCGGGATTGACGTATAAGGAGACAGTGGAAACCGGATGCAAGGCAGCCATTGCTGGTGGATATACTACGATTTTTGCCATGCCGAATACCAAACCGGTGGCAGATTCGGAAGACGTGATTCGGTACGTGGAGGAAAAAGGCGATAAGACAGGCATTCACGTTCATCAGGTAGGAGCCATTACCAAAGGAATGGAGGGCAAGGAACTGGCTCCGCTTAAACAACTAAGTAGCGCCGGTGCCATTGCATTTAGCGAAGATGGAAAGTCGGTAATGGACTCCGGAATTTATCGTGAAGCAATGATACAAACCAGGCAATTGGGGATGCCGATTTTTGCACATTGCGAAGATAAACCGCTGGTGCAAGGTGGCGTAATGAATATGGACGAGAAGGCAAAAGAGCTTTCTCTTCCGGGAATCAGTAACGCAGTGGAGGATATAATCGTTGCAAGAGATCTTTTGCTTGCGAAAGAGACGGGAGCGCAGCTACATTTGTGCCACTGTTCGACAAAGGATAGTGTACGAATGCTTCGCCTGGCAAAGAGGGAAGGGCTGGCGGTTTCAGGAGAAGCCTGTCCACATCACTTTGTTTTGACAAGTGAGGATATTCCAGCGGATGATGGAAATTATAAAATGAATCCACCTCTTCGTAGAGAAGCAGATCGGGCAGCCATTGTGGAAGGACTCAGGGATGGCACACTTGGTGCAATTGCTACTGATCATGCGCCGCATAGCGATGAGGAGAAGAACGGCAGTATGCTTCAGGCAGCATTTGGTATTGTTGGCCTGGAAACGGTAGTTCCGTTAACGATTACAAAACTGTATCGTGAAGAAAAATTTCCTGCATTGCGGATTGCAGAACTTTTAAGCACAGGGCCGGCTAAGATAGCAGGGATTCTTGAGGGCGAAGGTGCAGGAACGTTGCAACCGGGAACAACGGCGGATGTAACCATTCTTGATCCGGAGGCAAAGTATCGTGTGGATGCGTCAAAGTTTGCATCCATGGGACACAACACGCCATTTCATGGAATGAATGTTTATGGAGAAGTGAAATACACCATTTGCGATGGCAACATCTTAAAGGGTGAATTAATAAAATAAGAAAAGTGAGAAAAGACTATGATTAACAAACTAACAGCGAAAATTAAGAAAACAGGTGCACCCATTGTTGTAGGACTAGACCCAATGCTTTCCTACATTCCGGAGCCGGTTAAGAAGAAGGCATTTGAGGAATTTGGCGAGACCCTTGAGGGTGCAGCAGAGGCGATTTGGCAGTTTAACAAGGCGATTGTGGATGCAACGTGTGATTTGATTCCGGCAGTAAAACCGCAGATTGCCATGTATGAGCAATTTGGTGTGCCGGGAATTGTTGCGTACAAGAAAACCATTGACTATTGCCACGAAAAGGATTTGGTGGTAATTGCGGATGTGAAACGTGGAGACATTGGATCAACTTCCGGTGCATATGCAACGGCTCATTTGGGCAAAGTCAGTGTAGGAGCGATGCAGTATGCAGGATTTGATGCGGATTTTGCAACCGTTAATCCGTATTTGGGAACCGATGGAATCAAACCATTTGTGGATGTTTGCAAGGAAGAAAAGAAGGGAATTTTCATTCTGGTAAAGACATCAAACCCTTCAAGCGGAGAGTTTCAGGACCGTTTGATTGATGGAAAACCATTGTATGAGCATGTGGCAGAGAAGGTGGCTGCCTGGGGACAGGATGCCATGGGAGATGACTATAGCTATGTGGGTGCCGTTGTTGGTGCAACCTATCCGGAAATGGGAAAAGTACTACGAAGCGTAATGCCAAAAAGCTACATCTTAGTGCCGGGATATGGTGCACAAGGTGGAAAAGGTGCGGATTTGGTGCATTTCTTTAATAAAGATGGGTTAGGAGCCATTGTGAATTCCTCCCGCGGAATTATTGCAGCGTACAAGCAGGAAGCCTATCAGTCTTTTGGCGAAGAGCATTTTGCAGATGCGTCTCGCCAAGCGGTCATTGCGATGAAAGAGGACATTGAAAAGGCATTGTTACAGTTGTAAGAGAGAAGGGAGAAAGACCATGTCTGAAAAAGTGAAACAGACAGCAAGTATTGTGGAACAAAAAGAGCTTGCAGAGGGAATCTATAGTATGTGGATACAGGCATCGGAGATTGCGTGTAAGGCGAAGCCGGGCCAGTTTATTGCGGTATATAGTGACGACAAAAGCCGTATGCTTCCACGCCCCATTAGTTTGTGTGAAATAAAGAAAGAGGAAGGGAAAATTCGAATCGTATACCGCATCGCCGGTGCGGGAACGGAGGAATTTTCTCATAAGAAAAAAGGGGATACCATTGAAATTATGGGACCCCTTGGAAATGGATTTTCCAAGGAAGAAGGAAAGATTGTGGTAATTGGCGGTGGCATTGGAATCCCGCCGATGCTTGGGCTGGCAAGTGCTTTTTCGCAAAGGGTGACAGCAGTGCTTGGTTATCGAAGTGAGCAATTTTTGCGGGAAGAGTTTGACAAGGTTGCGAAGGTGTATGTGGCAACGGAGGATGGAAGTGATGGAACAAGAGGAAATGTATTGGATGCAATGCGGGAAGAGGCAATTGAAGCGGATGTAATTTACGCTTGCGGACCGACTCCAATGCTTCGGGCGATCAAAGAATATGCGGCCAAAAAGCAGATTCGCTGTTATCTTTCCTTAGAAGAAAAAATGGCATGTGGGATAGGTGCTTGTCTGGCCTGCGTGTGTCAAAGCAAAGAAAAAGATGAGCATTCCCAGGTTCATAATAAGCGAATTTGCAAAGAAGGACCGGTATTTTTGGCAGAGGAGGTTACGCTATGAGAAACCTGAGTGTGGAGATTGCTGGAGTTGCGTTGAAGAACCCGGTGATGGTTGCGTCCGGAACATTCGGCTCCGGAATGGAGTTTTCGGAGTTTGTTGATCTGAATCGTTTGGGCGCGGTGGTGACAAAAGGAGTTGCCAATGTACCCTGGCCGGGAAATCCGACACCGCGAATTGCGGAGACGCCAAGTGGTATGATGAATGCAATTGGACTCCAGAACCCGGGAATTGAAGTTTTTAAGAAAAGGGATTTGCCATTTCTTGAGGAATATGATACAAAAGTAGTAGTGAATGTTGTTGGAAAGAGTATTCCGGAATACGTTGCGGTGGTGGAGCAGTTGGCAGACAGCAATGCAGATTTGTTGGAAATCAATATTTCCTGCCCGAATGTTAAGGAGGGCGGCATTGCGTTTGGACAAGATCCGAGGGCGGTAGAACAGATTACGAAAGAAATTAAAAAAGTAGCAAAGCAACCGATCATTATGAAACTTAGTCCAAATGTTACCGATATTACGGTGATGGCAAAAGCGGCGGTTGCCGGCGGTGCGGATGCATTGTCGTTAATCAATACCCTGACTGGAATGAAGATAGACATACACCGTAGAACCTTCGCAATTGCCAATAAGACCGGAGGCGTATCGGGTCCTGCGATTCATCCCATTGCAGTACGCATGGTGTATCAGGTGGCGCAGGCGGTGGATGTTCCGATTATTGGAATGGGCGGAATTGCCTCTTGTGAAGATGCAATAGAGATGATGCTTGCAGGCGCTACAGCGGTAAGCGTTGGCACCGCGAACTTCCGAAATCCATCTATTTGTATGGATATTGTAGCAGGCATGGAAGCGTATTTGGAGCGATATGACATTTCCGACATAAGACAGCTGATTGGAGCAGTAAGATAGGAGGAAAGCATGGCAACGGTAACCGTCAATGGATCCCGCCCGTATGATGTTGTAATCGAACAAGGTGCGTTAAAGACCTGTGGACACATTTTCCGAAAGAAGGGGATTTGCGGAAAGTTGACTGTGATTACAGAGAAGAACGTGGCAACTTTTTACTTGGAAACACTGGTAAAAGCGTTAAAAGAAGCAGATTACGAAGTGACGAGCATTGTGCTGAAAGCTGGGGAAGAAACAAAAAATATAAATACGATTGAACAAATATTGTCTTTTTTGGCAAAAAATAAAATGGATCGCGGGGATACTCTGGTTGCACTTGGAGGCGGTGTGATTGGCGATTTAACAGGATTTGCTGCAGGAGTGTATTTACGGGGAATTTCCTACGTGCAGATTCCAACGACGTTATTAGCGGCGGTGGATGCATCGGTTGGCGGAAAGACAGCCATAGACCTACCGGAGGGAAAGAATCTGGCAGGTCTATTTTGGCATCCGGCATTGGTTTTAACGGATGTAGCATGTTTCCGGACGCTTCCACAATCCGTATACAGGCAGGGAATGGCGGAGGTAATAAAAACCGCAATTCTTGCAGGGGAACCGTTGTTTTCTTTTTGCGAAGAACTGGCGAGTGGAAAGGAAATGCAACTGGAAGAAGTGGTAACGGGCTGTGTGGCGTACAAGGGACGTATCGTGGAAGAAGATTTTACAGAGCAGGGGATACGCAAACTTTTGAATTTGGGGCATACGCCGGCGCATAGTATTGAGAAACGAAGCGGCTATGGTACGAGTCATGGCGATGCGGTGGCACAAGGATTGTATTTGATGACCGCCATTTCCTGTACCCGTGGTATCATGTCGGAAGAGGTGGGAAGAAGAATCTTTTCTTTGCTCGATAAGGAAAACTTTCCTAAAAAGCCGTTGATTTCGCCTGGAGAACTGGCAGAGGATGCCTGGTTTGATAAGAAGAGAAGGGGAAAGACCATTTCCTTGATATTGCCACGGGAGATTGGAGATTGTAGAATAGAAGCGTATCCATTGGAGGCATTAGAAGAGCTTTACGAGGCAGGAATGAGGTATTTGCATGAACGTAACCATTAAACCGGGGAGATTTAAAGGAGTGATTCGTGGCATTTCATCAAAATCATTGCTTCATCGAATGCTTTTCTGCGCATCGGCTTGTAAGGAAGAGACGGTGATCTACTACCGGGGTCTATGCGAGGACGTCAAAGCAACGGTGCGGGCAGTGCAGGCATTGGGTGCAGAAGTGAAGGTGGAGGAGGAGCGTTTGGTGGTTCGCCCCTCACAGGAGGCAAGGGTTTTTATTTCAGAGGTAGTTGACTGCGGAGAGTCCGGCAGTACCCTTCGCTTTTTCTTGCCTATGGCGGCGGCGCGGAGTAATTATGTGGCAGTAACCGGAAGCGGACGATTGCCACAGCGGCCGGTAAAAGAACTTTTGGAAAGTTTAATCGAACATAAAAAAACGGTTACAACTGCGAATTTTCCCATTGTTATGAAAGGAAGTCTGACAGGAGGGAGATATGAGATCCCCGGAAATGTCAGCTCGCAATATTTGTCGGGGTTACTTATGATGGCACCGCTGTTAAATGAGGATGTAATTATAAAATGTTCTACGGAGCTGGAATCAAAACCATATGTGGACATGACCATTGGAGTAATGGAGCAATTTGGTGTGCAGGTTCGGCAAGGAGAAAAGGAATTTTTGGTGGGAAAGGAACAACACTATTGTTCGCCGGGGAGCTTGCTGGTTGAGTCAGATTGGTCCAATGCGGCTTTTTTCATTGTGGCAAACGCATGTGGACAGGAGATTGAAGTGCCAAACCTATATGAAAAGAGTTGGCAGGGGGATGCAAAGATAAAAGAGTTGGTGGAACGGATGCAGACATCGGCAAGAAGAAGTGTGGATTTGTCTCAGATTCCGGATTTGGTTGCGCCGTTGGCAATTCTAGCGGCTGTTACACCGGGGGTGACGGAGATGGTGCATGGAGAACGGCTACGATTGAAAGAATCGGATCGTATTGAATCGACGAGAGAACTTCTGAAATCGCTGGGAGGTACGGTGACTGAGATAGAAGATGGATTGCGAATAGAGGGAAATGGATTGCAAGGTGGAAGGGTGAATGCACATGGTGATCATCGTATTGCCATGGCGGCCGGAGTTGCTGCTTGTGTTTGCAAAGAACCGGTAGTGATTGTGGGCGCAGAAGCGGTTAATAAATCGTATCCTTACTTTTTTGAAGAATTACAAACGATTGGAGGGAACCTGAAATGGGAGAATTAGAAGATTTACGAAAAGAAGTGGACAAAATCAATGCGCAGATACAGGAATTGTTTGTGAAGCGTATGGAAATCAGCGAGAAAATTGCGAAGATCAAGTTTGAGCAGGGACTTCCGATTTACCAAAAAAGTAGAGAAGAGCAAATTCTTCAAAAAATTGATGAGCAGGAAGAAAAATACGGTAACTATACGAAGGTACTGTTTAAAAAGATGATGGAGTTATCAAGAGCAAGACAAACGGAAGTACGTGGATTCTATGGACTGTTGGGAGAAACCCTTTCTCATAGTTATTCCACAGAAATTCACGAAGCTTTGGGTTGTAACGATTACAGTCTGGTGGAGGCAACGGAGGAGGAACTGGAAAGCGTTCTTCATCACTCTGATTATCGTGGATTGAATGTAACCATTCCGTATAAAAAGACGATTTTGGATTATTGTGAAGAATGGTCAGATGAAGTAAAGGAAATTGGAAGTGCCAATACGCTGGTAAAACAGTTTTCACATCAGGCGGAAGATGGAACCCTGGTGTATCATTGGGTGGCACACAATACGGATGCATCCGGATTTGAGGATTTACTCCGGTTTGCAAGAATGAGCCTGACCAATCAGAAGGTGGTAATTCTTGGCGCCGGCGGTGTGGCAGCGGCGGTATATTATGTGGCGCGAAAACAACGAGCGCTGGATGCAGTTATGATTTCACGTCATGGGACAGATAACTATCAGAATATTGAGCGACATTATGATGCAGACATCATTGTAAATTGTACTCCGGTGGGAATGTATCCGAATATTACAGAGCAGCTCATTGACTTACGTCCATTTCAAAAATGCAAAGGCGTGGTAGATTTGGTATACAATCCACGTCGTACACGACTTTTGCAGCAGGCGGAATCCCTGGGAATTCCCTGCGTGGATGGATTGTATATGTTAGTTGCGCAGGCTGCACGGGCAGAAGAAATATTTTTTGGGAAAAACTTTGATGCAAAAATCGTGCGTAATCTATATAAGAAAATTTCTGCAGAAAAAAGAAATCTGGTTTTAATTGGAATGCCGGGGGCAGGAAAAACAAAGATTGCAGGAGAAATTGGACGTATGTCCGGAAGACAGGTGGTAGACCTGGATTTTGAAATTCAAAAGAGATATAACAAGTCGCCTGAACAGATAATTAAAGCGGAGGGAGAGGCTGCCTTCCGAGAGATGGAGACCAGCGTTTTAAAAGAAGTTTGTCAAATGAAAGGAATCATTCTGGCAACCGGCGGTGGAACACCTCTTCATGCAATAAACAAACAACTGCTAAAATGTGACGGATATGTGTGCTACATTTCTAGAGATATCAGACAACTTGAACTGGCAGGGCGTCCATTGGCAAACGAAGATAACATTGATTATCTGTTTAAAGAGCGTTTGCCCCATTACCGTGCGACCATGGATGCTTCTTACGTGAATGAATCGACCATCTCCGGAATTGCCCAAACCATTTACAGTGACTTTCTTCAAAAAGCATGACATTCGATTGAATCTTCGAGGGAAGTATGGTAGTATAAATAGGTATGGGACCTTTTTAAAGGTTTGAAATGGGAGGACACAAAAAATGGAACAGTACAAACAGGAATTTATTGAGTTTATGGTAGACTGTGGCGTGTTGAAATTTGGAGATTTCGTAACAAAAAGTGGAAGAAAAACTCCTTTTTTTGTGAACACCGGATTTTACCGAACCGGCGAACAGATGGCTAGACTTGGAACTTATTATGCAAAGGCAATTCATGATCGGTATGGAACTGATTTTGATGTGCTGTTTGGACCGGCATACAAAGGAATCCCACTGGCGGTGGCAACAACGATTGAGTTAAGTAATATGTACAATGCGGACATTCGTTACTGCTCGAACAGGAAGGAAATGAAGGACCATGGTGATAAGGGAATTCTATTGGGTTCCCCGATTGAAGACGGTGATCGTATTGTAATTATTGAAGACGTAACAACGGCAGGAACGTCCATTAAGGAGACCGTGCCGATTTTGAAAGCGCAGGGAGATGTGAATATCTGCGGCCTGGTGGTTTCTGTAGACCGTATGGAACGTGGTACCACGCAGAAGAGTGCCTTAGAAGAAATTCGTGAGACATTTGGTATTGAAACCACCGCAATTGTAACGATGGAAGAAGTGGTGGAGCACTTATATAATCGCCCGTATAAGGGAAAGGTAATTATTGATGATGTGCTTCGCGCATCGATTGACGATTATTATGATCAATATGGTGTGAAATAGGAGAGAAAGATGAACGAGAAGATTTATAAGACAATGAGTGCTTCCGGCGTAAGTTCCATTGTAGTTGGAATTATTATTGCAACGGTAGGAATTGGTTGTGGTATTGTGTCAATTATTTTTGGCGGACATTTGTTAAAGAAGAGGAAGCAGATTGTATTTTAATAAAGAGGTAGTCATGGAGCGAAGAGATGTGCATGTGCAGCGAAAGATAGCGGAAGTATGCTTTTGTCTTTATTTAATTGTACTGATTTACTACCTTCTTTTTGCTGAACGGGATTACCTGGCGAAGGGATATAATGTGATACCATTTGCAGAGATTACACGCTATATACGATATCATGCAAGTTTGGGAGCTCGGCTTGTAGTGGTAAATCTGGGTGGGAACGTGATTGGTTTTTTGCCCTTTGGGTATTTGTTGCCGCAGATGAGTTCACGGTTTCGTAGAGGTATGTTTGTAGGCGGATGCTGCTTTTTGTTTAGCTTTTGTGTGGAGGCAATGCAGCTTGTGCTTAAGGTTGGATGCTTTGATGTGGATGATATCTTAATGAACACGGTGGGAAGCATGTTAGGGTATGGCTTGTATCTTGGGGTGAATGCTATAAGGAGAAAGAAAAATGCTTCGAAGAAAGAAGAAACATAGAGATAGAGCGAAGTTTTCCGGAAGAAAACAATCCATTCGCGGCTGCGTAGGGTTTGGCATTGTAATCATTGCCTTAATTGCGCTACTTGTTTCAGTGAATTTTGCCTTTGTAAAGGGAGGCAATGCCGGATTGTTTTTGGGGGATTTAGGAGTGCTGTCTATGCTGATTGCGTTGGTTGGCGTGATAGTCGAAATTTTATCCCTGACGGAAGAGGACATTTACAAATTGATTCCATCGGTTGGGACGGCGTTGGGGTGTTTAACCCTTTTGTCCTGGGTAGGAATCTATGTTATGGGCGCTTTATTATAAATGAAAAAGGAGAAAAGGAGAACGTAATTATGGGTTATCGTGAAATGACGAAAGAAGAAAATGAAGCTGTAAAAGAGCGCAATGAACTTGTTGTTGGCAGAATTAGAGAAATCCTTACGGAGTCCAGTGTGGATGCAAAGTTCCAGGATTACTTCAAGAAAACAGCTGAGAAAATCCTTCTCATGGAAGAGATTTATGATTTAAGTGAAAAAGGGGAATATCGTAAGCTTTCTTTAGAAGAATTACAGGCTTATAATAAGAAAGTATACGAGGAGTTTTATGAAGAAAACTACGCTACCAGCTATGGAAATCCAGCGTATGCTGTTGAAAAGCTGGGTGATATGGGACAGGTTTTGTCTCACTTATATTATCGTATATCCAACCTTTTTGCCAGTGCATTAACCGGTAAAAAGCAGATTATAACGATTTTAGAAGAATTATTTGTACAGATTTACAATCGCTTCGAGGAAAAAGATATCACCGGAGAAGAATTAAGAACCATTTTATCTGAGTTTGCACATGATTATGTGGAGATTCAGCAGGAAGTACGTATTCGTGAAATGGTGAATCCGGAATGGGATTATTTCCTGGATATCATTTGCAATGCAGATTTAACCGATTTACGTTATTTATACTACATGGGTGTTCATGTAACCGAGAATGAGATTAAGACGGCGGAGTTTATCAATAGCCTTTCCGAAGACGAAGTAAAGGCTATGGCCTTTACTTTTACAGAAGGATTCCGCATTGGATATGAGCGTCTGAAGGTAGATTTAAAGACGAAAAAGAGTATTCGTCTTTACTATGCATTAGGATTTGAGCGTATGATGCGTTATGCAGTTCAGAATATTGAAGGTTATGGCGTAAAGGCTACCTGTAGCGCAGCGGTTATTTCTACTACAGAAGCAAACCGTCAGTATAACTATGACCATAAGGAAGATATGGCATTGTATCTGGATAAAGCATATGTAGAACGTTACCTGGAAACTGCACGTCAGGCATATGAAGCACAGAAAGTATGGGCAAATGGATATGCAGGTCCGGCTGTTCTTGAGACTTTCGGAGAGAAGGAATTCGATCCAAAGAGAAAAGACGAAGCAATTCAGTTCGACGAGAAGCAGCGTAAATTGGAGACACAGTTCTCCGGTCAGTCAATGGAATTAAATTCCGAGTACATCAATCCGGAAGAGAGAAGCTTTACGATTATTTCCTATCCGATTCCTGAAATTGGACCGAAATTCAAGGAAATTTTCGCAGAAACGGTAAAAGTTAATACTTTAGATTACAAGACCTATGAAACCATCCAGCAGAAATTAATCGATGCACTTGATCAGGCGGATGTTGTAAAGGTAAAAGGTAGAGGTGCAAACCGCACAGACTTAACCATAAAGATTCATGAACTTTCAAATCCGGAAAAAGAAAGTGCATTTGAAAACTGCGTTGCGGATGTAAACATTCCGGTAGGTGAAGTATTTACTTCTCCGGTATTAAAAGGAACCAATGGATTATTGCATGTAACCCAGGTTTACTTAAATGGTTTAAACTTCAAGGAGTTAGAAATTGAATTGGAGGATGGTATGATTAAATCCTACAATTGTGCAAACTTCGAGAAGGACGAAGACAACAAGAAATATATGATGGATAATGTGTTATTTAACCATGAGACCGTGCCGATTGGTGAATTTGCTATCGGTACCAATACCGTTGCATATAAGATGGGTAAAGAGTATGATATTCAGGCACAGTTGCCAATCTTAATTGCTGAGAAGACGGGACCACATTTTGCTATGGGAGATACCTGCTACAGCCGTTCTGAGGATGTAAAGGTATTTAATCCGGATGGCAAAGAAGTAATTGCAAAAGATAACGAGAAATCCTTATTGCGTGATACGGATAAGGCAGCAGCTTACTTTAACTGCCATACCGATATTACCATCCCATATAACGAACTTGACACCATTACGGTAGTTCGTCATGATGGAACCACCATTGACTTAATCAGCGGTGGCCGATTCGTATTACCGGGAACTGAGGAGTTGAATAAACCATTAGATTCCATGAACTAAGTTGATAAGTGGGAGCGAAAGCTCCCACTTTCAAGGTTTTTGCACCAGTCACCCCAATTGACGAAGGTGTGCAACGACCATATATAAATTCCCAAGGTTTATAGAAAGGAGTAACAATGGCATTAGTTGGTATTGTTATGGGCAGTGATTCAGATCTGCCAATCATGAGTAAAGCAGCAGACATTTTGGACGAATTAGGCGTTTCCTACGAGATGACCATTATTTCGGCCCACAGAGAACCGGATGTGTTTTTTGACTATGCAAAGAGCGCTGAGGAGAAGGGCTTTAAGGTCATAATTGCAGGAGCCGGAATGGCTGCACATTTGCCAGGTATGTGTGCCGCGATTTTCCCAATGCCGGTTATCGGTATCCCAATGCACACCACATCCCTTGGCGGAAGAGATTCTCTGTATTCTATTGTGCAGATGCCGTCCGGAATTCCGGTGGCAACCGTTGCAATCAATGGAGGCGCCAATGCAGGACTTCTTGCAGCAAAGATTTTGGCGACTTCGGATGAGGCGCTTTTGAAACGGGTGAAGGATTATTCGGCGAAGTTAAAGCGTCAGGTAGAAGAAAAGGATGCAAAATTACAGGATATCGGCCGAAAGGCGTATATGGAACAGTAGGAATAGGGAGGAAAGAAGATGGATTACAAGAAGGCAGGCGTTGATATTGAAGCCGGATACAAATCAGTAGAATTAATGAAAGAGCATGTGAAAAAGACCATGCGCCCAGAAGTGTTAGGCGGTTTGGGTGGATTTTCCGGAGCATTTTCCATGAAAAATTTTAAAAACATGGAGAATCCGGTGCTGTTATCCGGAACCGATGGCGTTGGAACAAAGATTAAACTGGCCTTTTTGCTGGACAAACACGATACCATAGGGATTGACTGCGTGGCAATGTGCATCAATGATGTAGCTTGCGCAGGAGGTGAATCGTTGTTTTTCTTAGATTATATTGCGTGTGGAAAGAATTATCCGGAAAAGATTGCAACCATCGTAAGCGGTGTTGCAGAAGGATGTCGCCAGGCAGGAGCGGCCTTGATCGGCGGCGAAACAGCAGAGCACCCGGGATTGATGCCGGAGGATGAGTATGATGTGGCCGGTTTTGCAGTTGGTGTTTGCGACGAGAAAGATTTAATTACAGGGAAAGACATTGCAGAAGGCGATGTGTTAATCGGAATCGCATCAAGTGGTGTACATAGCAATGGATTTTCTTTGGTAAGAAGTGTGTTTGAGATGACGAAAGAGAGTTTGAACACCTATTACGATGAATTAGGAACAACCCTTGGGGAGGCGCTTTTGATGCCGACCAAGATTTATGTTAAGACCTTGCAGGAGATTCAGACTGCAGGAGTAAGAATTAAAGGTTGCAGCCATATTACCGGCGGTGGATTTTACGAAAATATTCCACGTATGCTTCCGGAGGGTAGAAGGGCTGTAGTGAAGAAGGATAGTTATCCGGTATTGCCAATTTTTAAGTTGTTGCAGAAGACCGGAAAGATTGAAGAACAGATGATGTACAATACCTTCAACATGGGACTGGGTATGGTGCTGGCAGTAGACAAGCAGGATGTGAACAAGGTGCTTGCAGCTGTGGAAAATGCCGGTGAAAAGGCCTACGTAGTGGGTGAAATTGTAAAGGGCGAAAAAGGTGTGGAATTATGCTAAAAGTAGCTGTTCTGGTGTCCGGTGGCGGAACCAATTTACAGGCGATTATCAATGCAAAGATTCCCAATGTGGAAATTTCCCTGGTGGTAAGCAATAACCCCAATGCCTATGCATTACATCGTGCTATGGAGGCGAATATTGAGGCGTTATGTATTAGCCCGAAACAATTTGAGACACGGGCGCTTTTTCACAAAGCATTGCTAACGTGTTTGCAGGACCACGGAATTGAATTGGTGGTGCTGGCCGGTTATCTGGTTAACATATCGGAGGAGATGGTGCGCGCCTATAAGAATCGTATCATTAATATTCATCCGTCGTTGATTCCGTCTTTTTGCGGAAAAGGTTACTACGGATTGAAGGTGCATGAAGCAGCTCTTGCCCGTGGCGTTAAGGTGACCGGTGCGACGGTACATTTTGTGGATGAAGGAACCGATACCGGCCCCATTATTTTGCAAAAGGCCGTAGAAGTAAAAGAGGGGGATACCCCGCAACGCTTACAGCGACGGGTAATGGAAGAAGCAGAATGGATTATTTTGCCAAAAGCCATTGCCATGATTGCAAATGGAGGAATATGATGAAGGTACTTGTGATTGGTAGCGGTGGTAGAGAACATGCCATTGTTACAAGTTTGAAGAAGTCTCCAAAGGTGACAACCATATATTGTGCACCGGGAAATGCCGGCATTGGCCAGGATGCGACCTTGGTGCCAATCAAGCCGATGGAGTTTGATAAATTAGCAGATTTTGCGGAAAAAGAGGGCATTGACTTTACGGTAGTCGGAATGGATGACCCCTTAGTAGGTGGGATTGTGGATGTGTTTGAGGCCCGTAACTTACGGGTGTTTGGACCACGAAAGAATGCAGCGATTCTAGAGGGAAGTAAGGCTTTTTCGAAAGACCTGATGAAAAAATATGGAATTCCTACGGCTGCCTATGAGAAATTTACCGATGCAACCGAGGCAGAAGCGTATTTGAAGCAGGCGAAGTTGCCCATTGTTCTAAAAGCAGATGGTCTTGCACTTGGAAAGGGTGTGTTAATCTGCAACACACTGGATGAGGCGCTTGCAGGTGTAAAAGAAATTATGCTGGATAAGAAGTTTGGGGAAGCCGGAAGTACGCTGGTGGTTGAGGAGTTCATGACCGGACGGGAAGTTTCTGTTTTGACTTTCTGTGATGGAAAGACCATAAAGCCAATGACGTCTGCCCAGGATCATAAGCGGGCCGGCGACGGTGACACGGGGTTAAATACCGGTGGTATGGGTACGTTTTCTCCAAGCCCGTTTTATACAGAAGAAATCGCGGCGTATTGCCAGAAGCATATTTTTGAGCCTACAGTGGCAGCGATGGCGCAAGAGGGAAGACCGTTTCAGGGAATTATTTTCTTTGGATTGATGTTGACGGCACAGGGACCAAAAGTGCTTGAATACAATGCGCGGTTTGGAGATCCTGAGGCGCAGGTAGTACTGCCGCGAATGAAGAATGACTTGCTTACGGTGATGGAGGCTTGTGTAGACGGCACGCTTGATACCATTGAACTGCAGTTCGCAGATAACGCAGCAGTTTGTGTAATTCTGGCGTCAAAGGGTTATCCGGTGTCTTATGAAAAAGGTTTTGTCATTTCCGGATGCGATTACTTTGATGGGAAGGAAGATTATTTCTGTTTTCATGCGGGAACAGCCAAGAAGGATGGCTCTTTTGTTACCAATGGAGGGCGCGTTCTCGGCATCACGGCAACAGGAGAGAACCTGATAGAGGCAAGGAAAAAGGCCTATGAGGCAACGAAGTGGATAGACTTTGAAGGAAAATATATGCGCAATGATATTGGAAATGCGTTTCTTGAGTAAATAAGAAAAACAGGTATGCTCTGTTTTGGGAAAGTCCCAGGCGGAGCATACTTTTTTTCGTACTTTCGCCACAATTATTCGATACAATGGAAAGGAAAATAGCGTAAAGGAGGCATACCATGAGGAAGACAAAGGTAATCTTAGGGACGATTCTTTGTTTTTGCTTATTATGTAGTCATGGGTATGTTTTAGCGACAAGGAACGCCCAGAAGCAGGAGCCAAAAGCGGTGGATTATCGTGCTGAATATGAAGCCGTAGTATACGATAATACGAAGGGATTAGTGTCCTCGGAAATCAATGCAGTGGCACAGACTTTGGACGGATATATTTGGATTGGTACCTATTCCGGATTGTATCGCTTTGACGGGGTACGATTTGAACGAATTGATTTGGATCGTCGCATTGCAAACGTAATGGTATTGTATACAGATACAAAGGGAATGTTGTGGATTGGTACCAATGATTCCGGATTGGCATGCTATAGACCTAATACCGAAAAAATAGAGTTTTTTACCCCAAAAGAGGGACTACCGTCGTACTCGATTCGTGCGTTGGTGGAAGATGGAGACGGGTGTATTTATGTGGGTACCGTGGGAGGTAGTGCGCGCATATTAAAGGATCACAGCGTAAAACAGGGGGATGCTTGGAAGGATATTTCCGGGGTACGTTCGCTGGTTGCAGGTGAGGATAATCTGGTGTGCGCGGTTACCAATGGAGGAAGCCTGTATCTGATGCAGGATGATAAACTGATTCAGAAGATGGATTATAAGGAAGACGGTATTTATTATACATCGGCGGCCTACATGGGAAATTCTGAGTTTGTGGTGGGAACGTCCGATAACATCGTAGAACGATTGAAATTAGTGGACAATCATCTAAAAACGAAAAATACGTATAGAATAGGAAAAGTTTCATATTTCAACAAAATAATGTGCGATGAGTATACCAACGGATTTTTCTTTTGCGCAGAAAACGGATTGGGATACGTGAGTGCATCGGGCAAAATCACATCCCTTAAGAAAGATAATTTCGAAAGTTCCATTTCGGATGTAATTCGAGATGACCAGGGGAATATCTGGTTTGCTTCAAACAAGCAGGGCATTATGGAATATTCCCAGAATCTTTTTTATAATGTGTTCGAGAAAGCAGGACTGGAAGAAGGGGTTGTAAATAGCGTTTTGGTAATAAAAAACAACCTTTACATTGCAATGGATAATGGACTGGTTATGCTGGATACAAGAACCATGAAACCATTGAAATATGATTATCTGGAGTACTTTCGAGATGTGCGTGTGCGCCACCTTATGAAGGATAGGAAAGGAAATCTTTGGATCAGTACCTATGGAAAAGATGGATTACTTTGTGTAAGTGAAAAGGGTGAAGTGACGGCCTTTAATGAGGCGCAGGGACATACGCTGGGGGGACGTTTTCGATTTGCAATGGAAACGTCGGATGGTACGATTTATGCCACCAGTAATATGGGAATTTCCGTTATTCGGAATAAGAAGGTGGTAGCAACCATTGGAGAACAAGAGGGGTTGAAGGCACCACAGATTTTGTCCATGGTGGAGTGTAAGGACGGAAGCCTGCTTGCAGGTTCGGATGGTGATGGGGTGTATCGCATAAAGGACGGAAAGCTTCTTGAGCATATTGGGGAACAACGTGGACTTGCGACACCGGTTGTGCTGCGGATTATATCTTATAAAGACGGATATCTGTATGTGACCAGCAATGCGTTGTATTACGACAATTGCAAAACCGTGCGGAAATTAAATAATTTTCCCTACACCAATAATTATGATATTTATATTTCGGAAAATGAGGAAGCCTGGGTGAGCTCGAGTGCAGGAATTCTTATTGTGAAAATGAAGGATTTGCTTGCAGATAAAGAAGCGTATCATTATACACTCCTTGACCATGCAAGAGGATTTTCCACGGCGTTAACGGCCAATGCATGGAATACCATGTTAGATGAGGAGGGGCATTATTTGCTCTGCTGCATTGATGGGGTGCGGATGGTGTCGGTAAATCAGTATAATTTATTAAAAGATGATTTTCATATTTGGGTAAATCGCATTATGTGCGACGAACAGGAGGTAGAGGTTGATAAGAAAGGCGTCTATCAAATTCCTGCAAATGCGAAACGAATTCAGATGGAGACTGCAATTTTGGATTATCGATTGACGAATCCGTTGTTGCATATTTATTTGGAGGGAGCAAACGACCAGGGAACAACGCGGTACAAAGACGAGATGACGCCACTTAGTTATACGAATTTACCTTATGGAAGATATACTTTACATGTGCAGGTGCTTGATGCAATCACCTATGATGTACTTCGGGATGAGACCTTTCATTTGTACAAAAAACCTCGGTTTTTAGAATTGCTGGCGGTGAGAGTGATGATTGTGTTGCTTGCGGCTGTGGTCTTGATTTTGCTGGTTATGAAGATTATGCGTGCAACAATTATTTCCAGACAATATGATGAAATCCGGGCAGCGAAGGAAGAGGCAGAGCGGGCAAATAGTGCGAAGTCCCGATTTTTGGCCAATATGTCACATGAAATTCGTACGCCGATTAATACCATAATGGGTATGGATGAGATGATTTTGCGAGAGGACAAACGCCAGGATATGGAACCTTATGTGAAGCATGTGGGACAGTATGCGCAGTCCATAAAACGTGCCGCGGACTCTCTTTTATCCTTAATAAATGACATTCTGGATTTATCGAAAATTGAATCCGGAAAAATGAATCTGGTCAATCGGGAATATTCCGTGGAAGAGCTGTTGCGTTCGTTGATAACAATGATTCGGGTACGCAGCAATGAAAAAGATCTTGGATTTACATATGACGTGGATGAAACCATACCACAACGGTTGTACGGTGATGATGGAAAAATCAAACAGGTTATGTTAAATCTGCTGACGAATGCTGTGAAGTATACGGAAATTGGTTCCTTAAATCTGTTTATGAAAGTTTTGGAACAGACGGATACGGAGGTTACCATTTTGTATGGTGTAAAAGATACCGGAATCGGAATCCGGGAGGAAGATATGGACAAGCTGTTTGGAACCTTTGAGCGGTTAGATGAGCGACGGAACAGTGGAATTCAGGGAACCGGCTTAGGACTCGATATTTCAAAACAGTTTGTGACCTTAATGGGAGGAAATATTTCCTGTGAAAGCGTGTATGGTGAGGGTTCTACCTTTTTCTTTACCTTAAAACAAGGCATTGTGGATAAGACACCAATTGGAGAGTTTGAAGAAGGAAAAGAGGAAGAAGAACGGTATGCGTCGTACGTTCCGTTATTTGTGGCACCGGAGGCAAAGGTGCTGTTAGTGGATGACAACGAAATGAACCTGCAGGTGATTACGGGGCTATTGTCTGCTACACAAGTAAATATTACGACGGTAATGAGCGGGGCGGACTGTTTGGAACAAGCGGAAAAAGAAAGGTACCATGTTATTTTACTGGATCATATGATGCCACAGATGGATGGCATTGAAACCAGAAGGAGGCTGCAGGAAAAGCAGATAACAACACCGGTTATTGCGTTAACGGCAAATGCGGCTACGAACGGAGAAGACTATTATAAGGAGCGTGGTTTCCAGGGATATTTACCAAAACCGGTGGATGGAAAGCAATTGGAGGAAACTTTACGTCAATTTATACCATCGAATCTTATAGGGGAACCGGACTTGGCGGTGATAGAAGAACAAAAAACGCTAAGTGAAGAAGTGCTCTGGTTGTCTGAACATGTGGATTTATCAGTGAAAGACGGCGTGAAGAATTGCGGTGGTGAAAAGGAATTTCTTGCCGCGCTGCGGACGTTTTATGAGACCCTGTCCGATCATTATAAAGAAATCGCGGATGCCTATACAGAAAAAGCGTATGAGTTTTATACCGTAAAAGTACATGCGCTAAAGAGCTCAGCGCGTATCATTGGCGCCAAGGAGCTATCCGAAATGGCGGCTACGTTAGAAGATGCCGGGAAGCGTGGAGATTTGGAATTCATTAACGCGCACAACAGGGAGCTGTTATCCTTGTTTACTTCCTATAAGGAACCGTTAGAAGCCTTTATAAGGCGGAAGGGAGAACAGGAGAAGGCATTGATAGAACCGGAAATGCTTGCCGATGCCTACCTTGCGATGAAGGAGTTTTGCGATACCATGGACTATGATGCAATGGAAATGGTTTTGGAATCCATTATGCAGTATCAACTCCCGAAAGAGGAGGAGGGGCGAATGGACAATGTTATTCGGCTGATGAAACAATTAGACTGGGATGGAATCAAGGAAATATTACCATAGAAAAGGAGCGCTTATGAGAGAAAAGTATACGTTATTGTTAGTAGGGGTAAAGGAAAGTTTTTTAACAAAAGCTTTGGAAAAAAAGGTGACGGAAACCGGATGGGACGTGATTTTTTGTACAACAGAAATCAACGCGCTGAATGAAAAACTGAAGGATGTTGACATTGTAGCGTATTACATGGATCAGAAGGAGAGTGTAAAGGCAGATGTGTTCCATTTTTTAGATGAAAAATTGGATGAAGCGGGAAAGCAGGTTCTGCTCATAGGAGAGGAAGAGGATTTAGGCTTTGCTCAAAAACAATTTGGAAAAAATATTGTAGCCCACACGTTTCTGCGTCCACTGGATACCGAAAGTTTTTTAAAGGAGCTTAAGAAAAAAGGACAGCTGTATGATAATGCGGAGCCGAAAAAGAGTATTCTCATAGTAGATGATGATACGACTTACATGGGACTGATTCGAGGCTGGTTAAAGGAATTCTATCAGGTTGCCATGGCAAATTCCGGTATGCAGGCGTTGAAATGGTTGGGAAACAATCATGCGGATTTGATTTTATTGGACTACGAAATGCCGGTAACCAGTGGCCCACAGGTTTTGGCGATGTTGCGAAGCGAACCGGACACCAAAGATATTCCGGTTATGTTTTTGACGGGCAAGGATGATAAGGAGTCTGTGGTGCAGGTCTTGTCGCTGAAACCGGAGGGATATTTACTGAAAAGTATTGAGAAGGAAAAATTAATTCGCGAGCTTGGAAAATTCTTTTCGTAAATACTCTTGTAATACTTGTAATTTTTGAGTAAAATAGTAGTGGCGTTTTGATGATATTCTGTAACATTTACTTTTTTTCGAGGTATAGAATGGACGAGAAAGGAGTACAATGTGAAGAGAATACAATATTGGATAATCGGTGTTATGCTATGTTTGTTGTTGGCAGGGTGCGGCCGTGAGAATGATGTGGAGAAAGCATTTTTGACACAGCCGGAGGAATCTGCTAAAGAAGAAACGGAAGTGGAGACATCTACATGGTACGTACAGATTGATGGTGCGGTTAAGAAACCGGGGGTTTATCCGGTTTCAGAGAACACACGGGTATTTGAAGTAATCAAACAAGCCGGCGGTGTGACGAAGCAGGGCTGTTTAGACGGTGTGAATCAGGCAGCGAAGGTGACGGATGCACAACAGATTCATATCTGTACGAGAAAGGAAATGAGAAAGAGTAGAGAGAGTAAACCGAAGTCGTCTGCAGAAGAAGGCAAGGTGAATTTGAATGAAGCAGACAAACAGACCTTAGTTACGCTTCCTGGAATTGGAGATGCGAAGGCTGATTTAATTCTTACATATCGGGAGCAGAATGGAAAGTTTTCCTCGATAGAAGATATTATGAAGATTCAGGGGATTAAAGAAGGCGTTTTCCGGAAAATTAAGGATTTGATTTGTGTATAGTCAAATGGCTCGAAAGGTGATTGTATGGCAAAGAAAGTGCTGGTAGTAGATGATGAAAAGTTAATCGTGAAAGGAATCCGTTTTAGTTTGGAACAGGACGGAATGCAAGTGGATTGTGCCTATGATGGTGAAGAGGCGCTAACGAAAGCGAAGGAGACGGCATATGACA
The DNA here is from genome assembly GCA_900115795.1 of Lachnospiraceae bacterium XBB1006. GTDB lineage: Bacteria > Bacillota > Clostridia > Lachnospirales > Lachnospiraceae > XBB1006. Next base: position 104,167 of record FOXT01000010.1, on the reverse strand, counting down.
TGATGCTTCTTGATATTATGCTTCCTAAGATGAATGGATTTGAAGTGTGCCAGGCGGTGCGTGAGTTCTCTGACGTTCCCATTATTATGCTTACGGCTAAAGGGGATGACATGGACAAGATTCTGGGTTTGGAATACGGTGCAGATGATTATATTACGAAACCGTTTAATATACTGGAAGTGAAGGCGCGAATTAAGGCGATTATGCGAAGAACTTCGGCCAAGGCACCGGTAGTGGAGAATCCGGCAGTCATTGAATCCGGTGATTTGCGACTGGATTGTGATGGACGGCAGTTATATGTGCTGGGAAATGCGGTGAATGTGACCGCAAAGGAATTTGATTTGTTGGAGCTTTTGGTAAAGCATCCAAATAAAGTATACAGCCGGGAGCAGTTGCTGCAGCTTGTATGGGGAAAGGATTACCCTGGAGATGAGCGAACAGTGGACGTCCATGTGAGACGGTTGCGAGAGAAGATAGAACCAAATGCCAGCGATCCAAAATATGTGCACACAAAATGGGGCGTTGGATATTATTACCGTGGTTAGGGATAAAGGAACAGTATGTCTAAGATTCGTAAAGAAAAGTCAAAAATAAACAGTATTCAATTTCGGGTGTTTTTGTTGATACTTGTATTTGGACTTGGTCCGATGTTTGTGATGCGCTATGGTGTGCTTCGCAGCTTCGAGGATCGGGAGGTTTCAGCGAAGACACTTGAAATCTCTAATCAGTCAAAGTTACTGGCAACGCAGATTGCCAGCGCGGACTATCTGAATAACCAGAATTCCGAAGTGATTGATGCACAGTTAAATCAGTTGTCAAACGTATACGATGGACGAATTATGCTGATAGATCCGACTTTCACTATTGTGAAAGATACCTATCAGATGGATGAAGGAAAGGTGATTACTTCGCAAGAAGTAGTGACCTCTTTTGGTGGTACCGTAAATAGTCGATACGATCGAACCTACGGATATTTGGAAATGACGCTTCCGATTGTGAATCCCACGAATCAGGACATTATGGGCGTGTTTGTAATTACCATGTCGGCCAATACCATTATGGCCAATCGTGACTTTTATCGCAGCCAGGCAAATGTATTGGTAATTATTCTTACGATTCTGATTTTCTTTGGAGCAGTGGGGTGCTCGGAATTGTTGATTATTCCGTTTAAGAAAATGCGTTTTGCTTTGGAACAGCGGAAGAATGGGTTGATGGATGAAGAAATTCATGTGCGGGGGTGCGCGGAGACAGAAATGATTTCCGAAGAAATTAACGGCTTGTTGAACAATATGAAAGTGTTGGACGAGTCACGACAGGAATTTGTATCAAACGTGTCCCATGAGTTGAAGACCCCGATTACTTCGATGAAAGTATTGGCAGATTCGCTTTTGGCGCAGGAAGATGCACCGGCAGAACTGTATCGTGAGTTTATGGAAGACATTGCCAATGAAGTTGAGCGTGAGAGCAAGATAATCAGTGACTTGCTATCTTTAGTAAAAATGGATAAGTCGGCAACGAAACCGGAAATCACCCTTGTGAATATAAATGAATTTTTAGAAACAATTTTAAAACGAATTCAGCCGATTGCACAGGCTGCAAATGTGGAACTTGTGCTTGAAAGCTTTCGGCCGGTAAGTGCGGAAATTGATGAAGTAAAGCTGTCATTGGCAGTTTCGAATTTGGTAGAGAATGCGGTGAAGTATAATAATAAGGAGGGCGGATGGGTACACGTAACCCTTAATGCGGACCATCAGTTTTTCTATTTAACGGTGGAGGATAACGGAATTGGTATTCCGGAGGATTCTATCGAGCATATTTTTGAGCGTTTTTACCGTGTGGACAAATCCCATTCCAGAGAAATCGGTGGAACCGGATTGGGACTTGCGATTACGCGCAATTCGATTTTGCTTCATCGCGGAGCCATTAAGGTGCACAGTGAACTTGGGGTAGGCACAACCTTTAGTGTGCGTATCCCGTTAAATTATATAAGCTAGGAGTAAGAATATGAAAAGAAAATTTGGCGCATTGGTATTGTGTGTAATTCTTTTTTTGACAGGTTGCCAGAACCCTGTAAGTAAAAAACAGGAGCCGGATACCTGCGTATATTACCTGAATACAGAAGGAGATAAGATAGAACCGGTTGCCTATGAATTTCAGAATACCTCGGTAAAGGGAAGGGTGCGAGAGCTGTTAAAGCAACTGCGCAAAACACCGGGAGAGGGGCGACAGCCGGCACTCCCTTCGGATGTAATGTTGGTGGCAAATACATTAGAGAAGAAGCAGCTAACCTTATACTTTAACGATAGCTATGAAGAAATGAGCGTTGTTCGTGAGGTACTTGCGAGGGCGGCCATCGTGCGAACGCTTTTACAAATTGAAGAAATTGACTATGTCAGTTTCTACGTGGCGGATGCTCCGCTGAAGGATAACAGCGGTCGGTTTGTGGGAGCTATGGGAAGGGATACGTTTGTAGAGAACGTGGGACAAAAGATTAATTCCATTACCGAACAGACGTATACTTTGTATTATGCCAATAAGAGCGGAAAGAAACTGGTACCGGTGAAACGGGATGTATATGCCATGAGTAGCGTTTCAAGTGAGCGTACAATTTTAGAACAACTGATGGATGTGGAACCGAACGCAACCTATCACTCGGTAATTCCGAAAGGGACAAAACTGGTAAGCACCTCAACCATTGATGGTGTTTGTCTTGTGGTGTTTGACGAAGGCTTCTTGAAACAGAACTATTCTCTTCGTGAGGATGTGGTGATTTACGGGATTGTAAATTCTCTGTGTGAATTACCGACAGTTAATAAGGTGCAAATCTCTGTAAAAGGGGAAGCAGGAATTGTTTATCGGGAAAAATTTTCTCTGGATGAGTATTATGAGCGCAATCTGGATTTGGTAGAAGTGAAGGAAAAGTAGAGGGAGTCGTTATGGAGAAACGTCCATTTGTGTGGGTGTTTCTTGCTTGCATGTTGGGAATTGCTGTGGCCTACACAAGAAGCGCCGGCCTCATGGCTGGTGTGGGGGTGGTTCTGGGCGGACTGCTTTATCGGATGAAAAGGCAACGCCGCCTGGTGCTCGTCGCAACGGGAATGCTACTTCTTGGGTTTTTTAGAGCATGGTGTTATAATGATGCTTACGACGAGGTGCAGCGTCTGCTTGGCAAGCAGGAAAACAACCGGGAAAAGAATATAATTCAAGGTTTGATCATACAGACCAAAGAAGGCGAGAAAAGCTATCAGTATCGCATTCATCACTGCCGTATTCAAAGAGGAACGGCGGTCTTATCCATTCCGGATATCCTATTATATCAATCAAAATCAGAAATGGCATACCCATACGCAGAGGGAACTTATCTTACCGCGGATGCTACCTTGGAAGTACCGGTGCATGCGAGAAACGATGGGGGATTTGATGAGGCAACCTATGACTATGGAGTGGGAATTGTTGGAAAAGGATTTTCCAATAAGTGCATGCCTGAAATAGAGGAACAACGATTGGCGTGGTACATACGGGGAGAAGCGATGCTGTATAAAGCAGCATGGGAGCTTAAGCAAAGTTTTTGCCGGATGTATGCAAAGCACCTGACCAAAGAACAGGCAGGCGTGGTTTCTGCCGTCTGCCTGGGAAGAAGGGAGTTGGTAGAAAAATCCGTGCAGGAGCAGTTTCGGATGGCCGGCATTGCACATGTGCTGGCAATTTCCGGTGTGCATATCGGCATCGTTGGTTGTATGCTTTTGTACCTGTTGAAAAAAGGAGCGTTTTCTTTAAAGTTGCAAATGGTGGCAGGGTGTTTGTTTGTGCTATTGTTTGCGCTTGGAACGGGAGGAACAAGCAGTGCATTGCGTGCAGGCATCATGTTTGGGGTGTATCTTGGAAGCGTTGCCATTGGGCGAAGCTACGATGGACCAAGTAGTATGGCATTTTCGGGAATATGGCTATTACTGGTGGCACCGTTTCAACTGTTTTCGTTATCCTTTCAATTTTCCTTTGTGGCCGTCGCAGCCGTATTTTTCGGAAAAGAGTGGATTGGCCGCACGTATCGAAAGCTACACCCGACACTGCAAACCCTTGTGATTTCCGACGTTCTCTTTGTAGCTACCTTTCCTCTTGTATGGTGGTATCAGTGGCAGGTGGCACTTTTTTCTATGGTGCTTAATTTACTGGTTATTCCATTGGTAACCCCATTGTTGTCGTGCGGGTTATTAGGTGGAGGACTTGGGGTGTTGGGGATTCCGTGCCTGCCGACGATTTTAATTCGGATTGCCGGAGGAACCGCTTGGGGAATCCTACGACTTGCAAACGGCTATCTCAGACTTCCGGGAAGTCATCCAGTGCTTGGACATCCGCCGGTATGGAGCCTTTTTCTTTATGTGAGTGCTGTGGTAAGTGTGTTGTTTTACGGATATTATAAGAAAAATTTCCTTGTAATACTGATTCCATCCGTAGTCATTCTTGTAATCTGCGGAATGCCACGTCCCAAAACCAATGCAGTAACCTTTTTGGATGTGGGGCAAGGGGACGGTATTGTGGTAGAAACAAAGGAGGGTTACACCTTCATGTTGGATGGAGGAAGTAGTGATGAAGCGATGCTTGGAAATTATACCATCAAGCCATTTTTGCTGTATCATGGAAAGGCGAAGGTGGATGTGTGGTTTGTATCCCATTTGGATGAGGATCATATTTCCGGGCTTTTGGAGCTGCTAAAGGCGGGCTATCCCATTGGACGGTTATGTTTTTTGGACGCGGTAGAAAACGATCCACGGTTTGCCACGGTGAAAAAAATGGCGGTCCAACAGAACATCCCTATTTCGTATATGAGGGATAAGGAACGGTTGACGTTGGGGAACGTTGAAATCAGGGCCTTGGGACGAGCCACGGATAATCCAAATGACAGTAGTTTAGCGCTTTTGCTTCGGTTTGTAAAAGAAAAGCGCACGTATTGGTTCGGAGGAGATATATCTGCGGCTGTAGAAGAACAGTTGGTTACGGAAATAAAACAGTTTGTTACGCCGGGAGATGTGGTGTACATGAAAGCGAATCACCATGGATCAAATGGGTCAAACGGTGCGGAGTTTTTGCGAGCACTCAAGCCTCACGGAATTGTTATTTCCTGTGGAAAACATAATCGCTACGGACATCCGGGGCGGGAGGCGCTCCTTCGTATGAAGCAACAGAATATTCCCTATGTGGTGACTATGGAGATGGGACAGGTGCGCTTTGATTAGAGGTGGGGCAGATTGCGCTGGTAGTTTGCAATAATACGTGCTACAATTGTGGCATGAGAGTTTCTAGATTACCCGGTAGGTAGTTGAATAGAAGGAGGCATAGAAGCATGGAAGGAGTATTAAAGAGGGGACTTGCGTTTTTGACAATAGCAGGTATGAGCCTTGGAGCCTTAACCGGATGCGTTGGAGAGGCAAAACTTGCGCAGGCAGAGGCGAGCGGCGATGCGAAGACCGTTATCGTCAAGGCACCAAAGAAAGTGGAAGCGTTAAAAACAACAACGAGTTCTAAGTCTATTGTGGAACTTTCCTGGAAAGATGAGAAGGCAAGCGGATATTACGTTTACCGGAAAGAAGGAAATAATGCTTATCAGAAGATTACCAATACAAAGAAGCATAGCCTGCGGTTGAAAATCAAACCGAATGTGGCCTATCGTTATAAGGTGGTCGCGTACAATGAAAAAGAGGGAAAAGAGGCCAGGGCAAAGGCGTCAATAATCCGTTATCGTCTGAACAAGATTGTCATTAGTGCGGCAGGAGACTGCACGTTGGGCGTGGACAGTCGGTTTAATAATAATTTTAATGCTATGTATGACCGGAAATCACCGGCGTACTTTTTAAAAAAGGTGAAACCGATTTTTTCCAAAGACGATATTACCATTGTAAATTTTGAAGGAACCCTGACGAATGCCACTACCCGGGCAATCAAGACCTTTACGTTTAAGGGGAGAAAGAAATACACCGAGATTCTTAAGTCTTCCTCCGTGGAAGTGGTGAATCTGGCGAACAATCATACCATGGACTTTTTGGAGCAGGGGATGCGTGATACCAGGAAAGCGTTGAAGGATGCAAACATTAAGTACTGTATTCTCCATACCGTAGCTTACAAGAAGGTGCATGGGACGAAGGTTGCGCTGTTAGGGTTTAACGGCTTATCCGGCGTTTCCAATACGGTGATTAAGCAGACGATTCATAAAGCAAAAAGAAAAGGCGCAGATGTGATTGTAGTTAGCTTTCATTGGGGAGTCGAGCGGGAATATGCGCCCGTTGCTGCCCAGAAGAATTATGCACACTATGCCATTAAGCAAGGAGCAAATTTAGTAATCGGTCATCATCCGCATGTTTTGCAAGGTGTGGAAAAATACAAAAAATCCTATATTTTATACAGTATGGGTAATTTTTGTTTCGGAGGAAATGCCAACCCATCGGATAAGGATACGATGGTATATACCCAGGCATTTTATGTGGACAGTCATGGGAAATTCATCGAAAATGCAGAGGCGAAGGCGATACCATGTCTGCTTTCCGGACACCGGAATTATAATGATTTTCAGCCGACACCGGCGAAAGGCAGCACCAAGCGGAGGATTCTGCAAAAATTGCGGAATATGTCAAAGGGCATGCACGTTACTATCAATGGAAAGGGTGAGATAGACTAATGGCTTATGGAAAAAAAGAAGATCCCATTGCCTGTACCAGGGTAATTCGCGACTTGATTGCGGCGGGAGAGCGGAAACGCGTGTATCTGTTGTATGGCGAGGAACGGTACCTGGTAAATCAGAATCGGGATAATCTGATGAAATTTTTAAATCCATCCGGTGATACCATGAATGTGAACACCTATGTGGGAAAAGATGTGAATGTAAAAGAGCTGATTGACATTGCGGAAACCCTGCCTTTTTTTGCCGAGTACCGGGTATTGTATCTGGAAAATACGGAATTGTTTTCGTCGGCAGGAGAAGAGCTGGCGGAATATATTAAGACGGCACCGGAAAGCACTACCTTTGTGTTTGTGGAGCAGAATGTGGATGGAAGAAGTAAATTGTATAAGGCAGTAAACGCCAATGGCATCAGTGTACAGTACGTAAAACAATCCACGGCCACCCTGGAGGCATGGGTGAAGCAACGTGTGCGTCGGGAGGGAGGCGGAATCCAGCCCAGTGTTGTTCGCTATTTTGTCCAAAAAACCGGTGACAACATGCAATTGTTAGAACAAGAGCTAAACAAATTGCTGGCCTATACTTGGGGAAAAACGGAAATTACGGTGCAGGATGTAGAAGAGATTTGCGTGACAACGTTAGAAGACCGTATTTTTGATATGATTGATGCAGTTAGTAAAAAAGATCAGAAAACGACCCTGCGATTGTACCACGATTTGCTGGCATTAAAAGAGTCGCCGGTGAAAATACTGGCCTTATTAAATGGTGAGTTTGCAAGACTTTACGCAATGAAAGAAGCGTTTGAGCAGGGAGCAACCAAGCAGATGGTGGCGGAACGATTAGGTGTGCGGGAATTCTGGGTTACAAAACGGCAACCCATTTTGGCAAAATATAAGAAGGAGGAACTGCGCGCCTGCTTTGAGCAGGGAGTACAGGCGGATCAGCAGTTCAAAGAAGGAAAGATAACGGATCGACTGGCAACGGAATTGTTATTGGTTTCCTTTACTCGGGTTTCGGACTGAAAACAAGATTAATGGCGTCCGAAAGGAGAGTGGAGAGACGAAGAATGGTTTCATCCGTATCTTTTGCGGCCACAAACATGCTTTTTAGCGCCGGCGATAAGCGGTGGGAACACAAGGAGTCACCGGCAAGGGAATCGGTTACGATGGTGGCTGCGTCCACAACGGTGGGAACGCCAAGGGAGAGAACCGGAATGCCCAGGGTTTCTTTGGTGATTCCATGGCGATGATTGCCGACACCGCTTCCGGGGTGAATGCCGGTGTCAGACAGTTGAATGGTGCGGTTCAAGCGTTTGATGCTTCGGGAAGCCAAGGCATCAATGACAAGGCAGAGATCGGGCTTTGTGACGGCGACGATTCCTTTGATAATCTCAAGGGTTTCCATTCCGGTTTGTGCCATAACACCGGGAACTACAGCGCTTAGAAGGTAGGGAATCGGTGTTTGAAAAACAGATTGCCCATACTCCCGGTAAAGATGGCGGGAAATGGAAAGCTGATCTACCACGAGTGGACCAAGGCTATCCGGTGTTACGGTCCGATTGCCAAGGCCCACCACCAGAATGGTAGGAGGAGCCTTGGGATTTTCCCGGATGGGAAGCATATCCGTAAGGGAACGGGCAAGAAAGCCGGAAAGTGCCTGGCGCTCCTTTTTATCAGAAGACGCAAGGGCAGGAGACTCCAGCGTAAGGTAGGTTCCTCGGGGTTTGCCGATTTTTTGAGCGGCGTTTTTGGTAAGAATTTCTACGTGTGTGATGGTAAGTGGCGGAGTGGGATAGTGTTGCTCCCAAACCTTGATGCCGGAGGCATGCTCCGGCGTATGGGTCAGTGCCTCCTTTGCTTCTAAGGCAAGATCCGTGTGAAGATAATGGTCATACATATAAAACTCCTTTCCGGTACAACGGGTTGCTTGTTTGCGAAGCGGTACCAGGTTGATAGGAAATAATGTGCGCAGAAATAAAAAAGTTATACGAAAAAGCTTGACAGAAGATAGGAAAACGAGTACTATATAGAAGTATGTTTACATTAGAACGTCCGTGTCTGCTCTAATGTAACGAGAAACGATATTAGAGAAGATGGAGGTGTGCAAAGTGGCAAACATTAAATCTGCAAAGAAGAGAATCCTTGTAGCTGAGAAGAAGAATGCAAGAAACAAAGCTGCAAAGTCTAAGGTTAAGACATACGTGAAGAAAGTGGAGGCTGCAATCGAAGCAAATGATAAGGCAGCAGCACAGGCAGCATTGGTTGAGGCAACATCTGTTATCGACAAGGCTACCAAGAAGGGAATTTATCACAAGAATACTTCTGCTAGAAAGATTAGCCGTTTAAACAAGGCAGTTAACAAGTTAGCATAAGCATATAGATTTTCCAGAGAACCGGGACCGTCAACCGGTTCTTTTTTTTATGCCTGCAGAATAAAATGAAACCATGGAAAGACAAACATGGAAAAAACGATTGGTTAAAGTTATAGCGTTGGGAATGCTTGGTATGAGCTTTTTTGGAATGCTTGGGCTTGGGGGACATCGGCTGTTGGCGGGACTGATGTTACACTTAGAGGCGCCGCTAATCACTTATGAGACAAGCGGTGAAAAACAAAGTCTCGGAAATCTTATAGAACAGGTTGTTTTGAAACAGAGCCCGTTATATGAATATTTGTCAGAAAAATCATACGAACAGACAAGCGTGGAGTCCTCGTTTTCGTATTCCCTACGCATGAGAGGAAAAGAGAAAAGAAGAAAGGAACGGATTGTGGCGACAGAAATGCCGAGACAACCTTCGAAATCATTTCGAAAGGCGGTGGTAAAGAAGTATGGGCGAAGGCGGCTGGCGTCATATGCGTATCTTGTGAAACATTTTTACCATGTGGATGCAACGACGCGCTTATCTCCGCGGCTACTCCGGTTTTCTTCGTTGTTTTCAAAAGATTTGCGGATTAGCCCGGGAAAAGGGAAACCCCGCATTTTGATTTATCACACCCACGCGCATGAAGAGTACCGGGACACCGGGCAGTGCAAAGGAAAAACAGTGGTGGATTTAGGGGAGGAGTTAACGACTTTATTGGAAAAAAAGTATAACATGACGGTGTTGCATCATAAGGGAGTGTATGATGACAACCGAAACGTGGCGTATTCAAAGGCACTGCCAAACATTGAACGGATATTGAAAAACAATCCCTCCATTGAAGTGGTGATTGATTTGCATAGAGACGGAATTGCGCCGGGGACCCATTTGGTAACGCGATGGAAAGGGAAAAAAACGGCAAAAATTATGTTTTTTAACGGCGTAAGTTATTCGAAGGCTCTGGGACCGATTACTTATCTGCAAAATCCACATTTGAAAGATAATCTTGCTTTTTCCATGCAAATGCAATTGGCAGCAGATACATTTTACCCCGGACTTTCCCGTGGTGTGTACATCAAAGGGTATCGGTACAATATGCATCTTGCCGGCCGGAATCTGCTGGTGGAAGTGGGGGCGCAAAACAATACTTACCCGGAGGCAAAACGTGCGATGGAACCCCTGGCGGATTTGTTACATCGGATTTTACAATAAATTGATTAAAAAATAAGATAAACTTCTTGCACTTTTGAAAACGGAATAGTATTCTAGTTAGTAGAGAGTAAAAGGAGGTAAGTATGGCAGAAGAAAAGTTATTTTGTAGTACCGGTGGCTGTACAGCGAAGCTGGGAGCCGGTATCCTTAGCCGTGTACTTGAGAGATTGCCGAAAGGAGAGAAAGATCCGGACTTACTGATAGGATTTGACAGCAAAGATGATGCGGCAGTGTACCGTTTATCAGATGATATCGCCGTGGTGCAGACGCTGGATTTCTTCCCGCCAATGGTGGAAGATCCTTATGTGTTCGGCCAAATTGCTGCAACCAATGCCCTGAGCGATATTTATGCGATGGGTGGCGAAGTGAAGACGGCATTGAATATTGTTTGCTTCCCGGAGACGATGGATTTGAATATTCTTGGAGAGATTATGCGTGGCGGCGCTGAGAAGGTTATGGAAGCCGGCGGAAGTCTTGCGGGTGGACATTCTATTGCGGATGCCGGAGTGAAATATGGGTTGTCTGTCACCGGAGTTGTTCATCCGGATAAGATTCTTGCAAATAATGGTGTGAAGCCTGGGGATGCTTTGATTTTGACAAAACCCCTTGGAGTTGGCATTATTTGTACGGCCAACCGTGTGGGAGAAGCAAGCAAAGAGGCGATGGAGCAGGTGATGAAGTCCATGACCACTTTAAATAAATATGCTGCGGAGGTCATTCGGAATTATCCGGTACATGGATGTACGGATGTAACCGGCTTTGGATTTTTGGGACATTTGCATGAGATGCTTGATGGCAACGCGGGAGCGGTAATTTATGCAGATCAGGTGCCTGTTTTTGAAGAGGCGTTTAAGCATGCGGATGAATTTTTGTTAACGGCAGCAGGTCAGCGTAACCGTAATTTTGCGGAGGGCAGGGTGAAGTTTGATGACTTGACATTTGCTATGGAAGAGGTGCTGTTTGATCCGCAAACTTCCGGAGGACTATTGTTTAGTGTGGCAAAGGAAGAAGCTCCAAAGCTTTTAGAAGAACTTAAGAAGACCGTTCCGGCTGCGGAAATTGTGGGCGAAGTGGTTGAGAAACAGGATATAGAAATTGTTGTTAAGAAACACAAATAGGAGGAAGAAAAGATGATAAAAGTAAATGCAATGGGTGATGCGTGCCCAATTCCGGTAGTAAAGACAAAGGAGGCTATCAAATCCTTAAATGGTGCAGGAGAAGTAGAAACCATGGTGGATAATGAAATTGCGGTACAGAATTTGACCAAAATGGCAAATCAGAAAGGGTATGGTGTGAAATCTGAGAAAATCAGCAATACCGAATTTAAAGTAACCATGACCATTGGAGAGGGACAGGCCGCAGAGGCAAAGAATGACACGACAGAAGCAGAATGCATCGTGCCGAATAATGGTAAGAAGAATCGTGTGGTTGTCATTAGCTCCTCTAAGATGGGAGAAGGCGATGACCAGTTAGGAACGAATCTTATGAAGGCATTTATTTATGCCCTTGGTCAGCAGGATGAGCTTCCAAATACCATTTTATTATACAATGGTGGTGCACATGTTTCCTGCGAAGGTTCTCTTTCTTTGGAAGATTTGAAGTCCATGGAAGCACAGGGAGTTGAAATTTTAACTTGCGGAACCTGTCTGAACTTCTATGGAATTGCAGATAAATTAGCAGTTGGTGGTGTAACCAATATGTACGATATTGTTGAGAAAATGGAGAGTGCGGACCTGATTATCCGCCCGTAAGATATGAGAGAGAAGACATTACAACTCGTCATATCTTTTAGCTCCACGGCCCATGCCATGGCAGTGGAGAAGTATTGTTTGGAACACGACCTTCCGGGAAGATTAATTCCGGTGCCGAAAGAAGTTACGGCTGGATGCGGACTTGCCTGGAAGGCCGCTTTGTCAGAAAAAGAAATACTATTGGAAGCGTTCGAAAAAGAGAACATTACGTATGACGGCGTTTATGAGGTTTTATTACGATGAGTTATTTTATTGGAATTGACATTGGCTCTACCTGTGCCAAGACCATTGTTATGGACCGAGAGCGTAGGATTTTACACCGGCTCCTACAACCAACGGGGTGGAGCAGTGTAGAAACGGCAGAAGAAATCAAGAAAAAATTGCTGGATTTGGCAATTGATGTGGAAAAAGAAAAAGTGGTAGCTACCGGATACGGTCGTGTGAGCGTGCCTTATGCAGATAAGTGTGTGACGGAGATTAGCTGTCATGGGAAAGGTGCAGCTATTTTACACGAAAGTGCAGATGTGCTGATTATCGACATCGGAGGCCAGGATACCAAGATTATTGAGGTACAGGGAGGCGCGGTGACGGACTTTTTGATGAATGACAAGTGTTCGGCCGGAACCGGCAGGTTTTTAGAAGTGATGGCCAATACCCTGGGGGTAGATCCAAAGCAGCTTTGTGAGATGGCACGCGAGGGTGGGAATACCACCATCAGTTCCCTTTGTACGGTGTTTGCAGAATCAGAGGTTATTAGTTTGATTGGACGAGGAGAGAGCCGGGAAAATATTGCTTTTGCGGTGATTGATTCCATTGCCAGCAAGGTTATCAGCCAGGCAGGGCACCTGAACCCGAGGAATAAGTTGGTTTGCCTGACGGGTGGATTATGTGATTATGATTATCTTAGGGATACGCTATCAGAAAAATTGCACGTAACGGTAAATGCCAAACCGGATGGACGTTACGCCGGGGCCATTGGGGCTGCCAGTTTTGCTGTAGCGATGGAGGAATAAGTATGTATTTTGATAATGCAGCGACTACGCGCACGAAGCCGCAGTGTGTAATTGATGCGGTTTGCGATGCCATGACCTCTATGGGAAATGCATCCCGTGGGGCCCATGGTTCAGCGCTTTCAGCGTCACGTGTGGTTTATCATACAAGGGCAAAGCTTGCGGAGATGTTTCACTGCAAGCGTCCGGATCATGTGATTTTGACAATGAATGCCACGGAGAGTTTGAACATTGCTATTCGTGGAACTATTGCGCCCGGAAGCCATGTAATTACAACGGACATGGAACACAATTCTGTTTTGCGACCACTGTATTTATTGGAAAAAGAAAAGGATGTAACCCTTTCTTTTGTAAGAGCTGATAAAGGTGGTAATGTGAAACCGGAGCAGTTTGAAGAACTTATTACCCCACAGACCAAAGCAATTGTGTGCACCCATGCATCCAACTTGACCGGAAATGTGGTGGATATTGAAGCGGTTGGAGCAATTTGCAAAAAACACGGACTTTTGTTTATCGTGGATGCATCCCAGACAACGGGAGTGCTTCCCATTGATATGGAGAAAATGAATATAGACATACTTTGTTTTACCGGACACAAAGGACTGATGGGTCCTCAGGGCACCGGCGGTATGTGTATCCGGGAAGGCGTGGAAGTAGAAGTCTTTAAATGTGGTGGAAGTGGTGTGCATTCTTATGATAAGGAGCAACCACGGGATTATCCTACCCGTTTGGAGGCAGGAACTTTAAATGGTCATGGTATTGCAGGACTTTATGCTGCACTGAATTATATTGAAGAGGTGGGAATTTCTGCTATTGAACAGAAAGAAAATTCTTTGGCCATGCGCTTTTATGAGGGGATTCGCCATATTGATGGGATACGGATTTACAGTGATATGAAGGCAAAACAGCATACGGGTGTGGTGGCACTGAATATCCGGGATTATGATTCTGCCATGGTGGCAGATGCTTTGTCGGAAGATTACGATATGGCAACCCGTGCCGGGGCTCATTGCGCGCCGCTAATGCACCAGGCTCTTGGAACGACAGAGCAGGGAGCTGTTCGATTTAGTTTTTCATGGTTTAATACCGAAGAAGAGGTAGATGCCGCAATTGCCGCAATACGCGAGCTTGCGGAAGAATAAATAGGAGAGTTTTTTTACTACAAGGAGGATAAAAGATGTCAGATTATGTGAAAATGTGGAAAGATTTGGGGATGGATTTGGAAGCCCATGACAATCTGTGTCAGGTGTTACCAACTGCGGTTGGGGATGTTTTCCTGACTCAGGAAAATCGTCCGAAGGCTATGGATTTCTGGGATATGGTTATTTCGGAAGTACATGGTATTCGTCCTGCGGAGTTGATTGAAGCCCAGAAGGAAGGACGTAAAGTGTTTGGAACATTTTGTGTATATGTTCCGGATGAAGTGGTGGTTGCAGCAAATGGTATTGTTACCGGCCTTTGTGGTGGTTCCCAGTTCTGGGTTCCGGATGGTGAGGCTGTTCTTCCAAAGAATACCTGCCCGCTTGTAAAAGCTTCGGTTGGTGCAAGACTTGGCAAAACCTGTCCATTCTTCCGTATTGCAGATATGTACGTTGGTGAAACGACTTGCGATGGCAAGAAGAAAGCTTACGAAATCTTAGGGGAAGATGTTCCTATGTACGTGATGGACGTACCACAGATGAAATGCGAAAAGGACATTTTGAAATGGAAAGAAGAAATCAAGGAGTTTGCTGCTAAGGTTGAGGAATTCACCGGCAACAAGATTACACCGGAGAAACTTGCGGATGCAATTAAGCTTATTAATGAGAAGAGAAAGGCTATGCAGCGTGTATACGATGCAAGAAAGAGCAAATGTTTACCGATTTCCGGACGTGATGCCCTTCTTATGACGCAGATTTCCTTCTTTGATGATCCGGCTCGTTGTGCGCAGATGTGTAATAAGTTAGCAGATGAATTAGAGCAGAGAATTAAAGATGGCGTAAGTGTAGTGCCGGAAGGAACCAAACGTATTCTTGTAACCGGAACCCCGCTTGCAGTTCCAAACTGGAAATTACATAACATCATTGAAACCAGCGGTGCAGCTGTTGTCTGCGAAGAAATGTGTACCGGAACCAGATATTTTGAGAATCTGGTTGATGAGTCCAAGACTACGCTTGATGAGCAGTACATGGCACTTTCTGAGCGTTACATGAAGACCAATTGTGCCTGCTTTACACCGAACACCGGACGTATTGATGACATTCTTCGCCTTGCAAAAGAGTATCAGGTTGACGGTGTTATTGATTGCAGCCTGAAGTTCTGCTGTTTATACGATACAGAGAAATACAGTGTATCCCGAGCGTTAAAAGAGGCTGGAATTCCTGTATTAAGTCTGGAAACCGATTACGAGGACAGCGATGCAGAGCAGTTAAGAACCAGAATTGGTGCGTTTGTGGAGATGTTGAATGAGAAATAAAGTGTTTTATAGAATCGGGCGGCGGTTGTCGCCCGGTTTGTGCTAGGAGGAAGGTCATGAAGAGTGAGGTTGTTCGCTATTACATATTATTTCGCAATTACGAGCATGGCATGGCACTCCATGAATTGTTGGATGCACATAGTATTGAGAATCGCATTGCGCCTGCGCCGCGAGCCATTCAGGGAGAACTTTCCTGTGGTGTATCACTGGTTCTTCCGGAGTCGGCCATTGATGCTGCCCGGGCCTGCATTGCCGAGCATCAGGCAGAGTATTATGATATTGTGCCGCTGGCGGGGCAGATGGTATCCAAGAGAGATAAATATTGTTAAATTGGGCGCCCGACATGGTTCGGGCGCTTCTTTTGTAGTGGGAAATGGGCAGGAAATCAGGCAATTTGGAAAGGAAATCCAGCTGAAAAGGGGCTAAAGGTGGGAAAATGGGAGCTAAAAAGAGCAAGTCTGTCTGCTGTGCCCAGAAGTGGGATACAAAATCACAAAAGAGGCGTCAAATTGGACCCAGAAAGTGGGAAAATGGGCAGGAAATCAGGCATTTTGGGCAGGAAATCCAGCTGAAAAGAGGCTAAAAAGGGGAAAAATGGGAGCTAAAAAGAGCAAGCCTGTCTGCTGTGCCCAGAAAGTGGGATACAAAATCACAAAAGAGGAGAAATTGGACCCAGAAAGTGGAGAATTAGGCAGGAAATCATTTTAGAAAAATAAAAAAATGGTTGCGCATCTGCAAAAGAACTGCTACAATAAGAAATCGAAAAACTTAAAAAGGGGTAAGATATGATAAACACATTAACAGAACTTGTCAGCAAGAAGCGGGAAGAGCTGCAGGCGGAGATGATGGGAATTAGTCAGGAACTGCGCACGCTTTCGGAAGGGGAATTGCTGATTACGAAGAACGGAGCCTGGGAAAAATGGTATGTAAAGATAGATGGGAAAAAGAAATACATACCCAAGCAAGAGCGAGCGCTTGCAGAGAAGTTAGCCAGGCGGAAATGGCTGGAAGCGCGACTCGGCGACCTGCAACAGGAAATGCAGGCATGTGAAGCCTATCTTAGGAAACAATCTTTTTCATCCAAGACGGAATCCTACTTATCGAAGGATAATCGTTATCACACATTCATGTTTCCGGAACGTCCCGGAGATGATATCATAAAGTGGAGCAAAAGTGAATACATACGAAACAAAAAGCACCCGGAAAAATTGATTTTTCGATCGCCATCCGGTAATTTTGTACGTTCGAAATCCGAGCTAATCATTGATGAAATGCTGCATCGCTATGGAATTCCGTATCATTATGAAGAGATGTTGCAGCTGCCGGACGGCTCCATTTATTTTCCGGATTTTAAGATCTATAGCTTTAAGCGACAAGCCTTTATCTACTGGGAACATCTGGGCTTAATGGACAAATTGTGGTATGCGCAGCAGGCAGAGGCAAAGGTGAAAAATTACATGAAAAACGGTATTATGCCACAGGACAATCTGATACTGACGATGGAAACCGCCGATAATCCTTTGGGATATGAAAAAGTGGAAAGTATGATCAAACTATACATAGCGGACGAACCGTGCGACCGCTATCGCTAGAAGAATAAAGAAACAAGAACATTACACCGACATAATAAGCATAAAACGGCAGGAGATGCATATGAATAATGAATTTTTTAAACAGACATTAGCAAACTTTACACACGACGTGGCCAGTGGCGATGCCATAAGGCATCTGGCGGATAAGGGCTATACGGTGCCGGAAATAGCAAAAGAGTTAGACTTCCCGACGCCGATAGAACGTATCCGAAAAACGGTTTGGGAGCATTATATTAATACGGGTGTAATTCGATTTGAACCGCCGGAAGAAGGAACCCGCCTGCGGGTGCATTATGAAAAGGTGTACGGAGCCTTCGGAAAAACCAGTTTTAAACGGGTGGAAGAAGAGATTAAGGAAATTCCGCGGGAATATAGAAAATGCGAATTTGGAAAAGAAAAATATGGGGACGCGAAAGCGTTCGAACTAAAATTGGAACGGCTGGATGCAAAAGACAGGGAGTATGTGGAGAACCTCCCGTGGCCTTTGCAACCGGTTTATCATGTGGCAGATGAACGAATAAAACGGATTATGCAAAAATTTGAATAAGTTCAAAAGTGAAGACAAGAAGAAAGTTTTTGTGATTTGGCAATAAGTGTTTTGTTTGCGGCAGTTTACAGAATGGTGAAAGTTTTGTATAATAAATGTGTATATAATATGAAAAGTACTAAGGTACAAAGGAGGAAGACATGGGATTTTGTCCGAATTGTGGAAAGAAAGTTGCAGATAATGCGGCTTTTTGCGAGAACTGTGGCGCGAAGCTTGCAGATTTTGCAGTACATAGTTCCGAGGAAAAACAGACACAGACAACAAGCCAGAGCGGGACTTATGATGCGACCCCAACGGCGCAGGGGCAGTCTGGAACCTATAGTGCGGCTCCGCAGAGCGCGCAGCAGGGTAACTATGACGCAACCCCGCAGACAGTGCAGACACAGACTAATTATGAACAGGGACTGCAGTATCAGAAACCGGAATTGAAATTGAACAAGAAGGTTGTTGGCATTATACTGGCAATTTTGGTTTTAGTAGGAGTAGGAGTTGGTGCTTATTTTTACATTGATAAGCAGAACCGTACGGTAAACATCGAGGATTATGTGAAAGTTGACTTTACAGGTTGCGATGGTTACGGAGAAGCAAAGGCTACATTAAACGATGAATTCGTTGAGAAAATCAATGAATTGGCTGAGAAAAAAGAGGATTCTGTCAGCAGCAAGTTGGCAACCGAGCTTGGGGAAACCTTTGCCGGTTCGGCGGGTAAACTGGTTGCAGCAAGCATTCACTTGTCCTGTGATCCGGATAAGAATCTGAAGAACGGCGATAGCATTACTGTAACATGGAATAAGGCAATTGCAAAGAAAATCGCAGATACGTACAATATTATTTTGACCGGCGAGAAGAAGAAAGTAAAAGTGAAAGGCCTTGATAAGGTTAAAGAAGTGGATCCGTTTGCCGCAGTAACCGTAGAATTCTCCGGAATTGACGGATTTATCAAAGCAAACATTGTAAACAAATCTACAGAAGACTACTTAAAGACAGCATACTTCCATTTTGACAACGGCGGAATGACTGCTTACAACCTGAAGGTTGGAGATTCCTTAACCGTTACGGTTGATGAAGTAGGGGATCTTACAAGCAAAGGTATCAAGTATAAGACAACCAGCAAAACCTTTACGGTAGAAGGTGCAGACCGTTATGCAGCAGCGTTAACAGATTTGCAGGAAGCATCTGTAGAAAAGATGAAAGCGCAGGCAATGGATGTGTTAGAGTCTCGTGGGGAAGATGATGATGATTTCACTTACGCTGCGTGGGACTATGTTGGAGATTATATTCTTGTAAGAAAGAATGTCAGTGAATATGGTACGAATAACTATGTTGTACTGGTATACAAAGGAAAAGTTACCTATCATGACGACTACAAGAACAAAGATTACCACAAGACCGTATATGTACCGGTGGTGTTCCAGAATGTTTTGGTTAAAACAGACGGAAGCAACTCATTTGACGAAACATCCGCAAGAATTGATTTTCATTCTATGAGCGTACATGATTACATTTACTACCGCTACGGATATGAGAATCTTCGCGATATTTACAAAGCACAGATTAAGGCAAACAAAGCAGAATACAACAGTGACATGTCTGATGCTTTTTCAAGCTTTAATGACTAAGGAGGAGCGGTATGAATATTTCGGTAGATACCATTCGTGTAAAACACATTGTAAAAACAATTAGTTTGCTGGCAATCATATTCTTTTTCGTTCCGACATTCTTTGTATCCTGTTCGGGAGAGAGAAAAGAAATGTCAGCATTTGACCTTGTAAAAGGCATTACGTATGAAGGTGAGAACATGTCCGATGCACATTATATATATGTGCTTCTGATTGTTTTGCCAATTGTGATTGCAGTATTATGGTTTGTGCCAATTGCTATTTCAAAAGCGGCAAAGTATGCCACTACCGCCTGTGTTACCTTAGGTGATATTGTGGTATGGTTTGTTTTAAAAGCACAATTTACATCTTCTGCTAAAGATTTGATGAAAAGTGGCAAAGATTTTGGGGATAGCAGCCGTCAGTTTAGTCAAATGATGGGTATGGCGGACTCGCTGTTGAAAACAGGAACCACTTTTTGGTTCTGGGTTAATATGTTACTGTTGGTTGTGTTACTCATT
This sequence comes from Lachnospiraceae bacterium XBB1006, assembly GCA_900115795.1. Lineage (GTDB taxonomy): Bacteria > Bacillota > Clostridia > Lachnospirales > Lachnospiraceae > XBB1006. The sequence continues at coordinate 84,454 of FOXT01000010.1, read as the reverse complement.
TTAGGAGCGATGCTATTTTTTGGTAAAACGTTGGAAGATGCTTCGGTTTTGGCACTGCAAAAGAATGTGGCAGATGTGACCAGCGCGGCTACCAAGAATGTGGTGGAAATGACCAATGTGGCGGCACAGCATGTGCAAAATGCTACCCAGACAAAAGCGGGCTGGACCTGTGAGAACTGTCAGGCGGTGAATTCACCAACTGCTAAATTCTGTACACAGTGCGGTACAGCAAAGCCGGTAGTAGTAGAACCGGAACCGGTTGTAGAAGAAACGCCGGCAGAAGAGGTAAAAGAAGAAGTTGTTGAAGAGACAAAGCCGGATGGAAGAACCTGCCCACAGTGTGGTGCTGAGGTATCAGAAACGGCGAAGTTCTGCACGAAGTGCGGCGCACAGTTGCCGACAGAAGAATAAAGAAAAGATAGCCGGAAGGTTCGAAGCGGACTTTCCGGTTTTTGTAAAATGACACGTGAAGGGGGAATGCAAATGGGATTAAAACTTTTACTGGTTTATTTGGCGATTATGAATGTGGCAGGACTTACGGTGATGGGCATCGATAAGCGCAAAGCAATCAAAGGTGCCTGGCGCATTCCGGAAAAGACCTTGTTTCTGGTAAGTATTCTCGGAGGAAGTGTGGGTACCCTTGTGGGAATGTACTTGTTTCACCACAAGACGAAACATTGGTATTTTGTAATTGGAATGCCGCTAATTTTAATTGTACAGGTGGCAGCAGGAAGTTACTTGTACACCCACGTTAGCGACAGACAGCTTTCACCGGAAAAACAAAAGCCTGCAAAATCGGCTGTGACGCAGGAGACGAAAAAAGAAGAACCAAAGGAGCCGGCTTATTCTTTCATTAACCCGAAAGGAAAGACCTTGCAGGAGCGCATTCGTACACCGGAAGGATTTTGTCGCACCAAAGCAAAAAAAGGGAGTCTGACGGAATTCATACGCGGCTATGAAATGAAAGATGACGGAAGTCCGGTGCTCTTGTACGATGGCAGAGAAAAGGGAAACCGCGAAGATCATGTAGCGGTATTTAAATTGCCGCTTGAAAATGAAGATTTGCAGCAGTGTGCCGATTCTGTTATGCGCATGTATGGCGAATATTATTACAGCAAGGGGCAGTATGCTCAAATTCGCTATACGCTAGGCGGAGGTTTTCAGGCGGATTTCGACACCTGGCGGAAGGGCAGGGGAATTGGGGTAAATGGAAATTCCGTATACTGGACAAGTGTGGCGAGTCATAACAGTTCATACGATTCTTTTAAAAAGTTCATGCGGGTAGTTTTTGCTTATTCCGGAACAATGAATCTGGAAGCAGATGCAAAAGAAATCAAGGAAAACCAGATTACTGTGGGAGACATATTTATTCACGGTGGCAGTCCGGGACACGTTGTGATGGTAGTGGATACATGTGAAAAAGATGGTGAGAAGGCATTTTTGCTGGCTCAGGGATATATGCCGGCGCAGGAGTTTCATGTACTGCGAAATCCGGAGGCGGGAGAGAATCCCTGGTATATGGCAAATGAGATTACATATCCTTTTCGTACACCGGGATATACATTTCAGGAAGGAAGCCTAAAGCGTCCCAAATTGAACAAAGAATAATCACAAATAATCAGTTGTTAACGAGTTGTTAATAAATAAAAAATAGAAATAATTGCAAAAGTAAATACAATTATGCGAATTTGATGGAAGAGGCAACGGATGTGTTGCCTCTTTTTGTACTATTTGCATAAAAAACCGCGTGATTATTTGTGATTATTATTGATTGAAAATGATTATAGAGAATGGTATGATGGCATTAGAGAAACGATGGGCATGGATAGCGACGAAATGAGGTGGAAGCATGCTAACCCAAGAGAGAAGAGAACGAATTGTTGCCATTATTAATGAGCGGAAAGTAGTGACGGTTGCAGAACTGGAAGAGGAATTAAATGCCAGTGCGGCAACGGTTCGTAGGGATCTGACAGCATTACATGATGCGAAGCGTATTTGCAAAGTGTTTGGCGGCGCAACAACGGTAGAGAAAGGGGATATTCAGATTGAGGAAGATTCCGTGATTACCAAGTCTACCAGAAATATGGAAGAGAAGACCCGAATAAGTAAGTATGCGGCGTCGCTGATTCAAGACAATGACTTTGTATTTATTGATTCCGGAACCACGACCCTTGAATTGATTAAGTACATTGACAACACGAAAGCGAAGTACATTACCAATGGAATTGTACATGCCAAGTTATTACTTGAGAAGAATTTGGACACCATGATTTTTGGCGGTCGATTAAAGGCAAATACGGAAGCGGTAGTAGGACCGGATTGCTTGGACAGTATTGCGAAATATCATTTTACGAAAGCATTTGTCGGAACCAACGGAATCTCTACGCAGGCTGGTTTTACGACACCGGATGTAGATGAGGCAAGCGTGAAGCGTGCGGCGATTGCACATGCGCATATGGTATACGTTTTGGCAGACCATACCAAGTTTGAGCAGGTGAGCGCGGTTACGTTTGCAAAACTATCAGATTGTTGTATTTTGACAGATCAGGAAGCGGATAAGAAGTTTTATGATCGCACCATCATTCAGGTGATTAAAGAGTAATAGGAGGAATGTATATGATTTATACCGTTACATTTAATCCGGCCATTGATTATATTGTACGTATGAAACAGGAGCTTGCAATTGGCATGACCAATCGCTCGGATCAGGAAGCGTATTATTTCGGTGGTAAGGGAATCAATGTATCGACGGTACTGAAGAACCTGGGTCTTGAGACCACCGCCCTTGGTTTTGTGGCGGGATTTACAGGTGATGCCATTGAGAAGAGCGTGAATGAGCGGGGAATTAAGGCAAAGTTCATTCATCTGGAAGAAGGCATATCCAGAATTAATGTAAAGTTAAAGCAGGATGATGAGACAGAAATCAACGCGCAAGGGCCGGATATTCCCCGGAAGTCCTATGAGGAATTGTTGGAACAGATTGATCAGATTCAGGCCGGTGATATGCTGATACTGGCAGGAAGCATTCCTAAGAGTTTGCCGGATAATGTGTACGAAGAAATTTTGGCACGCGTGGAGGGCAAAGGAATAGAAGTCGTTGTGGATGCGACAGGCGACCTTTTAAAAAAGGTACTGAAATATCATCCATTCTTAATAAAACCAAATAATCATGAGCTGGGTGAATTGTTTGGAAAAGAATTAAAGACCAGCGAAGAACTTACGGAACACGCAAAGAAATTGCAAGATATGGGAGCCAGAAACGTACTTATTTCTATGGCAAAAGATGGAGCTCTGTTATTTACCGAAACCGGTGAATCATATCAGATTGGCGTTCCAAAAGGAAGTGTTAGAAACTCGGTGGGTGCCGGGGATTCTATGGTAGCCGGATTTGTAGCCGGATATCTTCAGAGTAGGGATTATGAGAAGGCTTTGAAGATGGGAACGGCAGCCGGCAGCGCAACTGCTTTTTCCGATGATTTAGCAACGAAAGAAGCGATTTTGTCACTATATCAAACCTTAGTGTAAAGGAGGACGTATGAAAATTACAGAGCTTTTAAAAAAGGAAGGTGTCAGCCTGAATGTGAACGTGGCTGATAGGAATGCGGCAATTGATCAATTGATTGCGTTACATGACAAGATGGGAAATCTGAAAAACAGGGATGAATTTAAGAAAGCCATTTTGGCCAGAGAAGAGAAAGGCTCCACGGCGGTTGGCATGAGTATTGCAGTGCCGCATGGAAAGTCTGCAGCGGTAAAGCGGGCCGGTGTAACGGCTATGACGGTACCAAATGGCGTAGATTACAAGGCGTTAGACGGTGCGCCAAGCAAGTTGTTTTTTATGATTGCGGCACCGCAGTCCGGCGCGGATACACATTTAGAGGTTCTTTCCAAATTAATGGGACTCTTAATGGATGCTACGTTTGCAACATCGTTGCTTAATGCAAAGACACCGGAAGAATTCATTGCCTTAATTGATAAGAAAGAAGCCGAGAAGGACGGAACTGCCAAGAAGGAAGAGACGTCGGTAAAACAGAAGGAAGGACTTAACCTGGTTGCCGTGACTGCATGTCCAACAGGAATTGCACATACGTTTATGGCGGCGGAAGCCTTAGAATTAAAGGCAAAGGAGTTAGGCATTACCATAAAAGTTGAGAAAGATGGTTCCGGCGGAGTGAAGGATGCGTTGACCAGCGCGGAGATACGTAATGCCGATGCCGTTATCGTAGCATGCGATAAGAATATTGATATGGGGCGGTTTGATGGCAAACCGGTGGTGATTGCCTCTACAAAGGAAGCCATTCACGGTCCGGAGAAATTAATTGAAAAAGCGGGCGCAAATCCGGCGATTTATCACCATACCGGAGCAGTTGCGAAGAGTGAAGACAGTGGAAATGAAAGTGTTGGAAGAAAAGTTTATAAGCATCTTATGAATGGTGTTTCTCATATGCTTCCGTTCGTTATTGGCGGAGGAATTTTGATTGCGATTGCGTTCTTGCTAGATGATTATAGCATCGATCCGAAGAACTTTGGTTCGAATACACCGGTTGCAGCTTGGTTTAAGAGTGTGGGTGGCACGGCATTTGGATTTATGCTACCGATTCTTGCAGGCTTCATTGCACAGAGTATTGCAGACCGTCCGGGTCTTGCAGTTGGTTTTGTGGGTGGTGCATTAGCAGCAAGCGGTGCAACCTTTGCTGCACCGGGGGGCGATGTTCCATCAGCATTCCTTGGCGCATTGGTAGCCGGTTTTGCCGGTGGTTATCTGGTAAAATTCTTGCAGAAGATTTGTGAGAAATTGCCACAGGCCCTGGAAGGAATTAAGCCTGTTTTGATTTATCCGTTAGGTGGAATTTTGATGGTAGCCATTGTAATGTGCGCAATCAACCCGGCAGTAGGTGCATTGAATGCATGGATTTCGGATGTATTGTCCGGTATGAGCGATAGCTCTACGATGTTACTTGGCTTTGTGCTTGGAGCAATGATGGCAACAGACATGGGTGGTCCATTAAACAAAGCAGCCTATGCATTTGGATTGGCCGCTTTGGCAAACCAGAACGATATGGGATTTATGATTATGGCGGCTGTTATGATTGGTGGTATGGTACCTCCAATGGCCATTGCACTTGCAACGATTCTATTTAAGAATAAGTTTACCCCGGCTGAGAGAAAATCCGGTCCGGTTAACTTTATTATGGGACTTTGCTTCATTACGGAAGGTGCAATTCCGTATGCAGCAGCGGATCCAATTCGTGTAATTCCGTCTTGCCTGGTTGGTTCCGGAGTGGCAGGAGCATTATCCATGTTATTTAAATGTTCCTTACGTGCACCACATGGTGGAGTCTTCGTATTCCCAGTGGTTGGAAACAAATTCATGTACATTGTGGCCTTGTTAATTGGCTCCGTTGTCGGATGTGCATTGTTAGGTCTTTTGAAGAAAAAAGTGGAAGAATAGAGATTTGAAGAAGGAAAGGATGGATTGATATGGTATCACAGAAGATTATAGTTACAAATGAACAGGGTATGCATATGCGCCCTGCCAGTGTTTTTAGTCAGGCAATGAGCAAATATGCAAGCAGTGTAAAGATTCAATTTAATGGAACCGAGTACGATGCCAAGAGCGTTATGATGCTAATGAGCGCGTGCATCAAATGCGGTGCAGAGATTGAAATTCAGTGTGATGGTGCGGATGAAGCCGATGCGTTGAAAGAGGCAATCAATTTAGTGGAAAGCGGACTTGGTGATTAAGAAAGAGGTGCCTATGTTGAATGGAATTGCTGCATCACGTGGAATTGGAATTGGAAGCGTCTGCGTGATTGGAGAAACGGATTTGTCTTACGATAAGAATAAGGCAAAAGGTGTCACTGAGGAGAAAGCAAGATTTCAGAAAGCAGTCAGAGATTTTAAAGAAGAAACCATGGCCATGGCCGAGGACGTACGAAAGAGAATTGGCGCAAAGGAAGCAGAGATTCTCGAGGGACATTTGGTTATGATTTCCGATCCCTCGATGGCGGGAGAAATGGAAAAAATGATGGAAACCGGACAGTGCGCGGAGGCAGCAGTGGAAGCGGTTTGTGATATGTTCATTGGCATGTTTTCCAAAATGGATGACGACATGATGCGACAGCGTGCGTCGGACATCGGTGACATCAAGGTGAGCCTTTTGAAGCTCCTTCTTGGAATCGAAGATGTGGATATCCGACATGTGGCTCCGGGAACGGTGCTTGTAGCAAAAGATTTGACACCGTCCATGACATCCCAGATAGTGAAGGAGAATGTGGTTGGTATTTTGACGGAGGTGGGAGGAAAGACATCCCACTCCGCAATTCTGGCCAGATCATTGGAAATTCCGGCGGTTTTGTCGGTTCCGAATATTACGGAACTTGTGAAAAATAAAGATACGGCTATTGTGGATGGCACAGAAGGTGTGGTTTATATTAATCCGGAAGGAGATACCTTATCTGCTTACATTCGGAAGCGGGAAGATTTCATTCGTAAGCAATCGGAGTTACAAGGGTTCCTTGGAAAAGAAACGGTGACTGCGGATGGTGAGCGTGTGGAACTGTTTTGCAATATTGGAACACCAAAGGATGCTGCGAAAGCGGTAGAATGTGATGGCGAAGGCATTGGACTGTTCCGTACGGAATTTTTGTTTATGGATCGCTCACATATGCCAACGGAAGAAGAACAGTTTGCCGCATATAAACAGGCCGTGACCACCATGGGTACGCGAGCCGTAATTATTCGTACGCTGGATATTGGTGGCGACAAAGATATTCCGTATTTAGAAATGAAAAAAGAAGAGAATCCATTCCTTGGGTACCGTGCAGTGCGGTATTGTTTGGGAAATCCGGAAAGCTATCGCATTCAGCTTCGAGCAATTTTACGTGCCAGTGCATTTGGTAAGATTAAAATTATGGTACCGCTTGTTACCTGTGTAGAGGAACTTCGAAGCGTGAAAAGGATGGTGGAGGAGCAAAAGCGGGCGCTGGAAAAAGAAGGCGTTGCCTTTGATAAGGAGATAGAGGTTGGTTGCATGATGGAAACACCGGCCGCCAGTTTGATTGCGGATTTACTTGCAAAAGAGGCAGACTTCTTTTCCATCGGAACCAATGATTTGACGCAGTATACCATGAGCGTAGACCGTGGAAATGCAGATGTGGCGTATTTGTACTCCACGTTTCAACCCTCGGTGCTTCGGTCCATTAAGAACATCATCGAAGAGGGACGAAAAGCAGGAATTCCAGTAGGTATGTGTGGAGAGGCGGCGGCCGATCCAATGATGATACCGCTCCTTATTGCTTTTGGCTTAACGGAGTTTAGTGTGAATCCGGTGTTGGTATTATCCGCGCGCTGCACCATCTCAAAGTGGAGCGTGAAGGAAGCCAGGGAATTGGCAGAGCGGGTCATGGCGCTGACAACAGAAGAAGAAATAGCAGCATTGCTTAAGCGAGAAATGCGAGAATAGAGGGTGGAAACACCCTCTTTTTTGTGGTATAATCAGATGATGTATGAATATTGATAAGAGCAATAGTTGAGGAATCGTGTTTTCATGAGAGCAATGCAAGTTAGAATTAAGTTTTGGATTGAGAAGGTTGAGCAGATTGATGTGCTGATTGCCATTAAACGTGGATTGATAGAACTGCTACCGGTGATACTTACCGGTGCTTTTTCTTTGATATTGTATTCTATTCCGTGGGAACCGTATCAGCATGCGATTTTGTTTTGGGGAAATGGAATTTTAAACGCCATGTTTCGTGGGGCTTATGAAGTAACCTTCGGATTGTTGGCTGTATACATGGCGATTAGTATGAGCTATCAGTACACCATTCTACGTGGCGTGCAGGGAGGTGCGTCCCGTGGTGCCTGGGTTGTGACAGCGTTGGCGTGCTTTTTTGTGCTGGCGGGCGTTCCCAACCACGGAGTGGAGCCTTTAAGTGCCAAGGGCATTTTTACGGCAATTGTTGCGGTTGTTATTTCTGTACGACTATTTGAATGGGTGGCAAAGCATATACGATGGAGGGAGTCTGCTTCCGACGTGCTGGACGTACGTATGGAGCGTGCCTTGCGGCTGGTGGTGCCGACGGTTGTGGCAATTTCTTTGTTTGTAGTAGTGAATGAATTGATTATCAATGCGTTTGATGCCGACAGTATGTACCAGCTGATTAAGGAAGGATGGGGAAAGGTGTTTGAACGTTGTCCATCGGATATGGCAAAGAGTTTGTTGTTTGTGCTTATCTCGAGTTTTTTCTGGGCATTGGGAATTCATGGAAGCGATATCCTGGATAGCGTGGTTGATCAGGTATTTGTGCCAATCCGGGAGGGATATGGCAGCATCTTGACCCGACCATTTTTGGATAATTTTATTTTAATGGGAGGATGCGGAACCAGTATCTGTTTATTGATTGCGATTTTGCTTTTTGCAAAAAGAAAGAGCATTCGGAGCATGGGACGGTTGGCTATCATCCCGGCGATTTTTAATGTCAACGAAATATTGGTGTATGGATTGCCGATTATCTATAATCCGTATTTGCTGGTGCCATTTTTTCTGATACCGCTTTTTTGCTTTGGAACGACCTATCTGAGTATGCGGTTGGGTCTTGTACCGTTGCCGAGCCATACAATGCCATGGACCATGCCGGTGTTGATAAGCGGCTATTTGGTAACGGGGTCTGTTCGAGGAACATTATTGCAGTTATTTAATATTGCTGTGGGAACGGTGATGTATCTTCCGTTTGTGCGTTTGCATGAGAAGCGGGAGGTAGAGAGTGCAATTCGTGATTATAAGTGCATGGTTGAGCGTCTGCAGGCTGCGGAAGAAAAGGGAGAGACTGTGTGCTTCACGGAGGATCTGACCCTGTTTTTAACGGCGAAAGCGCTTATTGCGGATTTGAAGAAAGCGATTAAGGAAGAGCGGCTCAGCATTTTTTACCAGCCCCAGGTGAATCATCGGGGAGAATGTATTGGCGCGGAAGCGTTGCTTCGTTGGAAACATGCATCGGTGGGGTATGTGTATCCTCCATTGATTATGCAGCTGGCGGAGGAAGGAAAGTTTTTGGCGGAACTAGAGAAGGGCATTGTACGCAAGGTGATTGCGGATGCCCTGGAATTTGAAACCGTCCCACAGGTGGCGGGACGCAAGGTGAGTTTCAATATAACCGGACAGTCCATTCAGAATGAATCGTTTGAAAAATTTCTTCTGCGGGTTGCGAAGCATTACAAGATTAAGAAATTGGATATTTGCCTGGAATTAACGGAGCAGGCAGCGATTCAGATGAATGAAGCCTTAATTGAGCGATTTGCAAACCTGAAAGAGGCGGGCTACACTTTGGCGGTAGATGATTTTTCCATGGGTAGTACCTCCATTAAGTATTTGACGGGTAATAATTTTTCGATTGTAAAGTTAGATGGATATTTAGTGAGAGATATTGCGGAGAACGAACGATGTTATGAGATTATTTCACATATTATGGCACTGTCGAAATCCTTGGATGCTGAGATTGTTGCCGAGTATGTAAGCGATAAGAAGGTACAGGAGAAGCTTTACGAAGCCGGTTGTACGACGTATCAGGGATGGCTGTATGCAAAACCGATGACAAAAGAGGACTATATAGCTTGGTCCGGAAACAAAGAATAATTGGAGGAGAATGAATGGCTATAGATCAGAGTAAAATTCGTAATTTTTGTATTATTGCGCACATTGACCATGGAAAGTCAACCTTAGCGGATCGTATTATAGAGAAGACCGGGTTATTAACCAGTCGTGAAATGCAGGCGCAGGTGCTTGACAACATGGACCTGGAGCGCGAGCGCGGAATTACCATTAAATCCCAGGCCGTGCGGATTGTGTATAAGGCAAAGGATGGAGAAGAGTATATTTTTAACTTGATTGATACTCCGGGACATGTGGATTTTAACTATGAAGTATCGCGAAGTTTGGCGGCTTGTGACGGTGCTATTTTGGTTGTGGACGCTGCACAGGGCGTAGAGGCGCAGACTTTGGCCAATGTATATCTGGCGCTGGATCATGATTTGGATGTTATGCCGGTGATTAATAAGATTGATTTGCCAAGCGCCGATCCGGATCGTGTGGTAGAAGAAATTGAAGATATCATTGGAATTGAGGCGGAGGATGCACCGCGTATTTCAGCTAAGACCGGATTGAATGTGGAAGAGGTTTTAGAGCAGATTGTTACGAAGATCCCGGCCCCGACAGGCGATCCAAAGGCGCCGTTAAAGGCATTGATTTTTGATTCGCTATATGATTCCTACAAAGGAGTAATTGTATTTTGCCGTGTGATGGAAGGCACCATGAAGGTGGGGACAAAGATGCACATGATGGCCACGGGAGCTACTGCGGATATTGTGGAAGTCGGTTATTTTGGTGCCGGACAGTTTATCCCATGTGATGAATTGTCGGCCGGTATGGTGGGCTATGTTACTGCTTCCCTTAAGAATGTAAAAGATACACGGGTAGGTGACACCATTACCGATAAAGAACGCCCATGTCTGGAAGCGTTGCCGGGGTATAAGAAGGTGAATCCTATGGTTTACTGTGGATTGTATCCTGCTGATTCGGCAAAGTACCAGGATTTGCGAGAGGCACTTGAGAAGTTACAGTTAAACGATGCTTCGTTGCAATTTGAACCGGAAACATCCATTGCCTTAGGCTTCGGATTCCGTTGCGGATTCTTGGGGTTGTTGCATTTGGAAATCATTCAGGAGCGATTAGAGCGAGAGTATAATTTGGATTTGGTAACGACGGCACCGGGAGTTATTTATAAGGTGCATAAGACAGATGGCGAGGTGATTGAATTAACCAATCCATCGAACTTACCGGAGCCTTCGTCCATTGAGTATATGGAAGAACCCATTGTTTCGGCGGAAATTATGGTAAGCAGTGAGTACATCGGTGCCATTATGGACTTGTGTCAGGAGCGGCGGGGAGTCTATTTGTCGATGGAATACATTGAAGCTACCAGAGCAGTGTTAAAATACGAATTACCGTTAAATGAGATTATTTATGACTTTTTCGATGCGCTAAAATCCAGATCCCGCGGATACGCATCCTTTGATTATGAAATGAAGGGATATGAACGATCAGAATTGGTGAAACTGGATATTCTGGTAAACAAAGAAGAAGTAGATGCCTTGTCCTTTATTGTTTTTGCGGGAACGGCGTACGAGCGTGGACGCAAGATGTGCGAGAAATTGAAAGAAGAGATTCCAAGGCACCTGTTCGAAATTCCAATTCAAGCTGCGGTGGGGGGCAAGGTGATTGCCAGAGAAACCGTTCGGGCTATGCGCAAAGATGTATTGGCGAAGTGCTATGGTGGAGATATAACACGTAAGCGTAAGCTTTTGGATAAACAAAAAGAAGGAAAGAAACGTATGCGCCAGATTGGTACAGTGGAGATTCCACAGGAAGCGTTTATGAGCGTATTACGGTTAGATGAGGACTAAGGAAATGAAACGGGCAGAAGTATATATTCATATTCCATTTTGTGTTAAGAAGTGCGATTATTGTGATTTTCTGTCTTTTTCCATGAATGAAGAAGCAAGAAAGGAGTATCTTGGGATGCTTCTTTCTGAAATACGGACGTGTGCGTGGGCAACAGAGGGTATCTTTGTGCCCACGATTTTTATAGGTGGAGGTACACCGTCTCTTCTTTCGGGAGTGGAAATTGCGGAGATTTTGGAAGCGGTACGGGATACATTTGAGGTAGCCGAGGATGCGGAAATAACCATCGAGGCAAATCCGGGAACGGTAACGTACGAGAAGTTGCTGGCCTATCGGCAGGCGGGGATAAACCGTATCAGCTTTGGGTTGCAATCAGCGCAAGAGAAGGAATTGCAATTATTAGGAAGAATTCATACCTACGAGGAGTTTTTGAAAAGCTATCGAATGGCCAGAGAGGCTGGATTTACCAATATAAATGTGGATTTGATGAATGGATTGCCGGGACAAAGTCTGGAATCGTATCAGGATACGCTTTTAAAGGTTTGTGCGTTGGCGCCGGAACACATTTCGGCATATAGTCTGATGATTGAAGAAGAGACGCCATTTTATGAGCGTTATGCGGAAGATGAGAAAAAAAGAGCGAAAGGCGAGAAACCGCAGATGTTACCATCCGAAGAGGAAGAACGTGCTATGGATGCAATGACACAGCGGATATTGGAAGAAGCAGGCTATGAACGCTACGAAATATCCAATTATGCAAAGCCGGGGTACGCTTGCAAACACAATCTTGGATATTGGACCAGGGAGAATTACATTGGATTTGGGCTGGGGGCAGCTTCCTTATTTGATAATGTGCGTTATACCAATAAAGACAGTTTGTGGCTCTATATGCATGGCGAGAATCGCAAAACAGCGGAAGTAATTGATGAACAAGGGCAGATGGAGGAATTTATGTTCCTTGGATTGCGCAAAACAAAAGGCGTTTCAAAAAAATGTTTCAAGAATACCTTTCAATGTTCCATGGAAGAGGTTTATGGTGAGGTATTAAAAGCATTAGAAGAAAAAGCACTTATTTGTCAGGAGCAGGATTGGGTAAGGCTTACTCCGCGGGGAAGAGATGTTAGCAATGTTGTATTGGCTGAATTTTTGATTTCTTAAAAGCGGGATGGCACGAAAGGAGAAGGAAACCATGAAGAGAGTTGAAAAGGAAGATATTTTACGTTACAAATTTTTATCAAACGTAGCCTATGCGCCGGGAGGAAAGGCAGCAGCGTTTGTAGTAAGCTATGCCAACAAAGAGGACAACACCTACGAAGGGGATATTTGGGTTTACGAGGCAGGGAAGGTTCGACAGTTAACGGCACTTCATAAAGAGCGTAGTTTTTATTGGGAAGATGAAGAGCATATCCTGTTTGCGGCAGCGCGAAGTGAGAAAGAGAAGAAACAGGCAAAAGAAGCACCATTTGGAATAACTAATTTTTACCGTATAGCGATTCATGGAGGCGAAGCAACGAAGGCATTCACGTTGCCCATTGCCGTGGCCGATTACCAGGCGCTTGGAGATGATATGGTAATGCTACTCGGGGAAATAGATTGCCGCTATCCGGATTATTATAGGTGCTCGGAAAAAGAACAGGCACGCATTGCAGAGGCGGAAAAGGAAGAAAAAGACTACGAAGTGTTTACAGAAAGCCCGTTCTGGTTTAATGGGGCGGGGGTTGTAAATGGGAAGCGTCAGGCGTTGTTTTTGTATAACACGCGAACCAAAAAACTGGAGCGTATTTCTGATATAACCATGGATGTGAGTAGTCCGGTGGCTATCGGAGAGAAAATTTTCTTTATTAGCTCTGATTTTGAAAGCTTAAGGCCAATGTCCGGCGACGTGTATGTATACAATCAGAAAACAAAAGAAACCGAATGCATATGGAAGGCGAACGGTTTTTGCATGTATCAATTGATAAATGCTCATGGCAGGTTGTGGATATTGGCGTCGCCGTGCGATACCCATGGATTGAATCAAAATGCGAAGTTCTATACATTAGAAGAGGGAAGACTGGTAGAGCAGTTTGATCCGAAGGACAGTCTGTATAATAGTGTGGGCAGTGATTGTCGATTAGGCGGTGGTCGCCAGGAACGCATGCAAGATCAGTATTACTACGTATCCACGAGAAGAAATGCAGCAGGATTGTATTGTTTAAACGATGCCTTTGAAGAAAAGCCAATTCTGACAGAAGAGGGAAGCGTGGATTCTTTTGATGTAAAAGAAGACGGTTCGGAGATTTTGTTAATTGGTATGTTTGAACAGAAGTTACAGGAATTGTATCGGTATGATGAAAAACGGGGAATGAGGCAGATTACCCATTTCAACGATGGTATGTTGCGAAATCGTTATGTTGCGAAACCGGAGAAAATAACGGTACAATCCGAGGGCGTAGATATTGACGGATGGGTGTTAAAACCTTATGATTATGATGAAGAGAAGAAGTATCCGGCTATTTTTGATGTGCATGGTGGACCAAAGACGGTGTACGGCGAGGTCTTTTACCATGAGATGCAGTATTGGGCATCACAGGGATATTTCGTATTTTTCTGTAATCCCACCGGTTCAGATGGACGCGGGGACGACTTTGCAGATATTCGGGGAAAATATGGAACCATCGATTTTAAGAATCTGATGGATTTTATGGATGCGGTATTAAAGAACTATCCGCAGATAGATGAAAAGAGAGTGGGCGAGACCGGAGGATCCTATGGGGGATTTATGACCAACTGGATTGTGGGGCATACGGACCGGTTTGCCTGCGCGGCGACACAGCGCTCGATTTCGAACTGGATAAGCTTTTATGGAATATCCGACATTGGACCGGATTTTTCCAGGGACCAGACAGGGGGAGATATCGAAGAAAATATTGCAAAAATGTGGGAGCATTCGCCGCTTAAGTATGCGTCGAATGTAAAGACGCCGTTGTTGTTCATTCATTCCGATGAAGACTATCGTTGTCCGATGTCTCAGGGAATTCAATTTTATACAGCTTTGGCACAGCGTGGCGTGCCGGTTAGGATGTGTCTGTTTCATGGAGAAAATCATGAACTTTCCAGAAGCGGTAAGCCGACTCATCGCCTACGCAGGCTGACAGAAATTACGGATTGGATGGAGAAGTATTTAAAGTAAAGGAGAAGAATGACCATGAAAGCAACAAAGAAAATTTGGTCAGGCGTGCTTACTGTAGCGATGGCTCTGTCGTTGGTAACACCAACAGGAACTGTCAAAGCAGAAGCACCGGCACAGGTAAGCTTTGATAACGTGGGCAAAGGTGCGGATATGATTTCCATGACAAATGTCAGAACCTTCCATGCTGATCTTGCATTACCAGAGGGAACAAGTAAGAAGAAAGCACAGAATCTTGCGAAAGACGCAAACTGGACCTTGTATCGTAGCAAGGGTGTAATGGATGCAGAGAAGTATCCACATCAGTTTAAGGGCGGAAAATTAGCAAAATGGAAAGTGTTTGATTCTAAAAAGGCATTTTTCAGCAAAATGGAAACCAAGGCAGTAAAAACCAAGAGCAGTTATAAGCTGCGTCTTACTTTAAAAAACCGTTACTTATTTGGGGTGAACGGAATCGATCTTCGCCCGAGAAAGTATCGTTCTGCCATGTTGGATTATGTTGGAACATATACATTGACCTGTAAGGATAAGAATGGAAATGTGCTTGGTAAAGGAAAAGTTTCCGTTAGACCTTACGATTCCTATCGTTTAAACTCAGAATACGGTCCGGAAATGGCAATGGCTGTACAGTATGCGGAAGGTCGCGATGATATGTACGCAGAAGTTCGTAGCATGGGTAAGACCACCAATGGTCTGGATATGCCTTACATTCTGATTGCGGATAAAAAGGACAGCATTACCAATTGGGAAACACTGGCAAGAAAGATGGAAGATGATCCGGAAAAGGTGATTAACGACATCAAGACCGGTGCACAGGACTATCGTATTCCGGTGCTTTACAGCAATGTTCATGCAGATGAGAATCAGGGTGCAGATGCACCGATGAACTTTATCTGGGATATGGTAAAGAGTGACCAGACAGATGGAAAAATTACTTATCAGTACATCACCGGATTTACCAAAGCCGGAGAGAAACAGCTCAAGAAAGAGATGAAAGAAGGAAAAGTTCATTGGTCTAAGCTGATAACAGAATTGAAAAATGGACCTACCGGAATTGGTTTTATCCAGGATGGCAATAAGGCTTCCGGCAAAGTTGACTTAAAGAAATACTACAAGATGGAAACCGTAACCTTAGATGTAAAAGAAGCATTGAAACATATTTTCTTCATTGTTGTGCCGGAAGAAAATGGAGATGCCAGAACCATAAATGTTCGTCATAATGGAAATGGTTTTGATTTAAACCGTGATAATATGTATCAGACCCAGGTGGAAACCCAGAACATGACACGTATGATTGCACATTTTAATCCAAGCTTATTTATCGAGCTTCACGGATATGTAGATGGATTCCAGATTGAGCCATGTACACCAACCCATGAGCCGAACATCGATTACGATTTGTTCATTCAGCAGGGTATCGCAGCAGGCGAAGCATTTGGTAACGGTGCAATTTGTAACAACAAGAAATTCAACAGCTTCCGTATGCCAGTACGTGATTACCTGACAGAGGATAGCAAAGGCAAGCCGTATTGGGATTATGTATGGGACGATATGTCCAGTAGCTATACACCACAGTATGCGCTTTTACACGGTTGTATTTCCTTCACTATCGAAGTGCCACAGGGTAATGAGGATGCAAACACCGCTTTGGAATCCGGATTGATTTCTGAAGCAAATTATTGTGCAGAACACGCACAGGAACTTTTGTTAAATCAGTTAGAAGTATATCGTCGTGGTGTGAAGGGTGAAGATGCAGATAGTGTTCGTCCTTATTACGTAGACCGCCACGATACTCCGGGGGCAGAAGCAGATGATTTCCGTCCGCGTTATGAGGAAAATAACAATTTCTTCCCGGAATATTATGTAATTCCGGTAGATAGCAAGCAGCAGGACCTTAAGTCTGCATTTGAGATGCAGGAGCATCTTATGAGAAATGGTGTAAAAGTATCTACGTTAACGACGGAAACCGAAGTAAATGGAAAGAAATATCCGGCAGGCAGTGTGGTAGTAGACATGCACCAGGCAAAACGTAACGTTGCCAATAATGCATTGTATGATTGTGTATTGATTACCGGTTGGGAAGACTTGTATTCTGAGCCGATTACAGCATTTAGCCAGTTACGTGGTTTTGATATGGATGTTATCACCAAACCAGGCGCTTTTGCAGGCAAATTAAAGACATTAGACAAACCATTAACCGCAGCAACTTCTTTCGAAGGAGAAAAGGATGCATATGTCATTCTTTCTAACTGTTCCATCGATGCAGTAAAAGCAGTAAATACCTTGTTAAATCAGGGTGCATCGGTTGGTTACATCGAAGATGGCGAGAACAAAGGTGACTTTGTAATGAGCTATGCGAACTTTGCAAAGGTGAAAGATTCTATGGTATTGCAGGCTAAGGGCGTAAAAGAATTGCCACAGGCAAAACTTTTGAAAAAAGCTACCCTTTATATTGCAGGTAAAGGACCGGAGTTTGAGACCACCAAAGATGGCAAACCATTTGGTTTAAAGAATTACTTTGATTGGGACAACCCACCATATAACTGGGATTTCTTCGCATATGGCAAACAGATGGGATTTGAAATTACCAGTGACCTTGGCAAGGCAGACATGATTGTTGGTAGCCAGCCAATTGCTAAGGATGAAATTACTGCTGTAAAAGTAGGTATGCCATGGCTTGTTTGTGGTATGGATTACATGGAAGGCAACTCCCTTGACTCTGTAAAACAGGTTCTTCCGAACTTTGATTACAAGATGGGTTACTGGAGCATGGAAGATGCGCTCGCACATGTATCTTACGAAACGCCATCCATGATTACCGACAAATATGTAATGGAAAATGATACCATTATGTATGGATATGGTGGTCACTATATCAGCAAGTATCCAAAGGATGCAAAGGTGCTGATTAAGGTAACCAAGGAAGATCCGCTTGAGGGATTCATGAAAGCAGAAAGCTTACGGAAATACAAAGGTTCCGTTCAGGCAATCTCTTACAAGAAAGGCAAATTAGACGTAACTGTTTTTGCAAATACCTTGACCAACAAGGCACATCAGCAGGACGATTACCGTTATGCATCCAACACCATCTACAGTCATATGTTAGGTGAGACATGCACAGCCGATAACATGAAATAAATAAGTGATGATAAAGGGCATCGCCTTAGATGAGTAATTGTCTGGGGCGGTGCTCTTTTTGCGTGGGGGGGGTTTATGATTTGATCACGAGAACGGAACATTCTTTATAAGATTTTATTAATGATAGTATGTAATAAAGAAAAGTGGTTTGTTAACAATACATACGAAAATGGAGTTACTTAGTTTTAGAATGTACGTTTTAAATGTAAACAGAGATAATTGATGGTTGGTGACGTGGAAAAGCAAAAAAACGAAAAGATTTTTACATACGAAACGTGTTGTGTTCATGGGAAGCATGTAATTAATAGAAAACGATTTTTTATCATTACATACGAATGGTAATAATCGGCTGAAAGTATGTAAAATTGAAAAACAAGAATTTTTAATTACATACGAAGCGGAGAATGATGAAAAATAGAATGTATTAAGAGCTGGGAGCGATTTCCTTTTCATAAGAATAGGCAGAGGCGTGACCTCTGCCTATTCTTATGAGCTACCGGTTTTCGCGCAATTTCAAAGCGGTTATTCCGGCAAGGTAGAATACCAAAGCAAAGACAAGCTCGATTCCGAGGTAGTGCAAACCTGGAAGGATGCTGCCACCGGTATAATGGTCGGCAAAATCACAACCAAGTACATACCAGTAGGATGGTAGGAAGTGAGCAATCTTGAGAACGGTTTTGCCAAGATACTCGATTGGTACAAAAACACCGCCCAGGAAGGAAAATCCCAATCCCACGATATTGGAAATCGGGGAAATAAGGGTTTCTTTGTCAACTAACTGACCTAAGAAATAGGTTAAGGCCAATACCATAATCATGTAGCCGGCTGCGTTTAGTAGTAATAAGCCACCACTTTTGGTAAAGATGTCCGTTTTGAAATAAAAGAATCCAAGGGCGGCAAAAGCTACATAAGTAAGTGCTCCCAATGTGACCATACCAAGAAATATTTCCAGATTTTTTCTGTTAAATGGATAAGAAGAACACTGGATGCGGTCATCCAAGGTCTTGGTATGGAAAACCTTCAAAATAGCAAGGCCACTTACAAAGGTGATACAAAGTAGTACGTATGCCAGGTAGGAAAAGAAGATATAACGGGAAGTACGTCCGTCGGATTTCTTTTCCATATAAGTAACGGTGCCATGGATGGAAGCGGATTTCTTAGCATAATCCATACCTTCCATGAGCGTATGTCCCTTTTCTGCATAGGTGATGGCGGTTGCCAGGTACTGATTAATGCGATTTTTGGTAAGGTTCGCGGTCATGAGTCCCGGAAGGGTATAGGTGTCAACACAAGCCTCTGCGTTACCCTTTGCAAGATTTGCTGCAAATCCCTTCGGAATAATAATGGCAGCATCAATGTTGCGGAAAAACAGTTCATCCTGAATGGTTTCTTTATTAAAATCAGGAATGGTTCGTTTACGGGAGTTTTCCTGTAAGTAGCTTACAAAGGCCTTGCTTTCCGCTGTCTGATCCTGGTCGCTGATGGCCAGTTCTAATTTATAGTCAACGTATTGCGCATCCGGTTTATCGGAGTGCTGTGTTTGCATAATTGCCATAATGCCAAGGAAGATGCCTAGATAAACCACAACCTGTCCCCATTGCGCTTTCAAAATTTTCAAGAATAATTTATAAACTTGCATAACGGTTCCTCCTTATCATAAGGTAACTTGCGACACATAAGAAAAGCGTAATGCCGCCGAGATAACACAGGTTCGTAAGGTAACGTGTGTTGGTTTCGTAAATATCTAATGCGTAGAACGCATCGGAAATCAAAGCTGCCGGATTTAAGCGGTTGATAATCGGCAGATGGTGTTCAATCATAATACGTACGTTTGGCGCACATAAATCATCCGCAACGGAGAGTAGCATACTGAGGGATACGGTTAACCCCATTTTTCCGCCGAAGGTACGTGGTATCTTCAAGGCGCCGATGAAGATGCCAAGGGATAATCCGCAGGCACAACCTAAGAATAGAATTGGTATCATTTCCAAGGTGCGGTCACCGAACTGAATGCCCAGAACCTTCCACATATAGAGGAATCCGATAATGGACACGGTAAATTGTAATAGTAATCCGGCCAAAAACTCGGAAAAAATGATAATGGATTTCGGTGTTGGGGCAACTCCGCGGCGAGCACCAAGGGTTGATAAATTAGCCTGCAAACCTTGTAAGCGGTCAACGCCGTTGAAGGAGGCGAATAAACAGCCCATGGCTAAAATTGCGTAAAAATAGGAAATCAAATTATCCGGGTTTCCATGGGAAGTAATGCGTTCCCGACAGGCATTCACATCGTTCATGGTCATGGTTTCCCGCCGCTGTAAGTATTGGTCGAGAAAACTGCTGAGCACGGTTTCTTTTAATTCATTTCCCTTAACCGTTAAGGTTATGGTGTCACGTACATAATAAATTCCAACAATGTCTCCGTCTTTCAATGCTTTTTTGGCTTTGCTTTCGGACATATCTTTGATGTCGAGAAGCGGTTTTTTGCCCGTAGAAACCATTTCAAGGACCTGTGTGAAAGCAGGATCTTCCTGTTCGTTGATAACCACAACCGGAACGGGTTTTGCCATTTCCGTGGTTTCGTTTACGTGTCCAAAAGCGGCGAACATGAAGGTTGATAACGCAATTGGAAATATAAGTGTCCAGAAAATTACTTCTTTTTTGCGAAGCATTGTCAGGAGATTATATCGTAAATAATGGATAAACATTTTCATCCCTCCTAAGCATGATCTCGTAATTCGGTTCCGGTGATTTCAAGGAACACATCGTTTAATGTTGGCAGTTCTGAGTAAATTTTTCCTAAATTTCCAGGATAATCGGATAAGACATCCATAACATGGATCATATTATGACGACCACCCCGGAAGGAAACCTTAAGGAGATTATCCTGATAGGTTACCTGGTAAATGTCCGGAAGCTGTTGCAACCTGGTGATGTAATCTTCGGATAAGTTCAGGATTTCTACGGAGATTTTTTCCGTACAGTTAATCATACCCTTTAATTCTTCTTTGCTACCCATTGCCAGGCTTTTTCCTTTATCCATAATGACGATGCGGGAACAAATCTGCTCCACTTCTTCCATATAGTGGGAAGTGTAGACGATGGTTGCTCCGTTTCGGTTCAGCTCTTGAATGCCTTCTAAGATTTTGTTACGGCTTTGCGGATCAACGGCAACCGTAGGCTCATCGAAGAATATCAATTTAGGCTTGTGGGCAATTCCGCAGGCAATGTTTAAACGTCTTAAAAGTCCGCCGGATAATTTCTTTGGTTTGAATTTTCGGAAGTCTGATAATTCTACAAAATCAATGGCGTCTTCGACGTACTGTTTACGGAGTTTTTTGTCCTTGATGTACAAACCGCAGAAATAATCAATGTTTTCGTAGACGGTTAGTTCATCAAATACGGCCACGTTTTGCATTACGACGCCAATGTCTTTCTTAAGATCATAAGAGTTTGGTTTCATTTCCTTGCCAAAAACCTTAATGGTTCCTTTATCGTAAGAAAGCAAAGATAAAATACAGTTGATGGTAGTGGTTTTGCCAGAACCGTTTGGACCAAGCAAACCAAAAATTTCCCCTTCTTCTATGGTGAGATTAAAGTGGTCTAGTGCCACTAATTCTTTGTAACGTTTTACTAAGTTATTAATTTCAATAACATGCGACATAAGTGGTTCCCCCTTTTCTTTCATTTGATAATCTTATTATAAAAAAATCCTAAGGGGATTCCTAGTGAGCATTGTCAGAAGATTTATGTGACAAATGTCATATTGCATGGTATGATTAGTCATGGAGGATAAACAGATGAGACAAGAGTTAGTGGATAAAGGGATTATATGGCTTTCCGGCATGGTCTTAACCGGAGTTCTTGGAGCCGGAGAGGGATTGGTGCTTTCAAGTTTGTGCGCCATAGTTATTACGTTAATCCCAAACTTAAAATATAGGATTCCATATTTACAGGAAATATTGATTGCTGTGTACATCATTGCAGGGTTTCAATGGTGGGCATGTTTGCCTTTTATGCCGTTGATTATGTACGATGTTATGAAAAAAAGACATTACGAGTTTATAATTTTGGGCATGATTGTGTTAGTCACCCAATTTATTGGAACAGGGGATTCCCTACGTACACAAATCAGTATGTACGTGGTAGTTCTTTCTATTATTAGTTGGAGAATGGCATTACAGACAGGGCTATGCCGCGACATGGAAGAAAGGATGCGCAAATTAAGAGATGATAGTGTGGAGAGTTCTATTTTGTTAAAAGAACGAAATCGTACGTTGCTAGAGCAACAAAATGCGGAAATTCATATGGCCACGCTGAAGGAACGAAACCGTATTGCTCGAGAGATTCACGATCATGTAGGACATATGCTGACGAGAGCTATTTTACAAACCGGAGCATTAAAGGTCGTAGAGAAGGATAATGCGTTAAAGGAACAATTAGAGGGATTACAGGAAACTTTGAATATGGCGATGGACAACATTCGCCAAAGTGTGCACGATTTGCATGACGAATCCATCGATTTGGAACGAGGGGTAAAAGAGTTAATCGCTGCTTTTCCTACTCTTGAAATAAAGTTTTCCTACGCTGTGGATAAATCTGTGGATAACGAAATGAAGTATGGATTTCTAGCCATCATAAAAGAGGCGTTAAACAACACGGTGAAGCACAGCAACGGAAATCAGGTAACCTTGAAAATCCTTGAAAATCCGGGGTTTTACAGCCTTTTCATTGCGGACAATGGAACGGATATTCCGAAAGATTTTACCGGAGGAATGGGATTGGCGGGTATCCGCGAACGTGTGGATAACTTGCATGGATTTTTGCGTATTTCGACGGAAAATGGCTTTCAAATTACCATAACAATACTAAAATAGGGGGACAATTCAATGAAAACAGTGATTTTGGTGGATGATGATCAGTTGGTGACCATCTCATTAAAGACAATTCTGGAGAATGGAGGAAATATTTCCGTTATTGCCGTTGGAAACGATGGTGAAGAAGCAATGGCATTATATAAGCAATACAAACCGGATGTGCTTTTGATGGATATTCAGATGCAACAACGAAGCGGATTGTCTGCAGCAGAAGAAATTCTAAAAATGGACTCTGAGGCGAAAATTTTACTGCTCACTACCTTCCGGGATGATGAGTATATCGTAAAGGCTTTAAACATCGGGGCAAAGGGTTATATTTTGAAACAGGATTTCGAGGCTATTGAGCCGGCGGTGTTGGCGGTAGCCGGTGGACAGACAGTATTTGGTGGCGAAGTGATGGGACGTATTCCGGCGTTGATGGAGCAAAAGACGGAAGAGACCTGTGATTTTACCGAGCAGGGCATTACCGAAAAGGAAATGGAAATCATTGAGCAGATCGCCGAGGGCTTAAACAATAAGGAAATCGCCGAGAAGCTTTGTTTATCGGAAGGTACGGTGCGCAATTACTTAAGTATCATCTTAGAGAAATTACAATTGCGGGATCGAACCCAATTAGCCGTGTACTACTGGAAAAATAAGTAAAAAGAAGGTCTTGAGCGTTGGGTTCTCAAGACCTTTTTTTGTGGGCAGCTTTAATTTGCTGCCATATATAGGGAGTAAAAGTGTCCTTTTTTGTCCAGCAATTCCCGGAAGGTGCCGCCTTCGCACAGATGACCATTTTTCATAACGTAAATACGGTCATAGCGGGAAAGAATGGATTCTTCCATACGGTGGGTTACCACAATACGTGTCAAATCTTTCAAATTCAAAATGGAAGAAGATATATGCTTTGCTGTTTCGTTATCTAAGGCGGAGGTAGCTTCGTCTACCAGAAGCACCTTTGAGCCTTTTAGCAGACTGCGGGCGATGGAAATACGTTGGCGTTCTCCACCGGAAAGGTTGATGCCATTTTCGCCGCAGCGGTAGTTTTCGCCGCGCTCGGTGATGATTTCATCGAGGCCGGCAAGAGAAATGGCGCGTTTGACCTCGTCTTCCGGAAATTCCCGGAACATAGTAATGTTGTTTCGAATGGTATCATCAAATAAAAATACGTTTTGGCTGATTTGCCCCATTAAGTGGTATAAGCTCTCGGTGGACAAATCTCGCACCTGGGTGCCGTCGAAGGCAAGGGAGCCGTCATAATTTTGATAGCCGCCCATCATTAGGTTAAGTAAGGTTGACTTGCCGGAGCCGGAACCGCCCACAATGGCGTAGCTTTTGCCTTTTTCAAAAGAACAGGTAATATCGTAAAGTACCGGATGGTCCTTTTCATATCCAAAATCCAGATCCGATAGACAAATGGCATCGCTTAGGTGCGCATCCAATTTTTCTTCATTGGACTCCTGGTTTTGTGTTAGCAGGCCTTCTAATTTTGTCACCAGTGTTTTGGCGGCTTTTCGTTTGGCAAGATAAGTTGGAACCACACGAATTGGGCTGATTAAGTAATTGCAAAGTTGCACGAACATAATCACGGTGCCGCCGGTAATCTGGCCGCGAATGGCAAGGTACGCACCTAAGAGAAAAATGCCAAACTGCATGGTACAGCCTGCGGTGGAACTTACAATATTGATTAAGGATGCATAAAAACGGCGATGTTCTTTCGCTGTTTCTAGCTGTTGGTTTTTCTCATCGAACAGGCTAGTCACCTGCTTTTCTGCCTGGAAACATTTAATAACAGAGAAACCGTTTAGTAAATCTTTCATTTGGGTAGTGAAGGATTCGTTTAAGTCGGACACGGTACGTTCTCTTGTAGCAAGTCCTTTTCCCATAAGCAGGGATACTAAAATAGGCAGTGTGCTCAGTAACACCACCACCAGGGTCAGTAGCGGACTTCGGGATAACATGACCCCTAAGGCGGAGAAGAAAAGTAGTATTTGAAGTACTAAATCTACGGTTGCGACTAGATAATTTTCTTCAATCGATGCAATATCGTTTGTTAAAGTTGATAAGTAGCTGCCGGTGTTTTCTGAGGTAAAAGCCTGCAGCGTCTTGGCAGAGAGCATGGAAAAGGCTTTTTCCTTATATTGCTTTAATGCCTTGTGAATGAAGCGTGCATACATGCGACTAAAAAAACACTGACTAAGCAAAAAGCACGGCAGGAACAAAAGGATGGTCCATCCGATACGGGTTAAGTGGCTGAGACTCTGCATCTGGATGGAATCAATAATGTCCCCTAAAAAGAAGGAGATGAGGATGCTAAATCCAGCTTCCACCACCTGCCCCAAGATGGAAAACGAGAAGTTTAACCGGTTGTTTCGATAGAATTCATGTAACATAAAATACCCTCCCTAGTGTGTTGGTTGTTGTTGAGGCTAGTATAGCAGGGGGGAGTGGCAGGGTAAATAGGATTTGACTAAGTGGTAAGAAGGGGATACCAAGATGTAGCAAAATGAGAATAAAAAGTCAGCGGCCACATGTTGTCCATGCAGCCGCCCTGTAATTAGCTTTCGGTTGAATAGTTTGGCGCTTCTTTGGTGATATGAATGTCATGTGGATGACTTTCTTTTAAAGAAGCAGCGGAAATCTTTACAAATTTACCGGTTTCCTGTAAATCCTTGATGGTTGGTGCTCCGCAGTAACCAAGTCCGGAACGAATACCACCCACCAACTGGAAAATGGTATCTTCTACGGAACCGCGATAAGCAACACGGCCTTCTACACCTTCCGGAACTAATTTCTTGGCATCGGATTGGAAGTAACGGTCTTTGCTGCCGTTTTCCATAGCTGCGATAGAGCCCATACCACGATAGACTTTATATTTTCTTCCCTGGAATAATTCGAATTCACCAGGTGCTTCGTCGCATCCTGCAAACATACTTCCCATCATACATACGGAACCGCCGGCTGCAAGTGCCTTGGTCATGTCACCGGAGAATTTGATACCACCATCGGCGATAATTGGAATGCCGTAGCCTTTGGCAACTTCGTAGCAGTCCATAATAGCGGAAATCTGTGGAACACCGATTCCGGCAACTACACGGGTGGTACAAATGGATCCAGGTCCGATTCCAACCTTCACGGCATCGGCACCGGCTTCAATTAAGGCTCTGGTTGCTTCACCGGTTGCGACATTACCTGCGATAACCTGTAAATCAGGATAAGCTGCTTTGATTCGCTTTACTGCGTTTATAATATTCTTGGAATGACCATGTGCAGAGTCTACAACTACACAGTCTACCTTTGCTTCATAAAGTGCTTTCACTCGATCCATCATATTTGCAGTGATACCAACCGCCGCACCACATAAGAGGCGTCCCTGTTTATCTTTTGCAGAAAGTGGATACTTCACGGTTTTCTCAATGTCTTTAATAGTAATTAAACCTGTTAAATGGAAATTATCATCAACCAATGGTAATTTTTCTTTTCTCGAAGACGCTAGAATCTTCTTTGCTTCCTCTAAGGTGATGCCCTGCTTTGCGGTAATCAGTCCCTCTGTCGTCATGGATTCTTTAATCTTCTTGCTATAGTCTTCTTCAAATTTTAAGTCACGGTTGGTTATAATACCGACCAGTTTACCATTTTCGGTGATTGGGACACCGGAAATACGGAATTTTGCCATTAAGTTGTCAGCATCCTGTAAGGTATGCTCCGGCGAAAGTGAAAATGGATCGGTAATGACACCGTATTCAGAACGCTTTACCTTGTCGACTTCGTCAGCCTGTGCTTCAATGGACATATTCTTATGAATAATACCGATTCCACCTTGTCTTGCCATTGCAATGGCCATACGATGTTCGGTGACAGTGTCCATTCCTGCACTCATCATTGGGATTTTTAATTCGATCGATTTGGTTAAGTGTGTTTTTAAATCAACCATGTTCGGGGTTACTTCTGAATACTGTGGTACTAAGAGTACATCATCAAAAGTGATTCCTTCCGCGATAATCTTTGCCATGTTCTTACTTCCTTTCGTTTCTTCAACACTTTTATCAAAATAGTTGCTGTTCACTAAATCTTAACAAAACAGTGAGCCAATGTCAACAAAGCTTTTTGAATCTTTGGTACTTATTTCAGCACAAAACATACAAAAGTTTCACAAGTGAATTGTTTGACGACACTTCCGCACTGTGATATGATAAACAATATAAAGTTGTGAGGAGGTAAAGAATGGACAATCACAATGAACAAAAAGACAACTCACTTAGTTTTGTGAAGTTTGTCGCACTAATTGTTGGAAGTACCATTGGAGGCGGAATTTTCACTACCGCTGGCGATATGGCTGCTTCCGGTGCACACACAGGAAGTGTTTTGATTGGCTGGTTAGTTGCCGGACTTGGAATGCTTTGTCTGATGATGTGCTTTTTCGGTTTAAATAAATATAAACCGGAATTAACCAACGGAATTTATAGTTATGCAAAAGAGGGTTTCGGCGAGTATATGGGATTTAACTCTGCCTGGGGTTATTGGTTAAGTGCTATTTTGGCACAGACATCCTATTTTACATTGCTATGTGGAACTGCCAGCTATTTTATTCCGGCCTTTGGCGAAGGTAACAACGCGATTTCAATCGTGGTAAGTCTTGCAATTATTTGGGTTTTGTTCGCCCTTATTTTGCGAGGCGTGAAATCAGCAGCTGCAATTAATGTCATCACCACCATCAGCAAGCTGGTTCCAATTTTTGTATTTATTGTTGTATTAATTTTTATCCAGGCATTTGACCCGGCGATTTTCATGCATAATTTCTGGGGAGACGGTAGTTTGTCGGTTCTCGAGCAGATTAAGGCAACGAATGGCACCACGGTATGGTGCTTCATTGGTGTCGAAGGTGCGGTCGTTCTTTCCGGACGCGCGAAAAAGGCAAGCGATGTAGGTAAAGCTTCTATGACGGGATTCTTGGGAGTGCTGGCAATTTATATTATTGTTGCAGTCTTGAGTATGGGCGTTATGCCAACAGAAGAAATGGCTGAGTTGGCAAACCCGCAGATGGGCCGTATTCTGGCACATGCAGTTGGCCCGTGGGGAATTGTTTTGATTAATGCAGGTCTTATGATTTCCTTATGTGGAAGCCTTCTTGGTTGGACCATTATCGCATCGGATTGCCCGTTCTCGGCAGCTGAGCAGGGTGTGTTTATGAAGGTATTCACGAAGAAAAATGCGGTTGGTGCACCGGTGGTTTCGGTTTTGATTACACAGATTATCACAAGCTTGACACTTGTAGTTGTGTACTTTAGTGCGAATACCTACAGCTTTTTCTACAATATTTCTGCAGAAATGATTATGATTCCGTATCTGTTTAGTGCGGCATATTTCTTGAAGCTTTGCTTTGACAAGGATGTAATGGCGAATCAGTCATCCGGTGAGAAGTGCAAAAATCTTATTTTTGCCGTGGTAGGTACCGTATACAGCGTTTGGATGTTATATTCATCCGGTTTATCGTTGTTGCTTTTATCTACGATTTTGTATACTCCGGGATTGATTATTTACTATCTTGGAAAGAAAGAACGCGGAGAGAAAACATTCCACAGCATGGCAGAGACCTGTTGTGCAGTTGTTTTAGTTGGTCTTGCAGTGGTTGGTATCGTTTTGCTGACAACCGGTAAGATTGTTATTTAAACCTAAGAATTTACGAAAAGACCCAAGTACGTGCCCTTATGTAGGGTGGTATTTGGGTCTTTTTTGTGATAAAAAAGCAAAAATTCAGATAACTGAACGAAGAATAGGGCTATCGTACACAAAAAGGTAATAAGTGAACGCTATACTATAGGATACTTCCCTTATTCACACTGGATTTCATTCTAGCTGTTGAAACTTTGGGATGTTAGGAAAAAAGGAATTACCGAAGTGGAGGTGCGCAAGTATGGAAAAACAGTTTAATGCGGAGGAGTTGCAGAAAATATTGGATGCATTGGGACCGCTAACAGAGACCCCGGCTGAAGAGGCGCCGGTGGTAGAGGAAGTTACTGTTGAGGGGGAAGTGGCGGAAGAAATGCCTGCAGTGGAAGAAGTCGAGCCGGCGGTAGAAGAAATGCCTGCAGTGGAAGAAGCGGAGCCGGTGGCAGAAGAAATGTCTGCAGTAGAAGAAGCGGAGCCGGTGGTAGAAGAAATGCCGGCAGTGGAAGAGGCCGAGCCTGCGGAGGCAGAAGAAATGCCGGCAGTGGAAGAGGCCGAGCCGGTGGTAGAAGAAATGCCTGCAGTGGAAGAAGCAGAGCCGGTGGTAGAAGAGATGCCGGCGGTAGAAGAAGTCGAGCCGGCAGTAGAAGAAATGCCGGCAGTGGAAGAGGCCGAGCCGGTGGTAGAGGAGATGCCGGCAGTAGAAGAAGCGGAGCCGGTGGCAGAAGAAATGCCTGCAGTAGAAGAGGCGGAGCCGGTGGTAGAAGAAATGCCTGCAGTAGGAGAGGCGGAGCCGGTGGTAGAAGAAATGCCTGCAGTGGAAGAAGTTGAGCCTGCGGCAGAGGAGATGCCGGCAGTGGAAGAGGCCGAGCCGGTAGTAGAAGAGATGCCGGTAGAGGTAGAAGAAATGCCTGCAGTGGAAGAAGTCGAGCCGGCGGTAGAAGAGATGCCTGCGGCAGAAGAAATGCCTGCAGTAGAAGAAGCGGAGCCGGTGGCAGAGGAGATGCCAATAATGGAAGAAATGCCTGCAGTGGAAGAAGCGGAGCCGGTGGCAGAAGAAATGCCAGCAGTAGAAGAAGCGGAGCCGGAGGCAGAAGAGATGCCGGCGGTAGAAGAAGCGGAGCCGGCAGTAGAAGAAATGCCTGCAGCGGAAGAAGCGGAGCCGGTGGCAGAGGAGATGCCAATAATGGAAGAAATGCCTGCAGTGGAAGAGGCCGAGCCTGTGGCAGAGGAGATGCCAATAATGGAAGAAATGCCTGCAGTAGAAGAAGCAGAGCCGGTGGTAGAAGAAATGCCGGCAGTGGAAGAGGCCGAGCCTGCGGAGGCAGAAGAAATGCCGGCGGTAGAAGAAGCTAGAGATGCCAATAATGGAAGAAATGCCTGCAGTAGAAGAAGCAGAGCCGGTGGTAGAAGAAATGCCGGCAGTGGAAGAGGCCGAGCCTGCGGAGGCAGAAGAAATGCCGGCGGTAGAAGAAGCTACACACAATCTCGTTATCATGAAAAAAGAATCCGGAAAATCCGCATTTTGCACGGAACTGGATGGAACTATGCTTGGATGCGAGGCAGGAGTAAAGTATCAGGTATTAGTGACAGGAAATAATGTTGTATACGTGGATGGAAATTGTCTGGTTTCTCAAAATATTAGCACCGGTGAGAAACGCAATGACGAGATGGACGAAATGATCTTGTATACCATAACCAGCGGAATGAAGGAAAATATAGAGGCAAACCGGAGCTATGTGGAGAATAGTCTTTTGTTCAAGTGGTTCATAGCAAAGGTTATGCATGTGTGGGAAGAGGAAAACTTCCTTGCAGAGGTGAATGATTATTTCAAGTTTATTAAGCTTGGAATTTCAGTATCACGTGAAGGGGATGTGATTTCCTTTAAGAAGGAGTCCGGAGCAGAGATTCTTATAGCAGAGGTATTTGAAGCACTATCGGAGATAAGAGCGTAAAGAGTAACTATGCAATCGAGCCGTCACGCAGAGGAGATGAAATAGCAACCCGCGTGGCGGCTTTTTTGGAAAAAGGTGAAAAGCAAAGAGATTCCCGGCGAGAAGCTGGCAGGGGATACATAAAATAGAAACAAATTCATGCTATGCTAAAAGCAAATACCTAGCAAGAATTTAACGTGGGAGGGTTTACCATGAGGTTTCAGCATAACAACCAGTACACACAAGAAGACTACGAATCAATGGAGGGACTGAGCGCGCTCGATGTTTTTTTGGCGAGAGTGTATCGATTTGTGATTTTGGCACCGACCACTGTGGCAGCGACATCGGCGGTTGCATATACCATTACGAAATTATTGGGATACTATGATGAAGTATCGACAGTGGCATTGGTTGTATTTGATTTCACAAATCTGATTTATTTCTTTGTGGCATTGCATTTATATCGCACAGGCTTGCGAGGCGACAGCCTTGTAAAGCGTCAAAAGCTAAAAAGTCATAAACTCATGGTTGGAGTTAGTATTCTGATTCAGTTTAACTTTACGATTTACCTGATTCCCTATGGTCAGTGGTGGGCATTTGCACCTTTCTTCATATTTTTTACGGTATTCTTTTTTGATATGAAACTTACAAGCTGGGTGACGGTGGGAATTTTACTATCGACGGTTTTGTCGTGGTTTATTTCACCAACCATCATGCGTGAGCCGGCCGGAGTGAATCAGATTCCGTTTTTTCTCATTCGCATCAGCTATTTGCTCATTTCTTCGGGACTGTTGTTAAGTCTGACACATCTTGGAAGCAAATGTCTTATTGAAGAATTGGAAAAATATGCCAACTATGATACATTAACCCACTTACTTAATCGGAAAAGTATGGAGGGCTATATGCGTGAGGCCCTACGGCAGGCAAAAGATGACAAGCATCCATTCTGCATCGTAATGGCAGATATTGATGATTTTAAGCACGTGAATGACACGTATGGGCATGATTTTGGGGATGAAATGTTAAAATATGTTGCACATACGATTCTAACGGGCGTAAAGAAAACGGACTACGTATTTCGATGGGGCGGTGAGGAAATCTGTATTTTGTTTAAAGCTACGAAAGAACAAGCGGAGTCGGCAGCAGAACGTATTCGAAAGGACATCGCAAAGGATTCTGTGAATTACAAAAACGAAGCACAGGTATCCGTAACCGTAACAATGGGAGTATGCGAATACAAAGGTGGCATGACGCTAAAGGGCATGATGGAAGATGCGGATGCAAAACTATATTGGGGCAAACGCCATGGAAAAAATTGTGTGGTTGCCGATATTCCGGAAGAAGCGAAGGAATAAAAAACACCCTACGACAACACAAGTTGTTAGCCGTAGGGTATTTTATTTGATTTTACTGATTATTTCTTCATATTCGCACGTTTGCGCAACGTCGGATCAAGAATTTTCTTGCGAATACGCAAGGAATTCGGTGTGATTTCCAGCAGTTCGTCGGTATCAATAAAGTCAAGCGCCTGCTCTAAACTCATTTCGCGCTTCGGAGTTAAGGTTAAAGCTTCGTCTGCGCTTGAAGAACGGGTATTAGTCAAATGCTTCTTCTTACATACATTTAATTCAATGTCTTCCGGTTTCGCACTCTGACCGATGACCATACCACCGTAAACCTTCTCGCCCGGTCCAATAAAGAGCGCGCCACGTTCCTGCGCGGAGAATAAGCCATAGGTTACGGATTCTCCGGATTCGAAAGCAATTAAGGAACCCTGCTTACGATAGCTGATGTCACCCTTGTATGGTGCATAGCCGTGGAAACTGGTGTTAATGATACCATTTCCCTTGGTATCGGTTAAAAAGTCACCACGATAGCCAATTAATCCACGGGATGGAATTAAGAAATGCAAACGGGTGTAACCGCCGGCAATGGATCCCATGTTCTGTAATTCACCTTTGCGTTGTCCTAACTTCTCAATAACAGCACCGGTAAATTCATCCGGTACGTCGATGTAGCAGTCTTCAATCGGCTCGGTTTTCTTGCCGTTTTCATCTTTGTGGTACAATACTTCCGCCTTGCTGACTGCAAATTCATAGCCTTCACGACGCATATTTTCAATCAAAACAGATAAGTGAAGTTCTCCACGTCCGGAAACTTTAAATGTATCTGCACTCTCTGTATCTTCCACACGAAGAGAAACGTCCGTGTTTAATTCTTTGAAGAGACGCTCGCGGATATGACGGGAGGTAACGTATTTTCCCTCTAAACCGGCAAGCGGACTATCGTTTACCATGAAGTTCATGGAAATCGTAGGCTCGGAAATCTTCTGGAATGGGATGGCATTCACTTCAGTAGGAGAACAAATGGTATCTCCAATGTGAATGTCTGCAATACCGGAAATTGCCACGATGGAACCAACGGTAGCCTCATTTACTTCTACTTTTTCGAGACCTTCAAATTCATAAAGCTTGCTAATCTTAACTTTCTTCATCTTATCCGGTTCGTGATGGTTTACAACCACAGCGTCCTGATTAACTTTAATAACACCATTGTCAACTTTACCAACACCGATACGACCAACGTATTCATTGTAGTCAATCGTACTAATCAATACCTGTGTGCCGGCATTCTCGTTTCCTTCCGGAGCTGGAATGTAGTTCAAGATAGTATCAAAGAGTGGTGTCATGTCATTGTTGTCGTCATCAATTTCATAGCGTGCATAGCCGTCCCTTGCAGAAGCATAGATGAACGGGCAGTCCAGCTGTTCGTCGGATGCATCCAAATCCATAAATAGCTCCAACACCTCGTCAACAACTTCATCCGGACGCGCCTCCGGACGGTCAATCTTGTTCACACATACGATAACGGGAAGGTCAAGGGCAAGTGCCTTCATAAGAACGAACTTGGTCTGTGGCATGGCACCTTCAAAAGCGTCTACCAATAAGACAACACCATTTACCATCTTAAGTACACGTTCTACTTCACCACCGAAATCGGCATGTCCCGGAGTATCAATAATGTTTATCTTTGTATTTTTATAATGAATTGCCGTATTCTTGGAAAGAATGGTGATTCCACGTTCTTTCTCGATATCGTTGGAGTCCATTACACGTTCGCCAACATCCTGATTGGCGCGGAAGGTACCGCTTTGTTTCAGAAGCTCATCAACCAAAGTGGTTTTACCGTGGTCTACGTGAGCAATGATCGCAATGTTACGAATATCTTCTCGTTTCATATTGTTTCCTCTTTTCTTTCTTTGTACATCGATTACACACTAACTTTCTATTATACTACAAAATTCGATAAGCGCAATAGAAAGCAAAACATTTTGTCGGAAATTGCGATGAAAAACGATGGAAGAAGTGTTCTAATAGGTACTTTTGCCACATATGCTACTATATACGGAGATATCCGCAAATGGAAAAAGCCAAGAGAAGAAGGGAGAAAAATTCATGGCAGATAAAATTTTAGAGAACAATCAGGTTACCATCATTGGACAAATCGTTTCGGAGTTTCGCTATAGCCACGAGGTTTTTGGAGAAGGATTCTATGTGGTAGATGTTATGGTGCGTCGTTTATCACAAAGCTGCGATGTGGTGCCGCTTTTGGTATCGGAACGATTGATGGATGTAAACGAGGACGACCGGGGAAAAATAATATGGGCAACAGGACAGTTTCGCTCTTATAACCGGCACGATGAAAAGAAAAATCATTTGGTGCTTTCTGTATTTGTACAGGAGTACGCATTTGTGGAAGAAGATGCAGGAGGGGCGAAAAGCAATCAGATTTTTTTAGACGGTTACATATGTAAAGAACCGGTATACCGAAAAACTCCTTTGGGACGGGAAATTGCTGACTTACTGGTAGCTGTCAATCGTTCTTATGGAAAATCAGACTACATTCCTTGTATCTGTTGGGGAAGAAATGCCCGCTATGTAGCAGGTTTTGAAGTGGGTGCGCGTTTAAAAATTCAGGGGCGCATTCAAAGCCGCGAATACGTGAAACGCCTAAGTGAAGAGGAAGTGGAGAAGCGAACTGCTTATGAAGTATCTGTATCAAAAGTTGACTATGTGTAAATAATGTGCTATTTTCTTAGGTATAGGTTGTTTTTCTCGGCGCGTGAGAAGACAATGTGAAGACCGCAAGTTTGCGCGGAGGTGTCTTATGAAAAAATCAGTACAAATTTATTATGGTGATGGAAAGGGAAAGACCGCAGCGGCATTGGGATATGCCCTTCGGAATGCAGGTATTGGGAAGCGAACCACCATCATCCAGTTTTTGAAGGGAAAGAGTACATTAAATGAAGCCGGTATTTTTACGAGACTGGAGCCGGAAGTGCGCCTGTTTCGCTTTGATAAAGCGGAGGTTCCTTTTAATGAGCTTTCGAGGAAGGAGCAGGACGAAGAAGTGTTGAACATTCGCAATGCTCTTAATTTTGCCAAGAAAGTACTGTCCACGGGAGAGTGTGACTTGGTGGTACTTGATGAGGTATTGGGACTTGTAGATGAAGGCGTTGCGACAGAGGAAGAATTAATTCAGGTGTTGAATGCCCGGTACGACGAAACGGAGGTTCTTCTAACCGGATGGCGATTAACACCCGGACTTCGCGAAGTGGCCGATGCAGTGTACAGAATTGAAGTAGATAAAGAATAAAGGAAGGTAGACAATATGTCAATTTTTAAGGGATCCGGAGTAGCCATTGTTACACCAATGGACCAGGACGGTAATGTGAATTATGCAAAATTAAGTGAACTGGTGGAGGAGCAGATTACCGGTGGAACCGACGCAATCATTATTTGCGGAACAACGGGAGAATCTGCTACGTTAACAGAAGAGGAACACACGGAGTGTATTCAAACTACAGTTTCTGCAGCAAAGAAACGCGTGCCGGTGATTGCGGGATGTGGATGCAACAACACCGCCCATGCGGTACGGTTGGCACAGAATGCAAGAAAAGCCGGAGCAGATGCATTGTTAACGGTAACGCCGTATTACAATAAGGCAACACAAAAGGGGTTAAAGGAATATTTTAAGATTGTGGCAGGTGCAGGAGAATTGCCAATGATTCTTTACAATGTACCAAGCAGAACCGGATGCAATATTTTGCCGCAAACGGCAGCGGAACTTGCCAGAGAGGTAGAGAATATTGTTGCCATTAAGGATGCGGCCGGGAATATCAGCCAGACCATGAAGACGGCACAGCTTTGTGGTAGTGACCTTGATATTTACTCCGGAAACGATGACCAGATTATCCCGATTTTATCGGCGGGAGGAATTGGCGTTATTTCGGTTTTGGCAAACGTGGCACCGAAGCAGACCCATGATATGGTTATGGAATACTTAAACGGAGATCGCAAGAAGGCACTTGCAATGCAGCTTGAGGCAATTCCTTTAATTGAAGCGCTGTTTTGTGAAGTGAATCCAATACCGGTGAAGACCGCGTTAAATCTGATGGGAAAAGCCGTTGGAGGATTCCGAAGCCCAATGTGTGAAATGGATGACAAGAATGTGGATGTGCTTAAGAAAGCATTAAAAGAATACGGATTATTATAAAAATAGTGAAGCAGCCAGTTCAAAGCATATCTGGCTGCTTTCACCATGGAGGTACGAAATGATTAGAATCATCATGCATGGCTGTAATGGCCGCATGGGACAGGTAATTAGCCGGTTGGTAGAAGAAGATACGGAAGCAACCATTGTAGCCGGAGTGGATCCGTTTGACAACGGAAAGAATAACTATCCGGTATTTAGTGATATCGCCAAGTGCGATATCGAAGGAGACGTGGTTATTGATTTTAGCAATGCCAAGGCAGTGGATGGACTACTTGCGTATTGTGTAAAGAAGCAGTTGCCGGTGGTGCTTTGCACAACTGGATTGAGCAAGGAACAGCTAGAGAAGGTGGAAGAAGCAAGTCGTGAGGTAGCGGTGCTTCGTTCTGCAAACATGTCTTTAGGTATTAACCTGCTCATGGATTTGGTGAAAAAAGCGGCGAAGGTACTTGCTGATGAAGGATTTGATATTGAGGTGGTGGAGAAACATCATCGCCATAAATTGGATGCGCCAAGTGGAACAGCAATTGCCCTTGCGGATTCCATTAACGAAGAGTTTGATGGTGCTTACCATTATGAATTTGATCGCACAGGTAAGAGACAGGAGCGGGATGACAAGGAAATTGGATTCTCTGCAGTGCGAGGAGGCAGCATTGTCGGTGAACATGATGTGCTATTTGCCGGAATGGATGAAGTGATTACGCTTTCCCATACGGCATATTCCAGAGATATTTTTGGAAAAGGTGCGTTGGCAGCCGCCAAATTTTTGTACGATAAGAAAGCCGGTCGTTATACCATGACAGAAGTCATTGCGCAGAAAGGCTAAGAAATACGAGGGGGATACAATGGACGAAAAATATTTAAAGAGTTTAGGAAAACTCTATCCAAACCGTGCTAGTGTAGCAACAGAGATGGTTAACTTGAGTGCTATTTTAAACCTGCCAAAAGGTACGGAGCATTACGTGACAGACTTACACGGAGAATACGAGCAGTTTACCCACGTGCTTCGAAATGGCTCCGGTGCCATCCGGCGGAAGATTGATGATACCTTTGAAGACGAGTTAAATACTCATGAGAAGAAGCAACTGGCCACGTTGATTTACTATCCGGAGCGGAAGATGGAGAAGATTTTAAAGGGAATGGAGCACCCGGAAAACTGGTATCGTATTACACTACGCCGGTTGGTGCGTGTGGCAAAGCGGGCTTCCTTTAAGTATTCCCGTTCTAAAGTGAGAAAAGCGCTTCCGAAGGACTTTTCATACATTATGGAGGAATTAATGAGCAGTCGGTATCAGATTAGCGACCTGGAAGCGTATTACGATGAGATATTTGAGGCGGTGATACGTACCGGACGTGCAAAAGAGCTGATTATTGCGTTTGCGGAATTGATTCGTCGTTTAACAGTGGATCAGCTTCATGTAATCGGTGATATTTTTGACCGAGGACCTTATCCGGACAAAATCATGAATGACCTGATGCATATGCCAAGTATCGACATTCAGTGGGGAAATCACGATGTACTATGGATGGGGGCTGCGTGTGGACAAATGTCATGTGTGGCTACGGTTCTCCGTATCTGCGCCCGTTATGGTAATCTGGACATCCTGGAGGATGGCTATGGCATCAATGTATTGCCACTTGTGCGTTTTGCACTGGACACTTATCAGGATGACCCTTGCGAATGTTTTGATATTCATTATCGACCGGGCGAATACAGTCAGAAAGAAATGGATTTGGACATGTTGATTCATAAGGCCATTTCCATTATTCAGTTTAAACTTGAAGGCCAGCTGATTATGCAGCATCCGGAATATCGCATGCAATCACGCCTTTTGCTTGATAAGATTGATTTAGAGAAAAAGACGGTACAAGTAGACGGAGGGGAATATCCGCTTCTTGATGCGAATTTCCCAACTTTGGATCCGGAGCATCCGTATGAATTGACACCGGAGGAAGATGATGTGATGCATCGAATGCAGCAGGCATTTTTGGGAAGTGAGAAATTGCAGCGGCACATTCGTTTTATGTATGATAAAGGAAATCTGTATAAAGTCGTGAATGACCAATTGCTGTTTCATGGGTGCGTGCCATTAACGCCGGAAGGAACCTTTATGGATGTACAGATTGGGCAAAGTGTTTATTCCGGTAAGGCATTGTACGATGTTTTGGAAAAGGGATTGCGTGATGCTTATTATAACCGAAATCTTTCAGAGCCAACAAAGAGCGACATACATTGGTTTTGTTGGACGGCGGCAGGTTCACCATTATTTGGTAAGAGCAAAATGGCTACCTTTGAACGTTATTTCTTAGAAGATAAGGACACACACAAAGAGATTACCAACTCCTATTATAAATTCATTGAAGATGAGATGGTTGTGAATCGCATTTTAGAAGAATTTGGGCTTTCCGGGGAAGAATGTCACATAATCAATGGACATGTACCGGTAAAAGCGGTCAAAGGAGAGTCTCCGGTGAAGTGTGGAGGCCGCGTTCTAAGCATTGATGGAGGGTTTTCCAAGGCCTATCAGAAACAGACCGGTATTGCAGGCTATACCCTGACTTACAATTCCTACGGCATGGTTTTGGTTTCCCATGATCCGTTTACGTCTATTGAGGACGCTATTGAAAAAGAGACAGATGTCCATTCTCATCAGGTTTTGGTAAAACATACAACACGTAGAAAATTGGTAAAAGATACCGATATAGGACGAGAGCTGTCACAAAATATAGAAGATTTAAATGAGCTTTTGGAGGCTTACCGTTATGGTAAGTTACCGGAGGCATAGGAATAGGAGTACGAATGGATAACGAGAACAGAACAGAAGTAGACGATAAAAAAGAGGAGGGCGGGTACGAAGAGGTTTGCTACATTTGTCGAAGACCGGAATCAAAAGCAGGAAGGATGCTTCGCATTCCGCACAACATATGTATTTGTGTAGATTGTATGCAACGTACCTTTGACACGATGGGGGGGACGGGCATGAGTCCTACGGATTTGATGTTGTTTGACTCACCGTTTCCTATGGGTGCCGGACCGAATCTTCCTTTGATTGAGGATGATGATTCGGAGGAGGAAGACGATAAAGAAGGAAAAAAGAAACGAAAAATGCCTAGTTTTCATTTTATGAATCTGGGTGATTTTGGCGGATTTGATGGAATTCCGAGTAATCAGAGAGTGAAGAAAAATAAACCAAAGAAAAAAGAGAAGCCGGTATTTGACATTAACAACATTCCGGCGCCACACAAGATTAAGGCAGAACTTGATCAGTACGTAGTAGGGCAGGAACAGGCCAAGAAAGTAATGTCGGTTGCGGTTTATAACCATTACAAGCGTGTTACCCGTAAGGACGAAGACAGTAAGATTGAATTAGAGAAATCCAATATGCTGATGCTTGGACCTACCGGATGTGGAAAGACCTATCTGGTAAGAACCTTAGCACGATTGTTGGATGTGCCTCTTGCC
The DNA here is from genome assembly GCA_900115795.1 of Lachnospiraceae bacterium XBB1006. Classification (GTDB taxonomy): domain Bacteria; phylum Bacillota; class Clostridia; order Lachnospirales; family Lachnospiraceae; genus XBB1006. The sequence continues at coordinate 45,213 of FOXT01000010.1, read as the reverse complement.
ATTACCGATGCTACATCACTAACGGAAGCCGGCTATATTGGTGATGATATCGAAAGTGTAGTAAGTAAGCTTTTGGCAGCAGCGGACAATGATGTAGAGCGTGCGGAGCATGGTATTATTTTCGTGGATGAAATTGATAAAATCGCTAAGAAAAAGAATACCAACCAGCGTGATGTATCCGGTGAAAGTGTACAGCAGGGAATGTTGAAGCTGCTAGAAGGTGCCGAGGTTGAGGTGCCGGTAGGGGCAAGCAGTAAGAATGCTATGGTACCGATGGTGACCGTAAATACCAAAGACATTTTGTTTATCTGTGGTGGAGCGTTCCCGGATATGGATAATGTGATAAAAGAACGTCTGAACAAATCTTCCTCTATGGGATTTTTGGCGGATTTGAAAGACAAGTACGATAACGATAAAAATATCTTGCAGAAGGTGACGGTGGAGGATGTACGTACCTTTGGTATGATTCCGGAGTTTATCGGACGTCTGCCGGTGCTATTCTCCTTAGAAGCATTGGATGAAGATATGATGGTTCGTATTTTAAAGGAGCCGAGAAATGCCATTATTGCCCAGTACCAGGAGCTTTTGGCAATGGATGGAGTGAAACTTACCTTTACGGAAGAAGCACTTCATGAAATTGCAAAACAGGCTTTGGACAAAAAAGTGGGCGCCAGAGCATTGCGTGCAGTAATTGAAGAATACATGTTAGATATCATGTATGAGACGCCGAAGGATGACAACATTGGTGAAGTAATCATAACCAAAGAGTATTTGGATCATACCGGAGGGCCGGTTATTAATATGAGATAGTGCAGGTCGCGGACAGGTAGCTTAGAAAGCTGCTTGTCTGCGACTTTTTTGTGGGGAAATGTCCCGAGCGGCGGGCCGCTCGGTCAATTTAGCGCGAAACTCGCCACTGCTTTAGCGATGGCGCGGTAAAAATGATGGCCGCCCGGTATATAGCTCCAAAAAAGTGCTATATACCGAGAAAACCTGCCGAAAACATGCGCGCTCGGTATATAGGGATTCCAAAAGTGCTATATACCGAGGGTTTTGGGGATTTTTGCAAAATCGTAGGTATATAGAGGTTGTAGTAAGGCCATATACCGAGCGCGGGCCTACGAGATGGCATTTTCTCGGTATATAGCTCATAAAAAATGTCCATATACCGAGCAGCCCGGAAGCCGCCCGCGTACCCAGAAGCTGCCACCACGAAAATACCCCCAAACATTGCCATAGGTAAAAGCCTATCGCTCCGATTGTTTTTTCGTATTTTAAATTTTCGTTGAAAAATGATAAAATGTAAATACAGGGAACAATCCTAGGGAAATAAAGTGTACACAATATAGTGCGGGGCTATATTGTGACGGAAAATTCTCCAGGGAATAGATTGAGTGGGAAGAAGAATGCAGGATTGCTTCGGGGAATCGAGGTACCTGCCTTTTTCGGGTTGTGGGGAACGCTTAGCAAGAATTAAAAGGATAGAGATTGGAGGAGATTTTTTGAAACAGTTATTAACAGGTAATGAAGCAATTGCCAGAGGTTTGTATGAAGCCGGTGTTACTGTTGCAGCTGCTTATCCGGGAACGCCAAGTACCGAGATAATGGAGAATGTTGCAAAGTATCCGGAGATTAGCAGTCGCTGGACACCAAATGAAAAAGTTGCTGTTGAAGTAGCAGGTGCTGCTGCTTTGGCAGGTGCAAGAGCTTTTTCATCCATGAAACACGTAGGACTTAATGTAGCCGCTGACCCAATGATGACCTTAGCGTATGAAGGTGTGAACGGTGGTTTGGTTATTTTAACAGCTGACGATCCTGGAATGCATTCTTCTCAGAATGAGCAGGATAACCGTAATTTCTCCATGTTTGGAAAATTAATGTGTATTGAGCCTTCCGATTCTCAGGAATGTAAAGATTACATCAAGTTAGCTTACGAATTGTCCGAGCGTTATGATTTGGTGGTATTATTCCGTATGTCTACCCGTGTATGCCATTCTAAGAGTATCGTTGAACTTGGCGAGCGTGTAGAAGTTGGTGTTCGTAAATATGAGAGAAATGTGCGTAAGACCATTATGGTGCCGGCACATAGTAGACCAAGACATTTTGAAGTAGAAGAAATCTTTAAGAAGATGGAAGAAGAGTATGCAAACAATACTCCGTTAAACACCATTGAGTACAACTCCAAGAAGATTGGTGTAATTACCAGTGGTATTTCTTATCAGCACAGTAAAGATGTATTTGGGGAAGATGCTTCTTACTTACATATTGGCTTATTGAACCCGCTTCCAAAGAAAATGATTCGCGAGTTCGCTAAGGAAGTGGATGAAGTATATGTTATTGAAGAGAACGATCCATTCATCGAGACACAGGTTCGTGCCATGGGTATTGCCTGCAAGGGAAAAGATGTGGTACCGCAGTGTGATGAATTAAATACAAGAAGAATCGGTAAGGCATTTGGCGTTAAGAAATACGTTGAGGAAGATTTGTATCAGTCTGAAATCAACGTTCCGGCAAGACCACCGGTACTTTGTGCAGGATGTCCGCACAGAGGATTCTTCTATGAATTAGGAAAATTAAAGAACGTTATGATTGCCGGCGATATCGGATGCTATACCTTAGGTATGGTGGCACCGCTTAACGCAATGGATTCCGTAATCTGTATGGGTGGCGGATTCTCCGGTGCAACCGGTTTTGACCAGGCAAACAAGATGGGCAAGAGAGATGACGTGAAGGTATTCGGATGTTTGGGAGATTCTACCTTCTTCCATTCCGGAATTACCAGTTTGATTGATGCGGTTTATAACAAGTCTAATGCAGTTTACTGTATTTTGAACAATTCCATTACCGCTATGACCGGTCATCAGCAGAACCCTGGAACCGGAAAGACCATTACCGGTGAAATCACAGAAGCAATCGATCCAATTGCTGTTGTGAAATCCCTTGGTATTCCGGATGACCATATTCGCGTGGTTAATCCGCTTGATCTGGAAGAAACAAGAGCAGCGTTAAAAGAGGCTTATGAATCCACCGGCGTATTTGTTATCATGACCAAGAGCCCATGTGCTTTGATTAAGGAAGTACAGAAGGCAAATGCAGGCAAACATGTAACTGCTCATCCGGATAAATGTAAATCCTGTAAGGCATGTCTGAAGGTTGGATGTCCGGCCGTTGCCCTTGGCAAAGATGGAAAGATTCAGATTGACCTTGCACAGTGTAATGGCTGTGGAATCTGTAAACAGGTATGTAAGTTCGGTGCATTGGAATAGGAGGATAGACAATGGAAAAGAATATTTTATTAGTAGGTGTCGGCGGACAGGGAACCCTACTTGTTTCCAAAATCCTCTCCGAGGGACTTATGGAAGCAGGCTATGATGTAAAAATGTCCGAAATTCATGGTATGAGTCAGCGTGGTGGTAGCGTATCTACCCACATTAAATTTGGTAAAAAAGTAAACTCCCCGGTTATCGCTGAGGGAGAAGCAGATATTTTGGTATCCTTTGAGCAGGTAGAGGCACTTCGTGCGCTGCCATACTTAAAGAAACCGGGTACGGTGATTGTAAACGATCATCAGATGTACTCCATGCCGATTATTACCGGTGAGCAGGAGTATCCGGAAGGGGTTATTGAGTACCTTCACAAGACAGTAGAAGATACCTTAAGTTTAGATGCCGGTAAGATTGCCGAAGACCTTGGTAACATCAAGGCACAGAACGTAGTGCTTCTTGGTGCTATGATTAAGAAACTTGGATTGGAATCCATTGATTGGAAGAGCATTATTGAAAAGATGGTTCCGGAGAAATTCAAAGAGTTAAATATCAAGGCTTTTGAAGCGGGATATGCACTGTAGAGTGCGCTATAAAAGTTAAAGTAATCGGTCGAGTTGGTGTGTACTTGTAAGAGCGCAAAAACTCGACCGATTTTTTACAAAAAGGAGTAGGTAGATGCGTTTTGGATGTAAGCGGATTTGGGCGGTGTTTTTGTTGGGGATTGTTTTGCTGCAGGGGTGTTCTGATTTAGAGCATCTTCACAAGGAAAAACACTCTTCCACGACAGGGTATGATATTTTTAATAAAGAACTTTTGGAATCTATGACGGAGTTTGTATTTTACTATTCGGATGAAGTGACTATAAGTGTTACCTATAAGGAAACCATAGACAAAGTAAAAACCTTGCTAGGAATAACCGAATATGAGAAATGCAAGAGCTCCAAAGAGAATAAAATGTTTCGTTTCAAAATTGAAAGTGGAAAACATGAGGTGGAGGCAAGCATAGACGAGAATTGTTTGGTGGTTAATTCATGCGGTTATCGAATAAAAGACAGAAAGATGCTTGCAAAATTATTTAAATTAATTGATGCGCCTGAAATATATTCTATCCATGAGCCGTATTCATATCCTGTTGAAATTGGATCTGTAAAATGGGAACAAATGACAGTGGAAGAACAGCTTGATAATTGCTGTATTCCGGAAGAAACGCTAGGAAAAATGGATACAATGGCATTGGCTCAAAATGTAGTAGAGTACCCTTTTTTGTATGATTTTTATTTATATTCGTCGATTGATGAATCGGTTACAATTATGGGGAAGCAATGGTTGCCGTTGAAGGTTTTCGTGGACCGAGAAGGCGCTTATGAAGCGCTATGTAAAGCAGATGTTAGCAAGCTAAATAAACGTGGTAAGTGGGCGGTAGAACGGCTGAAGGATTACTTTGAAAGGGAAAATTTGAGATTGCCGCCGATTAAGATTAAAGATGAGTAGTAGGAGAGTGAATAGCAATTACATCCCAAGCAAATCTTTCAGGCGTTCTGCATCTAGAATCTCAATAGTACGCGCATGGCGGCAGAGAATGCCTTCTTCTTCAAGTTTCTTTAGTTCCCGATGAAGCGATGGCCGGGAGACGTTCATAAGCAAAGCCCATTTGGTCATGGATTCCGGAATGGGAATGGAATTTAGGCCAATCGCATTTTGTTGCATAAGCAGATAGAATGCGGTCTTTTGCGCGATGCCATTGTAGGATAAAAGTTCTAATCGTTGCTGTAGCATATAAGTTGTAGTGGCTATTTCCGTGGTAAAGTTGGTAAGGATGCGTAGATCCTTTTGCAATAGGGAAAAAACTGCGTTCCGGTGAAACAAGAGCATGGTGGAGGGGTCTAAGGACACAATGTCGCAAGGGTATTGATGGCGGTTCGAAAAAACGGCGGCAGCACCAACTAAGTCTCCGGGCATAAAAATAGAAACATTCACTTGACTTCCATTCGGGAATGGTTTCTGGGCTTGCAGACGACCGCTAAGAAGAATGCCGATTTTCGACGCGTCCTCCATCAAGCAAAAGACGGTTTCGCCTTTTTTATAATTGCGCATCTGGTGTGGCACTGTGGAAAGCAGGCGTTCGATCTCTTCTTCGGAAACGCCTTTAAAAAGTGAATTATTATCTAAGATTGTATAGTCCATATTAAAAATCTCCTTTTTACTATAATAGCATAATATTGTATCTGAGGATACAGATTTTTTGACAAAAATCTTGTATCCTATTGGTAGAACAAAAAGCAAGGAGGAACGAAGAATGATTCGTAAGATTATTCGTATTGATGAAGAAAAGTGTAATGGATGTGGCGTATGTGCAACGGCTTGTCACGAGGGAGCCATTGAGATGGTAGATGGAAAGGCTAAGCTTGTAAGGGAGAATTTTTGTGATGGTTTTGGAGATTGTCTGCCGGGATGTCCGACAGGGGCAATTACATTTGAAGAGCGCGAGGCGCCGGCGTATGACGAAGCAGCCGTAAAGGCGAGTCAGGCAAAAGCGGCTATGCCGGAGTCCAGACTCAGACAATGGCCTTGCCAGATTAAGCTTTTACCTACCAGGGCACCTTATTACGATGGAGCGAAGCTTCTCATTGCTGCGGATTGTACAGCCTATGCATACGCGAATATGCATGAGGAGTTCATGAAGGGAAAAGTGACCATGATTGGCTGTCCGAAGTTAGATGCCATTGATTATTCAGAAAAATTAACGGAAATTATTGCGGGGAACGAAATTAAAGAAGTAACGATTGTGCGCATGGAGGTGCCATGCTGTGGCGGCTTGCAACGAGCTGTGGAGATGGCGCTACAAAACAGCGGAAAATTCATTCCATGGAGAGTTGTTACCATTTCCTGTGACGGAAGAATTTTAGACTAAAGAGTAAAATTTCGCGTGAAGAGGTAAATTTGAACATGAAAAAGGGAGAAGAACAATAGCGTGAATTACAGTATAGGATGGGAACTAAGTAGCTCCTCGGCAGGAGAAATCTTGCCGGGGATTTTTTGTGATAAGAAATTTTTTCGAATTTCCTATTACACAAAAAAAGAGGGGACAGACTTGTCGGGTAGCAACATGACAACTCTGGTATATTTTTGGAGATGAGGGTGTGGTATGCTAAGTGTGTCAGAAGGAAAGAGGCAATATAAAAGAACTAAGTGCGATAGATACGATTGCAACTTTCATTCAGTGGTGTAAATTCACTCTTGGAGAAGAAAGTAGTTGAAGAACTGGTTGAGAGTGCATTTCACATTATTTATGTTTCGCATACCGAAACATGCGATTCGATGTTTGAACAGATTAAATTAGGAGGATGCTAACATGCAAAAGTATAGAAGTAATATTGACAATATCAAATTTATTATTGGAAATAGAGGTGTCAGCATGAGACTAATAAAAAAAATTGCCTTTTTTTCAACAATAGTGATGTGCCTAGCAGCTTGTGGGAAGGAAGCAAAGGTGATTAAAACATATAATGAGACCGCAAAAAAAGGTGATGAGGCCTCTGTTGTGATGGAGACAAAAAAGTATTATGAATTAGACGATGGTACGTGGAAAACAGATGATTATTCATATAATTACCGTTTGGTGTTGCATGATGCGGATAAAAAACAAACTATTGTTGTATTAAGTAATAACAAGGAAATTACCTTTGATGATGCTTTTATGAGCACGCCGTTAGGTAGTGATACGTCTAAGTACTTTGATGAGAAAGAGTCTGTAATTGTTGAATTTACTCTAAAGAAGGTGAAATGAAGAAAAGAGAACATGGATTAAAATTTTATGTTTTTGGAATGTTGCAGATTGCCGCAGGATCGGTGTTTGCCATAGGTGTTATTTATTTGGCAAGGGCATTGGCGTTGTATAATACTACTGCGGGCTGGCATAAGCCGAAGGGAAAAGAACAATAGCGTGAATTACAGTATATGATGGGAATTGAGTAGATCCTCGGCAGGAGAAATCTTGCCGGGGATTTTTTGTGATAAGAAATTTTTTCGAATTTCCTATTACACAAAAAAAGAGGGGACAGACTTGTCGGGTAGCAACATGACAACTCTGGTATATTTTTGGAGATGAGGGTGTGGTATGCTAAGTGTGTCGAAGGGAGGTCAATGCTCATTTTATTTTGAACTCCCGAGAAATAAAGGATTTAATAATAAAAAAGGTAGGTAAAGTCGACACTACCAAATAATGTAAAGGAGAAAAAGGATTATGCATAGAAATAAAAAACGAATAATGCTAATTTTCATAGTAATTGCGGTAGTGTCAGGAACAATCTGTTTTTGGTGCTACCAGCAAGTGCCAAATGATTTATCAGAAATGGCTAAGAACGTGGCAGAAAATAAGTTGGAATTTAAAAGTAAACGCAGCTTTGGCAATGATCGGCTCGATGTGTACTCTTTTTCCTTGGAAAAAATGTCCAAGGACATGAAATTCAAGGACTTGGATGAGAAGTTCAAAGACAAATATGAAAATCTTATAGATATGATGAAAATAGATGCTGACGAGAAAAAAGAGGATGTTGCAGGGTTGTGTAAACAAATAGCGAAACTAACGGAAACAGACGGGACAAAGTATATGTATGTACGATACGGAGAAATCGGCCAGATGTCAAAATTGTACATTTATAATGCTTCGATAAACAAAGGGTATTTACTGATTTTGGAGATTTGACAGTTTAGAAAAGCAAAAACTGCAGTAACCCCAATAAATACAAGGGCTGCTGCAGTTTTTTATGATGTTTAAGTGTGTAGCGTCGGAACTTTGTTTGCATATAAAGGGAGAAGAACAATAGCTGAATTACAGTATAGGATGGGAACTAAGTAGATCCTTGGCAGGAGAAATCTTGCCGGGGATTTTTTGTGATAAGAAATTTTTTCGAATTTCCTATTACACAAAAAAGAGGGGACAGACTTGTCGGGTAGCAACATGACAACTCTGGTATATTTTTGGAGATGAGGGTGTGGTATGCTAAGTGTGTCGAAAGGAGGTCAATGCTCATTTTATTTTGAACTCCCGAGAAATAAAGGATTTAATAATAAGAATGTTAATTCAAGATTAGGAGGGCATAACATGGCAAGAAAATTGAAACGGGAAATGATACTTAGCGCTATTGGAATTCTTGTGGGGTTATTCTGCCTGGTTATTTATGAAACGGATCCATCCGTTAAGTGGTGTATCCATTTGAGTAAAGCTACATTTATAGGATTGTTCGGGGAATCTGGGCGAGTGATTCGGTTTTTAAAAGCAATTGAGAAAGAGGAGAAGAACAGTGGGACATAAACAAATAATGTAAGCGTCTAATTTTGGGGTATTAGACCAAAGCTTATCCGAAACCCTATTGCCAGGATTTTTACGTGTTTAAGTATAGACCGAAGTATAATAAAAAAGAGAGAGGAAATGATAGGATGAAGTGGAATACAGTATTTATTGGACATAAGATTGCTTTGATGTGGGGGACGGCGTTATTGTTACTTATGCCCCTAATGGCAAAAGTATATAGCACGTGGGTGTTTAAAGTGGAAGGTAGCGCACATGTTGTAACAAACGATTATATTACGGAGTGGCCTTTAAAAGGCGTTTTAATCATAGGCGTGCTATTGGTAATAGATGGACTAGTGGGTTATTACAACTATTTCAAATCTCAGAAGAAATGAGGAGGTTTGTATGAAAGGATGAAGGCCTTTGAAGCAAATTCTTGAAAAAGATGTAAAACGTTGTGCACAGCAGCTTCTTTATGATTACGATAAACAAGCGATAGATGTGTGTGAGTTTCCGAAGGTTTTGCTCTTTTGTGCAGAATATATGGATAGTGAGCTTGTTGGGGAATGTAAAGAACGGCTGGAATACATAGCGAGAGAAATACTGTGCGAATTAAAATTCGACATTTATGTTGAAGATTTTGAAGAAAACCCTAAGTACAATAGCATAGAACAGTGCAACAAAAAACGTGATTATTAAGGAAAATTAATGGAGGAAAAAAACGTAAAGCAGTTTCTTTACGAGTACGTTAACCATGCGATCGGTTGTGGCATTTATGCCACACCGGTCGATTTTTTTTAGATAAATAAAGATTGATAAAAAGGTGGTTTCCGACCGGGTTTGAGAATGTGAAAAAATGTGTTATAATTGTGAAAGGATATAGGAGAAGTAGTTAGTAAATGGAGAGTAAGGTATTGACACAAGCAAATTTTATTAAAATGAGACGACGGGAACAGGGGGTAGCAATCAAACAATTATGCAAGGGACTTTGTTCGGAAAGTACGTTACAGTATTACGAAAAAGGAAAGCGTTCTATAACGAATGAGTTGTTAAACCGCATTATGGAGCGTTTAGGTGTTGGAGTGGAAGATTACGAGCAATACGTTGATAACGATACGTATCAGTGCTGGGAAGCGCGCATGGACATCATTTATGGATTGGCAGCAGGGGATTATGCTTCCGTAAATAATTATCTTTCGGTTTTCAAAGAGGAATACGCTGGAAAGCATGAGTTCGAAAGACAATTTTACTTGCGCATGAAGGCAATGTACTTGGCGTGTACAGAGGGCGATGTGGCTGAAATTGCGAAATGTCTCAAGGAAGCAATTGCGATAACCGTTCCTACAATTGAGGCGGAACAATTGGGGGAAACGTGGCTTTCTGTACAAGAAATCGATATGATTCTTGATTATTATTGGTATGCGGAACGAAAGCCGGAACATTTCTTGGCGTTGGCGCAGTATTGTAAAGAGAGAAATGGAGATAACGAGTTCAAGAGTAAGACGTTACCGAAGGCCGTATATTATTACTATTGTTCAGTAAAAGAGACGTTTTCTACGATGAGTGAGCTAGAACTTCTTAGCGTGGAAGAGTGGTTAAGCGTGGCATTGGAGGAAGTGCGTACAAGAGGAACCATGATGGAGATGTGGGAAATTTTGATAGGTCAGCGAGAGGTGTTCCGCTGTTTGGAGAAGTACTTTCGGGGTGATGAAAAATTTATATCGAAACAGAGCGAGAATAACTTGGAAATAGAGTCATTGTTGTGGTTAGAGAAGGAAACCGGACTAGAAAAGGAAACGACTAATACGGCAATTTACTACGCAATACGTGGAGTGTATAATGTTGCGGATGTTATTAGACGTCGAAGAAAAATGCTACACATGTCGGTAGAGCAATTGACAGCTGGAATCCTTGATGAGAAGACCATACGGAGAATTGAAACAGGAGCTGTGAAGGGGCGCCAAGAGAACTTGGAATTGATATTTGAAGGGTTAAAGTTGCCAACTCCGATGATAAAAAGTGAATACTTAATTTCTAATATGCGAGAGAAGGAATTAATAGGTAAGCTTGCAAAGGCGATGGAAGGGGGAGGAGTTGAAGAGGCTAAGCAGGTGATGTTGTATCTCAATAATGAGATCGATGAGGAAACACTGTATAATAAGCAAAGGTTTGCATGGGATTGGGCGCGATTAAACAGGAAAAGTGGAGACACAGAGAAATTTTATGAGAATGTTTGCCGGGTTATTAAGATGAGTGTTCCGTTGGACTCTTTTTACGAGGACATAAGATATTTTACGCATAATGAGTTGTTGTATTATAAGAGTTTGGCTAACCATACGGAAAACAAGGTGCGGTTCGTAGAATATCTTGAGCGGTATTATGAAAATAATTATGGAACAGCACAGGAAATCAATGAAGCAGGAATAATGGAAAGCGTACTTGATACGGTTCAATGTATTTATGGAAATTTGGGATTATTTGAAGAGTCAAATCGTTGTTGCCAGCAAATATTACGTATTGTACGAGTGAACAAGTTTCTATATTCTGCGATTGATACACGGTATGCATTGTGGTGGAACGACTATGAAGAAAAGAAGACAACGGATATTACACCGTTGTCTTACCTGAAAACATTATCAGAACTAATTTATGATAAAGCGTCAGCAGATTTTTATCAGCGGAAAATAGATAGCCTCAGCTAGTGGACTTTTCCGCCGAGAGGATCCTTATCATCTAACGGAGAATCCTGCGTTGGTGCAGGAACGGGATGAGTAGCCTGTCCAATAATGGTTCCGGTAGTGTGAATGCTCAATACAATAGCTGCTAATAAGGTTAATTTTTTGATTTTCTTTCTCGTTTGTTTTCCATCCAAATATCTTTCAGTGATAGGTTTATTATAGAACGGATTTCGGGATAAAAATATACCAGAGTTGTCGTGTTGCAACATGACAACTCTGGTATATTTTTTATGGGAAATGGATGATATAATGTGTTGATGGCAGACATGGGTATCTTTTTGTAATCCGGTGGAGATAGAGAGGCTGAGGCCTCTTTTTTTGAGAGATAAGGTATGCTATAGTGTGTATGTACTTGAGATGTACAGAACCGATTTGGAGCGATAACTAGGAGGAGTAATGTCAGAACCAATATTAGCCTGCGAGGAACTCAAAAAAGAGTTCCTCGTTGGTAATCAAAAAATTGAAGTATTAAAGGGAATAACACATGAATTTTATGAGAATACAATAAATTTAATTTATGGCAAAAGTGGTAGTGGGAAAACGACGTTTTTAAATCTACTTGCGGCTTTGGATGGACCCACGAGTGGGAAAATAAGGTTTGCGGGGCAGACATATGATAAAAAAAGAGAATCGGAATTGGCACGATTTAGAGGGGAACATTTTGGATTTGTGTTTCAAGCATACAATTTGATAGAGCGTGTTACGGTAGAAGAAAATATAAAATGTCCATCGTATATTAATGGAAAAAGAATCGATAAAGCGCATTATGATTATTTGGTAGAGAGGCTAGGGATTAAACAATTATTGAAGAAATCACCGGTTCAATTGTCTGGGGGCGAGCAGCAACGTGTGGCAATAGCAAGGGCCATGATTTTAAAACCTAAAATAGTGTTTGCGGACGAGCCAACGGGAAATTTGGATTCTGAAAACACAGGTATCATTACGTCCTTGTTTCAAAACTTAAAAGAAGAGTATAGTACCACGTTTATTATTGTAACGCATGATGAGCAATTGATTCAATCCGTGGATCAACGAATTCGCATTAAGGATGGTGAGTTATATGAGGCATAAAACTAATTATGGGAAGATTATGCTTTTGCTTGCCAAAAATAATAGAATTACAACGATTGTAGCTGCAATGACAATGTTGGTTGGATTTACTTTTTTGCTGACATATGTTTCTTTTAGCGAGGATGTTCTTCGGGCAAGGCAGAAAATTGCAGAGGACACATATGGTACATTTCTAATTGTGGCATCGGATGTCACAACGAAAGAAATAGGAGAAATTAAAGAAAAATATCCGGAGTATAGATACGATGGATTTGATATAGCTGGAAACGTTATATGTCGAGGAAAAGAAATTACCGTTGGGAGGATGAAGGGGGCTCTTGGAAAAAAGCTAGGGTTTCATTTGCTAAGAGGATGTTGGCCAAGGGAAAAAAGAGAGGTTGCAGTTGAGGAGTATGTTCTTTCGATATATGGAAAAAGTGAAATGGATGTACCATGTACGATTTCTGTAATTAGAGAGGGAAGACAAGAGCAACTTTTGGTGACGGGAGTTCTAAATAATTATTCGTCGAATTTGTCTGTGAGCGATTCACTAACAATAGATACAAAAGTATTTCCATCTATAATTGGGGGAAAAGGTATGCGGGGAGGCAACCATTCTTTAGTGGTTTGTCAAAGAAAATTGAATTATAAGAAAATGCAAGATGACATTTTCGCGTTGGATGATGCACTTCAGGAGATAAAGAAGGATTACGATAATATAAGCGCAAATGCGCTGCTTGATGTAAAAGCATACCGCGACAATGAGGATATAAATAGATTGAAGGTTGCTTATGGGTGTATTATTAATTTTGTGTTACTTTTTGAAGAAGTTGTGATAATTAGCTTTTTTCTAAAAAAGAATAGAAAAGTATTTTCTGTTTTTTTTAGGTTAGGATTCACTAAGAGACAGATAATGACAACGATAGCTACAAGTATTGGTGTGCTGAATACAGCTATGCTTATGAGTGGAGGAGTGATTGCTTTATGCTTGAAAAGCACTCTTTCAAAAGTAATAAAGTACGCTGCCTTGGAAGAGGCCGTTATTCTAACAATAGTGGGATGTAGTATACTGATTATTGAAAAAAAGAAATTATTTGCACGTTTTATACAAAATAAAAAAGTTAGATTATTTCCCAGAATTGATGTTGGAATGATTTTTGTACAGGCTGTGTGTATGTTTTTTGTTATGGCGACCTTAAATTTTCACACGATGTTTCGAATGAATTCGGAAGAACGTTGTTGCGATTTGATTAGTCGAGCGAATGAGACTATGAGTATTTTCGGTGATTATTATATGGATGAGAGTTCAGGCGGGTATTTTTCTTTGGACGAAAGCATGGCTTTAATGAAAGCTATCAGGGGATGCCAGGTGACGATGGAAGCGGGTACAAATTGTAGTACTATTTTGCTTGACCCGAATTGCCAGGATTCCTATTTGATTTCACGTTTGGCAAAACACATGGTGGAACCGTTAGCGGGAAATAAAGACAATAAAGAAATGCTTCCAACTGAGGCATTGGAATATATGCCGTATCCAACAAATGATGTAAAAATAGAAATTGAGCAGGGCGGAGAAATGGAAGGTGAAAAATCATGTACATTAGTATTGCCCGGGTACGATACAGAAAAGCCGGATGCGGTATTACATGAAGGGCAAAGCATTTACCTTGGACGCGTAGAGAAAAGCAAAAATGGTATAATACGTTTTATAAAGGATAGTTTTATAATCAGAAGAATAATTTCTGAACCAAGGAGGGGCGAATCTGGCATTTGTATAATAATAAATGAAGAAACGGCGAGAAAGAGTCAAATTGTTCTCGGGGTTAAGGAAATTTTTGTACGTATGAAAGAAAATTGTTCTTTAATCGAAAAAAAAGTGGTTGAAAAAGAAATGGCGCTGTTGCATGCATCTGTACAAGGAGGATTACTAGATTCCGATTTGCAAAACATTGAAAATAGAAAAGCATTGGAAAATTACAGTGTACAAATCGCAGATACGATTTTGGTTTTCGCATTGCTGGCGATTGGAATATTAATAGTATTTAAGAATCTGGCTGAACGAGAGATTTATGATTTGGAATATTCAATCCTTCGAAGCATGGGATTATCTTATGTAAAATTGCAAAAGAAGCTCTTTATTAGATATCTTGTGAGCATGTGGGTTGCTGCAGGGGTAGCTATCTTGGTGGGATATCAGGCTTTCCCAGGCGGAAAATTGACAAATATTCAAATTGTTATAGCAATCGCGTCGGTAGCCGTAGTTACGTATGGATGCAAAGTAATTCTCTGTTTGAAACATTATACGCCGTATCCAATGAGAAAGAAATAGTAATGTACTATTTGCCAAAGCCATTAGCTTTTACAAAAAGCACGGGTTTGAGATAATCGGTTTTGACCGGTATGCCTACGCAAATAACGGACCGGAAGAACATAATATGTTGATTTATATGGGGAAGAAGCTACGGTCAGCAAATGGGAGAACGGTGTGGCTGTTCCGGATATTGAAATGCTTTGCATTTTGTCGGATTACTTCGAGGTTTCCCTGGATGAACTGCTGGATAGAAAAACAGAGTTGAAGCGAAAGGTTTCGGCGTGGAGAAAAGAAAACTCTGAAAAGCGGTCATTTTCCGTGAGGACAGACTTATTGAAGGATATTTCTGAATCGGACGACTTATTGATTCAGTTGATTTTGCGTCGGTTGGAGCTTACAGATGTGGTGCATATCTTGCGGGGAAGTGCTTATCCCGTATGTGACCGGATTTTTTCTAACTTATCGCTGAAAATTGCGAGGTTAGTGATTGATTCCCTCGAAAAATCGAAACCGGAGGAGACGGAAATCATTCGGGCGGAAAAGAAATTTCTTGAGGCTGCTGAAGATATCCGCAGGCGGGTAGGAAAATAAAGTATAGAGGGCATGTCGTAAGGTTGCGGCATGCCCTGTTTCCGTACTAATTCAGTTCTTCCAACAATTCGTTCAGATATTCTTTGGCCTGGCGAACCGCGTCTTCTTTTTCCTTTCCATCACAAATCCTGCATAGTACAACCTAAGCTGAAAAGTGTTTGTCTTCTTGTGTCTACTATACTATAATTGCAGTAAGGGGAAAAGCGCTGATTTGGAGAGTGAAGTCTCTGGAAAGGAGAATTTTGATGGATATTAAGGCAATCGAAAATTGAAATATAGATCGGGTTTTAGAGCGTGGAACCGGAAAAATCATAGAACAACGACCGGATGGGATTCTTGTTTTTGACGAAAGAAGCAAAGGTCTCATGTTGGCTTGCGACGATGCCTCCGTTGGAGAAGCAATGTTGGAACGTCAGTTGACAGAGGAGCACAGACTGCTGATGATTAGTAACGTTGCACTTGGAAAGGCAATGTTTAAGAAATATGATTTTGCAGATGGATTAGAGTGTTTTCAAGTGGCGTATTATTCCGATGACATGCCGGAAGTAAGCGACGCGTTGGATATCCGGCTGGCGGAAGAAAAGGATGTGCCATTTTTGATGGAAAATTATGACGCGCTTAGCGAAGAAGAAATGCGGGAAGAAGTAAAGCTTGGAAATATCCTTCTGGGTTATGAAGGGAATGAAATTGCAGGTTTTGTAGGAGAACATCTGGAAGGAAGTATTGGACTACTTCATGTTTTACCGAAATTTCGGCGAAAGGGCTATGCGATACAATTGGAGAACGCGTATATTCGGAAGAACATGGAAGCAGGCTTTGTGCCTTTCGGGCAGGTGGAGATTCATAATCAGGCATCCCTCGCATTACAGGAGAAGCTAGGACTGACGAGGTCTGAGGGAACGATGATTTGGATGTGGAGGTAGAGTAGATGAAAATAGCATGGTTTTGCGTTCCGGCCTACGGACATACAAATCCGACCTTGGGTTTGGTAAAGAAACTGACGGAGCTGGGGCATGAGATATACTATTTTTCCTTTGAAATGTTTCGGGAAAAACTGGAAAGTGCCGGTGCCGTTTTTATCCCTTGCGATGGGTATGATTTTGAAATGGAAGATAAAGAAAATGCCGACCGTGTTGGGAAAGACAAGGTTTTCGCAGTAGAATTGTTAGTCTCTTCCACCTTGGCTCTGGATGAGATGGCGAATGAAAAAATAAAGGAAATCCAGCCGGATGTGATTGTGACAGATTCCGTTGCCTATTGGGGAAAGCTGGTGGCAATGAAGCAGGGAATTCCTTATATTTCCTCCACCACAACCTTTGCGTTTAACCGATTTTCTGCAAAATACATGAAGAATGGTTTTATGGAAACGGTAAGGATGCTTTTGGAAATGCCAAAAATCAATAAGCAGATAAGACGGCTACAGGAAAAGGGTTACCCAGTGAAGGGGCTTTTGGACATTGTACAAAACGACAACGAAACCAATACCATTGTGTATACGTCCAAACTGTTTCAGCCCTGTGCAGACACTTTTTCAGAGAAATATCATTTTATAGGACCGTCCATTCGACCCATGGTGGAAAGCTATGAGAAGAAGGGGGCAAAAATGATTTACATTTCTATGGGAACGGTGAATCAGAACCGGGAGTTTTATCATAATTGTATAGAAGCGTTGGGAAACACGGAGTTTCAGGTCATCATTTCCATGGGCACAAATACGGAGCAGTACGAGAAAGTGCCGGATAATATAGGACTTTATGAATCGGTAGATCAGATGGCGGTGCTTTCCATTGCAGATGCATTTATTACCCATTGCGGAATGAATTCTGCTTCGGAGGGACTGTATTTCGGCGTTCCATTGATTTTGTTTCCGCAAACCCCGGAACAAGGAGCAGTGGCAAAGCGGACAGAGGAACTGGGCGCCGGTTTCCGTCTTTCGTCTATTGAAAAAGCGGATATTCTGGTGGCGATACAGCGGGTGACTTCGGATCCGTCCTATAAGCAGAATGCGGAAAGGATATCGGAAAGCTTCAAACAGTGCGGCGGTATTGAAGAAGCGGTGGCATTTATAGAGGAAGTTAGGAAGATTACATACTAAAGGCTGAAATATTGAGTGTCGTATGTAAGGAAAAAAATGTGTTTTGAAATTTTACATACCGCGAAAGATAATATGGAGATTCGTATGTAGGAAAAAGTGTGAGAATGCTATTTTGAGAGTGAAAATCGAAAAAAAGCGGGGAGGACAGAAGGAAAAAGGCGGTTTTACTACATACCAAAAGTGATTTTGATTGGGTTTAGTATGTAGTAATGCGAAAACAGTTTTTTAAAGTTACATACTGGATTGGAAAAACTGATGGATAGAATGTAAATTTTAAAAACAGGAATTTTAGAATACATACGAAGGGGCGATTTTATTTGGTTTGGTATGTAAAACGGATGGGATAGAGATAAGAAGGAGAAGACGATGAAGATTCAACCAATATATGACAAGGCAAAAGAAAAATGCTCCTGGTGTAATTTGCCGGGAGAAGATAAACGGTATCTCCTACTGGAGAGCGAGCATTGGTATACCTTTCTAGCAGATGAGCAGGACTACATCGGGCGATGTATTCTGGTTTCGAAAAGCCATTGCGAATCCTTGTCCGAGCTATCCGAAGATGAGTGGAAAGATTTACATGAGCAGATTAAAATAGTGGAAAATTGCATGAAATCCTTGTTGGGTGCGGATTTGTGCAATTGGAGCTGCCTGATGAACAGCTTTTTCAAAGAGGAACAGCCTTGTCCTCATGTACACTTTCATGTTAGACCTCGTTACAGCAGACCGGTAGAAATTAATGGAAGAAGCTATTCAGATGAAGAATTTGGACATCATTATGAGCGAAAAAAGAAGAAAAAGATTTGTGAGGAAGACAGAGAAACTATTTATCAGAAAATGAAAGCATGGTTGGAGGAGCAACAATGAAAATTATGGTTAGTGCCTGCCTTTTGGGGCAGAATTGCAAATACAACGGCGGTAATAATTATAGTGAGAAAGTTGATGAATACGTAAAAGGGCATGAAGTAATTTCGGTTTGCCCTGAGGTGGCAGGAGGCTTGCCAACCCCAAGGACTCCCTGCGAAATTGTAAATGGCGTGGTGATGAACAGGAACGGGGAGAATAAGGATAAGGAATTCCGGGCGGGTGCATATCTGGTGCAGGTAGATATGACCGGGGATTCCTATCAGTGGCATCGTCTTGATGTGGAAATTTGGGATGATGAAGAAAACTATGGTTTTGCAACGATTTTTGAGGACTAAGGTGAAGAAAATGACATTTCGAGTAATGACAATAGCGGATTATGAAAAGGTGTATCAGCTGTGGCTTTCCTGCAAAGGTATGGGACTCAATAATCTGGATGATTCGGAGGAAGGAATTGCGGCGTTTTTAAAACGAAATCCAAACACCTGCTTTGTTTGCGAGGAAAAAGAACAGATTGTGGGTGTGATTCTTACCGGGCATGACGGAAGACGTGGATATGTGTATCATACGGCAGTGCACCCGGAGTACCGTAGATGTGGAATTGGCAGCAATCTGGTGAAGTATGCACTGGATGCGCTGAAGGCAGAGGGGATTCATAAGGTAGCCATGTTGGTTTTTGCAAAAAATGAGACCGGTAATGCCTTTTGGGAAAGCGAAGGCTTTACAGAGCGAACGGATATAACCTACCGCAACAAAGCTCTAGTAGAAATTGTGCGGATGGATACGTAGAAGGAAGAACTAATGTATAATGAGAATGTTAAAGAAGGATGTTTGAAAGTAATTATTATAAGCCATGGGATGGAGGCATCGTTTATCCGGTGCCACAATATCTATATTAGTACATTGCCAAGAACGAGAGAGACAGCAAAAATGCTGTTCCCGGATACACAGTATAGAGAGTGTGCATTGCTAAATGAAGTCCCGCTTCGTGCATGGATTGATACAAAAACACGATGCCGTAGTAATTACCCATGGCTTTTATATGCATACGCTGCTAAAAGCGTTTGAAAGTGCGGGGTTTCGGGTTAGAAAGACACGAGTGCATTATAAAAACGGGGAGTATGTGTTGGCGGAAAAGGAGTTTTAGTGGAAGGTTACTCTTGCAAAAATAGTTTTTCTATGATATATTTACAGAGTCATTTGGAGGCTTGGCCTCAATCATGGACGTTCAAAGCGTCTCTATTTTTATCTATGCAATGCACTGGAATTGAATCCGGGGGCATTCGTAAACGTAAGGTTTCCTTACAGCAATCGTATTAATAAAATCTGATAAAGAAGGAGTATATGAATGACGAAGAAAAACTATTTTTTTGCGTCCGAAAAGGATGTGTACGACTATTTGAAAGAATATCCGGTGAAAAGAAGGATGTTAGAGAACATGGAAGAACCATGGAAACAGCGACTATTGGATTACATGACTGGTAAGAAAACATTGCCGTTTACGTATGATCCGTTTTTTAAGATGGTGTTTAATCCGGACAGGAATCCGGAGAGGCTGTCTAGTTTTCTTAGTGAGATTATGGGAAGACAGGTGCAGGTTGTGGATATTTTACCGGTGGAGCATACACTACATGATGGGTACAGTTTGATTATTATGGATTTACTTGTACGGTTAGACGATGGCTCCCGGGCAAATGTAGAAATTCAAAAGTATGGAGCGGGATTTCCGATACAACGTATGAGCTGCTACTCTGCTGATTTGCTAATGCAGGAGTACGAGTGGGCAAAGGAACACAGAAAAGATGGGAAGTTTGACTATGAAGATGTCAATAAGGTATATACTATTGTTATGTATGAGAATTCTCCGGAGGAGTTTTGTGAGGCTGCAGAGAATGGGGAGTATTTGCATCATGGAAAAGTGGGATTTGATACAGGACTAGAGTTGGATATGTTGCAGGAATACTTTATAGTCAACCTTGATATTTTTAAGCGCACGGCTTATACTAAAGAAAGAAGCAAGTTGAGCGGGTGGCTACGATTCTTGACGACAGAGGATATGGAAGATGTAGAAGCGGTAATACAAGCGTATCCATGGTTATATGAAATATACGAAGATGTGGCCAGTTATATGCGAAATCCGAAGGAGGTTTTGACGATGTATTCAAAGACATTACAAGAGATGGATGAAGGCGCGATGCGGCTATATTGGGATAGGGTGCATGAGCAGTTGAGAGAGACGGAGAAAAAATGTTTAGAGGCCGAGGAACGGTACGTAGAGACAGAAAAGAAGTGTGTTGAGACAGAAAAGAAGTGTGCTGAGACAGAAAAGAAGTGTGCTGCGATGGAAAAGGAGCGCGTTGCTACGCAGCAACTGATTGGTGAGAAAGAGGCAGAAATCGAGCGTTTAAAGAAGCAAATTCAGGAGCTGGAAAAACATATATAGATTCATAAAAACGAATACCTGGCATGGAGTGCTGAGTATTTATTTTTTAATAGGAAAAATGAATTGCCTGTGGATACTGTGAAGTATTTTTTGACGGATGGAAGGTAGAAGCGTATGAACGCCTTACTTATCATTGATATGCAGGAAAATTATTTTGAAAAGCACGGCTACAACCGGGAGATAATTCCGAAAGTGAACCGCCGGATAGAGGCAGCTACAACGCAGAAAGAGCTGGTTGTGTATGTAAAAAATATTGCCGGAACGGATTTCGCAGAGGGTTTGCAGATGGTTAGCGGGGATGTTTTTATGAAAAAAGCGCCGGATGCGTTTTCAAATCCGGAGCTTGATACTTTTTTAAAGAAAAATAAGGTGACTGTGGTGGAAGCCATAGGCATTGACGGAAATTGCTGTGTGTATAAAACCGCTCTGGGAGCGGTCAGATGTGGATATGAGACGTATTTTAATCCGGAGTGTGTGGGGGCAAAAAGCGGAGCGGTGAAGCAGAAGGTGATAGAAGAAATGCGGAAAAAAGGCATTCGTATAATTTAGGGAGGAAATGGGCTATTATAAACCATGCGAGGAACTGACAAGGTGCCACGCTTTGGATGATTTTTGGAACAATAAAGAATTTGAAAAGTGGACGAAAGGCTATCTGGAGATAGCAGAAGAAACAGCCTACCCACTTGCGGAATGCCAGGTAGGTTATGCCTATCTGGAGGGAATTGGCGTGGAAAAGGATTTGGAAAAGAGTCTTTACTGGACAAAACGTGCCGCTGAACATGGCGACCGGGACGGACAGTTTAATCTGGGCTGGATGTATGAAATAGGGCTTGGAGTTGGGATGGATGTAAAAGAAGCACTTTTTTGGTATGAAAAGGCAGCAGCACAGGAGCATGATCTGGCAAAAGAGAAACTGGTGGAATGAAAAATGGATAACTGGACATTTTAGGCACACTTTAATAAGCTATGGGCTTTATGAAAGTGGTAAGTCCTAAGCTATGAGTGGTTTTATGCTTCGAATATATTCGTGGTGATTGATTTTATCTGCGAGAACAACAGTAATAAGTTGTGTGATTCCAGCAAGAATCAAATCAGCACGCATAGTCTCGATTCAAAATACATTTGCTGAGGTGGCAATGAAGGTCATCCGCGTATAGTGAGCTTGTAACCGCATTTGAAAAATAGAGGCAGTCGTTGTAGCTCCTAAAGAAATAATTTGGAAATTGCACTAATTTCAGAACAATGTGGAGAAAATGTTAGAGAAGTGTTACAAAAATGTGGCACTTCTCTAATTATTTTGCTATAATAAGATGGAAGTGGTGCAAAAGCACCAAAAGATAGTAAAAAGATTGCTTTGGGGTGGGAGCTACTCCCAAAACAAAAATGGAGGGAATGTTACAATGAAAAAAACGATGGATGGAAATGAAGCAGCCGCATACGTGTCCTATGCGTTTACTGAGGTTGCTACCATTTACCCAATTACACCGTCTTCACCAATGGCAGAGCACGTTGATGTGTGGGCGGCAAATGGAAAGAAGAATATGTTTGGTCAGACGGTACGTTTGGTAGAAATGCAGTCTGAAGCCGGTGCCTGTGGTGCCATGCACGGTTCTTTAGAGGCTGGTGCATTAACCACCAGTTATACCGCATCTCAGGGATTAATGCTTATGATTCCGCCAATGTACCGTATTTCCGGTCAGTTGATGCCGGGTGTATTGCATGTGGCAGCAAGAACCGTTGGTACCCATGCATTCTCAATTTTTGGAGATCATTCCGACGTAATGGCTACCAGACAGACCGGATTTGCCATGCTTTCATCTGGAAGTGTACAGGAGACCATGGACTTGGCAGGTGTAGCACATTTATCTGCAATCAAAGGACATGTGCCATTTTTACATTTCTTTGATGGATTTAGAACATCTCATGAATTACAGAAGATTGATGTCATCGACTATGATGATTTAGCAAAATTAGTAGATCAGAAGGAATTAACCAAATTCCGTAAGAACGCCTTGAATCCGGAGCATCCGGTACAGAGAAGTACCGTACAGAATCCGGATGTATTCTTCCAGGCAAGAGAAGCAAATAACCCATATTATGAAGCACTTCCAATGATTGTGGAAGAGTACATGCAGGAAATCAATAAGATTACCGGTAGAGATTACCATCTGTTTAATTACTATGGTGATGAAGATGCTACGGATGTAGTAATTGCTATGGGTTCCGTAAGCGGTGTTGCCATGGAAGTGGTAGATTACTTAAGAAAACAGGGCAAGAAGGTAGGATACTTACAGGTACATCTGTATCGTCCGTTTGATGTGAACTTCTTCTTAAGCAAAATGCCAGGCACGGTGAAACGTGTGGCGGTTCTTGATAGAACGAAAGAGTGTGGAGCGTTAGGCGAGCCGCTTTATTTGGATGTATGCGCTGCTTTTGCAAATAAGGCAGATGCTCCAAAGATTATTGGCGGACGTTATGGTCTTTCCAGCAAAGACGTAACACCGGCACAGCTTTTAGCAGTATATGAGAACCTTGCAAAATATGAGCCAAAGAATCACTTTACCGTTGGTATCGAAGATGACGTTACCTTCCATTCCTTAACAATGCCGGAGGAAGTAAATCTTTGTGATCCTTCCACCGTAAGCTGCAAGTTCTGGGGACTTGGATCCGATGGTACCGTTGGTGCCAACAAGAACTCCATTAAGATTATCGGTGATAATACGGATCAGTACGTACAGGCATATTTTGAGTATGACACCAAGAAATCCGGTGGTATTACCAAATCTCACTTACGTTTCGGACATTCGCCGATTCGTGGAAGCTATTTGGTAAAACAGGCTGATTTCGTTGCCTGCCATAACCAGTCTTACATTCAGAAGTATGACATTGTCAGCGAAATTAAAGAAGGCGGTGTATTCTTATTAAATACCTTATGGAAGGATGAGGAGTTAAACGAGAAACTTCCTGCAAAGGTAAGACGCACCATCGCTAAGAAACATATTAAATTCTACTGTATTGACGCAGTGGATATCGCAAAAGAAATCGGTCTTGGTAACCGTACCAATGCGATTTTGCAGGCTGCATTCTTCAAACTTGCGAACATTATTCCGATTGATGATGCAGTGAAATACATGAAGGAAGCAATCGTTAAGAGCTACGGTCATAAGGGCGAAAAAGTTGTTGAAATGAATAATAAGGCAGTGGATGCCGGTGTGGATGCATTACGCGAAGTGAAGGTTCCGGCTGAGTGGGCTGACGCGAAGGATTGCTGCTGCGAAGAAAAGAAAGTCTGCACCTGTGGCGCAAGCGAAGAACTTGCTACCTACATTAAAGAAGTGCAGATTCCGGTGAATGCATTGAAAGGTGATGACCTTCCGGTCAGTGCTTTTAAGAATCATCCGGATGGAACCGTGCCACTTGGAACCAGTAAATTTGAGAAACGTGGCGTTTCCGTTGATGTTCCGGTATGGGATCAGACAAAATGTATCCAGTGTAACCAGTGTTCCCTGGTATGTCCGCATGCCTGCGTTCGTCCATTCTTATTGACAGAGGAAGAAGCAAAGAACGCACCGGAAGGATACAAGTGCTTAGATGCAACCGGAAAAGGAATGGAGAATTACAAGTTTGCCATTACCATTTCGCCGCTTGATTGTACCGGATGTGGAAGCTGTATTAAGAGTTGTCCGGTGGATGCATTGTCCTTCACCAGTCTTGAGAGCCAGGATGCAGAGGTTAAGAATTGGGACTACGCAGTGAAATTGCCACATAAAGAGAACCCAATGGATAAGTTTACCGTAAAAGGCAGCCAGTTCGAACAGCCACTGTTAGAGTTCTCCGGCGCTTGTGCAGGTTGTGGCGAGACAACTTATGCGAAGTTAATGACCCAGTTGTTCGGTGACAGAATGTATTTTGCCAATGCAACCGGATGTACCCAGGCTTGGGGTGCTGCTTGTCCGTCTGTTCCATATACCACCAACCAGGATGGAAGAGGACCGGCCTGGTCTAACTCCTTATTCGAGAACAACGCAGAGTTCTCCCTTGGTATGGTTTTGGCTGTAAAACAGCAGCGTGAGCGTTTGGCAATGCAGATTCAGCATTTGAAAGAAGAGATTGGTTCTTCGGATGCTGCCTTGACCAAAGCAATTGATGAGTACTTAGAGAAGAAAGATTGCATGGATTGCACCATGAAGGTTAGCGACGAGCTTGTAAAAGCACTGGAAGCTTCTGACGTTAAGAGCGAGTACAAAGACTTCGTTTTGCAGAACAAAGAGCACTTAAGCAAGAAATCCATGTGGATGTACGGTGGAGACGGCTGGGCTTACGATATCGGCTACGGCGGACTTGACCATGTACTTGCAAGCGGGGAAGATGTAAACATCTTAATCGTAGATACGGAAGTATATTCCAATACCGGTGGACAGTCCTCTAAGGCGACTCCGGTAGGAGCGGTTGCACAGTTTGCAGCTTCCGGTAAGAAGACAGCTAAGAAAGATCTTGGTATGTTGGCAATGGCTTATGGTTACGTATATGTAGCCCAGGTTGCACTTGGTGCAAATCCGGCACAGCTTATTAAAGCCATGAAGGAAGCGGAAGCATATCATGGACCATCCATTATCATTGCCTACGCTCCATGTATCAACCATGGTATTGTAAAGGGTATGTCTACTGCTATGGAAGAGAGCAAGAAGGCGGTTGAGGCAGGATACTGGTTCTTATACCGTTACAATCCATTGCTCAAGGAGGAAGGCAAGAATCCATTTATCTTAGACTCCAAAGAGCCAAAGAATGATTATCGCGAATTCCTCATGGGCGAGGTTCGTTACGCATCACTTTTACGTACCTTCCCGGAGAGCGGAGAGAAATTATTGCAGCAGGCAGAGGCCGGAGCAAAAGAGAAATATCAGTCATACAAAGAAATGGCAGAAGAATAAATAGAAGCTGGACCGGGCGGGAATTGTTTTTTCGCCCGGTTTTGCATTATGTCGGGAAATCCAGCATAGATTAAAGGAAAAAGGATTCGAAATGGAATATGAATTTCTGGTTGAAAAAGGAGAAAATCTCGCACTTTTACCGGGAGAGGAACTTCTTTCCCGCAGGGAGATAACAGAGAAATATGAGGTCGCCTATGTGCAGACGGATGCGTTTGCGATGGGTGACCTTTTGTCATACCCGTATGAGGCAATGCCAAAGGTATACAGTCTTTTGGGGGCCGGATGGGAGGAGGCTGGCTGCATTGCGTCGGTACAGGCGAATCCGGCTCTAAATCTAACGGGTGATGGGGTGATACTGGGATTCATTGACAATGGATTGGATTTGCAAGA
The DNA here is from genome assembly GCA_900115795.1 of Lachnospiraceae bacterium XBB1006. Taxonomy (GTDB): domain Bacteria; phylum Bacillota; class Clostridia; order Lachnospirales; family Lachnospiraceae; genus XBB1006. The sequence goes on along the minus strand of FOXT01000010.1, from coordinate 19,244 downwards.
TGAGCAGTTTCAATTTGTCGGTGGTGGATTAAGGGTGGGGATTTTGTGGAATCAGGAGACAAATCGGATTTATGAAAAATGGCAGTTGGAGAGCTTGCCCAAAGAGGAACTGGAAGAAATTCGGGATAAGGATGGACATGGGAGCTATGTGGCGGCCATAGCAGGAGGGACGGCTGGTGGAGTGGCTCCCGGAGCGGAAATGGCCGTGGTTAAATTGCGAAGTGCCCGAGAATATTTACAAAGGTTTTACCAGATTGCGAAGGATACAGAGGTGTACCAGGAAAACGATATTATGGAGGCGATTGCTTTTTTGGATAATTATGCCAAGAAGAGGGAAAAACCCCTGGTTTTGTGCTTTTGTCTTGGTACGAATCAGGGAGAGCATGACGGGGGGTCGTATCTTGCCCGGATGATGGCGGCTTTTATGACGCGAGAAGATAGAGTAGTGTTGTGCGGGGCGGGAAACGAAGCGCTCCAGAGACATCATTATTGGGGGAGACAAAATGGTATGGGGCGACCGGAGCAAATAGAAATAAAAGTGGATGAAGGGGTGCTTGGGTTTTATGTGGAAACCTATGTGACTGCACCGCAAAAACTGGTGGTAAGTGTAGTATCGCCAACGGGAGAACGGTATGCAGGGGTGACGACGGAAGAAATTGTGGGGGAGCATACATTTCGTGTGGAAGGTACAAGGTTGTTGCAACGAGTTGGTACGGTAACGGGATATGGAGTAAACAGGTTGGTGAGAACGTTTTTTTTGGTGCCGACACCTGGAATCTGGAAACTGTTGGCAACAATATCCTCTATGACGGACGGTGAGGTGCACAGTTGGCTGCCACTTTCGTCGCAGGGGACGGGGGAAGTGGTATTTATCCATTCGGATCCGGATGTGACGGTGGTGGAACCTGGAAACGCCTCGCTTTTACTTACAACGGCAGCTTACGATACGGTTACGGAAGGCATTTATATAGAATCCGGAAGAGGATATACGAAAAGTGGCTATGTGAAACCGGATTTGGCAGCGCCGGGGGTTGAAATCATCAGTCCATATAAGCAACGTGTAAATAGTTCTACTTCTGCGGCAACCGGGGTTGTGTCTGGGGCAGTGGCACTTTTTATGGAATGGGGGATGCTGCGAGGTGAAAGATTGCGCGGTGTAGATATAAAAGACCGCCTGCTTCTTGGCGCACGCAAGAAAGAGGCGGTTGTATATCCCAATCGGGAATGGGGATATGGCATGTTATGCTTACGGGATAGCATTGTAAGAGAGTGAGTTGTTTAAAAACTCACAAAAGAAAAAGGAGGACACCTTGTGGTTGCCCTCCCCTTCATTCTTACTGAAAACTTATTCTTACTGCTTTATGTATTATGCAATAACGGATACGTTTACAGCCTGTGGTCCCTTAGAACCGTCGGTAACTTCATACTGAACGGATGCGCCTTCTTCTAAGGTCTTGAATCCGTCCATGCTAATTCCAGAAAAATGAACAAAAATGTCCTGTCCTTCTGAATCGGAAATAAATCCGTAGCCTTTTGTGTTGTTGAACCACTTCACTGTTCCCTGTGCCATTTTTTTTTCCTCCATATAATATTACAAATGTTTAGCATATTTAGTATATCATAGAAATCTCCGAAAGTAAAGCAAATTGCACAAAAATTGTACAAACATATTCCTCCTTTCGGTCACAATTTAAGACATGGTTTCAAAGTAGAGTTGATTTTTTGTAAAAAATAGCTTGACGAAGCGATCCCACTCTTGTTCTAATGCGTGATCTTTTACAAAAACGGAATAGGAAACTCCGGTGGTTACAAGGATGTATTCTCCTTGAAACGTTGCATTAATATACATTCCGGAAATTGCATCCGGATCGCAACCGCTTTGGATAGAGGCAAGGGTTTTCTTCACGTTTTCCGGAGAAAGGCAGAAAACAAACTTCATATACGAAGGGGTGCGACTGCCTTTTACCATCTCTAACAATATGGGTTGTACCGTTGCATAGGTAGCAAGGGCGTTTGGAAACTCTTCTGGAGACGATTTGCGAATTTCATTTGCGATATGTCCATCAATGGTATAAGAGACCCCGTTGATAATGGTGGCCTCGGCAAGTAGAAAATGATGAAACATGGGTTCTAACAGTAATTTATTCATAAAAGCTTTGACTTCTGTAAACTGGAGTGCGATCATAAGGAATGCCTTTCTTTTTTTTGTTTTCTTTCATTCTATCATGAGAGGAGAAAAAAGAAAATAGGTTCTAATGGTAAAACAATCGAAAAAAGGTGGTATTTCTCTATTTGAAATGTTACAATAAACATGTTAGAAAAATATAGTTAGAAAATTAAGAAATAGGTATTTGCGAAACTGCTCTGCGGCGAATGCCGCATGAGCAATTTGCATAATAAATCGTCTCTGCAAGTTAACTTGCGAGAACGATTTTTATGCAAATTCAATATGCCACGGTCGTGGCATAAGAGTTTCGCAATTAACTAAAATTAAGAAAAAGTTGGAGGGACTTATGCTGAACAAAGAGCAGATTAATGAAAAACTGTTTGCGCTGCTTGAGGCGGGCGTGACCCCGTTTCATGTTGTGAAACATGCAGAGGAGCAGTTGAAGAATGCCGGATTTACCGGACTTTGCATGAAGAAGGATTTTCAGATTGAAAGAGGAGGAGCATACTATATCAATCATAATGATTCTGCACTGTTTGCGTTTACAGTTGGTAAGAATGTAACGGCAGATTCTATGATTCGTATGGCAGCAGCGCACACGGACCACCCGTGTTTGCATATAAAACCGTCGCCGGAAGTAAATGGAAGCGGTTATGCGCAGGTAAATGTGGAAGTGTATGGTGGCGCGATTTTGAATACCTGGCTGGATCGTCCACTTTCCATCGCCGGTAAGATAGCAGTTAAAAGCGAGGATGCATTTCAACCGGATGTGCGGATTTACAAGTCGGAGAAAGCATTGATGACCATACCAAACCTTGCCATCCATATGAATGCGGAAGTGAACAAAGGTGTGGAGTTGAATAGACAGACAGATATGTTGCCGATTCTTGGTATGATAAAAGAAGAATTGGAAGACAAAGACTTTTTGATGAATTTCCTTGCGAGTGAGTTAAAGGTGGCAAAAGAGGATATTTTAGACTACGAATTGTTTGTATATAACACAGAAAAACCAATCTACATTGGTTTGGAGGAGGAATTGATTTCTGCCCCGCGTTTGGATGATTTAACCAGCGTACAAGCACTTTTGTCCGGTTTGATGGATGGAAAGAATGAGGAAACCATCAACTTGATAGCGTTATTTAATCATGAGGAAATCGGAAGCAAGACGAAGCAGGGTGCCAACTCCATGTTGCTGAATCATATTCTTGAAAAAATCCAGATTGCCCTTGGAAGAACAGAGATGGAGCGTGTTAGCGGAATTTACAACGGAATGCTGTTATCCGTAGACGTTGCACATGCGTTGCATCCAAACAAACCGGGCAAGATGGATATTACCAATAAACCGGTATTGAATAAGGGCTTCTGCATCAAGGAGGCTTGTGTGCAATCGTATGCAACGGATGCAGAGGCAATCGGCATCGTTTGCCAGATTTGTAAGAAGAACGACATCCCATATCAGAAATTTGTTAACCGTTCCGATGAGCGCGGTGGCGGAACCCTTGGTTCGTTGCTCTCCTCTATGGTGCCGGTGAAAACCGTGGATGTGGGAGTGCCAATGCTGGCAATGCATTCGGCAAAAGAATGTATGGGTTCACAGGATGAGCTGGCGCTGTATCAGTTAGTAACCTGCTTCTTTTCGTAAGGAGGACATATGGCATTTAAGAAAACAGTAGGGACATATCCAAGTAGTAACAAAAGCGATATAATCAAGTATTATGTGTACGAGCCGGAAGGAAATGTGCGTGCCATGATGCAATTATCCCATGGTATGTGCGAGTATGTGGAACGTTATGAACCGCATATTTCGTATTTTACCAGTCAAGGAATTCTTGTGTTTGGAAATGATCATTTGGGTCATAAAGGAAGCGTGAAATGTGACGAGGATCTTGGGTTTATGGGATCTAGAGATGGCTGGATGGCCATGGTTGAGGACGTGCATACGTTGTCACGAAAAATGAAAAAAGAGCATCCGGATTTGCCGTTGATACTGTTTGGGCACAGCATGGGCTCATTTATAGCACGAGCTGTGATTGGCAAATTTGGAAAAGAATACGATGGGGCAATCATCAGTGGAACCGGTGGAACCAATAAGATGCTGGGACTGGGATTTACCATGGTGTGGCTTAGCCGGCGATTACGCGGTGAGCGTGCCCGTAGTGCGTTTTTAAAAAAGCTTTCTTTTGGATCATACAATAAACGATATCAAAATGTCCGAACCCCTGAGGATTGGCTTTGCCGGGATGAGGCGGTTGTAGATGCCTATCGACAGGATAAGTACTGTATGTTTTCTTTTACCACTGCCGGCTATGCGGATTTGCTTTCGGTGCTTGATCATGTGTCGCAAGACCGCTGGTATGATGCAGTTCCTAAGGAATTGCCACTTTTACTTATTAGTGGGGATATGGATCCGGTGGGAGATTTTGGAAAAGGGGTATTGGAGGTGGATGCGCGTTTGCGTATGCGTCCACATGTGGAGTACAACTGTAAGCTCTATCCGGGTATGCGCCATGAGGTATTGAATGAAATCGGAAAAGAAGAAGTATATGAAGAAATTGTGAATTTTGTGAACAGAAGATGTGAATGAAAACCAAGCCTGTTTTGCGAGTGAGATAACTCGTGAAACAGGCTTTTTTCACGGATTTATCACAAGAAAAGTCTATGGCAAAATCGTGGAAAATCAGGACGGAAAACTATGCAAATGTAACGAAAATACGATTTTTTTGTACAAAAGTGAAAACTATTGTTGCTAAAATGTGAACGAAATGTTAAACTGTAAACAGCAGTCAGGAGAATGGTTGCGGGAAAGTAAAGGATAATGATATTAGGAGGTTTTAAGTGAAGAAGTCAGGTGTACCATTTAATGGAACGAAAGAACAGGAAAAGCAGCTTCTTGACGTAATTGAGGAATTACGTGATACACCGGGATGTCTGATGCCAATTATGCAGAAGGCACAGGAAATATATGACTATCTGCCATATGAAGTGCAGAAGATAATTTCCGATGAACTAGGTGTACCAATGGAGAAGGTTTATGGCGTAGCAACATTCTACGCACAGTTTAATTTGAATCCGAAGGGAACATATAAGATTTCGGTATGTTTAGGAACAGCATGTTATGTAAAGGGATCTGGTCCGATTTTGGAAGAACTTGAGAAACAGCTGGGAATTCATGATGGAGAGTGTACCAACGATGGGTTGTTCTCTCTTGATACCTGCCGTTGCGTAGGTGCATGCGGTTTGGCACCGGTTTTGCTGGTAAACGATGATGTTTACGGGCGTGTAACAGTCGAACAGGTAGCTGAGATTTTAAACAAATATCGTTAGGTTAGCGAACTCATTCGATATTCTATAACGTGATTCATGTAGAAACACATGTGGAGGGTGAACAATGAAGACATTAGAAGAATTAAGAGCGATTCGCGAGAAGATGGAAGGAATCTTACAGGTTCGACTTGCGGATAGCGAAAATGCCACGAGCACCGATAACTGTCGTTATCATGTGCTGGTGTGCGGTGGTACCGGCTGTACGTCCTCTGACAGCCAGGCTATTATAGATAATTTAGAGGCAGAATTAAAGGAGCAGGGGATAGAGAAGGAAGTTGCCATTGTAAAGACCGGATGTCACGGCCTTTGTGCGGTGGGTCCGATTGTGGTAGTATACCCGGGCGGAACCTTTTATACCAGAGTGACACCGGAAGATGCCAAAGAGATTGTAGATGAGCATTTGAAAAATGGAAACCGTGTAGAACGCCTGGTATATACTGAGACCAATGAGGGAACAGAGGCAATTAAGAAAGCATACCGCGAAACCACATTCTACAAGAAGCAGCATCGTATCGCGCTTCGGAACTGTGGTGTTATCAATCCGGAAAAAATTGAAGAATACATAGGAACCAGAGGATACGAGGCACTTGGAAAGGTGCTTACAACCATGAGCCCAGATGAGGTAATTCAGACGATTCTGGACAGTGGATTGCGTGGTCGTGGTGGTGCCGGATTCCCAACCGGTTTGAAATGGAAATTTGCATCCGGTAATCGTGGTAACGTGCAGAAGTTTGTATGTTGTAATGCAGATGAGGGTGACCCGGGAGCATTCATGGATCGTTCCGTGTTAGAGGGAGATCCTCACGTTGTGTTTGAAGCAATGGCGATTGCAGGTTATGCAATTGGATCTAATCAGGGATACATTTACGTGCGTGCAGAGTATCCAATTGCGGTAGAGCGTTTGCAGATTGCATTAAAGCAGGCAAGAGAGTACGGCTTGCTTGGCAAAGATATTTTTGGAACCGGATTTGATTTTGACATTGATTTGCGTTTGGGTGCAGGAGCATTTGTCTGCGGTGAGGAGACAGCACTTATGACATCCATCGAAGGAAATCGTGGAGAACCACGTCCAAGACCACCATTCCCGGCTGTTAAGGGATTGTTTGGTCAGCCGACAATTTTGAATAACGTAGAGACTTGGGCAAACATTCCACAGATTATTTTGAACGGACCGGAATGGTTTGCATCCATGGGAACAGAGAAGTCCAAAGGAACCAAGGTATTTGCTTTGGGTGGAAAAATCAACCACACCGGACTTGTAGAAATTCCAATGGGAACACCACTTCGTACCGTTATTGAAGAAATCGGTGGTGGAATTCCAAATGGTAAGAAGTTTAAAGCAGCACAGACCGGTGGACCATCCGGCGGATGTATTCCGGCAGAGCATTTTGATATTCCGATAGACTATGATAACTTAATCAGTATCGGTTCAATGATGGGATCCGGTGGACTCATCGTTATGGATGAAGATAACTGTATGGTGGATATTGCAAAATTCTTCCTTCAGTTTACGGTAGATGAATCTTGTGGAAAATGTACTCCATGTCGTGTTGGAACGAAGAGAATGTTGGAAATTCTTGATAAGATTACTGCAGGAAAAGGAACTATGCAGGATTTGGACGAGTTAGAGGAACTTGCTTATTATATCAAGGACAACGCTCTTTGTGGATTGGGACAGACAGCACCAAACCCGGTACTTTCTACCCTTCGTTACTTTAAAGATGAGTACATTGCTCACATCGAAGAGAAACGCTGTCCGGCTGGCGTATGTAAAGCGTTGACAAGTTTCTACATCGATGCAGAGAAGTGTAAAGGATGTACCTTATGTGCAAGAAATTGTCCTGTGGATGCGATTGAAGGTAGCGTGAAGGTGCCACATGTGATTGACAAAGAGAAATGTATCAAGTGCGGCACTTGTATGGATAATTGTAAATTTGGTGCAATTAGTAAGCGATAGTTGGAGGAGAGAAAGACCATGGGAAATGTTACATTAAAAATAAATAATGTTGAAGTGTCTGCACCGGAAGGCTCCACTATTTTAGAGGCAGCACGCCTGGCGCATATTGAGATTCCAACATTATGTTTTTTGAAAGAAATCAATGAGATTGGCGCATGTAGAATGTGCGTGGTTGAGGTAAAAGGCGCACGAACCTTAGTGACCGCCTGCGTATATCCTGTTAGCGAGGGCATGGAAGTATTTACCAACACACCAAAAGTAATATCTTCAAGAAAGAAGACCTTAGAGCTTTTGTTATCGGTACACAACCGAGATTGCCTTGCCTGTGTAAGAAGTGGCAACTGTGAACTGCAGCAGTTATGTAAGGATTTGGGTGTAGAAGATTCCGGTCGTTACGATGGTGAGAAGCCGGAAACGAAGATTGATGATTCCGCAGCACATATGGTACGTGACAACAGCAAGTGTATTCTTTGTCGTCGTTGCGTGGCAGCCTGTGAGAAAACCCAGGGGATTGGCGTTATCGGAGCGAATAATCGTGGATTTAAGACCTACATTGGTTCTGCGTTTGATTTACCGTTGGCAGATACCAGCTGCGTAAGCTGTGGACAGTGTATTGCGGTATGTCCTACCGGAGCAATTTATGAAAAAGATTTTACCGATCAGGTATTAGAGGTAATTTCCGATCCGGAAAAATATGTGGTTGTACAGACAGCGCCGGCTGTGCGCGCTGCTTTGGCGGAAGAATTTGGTGCACCAATCGGAACCAATGCAGAAGGCAAAATGGCAGCGGCCCTTCGGAGAATTGGATTTGACAAGGTGTTTGATACTAACTTTGCAGCGGATTTAACCATTATGGAAGAGGCACATGAATTCCTTGATCGTGTTCAGAATGGTGGAAAGTTGCCATTGATTACCTCTTGCTCGCCGGGATGGGTTAAATTCTGCGAGCACTATTATCCGGATATGACAGAGAATCTGTCGAGCTGCAAATCTCCACAGCAGATGTTTGGTGCCATTACCAAATCCTATTTCGCTGAGAAGATGCGAATTCCAAAGGATAAAATTGTAGTAGTCAGCGTGATGCCATGTACTGCTAAAAAGTTCGAAATCGGACGTGAGGATCAGGCGGGAGCGGGACTTGCAGATGTCGATATTGCATTGACAACGAGAGAATTGGCTCGTTTGATTAAAAAAGTGGGCATTAAGTACAACGAGTTGCCAAATGAAGAATTCGATAATCCGCTTGGCGAGTATACCGGAGCCGGTGTTATATTTGGTGCCACCGGTGGTGTTATGGAAGCAGCGCTTCGTACAGCAGTAGAAACTTTGACCGGAGAAGAATTAAAAGAATTAAACTTTACCGACGTACGTGGAACTGAGGGCATTAAAGAAGCGACCTATCATGTGGCAGACATGGATGTTAAGGTTGCCGTTGCCAGTGGACTTGGCAATGCAAGAACGTTGCTTGACAAGGTAAAAAATGGTGAAGCGGAGTATCATTTCATTGAGATTATGGGATGCCCGGGCGGATGTGTCAATGGTGGTGGACAGCCACAAGTACCGGGATATGTTCGAAATACGGTGGATGTTCGTAAACTGCGTGCATCTGTATTGTATGATTTGGATGAGCATGCAACCATTCGTAAATCACATGAAAATCCGGAAATCAAAAAACTCTACGACGAGTATTTAGGAAAACCGGGTAGTGAAAAAGCACATCATTTATTACATACAACTTATGTAAAACGTGTTGTCAATCAGGACTTAGAGGATTAAAATAAGTGAATGAGGACGCTTCTTTCCGAAAACGTCGGAGGAGCGTCCTTTTTTAAATAGCAGAAGGGAGAAAAATATGGACAAAGAATTGCAGGCAAAAGAAGTGTTAAGCGCAGCGGCAGAGGAGACCATTGCATACTCTGCGAACACAGGGGCACCGATTGATGATATTGTATACGACAGTCATATAGAAGAAGGACAGTGCATTCATATTTATGTATTGTTTGCAGAGATTGAACAGTTAAAAGCAATGGAAGAAGAAAACCGGAAGGATGAATTTATGAGTGTATTCATCAAGTATCTGACGAGTCATGCGTTTCCTTTCGGAGAGAATCCAAAGCTTTCTTTTGAATTCTCAATTCAGATGTAAAATCATTACCTCTTGGGTGAGTTTTTTTACCACTTAGGCGTAAGTGGTAGACGATGCCGGGAAACTTGCTATAATGAATATAACAACGACATCCGAAAGAGAGGTGAGAAAATGAGAATTCGGTTTGAGATTGATGAGCAGGGAGATGAGGAAGTGATTATACGACTAAAACAAATGGATGAGCGCATCGGTGTAATCCAGCAGGCACTGTCGGAGGTGCTTTCGGGACACGCAAGTTTTCCGTTTTATCAAAATGAAAAAGAATTCTATTTTCCACTGAGTGAAATTTTGTTTTTTGAAACGCAAAGCAAAGAAGTGATGGCGCATACCAAAAATCAGGTTTACACAGTGAAGCACAGGCTTTACGAGTTGGAAGAGTTGCTTCCGGTCTCTTTTCTTCGGGTTTCGAAGTCAACAATTGTAAATGTTTCCAAAATTTTATCCATTGATAAGAATCTTACGGGAGCAAGTGAGGTGGAGTTTGCCGACTCCTACAAGAAAATATTTGTTTCCCGTGGATATTACAAGGTGTTAAAAGAAAAAATGGAAAGCAGGAGGTATCGGGTATGAAAAAAAGAGTTAAGAACACGTTTATGGGACTGGTCCTGATTGGGTTGGCGGTGCTTATCATTGCTAATCAGGTAGGAATTTCGCTTTTTCCGAGAGGCATAAGCGGAGCGCGACTGGTTTATGGTGTTATTTGCGCTGTGGTATTCGTGAATGGTTTATTTGAGAGGAATCTTTGGACCATAGGATTCTCGGTAGGGTTCGGGTATTGGATTTTGCAAGAACCATGCCGTTGGCCGCATTTGAGCATCTGGGTGTTATTACTTACCGTAGTCTTGGTATGCAGTGGATTAGAGTTGATTTTTCGAAAAAAACGGATTCATATACGCGTAGATAAGGAAGCCTTTGAGGAGGCCCAAAAGGAAGGCGCTTTCAATAAGGGCGAGAGCTATTACAACGGTGGTGATATGTGGATGAAAGATGCAGTGTTTTCCAACGTCACCAGATATGTGCAGGATATGGATTTTGCAGGAGGAAAAATGGATGTGGCATTTTCCAACGTACGGATATATTTCGATCAGGCAAAGCTGCATAATGGGCAAGCGGTTGTTTCCTTTGATTCGGCTTTTTCGAGTGTTACAGTCTATGTACCAAAGGAATGGAATGTGATTGATAATACAAGTCGGGTATTTAGTTGCCGTCGAGGCAGCGGTGATATCAGAGGAACAGAGGAACAGACCTTGATTGTGGAGGGCGATTGTGTCTTTGGAAATCTGCAAATCCAGCGTGTTTAATAGTTTTAAAGGAGAGTTTGCAAAAAAGCAAACTCTTTTTTTGAAAAAATTTCAAAAAAAGGGAGAAAAAAATAACAAGGCATGGTATAATAGATTATGGGCGTTTGCAGTTTTTGCAGATGTTTTGGAGTTATAGCTTAAAAAGGAGGAGAAATGATGAAGGTTACAGTATGTATCGGAAGTTCCTGCCACTTAAAAGGTTCCAGACAGGTAGTGGAAGATTTTAAGAGAATGGTTGAAGAACATCACTTGGAAGACAAAATTGAATTAGGCGGAACGTTCTGTTTGAGTAACTGCCAGAAGGGAGTCTGTGTCTCGATTGATGGAGAGGTTTATTCTGTAACACCGGAGACTACAAAGCAGTTCTTTGAAGAACACTTTTTGAATTAATTAAAGAGTAGGAGAAGACTATGGGAGATTTTCTTAAGCTGAAGAAATCCAATTGTGTGAATTGCTATAAGTGTATTCGGCACTGTCCGGTTAAGTCGATTCGGTTTTCCGGAGGACAGGCGAATATTATTTCTAACGAATGCATTTTGTGTGGACAATGTTTTGTTGTCTGCCCGCAGAACGCAAAGGAGGTTGCAGATGATCGCGAGAAAGTGCGCGTGTTGATGGCTGAGAATGAGACAGTCATAGCATCCATTGCACCATCTTTTATTGCGAATTGGGAGGGAATTGGTATTAAGGGAATGGAGGCCGCTTTGAAGAAGCTTGGATTTGCCCACGCGGAGGAGACGGCCATTGGAGCCACCATCGTCAAACGAGAGTATGAGCGGATTTTGCGGGAAGATAAGCCGGATATCTTGATTTCATCCTGCTGTCATTCCATCAATTTGCTGATTCAGAAGCATTACCAGTTTGCGATGCCATACCTTGCGAATGTGGTTTCACCAATGCAGGCCCATTCTATCGATATTAAGAAACGCTATCCGGGTGCAAAGACTGTATTTATTGGTCCTTGTGTGGCGAAGAAGGATGAGGTAGAGCATTATAAGGGGATTGTGGATGCTTGCCTGACCTTTGAAGAACTTCGACAGATGTTTGAAGAAGCGGACATTGAGCCGGAACCGGATATGGATGTGACAAATAAGAGTAAAGCGCGTATTTTTCCGACGGCCGGGGGTGTGATTGCAACCATGGAGCTTTCGGATGACTATACGTATCTGGCCATTGACGGAACGGAGAATTGTATTGCAGCGTTAAAGGATATTGAAGACGGTAATGTACATAAGTGCTTCATTGAAATGAATACCTGTAAAGGCAGTTGCAGCAATGGTCCGGTTATGGAGAAGTATAAGAACGCACCGGTGAGAAGTTACCAGAACGTAAGCCGTTATGCGGGAAAAGAAGATTTCGAAGTGGATGAGCTGACAAAGCTTGAGAAACGAAAGATTTACGAGTACATTGAGCAGAAGGCTGCTATGCCGAATGAGAATCAGATACGTGAAATTCTTTTGAAAATGGGTAAGAACGATAAGTCGCAGGAGATTAATTGTGGCTCGTGTGGATATGCAACTTGTCGGGATAAGGCAATAGCAATTTTTCAAGGTAAAGCAGAGGTGTCCATGTGTCTTCCGTTTTTGAAAGATCGTGCGGAGAGCTTTTCCGGAAGTATAATCAATAATACGCCAAACGCCATTATTATTCTGAATGAGAAGTTGGAAGTTCAGCAGTTAAATAAGGCGGCGTGTGCGATTTTGAACCTGAACGGCCCGAATTCTATTATGGGTGAGCAGGTTGTAAGGATTATGGATCCGAAGGATTTTATGGAAGTATTAAACAGTGGTATTTCCATTCATAATAAGCGAACTTATCTAACCGATTATCGGAAGTTCGTGGAAGAGACCATAATTTATGATCCGGAGTACCGGAATTTATTATGCATTATGCGTGACATTACCAGCGAGGAAGAGCAACGTGAGAAGAAAGAAGAGATTTGCCGCTCTACCATTGAAGTTGCGGACAAGGTAGTAGAGAAGCAGATGCGCATTGTACAGGAGATTGCCTCCCTGTTGGGAGAAACGGCAGCAGAGACGAAGATTGCGCTTACCAAGTTAAAGGAGTCGGTGCAGGATGAATAATTTATGTGCGGATATCGGATATAGAAGTCTGATTAAACATGGTGAACAGCTCTGCGGTGACCGGGTGATGATTTGTCCACAGGGCGAAGATTCTACGGTCATTGTATTGGCCGATGGACTTGGCAGCGGTGTGAAGGCAAATATTTTGTCAACATTAACATCAAAGATGATTTCCACCATGGTGGCGGAAGAGATTTCCATTGATGAATGTGTAAAGACCATTGCAGCAACCCTGCCGGTATGTAAGGAAAGAGAAGTGGCCTATTCCACCTTTACGATTATTCGGTTGGTGAATAATGAAGAGGCTGAGATTATCCAGTACGATAATCCGTTTGTTATTTTGCTCCGTGATGGGAAATGCTATGAATTCCCAAAGAGCGAAATGATTATAGAAGGTAAGAAGATTTATACATCCCGTGTGAAACTTCACGAGAAAGATATTTTTATCATGATGAGTGATGGTGTGATTCATGCGGGGGTAGGAATGAAATTGAATTTCGGATGGGAGCGAAAGGACATTATTCCCTTTATGGAAACCTTTTACGAGGTGGGCTTTACGGCAAAGACCCTGACAACCATATTGTTAGATGAATGCAATCGGTTGTATGATAAACGTCCGGGGGATGATACCACGGTATGCACCATTCGTATTCGAAAAAGAGAACCAATGAATCTGCTGATTGGACCACCGTCCAATGAGTATGATTGCGATAAGATGATGTCTTTGTTTTTTGCAAAAGAAGGAAAGCACATTGTCTGCGGCGGAACGACGTCCACCATCGCGTCGAACTTCCTTGGAAAACCGCTTCGTCCGGTGTTGGAATTTTCCGATCCGGATGTGCCGCCCATCGCGGAACTTGAGGGGGTTGATTTGGTAACGGAGGGTGTAATCACCATTAACAAGGTGCTAACCTACGCCAAGGATTATTTGGAAACCAATGAAACCTATGCCCAGTGGGGGTACAAGAAAGATGGAGCGTCTCGCATTTGCCGTATGTTATTTGAAGAAGCAACGGATATTAATTTCTTTGTGGGACGTGCGGTAAACCCGGCGCATCAGAATCCGAATTTGCCAATTAACTTTAATATAAAGATGCGTCTGGTGGATGAACTGGCCGAATGCCTGGAAAAAATGGGCAAACGGATAAAGGTTAGCTACTTTTAGAAAAGGAGTTACGAAGCGCAGGGATACAAGCGAGGTTGCGGCGGGAGCTTGCTCACGAGAGCAACATCGCGTAGTAGACCGGGCTTAGGAACCAAACCAAATGAGGAATGTGCTGCGAAGCAGCGGTAGAGCGCCAAGGGCGCGGACATTCCGAATTGGTGAGGTTCCGGCGCTTCGTAACGAGAAGCGACTGAAAAAAGGAATGTGCTGCGAAGCAGCGGTAGAGCGCCAGGGGCGCGGACATTCCGAATGGTTACAGCCGCGGGAAGCGACTGAAAGAAGGAATGTGCTGCGAAGCAGCGGTGGAGCATCCAAGGATGCGGACATTCCGAATTGGTGAGGTTCCGGCGCTTCGTAACGAGAAGCGACTGAAAAAAGGAATGTGCTGCGAAGCAGCGGTAGAGCGCCAGGGGCGCGGACATTCCGAATGGTTACAGCCGCGGGAAGCGACTGAAAGAAGGAATGTGCTGCGAAGCAGCAGGAAGATGAAGATGAAGATAAAGAAAAAGGATATATTAGGAGGAAGAAATGAAAAAGTTTGATACAAGAGTGCAGCAGATTAAGTATCAGGTGCTCCGTGAGGTAGCACGCCATGCATGGAATGACACCTTAAAGGATGGAGTGTTTACCATTCCAAAGGAAATTGTTCCAACCAATGTACCGACCATGCGTTGCTGTGTTTACAAAGAGCGGGCAATTGCCGGAGAACGTGTAAAATTAGCAATGGGTGGAATTGAAGAAAATAAGCATGTTATTCAGGTAATTGATATCGCTTGTGATGAGTGTCCGGCAGCGGGATTTGAAGTAACCGATAACTGTCGTGGATGTCTCGCACACCGTTGCGAAGGAGCATGCCGGTTTGGTGCGATTACGTTTGACGAGCATCAGAAAGCGCATATCGATAAGGATAAATGTAAGAATTGTGGTGCGTGTGCGAAGGCTTGTCCATATACCGCAATCACCAATCGTCAGAGACCATGTATTGTTGCCTGCAAGCCTAAGGCAATCGGTATGGATGAGAACAAAGCAGCTTGTATTGACTACGATAAATGTATTTCTTGCGGAGCATGTGTTTACATGTGCCCGTTTGGAGCAATCTCCGATAAGTCTTATATTGTAGACGTTGTAGATATGTTGAAAAACAATGATAAGACAAAGGTATTTGCTATTGTTGCACCGTCCATTTCCAGTCAGTTTTCTTATGCAAAATTGGGACAGGTCATCACCGGAATCAAAGAACTTGGATTCCATACGGTTATTGAGGCTGCACTTGGTGCGGATATGGTTGCAATTAAAGAAGCAAAAGAACTTGTGGAAAAAGGATTTTTGACCAGCTCATGCTGTCCGGGATTTGTACAGTTTATTAAGAATGAGTTCCCGGATATGGTGGAGCATATTTCACACAACTTTTCTCCAATGGCAGAACTTGCGCGTTACATTAAGAAAACCCAGGAAAACTGCAAGGTTGTGTTTATTGGACCGTGTACAGCGAAAAAAGCAGAGTTGGAGCGTCCGGATGTGGCAGAATGGGTAGATAGTGTACTTACATTTGAAGAGTTGCAGGCACTTATTGATAGTAAGGACATTGATCTTAAATCCTTAGAAGAGGATGTACTTGATAATGCTTCCTACTATGGACGTATATTTGCACGTAGCGGAGGTCTTACGGATGCAGTTGGCGAAAGCTTAAAAGAGCAGGGCATTGACTTTGAGCCAAGAGTAACGGTTTGCGATGGCATTGAAGAATGTCGTGCAGCATTGATGAAGGCAGCACATGGTGTAGATGTTGGAAACTTCATTGAAGGTATGGCTTGTCTTGGAGGATGTATTGGCGGAGCCGGATGTTTGACTCATGAAGCAAGAGATAAGAACGAAGTAGATAAATACGGACGCGAAGCAATGGAGAAATCCATTCTGGATGCAGTCAGTGTATTGGATGAATTTTAAAGAAAAAAGGGAAGCTGCGAGAAAGTGGCTTCCCTTTTTTGATGGAAATGACTAGCATTTATGGAAGGAGTTTGATACAATAAGTTAGGTATATTTAACTTATTGTAGAAAAAGATAACAAAGGAGAAAAAACGTTGACGTTAAAAGAATTGAAAGCAGGAGCTCATGGACGGATCGTATCGGTAGGAGGGGAGGGAGCCCTGCGACAACATTTTTTGGATATGGGAGTGATTCCCGGAGCGGAAGTGACCGTGATTCAGTTTGCGCCCATGGGGGATCCTATGGAACTGCGCATTCATGGGTATGAATTGACACTTCGCCTGGCGGATGCGGATAAAATAGAGATAGAACCTTTAGAGCTTTTGGCTACGGAAATTGGGGGAGAAATGGTCAAAGAACCAAAGCACCCCGGTTTGGGAGAACCTGGAAAGTTTCATATGAAGGGAGATGGGAAACCATTACCGGATACAGAAATGTTGACGTTTGCACTGGTTGGAAATCAAAACTGTGGAAAAACTACACTTTTTAACCAATTAACCGGGGCAAAGCAACATGTTGGAAATTTTCCGGGGGTAACAGTAGACAGAAAAGATGGGGGCATTCGTGGGTATGAGAATACCAATATAACGGATTTGCCCGGAATTTATTCTATGTCGCCGTATTCTTCGGAGGAATTGGTATCGCGTGATTTCGTGCTGCGGTCAAAACCACGAGCAATCATTAACATTGTGGATGTGACCAACATTGAACGAAATTTATACCTGACGATGCAGTTACTGGAAATGAATGTGCCCATGGTTGTGGCGCTTAACATGATGGATGAGTTAGTGGGAAATGGTGGCTATGTGGACATTAACACGATGGAAGAGATGTTGGGTGTTCCGGTGGTTCCCATTTCAGCGGCAAAGAATGAAGGCGTAGAAGAACTATGTGTGCATGCAATGCACATTGCAAAGTACCAGGAACGTCCGGTGCGGCAGGATTTCTGCGCAAAAGATGAGCATGGTGGCGCCGTGCATCAATGCTTGCATGCGGTGATTCATTTGATAGAAGATCATGCAAATCGTGTAGGACTTCCGGTGCGGTTTGCGGCAAGCAAAGTAGTGGAGGGGGATCCGCTGATTCTGCAGCAGTTAGAGTTAGAGCAAAATGAAATTGAGACTATAGAACACATTGTTACACAGATGGAAAAAGAACGGGGACTTGATCGTAGTGCAGCAATTGCAGATATGCGTTTTTCGTTTATTCAACGTGTATGCAAAAAAAGCGTTACAAAACCAAGAGAGAGCAAGGAACATATGCGCAGTCGACGATTGGATAAGATATTAACCGGAAAGTATACGGCGATTCCTGTGTTTGTTGGAATTATGGCATTGGTATTCTTTTTGACGTTTAATGTGATTGGTCTCTTCTTACAAACGCTTTTAGAGGCAGGAATTGGCGAGCTGACAAACCTTGTAGATGAAGCAATGCATGCCGCCAACGTGAATGAAGTATTGCATGGACTCATTATCGATGGTATTTTTGAAGGTGTGGGAAGTGTTCTTAGCTTCCTTCCAATTATTGTTACGCTGTTTTTATTCTTGTCGTTGTTAGAGGACAGCGGATATATTGCGCGTGTGGCTTTTGTGATGGATAAACTTCTCCGAAAAATCGGATTATCCGGGCGAAGTATTGTGCCAATGTTAATTGGTTTTGGCTGTACTGTTCCGGCGGTGATGTCTACGCGAACCTTGCCAAGCGACCGGGATCGTAAGATGACGATTCTGCTGACTCCATTTATGAGCTGTACAGCGAAATTGCCGATTTATGCTTTCTTTGTAAATGCATTTTTCCCTGGCCGGGGTGGTCTTATTATGACGGGGCTGTATTTATTCGGCATTTTCGTTGGTATTTTGGTGGCGCTTTTTTCAAAAAAGACGATGTTTAAGGGTGAAGCGGTTCCGTTTGTTATGGAACTTCCCAATTACCGTCTGCCAAGTCCACGCAGTGTAGTTCAACTTATGTGGGAGAAATCAAAGGATTTTTTACAAAAGGCCTTTTCGGTAATTCTTCTTGCAACGATTGTTGTGTGGTTTTTGAAAAGCTTTGATCCGAGACTTCATTTGGTGGAAGATTCGAAGGAGAGTATGCTTGCGCTGGTGGCAAGTGGTTTGGTACCATTTTTTCGGCCGTTGGGCATGGGAGATTGGAGAATATGCACATCCTTGATTAGTGGATTTATTGCAAAGGAAAGCGTGGTTTCTACTATGGAAGTGCTATTTGCGAAAGAGGGAGTAACATCTGTGCTGTCTACTGTGAGCGCAGCGAGTATGCTGACATTTAGCTTGCTGTATACGCCTTGCGTAGCGGCTGTGGCCGCAGTACGCCGGGAGTTGGGACGAAAATGGGCTTATGTTGTAGTATTCTGGCAGTGCTTTGTGGCATGGATGATGGCATTTCTTGTACATACCATTGGGAATTTTATACGATAGTCAAAAGTGGATTCATCCGCAGCAGTAATGTGGATGAATCTTTTTCATTATCACGAAATAAAATGGCATAAAATATGAAAAAAGTGTTGACATTGTGTTCTTTTTCAAGTATACTTTACTTTGTGTTCAGCAATAATAGATTGTAAGATATGCGCGAGTGGCTCAGTTGGTGGAGCACAACCTTGCCAAGGTTGGGGTCGCGGGTTCGAGTCCCGTCTCGCGCTTTATTTATTAGAAAAAGGGGCTGTCGCACTAGATGGTAAATCCATCTGGGCGACGCCCCTTGTTTTGTGCATTAAAAGGAGCTGTGCACTAAGTATTTATGATATGATTCCCTTTAAGTAGACAAGGTAAATAACCAAAATCTACTTAAGGGGGATTTTTTATGTCTAAATATACTGTGGATATAATTATTGCTGCCTGCGAAGATTATATTTCGAGCAATCTATCGCATAGAGAAATATGTCAAAAATACGGAATATATTACAATGATAAAAACCATAACTCAATGCTTAACAAATGGATTAGAAGATATCGTGCACAAGGAGAATCAGCTTTTTTAAAAGAAAAAGGAAATAAGAAATATACTTCTCAACAAAAGAAAGCGATTGTTGAAGAATACCTTGATGGAAAAGGTAGTTATAAAGATATAGCTGCAAAATACGGAATTCCATCAGAA
>FOXT01000014.1:54360-96992 GCA_900115795.1 Lachnospiraceae bacterium XBB1006 | reverse complement strand
GAGAGGAGCTGCCCCTAGTACGAGAGGACCGGGGTGGACGAACCGCTGGTGTATCTGTTGTCGACCAACGGCATAGCAGAGTAGCCAAGTTCGGAAGGGATAAACGCTGAAGGCATCTAAGCGTGAAGCCCCCCTCAAGATGAGATATCCCATTCCTTAAAGGAAGTAAGACCCCATGAAGAGTACATGGTAGATAGGACAGAGGTGGAAGTGCAGTAATGTATGTAGCTGACTGTTACTAATCGGTCGAGGGTATGACCTAAAGGTAAGGATGACTGTATGTGGTTTTGAAGGTATATGAAATATGGCCCAGTGGCTCAGTTGGTTAGAGCGTCGCCCTGTCACGGCGAAGGTCGTCGGTTCGAGTCCGATCTGGGTCGTTTGTATATGGGATCTTAGCTCAGCTGGGAGAGCATCTGCCTTACAAGCAGAGGGTCATAGGTTCGAGCCCTATAGGTCCCATTCCCTTAAGGGGTTTTGTATTGTGTCGAAGAAGCACCCTTATTGAATCAGAGATTCAATAAGTATCGCCACATCGGCATAATGCAAGCATTATGCCGATGTGGCTCAATTGGCAGAGCAGCTGATTTGTAATCAGCAGGTTATCGGTTCGAGTCCGATCATCGGCTTTTTTGAAAGAAATTTCATATGGATGGATTCCCGAGTGGCCAAAGGGGACAGACTGTAAATCTGCTGCAAATTGCTTCGGTGGTTCGAATCCACCTCCATCCATTTGGCAAAAGCCTTAATTTAATAACTATCGCGGGGTGGAGCAGTCTGGAAGCTCGTCGGGCTCATAACCCGAAGGTCATAGGTTCAAATCCTATTCCCGCAACTCAATGCCCAGTTAGCTCAGTTGGTAGAGCAGAGGACTGAAAATCCTCGTGTCTCTGGTTCGATTCCGGAACTGGGCATTCAGATTTGTAAATCTGGTGCTTATGAAAATAAGATGGGATATTAGCTCAGGTGGTAGAGCACTTGACTTTTAATCAAGTTGTCCGGGGTTCGAATCCCCGATGTCTCATGAAGAAAAGCTGTGATACAAAATTGTATTACAGCTTTTTCTATACCTAAAAAAGGAAAAAAGCGTACAAAAAAACTCACGGAGGGGACCGTGAGTCTTTTTGAATGAGAAAGTTTAAAAGGGATAGGGAAATCTGTTCAAAGGAGAACAGATCAAACTTTTATTACTGTACTTTTCAAGTACAAGTATACTATACTACAAGAAAATGTACATTCAGCTAACATACTGTGAAAATTTTTTGTTTTTTTCAAATAAATGGATTTTTTTGGCCGAAAATGGTACTATTTCTATAGTGAATTGATGAGGAGAGAATAGAAATGGCTAAATTATATTTTAAATATGGTGCTATGGGTAGTTCCAAGAGCGCAAACGCGTTAATGGCAGAATACAATTATGCGGAGAGGGGGAAAAAAGTAATTCTGGCAAAGTCGCAAATTGATACCAGAGAAGGTGAACATAGAATTCGTTCACGAATAGGATTGCAGCATTCCTGCATTTACCTGGAGGATTTATTAAACGAAGAAGTCTGTAAAGCGCTAATGATAATTCGTGAAAGCCCGTATTCAGAAGAGGCAATGAAATGGAAAAGTCGATTGTGCGAGAACCAACTGAATTGTGATGCAATCATAATTGATGAAGCGCAATTTGCAACGGTAGAACAAGTGGATTTTTTATCGGACATTGTAGACTTTTTGGACATTCCGGTTCTTTGCTATGGTTTACGTGGAGATTTTCGTAATGTAGCATTTCCCGGAAGTATGAGATTGTTGGAAATAGCAGATATAATGGAGGAAATCAAGACAGTTTGCTGGTGTGGAAAAAAAGCGACCTGTAATGCACGTTACAATGAACATGGAATCGTTCGTCAGGGAGAACAAATTGAAATTGGAGCAAATGATAAATACGTAGCCCTTTGCAGAAAGCATATGAAAGAAGGACGATTGCATCCATAGATGTCGTGTGACCTCATGAAAATAGTTTATTGAATTAAAATTTTAATTTTGCTTCTAGTCGGAAATAACGCGAACTACACATGAAACCTTGGTACCATCTTCTTTAGCGTAGAGATAGGCCTTTCCGACGTGAAGGGCTTGGACGGTGCCACTGGCATCGACAGATATAACGTTGCTATTGCTTACCGACCAGACAACTGGATTCCGTGAAGAAACAGTTGCGGTAATCTGTTTAGACTCACCAACATGGAGGGTGAGAGAGGAGTTTGATAAGTCAATTTCCGGCTTTAAAACCGTAATGGTACACTGCACCGTGGTTTTGTCGCAGGTGACGCGTATGATTGCGGTGCCATTTTTCTTAGTGTGTATTAGACCGTTTTCATCAACAGTGGCAACAGAACTACGTGAGGAACGAAAAACAGGTGTGTGCCCTGTTGATGTAGTTGCACGCAAAAATATATAGCGATCCCGATAAAGTGTCATGCTATTTTTGTTAAGCGTAATGACAGTTGGCTTCACAGTTACAGTACAATAGTCTTCGTGCCCGGAGACTTTTACGGTAATACGAGTGGAGCCGGCTTTTTTTGCAGTAATAATGCCATCGGAATTTACCGATGCGACACTAGACTTACTGCTTTTAAACTTTGGTGCTTTCCCAGAAAGAGTAAAACCGTGCAGGCAATGCGTGTCGCCAATTTGCATAGTAATAGAATGCTCTTTCACGTATACATAATCCATTTCCTTTGCATTTGCATTACTTGTAAATGATGGATGGAATAATAAGATACTGCAGAATAATAGAATTGCAGTAACATAAGGGATTACCTTTATTTGATTATTCATGATTAACCTCCTGACTGAGGTCACACGACTTATTTATAATACAACAAAATTCACAGTTTGTAAAGAATTTTTGTAAAATTAGCGTTGCACAATTTAAAAAACAAAGAATTGTTTTGTGCATATTGACAAGAACAACAAAGTGTTTTAACTTTAAAGTATGGTAAAAGAGGATAGAAGGATCCGGATTATTACCGGATATTATGGTAGTGGTAAAACAGAGTTTGCGGTGAACTATGCATTTCAGTTGGCAAAAATAGCCAATAAACCAGCAATTGCGGATTTGGACATCGTAAATGTGTATTTTCGATCCAGAGAGAAGACAAAGGAGTTAGAGGAGGCAGGAATCGAAGTGATTTCTTCCTCTGTAGTAGAAGATAACTGCGACATGCCGGCACTTTCCAGCAAGATAGCGGTACCATTTTTGGATAAACGCTATGATTATATCATGGATTTGGGAGGAAGCGAAGTTGGCGCTAAGGTTTTAGGACGTTTTGGCGATACGTTGGATCGGTCGGAAGTTGACTTCTTTATGGTGGTAAATATTTATCGTCCGGAAACCGGAACGGTAGAGGAGATTATGCATCAGATAGAGCTTTTGGAGCGAATGTCAGGATGCAAGGTAACGGGTTTTGTGAATAATTCTAATTTGATTCATGAAACAACTATGGAGGATATCATAGCCGGAGATGCGTATCTGCGTCAGGTTAGTGATAGAACTGGTATACCAATCCGGTATACCACATGTATGCTTGAGGAAGTGTCGGATGTAGACGCTTTACGCAAGCAAGTGCAGGGTGAAATTTTCCCTATGCACTATAATATGCGAAAAATATGGATGTAAGGAGGAAGGATATGGGAAGTTTTACTTTATCCATTCGTGAGGAGCGCTGTAAAGGCTGCGAATTATGTGTTTCCGTTTGTCCAAAAGGCGTTTTGGCGATTAACAAGGATAAGCCAAATGCAGCAGGATATTTTCCTGCAAGCGTAGTTGCGCAGGACGAATGTGTAGGATGCCAGAGTTGTGTAAGAATGTGCCCGGATGTGGCAATCAAGATTGAGAAGAAAGACTAGGAGGTAGTAAAATGGCGAAAGTTTTATTAAAAGGTAATGAAGCAGTCGTTCGTGCCGCTATCGAAGCTGGTTGTAAATATTTCTTCGGCTATCCGATAACGCCACAGAACGAAATCCCGGAATACTTTTCTAAGGAATTACCGAAAATTGGAGGAGCCTTTGTACAGGGCGAAAGTGAAGTAGCATCAATTAATATGTTATATGGAGCTGCAGCAGCAGGAGCAAGAGCGATGACATCATCTTCTTCTCCGGGTATTGCATTAATGCAAGAAGGAATCGGATACATCAGCAAGGCTGAAGTACCGGCTGTTATTGTTAACATGATGAGAGGAGGCCCAGGACTTGGCGGAATCCAGCCATCTCAGGCCGATTATAACATGTGTGTGAAGGGCGGAAGTAACGGAGACTATCGAACCGTTGTACTTGCGCCAGGTAATGTGCAAGAATTAGTGGATATGGTACAGGAAGCATTTGACATTGCTGATCAGTATCGTATTTTGTGTATCGTATTGGCTGATGGCTTGATTGGACAGATGATGGAGCCGGTTGAACTTCGCAAACCGAAGGAAAGACCGATTCCGGCAAAAGATTGGGCGTTAACAGGACGTAACGGTGGCAAGACACATCGCGTTTACAACCTGAAATTACAGGCTCCAGATCTTGAAAAGGATAACTTTGATTTATTCAAAAAATATGCGGTAATCGAAGAGAACGAGACACGTTATGAAGATTATATGATGGAAGATGCAGAATTTGCATTTGCATCTTATGGAACTGCATCACGTGTTGTTCGTACCGCGGTAGACAGATTAAGAGAAGAAGGCTACAAGGTTGGTTTGGTAAGACCGCAGACATTATGGCCATTCCCGTACGAAGCATTTAACAGACCACAGATTAAGAAATATATGGATATCGAGCTCAACATGGGTCAGATGGTTGACGATGTTGTTTTAGGCTGTGGCGACAAAGAGAAGGTTGAATTCTTTGGTCATACAGGTGGTGTATTAATCACTGTAGACGAAGTATGCGACTTTGCAAAGAAAATCATGGGAGGTGCGAAATAATGTCAGTAGTATTTGAACGTTCCAAAGGATTAACAGACGTTAAGACACATTATTGTCCAGGCTGCTCTCATGGTATCGTACATAGATTGTTAGCAGAGAGCGTAGAAGAGATGGGAAAATTAGAAGACACCATCTGTATTTCACCGGTAGGTTGTGCAGTTCTTGCACTTGACTATTTTGAGTTTGATGGAATTCAGGCTGCACATGGTAGAGCTCCGGCGACTGCAACCGGTATTAAACGTGTTCATCCGGATAAAACAGTAATTACCTATCAGGGTGATGGAGACTTAGCATCAATTGGTATGTGTGAAATTGTTCATGCAGCAGCAAGAGGTGAGAAAATTACAACCATTTTCATTAACAATGGAATTTATGGTATGACCGGAGGACAGATGGCTCCAACCACTCTTCCGGGAATGAAAGCTACGACGGCGCAGCTTGGTCGTGAGGTTAGTTTAAATGGATATCCAATTCGTGTTGCAGAGTTAATTGCAACCTTGGATGGTGCAAAATACGTAGAGCGTGTTGCTGTTGACAGCCCTGCAGATGTTATTAAGGCAAAGGCAGCTATTAAGAAAGCGCTGGAAGTTCAGGAGGCAGGACTTGGATTCTCCTTCGTAGAAGTTCTTTGTGCATGTCCTACAAACTGGGGTAAAACACCGGTTGATGCACTTAAATTTGTAAAGGATGAAATGATTCCATATTATCCTTTAGGAGTTAAGAAAGATACAACAAAGGAGGGACAGTAATGAGCAAGATTGATCGTATTTTCTGCGCCGGATTCGGCGGGCAGGGTGTTATGAGTATGGGTCAGCTTTTGGCCTATGCAGCAATGCTTGAGGAAAAAGAAGTTACATGGTGTCCTTCTTATGGTCCTGAGATGCGTGGAGGAGAGGCAAACTGTTCTGTAACAATTTCCGATGAAAGAATCGGTTCTCCATTAATCAATAACGACGCAAGTGTTGGTGTATTCATGAACGGAGCAGCTTACAATAAGTTTATCGGAAAAGTTATGCCAGGGGGAAAAGTATTTATCAATTCGGACTTGATTGATGCAGAAAACCCAAGAACAGACATTACGTACTATCGTATTCCGGTAAACAGCATTGCAACGGAGCTTGGTAAGATTCAGCTTGCAAACATGGTTATGCTTGGAGCAGTGAACGATCAGGCGCATTTGGTTGATCAGGATATGTTGTTAGAAGCATTTAAGAAAGTATTTGGCGCAGCAAAAGAGAAGTTTATTCCAATCAATAAAGAAGCGCTTGCAAAGGGTGCAGAAGCTGCAGCAAAGATGTTCTAATTGTTTTAAAAATTTTAAAGCGGTGCTTTGAAAATAATTGTACGTAAATTAGTACAAAAACATTGTGAATTTTTGGCAAAAAATTTTGCCGCAAATAGGTTACAATAGTCTAGGTGGGTTAACCACCTGGACTATTTTTATTTATAGGAAGGAAATTTGGGGACATGAAAACAGTACAGGATGTATTGGCGTATTGTAAAGAGAACAATGCGAAGATGATTGATTTTAAAATGATTGACTTAAACGGAAGATGGAGACACTTATCTATTCCGGTAGAGCGTTTTAATGAAGATACCATGAAATATGGAATTGGTTTTGACGGCTCTAGCTATGGATTTGCGCCGGTAGAAAGTTCCGACATGGTATTTATTCCAAATATTGCGACTGCAAATATGGATCCGTTTATGGAAATCCCAACCGTAACCATGATGGGTGATGTATGTATTATTGACCAACCAAACAATAGACCGTTTGATCAGTATCCAAGAAACGTTGCCAAGGCAGCGATTGATTATATGAAGAGCGAAGGGATTGCCGATGAAATGTTGATTGCACCGGAGTTTGAGTTTTATATTTTTGATCATGCAAGCTTTGAGTGCAAGAGCAACCGTGTAGGTTTTAGTATTGATACAGATGAGTCTGCTGAGTGGAATAGTGGTATTGACGACGAGCAGAATTTGGCTTATCGTACACCAAAACAGGGTGGATACCATTTAGATTTGCCACAGGATATCACTTATAACTTACGTTCTAAGATGTGTATGTTAATGCAGGATTGGGGTATTCAGGTTAAATACCAGCACCATGAAGTTGGTGGCCCGGGTCAGGTAGAAATTGAAGTAGAATTAGCAGATATGCTTGATATGGCAGATAATACCATGATTACGAAGTACATCATTAAGAATGCGGCAATTGAGGATGGCAGAACAGCAACATTGCTTCCAAAACCAATCGCAGGCGAAGCTGGAAGCGGAATGCATGTTCATATGCTTCTTAAGAAAGATGGTAAACCATTGTTCTATGACAAAGATGGTTATTCCTTATTAAGTGATACAGCACTTTACTTTATCGGTGGTTTGTTGAAACATGCGCGTTCTATTTGCGCTTTCTCCAATCCATCTACCAACTCCTATAAGAGATTGATTCCTGGATTTGAGGCACCGGTAACAATCGGCTATGCGACAGCAAACCGTAGTAGTGTTGTTCGTATTCCGGCTTATGCAAAAGATCCGGAGCATAAACGTTTTGAACTTCGTAACGGAGATGCAACAGCAAACCCATACTATATGTATGCGGCAATTTTGATGGCAGGTATTGATGGAATCAAGAATAAGATTGATCCGGAGAAGAATGGTTGGGGACCATATGACTTCAACTTATTTGACTTATCTGAGGAAGAGAAGAGTAAGATTGAAAGCCTTCCAACAACATTAGAGGAAGCTTTGGATGCGTTGAAAGAAGACCATGATTATCTTACAGCAGGAGGAGTATTCCCTGAGAAACTTCTTGAAATCTGGGATGATATGAAGCGTAAGGAAGCGCGTGAGATTAACAATACTCCGCATCCGGCAGAATTTGTAAAATATTACGATCTGTAAGGATTGCTTCGCAAAGAAATACGTGATAAAATGAAATGGCGGTCAGAAATGGCCGCCATATTTTGTGTAAAGGATTGGATAGCGATGAAATTAGGAATTGGAAATGATCATGCAGCATACAATATGAAACTGCAGGTGAAAGAGTATTTGGAAAGCCTTGGACATGAGGTGGTAGATTATGGATGCCATTCCACAGATAGCGTACATTATCCGGAATTCGGAGAGAAGGTTGGAAGAGCTGTCGCAAGTGGCGAAGTAGATGGGGGTGTATTAATTTGTGGAACAGGAGTGGGGATTTCCATGTCAGCAAATAAGGTTCATGGAGTACGGGCTGCTGTATGTTCCGAACCGGTAACTGCACGACTGACAAAAGAGCATAATAATGCAAATATTATTGCTTTTGGCGAACGGATTGTAGGAATAGAAATGGCAAAAGCAATTTGTAAGGCGTGGCTGGACGCGGAGTTCCAGGGAGGACGCCATGAAACACGTGTGCAGATGATGATGGATATTGAGAATCGCGCATAATACTAGTTATAGGTGGAAAAATAGGCAAAAAAGGGTGAAAAATTCATAAAGATGGGTTCTATACAGCATAGAACCCATCTTTTTTCATTTGTTTAGAAAAGAATATACAATAATATGCAAACGAAAAACGTAAAATACGATATGTGAATACATTGTTAAATACGATATTTACGGGATTTGTGTTGTTAAAAAGGACATTTTTGGGTATAATATTTGTATGGCTAACGCCAAATGTGTAGGATGTATAAATATTATGTGAAAAAATACAGAATTGTGGCGGCTTGAAAAAAAATACAATATGTTGCGTAAAATATAGGAAATTGAATGAATATATTGCGCTTAATTTGAATATTCATTCGTGTATATATTGTATGTATATTCGAGATAAAACATGCAAATATTAGGTATATAAGTACAAATATACAGTTTTGCTTTATGATATTTGTGTAAATTTGCTAAAGGATGAAAAAAACCATCGCGTGAAATATACAAATCTGTTTTTTTGAAAAATCAAGCAAAGCGAGGTGAAAATGTGTAACATATTTGGTGTGACCGAAATCTGACGCATGATGACCATGTCCATTTCAAGGATGATGGTTTTATGACTATGCAGATAAAAAATGTAATATTAAAAGGAGGACGCAAAGTCATGGCAGCAATTAATGTCAAAAGTGAAATTAAGCCATTAAAGAAAGTGCTTTTGCATCGTCCAGGTAAAGAGTTGGAGAACTTAACTCCGGATACCTTGGAAAGATTACTGTTTGATGATATTCCATTTTTGGAAGTAGCACAGCAGGAGCATGATGCATTTGCTCAGACACTTCGTGATAACGGAGTAGAAGTTGTATACCTTGAGCAGTTAACAGCTGAGGTTCTCGACTTGAGTGATGAAATTCGTGATCAGTTCTTAAAACAGTGGATTAAAGAAGCTGGTATCGAAACAGAAACGTGGCAGAAAAAGATTTACGACTTCATGATCGAAAAATATAAGGGCGACAACAAAGCTTTAGTTGACAAAACATTTGAAGGTATCGTATTAAACGAAATCAGATTTAATAAAGAGGAGTCTTTGGTAGATTTGATGAGTGATTCTTCTCAGTTGTTAATCGACCCAATGCCAAATGCGTACTTCACAAGAGATCCTTTTGCTTGTGTAGGTAACGGTGTGACACTTCATAAGATGTTGTCTGTAACGAGATGTAGAGAAACAATTTACGGAGAGTATATTTTCAAATATCATCCGGATTATAAGGGTCAGGTGCCTCTTTACTACGATCGCTATAACCCATTCCACATTGAAGGTGGAGACGTTCTTAACTTGAACGATAAGGTATTAGCAATTGGTATCTCTCAGAGAACACAGGCAGATGCAATCGAAATGTTAGCAAGAAAGATTTTTGGCGATAAAGATGCTTCTATTAGAACAATTCTTGCATTTGATATTCCGGAATCTCGTGCATTTATGCATCTTGATACTGTATTTACTCAGATTGATGTGGACAAGTTCACAATCCATCCGGGTATCCTTGGACCTTTGACTGTATACGAAATTACACCGGGTGCAGGCAAAGATGAATTAAAGGTTGCTAAGGTTGAGTCTGATCTTGAAAGCATACTTGCAAAAGCTTTGGGTGTACCAAAGGTTGAATTGATTAAGTGTGGCGGTGAAGACAGAATCGCTGCAGAGCGTGAGCAGTGGAACGATGGTTCAAACACCTTATGTATTGCTCCTGGTGTTGTAGTTGTATACCAGAGAAATACAGTAACTAACGACTTATTAAGAAAGAAAGGAATCAAGGTTCTTGAAATCCCAAGTGCCGAGCTCTCCAGAGGAAGAGGAGGCCCACGTTGTATGAGTATGCCACTTGTACGTGAGGACTAGTTGGAATTTTTTGATTCGATATAAATTATAGAAAAGGAGATAATTAACAATGGGCGTTAATTTAAGAGGAAGAAGCTATTTAAAATTATTAGATTTCACATCTGAGGAAATCCGTTATTTATTAGATTTATCTAAAAACTTCAAGGATTTAAAGAGAACTCATACTCCACATAGATATCTTGAAGGAAAGAATATCGTATTATTATTCGAAAAGACATCCACAAGAACAAGATGTTCTTTCGAAGTTGCTGGATTAGACTTAGGTATGGGTGTTACTTACCTTGATCCGGGAAGCTCTCAGATGGGTAAAAAAGAGAGCATCGCTGATACCGCTCGCGTTCTTGGAAGAATGTATGATGGTATTGAGTACCGTGGATTCAGCCAGGATTTAGTTCAGGAATTGTCTGACTATGCTGGAGTACCGGTATGGAATGGTTTAACCGATCAGTTCCACCCAACTCAGATGTTAGCTGACCTTTTAACAATCGAAGAGAAGTTAGGACATTTGAAGGGTGTTAACTTCACTTACATGGGTGATGCTAGAAACAACATGGGTAACTCTTTAATGGTTGCTTGTGCTAAGATGGGACTCAACTTCACAGCATGTGCACCGAAGTCCTTATGGCCAGAACAGTGGTTAATCGACGAGTGCAAGAAGATTGCAGCTGATAACAATTGTGAAGTTCGTTTAACAGAAGATGTTAAAGAAGGAACTACAGGAGCAGACGTTATCTATACTGATATCTGGGTATCCATGGGTGAACCGGATGAAGTTTGGGAAGAAAGAATTAAATTATTAAAACCATATCAGGTAAACAAAGAGCTTATGGCAAACGCTAAGCCAGAAGCAATCTTTATGCACTGCTTACCATCCTTCCATGACACCAAGACAACCATCGGTGCTGACATCGCTAAGAAATTTGGCGTAAACGAAATGGAAGTTACAGATGAAGTATTCGAGTCCAAACAGTCCGTAGTATTTGACGAGGCTGAGAACAGAATGCATACTATCAAGGCTGTAGTATACGCTACACTTTGCTAATATACGCTTTAAAGGAGAGTTAGAACATGGAAAGCAAGAAAATTGTGCTTGCATTAGGCGGAAATGCCTTGGGGAATAATGCAGAAGAGCAATTAGAATTAGTGAAACACACTGCCAAGACAGTTGTTGACCTTATTTCCCAGGGTCACAAGGTAGTTATCGGTCATGGTAATGGCCCACAGGTCGGAATGATCAATAACGGTATGGAGTTTTCTGCTACGCATGGTGGAAAGACACCATATATGCCATTCCCAGAGTGTGGTGCAATGTCACAGGGTTACATTGGATACCACTTACAGCAGGCTGTTCAGCAGGAATTAGCTTCCCGCGGAATCAAGAAAGAAGTTGCTTGTCTTGTAACACAGGTAGTTGTGGACCCGGCTGATAAGGCTTTTGAGAATCCTACCAAACCAATCGGTTCCTTCATGACAAAGGAAGAAGCTGATAAGATTGCAGCAGAAAAAGGATATACCTTCGTTGAGGATGCAGGAAGAGGATACAGAAGAGTTGTTCCTTCTCCACAGCCAAAACGTATCGTAGAATTAGGCGTTGTCAACAAGCTGATTGATGAGGACGTTGTTGTAATCACCGTTGGCGGTGGTGGTATTCCGGTAATTGAGACACCAAATGGTTTACAGGGAACTGCAGCTGTTATCGATAAGGATAAAGCTTGTGCAAGATTAGCAGAAGATATCAATGCTGATATGCTCGTAATCTTGACTGCTGTTGACCGTGTGTGCATCAACTTCAACAAGCCTGATCAGAAAGAGCTTGCTGAAATTACCTTAGATGATTGCGAAAAATATATTTCCGAAGGTCATTTCGCACCGGGAAGTATGCTTCCAAAGGTTGAGGCTTGTATGAATTTCGTTAAGTCTGCAGATGGAAGAGCAGCACTCATCACTTCCTTAGAGAAAGCCGGACTTGCTATGAGTGGTGAGACCGGAACAAAGATTATTGCAAAATAATAGGTCCTTTATAACCTATAAGAATAGCTTTTCTTAAATGAAAAAATGAAGTTTTTCCCGTTTTTACTTTCCAAGTAGAAACGGGAAACTTCAAATTAAGAAAGATATTCTGTGAAAAGGTTGTGAAAATAAAAGAAGAGGAGAAAGAAAAATGGAAAAGAAAGGTTTTAAAATGCCTTCCGCGTTTAGCATTTTGTTTATCATTATTGCTATTCTTGCGGTGATTACACACTTGATTCCAAGTGTAAAGAGTGCGAGCATTGCAGACTTTGTGATGGCGGCACCTACAGGATTCGTTCAGGCGATTGATGTCTGCGTATTCGTTCTTTGTATCGGAGGCTTCTTAGGAGTGGTTGCAGATACCGGAGCGTTGGATGCAGGTATCGCAGCAGTTGTTAAGAAAATGAACGGAAATGAATTAATGTTAATCCCGGTATTAATGTTGATTTTTTCCCTTGGTGGAACATCTTATGGTATGTGTGAAGAGACCATGGCGTTCTACGTATTGATTGTAGGAACAATGATGGTAGCTGGCTTTGATGCAATGGTTGGATGTGCAACTATTTTGCTTGGTGCCGGTGTTGGTTGCTTAGGTTCAACCGTTAACCCATTCGCTGTTGGTGCAGCAGCCGATGAATTGAAAAATGCAGGAATTAAAGTTAACCAGACAATTATTATTGGTTTGGGAGCAATTCTTTGGTTATCTTCTTTGCTTATAGCAATTATCTTTGTTATGCGTTATGCTAAGAAAGTTAAGAGCGAAGGAAGATCTATTCTTACAGCGGCTGAGAAAGCTGCTTCTGAGGCAGAGTATCTGAGTGGAAAATCAACAGATACAGTTCAGATGACCACATCTCAGAAAATTACATTAGTACTTTTTGGATTATCATTTGTAATCATGATTATCAGTTTGATTCCATGGGCTGACTTTGGAGTTTCTATGCCTTATGCAACCGGAAAATGGCTCGTAGGCCAGGTATGGGGCGATTGGTATTTCCAGGAATTGCAAGCGTGGTTTACCATCATGGCAATTATAATCGCAATCGTATCCAGAATGCCGGAGAGAGACTTTATTAAGAACTTTATAAATGGAGCAGCGGATATGATGAGTGTAGTTCTTATCATCGCTGTAGCAAGAGGTATTTCTGTATTAATGAAAGCTACTGGCTTGGATATGTACGTTTTAGACAATGCTGCAAAGGCTTTGTCAGGAGTTAACACAACGGTATTCACAGCAGGAAGTTACATTGTGTACATTGGTTTATCATTCTTGATTCCATCTACCTCTGGTTTGGCAGGTGCATCTATGGGAACCTTTGGACCATTGGCTGTGAAGCTTGGTTTAAGCCCAGAAGTAATGGTTATGATTTATTGTGCAGCATGTGGTGTTGTTAACTTAATTACCCCAACGTCAGCCGTTGTAATGGGTGGAACGTCTCTATCTAAGATTGAGTATCCTACATGGTTGAAGTTTGCACTTCCATTATGTGGTATATTAGTTGTAGCAAATATCATTATTTTATCCATTGCAATGATGGTGTTATAATTGAAAGCATAATACAAACTATTTCATGGCGGATAAGTTATGCTTATCCGCCATACTATAAATACAAGGAGAATTGGGATGGAAAATACAACAGAACTCCAGCAGCAGTTTTGCTCGCGTATGGATGATAGAAAAATCTGCTCATTTGATGTAGAGATTATTGATAAAAAGACGAAGCCGATTTTACATCAGACGTCCCGATTCCTTTTTATCAATAAAGGACGAGGAAAAATGAAAATCAATGAGGTAGAGTATGATATTCATGATAATATGCTTATCACGCTGTTGCCCTTTGATTGTACGGAAGTTACAGAAGTTAGAGAGACATTTCAGTATTATGTAGTGGTTTATAATTTTGTTTTGTTAAATAATGCAATTAAGTCCATATTTAATGTGGATAATCAGAAGATTGAGATTATAAAGCAGATGCAGGAAAATCCTGTGGTGGAGTGTGATCCGGTTAAGACACAGGAAATTCGAGCTATTCTTGGAAAAATCAAGCAGGAAGTCGGCGTAGAATCTACGCTTCAGTTCCCGGAGAAAAAGGCGCTATCCAGCATATATGTGGTGAATCTTTTGGTGGAACTAATAGTGATTAGTCAAAGGGAAGATTGTGATAAAAAATTCGACCGCATAGTTGCGACAAAAAAAGGTGAAAAAACAGAAATTTTCCGCTATATCTATACCCATTTAAGCGAGAAAATTACGCTGAGCCGTTTGGCAAAGCTATTTTACATGAGTGAGTCCTCCATAAGTAAGTATATTATGGAAACAACGGGACTTACGTTTAATAATTTGGTTAATGAAATTAAAATTGCCAAGACGTTAAATTATTTGATGTACACGGATTATACACTAGAAGAGCTAGCTATGTTTTTGGGGTATGTGGATGCAGCACATATCTCCAAGGTGTTTGAAAGCCGCATGGGATCAAAAATCAGTGAATATCGAAAAACCTATCAAACTGTTCTTGGTGTTTGTAATATAGAAGAACGGCGCATCGCTTACCAACTGGTTACGTATATTGTAGAGAATCATAAGGAAGAGCTGACAGCGCAATCGGTGGCAACGGAATTCGAGATTTCCGTGCCGGAGTTAAATAAGATTTTGTTACTTCAAGTAGAACGTAATTTTTCGGAGTTCTTGCATTTCTTGAGAGTAAATTCCGCATGTAAACTACTGGCAGAGACGGATATGACGATTACGGACATTGCAATCGAAGTAGGATTTAATACGGTAAAAACGTTTACAAGAAATTTTGTGTTAATTAAACATGTTACACCAAGTAATTTTCGACAAATGATACGTGTAGAGGGAGGAAATGAAGAATGAGTAGAGAAGAAAAGGGAATCCAGGTAGCATATGAGGATTTTTTGAATATGCATTTTCGCATTGGAGAAATAGTGGCCTGTGAGGAAATCAAGAATTCCTTAAAGCTTCTTAATTTTAAAGTAAATTTAGGTGAAGAAACCATCCAGATTGTATCCGGGTTGCGAGAATACTATGATCCGGAGGAAGTGATTGGTAAAAAGGTTACGGTGTTGTGTAATCTAAAGCCGATTACCATGGGTGGATTACCGTCCGAAGGTGTGATTTTATCAGCGGAAGATAGCAATGGGAACCTGGCATTTGTGGTTCCGGAAAGGGATATATTAGTTGGTGCGGAAGTATGCTAAAAAAAGAAGACGTAGCTGATTATGCCAGAATTATTGGCGGATGTCTGTTGTTTTCCTTTTCGGTAAATGTGTTTGTAGTACCGGCTGGAATGTACAACGGTGGTATTTATGGTTTGTCACAGATTATTCGAACCCTGCTGGTGCAGTATGCGCATTTAGCGCTACCGAGCGGATTTGACATTGCAGGTATCATTAACTTTGCTTTGAATGTACCACTTTTTTACATTGCGTATCGCTTTGTATCCAAACAGTTTTTTTCAAGAACATTGTTTGGCCTGGTAATTCAAACCATTGTTATTTCGCTGATTCCGATTCCTAGCAAACCGGTATTTGATGATCCCTTATTGGATGCGCTTATCGGTGGATTGATTACGGGATACGGATTGGGATTAATTCTTCGATCAAAAGGTTGCAGTGGCGGTGTAGATATCATCGGTATCTATTTTTTGAAAAAAGATATTAAAGTTACGGTAGGAAAAATATCCATTTTGGTCAATGCTGTGATATACTTAATATGTGCCGCGATGTTTGATTTGAATATTGCGTGCTACTCGGTAATTTATGCGGCCATTATTTCCTATACCATGGATCGTACACATTACCAGAGTATCAATATGTTGTGCTTTATCATTACAAAGAATAAGGAGTTACAGAAGCGTTTGACGCAAGAAATTGGAAGAGGCGTTACCTACTGGGATGGAAAAGGTGCTTTTTCGGCAGAAGAAATGAATGTCAACGCAGTGGTAATTTCAAAATATGAGGTTAAAGCTCTGAAGAGAATCGTAAATGAAATTGATCCGGATGCCTTTGTTTTTATGAGTGAGGGAATTACGGTAGACGGATACTATTTAAAGAAATTATAAGGAGGAGAAATGAAAGAAAGGGCGACTGTTAGAACGAAGGGAAGCGCAAAGGAGGTTCGTCAAGAAGCGATTCTTCGCCTGATTGAAAATGAGAAGATCGCAACACAGAATGACCTGTCAAAGCGACTAGAGGAGAGCGGATTTCCGGTGACACAGGCTACAATTTCCAGGGATATTAGGGAGTTAAGACTGGTAAAGGTGGCAGAAGCCGGAGGAGACTATCATTATGCGGTTGGAAAGACGCAAGAGAAGTATCAGGCATCGCATAAGTTTTATTCGATTTTTCTGGCTTCGGTTGTAAAAATTGACTATGCGAACAACTTGGTTGTAATAACATGTTATACCGGTATGGCGCAGGCGGTGTGTGCTTGCATCGATAGTTTGGAATGGCAGGGAGTTGTTGGAACAGTGGCAGGAGATGACACAATATTGATGATTACCCGGGATGAACAAACTGCAGCAGAGATGGTAAAGACATTACGAGAAATACGATAAAAAAGCAGGTGGAGACACCTGCTTTTTTAATCCAGATTTATAATTCGCAAGAGAGACCGGAATGGTAGCTGCGATTACCGACAAGTTCTTTCCACTTCCGTAGGCTGGAGGGGAGCGTTTGCCGCGAGGCGTTAAAGACCTCCTCCGTAGCGGTAATCAAATGCCGGTATTCATTTTGTGCACGCTCGAATAGTTCGTAAAATGACTCATTGCTTTGCTTGGTCGGGTTCCAGGGGTTCTTCCACGTTTCTTTTAACACGTTAGTGGAATCAATAAAGTCACTTGGCGTGTCGGTTGGTATCATAAAAGAAATGGGATAGTAGCCAAAAATCTTGTTTTCCAGGTTGCGTACCAAGGGTTTTTTCCAACCATTTTTGTCATAAAACAGATGAGTTCCGATTTGCATCCAACGCAGTGCCATACGCATAAGCGCAGAGTGAAGGAAGTATTCCGGGTAAGTTTGCTGCAAAGCAGAAGTAAGACAAGCGGAAATAACCTTCTTTTGTTTTGAAGTAAGTGTGAGAAGCTTATGCTGCGCAAAGGCAGAGGGCTTGCGATGCTTATAATAATCTAACATTTCAGAATCAATTTCCGTTTCAAGCTCAATATGACGACTGTAGTACTTCTGGGTCTTTTGGAAAACAAAGCCGGATCGATCGTAGATATAAGGGTGCGCTACAGAATCTAAGGTGTAATGTCCGAGAAAACCCAAGATATAGCATTCTGCAATGGCGCGATCTTCCGGATCTGTGAATTGGGTACAGGTGTTTAGCAGATGAAATAAAAAACAACCGGTACGCCGTTCGTGCATAGTAGAACCTAAATTGCCGCGGTGAATGATTTGAGAAGGTAAAAAATAGAATAAAAAATCCGGACCTTGCAGGCCGAAGGTATATACGGACTTGTTGTCTCTGATAATATCTTTTGTATGTTGGTTGCGAAGACCGGGAAAGGTCATGGCACCAAATAAATAATGGGTATAAAATCCAGGCATGAAACTCCTCCTTTTTTTCTAGTATACCACGAAAGCACGAGGAAAATCCACATTTATGTGGATTTGACGACGCTACGAGATAACGGGCGCTCTGCGGCCGTTATACCACAGATTTGTGATTCCATAAAGATGTACGAAAAACTGGACGCTAAAACGACTATAATCTAGGTATCGAAAGGAGGAATGACCATGACAGAGAATAGGAAATATGCTATAATAGCGGTAGATTTTGACGGAACGTTGTGTCGGGACTGTTACCCCAATATAGGAGAACCGAACTTGCCATTGCTATATTATTTGCGGGAGCAGAAGAAACAGGGAACAAAGCTGATTTTGTGGACGTGCCGTAGTTCTCTGCCACTTGCACAGGCAGTTGCATGGTGCGAATCATTGGGGTTAACCTTTGATAGTGTTAATCAGAACCTTCCTGAGAATATTGCTCAGTATGGAACGGATACCAGGAAGGTGTATGCAGATTTGTATATTGATGATCGGTCGATAAATTGGAGCTTTCAGACGGAGAGTGGGTGGCGGATACAGGAGGCATAGCGTGGAAAGGAAAAGTATATGGTTGGATACGGTGTGGATATTGGCGGAACGTTTTGCAAGCTGGGTCTGTTCCGGGAAGACGGTACGTTGGTGGAAAATTGGCAGATTCCAAGCCGCCGGGAGGATTTAGGAGCGGAAATAATATCGGATGTTGCAGCATCAATTTGTGAAAACATGAGGAAACACGGGTTTACCGGGAAAGAAGTAGCCGGAATTGCTGTAGGAGTACCGGGACCGGTGACGAAGGATGGCGTGGTAGGCCGTGTGACGAACATCGGCTGGGAGCGAAAAGATGTGGCCGGTGAATTGAAAGAATTGACTGGGATTCCGGTTAAGGTGGCAAATGATGCGAATGTAGCTGCTTTGGGGGAATTGAAGTATGGCCGCGGAAAGGGAAAAGATAGTTTGGTATTGCTTACCTTAGGAACCGGTGTAGGCGGCGGTATTGTTTTGGATGGCCGGATTGTATATGGTGCCAATGGTGGTGCCGGAGAAATAGGACATTGCAAGGTAAATCCGAAGGAGCAGGCTGTATGCGGTTGCGGAAAGCGTGGATGTTTGGAACAGTATGCATCTGCAACGGGAATGGTTCGTATGGCGCACGCCTTTTTGGAAGAGTCGGAAGAAGAAAGCAGTTTGCGGAATCAGAGCTTTTCTGCAAAAGAGATTGTAGAAGCGGCCAAGCATGGTGATGCGGTGGCAAATCGGGTTGTACAGAAAGCAGGGGATTATCTGGGATTGGCCCTTGCAAATGTGGGGGCAACACTGGATCCGGAAATATTGGTAATTGGTGGTGGTGTATCCGCAGCAGGAGATATTTTATTGGACGCAGTTAGAGAAAGTTATAAGACACAAACCTTTCACGCATGCGAGAAAACCCCGATAGAATTGGCTGTTTTGGGGAATCAGGCTGGAATTTATGGTTGCATGGCGATGATTTTCTGATTATAATAGGGGTATGCACAGAAAGGAAGGGCGTTATGAGCAGTTCATCAAGTAAAGGATTTTTTGAAAACTATAAGTATTGTAGGGATTGTAAGACATTGCTTCCGGACGGCTATGAGTTTGAGTATTGTCCGCAGTGTATTGAACAGCGTCTCTTTCGAGAGGTGCGGGATTACATTCGCAAGAATAATGTAAATGAGTACGAAGTCGCGGAAGAATTTGAGTTGCCTGTGCGCAGAGTGAAGGCGTGGATTCGGGAAGGACGAATTCAGTATCAGGAACAATCAAACAAGGTAACCTTGGGAATCCATTGTGCACGTTGTGGAGAACCGATTTCAATCGGAACTTTTTGTAATAACTGCATGCGATTTATGAAGGGACCAAAGGGAACTATTGGATTTCAGGTGGATGATATTGAAGCATCCAGGATGCGTTTTTTAGATGAATCAAGAAAAAAATGAGGTCAGTTAAGGCCTCATTTTTTTGTGTAAAATTAAATTAAAGAACGTACATGTAAATGCACAGGAAGTGAAGAATGCTTCCGGCTAAGACAAAAAAGTGCCAGAGGGAATGCATATATTTCAGCTTACTTCCAATGCCAAAGATTATGGCGCCAACGGTGTAGGCGATACCGCCCCAAATAAGAAGCAAAAGGCCTGCATGTTGGAGATTACTGCGTAGTTCCGGGAAGGTAAAGACGACACACCAACCCATCACAAGATAGCAAACCATGGAAATTCCTTTAAAACGCTCTAAATCAATTGCATTTAAGAGAATGCCAATAACGGCCATTGCCCAAATGATGCCAAATAGAGTATAGCCGGTCCGCCCATGTAGGGTAATTAAAGTAAAGGGGGTATAGCTACCGGCAATCAAAACAAAAATGGTACAGTGGTCGCAAATTCGCAAAATGCGCTTGGCTATACCTGGACGTACACCATGATAGGTGGCGGACATGGCATAAAGAATGATTAAACTAAGGCCAAAGACGAGTCCGGAGGCAATGGCACTACCACTTCCGTGAAGAGAAGCGCGGACAATGCACAACACCAATGCGGAAATGCCAAGCAGGGCGCCGATGCCGTGGGAGAGGGTATTGACCAATTCTTCGCCAAACGTGTAGTTTGGAATTGGAATTTTATATGTTAACTTTGCTCTGGTAATATCTGTCATAATAAAAACCTCCTAACGTAGTATTCAATACTACATTACATCGAGTATCGAAATGCGTCAAGAGGTTTTTTGAATTTTTATAATTTTTCTGCGTAGGAAAGAGCCTCATCAATATTAGGCAAAAGGTTCTCTTTTCCAATTTTTTCAATAAATCCGGCCTTCTCCATCACGTGAAGAGGCTGTTCATTTACGTGGGAGAGAACAAGCGTTATGCCACGTTTCTGGCAAATCTGAAGTGTGTTATTCAAAGCAGTCAGGCCGGTAATATCCATGGCTGGAACGTTTCGCATACGAAGAATAAGTACGCGTTTTCCTTTTTCATTAGAGAAATTCAGGTAGTCACTTACGGCACCAAAAAACATAGGACCAAAAATTTCGTAAACCATAACATGCTTTGGAACGACTTTCAAATCCGTATGCTCGGACAACTCGTCATCTTGCAAATCTTCTTTGTAAATCCATTGATGGACTTCAGCCACATCGGACATTCGTTTTAAGAAAAGGAAGGCTGCTAACACCATACCAACTTCGATTGCAATCACAAGATCGAAGAAAACGGTTAGTAAAAAGGTGGTGACCAACACAGCGATATCGCTCTTTGGAGCTTTGCGAATCATATTGTAAAAGGTGCGATAACCACTCATGTTATAGGCAACCATGATTAAAATTGCGGCCAGGGTAGTCATTGGAATCATGGAAGCATACGGCATCAAAAATACAAGGATCAGCAAAAGGGTAATGGCATGTACCATTCCGGCAATCGGGGTACGTCCGCCATTTTTTACGTTGGCAGCAGTACGGGCAATGGCACCGGTAGCAGGAATTCCGCCGAATAGAGAGGACATGATATTACCTACACCCTGACCAACCAATTCTGCATTGGAGCGGGTGTGTCCACCAATCATACCATCGGAAACCACACAGGATAAAAGGGATTCAATGGAAGCTAAAATCGCAATGGTAAACGCTGGCGATAAGAGCTTTTGTACCAAAGAGAGGCTTAAATGCGGTACGGTAAATGGTGGTAAACCAGTCTTGATTTCGTATAAATCGCCAATGGTCTTCACCGGTAAATTGCCGAGGGTTACAATGGCAGTAGTTACAATGATTGCAATGAGTGAACCGGGGATTTTCTGGGAAACCTTTGGCCAAAAAATTTGAATGAGCAAGGCAAGCAGGCCAATGCCAAGGGTCAACCAATCCAGGGTGTGGAAGTTTGCGGCATATGCGAGAATCTTTTCGTGAAACTCAGAAGGAACACTTCCCATGGATAAACCAAAGAAATCTTTGATTTGTCCGGCGAAAATACCAACCGCAATACCAAGGGTAAAGCCAACGGTAATGGTTTGGGGAATGAATTTAATTAAATCTCCAAAATGAAAAATTCCCATTAGAATCATAATGGCACCAGCCAAAAAGGTAGAAATGATTAAACCATTTGTACCATATTCTTGAATGATTCCATAAATAATTACTACAAAGGCCGCCGTCGGTCCACCTATTTGAACGCGACTTCCGCCTAAAAGGGAAATGAAGAACCCGGCGACGATTCCGGTATAGAGTCCCTGTTCCGGGTTAACGCCGGAGGCAATTGCCAATGCAATGGAAAGGGGGAGTGCAATGATGGCAACAATTAGACCGGAAACAACGTCCTTACAGAATTGCTGCGTGGAATAGTTCTTCAATACTGAAAAAAGTTTAGGTTGAAGG
This sequence comes from Lachnospiraceae bacterium XBB1006, assembly GCA_900115795.1. Lineage (GTDB taxonomy): Bacteria > Bacillota > Clostridia > Lachnospirales > Lachnospiraceae > XBB1006. The sequence goes on along the minus strand of FOXT01000014.1, from coordinate 74,765 downwards.
TACTTTAGCGAATTCATGTTTTTTCTCCTTTATCTTTTATCAATTATAAACAAACCCTTATATTTTAAGGGGTTTTACGAAAAAAAGCAAGGTATAAATCCAAAAATACGGTAAATACTAGGAAAAAGTGAAAGGATGGAAAAAAATGAAGGCAACAGGTGTTGTAAGACGAATGGATGATTTGGGACGCATTGTAATTCCGAAAGAAATCCGACGGACGCTAATGATACGCGAAGGGGACAGTATGGAAATCTATATGGGAAGCGAAGGTGAGATTTTGTTGAAAAAATATTCGCCCATTGGACAGTTGTCCCGCTTTACCGAAACCTTTGCAAAGGTTCTGGCAACGCAAACGGAAAAAATCGCGTTGCTGGTAGATATGGAGAATGTGATTGTGGCAGCGGGCAAAGATAGCCACGGGTTTGCGGAAGCAAGACTTAGTGAGCGCATGCACGGACTACTCAAGGAACGAAGATTTTTTGTGACACAAATGGGAGAAAAACTGTTTGACATTGACCTGGAGAAAAAAGTAGGTGCGTTTGCGTCCATGGTGGTACCCATTGTTGTTCAGCAAGAAGCGATGGGAGCACTTTTGCTATGTGCGAAGGAGAAAGAAGTATTTAGTGATGTGGATAAAGCCCTGATGCAAAACGGTGCGAAATTACTTGCAAGTCAATTGGAGACATAAGAATGTGAAAATTTAAAAATTATTTCCAACCTGTCCTGGAATTTGGTACAATAGCAGTAGAAAGGACAGGATGGTATGGCTAAAAAGAAGAAAAAACAAAAAAGGCATCGTGTGTTTTGGTTTTTTGTAAAATTACAGATTGTTTTAATGCTCGTGGTTTTGGGTATGGTAGGCTATTATTATCTAGGCGGTTATGCGAAAGAGGTGCAGGCACTTAGGGAGGATGGCCTTAGTAAAGTGCGGAATTCTTCGGAAGAAACCTTTTGCTCGACCGAAACCACAGAGGTGTTTGATTGTCACAGCAATCTGATTTCCACCGTGAAAGGGGAAAAGGATGTATATTATATAAGTTATGGAGATATTCCGTCTTCTGCTGTGAATGCCATTGTAAGCATCGAGGATAAAAAGTTTTATAACCACATAGGGATTGATTTTATGGCGATTGCCCGTGCGGCCATTGCCATGGTACGCGAAAGAGAAGTGAAGCAAGGCGGAAGTACCATTACGCAGCAGTTGGCACGTACGGTGTTTTTATCAAATGAGCGGACATGGCAGCGAAAGGTGGAGGAAATCTATATTGCGCTGGAACTTGAAAAGAAGTATACAAAAAATCAAATTCTGGAATTTTATTTGAATAATGTATATTTTGGAAATGGGTATTATGGCATAGAAGCCGCTAGCCGTGGATATTTTAATAAAACTGTGCGAAACCTGGATTTGTCACAGGTGGCATTTTTGTGTGCAATTCCAAATAATCCAACACTGTATAATCCATTTGTAAATCCGCAGAATACCATAAAGCGGCGAAACCGAATTCTTTATCAGATGTTGAAAGACAAAGTAATACTCGAGCGCCAATATGATGAGGCATGTGCAAAGACCATCGTATTGAATCCGCCGAAGACTAAGAAAAATGATTATGTAGAAACCTACGCTTATTATAGCGCAATTCGCGAGCTTATGAAATTAGAAGGATTTCATTTTCGCAATGTGTTTGCGACGAGTGCAGAAAAGCGGGAATATGAGAAAGAATATAAGGAATTGTATGAGCGATGTCAGAGCAGTTTATTCACAGAAGGGTATCGCATTTATACGTCCATTGATTTAGAGAAGCAAAAAGAACTTCAGAATGCAATTAACAGTCAATTAAAGGGTTATACAGAGAAAAGCAAGGATGGCACGTATACGTTGCAAGGAGCAGGCGTATGCATTGATAATCTTACCGGACGGGTGGTTGCGATTGTAGGCGGACGCCAACAGGAGCGTAAGGGCTATACATTAAATCGAGCATTTCAGAGTTTTCGGCAGCCGGGAAGTTCTATAAAACCGTTGGTTGTATATACGCCCTATTTGGAAAAAGGAAACACACCGGACACCAAGGTAGAGGATAAGAAGGTGGAAGATGGACCGAAAGAGCGAAGCTATCTTGGAAAGATTACGTTGCGCACAGCTGTAGAAAAATCTCGTAATTCCGTTGCATGGCAGATTTTTGATGAATTGACGCCGGCAGTGGGAATCCAATATTTGCTGGATATGAATTTTTCAAAGATAGACAGCAACGACTACTATTTACCGGCATCACTAGGCGGTTTGTACCGTGGTGTATCGCCGCTGGAAATGGCAGCGGCTTATGCAACGCTTGAGAATGATGGGTTTTATCGGGAACCAACCTGCATTGTGCGTATTACGGATGCAAAAGGAAATCTAATCTTGCAGACCCAGCAAGAAGAAAAGAGTGTATATAAGGCGAATGCCTCCCGTATGATGACCGACATTATGACGGGAGTCTTGACGCGTGGAACGGCAAAAGGGAAGGGGCTTCCGAATATGCCAACCGCAGGAAAGACGGGTACCACCAATGAGAATAAAGATGGTTGGTTTGTGGGGTATTCCCATTATTATACCACCAGTATATGGGTTGGCTATGATAAGCCGCGGAAATTAGGAGTTTTGCAAGGAGGAACTTATCCGGCGCAAATCTGGCACAATTTTATGTTGAAAATTCATAAAGGCCTGGAAAAGATGGAATTTATGCCCTATCTGGATTATGAGAAGCAAGGGGTCGATGGTTCTTACGAAAAGATAAAACCAAAAGTAGAAGAGGTGGACGAGGAGGAAGAAGAAACCGAAACGAAAACCGAAACAAAAACCGAGGAGGAGCCAACTGAAGTGGAGGAAGATTCCATAGACGAGGAAGACGAAAAAGAAGATGAGCCGGAAGAGCCTGAAGTAGAGGAGGAAGAGTAAGAAAAAGCTGCCGTTCCCGAAAAAGAAGCGGCAGCTGCTATATTATAATTCGATACGTTTGCGTTCTTTGAAATAAACAGGCGTAAACCCATGCTCGGCAATAATCTTCTCTGCTTTATCAAAATTCTTCGAAAGATTCTCTACCTTATGAGCATCAGAGCCTACTGTAACCAGGCGACCACCGAGAAAAGCATATAGCCGCATAATTTCATTTAACGTATCAAAGCCGACTTGCGTATCCAGTCGACGGGTATTGATTTCCAAGCACATATTGTGGTCAATTAAAAAATTGAAGATGGCAACCAAAGCAGCCTTGTGCTCGGAGACATGCAATTCCGGATCGTCAAAGGGACTATAGCGACAAATATAATCGATATGTCCCAGGGTATCGAAGTCATGAAATCCTTCTAAACATTCCAAAATTCGAACCAAATAATTGGTGTAGGCTTCCGTCTTTGTAAGCTTGTCATAATATTCCTTGTGAGCAATATCGCCACCAACGGTATGTACAGAACCGATTACCATATCAAATGGATAAGCGGCAAGCGCTTTGGCAATCTTGGCAAAATTATCGGGCTGAAGTCCCATTTCTACCCCCAACAAAAAGTGGTCATTACGATAGGGAGAATACTGTTTAAAATATTCTTCCGGTTGAAATTCGAAATTCATCTTTCCAACATAGTTATAATCCATGTGTTCGGTAATAACAAAACCATACCGACTGGCAGCATTCTTTCCTACCACATCCCGAAGTGACTGATGTGCGTCTTGAGAAAATGGATAGGTATGAATGTGTGTATCAAATGATATCATAATCCTCTCCTCTTATGTTTCCTTTTTTTAGGATAACACAAAAATCACTACTTGACAATTATTAGAATATAATATAAAATAAATTTGTTGCGAATGACGATGCGTGGCTCAGCTTGGTAGAGCGCTGCGTTCGGGACGCAGAGGTCGCAGGTTCGAATCCTGTCGCATCGATAATAAAGACGGTACACCGAAAGGTGTGCCGTTTTTTATTATCGATATTATAAGATATGACCCGCGACCTCTGATGGAGCGAACACAGTTGCGTGAGGGACCAGAGGGCCCAGCACGTCCGGTGGACGTGCGCATTGGGCGGACCGGAGCGAAGCGGAGACCGCAGGGTGCGGTCGTCCAGTGGACGACCCTCGCGAAGCGAGGAGCACCGACCGAGCTGAAGGCGAGACCGAATCCTGTCGCTTTTATGATATACATTCTTACTGGATTTTTAAATTCTCTAGAAACTCTTTCATAGTATCAAAGGAAACATCCCCGGAGTATAGGTAAGGTTGCTACCGTTGTCGTTCACGTTTTCATTTAGAAGCGAAATCTTAGTGTCTGAAATATCACCTAAGCAGTAGATGTCGTCAGAGAGCCAGAAGCCATATTGTTTGCAGGAATCTGAAGAATTCCTATTGTGAGAGCAACAGCAGCGGCTGCGGCAATCTCTTCGTAATTGTATCCTTCATAATAATGCAGATAAATGACACCTTTGTATTCTTGTGGTAGCGCGAAAACTTCATCCAGCAGGGAAGACTCTTTTTCCGTAATCAATATGCCTTCGTAAGCTTGACTGTCATCCCTTCTGGTACGCCAGGGCGACTTTAGGTAATCTTTGGATTTATTTATAGTGCATCGGATCAACCATCGTTTTAAGTGCTCATCACTGGAAAAGCTCCTTCACTTAATATACGATCTAAAAGTGAGAATGGTCACAAAAAACGGAATAGGCAAAATGACGGGTTGACATTTTAGACCATCTGTGATAGTCTCTAGGTAGACTACTACAGATAGTCTCTTTTGTGAAAGGCAAGGAGGTGCAAAGGTGGAAATTCAGTTAGGAGAAATTGAGAGCCGTTTTGCCGAGATTATATGGGAGCGGGAGCCGGTTACCAGCAGCGAACTCGTGAAGATATCAGCGGATGAATTTGGCTGGGCGAGGACGACAACCCATAATGTAATCCGGAAACTGGTGGCGAAGGGGCTTATCGAGAACAATAAGGGAACGGTGACGTCCATCATTTCCAAGGAACAGTTTTATTCGATGCAAAGTAAGAAGTTTGTAGAAGATTCGTTTGAAGGGTCATTGCCGGCGTTTATTGCGGCATTTACCAAGGGGAAGAAATTATCCACGGATGAGGCAGAAGCAATTAAGAAGATGATAGATGAGGCGAAGGAGGGCTAGCAGATGGATATTACGGGGGTTTTTCTGAAAATTGTAAACATGAGTATTGCGGCAAGTTGGATGATTGTTGTGGTGATTCTTTTGCGCGCGGCCTGCAGGAAAGCGCCAAAATGGGTTCCACCGATTCTGTGGGGGCTGGCAGGTCTTCGCCTGATTGTTCCATTTTCCCTGAAGGCCAGATTTAGTCTGCAACCCAGTGTGGAGCCGGTTTTTCGCGATATGGGAAATGCCAATATGATTCACATCGGCTCAAATGTAAAAATCGCAGACACGCCGGTAACGAAAGCAGTGGAAAATCATACAACCCAGGTGGTTGCATCGGTGACACAAGGCAGATGGAGCGTGACCATGATTTTAGGAATCCTTTGGCTGACAGGCGTTGTGGTTATGCTGGGATTTGCGTTGATAAGTTACCTTCGCCTGAAGCGCAGGGTTGCGGAATCCATGCCGCTGATGAAGAATGTCCGTGTATGCGATCATATCAATACACCATTTATTTTGGGCATCATCCGTCCAATGATTTATTTGCCAACCGGGCTGGACGCAGAAAACCGTGCTTATGTGCTGTCCCATGAAAAAGCCCATTTAAAGCGGTGGGACCACGTATGGAAGCCGTTGGGCTATCTGTTGTTGAGCGTGTACTGGTTTAATCCGTTGGTGTGGGCGGCATACATATTATTAAGCCGGGATATCGAAATCGCCTGCGATGAAAAGGTAATCGAAGGGATGGCGTTACCGGAAAAGAAAGCCTATGCCACTGCATTGGTGGATTGCAGTATGCAACGGCGGATGGTAAGTGCCTGCCCCATTGCTTTTGGCGAAGTAAGCGTGAGAGAGAGGGTGAAAACGGTGCTGAATTATAAGAAACCGGCATTCTGGATTGGCGTGGTGGCGCTGGTATCCTGCGCAGTATTTGGCGTATGTTTCCTGACGGATCCGGGAATGTCGCTTTCCCATAGTGCGGGAAAGGTGACCTCGGTAGAGGTGGCGGATTCCAAAACCGGAAAAACGTTAACCATCACGAATCGAAAAGAGATTGTCCGTATTGCACAGTACGTCAATGTTATGGAGCTGGGGCGAAAAGGCCTGGTACTTGGGAAAAAGAGCGGCCGTTTTGCCATTCAATTCCAACCATCGAAAGGTAAGTGGGATAGTTTTACCCTGGAGTCAGAGGACATGTTGTATAAAGCGCCTTTCCGCTATACGGTAAAAGGCGGGAATGGGCTGTTCGGATATCTTGAGCGATTGTATGAAAAGGAATTCGGACGGAACTATGAAAGTATGACACCGATTGGCGTTACCATGATGGCACCGATTGCCAATTCGGAGGGCGTGTATTTGCAGTTTTCCCAGAAAGGAAAGGTGTCCGGTGAACTATATACGGGAGATGCCTATACCCTGGAAAAAAGCCTGAACGGCGTGGATTGGGAAACCGTAAAGCCGTTAAAGGATATGGGAAGCGTAGGTGAGGCATACCGGATAAAAGAAAATGGTATAACCCAAATGGCTGTGAACTGGAAGGAGCAATATGGTGAATTAGAGCCGGGAGAATATCGTATCACCAAGCAGATATTCCATCAAAAAGATGATAAAACGGGAAAGGGGTACGAGATTTCTGCAGAGTTCACAATAACAGCGGATACCGAAAACGTGGCAGAAGATATCGAAGTATCGCTACCGCAAGGATATCTAATCGTACCCTCCCTCCTGGATAGCGACAATGAGGCAATGATTTTGCCAACGGTTTACCAGAACGCCGGAGGAAACGATGGACCGCCATTACAGTGGATTGTCGCCGGTACTTGCGTGAGATACCCGGCAGATTTTACGGGGGTTACGTTCCGGAATGGAATCCCGCAACTGTCCGGAATTCCAATGCAGAATCACACGGACACGAAGTATTTAGAGGTGATTGGACTTGAGCGTTCCACCAACCAATGGCCGGCCATTATGCTGGAATCTACGCATGATTTGTACACACCGCCTCAGTTAAAAGATCTGGAAGATGCCGGAACGGATGTGGAAAAACTGGAGAAAACCAGCAAATACTGGGAATTCTGGTTTGTAAAAGAAGGGGAAGAACAGTATTATGAATTGACCCTTTCCGCCAAGTCTTTTTCGAAAGAAGAGGCAATAAAGATTGCAAAAACCTTTGTAATCAAATAAAAATGAGGCAGCCGCGCGTGCGACTGCCTTTTTACATGGGAGAAAAAATATATTTAAAAAACTACGGAGAATTCGTGTGTTTCGCTGTCATCGGAAGTAAACATGGCACCGAACCATTTCAAGGTTACGGTTCCCTTGGTCTTTCCGTCATTGCCGGTGAAATAGTAATCATCACCACTTTCTTCGATACTTCCGGTAATCGGTTCTTTTCCATCAAGAACCAGGGTTGCTTCATAACCGGATTCCATACCCGGTTGAATCATCAACATAGACTTGCCATCTTCTGTGGCATAGCTTCCATACACGTCGCGCTCCGGCAAAGCAAAGGTTTCTTTATTAGCATCTGCAATCAGGGAAGCAATGTAGTAAGCACGATGTTTGTTAAAAAGTGCATTTGTATCGTTTGTCATTAAACCGTAGATACTACCATCTTTATAGGCTTTCAATTGTGTCTCAATAATGCCGGTTTTCAAGGATTCCCATGTTTTCTGGGAGTTCTTCTCATCATCGGAAGCGTTCTTAGCGTAGCGTTTCCAAAGAGAGTTCATCTCGGTTTCCCAGATTACTACCGGGTAACGGGAAAGTTCGTTAAGTTCTGTTTGAGAAACATCCTTATCATGATAAGCTTCAAATTCTTTTGCGTATTCGGAAACCTTCGTAATTTCCTGCTGGATGGTGGAAGCAGAAGATTGAATGTCCGCAAGAAACTTTGCAATGGTTTCTTCCGTGTCATCTTCTTCGTTCTCTTTCGCTTCCGGTTCATCCGTTGCTTCGGATTCAGCTTCTGTTTTATCATTAGTCTCGACTTGCGTCTTGTTTTCTTCCGGTTCGGTTGCTTTCTTGTCGGCAGTCTTCTTGCCACAGGCTGCAAATAATAGGGCAGCAGTCATAATGGCTAAAAATAGTTTCTTTTTCATACGTTGTAGCTCCTTCACAAATTTGCTGACGATTATTTGACCTAAGGGAATAAGAAAAAGTTTCATTTGAAAATTGAAATTTTTTTAAAAGATGGCTATACTAGATTAAAATAGGAGGACACAGTGTATGAAAGAACAGGATATCAGGCAGCAGTATCGACGAATAACCGAGACATTGATTGCGGGAAAAATTACCATTTCTACGATGGAAAGTTGCACAGGTGGACTGATTGCAAGTCTGCTTACGGACACCGAAGGGGCCTCTGGGATTTTTTCCGGAGGATGGGTGACCTATAGTAACGAAGCCAAGATAAGAGCAGGGGTGCCGGAAGAGATAATTGAAAAATACGGTGTGTATTCCGAAGAGACGGCGGTAGCTATGGCAAACGCCTGCAAGGAATGTATGGATGCAAAGATTGGTATTGGCGTTACGGGAAGCTTGGGAAATGTTGATCCGGCCAATGCAGATAGCGTGCCGGGGGAAGTTTATTTTGCCTTAGTCGGCGAGCGGGTGTACCGGGAGAAAATCGTGCTTACACAGGAAGGAAGTCGCTATGCCTATAAACTGCAAGTGGCTGGTGCGATTGGAGGTATGCTTGACAGATACCTTGTTAGTATGGTAGATTTAAATTAAGAATATAGTGAAAGGGCACAGTTGGTGCAGGGTGACGCCATGACGATTAAAAGATAATGTAATTTAAGCAAAACAAGGAACGGGAAACAGTGGTTTTCTTTGCGTGCGCTTAAATTAGATTATCGTCGTCTTAGGGTCAATGGAACCTTTTATGCGAGGAGTCTATTTTTGCGTGGGCAAAGATAGGCTTTTTTGATTGGAAGGAGTGACATTTATGGCACAAAAAGAATTGATTCGGGCAGAACATGTGACCGTGTCCTATGGGGAACAGACGGTACTGCAATTTGAACGATTATATGTATATGAGGGAGAACGTGTGGGATTGGTTGGTGTGAACGGAGTCGGCAAAACCACGTTATTGAAGGTGCTTGCAGGGGAGCTTTTGCCGGAGGCGGGACATGTGAGATGTGACTGCGAACCATTTTTTCTTCGACAGTTTGGTGAAAAAATTGATCCCATGGCGCTAGACTATCAGGAGGCAGGCAAACTTGGGGTTTTGGATAAGCTGTGGCAGGAGCAGGTAAGCGGTGGCGAAAATACACGGATACACCTTGCGGAGTTGTTTGCAGCCCAGCGAGCAGTGGCATTTCTGGATGAACCGACGGCAAATTTGGATGCGCTTGGGATAGCCACCTTGCTGAAAAACCTGAAGAACGTGGAAACCATGTTGATTGTGAGTCATGACCGGGAAGTTTTGAATGCGCTCTGTACCAGAATTGTGGAAATCGAGGATGGAAAGCTCACAACTTATGATGGAGATTATGATGCGTATGAGCAGCAGAAATTAGAACGCAGACAAGCAGAACTTACGGAATATGAATTGTATCAGGCGGAAAAAGCGCGACTGCAGGGAGTGTATCGGGAAAAGAAGAAAAAAGCACAGAAGTTAAGCAAAAAACCGAAGAATATGAGTAGCAGTGATATGAAGCAGATTTCCAAGCGGGCAACACGAAAACCGGAAGATAAGGTGGCAAGTATCGAGCGTAGCGCAAAAAATGTGCAAAAGCGAATAGCGCACATGGAGGTAAAAGAACGACCGAAGGAAGAAGTGTGCATACGACCGGACTTTCGACTAACGAACCCGCCGCGTAACGCGATTGTGATTCGGGCAGAGCATGTTACGTTTGGCTATGGCGAGCGTTTGATATTGGAAGACTGTTCTTTTTTGGTAAAGAACAAAAGCAAGGTGGCGATTCTCGGAGAAAACGGGGCCGGCAAAACCACACTTTTAGAATTGATTGCAAAAAGGGAGGGAATCAGCATTGTGCCTGAGGCAAACATAGGATACGTGCGACAGAATTTGTCACAGATTCAATTGGATAAAACCGTTCTGGAAAATATGCAGGCAGTATCCGTACAATCCGAAGGGGTGACCCGTTCGGTGCTGGCAAATTTACTTTTGACAAATCAGGATATGAAGAAAAAGGCCCGGGATTTGTCCGGCGGGGAGCGAATGAAACTGGCATTTGCCATGCTATTTGTCAGTGATGCGAATTTGCTGATGCTTGATGAACCAACGAATTATTTGGACTTACCGTCTATAAAAGCATTGGAAAAAATGCTGCAGAAATATGAAGGAACGCTGCTCTTTACGTCACACGATCGTACTTTCGTGGAGCATGTGGCAACCAGGAAGGTGGCGATAAAGAATAAGAAGATAGTTGACATATGTCAATAATATGGTATACTAAAGAAAATGACATATGTCAGAAAAGGAGAGTGCTATGCCGAGAAGCAAACGTTGCCGTTTTATACAATCTTACCCGGATTACTGGAGTTTTCGTGTGGAAGAGGGCGAGGAAGAAGTGATTTTTTTAACCCTTGATGAGTATGAGGTGATTCGTTTATTGGATTATCAAGGGATGACTCAGGCGGAATGCGCGTTGCACATGGGAGTGGCACGGACAACGGTGACGGCCATGTATGAAAAAGCGCGACACAAGTTGGCACAGATGCTGGTGGAAGGGAAGGGGCTTCGCATCTCCGGTGGTGACTATGTTATACGGAATAATAATTTTCAGATAATAGCGAAGGGAGAGCATGACATGAGAATTGCAGTAACCTATGAGAATGGTCAGATTTTTCAGCACTTTGGACACACAGCACAGTTTAAGATTTACGATGTGGAGAACGGAAAGGTGACGGCATCTCAGGTAATTGATACCCAGGGAAGTGGTCATGGAGCATTGGCAGGATTTTTGAAGAATGCGGAGGTAGATACGCTGATTTGCGGTGGCATCGGTGGTGGTGCCCAGATGGCACTTTCCGAAGCCGGCATTAAATTGTACGGTGGCGTTACCGGTCCAGCAGATTTGGCAGTCGAAGGACTGTTGAATAATCGCCTTGCTTACAATCCGAATGTGAAATGTGATCATCACGATCACGAGCATGAAGAAGGACATACTTGTGGCGATCATGGATGTGGAAGTCATAGTTGTGGACACTAGTGAAATAATTATATGCCTATTATTTAAGGACGCTCGGTACATAGAATTTTGGAATTCTATGTACCGTTGTTTTTTGGGAAAAATGGCTGGGGTGGTTAGGCGATCGGTATATAGAATTTTGATGTTCTGATGATTGCAAAGACCATTCTGTTATGGCATAATGGTAGAATAAATAGAACTATGGAAGTGTAGAAATGAAACAAGCAGTAATATTTGATTTGGACGGTACGCTGTTGGATTCTATCGCGGATTTAGCAGCGGCTATTAATGAAATTTTGAAACGCCACGGTTATGAGACTTTGCCGCTAGAGACAGTTAATAGCTACGTGGGAAATGGATTATCCATGTTGTTAAAAAGGGCTTTAAAGGATGAGCGTCAAAGAAAAGCACCGGTGGAAGGTGACGAATTTCAGGCATATTTAAAGGAATTGATTACCTATTATCGCGCACATTGCATGGATCAGACCGTTCCGTACAAGGGAATTGAGACCATGTTGTTGGCGCTTAAGGAAAAAGGAATCAAGACAGCCATTGTTACAAATAAGAATACATTGGCGGCAACAGAGCTGTGGGAGCATTTTTTTAAAGATGTCATTACGGTTGTAGTGGGAGAGGATGAAGCCCATGGAATTAAGAAAAAACCGGCACCCGACATGGTGTTAGAAGCCCTTCGCAAGTTAGAAGTATCGGCTTCGGATGCATGCTATGTAGGCGATTCCGAGGTGGATGTGGAAACCGCAAGGAATTGCAAAATGGAAGGCGCATTCGTGCTTTGGGGATTCCGTTCGAAAGAGGAGTTAAAAAAAGCAGGCGCAAATGTGCTTGTGGAAACGCCGGAGGAATTAAAGGAGGTAGTTACGCATGATTAAAATTTATGGTATGGATACTTGTCCGGATTGTAGCTATTTACATACTCAGGTAGAAGGGAAAGAAGAGTTTCAGTTGGTGGATATTGGGGCGCATGTAAAGAATCTTAAGGAATTTCTGAGATTGCGTGATAATAATCCGATTTTTGATGCGTGTAAACAGAATGGTTCCGCAGGGATTCCTTGCTTTGTAAAAGAAGACGGAACGGTAACGCTGACTCCGGAAGATGTGGGATTAAAATCACGCCCGCAGGATGAAGCAGTGGCTTGCTCGATAGATGGCAAAGGGTGTTAAGGGGACTTACATATTTAGTAATGAAATAAGATGTCTATGTAAAGTTTTTTGCTCGTGCTCGTTCTCCTAAATCGATGGAATAGAAATTTCTATGTCCAGCGGTCGGCCAGTTGGTTACGTGTAAAATATGGAATATTTACAGTTACACGTAGAGAATGTTTGTGAAGTTGAAAACTATACGGGGAATATTGGGATTATCCATTTTTACACGTAGTCGGGTTCTATGAATTGAATTATCCTTACGTGTGAAATCAAATTACTTTAATAATTCCCGTAGCCAACAAAGGGAAGTATGGTTGACAGCTACGGGTAGAATCCGAGATTTAAAATACTACACGTAAGCATTTAGAAATTCATAGCGACGGATGACGTGCGTTTGACGAAAAAGAAAAAATCGCACGTAGCATTTCTGAAAATCATAAGGTTGCCTTACGTGTAAAAACTTGAAATCAAAGAATAACACGTAAGAAAAGGGAAAAGCATAAATGAAACAGGAAGATTCTTAAGAGGTCTTACTGTGATTCAGCAGAACCTTTACACTATAGACAAGAAGAGCGTTATTACAGTGAGTGAATCCACGGCAGAGTGGAAGAATTATGATGTGATACTTGAGCAGATGAAGGAGTATTAGTTACGAATGGGGTTTACAAAAATGGGGATTTGCGGTACACTTTTTCTGATTAAGTGAGGTAAAAGATATGAATGTTAAAAACCAAGATTTGCCGGAAATCTTTGAGAATTTTTCCCAGCAGCGGAAAAATTCTTTTTTGGCAGTAAAAGCAGAAAAAGAAAAAAATACGCCGGTGGTTGGTATGTACTGTACCTATTTCCCCAAGGAATTGGTAACGGCTATGGGAGGAATTACGGCATCCTTATGCGCGACTTCGGAGGAAACAATTCCGGATGCAGAGATGGATTTGCCAAAGAACCTGTGTCCGTTGATTAAGTCCAGCTATGGATTTGCGAAAACGGACAAGTGTCCGTATTTCTATTTCTCGGATTTGGTTGTGGGTGAGACAACCTGTGATGGAAAAAAGAAAATGTTTGAATACCTAAAGAAATTCAAACCGGTGCATATTATGGAGTTGCCGAATTCGCAGGGACAAATGGCCTTTTCTTTGTGGAAAGAGGAAGTTATAAAGCTAAAGGAAAAATTAGAGGAGTTCTTTGGCGTAACGATTACCGACGAGAAAGTGGAAGAAGCAATTCATTTAGAGAATGAATATCGTAAGGCGGCAAGGGAATTATGTGAGACCATGAAGTTAGAGGAACCACCGATGAGCGGCAAAGAGCTTTTTTCCATGCTGCGTGGTAGCGAGTTTCGTTTTGACAAGAAAGCGTTGATTGCGGAATTGAAGGAAGTGACGAAACGTTTAAAGACGGAATATGAGAAGGGCGAGAATCATCACAAAGGACCACGTATTCTGATTACCGGCTGTCCCATGGGCGGTGTATTTGAAAAAGTTTTAAACGGTATCGAAGAAAATGGTGGTGTTGTGGTTTGCTATGAGAACTGCAACGGCATGAAGAATGTTGCAAATCTGGTGGAGGAGAAAACAGCAGACCCATATGCGGCGATTGCCAGAAGATATTTAGATATCGGTTGTTCCGTTATGACACCGAATCCAAATCGTTATGAATCCTTGACGGAGTATATGAAAGAATATCGCATTGATGGCGTGGTGGAAGTGCTTTTGCCGGCATGTCATACCTACGCTGTGGAAAGTGGTCTTGTTAAAGAGCATGTGCGTCAGGCTGGAGTGCCATATATCAGTATCACGACGGATTATGGAAATGCAGATGAGGGACAGTTGAAGACAAGATTGACGGCCTTTCTTGAGATGCTGTAAAATAGGGGAATTACATATAACTATTGACAAAGCCGGTAAAATGTAATACCATTAGGCCTATATTTCATGAAAAAAGGAGGGCGCATAATGAAGAAATTAACAAGAAATGTATTAGTAGTTGCATTGTGTCTGGTAATGTCTGTGATTGCAGTAGGTTCCTATACGTTGCCGGTATCAGCAGACGCAGGAAAAACAGCAGTAAAATTCCTTAAGGGAAGATGGTATTCCACTACAATAGGTGAGAATGGAAAGCCAATTCAATATGCAAAGTTTACCAAAAAATATGCAAAATATTACGAATACGACGCAAACAAGAAAAAATATGTTTATAGCTATAAAAACCGAATAAAATCTGCCAAGAAATCCGGTGATGGCTATATAATCAAATTAAAGACGACAAAAGGGAAAAAATATTGTTATAAGACAGCAAAAGGTGACGAAAATATTTTAGAATATTACGGTACTTGGAAATCCAGCAAGTTTAGTTCCACATACCATGCGTCATCTAGCTTGAGCAGATACTAATTTCATAGAATGTGTTAATCAAACCAGTACCCAGATGATGTTCGCCATCATCTGGGTACTTTGTGTATTTCAATAAATACGCCAAGGGGAGGTCTTGGCGTGGGTTCGCTATGGAAATATTTATTAATACGTGCTATAATTCTATTACTTATACGAATAGAGTTAATGGAGTGTAATCATGGAAGAAAAAATAATATGCGGTAATGAAGAGATGTCCGGTTTGCCGGAGTATGTCTTTGAAGCCGGAGATTATCCGGTACCGGATTGCTATTTACAGGCGAAGTACATGGTGCCGATAGCCCGATTGATGAAAGAACAGGAAGAAAAGAGTCTTTGTACGGTTCCATTTTGCCAAACGGCAGAGGTAGAGATGCTACATGGGGCGATTAATAACGCTACGGATGGTGGCGGCCCGAGGGTAGGGCAGCAGGCTTATAAGAAATTAGAAGAATTACCTATGGAAGAGCCATTTTATGTGGATGGATTATTTGGTGAGACAAAGAAGGCGCTAAAGGAACTTAAGGAAGCCGGAGAGAAGACAATGCTGATTATGTCCGGGCCGATTTCGATTTTAAGCGGATTGGTGCCATTACAGAAACTATTTGTTGCAAGGCGAAAGAATCCGGCGCTTTATGAAAAAGCGATTGCATGGGTCACAGAGGCGCTTTTGTTTTATTTAGATGAAGTGTATCCATATGTAGATATTTTAAGCTATGCGGATTCTGCAGGAAGCGTGGATCTTCTGGGAGAACCGGTGGCGGTGGAGATGGCGGAGAAAGCACATCGCCTGGTATTGGAAAAGGCAATGAAGTACGGCATGCATGTTCATCTGTGTCCGCGACTGAATAAGTCCCTTTTGCTAGGAGGACTTGCAGAGCATGAGAAGATAACGGTGGATGAGTCACTTACGTATGAAGAGGCAATTTTGTCCGGACCTGCGGATGTATTATATGCCCAACGCTGCATCAAGCAGTCGGGAAAAGGCTGGAACAAAGGATATATTATGGTGTTAAAGCCTACATGGAGGTAATAGAATGGAGAATAAGGAACGGATTCGTTCTATTTTGGAGAGAAAAAAGCATGATCGACCGGCCTGCATTTGTCCGGGAGGCATGATGAATATGGTAACAACACAGTTGTTAACGGAGGGAGAGTTTTCCTTCGTTGAGGCACACCAGGATGGTGCGAAAATGGCACAGGTGGCAGAGTATGCTTATGACCGTGGTTGTTTTGAAAATGTGGGAGTGCCTTTCTGTATGACGGTGGAAGCGGAACAATTGGGTGCAAAAGTGGACCTGGGGGATAATACCAAGGAACCGCGAGTTATCGAATATGGCATGAAGAAATTAGAGGAAGTGGACAACCTTCCGGAATTTGATTTGGAGCATGGGCGAATTAAGGCGATTTTGGATGCCATTCGTATAATGAAGAAAGACAAACCGGATGTGCCGGTAGTGGGAAATATTACGGGACCGATTTCCACCGCAACCAGTGTGATTGATCCGTCCCCGTTTTATGCAGGTCTTCGCAAAAAAGGAGAGCTCTGTCATAAATTTTTGGCCCATGTGACAAAGGAACTGGTGCGATTTGGACAGGCGATGGTAAAAGCAGGAGCCGACGTAATTATGATTGCGGACCCAAGTGCAACCGGTGAAATTCTGGGACCGAAGTTTTTTGAAGAGTTTACGGTTACTTATTTAAATGAATTGATAGATGGAGTAAAAGCGATAAATCCGGAGGTGGTGACCATCGTGCATATTTGTGGGCAGATGACACCGGTATTGGAACAAACCAATCACATTAAGAGTGATGTACTGAGTTTTGATGCCATGGTACCTCTTACGGAGATTCGAAAATATATGAAGGATCGGCCAATTATGGGAAATGTCAGCACTTATGCTATTGAGGGACAGACACCGGATAAGGTAAAAGCCCTCGTTCATCACTGTGTAGAACAAGGAATGGATATAATTTCCCCGGCGTGCGGATTGGGAATGGGTTCGCCGTTAGCCAATGTACAGGCGGTTCTTTTGGGAACGGAGGAAGAGGCATGCCGATAATCAAAGACCTTACAACGGGAAAGGACGTAAGTTGCGAAGCCGGAGAATTGCTGTTGCCGGTTTTGCAAAAACGCAAGATTTATGTGAATAATGCCTGCAACGGAAAAGGAACCTGTGGAAAATGTAAGGTGACCATTGTTTCCGGAGCGGGAAGTAAGATGTCAGAGCATGAGAAGAGCATGCTGACGGCAGAAGAAATTGCCGGGGGTGTGCGTCTTGCATGTATGACAGAAGTAGTGGAAGATATTACGGTTCGGACGCAGAACGATACGACGGCCATGAAGGTTTTGTCTGCCGGATATGTGCCGGATTTTGAAAAAGATGCAAATTTAACCGGTTATGGCGTTGCCATTGATATCGGAACAACAACCGTGGCATTGTCTCTGGTGCGCATGCAGGATGGCGAAGCGATTGCGAAGGCTGCCGGAATGAATAGTCAGCGCACCTACGGGCAGGACGTGTTGACCAGAATTACCTACGAAATGGAAAATGAAGAGGCGGGAATTGCCAATTTACAAAAAGCGGTAGTGGATTCCATTAATTATGCAGTACGGAGCATGTGCGCAGAGGCAAATGTGGAACCGGAAGAAATTGTGCAGTATTCCATTGCGGGAAATTGTACCATGACCCACATGGCGTTAGGAGTGGACGCACGTTCCATTGGTGTGGCGCCCTATAAACCGGCGTTTTTGGCAGCACAGACGCGAACGGCAGCAGAAGTTGGGCTGATTGGAGCGCCTGGTGCAATGGTCTACTGTCTGGCTCAGGTTTCCGGATACATTGGTGGTGATATTTTGGCCGGTGCTTATGTGTGTGATTTAAAGCACCAGGAGAAAAATTGCCTGTTTTTGGATATCGGTACCAATGGTGAGATGGTGTTAACCGGAAACGGACGATTGGTTTCCTGCTCTTGTGCTGCAGGACCGGCGCTGGAAGGAATGAATATTACCAGTGGAATGCCGGCGTTACCGGGAGCCATTGAAAGTGTGGTAATTAAGGATGAGCAGGTTTCTTACGGAACTATAGGAGATGCACCGGCGGAAGGCATTTGTGGAAGTGGTATTTTGGAAGTGGTGTCGGAGCTTTTGAAAGCAGGTTTTGTAAAGCCTACCGGAGCATTTGTTAAGAAAAAGAAATTGGCCGAAGACGATTGGCGGCAGCAGTATTTAATAGAGGATGAGAATGGTCCGGCTTTCCGATTGGCAGATGGTGTGTTGGTAACGCAAAAAGATGTGCGGCAGGTGCAGCTTGCCAAGGGCGCGATTTTGTCCGGTTTTGTCTCACTGCTGAAACAAGCAGGCGTAAGTGTGGCTGAGCTGGATGAGGTAATTATTGCCGGACAATTCGGTTCTCATTTATCGGCAGAAGCGTTAGCCGGCGCAGGAATTATCCCAAAGGAAGCCAAAGACAAGGTGCGTTATGTTGGTAATACGTCTAAAACCGGCGCGTATATGGCATTGCTTTCCAAGAAAGTGCGGGAAGAGATGGAGCAGCTGGCGGAAGATATCTATTATTTTGAACTGGCAGAAAGCGAGGGCTATGAACAGCTCTTTATGGAATGTATGAGATTTTAACCATGGAGGTACGAAGATGGATAAGAATGAATTATATGCAAAAATTGCAGAGGCAGTAGTGGATATGGAGGACGAGGATGTCGTAGATTTGTGCCAAACTGCCATTGATGAAGGTCTTGATGCTGCGGAGGTGATTCGTGAGGGTCTGATTAAGGGAATGGATAAGGTAAGCGAGCTTTATGAAACCGGCGAGTATTTCCTGCCGGAAGTACTGACGGCTTCCTTTGCCCTAAACGAAGGAGTAGAGCTTTTAAAACCACATATGAAACAGGAAACAACTACGGAAAAGGTGAAGGTTGTGATTGGCGTTGTGGAAGGCGATACCCATGATATTGGTAAGAATTTAGTAAAAATAATGTGCGAATCTGCCGGTTTTGAGGTACATGATTTGGGTCGTGATGTTCCGATTGATGAGTTCATTCGGGAAGCAAAAGAGGTGGATGCAGACTTTATTTGCATGTCGACCTTGATGACAACAACCATGGCAGGTATGAAGTCTTTGGTTGATAAGTTAAAAGAGCAGGGCATTCGCGATCAGTTCAAGGTTATGATTGGTGGTGGTCCGATTTCCCAGAAATTCTGTGATGAAATCGGTGCGGATGCATACACAACGGATGCAGCGGCTGCAGTTCGTAAGATGAAAGAGTTAAAGGGTATTGCTTAGGAGGCGTTGAAAATGGAAATTTTAAGAGATTATGGGAATGGATTAGTGGTTCCAAAAGATGAGTTGACACCTCTTGAACGGAATAAATTGATGAGTGAAGGTAAGGAAGTGGATCGTATCCAGTGTTGTCTTGATACCGGTGAGACCATGGCACCACTCATTGGCTGTAGCTTAAAGGATTATTATCATTCTGCAGAGAAGATGTTAGAACTTGAGGAATATTTGTATGAAACATTCCATGGGGATGGTGCCGGCCTTTCCACTACGTTGCGAGGTATGGCTGAGGCTATGGGGGCTGAGATCGCATATTACGATAACAACATCGCTCAGTTAAAAACACCGGCAATTAAAGGGTTTAAGAATATTGACCAGGCAAAATTGGTGGATGTGGATAAAGATGGCCGTCTCCCGATTATCTTAAAAGGTCTTAAGATGGTGAAAGAGAAGTTAGGTGACAAGGTTCCGGTTAGCGGTACGGTTACCGGACCGTTTACCATTGCTGCTATGGTACTTGGTACGGAGTGGCTGTTGATGGGTATGCTAAAATGCCCGGATAAAATCAAACAGTTGTTGGATGTGATCGTTGAGAATAACAATCGTTACATTCAGCGTATGATTGATTTGGAAGTGGGAATTGGATTCGCTGATCCGGTTAGTTCTACTTCTTTGATTAGCGTGGAACAGTATCGTGAATTTTCCTTACCGTATTTTAAGAAGAATGTGGATTTCATCAAAAAACAGGGACGTGGTTGTGGATTACATATTTGTGGAACCAGTCGTGGATTATGGGAAGATTTGACCACAACCGGCATTGGCTTGTTTGGCCTTGATAATGTGGAATCCATTGAGGAGGCGAAGAATGTCCTTGGACCGCACATGGCAATTCAGGGAAATGTTCCACCGGTGGATGTGATGAAGATGGGTACCCCATTAGAAGTCATTGCTTCTGCAAAAGAGTGTATCAAGCAGGGGCATGATTGTAAGGGTGGATTTGTTCTTACCTCCGGTTGCCAGATGCCGATTGGTACACCGGAAGAAAATATGCACGCATTGATTGATGCGGCAAGAATTTATGGACGATATCCGATTCATATTGAGTAAAAGGTGCCCCTGTGGCAGGGTGCTACTGCTCGCGGCCTTATGGCCGAAATCGCAGTGCGCACCCTGCCACAGGGGTTTTCATATGCGGCAAGGGAGAGACGCGCGGCGATATGTACCGCGAGAAAGAGAAGTGGTGCCGCGCGAGGAATTCGTCAGGGG
>FOXT01000014.1:0-53838 GCA_900115795.1 Lachnospiraceae bacterium XBB1006 | reverse complement strand
ACAGGCGGCAAGGGAGGGACGCGCGGCGGTATGTGCCGCGAGAAAGAAAAGTGGTGCCGCGCGAGGTGCTCGTTCTAGGTGGCGAGAAGGCGGATTTTTTGCAGAATATTCTCAGAATCCAACGGTTGGTTTTGCGTTTCAAAGGTCATAATTAAATCGATGCCGGGGAGAATGTGGTTACGTGTGTAAGTGGCAATTTTCTTTTGGAATCGGCCGATGTAATCAGGATGATCCATCATACCATTGTGTTCCCAATATTGATAGCGTTGCTTACGAAGATTATAAACGTGAAAGTCTGGAGCAATTGTAGAATTGTCTGGTAAAGTGACGATTTCATCATAATGAAAGGGAATGCCATTTCGATAAAGTGCTTCATCAATCATAAGTTCTGATTTGGAACGAACCAGATTACCGGAAATGGATTTGAATTTTTTAGATTCGGAATGAAAATCGTTTTGTGGATAATCTGCTGTTGCCCATTGTTGAACTTCTGTCGGATAATTGGAAAATCGCGATAAAAAGGAAGCGTAGAGACTGCCTTGTTCCAACATTTGACAGGAAGTGCAAATGGTAGGATGCTTTTGGATATAAGAGGTGAGAGCTCGGATTTCACATTTGATATCCTGAAGTTTCGCTTCCAAAAATCGTTTGCGTGCCATGATAGATGCGAATTCTGATTCCGATTTGGGAAGGTAGCTTGTTTTTTCGCCGTCGCGAAGATACCATTTGGTCCATCGGCGGCTCCGTGCAATCGTTAGTCTCCCAGATGGCATATGGGAAAGCTCATCCTCAATGCGCTTATATTCATTGCGTAAATACGCTAATAGCATGTTAGCTTCTTCGAATAATAAATCATTCATACAAATCTCCTTTATGAAAATACTATAATCTAAGTGAAATGATAGGTGAAATCCCTTAGGTATGTCCGAAACGAACCAAATTATTATATAAAATGGAGGTAGAAAAGTCAAGGGAAATTTGGTACAATGAAAGAAATTATGGGGGTGTATCATGGAACAATACGAACGGAAATACATAGAAATGACAGAGAGTCCTGTGGAGAGGCTGGTTATTCGAATGGCAATCCCCACAATTATTAGTATGCTTATTTCTACGTTCTATAACATGGCGGACTCCTTTTTTGTTGGGAAAATCAGTACAGCTGCGGTTGGTGCGGTTGGCGTCAGTTTTCCGATTATGACAATCATTCAGGCAATCGGATTCTTTTTTGGCCACGGGTCGGGCAATTATATTTCTTTTATGTTAGGAAATCGAAGACGGAAAGAAGCGGAAGAAATGGCGGCGGTAGGGTTCTTTGCAGCACTTTTCTTTGGATGCTTTATAACGATATTTGGACTACTATGGTTGAAGCCGTTGGCAATTGGGCTTGGATCAACTCATACCATTCTTCCATACAGTATGCAATACTTGGGAATTATACTTATAGGTGCACCGTATATGACGGGGGCGCTGGTGATTAATAACCACTTGCGCTTTCAGGGAAATGCCCTACATGCCATGTTTGGAATTACGTCAGGTGCGATTATAAATGTGTTGCTAGATCCAGTCTTAATATTTGGATTAAAAATGGGTGTTCGAGGAGCAGCAACGGCTACCATTATCAGCCAATTCATTGCATTTGGAGTATTGTGGTCCCAGACCCGCTATCATGGAAACATAAAATTAAAACTAGTGAATTTTAAACCTACCGGGTTATTGGTAAAAGAGATTTTGAAGGGGGGTACACCATCGCTTACGCGACAAGCGCTTACCGGACTATCCACGGTGACATTAAACCTTTATGCGAGAATTGGTGGGGATGCAGCTATCGCAGCCATGTCCATAGTGCAGCGTATTATTACGTTTGCAGTGTCTGCGTTAACCGGATTTGGACAGGGATTTCAGCCGGTATGTGGCTTTAATTATGGAGCGGAAAAATATGACCGTGTGAAAAAAGCATTCTGGTTCTGCGTAAAGCTTGGAACAGCATTTTTGGCATGCGCGTCGTGCATACTTATTATCTTCGCACCACAGTTTATAACATTATTCCGACATGACCCGGAAGTGATTCACATCGGTGCGTTTGCACTGCGGATGCAGGCATTGACATTGCCGTTTTCAGCGTGGATTGTGGTCAGCAACATGATGATGCAGAATATAGGAAAGGTGTATAAAGCATCATTCTTGGCTGCCGCAAGGCAGGGACTTTTTCTAATTATTGTTTTGGCTATTTTAACGCCAATTTGGGGGGTGTTGGGGATTCAAATGGCGCAACCGATTGCCGACTTGATTACGTTATCAGTAGCCATTGCTATGCAAAAGGCGGAGCTAAAAGAATTAGACGAATTTGAAGAAAACGGTTTGCGGGACTGTTAGTTGTTAGCATAATGAAAAAAAGCCGAAATAATGATCTGTATCGCATTATTCGCCATACGCGCTTGGCGAAGAGATCATTATTTCAGCTTTTAGTATATATTAGGCGTTTTCGCGCTTATATCTATCCAATAACTTCTCGATACGCTCGTATGGATTCAACAAATCGCTGATGGAAGCGTCGTGGTTTAAAGTATCAATGATATAAGAAATATACTTACTCATATCGCAGCTGATATAGTAATCACGTGCTAAAGTATCTGGTCTCTGATAAGCAAGGTTGGTAGTAACAACTTTGTAAATCAAGCCTTCTTCCACTGCTTTGTCAAATCTTTCCATACCATTGGTGAAAAGACCGAAGGTAGCAATAACAAAGATACGACCAGCACCACGTTTCTTAAGCTGCGTTGCAACGTCAATCATACTATCACCAGAAGAAATCATATCATCGATGATAAAAATATCTTTGCCTTCTACGCTTGCGCCTAAGAATTCATGGGCAACAATCGGATTACGGCCATCAATAATCTTGCTATAATCTCTTCTCTTGTAGCACATACCCATTTCTACACCAAGGATGCTGGCAATATAAATCGCACGTCCGGTAGCACCTTCATCCGGGCTGACAATCATTAAGTGCTCACTATCAAACTTAATATCTTTCACATTCTTGCAGATACCCTTTAAGAACTGGTATGGTGCACCTACGGATTCGAAACCGCTACAAGGAATTGCATTCTGTACACGAGGATCGTGTGCATCAAAGGTGATGATGTTTTCAACACCCATAGCAATCAATTCCTGTAAGCCCATAGCGCAATCTAAGGACTCACGGCCGGAACGTCTGTGCTGACGGCTTTCATAAAGGAATGGCATAATCACGTTGATACGTCTTGCCTTACCTCCGATTGCCGCAATGACTCTCTTCAGATCCTGGAAATGATCGTCCGGAGACATATGATTCAAGTTACCACTCACGTTGTAAGTGATACTGTAGTTCGTAACATCTACGATAATAAAAATGTCGTAACCACGAACAGATTCCCCAATGCTGGCTTTCGCTTCGCCGGTGCCAAAACGTGGGGTACTTGTGGAGATGAGATAAGATTCGCGAACATATCCGCGGAATGTAATATCATCTTCGTGATCGTGCTTACGGTTTAAACGCCAGCGCTTAAGATAAGCGTCAATCTTTAATCCGGACTCGACACCTTTCATGGAAATGATTCCTAATTTACCGACCGGAATCGTGTCCAGGTTACGCTCATCATGTAGTTCCTGCTGCATATCTTTTCCTCCTAAAATAAAACAGTGTATTTGTAAACTTTCTATTTGCTGTAAAACACAGCACAAAGCAATGCTCTGTGTCTGTCCATAATGACAATCGAAAAATTGGGTTATCCGATTAAACGCAGATCATTGCCTGTTAACTTAATTAAATCAAAACTCTTCATAATACGAGAGAAAGTTCTCTCGGAGTATACCTGTGAAATTTCACCGATGCCATAATTACTGGAAATAATCGTAGCATTGTTACGAAGCAAGCGCTCGTTGATACAGGTAAAAAGTTGTGAATTGGTATATGCATTCGATACCTCTGTGCCCAAATCATCAATAATGAGCAAATCACAGTTAAAAATATTCTGGTAGGTATCGGAGGCCTCCGAGGATTTATTATACGCATTATTGTGGAAAACGTCAAATAGTCTTGTTGCTGTAAAATAAATAACGGAAAAACCATGGTCCAACAATTCCTTAGCAATACAGTTGGAAAGGAACGTCTTACCAACTCCGGTAGGTCCGGTAAAGAAAAGATTTCTTCGTTGCGCCGAAAAGTGTTCAACATAGTATTTGCACTTGTCTACGGCTAACTGCATAGACTCGTGAGGGGTCAAATTTGTCACAGGGTCCACGACTTCATCAGAAAACAAATGAAAATCAAAGGTGTCAAAATTCTCTCTTTTCAGAACTTCCTTTAAATTGGACTGTGTATAAACCAGGTCAATGGCGGCCTGTGTAAAACAGTGACACTTCTTCCCATTCACATATCCGGTGTCTTTGCAGTCCGGACAATGATAGCTTGGTTCTATGTAATCAAGATCAAAACCGAGCGATTGAATTAAACTGTCCTTCTCCTGCGTTAACGTCCGTAAAGAACTACGTAAGGACTTAAGTGCGCTCTGGTCACCGTCTAACAGCTTCTGGGCCTGCTTTACAGATAAAGCAGCAATAGAGCGGTCAATCTCACGAATACGTGGAGATCGTTTATATAACTCTTCTATGTGGTCAGTAACGCGATGACGGGATTCAAATTGCCGTTTATCGTATTCGCGCCGAATGGAGTCAAACTGACTGTTGGTTAGTGCCATGATTTCCCTCCTCAATTACGATTACGGTTCAACATTTGTTGCTCGAGTTGGTCGTAGTCATAGGTTCGTTGATTAAAATTATTAAATCTGTTCATAACCGGTCGATTAGCCGTTGTCGCTACCGGTCGCTCCGCTGCCTTCTTTGCGTTCTTAAAGCTTGCATCCAATTTCTCCACATCAGCAAGTTCTTTCACCTTAGCCTTGTGCCAATTGGTAAGAATCTTGTCGGTATATTCAAAGCTAGGTTGATGCGTTGCCTGAATGGTGCGGGTGCATGCCTCGGTAATCAGGTCAAGGGAAAAACCAAAGTCATTGGTCCACTTGTGAATCATTGCAGTTTCTAAGTCCACCAGATTGCGTCCTTTGATACCAAGTGCCTTTAAAACGGTGTAATTTGCCTGATTATAAAGGTTTGCTTCCTGCTTGGCCTGCGCTACATCGCGAATGCCTGCTTCCGCCCAGGACAAAGCAACTTTGTCCATATAGCGGACGCTACGATGTTCTCTGCTAACGCAATATTCCACCAAGTACTCAATGAGCTCGGTGGAAAAATGCAAGGTATCATACCAATATAAGAAGCTATTAACCTCTGTTTGCGTGAGGGGTTTTTTCAAGTATTGCTCAGCGATGAATAGCAATTCGCTGACGCCTTCCTGCTTCGAAAAGTTCTTCACGTCATCTTTGGTATATTCCGGTCTGGAAGTTGGTGTTAAAACATGAACTTCGGCATTCGGAACCTCGCATGGAATCGGAGTAAGCGTTTCCTCCTGTGGTTTGGATTCTGATACAAGGGGGCGCTTCTTAGATTCTTTCGTAAAATCGTCCGGAGAACTGTCCGGACCAGGTAAATCTAATATCGTAATTCCGCACAACTCATTGGCATCATTATATCGAAGTTCCAATAAGCCCATGCGTTCCCAATACTTCAGGGCACGATCTAATTCTCGCATGGTGTATTCAAAAATGTCTGCCAGTTGTGTCAAGTTGCAATTCCCGGTTGGATGGGATAGCAATCGAAGCAAATACAAATAGACCTTTACATATTCGCCATTAGCATTCGGCATATAGCGTTCGATAAATTGATTGGGTATACAGGTCACAGATGTGTCGTGTTCTGCATTAAGTTGAATAGTGTCCATTTGTTCTTGCTCTCTTTCTAGTGTTCATTTCAGTTGTTTTGCAACTGTGAGAACGATTATAACACAGCTGTTCCAAAAAGAAAAGTGTCACAAACTGTTCATAGATTATCCCCAAAAGTGAAAAAAATAGGTGGATAATGTGGATAACTATGGTGGAAAACGGAAATGTCCGTAGTGTGTACCCGTAAAAAATCCACACTCCGAATTGCCAAAAAATGGAATTTGAAGTGTGGATAATGTGGATAAGTTTTATTTTAGAAGATTTTCTCCTATTTCTACAACGTTTCCGGCGCCCATAGTTATCAACAGATCACCGTTCATACATTTTTTTAATAAAAATTTTTGAATTTCTTCGAAGTTTCCTACGTAATAACTCTCCGTTCCCTTCTCACGCAAGGCATTACTGAGGAGTTCGGCACTCATGCCAAGGGTGTCAGTTTCCCTTGCGGCAAAAATGTCAGCGACCACTACAAAGTCGGCTAAGGATAACGCATCAACAAAATCCGTGAACAGGGATTTGGTGCGGGTATAGGTATGCGGTTGAAAGACAACAACGATTCTTGAAAAATCCGTTGCCTTTGCAGCCTCTAACGTTGCGCGGATTTCGGTTGGATGATGTGCATAGTCATCAAGCACTGTTACACCGTTGAATTCTCCTTTTTTCTCAAAACGTCGTTTGGAACCGGTACAAAGGGAAAGCCCTTTTGCGATGGCAGAAAACGGAACACCTGCATGATCGCATACGGCAATGGCTGCCAGGGAATTTAACACATTGTGTTTACCGGGCATCGCAAGGGTGATAGAACCTACCGGCGTTCCCTTTTTGCAAAGGTCATAGGTGGCAAGACCTAAGCGGTCGTAGTGAATATTAGTGGCAGAGTAATCCATATCTGCTGTAAGACCGAAGGTTACGTAGGACGTAGAAAGCTTGTCCGTTAAAGCGGACAGGTTGTCGATGTGCCCATTGATTACAACGCAGCCGTTGGCTTTGGTATTGTTCATAAAGTGTAAAAAGGAATGGCGAATATCGTCAATATCCTTGAAAAAGTCCAAATGGTCTTCCTCTATATTTAATACAACACTATACTGCGGGAAAAATTCAAAAAAGCTGTTGGTATACTCGCAGGCCTCCGCCACAAAATAGGGGGAATGACCGATGCGGGTATTGCTCTGAATAGAATTTAAAATTCCTCCATTGGAAATGGTAGGATCCGTATCGCCTGCCAGTAAAATCTCGGAAATCATGCTGGTGGTGGTGGTCTTTCCGTGGGTTCCGGCAACAGCGATCGATGTATCGTAGTGGGTCATTAACTGGCCCAAAAGTTGTGCGCGGGTTAACATAGGAATCTGCAGATTTACTGCCTGTGCATATTCCGGATTGTCCGGATGAACCGCTGCAGTATACACGATAACATCAATGTCTTTTGTAATATTCTCTTTTGCCTGCCCATAGTGGACGGTTGCGCCAAGTGCTTCAAGCTGCCTGGTGTAGTCAGAAGGCGTACGATCTGAACCGCTTACGGAAAAATTGCGATCCATAAGAATTTGCGCCAGGCCACTCATGCTGACGCCGCCAATTCCGATAAAATATACCCGTACCGGGTGCTGTAAATCAATCTTATACATAGAATCTCTCTTTTCTTATTAACATAGTATACATCTGTTTATCCTTTCATTATACTCGAAATAGAATATTTTGCAATCTACCAAAAAAAGTTGTGGTGAAACTGTGAAATAATAATGAAAAAAATGTGAAATGACAGAAAATGACGAAAAATGTAATGATTTGTTGATTTTTTCATAATTTATTCGCAATTTTCATGTTATAATGATAGAACATACAACAAGGGGGTGTAAGACAAATGGAAAACAAAGAAGTGATAGCAATGCTTTTAGCAGGAGGTCAGGGTAGTCGCCTTGGTGTTCTTACGCAGAGCATGGCTAAACCGGCCGTTCCATTTGGCGGTAAATACCGTATTATCGATTTCCCATTGAGTAACTGTGTTAATTCCGGTATTGATACGGTGGGTGTTTTGACCCAGTATCAGCCACTTGAGCTGAATGCACATATCGGAATTGGTATTCCATGGGATTTGGACGTTAATAACGGTGGTGTTACTGTCTTGCCGCCCTATGAAAAGAGTGGTGACACATCCTGGTATACAGGAACAGCAAATGCAATTTACCAGAACTTAGCGTATATGGAGAGTTACCATCCCGAATATGTTATCATTTTGTCTGGGGATCATATCTATAAGATGGATTATGCGCAAATGCTAGATTTTCATAAGGAGAACAAGGCGCAAGTTACCATTGCAGCAATGCCGGTTCCGATGCATGAAGCATCACGGTTTGGAATCTGTATTGCAGATGATAAATTCAGAATTATTGATTTTGAGGAAAAGCCGGAAAAACCAAGAAGTAATTTGGCATCCATGGGAATCTATATTTTCAATTGGGATGTTTTAAAGGATGCACTGATTCGCAAGAAGGATCAGTCAAATTGTGATTTTGGAAAACATATTATTCCGTATTGTTTCCAGCAGGATATGCGTGTTTTTGCATACAAATTTGACGCGTATTGGAAAGATGTGGGAACCTTAAGCTCCTATTGGGAGGCCAATATGGAGTTGATTGATATTGTTCCGGAATTCAATCTTTACGATGAATCCTGGAAGACGTACACAAATGCAAATTCCTGTCAGCCAACGTTTTACGGAGTGGACAGTAGTGTCTACAAATGCATTATCGGAGAAGGATCGGATATTGATGGAGACGTGGAAAATAGTGTATTGGGTGTAGGCGTTACGGTAGAGAAAGGTGCAAAGATTGTGGACTCCATTATCATGTCGGGAACGCATGTAGGAGCCGATGCGGTAATCAATAAAGCGATTATTGCAGAAAAGTGTGAAATTGGAGCCGGATGTAAAATTGGAGCAGGCATTAATACGCCAAATGTGGAGAAACCGTCGATTTACAATTCCGGTATTACAACGATTGGGCAGGGAAGTGTTATTCCCCCCGGCGTGACCATAGGAAAGAATACAGCAATTCTTGGTGAGACTACTCTTAGCGACTACGAGAATATGAGCCTGCCAAGTGGACAAAATATTATAAAGGCAGGTGATTAGGAATGAAAGCGGCTGGAATTATTCTTGCCGGAGGAAGCAGTATAGGGTTAAAAGAATTAACAACAAAACGCGCCAGTGCAGCCATGCCGGTTGGCGCAGCGTATCGTGCTGTGGATTTCGGACTAAGTAATATGACCAATTCAGGTATCAAGACGGTAGCAGTGCTGACGCAATACAATTCCCGTTCATTGCATGAACATTTAAACTCATCGAAATGGTGGAATTTTGGACGAAAACAAGGTGGTTTGTTTACGTTTACGCCAACCATTACCAAGAACAACAATTGGTGGTATCGCGGAACAGCGGATTCCTTGTACCAGAATATGGATTTTTTAAGAAAACGTCATGAGCCCTATGTGGTGATTTATCCTGGGGATTGTGTTTGCAAATTTGATTTTAATAAGATGTTGAAGTTTCATGAGGAAAAAGGTGCAGACATTTCCATTGCCGTAAAGCATATGGAAGACTCAGAAGATTTGCGAAGACTCGGCATCGTAGAGATGGATCAGGATAAGCGGATTCGTCAGTTTTCCGAAAAACCAATGAAGGCATCAAGCAACATTGCGTCCATGGGAATCTATATTATTAAAAAAGACCTTTTGATGAAACTTTTGCAGGAGAGTCATGACGAGGAACGTTATGATTTGGTGCAGGACATTCTGATTCGTTACAAAGACGTAGAGAAAATTTACGGATACGAATTTGATGGGTATTGGAGTAATATCAATACGGTAGACAGTTACTATCGGTGTAACATGGACTTTTTGAAAAAAGACATTCGACACTATTTTGAAAAAGAACCGGCTATTAAATCAAAGACAGAAGATTTACCGTCGGCGAAATTTAATGAGGGCTCAGTTGTAAAAAATGCCTTGATATCCAGCGGATGCATTATAAACGGTGAGATTGAGAATTCTGTTTTGTGTAAGAAGGTCTTCGTTGGAAAAGGCGCAGTAATTAAGAACTCTATTGTTTTAAATGAAACATATATTGAAGACGGAGCGGTGATTGAAAACTGTATAGTGGAAAGTCATGAGCGCATTCCGGGAAATGCCGAATTTATAGGAGAAGCAGAGGAACCTAAGATAGTGCGGCTGAAAAATTAGAGCATGGAGTTAAGAACGAGAAACGCTACAAAAATTTTAGCTAGTACCCGAAGGAGGAGACAGGTATGCAGATTACAGACGTAAGAGTGCGTAAGATTGACAGAGAAGGAAAGATGAGAGCGGTTGTTTCGATAACCTTTGATGAGCAGTTTGTTGTTCATGATATTAAGGTAATTGAAGGTGACAAGGGGTTATTCATCGCAATGCCAAGCAGAAAAGGAACAAATGAAGAGTATCGTGATATTGCACATCCGATTAACTCCAAGACCAGAGATATTATTTCAAAGACGATTTTGGAAGCGTATGAAAAAGAACTGGAAAAGTTACCAAAAGAATAGTATAATAAGTTTAACTTAGTAAGAGCATAATAGGAGGGCGTCTTTAGACGGCCTCCCATTATTGTGTTAAGATGGAAAAAGGAAGGGTACGAAACGTATGTATATGATTGTAGGATTGGGAAATCCAACTTCAAAATATGAAAAAACCAGGCACAATGTTGGCTTCGATTGCATTGACTATATAGCAGAGAAGTATCAGATTTCCGTGAAGGAAATCAAAGGAAAGGCACTGATTGGAAGTGGATATGTGGAAGGCGTGAAAGTGCTTTTGGTAAAACCGCAAACCTACATGAATCTGAGTGGGGAATCGGTGCTTGCCCTGACGCAGTTTTATAAGCTTGATCCGGAGGAAGAATTGTTAGTGGTATACGATGACATTAGCCTGGAGCCGGGACAGCTGCGCATCCGTAAAAAAGGAAGTGCCGGGGGACATAATGGAATGAAGAATATTATCCAGCTTTTGGGAACACAGAACTTTCCGCGAGTAAAGATTGGAGTTGGTGCGAAGCCGGAAGGCTGGGATTTGGCGGATCATGTGTTAAGCCGATTTTCAAAAGAAGATCGGGTGATGGTTGAGGAAGCAATTGCAGACGCAGCTACGGCAGCGATTACCATCGCAAGGGGAGATGCGGATGCGGCTATGAATGCATTTAACGGAAAAGGAAAGAAATGAGTATTTGGAACAGACCTCTATCAGAATGGGGAAATTATGAAGCGGTACAACAGCATATAAGAGAAAAAAGCGGTACAATTCAGATTACCGGATGTATGGATGCGGCGAAATCCTACCTCATGAGTGGGATTGACGCGGAAAAAAAACGGCTGGTGGTCACCTTTCATGAACAAAAGGCGAAGGAATTGTTAGAGGATTTCAAAGTTTTCGATGAAGACGTATATTACTATCCGGCAAAGGATGTATTGTTTTATCAGGCGGATATTAGAGGAAATCTACTGACCAGCGAACGTTTGTCCGTGCTAAAAGCGATGCGGGAAAAAGAACACTACACCGTGGTCACCACGGTGGATGCACTGCTTGATCGACTGATGCCGCCGGAAGAACTGTACCGGGCGGTACTTACGTTTCGTGTGGGCGAAACCGCGCCGTTGGCGGAGATTACAAAGAAGCTTGTAAGTATGGGATACGAGAAGAATTACCAGGTGGAAGGTGTAGGCGATTTTGCGGTGCGTGGCGGAATTCTTGATATTTTTCCCTTATCGGAAGATGCACCGATTCGTATTGAGTTCTGGGGAGATGACATTGATTCCATTCGCAGTTTTGATGTGGAAAGTCAGCGATCCATGGAGCATATGGAAGAGGCGGTGGTGTATCCGGCGACGGAGTTGATTCTCACAAAAGCGCGCATGGAGACGGGACTTCTAAAGATTAAGAAGGAAGCAGCGATGCGGGAAAAGAAGTTCCGTGAGACTATGAACACCGAAGAGGCCTTTCGCTTACGGAGTATGGTGGATGCACTTGTGGAAGGTGTGGAGAACGGAACGGATATGGCCAGCGCAGGAAGCTTTTTGACATATTTCTGCGAAGATACGGTTACTTTCCTGGATTATTTTGAAAATGAAAACACGATTATATATATAGATGAGCCCGCCAGAGATTTGGAAGCGGCAAATGCAGTGGAGCTGGAGTTTTCTGAGAGCATGAAGAGTCGATTGGTAAAGGGCTATGTGCTGTCGGGGCAGACGGATGTGCTGGTGCCGGTCAGGAAGATGATGGCCGGATTGCGGAAATTCCCGGTGATTGCGCTAAGTACACTGGATCAGAAGTGCGAAGCCTTTAAGCCATCGGCGATGTATGCCATGACAACCCGTTCCATCAATTCCTATAATAAGAGCTTTGAGCTGTTAATCAAGGACTTGCGCCATTACAAAAAAGCCGGGTACCAACTGGTACTTATGTCCGGTTCAAAGAGCCGTGCCATGCGATTGGCGAAGGACTTGCAAGAAGAGGGTCTTGCGGTTTTTTATACAGAAGATCGAACAAAGGAACCGCAAAAGGGCGAAATTATGGTTTGTTATGGGAAGTTGAAACGCGGTTTTGAGCTTTCCATGCTGTCGTTTGCCATGATTACAGAAAGCGATATTTTTGGGCAGGAGCGTAGAAAAAAGAAGCGCAAGAAATATGAGGGCGAACGCATTCGCGATTTTGCGGAGCTTAAGATTGGCGACTATGTGGTGCATGAAAACCATGGACTTGGAATTTATCGTGGAATTGAAAAGGTGGATGTTGAGGGCGTTACCAAGGATTATATAAAGATTGAGTATGACAAGGGTGGCGCTTTGTATATGCAAGCCAATAACCTGGAGCTTTTGCAAAAATATGCGGGAGCAGACGCGAAGAAACCAAAGTTAAATAAGCTGGGGAGCCAGGACTGGAATAAGACAAAGGCGAAGGTACGTGGCGCGGTTACGGATATCGCAAGGGAACTGGTGGAGCTGTATGCTGCCAGAGAAAATATGGAAGGCTATCAGTTTTCGCCGGACACGGTTTGGCAGCGGGAGTTTGAAGAATTATTTCTGTATGAGGAGACAGATGACCAACTTTTGGCGATTGAAGCGGCAAAAAGAGATATGGAAAGTAAAAAAACGATGGACAGACTCATTTGTGGCGACGTTGGTTTTGGTAAAACGGAGATTGCAATCCGCGCCGCATTTAAGGCAGTGCAGGATAGTAAGCAGGTGGTGTATCTGGTGCCAACTACGATTCTGGCGCAGCAGCATTACAATACGTTTGTGCAGCGGATGAAAGACTTTCCGGTAAATATAGGTCTGCTTAGCCGCTTTTCCACACCGGCCCAGCAAAAGAAAGTGATTGCCGGTCTAAAGAAAGGTGAGGTAGATATTGTGATTGGTACCCACCGGTTGTTGTCAAAAGATGTGGATTACAAGGACTTAGGGCTATTGATTATCGATGAAGAGCAACGTTTTGGCGTGGCACATAAAGAGAAAATCAAACAGCTAAAGAATCAGATTGATGTGCTGACCTTAACGGCAACACCAATTCCACGAACGTTGCATATGAGTCTCGTTGGAATTCGGGATATGAGCGTGTTAGAGGAAGCGCCGGTTGACCGTATGCCAATTCAGACCTATGTGTTAGAACAAAACGAGGAAATGGTAAAAGAGGCTATTCGTAGGGAACTTGGCCGAGGCGGACAGGTGTATTATGTTTATAACCGGGTAAAACAAATTGCGGAAGTGACCGATCGGATACGGGCATTGGTTCCGGAGGCAAATGTGGCGTATGCCCATGGACAGATGAAGGAGCGGGAACTGGAAGATATAATGTATCAGTTTGTGAATGGCGAACTGGATGTGCTGGTGACCACCACCATTATTGAAACCGGACTGGATATTTCCAATGCCAATACCATGATTATTCAAGATGCAGATAACATGGGACTTTCCCAGCTTTATCAGTTGCGAGGCCGCGTGGGACGTTCGAACCGTACATCGTATGCATTTTTGATGTATCGACGGGATAAGTTGCTAAAAGAGGTGGCAGAGAAACGACTTCATGCCATTCGCGAATTTACGGATTTAGGTAGTGGAATTAAGATTGCCATGAAAGATCTTGAAATTCGCGGTGCCGGAAACATTTTGGGTGCCGATCAGCATGGCCACATGGAAGCGGTAGGATACGATTTGTACTGCAAAATGTTAAATGAGGCGGTGAAGCTTATGAAGGGCCTTCCGGTAAAAGAAAGTTTTGCGACTTCAATAGATTTATCCGTAAACGCTTTTATTCCGCCAAGCTATATTCCCAATGAATTTCAGAAGCTTGATATGTATAAGCGTATCGGAAACATTGAAACGCAAGAGGATAAAGAAGAAATTCTGGAGGAATTCATTGATCGATTTGGAGATCCGCCAAAGGCGGTGCTTTTACTTTTGCAAATCGCATTATTGAAGGCAAGAGCCCACAGTCTCGATATTACGGAGATTTCACAAAAACAGGAAACGATTACCATTAAGCTGTACGAGAAGGCAAGGATTAGCCCGGCTGGATTTGCGCAGTTTATCGCATCCTTTGAAGGCGCAATGAATTTTGTGAATAAAAAGCAGCCTCCATATTTTGTTTATCGCAGAGATTTTAATAACCGAACAAAACAAGAGGATGTCATGGTATGTGTAGAGCACATTTTGGATAAATTTGTGGAATATTTACTTGACAGCGAGTGAGAAAGCGGCTACACTAGGAGATAACGTCTTGTTGAAAAAAACAAAAGATGTGTTATAATAATAGATAATGATTATGAATGAAATAATAGAGGTGTGCGATGGATCAGTACGTTATAAAGGGCGGAAATCCACTCGTAGGGGAAGTTGAAATTTCCGGCGCTAAGAATGCGGCTCTTGGAATACTTCCTGCTGCGATTATGGCAAATGAATCCGTAATTATTGACAATTTGCCGAATGTTTGCGACATCAACGTGATGCTTCAGGCGATTGAAGGAATTGGAGCCAGGGTGGAGCGTCTTGGTCCACACAAGGTGAAGATTAATGGTTCCACCATTAGTAGTTACGATGTGGAATATGAATATATCAAGAAGATACGTGGTTCCTATTATTTATTAGGAGCTTTACTTGGAAAATATAAATATGCGCAGGTTGCCCTTCCGGGCGGTTGCGATATTGGAAGCCGGCCGATTGATTTGCATTTGAAGGGCTTTCGTCAGTTAGGAGCAGAGGTTGAGATTGCTCATGGTGTGATTAGTGCCAAGGCGCAGGATTTAATTGGAGGATCAATTTACCTTGATAAGGCATCCGTTGGTGCAACCATCAATATTATGATGGCCGCTGTTCTTGCAAAGGGAAAGACCACCATTGAGAATGCTGCCAAGGAACCTCATGTAGTAGATGTGGCGAACTTACTTAATAGTATGGGAGCCAGCATTCGTGGCGCTGGTACGGATATTATTCGTATTGAAGGTGTTGCGAAGCTTCATGGAACGGAATACTCCGTGATTCCGGATCAGATTGAAGCCGGAACCTTTATGTGTGCCGCAGCGGCTACCAAGGGAGATGTAATGGTGAAGAATGTTATTCCGAAGCATTTGGAGGCTATTACAGCGAAGTTGAAAGAAATGGGATGCGAGATAGAGGAGTTCGATGATGCAGTGCGCGTGGTTTCTTCGAAACCATTGCAGTGTACCCAGGTTGCAACAACCTACTATCCGGGATTTCCGACGGATATGCAGCCACAGATAGCAGCTGTACTTGCATTGGCGAATGGAACCAGTGTTGTTACGGAAAGTATTTTTGAGAACCGTTTTCGATACGCAGACGAGCTGAATCGTATGGGTGCGAATATTAAAGTCGAGAGCAATGTGGGCATTATTTCCGGCGTATCCTGTTATACCGGAGCAAGGGTTTCTGCACCGGATTTACGTGCCGGAGCAGCACTTGTGATTGCCGGTTTGGCAGCGGAAGGATTTACTATTGTGGACGATATTCACTATATCGAGCGAGGCTATGAAGAATTTGAAGTGAAGTTGGCCGGACTTGGAGCCGTCATTGAGAAGGTTTCCAGCGAGAGAGAAGCTACGAAATTTGTCTATAGAGTATCTTAGAAAGGGAAAAGAAAAGCCTGTTACACAAGAACAATGTGTGACAGGCTTATTTTTTATTACATAGCCGCCAGGCAGCAAAGCTGACCGGCGGCTATGCGAGAGTAGGAATGCGATTTCATCATTCCTATTTAATTTTATAATAGTGATACGATGGATAAAGAGGTGTTCGTGGACAAATCCAGAAAATCTCCGTTATCCAATTTTAAGATTGGACGGGAAAGACGATTGCTGTTTAGCAACACGATGGTTCCCTGAGAGCCGTTACTTAACAGAACACGGTTGTTCTGGTAGGTGTTGGCAATTCGCTCTAAAAATGTCATGATTACATGTGGACGATATTTCTGAAGTCCCTCATTTTCAAAATTCTCGATAACGGCGAAAGGACTAAGTGGTGCCCGATAGCTTCTTGCAGCCGTCATAGCATCGTATACATCAGCTGCCGCAATAACCAGGGAAAAATCATCCACTGCTTCTTTGCTTAAATTTCGTGGATAGCCGCTTCCGTCACAGCGTTCGTGATGGTTCAGCACGGCGTTTAACACGCGCTTAGGATAAGGTTGATCCTTCAGCAAATCGTATCCATACTGCGGGTGCTGACGAATAATCTTAAATTCTTCATCCGTTAGCCTTCCCGGTTTATTTAAAATTTCCTTCGGAACCATCAGTTTACCAACGTCATGAACCAGACCGGCCAAGGTCAAATCTTCAATTTCTTCTTTGTCAAGTTTCATCCATTTTCCCAAAATACGTGCAATAAAAGCAACATTCAGGCTATGGGCATAAACGGAATCATCATTCTGTCGCATATTATGCAACATGTCAAACAATTCGATGGTCGTCATGCGGTGCTCATTTAATACCTGCATGGACGTGGCCAACAGTTCTTGCGAAGAAGGGAAGGTTTTATTCACCATACCGTCTAAGGCAGAGCTTAATTCGAATACACTCTTGGTATAGGAGACCTGAAAATCGCGAAAACGATCACTTCGTTGAATCTTCTGAAGGTTGGAAGCTCTTCCGGCAGCTGCAAACACAGAGCGGTCGATTGGGGCTTCTTTTGCCGGTTCCTCCGTCTTTGGTTCTTCCAGCTTTGGCAATTCGGTAACTGGTTCTTCTTTCACTGGTGCCGGAGCACGTTGATCGTCAATAATTTCAACGGACGGAATGGAATAAAAATCCAATCGTGCAATTAATTTCTTGTCTAAGCGAATATTCGCATCTAATATTGTTTGTCCGGTTTTGGTAATTACCGGAGCTGCGGTAATCATGCCCGGAAGCAAATCTTTTGTAGCTATCGTACTCATGCTATCCTCCCAAAAAACATCCTATTTTCAGTATAGGATGGTATTAGGAAAAAGTCAACAAAACTTTGGCGATTTTGGTATGTTTTTTGGCGATTATGAGAAGAATTTGTGTATTGCATTGACAGAGTGTAGGGAAATTAGTATGATATGATGTATAAAACAATATAGTTCTCTTATTCAGAGTGATGGAGATACATAGGATCAAAGAAGTCACGGCAACCCCGATATGGAAGGTGCCTCCCTGAGCGAGAAATCGAACAATAAGAGGATGAGATAGGTGTAGAAGTCGCGTCCGCTTATGTTAGATAAGCGGATTTTTTTGCGCATGCAGAGAGGAAAGGAGTATTATGATGGAGAAAAAATTATTTACGTCAGAGTCAGTAACAGAAGGACATCCGGACAAAGTCTGCGACCAGATTTCTGACGCGATTCTAGATGCACTGATGGAAGAAGATCCAAATAGCCGCGTTGCTTGTGAAACTTGTTGTACCACAGGCTTGGTTATGGTTATGGGTGAGATTACAACCAAGGCGTATGTTGATATTCAAAAAATAGTGCGTGATACCATTTGTGAAATTGGATACGATAATGCGGCAGCAGGATTTGATGGAAATTCCTGTGGCGTGTTAGTGGCGCTTGATGAGCAATCCGGCGACATTGCGATGGGCGTAGACAAGGCATTAGAAGCAAAAGAAAACAAGATGACAGACGAAGAAATTGATGCAATCGGAGCCGGCGATCAGGGTATGATGTTTGGCTATGCAACAGACGAAACAGAGGAATACATGCCGTATTCGATTTCATTGGCGCATAAATTAACCAGACAGCTGACCAAGGTGCGTAAAGATGGAACATTGAAGTATTTAAGACCGGATGGAAAAAGCCAGGTAAGCGTAGAATATGATGAGAATGGAAATCCGTTCCGTCTTGAAGCGGTTGTTCTGTCCACGCAGCATACACCGGATGTAACACAGGAGCAGATCCATAAGGATATTAAGAAATACGTATTTGATGAAGTGCTTCCAAAAGAGCTTATTGATGATAAAACGAAATTCTATATCAATCCAACGGGACGTTTTGTAATCGGCGGACCACAGGGAGACAGCGGTTTGACCGGAAGAAAGATTATTGTGGATACGTATGGTGGCTTTGCAAGACACGGCGGCGGCGCTTTTTCCGGAAAGGATTGTACCAAGGTTGACCGAAGCGCGGCGTACGCAGCACGTTATGTTGCTAAGAATATTGTAGCAGCAGGGATTGCAAAACAGTGTGAAATCCAGTTGTCTTATGCCATTGGTGTAGCAGAGCCAACATCTGTGCGTGTAGATACCTTTGGTACCGGCATCGTGGATGATGAGAAGATTGTAGCGCTGGTTCGTAAGCATTTTGACCTTCGTCCGGCGGGTATTATTAAGATGCTTGATTTGCGCAGACCGATTTATAAACAGACGGCAGCATATGGACATTTCGGAAGAAACGATCTGGATCTTCCATGGGAGAAATTGGACCGCGTGGAAGAATTGAAAGCGGAGTTGAAGTAAATAAGAATCACAGGTGAGCGCCCGTACCCTTCGTGGTATGGGCTTCATCGTGTAGGAGGATAGGAACGTGCTAGACATTATCTATGAAGATGAGGCGATAATGGTGTGTTACAAGGCAGCAGGAGTCCCTACCCAAACTGCAAAAATAGGGCAGATGGACATGGTGTCTTTGGCAGCGAATTATCGTAAGAACAAAGGGGAGGATACCTATGTTGGTTTGGTGCAACGTTTAGACCAGCCGGTGGAAGGGTTAATGGTTCTTGGCAAGACGAAAGAGGCAACGGCGGCACTTAGCGAGCAAGTGCGGGAACGTCGTGTTGTGAAGGAATATTTTGCCGCAGTATACGGGGAGGCGAAGGAGGAAGAGACCCTGACGGATTATCTGATTCGGGATGGCAGAAAGAATATAAGCCGTGTCGGAAAGGAAGGGGAAAAAGATGCGAAACGAAGCTGTCTGGAGTACCGGAAAGTTGCACAGGTGAATGATAAAAGTTTGGTACGCGTAAAATTAAAGACCGGACGCCATCATCAAATCCGGGTGCAATTGGCCCATGCCGGATTGCCTATTGTGGGGGATCGGAAGTATGGAAATGCGAATGGAGAATACATGCCTTTGGGATTGTGTTCCTGCTATGTGGAATTTAGTCATCCAACCCATGGCGAACGACTGAGTTTTTCGGTGAAACCAAGGGGAAAGGCATTTGAAGTTTTTGATTTTTAACGAGGCTTATGTTATAATGGGAACATTAAATAGGATTATGGTTATTTTAGGGGGAGCAGATGGTAGTTAAGCAAATGGAAAGCTGTAAAGTGGTACTTCGTGACGCTGAGAATGGCGAATTGGTAGCGGAGACCCGTATTATCGGTATTGACACAAGTCGAAATGTTATTAAGATTTCCGCAAATTGTGTGGAAAAGCGCGAAACCAAAGCGGTAACCGTTTTGGTTTTTGGGCGCGATAGTTTATATGAGTACTATGGAGTTATGCACGGGCAGATTGTAGCAAATGCCATCGAGGTGGCGCTTGGAAAGGGACAAGAGAAAGAGAACCGTGCTAATGTGCGTTATCCAGTGGACACCGATGGTGTGGTGGAGGCGATTTTGTATCGCCATTGTAAGGTGATTCTTCGAAAACCAATTTGGGTAATGACAAAGAATATTAGTGCGAATGGGGTATTGATTCGTACGTTTGCAGGAAGTTTTGAAATAGGAGATCATATTCAACTGTTATTGGATTTGAAGGGACGGGAGATGCGCAAGCAGTATGAGATTGTCCGCAAGCAAAATGGTGGAATATGGACAGAAGAGTATGGTTGTAAGGGTATTGCTGACTAAATAATTCGAATGAATGAAGTGAGAATACAATGAAGAAATCAGAAATTGCTAAGAGAAAAACGCTATATGAATTCCCGGTAGACTATTTGTGGGAAGGATTGATACTGGAGGAGGATTTGTTCGACCGTACCGGAGAGGTGTTGCTGATTCCTGCAGGGGAGGAAGTGACTTGGAAGAAACTGGAACAGATTGTTTCTTTTGGCGGCGAAGACCGCTACGTCATGTCAGGAGAGAAATCCTACAGAGTGGTTATGGAAAGTCGTGTTGTGAATCCGGAGGACGATCAGGATCTTCTTGAGCAGAATTGTGGATATACACGTCTTAAAGATCAGGTGAATCGCTTGCTTGCGTATGCAAATAAGGCAAGGGAAGTGCCCTGGGATATGGCAGAGGATGTGGCGAAGGATGTCATGCACACGATTCAACAGCAAAATATGACGGTGCTTTTGAACTGCATAGACACGCCGCGACCGATGGATGAACAGTTGCAGCGTCATAGCTTAAATGTGGGGCTTTTGAACGGAATTGTGGCGGAAAGTCTGGGCATGCATCCACATGAGGTATATGAGTTA
The DNA here is from genome assembly GCA_900115795.1 of Lachnospiraceae bacterium XBB1006. Taxonomy (GTDB): domain Bacteria; phylum Bacillota; class Clostridia; order Lachnospirales; family Lachnospiraceae; genus XBB1006. The sequence continues at coordinate 33,042 of FOXT01000014.1, read as the reverse complement.
ATTATTGCAGGTACCTTGCATGATGTGGGAAAGACAATGATTCCGGATTCCATATTAAATGCACCACGGAAGTTGACCGCGGAAGAATTTGAGATTGTGAAACGCCATGCGGTCTATTCCTATGAATTGTTGGGTGATGACGTGAATGACCGGATTAAGGAGGCGGTGCTTTATCATCATGAGCGAAGCGACGGAAGCGGATATCCCGATGGATTGCAGGATGATATTCCGCTTTTTGCGAGAATTACGGCGGTGACGGATGTGTATGATGCATTAGTGAATAAACGTGTGTACAAGGCGGCGCGGGTTCCGTTTGATGTATTGGATGGACTGCGGGATGGACTGAATCAAGGCCTGGATGAGAAGGTTTTGACTGTGTTTATTCATTATATGGCGCGCTATCTTCGTGAAAAAAATGTACGAATGACGGACGGGTCAGTAGGGGAGGTGTTTTTTGTTCCACCGAATGATTTGTCCCATCCGGTAATTAAGATTGGAGAGGACATTCGTCAAACGGATGATTACTGGCAGTGCATAAAGGTGATTTCTTAGTAGGAAATGCTTGCCATGACCGATATGCCGTGATAGAATAATAAGTTGAAAGAGATAATATAGGGAAGTGACCGTAGCAGTTGGGGTAAGAACAAATGAAGAAGAATATACGTGTCTCCATACGCAAGAACGCGAATCTTGCGACACATTTGGAGCGTGATAATATGCGACGGATGCTGTTGGCATCCGCTCTTTCTGTTTTATTACTGACTTCTTTGTGGCTACAGTTTATTTTGGTAGGAGGTTCTTTGGTATCACCATTAGCGGGATGGGGGATACTATGTGGAATTGATATTATTGAGATAACATATTTTCTTGTTTCCTACATTTTGATAAGGCAGAAGAAAGAACAAAGTTATATACATGCAATTCGCAGTTATTGGCTGGTTGAAACATTATTTTTGTGCACAACAACGTTTATGTCGAATAACACAGTCTGTATTATGGTACAGATTTTAATTTTTGTGGCAGGTGTCTGCCTGATTCCGATTATGCCGACGCCGGAGCAAATTGGTTGCGAGGCCGTAGAAGTTATTGCGGTTATAGCACATGTTTTGATTGGTAATATAGATTGGGAGCGTGCCTTATATGCATGCGTAATTATCGTATTCGGAAATGTGGTTGCACATCAGAATTATTATAGTTATACCCGTCGGTTGTTGGAGAATGATAAGTTAACGAATGCGAAGCGGCAGGCGGAGACGGATCAGATGACAGAGTTGTTGAACCGGCGTGGATTTGAACACCGCATTAGTGCGGTGTGGCCATTTTGCAATCGTCAGGGCCTTGAGGTTGCGGTTGTTATGGTGGATATAGACAATTTTAAAAAATACAATGACACCTTTGGACATGGTGCAGGAGATAATTGTATTCAACAAGTGGCAGCTGTAATTCGTAAGCATGCCAGACGGTCTTCTGATTTTGCAGCGCGTGTGGGTGGAGAGGAGTTTCTTGTTTTTTTGGCGGGAATCAGTGAAACCGATGCCATGCAGTGGGCAATGGGTTGTAAGAAAGAAGTTGAGGATTTGGAAATTCCGCATGCGGATACGAATTTTCTTCCATTTGTCAGTGTAAGTATGGGTGTGTGTCATTGGGATTTAGACAACTATAAGCGTGAATTTTTCGAACTGCGCGCAGAGGCTGACCGAAGCCTGTATCAGGCGAAGGAAGCCGGAAGAGCTTGCATTTTTATGAATAATCAGATGTATGCCAAGACCTTCCGCAGCAGATGGAAAGAGCGAACTTAATCTGGGTTGAAGAAATCCTTTAAGGATTTCATCATCAAATATATTGAAAAGAACAGGAAAGGGGATATAAGATGGCTAAGGATAAGAAAATGGTACAAGCCATTACTTCCATGGATGAAGACTTTGCCCAGTGGTACACCGATGTGGTACTGAAGGCAGGCTTAACAGACTATACCAGTGTAAAGGGGTGTATGGTAATTAAGCCCGCAGGCTATGCAATCTGGGAGAACATCCAGCGAGAGTTGGACCGTCGTTTTAAAGAGACAGGCGTAGAGAATGTTTACATGCCAATGTTTATTCCGGAAAGCCTTTTACAGAAAGAGAAAGATCATGTAGAAGGATTTGCTCCGGAGGTTGCGTGGGTTACCCACGGTGGATTAGAGCCGTTACAGGAGCGCATGTGTGTACGACCAACTTCGGAAACGTTATTCTGTGATTTCTATGCAAATGAAATCCAGTCTTACCGCGATTTGCCAAAGGTTTATAACCAGTGGTGTTCCGTGGTACGTTGGGAGAAGACCACCCGACCTTTCTTGAGAAGTCGTGAGTTTTTGTGGCAGGAAGGACATACTGCCCATGCAACAGCAGAGGAGGCTGAGGCTCGTACAGAGCAGATGCTCCATGTTTATGCGGATTTTGTGGAAGAAGTACTGGCAATTCCGGTAGTACGTGGTAGAAAGACGGATAAAGAGAAATTTGCCGGTGCAAAAGCAACCTATACCATTGAGGCGCTGATGCATGATGGTAAGGCATTGCAGTCCGGAACCAGCCATAATTTCGGAGATGGATTTGCAAGAGCTTTTGGCATTCAGTATACGGATAAAGAGAATAAGTTACAATATGTACATCAGACTTCCTGGGGGATGACAACCCGTATGATCGGAGCAATTATTATGGTGCATGGAGATGACAATGGTTTGGTGTTACCACCAAGAATTGCACCAACGCAGATTATGATTGTACCAATTCGCCAACAGGAAGAAAGCGTTGTGAATACGGTAGAAGAGATTCGCGCTCGCCTGGCAAAGAAATTCTCTGTAAAAACAGACTTTTCGGATAAGAGTCCGGGATGGAAGTTCTCAGAGCAGGAAATGCGTGGAATTCCAACACGTATTGAAATTGGACCGAAGGATATTGAAGCAAATCAATGTGTTGTGGTTCGCCGTGATACTGGAGAGAAGATTACGGTTTCGCTTGACGAGATTGAAGAGAAGATGGCAGAAATTTTAGAGGCCATGCAGAAGGATATGTTTGAACGTGCCAAGAAACATCGCGATGCGCATGTTTACGATGCCAGGGATTATGAGGAATTTAAGCGAATCATGTTAGAGAAGAGCGGATTTGTACGCGCGATGTGGTGTGGTGATGAAGCATGTGAGAACAAGATTAAGGAGGACACCGGTGCAACCAGCCGCTGTATGCCATTCGAGCAGGAAGAGATTGCAGATACCTGTGTATGCTGTGGCAAGAAAGCGAAGAAGCTAGTGTACTGGGGCAAAGCATATTAATGACCATGGAATTACCATATGCGGTAACAACAATAATAGAGAATTTGAACGAAGCCGGCTACGAAGCATTTGCTGTAGGCGGCTGCGTTCGTGATAGCCTTCTTTTACGAACACCGGGAGATTGGGATATTACCACACAGGCAACGCCGGAGGAAGTGAAGGCCATTTTCAAAAGAACGGTAGACACCGGAATTCAACACGGTACGGTGACGGTACTTATGGGAAAGCAGGGCTACGAAGTCACTACCTATCGGGTGGATGGAGAATACGAAGATGGAAGACACCCGAAGGAAGTGTCATTTACGGCCAGCTTGCGAGAAGACCTGCGCAGGCGGGATTTTACAATCAATGCAATGGCATATCATCCGAGAACGGGATTGGTGGATCTGTTTAACGGTGTGCAGGATTTAGAGGAGAAGAGAATCTGCTGTGTGGGTGATGCCATGGAGCGCTTTACGGAGGATGCACTTCGTATTTTGCGTGCGGCCAGATTTGGAGCTCAACTTGGATTTACGATTGAAGAGAAGACCAAAGTGGCAATGAGGACATTAGCGGGGCGATTAGCGATGGTGAGTGTAGAACGTATCTACACGGAGTTTCGTAAACTGTTGGCTTCCGATTATCCGGACTATTTGTTTATAACGGTGGAGACAAAGGTTTTTGATGTGATTTTGCCGGAGCTAAGCATACGTATGCATGAGGAAGCGGTGCAAACCCAATTGCTTTGGCAGTTGCGGAAGTCTCCGAAGGAATTGTACGTACGTTTGGCACTTTTGATTGACAGCTGTTTGTGTGGAGAAGCCGAAGAGAAAAAAGATGCCACGGCAAGACTGCTAAGGCGGTTGAAAACTGATAGAGAAACCATCGAAATTGTGAAAACGCTTGTTTTTTTGGCGCAAACAGACATTGCGGAGGAAGAAGAAGCAATCCGTCGTTTCTTAAGCCGGTATGGCGAGCCGATGTTTGAGCGATATTGTATGCTTCGGGAAGTAAATGGCGATAAAACCTTGGAAAATCAACGGTTGCTGGCGAAAAAGATTCTGGAGCGAGGGGATTGCTTAACGATAAAAGAGTTGGCGATTTCCGGCAAGGAGGTAATGGAACTGGGGGTTTGCCAGGGACGAATGGTTGGGGAAATACTTGGTAAATTATTAAATGAGGTTTTGAAAAGGCCTGAAATTAACGAAAAAACGGTGCTTTTGGATATGGCAAAGCAGTGGATAGAATAAAAGAAAATGGTCCTTCATACAATAGAAGAAAATCTATTGTGGGGAGGGCCATTTTGTATAATAGGGAGATGGAATGCATGGAGCAGTATCCGTACACGGTAACCCAAATGAACAGGATACGTGGCGGCATCTGGTGCCAATGCGAAGAAGGTAATTTTTTCTTAAAGGAATATGAAGGGAGCGCGCAACGCATCCTGTTTATACGTCAGGTTATGCTTGAGCTGGAAGCGGCGGGATTTCTTGTGGATACGCCGGTTTTGACAAAGGAAGGAGAACCGGTGGGAGAGGACTCGTACGGAAAAACGTACACCTTGCGAAGCTGGTATACCGACCGGGAAATCAGCGCTACAAATGAGAAAGAGGTGGTGCTTGGTGCCCGCCTTTTGGGGAAACTATTGCGCGTCTTTTCAGAGATGCCGAAGGAGGATACGCAGGAAAAATCGCTGGCTACTTACGGGGAAATGGTGAGGAGAAAGAACCGCGAGCTTAAAACTATTAGCAATTTCATTGGGAAAAAGCGGCAAAAAAATGAGTTTGATATGGAATTTCGAAGACTTTTTTGGAGATTTTATGAACAAGGACTTCAAATTGCTGAAAAAGAGGCAGCATGGGAAACCAGCGTAGGGGTACGTTACGAATACAGCCATAGGGATTATACGCATCATAACGTGTTGGTGGGGCAGGAGTGTGCGGCTGTCGTGCATTTTGATAATCTGGGGAGGGACAGCTGTGTAGCAGACTTTGCATTATACGCACGGAAACTCCTGGAGAAGAACCAGTATAGGGAAGAGTTGTTTTGTGCGCTATTTAGGGCTTTTGAAGAAGAGTATCCGCTGACGGGAGTAGAACGTCGGCAACTGTATCTGAGGTTGGCCTATCCGTCCCGTTTTTTGAAAATTGTAAACCATTATGCTACGACACGAAAAAATCACATAATCCTGCGAGACTTGGAAAAGCTGGGGAGACTGGCAAAACAGGAAGAGGAACGAAGTCGGTTTCTTGCCTTTTTGGAAGAGTTCGTTGTATAATGAAAAGAGTGAAAAATACGAAGGATGATACAATGAAACGAATGAAATTAGGGATGCTACTGCTGTGCACGCTTTTGACGGCAGTAGGATGTGCAAAGAAAGAACCGAAAGTGGTCATTGGAACCGGTGGGGGCTTCGAGGCGGTATCTTCCGGAAATGCGGAAAAAGAAGCGAAGAATAAGCCGTTGCTGTTTATTTATCGTGGCGTGATGGAAGATACGGATTTGATGCTCTTTCAGAAAGTCACCGGATCGGCACAAGAGCTTGCGTATCACTATACCGGTGGAACCGATGTGTTTGACCGTTATGGACAACCGAAGGCGGTGGAACAGTTGACACCGGGGGAGATATACGAATTAACCATTGACGTTAATACACAGACGGTGGAAACGATGCGCCAGTCGGATAAGGTGTGGGTATTTCCGAACCTGATTCGTTTTGCTTTGGATAAGGAGCACGACCGGATGGTTGTAGGAGAAGAGTCCTACCACTTAAACGATTTGGTGCCCGTATTTGATGGTGCTGATGTGTTTACCAGAGATCAGATCGGTGAGAACGATGAACTTACGCTGATTGGACAGGGAAAAGAGATTATCAGTGTAATTATCAGCACCGAACATGGAGAACTTCAGTTTAAGAATATTGCGGGGTTTGAGAAAGGGTATTTCGTACTTGGAAATGTGGCAGCAGCGCGCATCACCAAAGAAGAAACCTTACCGGTGCGGGCAGGAACCTATTTGCTGTCAGTGGCCGGTTCCGGACGAGGTGGAAGTGAAGAGATTACCATTGAACCGGGAAAAGTAACCACCGTTGACTTAGCCAAATACCATGCCGGGGCAAAGAAGGACTGCATGCTGACGCTTTTGACGGAGCAGAAGAATGTAACGGTTACCATCAATGGAAAGGAAGTTGCGGTTGGCAAAGCCATGAAGCTTCCTTACGGAGTGTATCGCATCAATGCTTCGAAGAAAGGCTATGATGATTGGACAAAGTTATTGTTTGTTAATTCCAAGAAAGCAGTTATTAGTATTAACCTTTCGGACAAAACCGGAAGTACCAATGCAAATGCAAATAATTCGAAGCCAACCTCCGGTTTGGCTGGAAGTGTAGCGGGATCCATTGCCGGTAAAACCACTACGGAAAGCAACGGCTCGAAGAGTACACAAACGACCACCGAAAACAGCAATTCGAATACGACAAGTACCACAAGTAATACCAGTGGCAGCAACACGGGAAGTGTAGGTGGACTTGCGAATGAAGTAATGAAGATTTTGACGGACTCCGGCAAGCAGACAAGTACCGATACCAAGGATAATAAGTCGGAGGACACGAAGGAAAATAATTAGAAAGAAGGATGAACATGGACGCACTGCAAAATTATAAGAAATGGTGTGAGGAACCATATTTTGACGAAGAGACCAAGGCGGAACTTCGTAAGATTGCCTCAGATGAGAAAGAGATTACGGAACGTTTTTATCGGGAGTTGGAATTTGGAACAGCGGGACTTCGTGGAATTCTCGGCGCAGGAACAAATCGCATGAATGCCTATACGGTGCGAAAAGCAACCCAGGGACTTGCCAATTACATTCGAAAACAGAAGGGGGAAGAGCGCGGTGTTTGCATTGCCTATGATTCTCGCCATATGTCTCCGGAGTTTGCTGATGAAGCAGCACTTTGCCTGGCAGCCAACGGAATCAAAGCCTATGTTTTTGAATCCTTGCGCCCGACGCCGGAATTATCCTATGCAGTTCGCTTAAAAAAGGCCATTGCCGGTATTAACATTACGGCGAGCCACAACCCAAGTAACTACAACGGATATAAGGTATATTGGGAAGACGGTGCGCAGATTACGCCGCCCCATGACAAAGGAATTATGGACGAAGTAAAGGCCATTAGCGATTATGGAACCCTTCGAACCATGGACAAAGAAACAGCTATAAGCAAAGGGCTTTATGAAGTGATGGGAGAAGAAGTGGATCAAACCTATTTGGCAGAATTAAAGAAGCAGATTTTACACCCGGAAGTGATTAAAGCTATGGGAAAGGAAATCAGCATTGTATACACGCCGTTAAATGGAACCGGCAATGTTCCGGTTCGTCGAATGCTTTCCGAACTTGGGTTTGAGAATGTGTATGTAGTAAAAGAGCAGGAGCTGCCGGACGGAGATTTTCCAACGGTGGATTATCCGAATCCGGAATCGCCAAAGGCATTTGAGCTTGCGCTTAAGCTTGCAAAAGAGAAGAAGGCGGATTTGGTACTTGCTACGGATCCGGATGCAGATCGTCTTGGCGTATACGTATGGGATGCGAAGGGGAAGGAATACCATGCCCTTACCGGAAACATGTCAGGAAGCTTGCTTGCGGAGTATATTTTGCGGGAAAAAACGGCGCTGGGTCAGTTCCCGGAAGATGCAGTAGTGATTCGCTCCATTGTAAGTACCCATTTGGTTGACGCGGTGGCAAAGGGTTACGGCGCAACGCTCATAGAGGTTTTAACCGGATTTAAATACATTGGACAAAAGATTCTGCAGTTCGAAGAGCAGGGCGGTGGAACCTACCTGTTTGGAATGGAAGAAAGCTATGGTTGTCTGGCGGGCACCTATGCCCGTGATAAAGATGCAGTAGTAGCGACCACGTTACTGTGCGAGGCAGCCGCTTTTTACAAACAACAGGGAAAAACCTTATGGGATGCCTGCCTGGAAATGTACGAACGCTATGGATATTACGAAGATGGCGTGGAATCGGTAACGCTGGCAGGAATGGAAGGATTGCAGAAGATTGCTGCAATTATGGACAACCTTCATGGAGAAACCAAATCATCCATCGGAAAATTTAAAGTCCTTGTTCAAAAGGATTACCAGAAGGGAGAAAGCGTGAATGTTGCCACCGGAGCAACCGAAACGCTTACACTGCCGAAGTCCAATGTATTATATTACGAATTGGAAAACGATGCCTGGGTATGTGTACGTCCATCCGGAACCGAACCGAAAATCAAGCTTTATTACGGCGTGAAGGCAGGATCGTTCGCAGAGGCAAAAACACTGTCTGAGGAACTAAAAAATGCCTCCAAGACCCTGATTTCGTAAAAAAGAAGCAATAAATAGCCGATTTTTCTTGACAAACGGAGAAAAACCATATATAAATAGATTTATGAGTAATATTGAGTTTTAACAGTATTATGAATTTAATGAGGAGGAACTTAAAAATGAACAAAGCAGAATTAGTAGCTGTAATGGCTGACAAGGCTGAAATTTCTAAGAAAGATGCAGAGAAAGCATTAAAAGCATTCACCGAGGTAGTTGCAGAAGAAATGAAGAAAGGTGAGAAAGTACAGTTAGTTGGCTTCGGAACCTTTGAAGTTTCTGAAAGAGCTGCAAGAACAGGAAGAAACCCACAGACTGGTGCAGAAATGAACATTCCAGCTTCCAAAGCTCCTAAATTCAAAGCAGGTAAAGCATTAAAAGACATGGTTAATGCATAGTTCGAAATAGCAAACGAGGAACGCACCATATTGTGCGTTCCTTTTTACGTTAATCGGAGGAAGAAATGAGACTTGATAAGTATTTAAAAGTGTCCCGCTTGATTAAGCGAAGAACCGTGGCCAATGAGGCTTGCGATGCGGGACGTGTAATGGTAAACGATAAGGTTGCCCGGGCTTCTTACGACGTGAAGGTCGGGGATGTGATTGAGATAATGTTTGGAACCAGGAATGTGAAGGTTCGGGTTTTGGAGATTGCGGAAACCCAGAAGAAGGAACAGGCAAAGGAAATGTTTGAGTATCTGTAAAGGAAAGTTCTATTTCGGACGGACTGTACATAAAGTTTGATAGAGTACGGAAAGGACGGAAAGAAAATGGAACATCGATTACAGCTTACGAATCGAAAGAATCTTGGACTAACCGGGATTGTGGATGTGATTCGCTTTGATTTGAATGAAGTATTATTGGAAACAGAAAATGGAATGCTGATGGTAAAAGGTGCCGATTTACATGTCAGCCGCCTGAGTCTGGAAAAGGGCGAGGTGGACATTGATGGTGAGGTAGACACGTTGGCCTACAGCGACACCCCCTCCTTTGACAAAAAAACAGGCGGAATGTTCGGAAGGCTGTTTGCGTAGATGTGGATTCAAGTTCAGGAATCAATTTATGAAGAGTTAAAGCTGTTAGGGGGGAGCTTTGCCCTTGGAAACCTGCTGATGCTTGTGTACGGGCTGATTCTTGCGGCACGCCGCATGGTGCGGCATCCTCACAGAGCAATTGTATGGGAAGATGGTGGGTTTTGGATAGTGGCATCCGGAAGTATTTTTTGGCTGCTGTTTGTAATGAACGAAGGGCGCCTGCGTTTTTATGCATTGGGAAGCGTAGCGGGCGGTATGTGGTTTCACTTTCGCTTCATTACGAAAAAAATTCTTGCGAAAATGCATATTTCTGTTTACAATATTAGAAAAGGTAGTAAATAAGCAAGGAGGAGCCATGGGTCGAAGAGCGAATAGAAAAAAGAACCATACAACGCGTATCGTGACCTTGGTGCTACTGCTGATGGTGGTAGTGCTTGGATTTAATGTAGTCAAGCTATACCGCGCAAATGAAGCTTGTAAGGAAGAGAAGAAGAACTTAGAGGAACAGTATGAAGCGCAGGCGGGCAGACAAGAGGAATTGTCTGCATTAGAAGAGTTTACGAAGACCATGGAGTATGTAGAGCAGGTGGCGCGTGAGAAATTAGGCATGGTGTTCAAGAATGAGATTATCTTTAAGTCGGATCAGTAAAGAACGGATAGAAGGCAGTTGATGGCATACTACAAGACGTAGTGTGCCATTTTTGCGTTAACTTCAAGCGAAGGTAGAGGGAGAAAAAAGGCGAAAACTTCTCATTTTACTCGTCAATAATAGACAAATCCTTGAACGAAAGAACGGATATAATGCAGGGCAAAACGTGAAAGGAGTTATACAGAAATGAGAAAAAAGCAAATCGTATGTTACATGGGGGTATTGGGGATTACAGCTGTTCGCCTTATGGGGGCCAACCCCTTTTTCCCGGGGGTGATTGGTATCATGGGGTGCGAAAATGTTGCGGCGCCGTTGTTAATGATTAGTTATGGCATAGGATTGTCGCTGTTTGTGCCCTACCTAATGGGAATCAAATACTTTTTGATTGGTACTTGTATCCTGGTGGGGGAAGGGCTGGTGAAGCGCAAGCGACGAAGCGTAAGTACCCCTTTTGCCACACTTATTGTCGGAATCAGTGTATTTGCAGTGGGATTGTCAGGGGAAGCGTTTTCCTTGAGCCGGTATGGGGTGATGGTGGTGGCGTTAGAGTCCACTTTTGGTATGAGTATGGTGCTATGCTTTAAACAACTGTTTCATGAGTGCATGGTAGAAAAAAAGAAGTTATTTGTACATACCCGGGCGACGGAATTTAAGCCGCGGGGGCGACTCATGGGGTGTGTCAGGGCGGTGGAAAAATTATCGCATACCCTTGAGAGTGTGCAAGAGGCCCGAACGCAGGCGATCGTGACACCGGAGGGGGAATCTGCCATTGTGGTGCAAAATGGTCTGAAAGCATTAGCAGACACGCTGACGGATTGCCTGCAGGAAAAAGAATACGCCTGTCCTAATAAAGAAATGGAGATATGCCATCTGGAATACGCGCTGTCGGAGAAGGGGATAGAAAGCTGGCAGTATTGCTATCTGGAAGACGAACAAGGAAGGGGAGAACTGACCTTTTGGGTGAGGGTAGGAAAAAAGCAAAAAGTCCCCTGCGCCTTGTTGGCAAAAATGGCAAAGGAAGCATTTGGAGTGGGATTTTTTGTTAAAGAACCGGTGGGAGCCTATTTGCCCCAAGGGGAGCACATGGTGTGCCTTGCGCAGAGGGGGCGTTTTCAAGTGCGGTATTTTGTGACCGGTGTAAGCGGAGAGAAGGGGGAGCCCTGTGGCGATAATTTTTCGGTTGTACGAAGTGAACAGGGGAAAACCACCCTAATGTTATCCGATGGCATGGGGAGAGGGCAAAAGGCTTGCCGCCAAAGCGAAAGCGTGTTAGAGTTAATAGAAGAACTGCTGGAGGCGGGATTTGAAACGAAGGATGCCCTTACCATGACAAATGGGTGCCTGGCTTCGAAAAATGACGAGGGTTTTACCGCGACAGTGGACGTATGCGAATTTGATGGATTCACCGGGGAGGCACTTTTTTACAAAATGGGTGCCACGTCAAGCTTTCTGATTCGAAAAAATCAGGTAGAAGAACTTACGAAAGGCGGACTGCCGGTGGGAGCGTTTGTGCAAACGGAGATAACACCCCTTCGGCGGAAACTCTATGACGGGGATTATTTGGTTATGGTTTCCGATGGCGTGCTGGATGCGTTGGCAGATGGCGAGCCGGAAGAAACGTTTCGGCAAGTGCTTCGCGTGATACCAAAAGGAAATCCGGGAGCAATGGCGGATCGGATTATGAAAATTGTAAATGAAACAAAAGGAAGGAATACCGATGACTGCATGGTGCTTGTGGCAGGCATTTGGGAGCGATAAGGATGAAACAGGTTTTTCGATATATAGAACAACAGCAAATGATTCGGAAAGGAGACAAGGTACTTGTAGGGGTCTCGGGAGGCGCGGACTCTGTCTGTTTGCTTCGTGTGTTATTAGACTACCGGAGTCAGGTGCAATTTTCGTTGGCGGTTTTGACGGTAGAGCACGGAATCCGTGGGGAGGCGTCCCTTAAAGATATGGAGTTTGTAAAGACGTTGTGCGCCGATTGGAAGGTTCCCTGCTATGTAAAACGGGTGGATGTTCCGGCACTGGTAAGTGAAAGTGGAATGAGCGAGGAAGAAGCGGCCAGAGAGCTTCGCTACGAAGCGCTATATTCCTGTGGAAAGGAAGTCGGGGCAACGAAAATTGCAGTGGCGCACCATGCCAATGATTTAATGGAAACCATGTTGTTTTTTCTTTGCAGAGGAACGGGATTGGCAGGGCTGCATCCCATGGACGGCGTGGATGGAATGCTGATTCGACCATTGTTAGGTGTAAGCCGCAAGGAGATAGAAGACTATCTTTTGGAAAAAAAGATTGCGTATTGTACCGATGCCACCAATGCAGATGAGACCTACACCAGGAACTTTTTGCGTCATCAGGTGATGCCGTTGCTTTTGGAAGTAAACAGCGAGGCAGTGCGTCATTTTGGTCAGACGGCGCAGCATGTGGCAGAGGCGGAGGAGGTGCTTTGGCACGAAGTTATGCGATGCGCAAAGCAGCATAGCAGACACCGGGATGGGGAGATTCTTTTATTAAATTCGCTCTGCGAAGCAATGCCGTATTTGCAAAAACAGGTGATTTTGCTGGCGGTGGGGGAAGTAAGTGGTAAACGGAAGGACACGGGCGGAATTCATGTGTCGTTGGTGCAGGAGCTTTTTACCAGGCAGGTAGGCAGTCGCATAGATTTGCCTCATGCAATTGTAGGAGAACGAAGTTATGAAGGGGTACTGTTAAGAAAAGCGGAGGAAGTGCCAACAGTACAGGCAGTGGAGTTTGAAGCGGATTTACCGGTGAATGGGAGCCTTCGACTGCCGGATGGAGGGATTCTTTCGGCCAGGGTTTTTGCAAAAAGCGTTAGAAATTCTGAAATTCCGGATAAAACGTATACCAAATGGCTGGATTATGATATAATAAAGAATAAAATCAAAATTCGACCTTGGAAAGAAGGAGACTATTTTCTTCTGGATAAGGCGGGGCACAGAAAAACCATAAAGAAATACTTCGTTGACGAAAAGATTCCGTTGCGAGATAGAAAGTCCAAGCTGGTGTTGGCGAAAGGCGACCGCGTATATTGGATTTTGGGACATCGCATTTCTTATGATGCCCGGGTGACGGAGGCAACAAGGCGAATTATGGAAATAACAATAGATAAAGGAGAAAGAACAAATGAGTGAAAAAGTAAGAGTGCTGATTGACGAAGAAGCGGTAGACAAGAAGATTGCCGAGTTAGGTGAGCAGATCAGCAGAGACTACGCCGGAAAACAGGTACATTTGATTTGTGTGCTAAAGGGTGGCGTATTTTTTATGTGTGAGTTGGCAAAGCGTATTACAGTGCCGGTTTCTATGGACTTTATGTCTGTAAGCAGCTATGGAAACGATACCAAGTCGAGTGGCGTTGTTAAGATTGTAAAGGACTTAGATGAGCCGATTGAAGGAAAGGATGTTTTGGTAGTGGAAGACATTATCGATTCCGGAAGAACCTTAAGCTATTTGCTTGAGATTTTGAAAAATAGAAAACCGGCAAGTCTTCGTCTTTGCACGTTGCTTGACAAACCGGAACGTCGTGTGAAACCGGTGGATGTGGATTATACGGCATTTAATATTCCGGACGAGTTCGTAATTGGCTATGGACTTGATTACCAGCAGCGTTATCGCAACCTTCCGTATATTGGTGTGGTAGAACTGGATTAGTGAGCAGGAGGATAAGAAGGTGAAGAAGCAAGCGCGAGGTTTAACAATTTACATTTTACTTGTGCTGATGGTAATAGCAATCTGGTACTTTTTTGATAATCAGGTAGGCAAAGACACGGTGTATTCCAAGGATATGTTTTTGCAGGATCTGGACGAGAAACAGGTTGTAAGTGTTGAGGTGGTTCAGAGCCGGGATGTTCCTACCGGAACATTGAAAGTTGTGTTGGCGGCGCGCAACGATGATGGCGAGAATACGACGGAAGTAAGACTTCTTGAAGTATCCAATGTTAACGACGCCCAGAAGATGATGGAAGAACACGGCTTTGAGAATTATACCATTAGTGCAGTGCCGGCAGAAAGTTTTTTAAAGGATTTGCTCCCGTTGCTATTGGTGTTTGGAGCGATGTTCATTCTGTTTGTGATTATGATGAACCGTCAGAATGCGGCGGCCAGTGGCGGAAGCCGGATGTCTGATTTTGGTAAGAGCCATGCGAAGGTGCATAAGGATAATGTAAGTAGAATCAATTTTGGCAGTGTTGCCGGATTAAAAGAGGAGAAAGAGGAACTGGAAGAAATTGTTGATTTTTTGAAGGATCCTCAGAAATATACGGATTTGGGTGCGCGTATACCGAAAGGTGTGATTTTGGTGGGCCCTCCGGGAACCGGTAAAACATTATTGGCGAAAGCCATTGCGGGAGAGGCCGGCGTGCCATTTTTCTCCATTTCCGGTTCGGACTTTGTGGAAATGTTTGTTGGTGTAGGTGCTTCCCGTGTAAGAGATTTGTTCGAGGAAGCGAAGAAGAATGCGCCATGTATTGTGTTTATCGATGAAATTGATGCAGTGGCACGACGCCGTGGTACCGGTATGGGTGGTGGACACGACGAGCGTGAGCAGACCTTGAACCAGTTGCTGGTTGAGATGGATGGTTTTGGTGTCAACGAAGGAATCATTGTAATGGCAGCGACCAACCGTGTGGATATTTTGGATCCGGCAATTATGCGTCCGGGACGATTCGACCGTAAAGTTTACGTAGGACGTCCGGATGTGAAGGCAAGACGCGAAATTCTGGATGTGCATTGCAAGAACAAACCGCTTTCAGAGGATGTGAATCTGGATCGTATTGCGCAGACAACGGCAGGATTTGTAGGTGCGGATCTGGAGAATCTCATGAATGAGGCGGCCATTGCAGCAGCAAAAGAGAAACGGGCTTATATTATGATGCAAGACATTCAGAAATGCTTTGTAAAAGTCGGAATTGGTCAGGAAAAGAAGAGCCGTATTGTAACAGAGAAAGAACGGAAAATCACCGCATATCATGAGGCAGGACATGCATTGCTGTTCCATCTGTTGCCGGATGTGGGACCGGTGTATTCCGTATCCATCGTGCCAACCGGAGCCAGTGCAGCCGGTTATACCATGCCATTGAATGAAAATGATGACATGTTTAACACGAAGGGAAGAATGCTTCAGGAAATCACGGTGGATTTAGGCGGACGCGTGGCAGAGGAGTTGATTTTTGACGACATCACTACCGGAGCAAGCCAGGACATTAAGCAGGCGACCAAGATGGCAAAGGACATGGTAACGAAGTATGGTATGTCGGAGAACGTAGGATTAATCAGCTACGGAGACGACGACGATGAGGTATTCATTGGACGTGATTTGGCCCATACCAGAGGATATGGCGAGCAGGTAGCAACCACCATTGATAAAGAAGTAAAGCGCATTATTGATGAATGCTATGCAAAAGCAAGGCAAATAATCAATGAACACAAAGATGTATTAGAAGCATGCGCGCAACTCTTGTTGGAAAAAGAGAAGATTAACAAAGAGGAATTCGAAGCCCTTTTTGAGAATTAGAGATGGTATTTGTGCAAAATGCATAAAAAAGATTGGCGAATTTTGTAAAGTTTGGGCACACTTCAATGTGGCACCGTGGTATTATAATACACGTAAACCCCCCCCAATACATTATATAATTTTTGCTAACCCCATAGTAAAAATACCTTCTCCTAAAAGACAACCGAACGACAGGTTGTCTTTTTTTTATTATCGAAGCATCAATTGAGAAAAGCCGCCGGTAAGCAATGTTACCTGGCGGCTTATACTATTTAGAAGAGTCATACTACCAGCGGCTGCCGGTTGTTCGCGGTTGCTCTTTTGACGAAGCGGATTCCTTTTCCGTTGTTACCGGCGGCTTGTTTTCTTCTTCAAATGGATAAGGAGCATTGTGCTCTCCATGAAGGATCACCACCGAGTTTGGCGGAATGGCAATGTCAAGATAGCCATCTACAACTTCATAAGGAACCAGAATTTCTGAGATTTTTCCTTTATTGTAATAGATGCGCTGCTTTAGCAGTGTGTTTTTCGGCACACCGGCAGGCCATACACAAATGGTGTCTCGCAGCGTTGACTGGGTGTGATTAATCAGCACAAGGATTTGCTCCGTCTGATTAAAACGCGCATAGCTTAGTAACTGCGTTCGTCCGTTCAAGAAACGGAACGAACCGTGTCGCAGGACACTGTATTCACGATGTAGAGAGATAGCTTTCTTGTAGACTTCCAGCAACGTCTTGTTCTCTTTTCCCCAGGGATACGTTCGCCGGTTATCCGGATCCGTGAAGCCGCATACACCGGCTTCGTCGCCGTAGTACAAGGTTGGAGCGCCGGGCCAGGTCATTTGTAAAAAAATCGCCTCTGCCATAACATCCGGGTTCACACCCTCTTCGGCGGCTTTATAGCCAAGAGTTGCCACACGACCGACTTTGTGGTTGGTCCGGGTTAAAAATCGTGAGTGGTCATGATTGGATAATTGATTCATGCTACAATAGAGCGAAGGCTTCAAAAACTGTTTCATATGCCACTCCATGGCGCCTTTAAAATAGTCCAGATTTCCGCATAACTCCGGATGATATTCGTCGCTATGTTTTTCCATTCCGGTTAAAAAGTAGCTTACCGGTTCCATAAATGCATCGTAATTCATAACGCTATCCCATTCATCGCCACCAAGCCAGGCACTCGGATTGCCGTAATGCTCCGCAATAATGACGGCATCGGGATTTGCCGCTTTTACCACCTTACGAAACCGTTTCCAAAAGGCATGGTTATAAGACTCGCTGGTGCCAAGATCGGCAGCTACATCCAAACGCCAGCCGTCGGCATTGTAAGGCGGGGATACCCACTTGGCGGCAATACGCATAATCTCGTCTTCCAAAGCAATGGACGTCTCATAACTTAACTTAGGCAGGGTATCAAATCCCCACCAGCCATCGTAACTTTTATTGTCCGGCCAGCCATCGGTTTGCCGGAATAAAAAGTAATTGCGATAGGGGCTGTCAGCGTGACCATAGGCACCCTTTTCATAGCCGGGCTGCCCGTCGTAAATTTTTTCGCGGTCCAACCATTTGTGGAAGGAGCCACAATGATTAAAAACACCGTCCATAATAACACGGATGCCCCGCTTATGAGCTTCCTCCACAAGCGTTGCGAACAATGCATTGGAGGCGTCCAGATTTTCCTTTCTGGTTACCTTGCTGATGTAACGTTCCGCGTTTCGGTTATCCGTATCCAATGCGGAAAGCAGACGGCCTTCCGCCACGGAAATTACGCCAAAGTGAGGATCAATGTTATCATAATCCTGTGTGTCATATTTATGATATGAAGGAGAAACAAAAAGCGGGTTAAAGTAGATAACTTCTATGCCCAGTTCCTCCAGGTAATCCAATTTTTTAATAACGCCGGCAAGATCGCCGCCATAAAATTCGCCTACATGGCTAAAGGAGGGGTAACGACTCCACATTTCCACCCGGTCGCTGTGAGCATAGTTATAGTAATACTCACGGCTTTCTACGTCATTGTCCGGATCGCCGTTGTAAAAGCGATCTGTGAAAATCTGGTACATGACCGCGCCTTCCATCCATGCCGGGGTTTCGAATCCCGGAACAAAACGAAAGGCATTCTTCCACTCCGGAGTACTGCTTGCGTAGTTCTGCTGGTAAAAACAAAACTCATCCGTTCCCTGCACTTCAAACAGGTATTTACATTCCGTATTAGAAGCAGTAACCTCGGCTATATAAAAATCGAAGGAGTCATCGTGCAGCTCCTTTTTCATTTCGATACGCTGTTCGTTCCAATGTACAAATACCTGCGTACAGTTGTTTCGCGCCGTGCGAAGACGAAGCGTAACGGTTGTGTATGGTGTTTTATCTGTCGCGATGCAGTAGTCCTGCGTGCCATCGGCAAATAATGCTTCTTTATTTAATTCTCCCATAGTTCAACCTCCCTACGTTTTAGTATACCCCGAATTTGTGATGAAAAGAATAAGATTTTGTTAAATGCGAGGGGGAGAAACGCAAAAAAATCACTTAAACCCGAAGGCTTAAGTGATTTCATGCCGGCGACCGGAATCGAACCGGTACTGTATTGCTACAACAGGATTTTAAGTCCTGCGCGTCTGCCAGTTCCGCCACGCCGGCGAGTAAAATGAAATT
Source organism: Lachnospiraceae bacterium XBB1006 (assembly GCA_900115795.1). Classification (GTDB taxonomy): domain Bacteria; phylum Bacillota; class Clostridia; order Lachnospirales; family Lachnospiraceae; genus XBB1006. Next base: position 14,551 of record FOXT01000014.1, on the reverse strand, counting down.
GATGTTCGCCTGGAAAGCGAAATGGATGGAGGTGGATTCGAACCACCGAAGCAATTTGCAGCAGATTTACAGTCTGTCCCCTTTGGCCACTCGGGAATCCATCCATGCTCGGATATGTGTCCTAACAATGAACTATTTTACCATAGCCGGCGCAGTTGTGCAAGTGCAAATTACAAAAGTATCATTGCGGAGGCCATAACTCCACGTTTTACGCCCATATTTCGATGGGAGAAAAACAAATCCGGATGGCATTTTGTGCAAAGTTCACTCACTTCCACGTGCTCCAAAAGCACCCCGGCATTCGTAAGCTCCAGAGAGATGATGCGTTTTAAATCCAGGTAGTATTTGGTAACGGCATCGCCTGCCGGATTCGATATCCGGCGCGTGTAGTGAAACCTGCGATAGGATGGATCTGCGTCAAAAAAGCGAAACGCTACGTCTTCATCCACTTCAAAGCAATCCTGGCATAAAGCGGGACCGATGGCAATAAGCAAATCCGACGGGTCGGTTTGAAAGCGGGCGGTCATAGTAGAAATAACGGCGGCAGAAATATTTTCCAGGGTGCCCATCCAACCGGAGTGGGCGCAGGCAATCACGCGGTGAACCGGGTCGAAAAACTGCACTGGAGTACAATCGGCGTGGGCAGTGACAATTCCTAAGCCGGGGGTAGCGGTGATTAATGCGTCGATGTCGGAAAAATCTTTGGGACGGGTGACTCCCATGCCGGCGTGGCGCTCGTCAACAACGAGAACATGGTTGGTGTGGGTCTGGGCGGAGGTTACCAAGTGAGTGACATTGGTGCCCAGGCATTCCGCCAGTCGCTCGTAATTTTGGCGCACACAATCCGGGTCGTCACCGGAGGAAAAGCCAAAATTTAAGGATTCAAAACAGCCGTGACTTGCACCACCATTTCGCGTAGTAAAAAGGGCACGAACCGGTTGATTATCAAATATGGAAAAAGAATAATAGGAAACTCCATTCTTTGCAATGGTCATATAATACCTCTTTCTGAACGAGATTCAAAAAACGTTCACGGATTTTTTATGTATTTATGGTAATATAAAACGGATAAAATGGCAAGAAGGAGGCTACTTTGATGGATTTACAGACAAAAATGCGATTGGAACGATTAGGAATGGATGTACCGGCAACGTTGGAACGGTTTTTAGGAAATGAAAAAATGCTGATTAAGTTCTTGAAAAAGTTTCAGGCAGATGATAACATGGAAAAGTTGAGTCTTGCACTTTCCAAAGGAGATGTTCAGACAGCGTATGAAGCGGCCCACGTGCTGAAGGGAATCAGTGCGAATCTGGCATTGGGAAATTTGAACGAGGTGGTGGCGAAACAATCGGATTTGTTAAAGCATGATCACCTGAAACAGGCGACGACGTTGTTGCCGGAAGCGCAGAGCGCATACGATGAGGCAAAAAGAATTATTGATATTTTGAAATAAGTTGAAACTTTTTTGGTAAATGGTGCATCTAAATCTTTGTAAGTAAACAGAATAGGAGGAAGCGTGTGATGAACTTCACACTACCGAAGAAGAAAGAGAAAGTTGTTGAAGAGACGCTTTTGAGTGAATATGATCGTTATTACCGGTTGGCGTTTAGCTATGTACACAATGAAGCGGATGCATCGGATATCGTACAGAATGGCGCATATAAGGCGATTCGTGCCAGCCATAGTTTGAAGAATATAGAATACGCTAAGACCTGGGTCTATCGTATTATGTTGAATGAGATTTTTGACTTTTGCAGGAAAAGAAAGTTTGAATCCTTAGATGAGATGGAGTGGGAGACCGGAGTGGAGGACGCTTACGAGAATTTCGATTTAAAGGAAGCGATGAATGCTTTGTCTGAGCAGGAGCGCATGATAGTAGAGTTGAAGTACTTTGAAGATATGAAGCTTGAAGAGATTGCTGATATGATGAATATCAACCTAAGTACCGTGAAGAGTAAGCTTTACCGTAGTATGAAGAAGTTGCGGGTAGAACTGGAAGGAGATTTCGCAGTATCTTAGGAAGGAGTTAATTATATGAGTAAGATGCAACAAGATCTGAATAACAAGAAGATTTTTGATAATATGAAGAACTCGTATTCGAAGCAGGCAATGTCAGAGGAAGCGATTGAGAATATGAAAGAGCACATTGCCTTTGCCAAGGTGATGAATCGGAAGGAACGCAGAAGAAAGATGGTTGCGCGAAGTCTGTCGGCTGCAGCTGCCATAGCGCTTCTGGTTATGGCATTGCCAAGGACTGCGCCGCAGGTTGCAGAGGCAATGGGAAATGTTCCATGTTTTCGAGGTGTAGTTGGAACCGTTGCGCCGACAAGCGTGGCGAAAGAGGAAGAGAAGAAAGAAGAAATTGCGCAGATTGAAGTGCAGGATGTTTCCACAACGATGGCACAGGAGGATGAACGAAACACACAGAAGCTTGCAGATGAGAAGGATGAGACTTTCGAGGATGCGAAGGCAACAAGCACCGGAATGTCAGAGGTAGAGATTACGAAAATGGCAGACCAGATGGTGGCGGAATTCAAGGCGAGTGTGCGAGACAATGAGCGATATCGTGATGTGAAGATAAGCTACGATGTAATGGATAGCGTATCTCCGTATTTTACCTTGAAGATTACATGTTATCAGTGCGATGCCAGCGGAGTGGAATGGGCCTATTATCATACCGTGAATACGGAGAATGGCCGTGAGATTAGTTTGAAGGATTTGTTTCGGGATGGAAGCGATTACCGGAAGGTGATTAGTGACAACATCAAAGAACAGATGCGGCAGCAGATGAAGGAAGACGAGAATGTGAGCTATTGGATTGATAGTGAAGAGGGCTTCCAGGAGTACGATTTTGAGAGTATTGATACACAGCAGAGTTTTTATTTGAATGAAGACGGAGAAGTTGTTGTCTGTTTTGATGAGGGTGAAGTAGCACCGATGTGTATGGGATGCGTATCTTTTACCATTCCGAAGACGGTGACGGACACAATCGTGAAATAGTAAATAAGATATATTATATAGTTCCTCAAGGAAGCGCTGGGCATTGCCCGGCGTTTTTCTGTTGTTGACGAGAAAATAAAAAAACACATTTTTTCCATTCACTTTTGAGGTAGAGGTGACGATATACATAGCGTAACTCAAAAACAAGCAGCGAATAATTTTGAAAAAAATGTGAATTCGCTATAAAGTATTCGGGCAAGGCGTCCGATAAAGAATATAGAAGCCTCAAGATATGAGGGTGGAAAGGAGATGCCTATATGCGTATTGATGCTTATAACCAGGTAAGACAGGTTTATCAGACACAGAAAGCTGCGAAAGCGAAAGCTGCATACCAGAAGACAGGAAGTTACGGCAATGCGGATCAGCTTCAGATTTCTCAGACTGGTAAAGACTATCAAATTGCAAAACAGGCAGTCGCTGGTGCTTCTGAGGTCAGGGAAGATTTAGTAGCCCAGATGAAGGAGAAAGTTGCGAATGGCAGCTATCACGTAGACGTCGAGGATTTTGCAAGTAAATTATTAGCAAAGTATAACGAGATTATCTAAAGAAAGAGGAACAACAAGTGGCAAGTATCATGGACGAGTTTATCTCGGTTTTGGAAGAAGAAAATGCAACCTACGCGAAGTTGGCCGAATTGTCAAAGACGAAGACCGACGCCATTATTTATTCCAAGATTGATGACTTAACAAGAATTACCGAAGCAGAACAAGAAGTAATGGGCGAGTTGATGAAACTCGATAAGCACAGATTGAAGATTCGTGGCGAGATGTCCAAGATTTTGAGAGTTCCGGAAGAAAGCTTAACGCTCTTAAGCATGGCGAACATGTTCGAGAAGCGCCCACAGGATAAGCAGAAGTTACTAGATTTAAGGGAAAAACTGAGACTAACGCTCATTGAGGTGGCTCAGGTAAACAAAGAAAACGAATCATTACTTCAGCAGTCCATGGAAATGCTTGAATTTGATATGAATCTTATACGAAGCATGAAAGTGGCCCCCACCACCGCGAATTACGATAGAAACGCGATGAGTACCGACACGATTTTGCCGGGGGCAGGATTCAATGTAACGCAGTAAAGACCAATGGAGTGGTTCGCGTCAGAGATGGCGCGAACCATTGTAAGTAAAAGGAAGGAAGGTGTTAGCCATGGCAAATGGCATGGGAACATTATATGTTGGAAAATCAGGACTAGTGGGTGCCCAGAATGCGATTAATACCACGGCCAATAACCTTACCAACGTAAATACCAAGGGATATGTGAGAGAGCAGGTTGTATTCAATGACATGGAATACAGCACCTTAGCGCTTACACAGAAAAGTTATAATACAAATCAGTCAATTAACATGAAACAATCAGGTCTTGGAGTTACCATTGGTGACGTGGTACATTCCAGAGACCTTTTCTTAGATAAATACTACCGCTCCGAGGCCGGCAGACAAAGCTTCTACGAAGCATGTTTTACAACCACCAGCGAAATACATGAATTGCTTCAGGAAACCGAAGGCGAGCAGTTCCAGGAAGTGTTGGCCAACTTAAACGAAGCCATTCAGGAATTGGCAAAGGAGCCGGGCAGCGCAGTAAATCAAAATTTGGTAATCCAGAAGGCGACGCTTTTCATCGAGCGTTCCCAGGCATTATACGAAGGATTGGTAGACTATCAGTTGAACATGAATAGTCAGATTATGGATACCACCAATCGAATCAATGAAATTGGAAAGAAAATCAGCGACATGAACGAAGTTATCATGCGTGTGGAAGCGGGAAAAGTGGAAACCGCAATGACCCTTCGTGATGAGCGGGATTTGTTATTAGATGAGTTGGGAACCTTAGCAAATATCACTTATGCGGAGATACCGGGCGGCTGTGTAAAGGTAAAAATAGAAGGCATCGATTTTGTGGATGAAATCTGTTGCCATCCAATGGATGTGCGAGTAGATGAGTTAACCGGATTTGCGACGCCGATTTGGAAAGAATTATCCAATTACCCACGGGAACAATACGTGGATGTATTTGATTTTAGCAATGATATTTCAACCGAATTAAATACCGATGTCGGTAAGCTGAAAGGACTTGTAATGAGCCGTGGTACCGAAATTGCAGATTTTCGCGACTTGTATGGCTTAACAGAAAAAGAATTTCAGGACACCACAGGACTTTCTCCAATCATGACGGTAGAAGCCCAGTTGGATTCGTTGGTAAGAGATATAGCGAATAAATTAAATGATTTATTTTCACCTACGGTGGAAAAAGAAATTTACCTGCCGGGAGAGACCAATCCGGTAAAAGTAAAGGTTTGGGACGAAGAGAAGGGTACCGTGGGAAATACGTTAAAAGGTCCCGGACAGGAACTCTTCAGCAGACGATTTGTAGATCGTTATCATGAAGTAGTGGATGCAGACGGAAAAACCTGGTATGTACTCAACGAAGAGGACTTAGGACCAATCGAGTACGATGAGACAGGAGCCCCAATTGCGAAAGATGATACGACCTTCTACAGCATGAAGAACCTGATCGTGAATCCGATTCTGATAGAAGATGAGGGAAAACTTCCAACCTTTGAGAAAAACGGCGAAGAAGCACACCGACTGATGTCGGAACTGAAACATGCATGGAAAGATGTAGAGTTTCGTTTGACGCCGGACTCGATGGCCGTTAGCATTGAAGATTATTATGACAACATGGTTGGTGCGCAGGCCACCAATGGAAACGTTTTTCATGGAGTGTCAAGAAGCCTGGATGCCTCCGTTTCCGCTATTGGAAACCAGAGAGAGCAGGTTATCGGCGTGTCTTCCGATGAAGAATTAAGTAACATGATTAAATATCAGAGTGCATACAATGCATCCAGTCGTTTTATTAATACAGTGGACTCTATGATAGAGCACATTATTACCCAGCTTGGATCCTAATCCGGCAAAAAGAGAAAGCAGGTGAGTATATGCCATCCACATTTTTTGGCTTAGTAATTGCAGATTCCGGTTTGCGTACCTACCAAACCGCAGTAAATACATCTGGCAACAATATTTCCAACGAGCAAACCAAGGGATATTCCAGACAGGAAGCCACCATGGTAGCTTCGGAGGCGATGCGAATTTACGCAAAATACGGAAGCGCCGGTACCGGTGTGGAAGTAACGCAGATCAAGCAGCAGAGAAACCGGTATTATGATATGAAATATTGGATCAATCAGGCAAAACTAGGAGAGCAGGACACGCGTGCTGACTATTTACGGCAGATGGAAACCTACTTGAAGGACGAGGAAACCGTTGTAAACGGTGTGCGGAAAAATGTAGGATTCACCAGCATTTTTGGCGACATGTTCAATGCGCTGGATACGCTAAAAACCAACGCAGCAAGTACCACAACCAGAACCGCATATATTTCCCAGGCAAAGAGCCTTGCGGAGTATTTTAACAGCGTTAGCATTCAGTTATCGGATTTACAGTCGGAAATCAATGAGCTGATTGCGACAAAAGTTGAGCAGATTAATAGCATTGGACAGAAGATGGCAAGCTTAACGAAGCAGATTAATATCATTGAACAGCAGGGTGGATATGCTAACGAGTTGCGAGATGAACGAAATCTTTTGGTGGATGAATTGGCAACCTTAGTACCGGTAGAAGTAGCAGAGTCGCCGGTGAAGAACACCAACTATCCGGAAATGTATACCGGAGCCACCAACTACATTGTAAAAATCAATGGACAGAAGCTGGTAGATACATACGATTATGAAAAATTACTTTGTGTGCCAAGAAATCTTGATAGTAAGATTAATATCATGGACGAGGAAGGCCTGTACGATATTTATTGGGCACAGAATGCATCTTCCGATGAACCAAGCAGCATGAAGTTAGAATTAAATTCCAACACCATGACCGGTCAGTTAAAAGCATTGTACCAGTTGCGTGACGGAAACAATAGCAAAGGATTTTATGGTACGATTACTGAAATTCCGGAGAGCGAGTCAGCGTCGAAGAATATTACCGTAAGCTACCCATCTATAACCGATCCGCGAAAAATCAGCATGCCGCCATATGGTTGCATCACGTTAGATAATGTGGATTATTTATACGATGGATTTACCATGACGGAGGAAAACGGAGAAGTGAAGTTCTCCTTCCATTTGTCACAGGAAGCGGATGGCAGTCCGGTGCAGGCGGCGAAATTAAACAAGATGATAAACAAGACTGCAGAGATCGGGGCAAGTGTCGATTTTATGGGAATTCCATATTATCAGGACCAGTTGAATGAATTTGTAAGAAATTTTGCACAGGCATACAATGATATAGCAACCTCAGGTGTTACAAAGGAAGGAAAGCAGGCGACGGAATTTTTCGTGGCAAGGGATCTGGTAAAAGGTGGAGAATATACGTACGACCATTATAATAACTATGAGAGTACGGCGGACGGCGTTACGACCCATAAGTACGTGTTTAAAAAAGAGCCGGCTACCAGTTATTATTACACCTATCTGACGGCAAAGAACTTTAGCGTAGCACAGGATGCCATGGATCATCCGGATAACATTGCTGTTCAGACAAAAGAACCGTGGGTAAATGGTATTGATTCCTACGACGTGGTGGATAAGCTTTTGGATTTAAAGGAAAAAGCAAATCTTTTCCGCGGAGGCAAATCCATTGATTTTCTGGCTTGCCTGTTATCGGATATTTCCGTAGACACCCAGAAGGCGGAGATTTTTACTAAGAATTATGAGAACTTGAATCAGGCGATTTTGACACAGCGAATGAGCGTTTCAAGTGTAGATAAAGATGAAGAAGCATTGAATCTGGTAAAATTCCAGAAATCATATAACTTATCATCCAAATTGGTACAGGTTTTACAGGAAATGTATGACCGACTGATTTTGGAAACCGGAGTGTAAGGAGGGAGTAACCTATGAGAATTACCAACAGTATGATGACGCTGCATAGTCAGAGAAATATTAATACAACGAAAGAACTGCAGGATAAATACTTTGAGCAGACCACGACACAGAAGAAGATTAGCAAGCCATCGGATGACCCGGTTGTAGCAATTCGTTCTCTTAGGTTACGTGACTCATTAAATGAAGTAAACCAGTACGTGGAAAAAAACATTCCGGATGCCAGCTCCTGGCTTGAGAACACGGAGTCTGCTCTCAAGAACATGGAAGAAAATCTGCGTGATGCCTACAAGGCTTGTGAGGCAGCAGCCAACGGTACCTTAACCACAGAGGATAAGAATGCCATTATGCAGAACCTTTCGGCAATTGCAGAGCATGTTTATCAGCAGGGTAATACGGATTATGCAGGCAGAACTGTGTTTACGGGATATAAAACAAATAAAACCTTAACATTTCAAGAAGATACCACAAATTTGCGGTATGATATAGATGAGAGCTTTAGCGTTAAAAATATTACGCAGAAGAACGAGTATACCAACACCATGACGATTCCAACGAACTGGAATGATGGTGATAAGGGTCTTGATCAAGGGTATCCGCTGGAAAAGGAAATGGGCGAATACCATGTAGATCGTATTCGCTTAGCGTATGCAAAAGTTGGCGAAGTGGCTCCGGACATGAACGTGACCGTGTTGAAGGGTGGAAAGACTGTCATGGGAAGTTTTTCAGAATTTGCTATGGTAGATGCAAATACCTTGCCAAAATCCCAGAAAGACAAGCAGCTTACAACAATTCCAACCCTGACTACAATCGCAGCCCAGATGACAGCTGACGAAGCAAGTGGTCGTGTTGGTACCCATACGTTGGAAGTAAAAGGAAATGTGCAGACCGAGCGTTATATCACAGCGGATAATACTGTGATGGAAGAAGTTACGGTATTCGGAGTTGATGCCACCGGTGCCAATACGACAACGCCATTGGAGAAAACAACGACAGAACGAAAGGCTGACGGAAGCTATACCAAGGTATATGAAGATTTTGCCACGAACAAAAAGACAGCCACGGTGAAAGCAAAAGATGCTACTACCGGTATCTGGAGCACGAAATCCTTAGATAGTGAGGGTAAGGTAGGTCAGTTTCAAATGGAAACGATTTCCTTACAGGAATGGGAGAAGAATAAATTTACCGAACAGGAAGATGATCCAACCGATACAACCGGCGAGAAGAAAGTATATAAAGTTCCGAATCCGAACACCGTATATTACATTCCGGAAACCGGAGAACTGATTCTTGGCGAGAATGTAAGCCAAGCCTTCAAGCAAGATGCATTGAATCGTGAGAACAACAAACAGGAAGCCTTCAAATTGGATGTGACCTATGAAAAGAGCGTATTCATGCGAAGCGAAGTGCGACCGGAAATGTATTTTAACTGTGTGGATAAGACCAATCCGGATTTTAAGGAACATATCGCTTATACCAGACAGCAGCAGGATATTTCCTATACCATCGCCATGGAGCAGGAGTTAAAAGTGAATACCCAGGCGGGGCAGGACGGAATCCTTAGCACGGATATCGGAAGAGATATTGAGGAACTGGTGAATGCCATTCGTGCATCCTTAAGCGCCGATGAAAAGGTGAAGAAGGTGGAGGCACTAAAAGAGAATCCACTTTATGCAGACGAAGAGCATCAGGCGAAATTGGCTGAGTGGGAAGAAGCAGCCAACCGCGAGAAAACTTACCTTGAGGATAACTTACGGTTGTTATTCACCAACGGAATTACGGCATTCCAGAACTATCAGCAGGCCGTAACCTTAGCAAAGACGGATGTGGGATCGCGCGTGAGCCGTTTGGAATTAACAAAGACGCGAATGAACACTTCGAAGGAAACATTGAATAACCTGATTAAGGATAACGAGGACCGCGAATTGTCCGATATCCTGATTGATTATAAAGCAGCCTTAAATTCGTATGATTCATCTCTTAAGGCAGCAGCAAAGATAAACGAACTATCATTATTAAATTACTTATAAAAACGGACTAGAGAAAGGAGAGCGGCTACCATGGCCGCGAAGAAGGTATGTTAGTAGAATCAAGAATATTTGGGGAAATTGAAGTAGATGATAACAAGATAATATATTTTGAAAACGGAATCATTGGATTCCCGGATCTTAAGAATTTTGCGATTATCTACGATGAAGAAAAAAAGGACAGCAAGATTTCCTGGTTGCAGAGCATGGACGAAGGTGAGTTCGCTTTGCCGGTTATGAATCCTACGATTATAGAAGAAGGATATGACCCGTTTGTGGAGGACGAGCTTTTGAAACCGCTTGGAGATTTGAACGCCACCAACCTGTGTGTACTTGTCGTTGTAAAGGTACCAAGTGATATTAAGAAGATGAGTATCAACCTGAAAGCACCAATTGTCATCAATGTCGACAATCGAAAGGGAATTCAGGTAATTGTAGAGGATGACTACCCGGTAGTAAAAGAGATCTATGATATGCTCAACGAGGCAAAACAAAAAGCACAGGAGGGGAAATAAATGTTAGCATTGACTAGAAAAAAAGGCGAAGCGTTAGTACTAAATAACAATATAGAGATAACGATTCTGGAGGTGAAGGGCGACCAGGTAAAAGTCGGAATTCAGGCGCCAAAAGATGTTTCCATTTATCGTAAGGAAATCTATCTTCAGATTCAGAAGGAAAATGAAGCAGCGATGACCAATGAAGGTATTGAAAATTTAAAAAAATTGTTTTAGTGGGTTAAGAACGAAAAAAAAGCTCCGATATATTAGATATAAGTATACAATGGAGTGTCCCCGTATGGGGTAGATCGTTCACATGGAGGTGAGAATACGATGTCAATAGAATCGATTAAGTCCGTCGGCATGACCTATCAGGCCGCAACATCCAATACTGTAACAAAAAAGAATACGGAAACTGTGGATAAAGCCGCGGAAAACAAAGCTACTGCACAGGAGATAGAGGCGAAAACCGTTGATTTCAAGGTAAATGAAACGGGAAATCGGAATGCAGATCAGGAGCAGAATGCGCAGGAAGAGAATCGTAAAGCGGCAGAAGCCATTAAGAAGGCAGTAAGCGAGATGAACAAACAAAGTATAAACAAAACCGTTCAATTTGGAGTTCATGAAGCAACCAATCGTATGACAATAAAGATACTTGACGCAGAGACAAGAAAGGTAATTAAAGAGTTCCCGGCAGAAGAGTCGTTGGATCTCATTGCGAAGGCTTGGGAATTAGCCGGAATAATGATTGATGAGAAGCGTTAGGAGGTAGAAAGTATGCCAATTCGTTTAACAGGACTTGCTTCCGGTATGGATACGGATGCGATGGTAAAAGAGCTCGTATCCGCTTATAGCCTGAAGAAGACAAGTGTAGAAAAGAAAAAAACCAAGATGGAATGGACCAAGGAAGCCTGGAAGGATATGAATAGTAAGGTGTATGGTTTCTATACAGGTTCCTTAAGTGGAATGCGTATGGCAAGTACCTTTACTTCCCAGAGGAAGGTGACCGTGTCCGATTCCTCAAAGGTAAGTGTAACGGCAGGAAGTGGTGCTACCAACGGAAGCCAGACCATTCAGGTTAAGAGTCTTGCAAGAGCAGCATACCTGACAGGCGAGAAACTTGGAAACGGAACGACGGATACCAAGTATACGAAGGCTTCCAAACTAAGTGAACTTGGTGTGGGAAATGCTGGAAATATTACCGTGACCATGGCAGACGGAACTACTAAGACGGCAACCATTGATGGAAGCCAGACTATGGACGAGTTCTGCAAGGATTTCTCTGCGGCAACGGGATTGAAGGCTCGTTTTGATGCAAGCAATCAGCGTTTTGTAATCAATGCGGAATCCGGATTAGAGAATGATTTCACCATTTCCGGTGATTTCTTAGATAAAATTGGTTTGCAGGATGAAGTATTGGATAATCAGGGTAATCATGTATCCGGTGCGGTAAAACAGGCTGCAAGCAATGCCAAGATTCTGGTAAACGGAGCTGAATATGAAAGCGAAAGCAACACCTTTAACGTAAACGGATTGACCATTACGGCTTCCGGAATTACAGATAAAGGAAATGAGATTACGGTTAATGTAGCATCCGATGTGGATGGTATTTATAATAAGATTAAGGACTTCTTTAAGGATTATAACGAGTTAATCAATCAGATGACCAAGAGTTATAATGCGGAGAGTTCGAAAGGCTATGACCCATTGACCGATGAAGAAAAAGATCAGATGTCTGACACAGAGGTTGAGAAGTGGGAGAAGAAGATTAAGGATTCTCTCTTTAGAAGAGACCAGCAGTTAAGCTCCATTATGAGTGTGATGACCACAGCGATGAATAAAGGTTATCAGATTAATGGAAAGACCTACCATCTGTCTAGTTTTGGCATTGAAACCATGGGAATTCTAAATTCTGTGGACAATGAGCAGAATGCATATCATATTGCAGGTAATAAAGATGATGATGCTTATGCAAACAAAACGGATAAACTGAAGAAGATGATTGAAGAAGATCCGGAGACAGTACAGGAGTTCTTCAAGAACCTGGCGTCGGATTTGTATTCGACATTGACAAAGAAGATGGGTACATCGAGCTTAAGCAGCGCGATGACAATTTATAATGATAAAGAGATGGATAATCAGATTAAGAATATCGAAACATCCATTAAGGATTGGGAAAAGAAGATTACTACCTATGAGGATAAGTGGTATGAGAAATTTGCCCAAATGGAAAAAGCGATGACAGAAATGAATTCACAACAGACACAGTTAAGCTCCCTTTTAGGAATGGGTAGTAACTAGAATTAAAGGAGGCGAATCACATGGCAATTACGAAAAATCCATATCAGACATACAATAATAGCCGTATTTTGACGGCAACCCCGGCAGAGTTGACTTTGATGCTTTACGATGGAGCTATCAAATTCGCCAATATGGCCAAGGCAGGCATGGAAGAGAAGAATTACGAGAAAGCTAATAATGGCGTACAGAAGGTGCGCGACATTATTTCTGAGTTTCAGATTACCTTGGATCGGAAGTACCCGGTGGCTGAGGACTTCGATAAGGTATACACGTACCTGAAAGATCGCCTTTCGGAGGCAAATATTAAGAAAGATCCGGAAATCATGGAAGAGATTCTGGGTCATCTTCGTACCATGCGTGATACATGGAAGGAAGTCATGAAGTTAGCAACCATGGCGAAGGCGAACTAGTTATGGATGAAAGACATTATCTGGATGTACTGATTAAAAGCCTACAGCAAAAGCGAGAAGTCTTAATCAAGATTATTGAGAAGAACGTGCAGCAAACTACGCTCCTTAGTCAGGAAAATGTGGACATGGATACATGGGAACGGCTGGTGGATGAAAAAGGAGTACTCATTGACCAACTGAACTTTCTGGATGCAGGCTTTGAAGAAGTATACGAGCGTGTACATGTGATTCTAAAGGAACAAAAGGACTTGTTTCGAGAAGAAGTTGCGTGCATGCAAAAGTTGATTTCGGAGCTCACAGACTTGAGTGTAACCATTCAAAGCGGAGAGATGCGGAATCGGGATTTGGCAGAGCGACAATTTTCAAAGTATCGAAGCAAAGCAAAGTCCTTAACACAGAACAATCGTGCAGCGAAGATGTATCGTAGCAATATGCGGGGTACCGGTGTGTTAGATCCGCAGTTTATGGACAAAAAGCATTAGACACGGATTGTTCACAAGAAAAAAGTTACAAATGGGTTAAGTTCTTTCAAATGCGACCCGATATAGTAATTGTAACGGTAATAAGGCCGAAAGGTCCATTACATAAACGAAACAACCACCGAGAAACGAAAATGCGCTTCGTTTCTTGGACCAAACCATAGCGGCAAGGATGTCGCGAAAAAAATATTTAATTTCAAGGAGGAAATGATTATGGGTATGGTAGTACAACACAATTTATCAGCAATGAATGCTAACAGACAGTTAGGCATCACAACAGCAGCACAGGCAAAATCATCTGAGAAGTTATCCAGCGGTTATAGAATTAACCGTGCAGGCGATGATGCAGCAGGATTAAAGATTTCTGAAAAAATGAGAAGCCAGATTCGTGGTATTGACAAGGCTAGTGCCAATGCCGAGACCGGAATCTCCTTAATCCAGACCGCAGAGGGTGCTCTTAATGAGACTCACTCCATCTTACAGCGTATGAACGAGTTGGCAGTACAGGGTGCTAATGATACCAACGAAGATATTGACCGTAAGGCAATTAACGATGAGTTGGAAGCACTTACCTATGAAATCGACAGAATTTCATCTACCACCCAGTTCAACAAGAAGAACCTGTTAGATGGTACTTTGAAGGATAACAAACTTCAGATTGGTGCTAATGTAGGACAGAATATCCGCATTAACATTGGTAACATGGAAGCAGCTTGTATTGGACTTCAGCAGAATAAGTATTCTTTGGCATGGGCTAAGGTTAATGGACAAAGTGTTTATGGTTATCAGACAAAATCTGCATGTTTGGAAGCTGCAAGAAACGTTTGCTATAACCAGCATACAGCAAGTGTAAGAACAAGCAACGGAAAATATCTTGTAGGTACAGGAAATAATACAAAGAGTTTTGTAGACTTAAGAAGTGTTAAAAATTATGTCGCAAGTAAGAATTCTGTTGTTC
>FOXT01000037.1 GCA_900115795.1 Lachnospiraceae bacterium XBB1006 | reverse complement strand
CACCACCGCATTTCCTGCGGAAATGTTTGTGGAGATATTTACCGTGTTCTCATTTGATACCGGAACGGTGTAAGATTCCGCAGGGGTTGTTGGGGGTGTTGGGGTCGGTACATAGGCGCCGTCTCCGCCAGATCCCTCGGCTCTTATTGTCACAATAATGCATTTCGGTTCGCTATCTGAATGCACATCATCACCTACCGCTTTATACCATACATAATAGGTTCCGGCATCGGTGGCTGTAGGGATGGATGTACCCCAGCCCGTGTTCGGTGCTGTAGATGGGTTTTCGCCGAGGGCATACTGCATTGTGCCGCCCTGCACTGTGCCAGCATTTACAAGCGGCTGTGCAGAACCATTCGCTATCAAGCCTGTTTTTGCAGTGGGAGCGGTAACCGTTGGCTCATCCCCTATTTTAAGCGTAATGGTCATATCGCCGTCAGACACCACCAGATGGAGCGTGCTTTCCTTTTGGATGTTGTAATCCGCAAGCGTACGGTTGTCCTCTAATTGTTTTCCAGCAAAGATCAATCTTTGTTTGTCAGGCTCAATGCCTTCTTTATCCTGAATCTTCGCCTTGACATTTTCAATGGTGTCACTGGGTTCCACGTCAAGCGTGATCGTTTTGCCGCCGACCTGCACCTTGACGAAAACCTGCATTGCAAAAGCAGATGTCGGCAAAAGGCACAGCAACAGCGCAATACTGAGCAAAAGGCTCAGAGCTTTTTTCCATTTCATATAATCACCTCTTGTATTAGGTTATTTTACTTCAAGTGTCAGTTGTATCTCCGCTCCGTTGAGCGGCCTATTGTCCTCTATGGTATAGCAGTCATAATGGAGCGTCGCGGGGTAGTCGCCCGCGTCCAGCACCCTTGTTAGCGTGATGCGGGTGAACGCCTCGCCGGGGGAGAGTGCCTTGCCCGTCCAGAGGGTTTCGCCGTCCGTAAGCGAAAGGGTGAGGACGAAGGTACAGGCGTTCTCCGCCGGGTTTTTAAGGTTCACGGCCTGCGCGGTCTTGCCCGCTTCGAAGCTCAGCTTCTCATAGCCCGGTATGGCAATGTTCTCTCCGCTATCGGGCGCAGCCTCCGCGAACCGCTCCACCCTGTCGCCGCCGCTGTTGCAACCGGAAAGCAACAGAACGAACACCAGGAACAACGCAGGGAGAATGTGTCGTTTTTCTTTCATGACGTCTTTGTAAAAGCATTGGTGATATCCACATAGCCATTTCCGGTATCAATTTCAATCTTTTTCAGTGTGTAACCATCAGGCGATACGCTATAGTTATTATTGTTTGTGCTAAAGGTAAAAGTTCCGGTATTACTTGAATTTGGTTTAACAATTATTGTCACATTGCTATTATCCAGAGTTAAAGAGTAATTGGTTTGGGTATTTGTCCCACCAGCCGACACAGATGTATTTTCAAAAGTTCCGTTGTTCTTTTCGAATACTGCAGTATAGTCCCAGGTGAATAGGCTAGAGAGATATGTGAATCTTAGTTTTGCTACATTCTCAGTAATGCCAGCCAATACCGGCCCCGCATTCACCACACTCGCCGTAAACGTCACGGTATCAGTGTAGGTTCCGGCAGGTTTGCCGCTGTAATCCTCAACAACTATACCCATGGTCTGAGTTGTTGCACTGTCGCTCAGAGACGTAAACTCCCAAGCGGTTTTCTCAGTTGCATTGGCATAGGTTGTATTCGCGTTGCCACTCTCCGCCAGCTTGTAATTGACTTTATTTTCGCCGGACACCAGAGCATATTCACCGTTAGAACTGGCAATCACGGTCAGCTTCTTGCCATCCTCCAGCGTGCCCGAGGCTGAAATACCATTCGTAGCGTTCCAACCGCTGTTCGCAACCGTCAGCGTGGACGGAATGGTGAGGGAGTAAGTGCTGGTGTCTCCGTCTGCCAGCGCGGTCATGGTCATGCCCGGCATTAAGCCGAGTGCCATCGTGCCCGCCAGAGCGATGGAAAGGATTCTCTTTTTGATCTTCATAAATGTGTACCTCCCGTTTTGTGTTTTTGAATATAAAGAAACCGCCGAACCTGACAGGGTATAGTAACCCCGTCAAGTTCGACGGTTATCCATCTCGAATGTAATATTCATTTGTATATGTCTCGCGGTCGCAAGACGCAAAAAGGGCGCAGTTACGGCTTATGCGTTGCGTTACGAAATTGTAAGCCATTTCTGCCATACTTGTCAACCCCTTTTGGAAATTTTTCTTATCATAGCACATTTCTATGTTTAATCTGTGATAGTAAAACACCGGAAAGCCGTCACCTTGCAGCCTCCCGGTTGGACATCGGTCCATAATCCGGCGTTCCGTACAAAAGTGATAGGAAGAATCCATGATAGAAGGACTCGCTGCTATCAAATACGCTGATGCTTTTTATTAGAAGCTTCGTTACATAACGTTGCCGTCACGGTCATACTCTAACTCAAAGAAAGTGCGTAGCATGGAAAGGGCAAGGGTCTTGCCAAAACGTCTGGGTCTGGTAAAAAGGGTTACCTTTCCCCCTTTTTTCACAATATCCTGAATAAG
>FOXT01000012.1 GCA_900115795.1 Lachnospiraceae bacterium XBB1006 | reverse complement strand
CCCCATCCTTTGAGTATGAGGGTTAAATTGCGCAGGGTCTCATGAAAAGCCCTCCGGTTATCTTTTACAAATCCGGCTATAGTCCCATGGTCTGGTGTTATCATATTAATTAGCCACATAAGTTCAAGGTTTCGCTTGCACTCAATTTCCAAAGCCCGGCTTGACCTGACCTTATTGAGATATCCATAAATATGGAGCTTTAGCAAGTCAGAACGCCGATAAGGAGCCTGTCCCCTGTTGGTTCCGCTATATTCCTTAAAGCCCAATTCTATCAAATCCAAGGAATCAACGTATGCATCTATCACTCGCACAGAATTGTCTTCATCTATAAGCGAATCTAATGATGTGGTAACCATCTTGATCTGATTTCTATCTGCTCCAACAATATATGCCATAACAGAATCCTCCTTGGTTCAATATCTTGTGGTTCAATTATAACATATATTTTATTTGTTAGACAGTCTGACGCACGGTGGTGTGAGAGGTCGGGAGATTAATTAAATCTCCCTCCTACTCGATTATAAATTTACATAAAAAAAGTAACGTAGTATATGGTCCTATTTTGGAGTATTATTTCTTCAGAAGAGGATTATTTTTTGATTTTTTGATTAGATTTTTGGAGTACAAAAATAGCTCCATTCAAGAGTTTGGTGTACTGCAACCAGCTATTGTACGACCAGACAGCGATGGAGGCTATGAAATCCTGTCAGGACATCGAAGATATCATGCCTGCCAAATAGCGGGGCTTGAAACCCTTCCCTGTATTGTGAGGGATATGGATGACGATGCTGCTACGATTCTTATGGTAGATAGCAATTTGCAGAGGGAAGAGATACTGCCAAGTGAGCGGGCATTTGCATTTAAGATGAAGCTGGAGGCGATGAAACACCAGGGAGCAAAGCGTGAAAGAGAAACTTCCCGACAAATTGTCGGAAAGTTGGAGGCTGCTAATATTATGGCGGGCGAAATCGGCGAAAGTGGTCG
The DNA here is from genome assembly GCA_900115795.1 of Lachnospiraceae bacterium XBB1006. Taxonomy (GTDB): domain Bacteria; phylum Bacillota; class Clostridia; order Lachnospirales; family Lachnospiraceae; genus XBB1006. Next base: position 106,588 of record FOXT01000012.1, on the reverse strand, counting down.
CCAGATTCAGCGCTATATCCGCCTTACCAATCTGCATCCGGAGCTTTTGCAGTTAGTGGATGATAAACTTATGGGTTTTAATCCGGCCTATGAGATTTCGTTTTTGAATGAAACACAACAACAGGATTTATTGTCAGCCATTGACTATGCGCAGGCGGTTCCTTCACTATCTCAGGCGCAGCGTATTAAAAAGCTGGCCCTGAATGGTGAGATTACCCAGGAAGATATGAATATCATCTTGTCAGAGGAGAAGAAGTCGGATTTGGATCGGGTGACGTTAAAGAATGAAGTGCTGAAGAAGTATTTTCCGAAAAGCTATACGCCTAAGCAGATGGAAGACACTATTATCAAGTTGTTGGAGCAGTGGCAGAAGAAGAGGAACAGAGATAAGTGCCTTTAAAGCAACAACAAAAAATGAACTTTCGTGCTAATATGAGCTGCAATGTTAGCACGAAGGTTGATTAAAAAAGTTTATTGAAATGCAAATCGTTCTTTAAAATTCTAAAATTAAAGAAGAATCCCTTTTCAAATGTTCTTTAAAATGGTAGAATTAAAGAACGGAATGAAAGGAGGTCGATAAGAATGGAGTACACAGTAGATTATGTAAAAGCAATAATTGAATCTTTGGGTGGTATAGCTTCAGCTAAAGAATTAGAGGCGGCTGGCGTTTCAAGATTATTACTTTATCAGGGAATGATAAATGGGGTGATTTCGAAGGAATCTCATGGAAAATATATTATTACGGATAATCAACCTGACGAATATCGAATGATACAGAATCGTTCTGAGAAAATGATTTTTTCATATGGGACAGCTCTTTTTCTATTGGGAATGTCTGACAGAGTACCACACGAGCTTGATATTACTGTACCTCAAGGAGATAATGTATCTCGTATCAAAAGAGATTATGAAAATACCAGGTTTCATTATTGTAAAAAAGAATTATGGGATTTGGGGATTACAGATATAATTACACCGCAGGGATATAAAGTTAAGGTTTATGACTTGGAGCGCTGTATTTGTGATTTGATTCGAGATAAGAAAAATGTGGATAGCCAGATTTATACGCAAGCATTAAAAGAATATTTTTCAGGGAAATGCAATCCACGAAAGATTGTGAAATATGCAAGACAATTTAACATCGAATCAAAAGTTAGAACTTATATGGAGGTCTTATAGTGAAGGAACGTACACCAGAACAATTAAAAGGTCAGATAAGACACTTTGCAACTCAACGAGGTTTGCAACCACAAGAGGTTTTGCAAATGTTTTTACTGGAAAGAGTATTGGAAAGATTGTCTAAATCGAAATATGCCAGAAACTTCATCCTTAAGGGTGGTATGCTTATTTCTTCTATGATGGGTATTATGGAGCGAACAACAATGGATATGGATACAACCGTTAATGGCATCGATATGGACGAAGATGAAATCAGTAATATCATAAAGGAGATTCTACTAATTGATGTTGGAGATGGAATTAGCTTTGAATTCGAAAAAATGGAACCTATTCGAGAAGACGATGACTACAATAATTTCAGAGCTTATTTCACAGCGCATTATGGAAAGATAGCCAATAAAATGAAAATTGATATTACGACTGGGGATGAAATCACGCCACGAGCAATTGATTACGAATATAAGACAATTCTTGACGATGATGTGATTGAAGTAGTTGCTTATAATTACGAAACAATTTTAGCAGAAAAATACGAGACAATTATTCGCAGAAACATTGGTACAACTAGAGCAAGAGACTTCTATGATCTGCACATGTTTTATCACATGTATGAACAAAAAGTTGATTTCAAAATCTTAGAAGAGGCTATTCATAGAACTGCTCGAAAGCGCGGCTCAGAAGATGAATTAAAGGAGTGGAAAGATATCTGTGATGATATGAAAGCGGATAAACCATTAAAGCAACTATGGCTCAATTATCAGAATTCTAACAATTATGCCCAATCTGTGGACTTTGATTCAGCACTGGCTACGGTAGAGGAAATATCAGTAAAAACAAATATGTAGATTAAAGGCAGTTGTTCAATTATGAATGACTGCTTTTTTATGGAAAGGAGGTTTTTCATGCAGGAAGACATCGAGGAGAGAACCGTGCGGCTTGCAATTTCAACCGCCCGGGTAACGGCAAGAAACCTTGTGAAAGGCATCCAGCTATACCTTAGGCATCGGCAAAACAAAAATCTTGAAGATGACAAAATCCAAGGAAAGCAGTCCATTGAAGAACTGGTTAAGCAGGATCAGGGCGTGACCAGCATGGTGGTAGGCGATTCCGGTATCCGGAAGTTCGAGCGGATTGCCAAGAAGTATGGCGTGGATTTTGCGGTGGTAAAAGATAAGTCGGAAAATCCGCCGAGGTATACTGTTTTTTTCAAGGCGAGGGATACGGATGCCATGGAAGCCGTCATGAAGGACTACGGAAAGATTGCAATGAAACTGAAGCAAAGACCAAGTGTGCTTGCGAAGCTGCATCGGTATATTGAGATTGCGGCGAAGCAGATGAATCAGGTGAGAAGGAGGGAGCGCGAATTAGAAAGATAGCAGTAGATAAGAAAACGATTTTGATGAATGTACCCTATGTGTTGGTGGGGCTGTATGCCACACATTTCGGGGAAGCCTACCGCATGGCGCAGGAAGCCGGGGCGACGGACATGTTTGATGGAATGTTGGAGACGTTGCCAATATGTCTGACGCATGTGATGCCGAGTGTGCATCCAGTGGATTTGTTGGTTGGTGTGGCTGCTGGGGCAGCGTTAAAGGCGGCGGTGTATCTGAAAGGAAAAAATGCCAAGAAATACCCGCATGGTCAGGAGTTTGGAACGGCCCGGTGGGGAAAACCAAAAGACATTGAGCCCTACATAGCGCCGAAGTTTGAGGATAATGTCATTTTGACCAAGACGGAGCGGCTGATGATGAGCAATCGCCCAAAACGAGCAAACATGCATTGGAGTATACAAAAGAGAGAAAATTCAAACTGTTAGGACCGGATATAGAATATACAGGTGTAGTGATTTATGCTGCTACTGGAGAGGAGTTTGGAGTATGGAAAGATGGTATATTCAAGCGAAAGAAATATGTGTAGGTGGAATGGTTTGAATTATAAAATTATTTAAGGATTTACGAGAGGAAATAATATGTGAATTGAGCATGTAGCAACGAACATAGTTGATTTAGAGACTGCAGGGGAGAACAAAGAAACATGACTACACTTGAAACAAAAAGATTAATCCTGCGTCCATTCCAAGAATCGGACGCAGCGGATGTATATGAATATTTGAAGGAACCGGCGGTAAACTGTTTTTGCCTCTATGAAGTTGCATTCGTTAGAGGAAGCGACAGAAGAGGTGAAAAGACGTTCCACAGAAACAGAATACTATTTTGCCATTGTTCTTAAGGATGAAGATAAGGTAATTGGCGAAGTTGAAGCCTATCCGGAACAGGATGACTCGGAAAAAGGGGATTCTGCGTCCATGGACACTTTTAGCCCATGCTAGATGCTGAATGGCGATTACCAGGGAAAGGGATATGCCTTTGAGGCGGCCTATGCATTTTTTGACTACCTTTTTAGCGAAAAATGTGCCCGGAGAATTTATGCCTATACAGAGGATAACAATTTTTCCAGCCAGCATCTCTGTGAGAAGCTGGGTATGCGAAAAGAAGGGGAGTTTTATGAGAATTATTTCGTGGAACATCAACGGCGCAAAGCGTTTCCTGCGGGAATGCAGATACGATGAGCTTATGACCATGTGATTGTGGGTTGATATTTTTGCCTATCAGGAAACGAAGGTGACGGAGCCGGAATTTCGGTTGCGATTTCCGGGATATTATGAATATTGGAGCTTTTGCGAAACAGAACATACCGCTTCACCACAATCCGGGACGGTATGTTTTTCTATAGAGTAGTACAGAAGCATGAGTTGGAGCTGGATGGAGTGCCGTGGGGGTGAGAGGCGTCATAAATGATTCACTTGCATATTTTGCGTAGAAGGTGTATTATAAAAATGAAAATGTATATTTCGAGATTGTGAGGTGAGCGGAATGATATACGATTTTATTATTGACAATTATCAATATGGTGAACCGATTTTTCTAAATGAACTTCCGGGAAAATCAAAGGATTATCTTAGGCAGGAGATGAAGAAACTTGTAGATGATGGAAAGCTGGAACGGCTGTATAATGGAGTGTACTTTTTACCTTATGTTACAATCCTAGGGACGAAAGGCAAAATGTCTGTAGATAGATATATCGAAAAGAAATATCTTGTAAAGGATGGTAACACATCGGGCTACGTGACTGGATTGCAGTTGGCAAATCAGTATGGTTTTACTACGCAGAATCCTGCCTACTACGAAGTATGTAGCAATGAAGCGAGTACAAAACAGCGTAAGCAGGTAATTGATGGAAATACAATTGTTGTATATAAGCCTGTTGCCAGTATTACGGACGAGAATAAGTTTGCATTGCAATTTTTGGATTTGATGTCAATGATTGATAAATATAGTGAGATATCAGGTTTGGAACTTGCTGATAAATTGAAGAAATATGTGAACTTAGTTGGCTTGGACTTTTCGGTTGTAAAGAAGTACTTGCCTTTTTATCCGGATCGTGTGTATCGAAATATTTACGAGGGAGGTTTGATGGGTGAGTTGGTATAAGGAATATCGAAATCAATGGAAAGAAATTATACAGACGGTGGCAGCTGAAATGCATCGCACAGTACAAATGGTAGAGAAGGATACCATCCAATCAATGTTTTTGTTACACTTATCTAAGTGTGAGTTGCCATTTGTTTTCAAGGGCGGAACGTCCTTGTCAAAAGGTTATGGATTGATAGACAGGTTTTCTGAAGATATTGATTTGTCAATGAATCGCAAACCAACAGAGGCTGAGAAGAAGAAAAGTAAGAAAATCATTTTGGGAATCGCTGAAAATCTTGGATTTACATTAGAAAATCCGCAGGATGTTCAGTCAAAACATAGCTATAATAAATTGGAAGTGGGTTTAAGAGGATCGATAGTCTTTGTAAGGACACCGGTATTGAATATTCGTACGAGAACGGACAGAATGGGTTTAAGTTTATTATTAAAAGAAAAATTATTGGAAGTGACATTGAGAATGTCACTACTGATGTCACTTCTACTCAAAAATTGAATCATACTGAAAAGACCATACTAGCTATTTTGAAGGCAAAACCTGATGCGTCAAGAGATGAGCTTGCTGAAAAAGCTTCAAAAACAGTAAGAACGGTTCAGAGGACATTGAATTCGTTACGAGACAAAGGGTACATTGAACGTAAAGGCGCAAAGCAGAATACGGTTTGGAAAATAAAAAAATAAATCTATTTATAATGATTTCTGAGAATGGATCGGAGTAAAATACGGTCTATTTTTTATTATAGGAAATTCTCTCGAATTTCTTATAACATGATTGACTTGTTAATCGAGAAAGGGAACTGGCTCCTCTTTTGAGTATAAAGGATGCTTATCCTAAAATGATTATTGCAAGGACAAAGCATGATGAAACGCAACATGATGGCATCAGGATAGTTGATATTGCGAGATGGCTTTCCACTTCGCAAAAATAAAGAAAGTTCAAAAATGCGAAATGGATAGGGGTTACTATTGGAAAGAATCCTTGAGATGAGCTAGAAATCTTTCAGCGATAGGTGTAAACGCCTGATATCTATTCCATGCTATATATATTCTATTTTCAAGCTTCGGAGACAGTGGCCGGAATACAAGGCCGCTGTCTTTTGACGTATTTACAAGATGTTCATAGGTGAGAAGATATCCTAAGCCTTCCATGGCAAAAATTGATCCATTGTAAGAAAGGCGGAAGGAACCTTCTAACTGAAGCTCTGAAAATTTGCTTCCAGCCCAGTTTCTAATATCTCCATTCCATGCCTGATCAGAACAGAATAATGGCAAGCCTACAAGGTCATCCAAACGAATGGCTTTTTTCTTTGCCAGGGGATCGGAATCTGGAATGATAAGTCCCCAGGTGTCTGTTTGAGGAAATTCGATATATTCGTATTTGCGGATATCAGGTTGTTCTACCAGTACTACAAAATCAAGTAAGCCTTTATCAACTTTTTCAGAGAGCTGCTCTGTATCACCGCTTGTGATGTGATAATGAAGGTTCGGGTAGTGTTGTTTAAAATCTTTTATAGATCTTGCCAGGTATCGAAGCTGGTAGGATTCAGCAAGACCAAGATAGAGTTCTCCACCAGCTATATCATCCAGAGAAACAAATTCCTGCTCGATTTTATCAGCCATGCTGACAAGATCTTCGGCACGATTGCGTAGCAGAATTCCTTCATCAGTAAGCTGGATACTAAAAGCATGTCTTGTGAAAAGCTTTTTCCCAAGTTCTTCCTCCAGCGATTTAAGCTGTTTTGACAGGGTAGGCTGAGTTACATGCAGAAGTTCAGCAGCTCTACTCATATTTTCTTCTCTTGCCACTGCTAAAAAATATCTTAAAGTTCTAATTTCCATAGAATTTCCTTTCCATGATCAGTGCACTCGATCAGTGCACTCGAAATACTTCGTATTTCTCGTTCTTCGGCATTCGCCGAATATCAATATTTATAAAAGTATGCACTGATGTGAGCAAGCTCCCAAGTTCATACTTTTATAAATATTGCTGCACTGCTCATTGCTATATGATATGCCAAAAAAGAATAATATGATATTCATTATAACCATTTGCAAGAGTATTTGCAAGCTTGTATAATAAAGATGTCAGGTAAACAGTACGATTGAGTGAGGAAAATCTCATGGATAAAGAAAAACTGAAACAGTGCCTTATGGATACAGGATGTCACGAAGATGCATCAGAAAATATCCTTAAGCAATATGAATCTGGAAGCATGGAAAACATGTTTCGACTTTTGAAAAAAGAGCGTTGCCGCATAATGGATGAATATCATGAATGTGGAAGAAAAATTGATTGCATGGATTATATGCTTAGAGAATTTGAAAAAGAAATTAATAGGTAATTGCGAAACCCTTATGCCACGAACGTGGCATGTTGAATTTGCATAAAAATCGTTCTCGCAAGTTCACTTGCAGAGACGATTTATTATGCAAATTGCTCATGCGGCATACGCCGCAGAGCAGTTTCGCAAATATCTAAAAGAAATTAATAATGGGAGGTAGAAGATGATTAAAAAAGAAGAATTGAATTTAGTAACAGAGTGGGACAAGACTTTTCCAAAGAGTGAAAAAGTAGAGCACAGCAAGGTGACATTTGTGAATCGTTATGGGATTACCCTTGCTGCAGATATGTATGTACCAAAGAATGGGACTGGAAAGTTTCCTGCTATCGCGGTATCAGGACCTTTTGGAGCAGTTAAGGAACAGTGTTCCGGCCTCTATGCACAGACTATGGCTGAAAGGGGATTTCTTACCGTTGCCTTTGATCCCTCTTTTACAGGTGAAAGTGGAGGCGTGCCTCGATATATGGCATCTCCGGATATTAATACAGAAGATTTTATGGCAGCGGTGGACTTTCTGTCATTAAATGACAAAGTGGATCCAGACAGAATCGGAATTATCGGAATCTGTGGATGGGGTGGAATGGCACTGAATACAGCTGCTCTTGATACTAGAATCAAGGCGACCGTTGCTTCTACTATGTACGATATGACCAGAGTAAATGCAAATGGATATTTTGATTCTGAAGACAGTGAAGAAGCACGTTTTGAGAAGAAGAAAGCTATGTGCGCACAGAGACTTGAGGATTTGAAAAACGGTGAGTATAAACTTGGAGGCGGCGTAGTAGAGCCTCTTCCGGAGGATGCTCCGTTCTTTGTAAAGGATTATTATGATTACTACAAGACAGATCGTGGATATCACCCTCGTTCTTTAAACTCCAATGGTGGTTGGAATGTAATCGGATGTGAGTCCTTTATGAATCAGCCAATTCTAAAATACAGCAATGAAATCAGAAATGCTGTTCTTATCATCCACGGTGAGAAAGCGCATTCCTGCTACTTTGGAAAAGATGCTTATGCCAACATGGTAAAAGACAGTAAATATACAGAGAACAAGGAGCTAATGATTATACCGGAAGCAACGCACACAGATCTCTATGATGGTGGAGATAAGGATTATATTCCTTTTGATAAGCTAGAGAATTTCTTTGATGAGTATTTAAAATAAAAATCGGGAGGCGAATTCACTATGGAAAGAGAAAAAATCGTTCAAACAGCAGGAAGAGATGCACTTGGGAGTTTTGCACCTGACTTTGCCAGATATAATGATGATGTTTTGTTTGGTGAAGTATGGAATGACATGACATTGGATTTAAAGACAAAAAGTATAATTGTAATTTCTGTGTTTATGGGCAGAGGTCTTTGTGACGGCTCTTTAAAATACCACTTGCTTACGGCAAAGAAAAACGGAATTACAAAAGATGAAATTTCAGCCATTGTTACTCATGCCGCATTTTATGCCGGCTGGCCAATGGCGTGGGCTGTATTTAATATGGCTAAGGAAATCTGGAATGATGATGCTCCAGCCTGTGATGATAAAGAAAGATTTCAGAAGGAAGTTTTTCTTCCAATTGGAGAAAAGAATCCTTATGGAAAGTACTTTACAGGGCAAAGCTATCTTGCACAGGTATCCTTAGAACAGGTGCCTGCATTTAATGTGACATTTGAGCCTGGTTGTCGTAACTTCTGGCATATTCATCATGCAAAATCCGGTGGAGGGCAAATGCTCATATGTATAGGTGGCAGAGGCTGGTATCAGGAGGAAGGAAAAGAAGCAGTGGAACTTACTCCGGGTAAAGTTGTGAATATTCCGGTAGGTGTAAAACATTGGCATGGAGCCGCTTCCGATTCCTGGATGAGTCATCTTGCTTTTGAGATTCCTGGTGAGGACGGAACAACGGAATGGTGTGAACCGGTTTCTGACGAGTTATATGGTGAATTAAAATGATGTCGAAAAGAATTATAGTAACACTGGTGGTCTTTTTGTTGCTGTTAACCGGGTGTAAAGCGACAAGTCCCGGTAATTTTCAAGAAGATGATGTATCGCAGACACAGTCCGGTGTTGAAACAAATACAAATGAATCAAAGGAGCAGACCAAGATGAAAAAGACGGATGAAAGCACACTGGCTGATAATCAGATTCGTGTAACAGTAGGGAGCAGTTCTTTTATTGTGAATCTGGAAGATAATGAAACCGCCAAAGCTTTGAGAGAAATGATTACAGATGAGGATTTGACTATTTCAGCGTCCAATTACGGAGGCTTTGAGAAAGTCTGTCAGCTAGGAAAAACTCTACCACGTGAAGATAAGCAGATTACAACTGAGGCTGGTGATGTAATGTTATACAGTGGAAATCAGATAGTATTCTTTTATGGCGCTAATTCATGGTCATATACGAGAATTGGTAAAGTGGAAGCGTCGAGTATCGAAGAACTTGAAAGTGTGTTAAGTGGATCAGAGACAGAAGTCATATTAAGCATAAAATAAGGAGATGTATATTTTCTTTTGCAACAAGCTATATTGAGACTCAGATTAGCCTATAGATTACAAAGCATCGGATAGTAAAATATCCGGTGTTTTTTGTGTAGAAAAAGCAGGTTGCTTGAGGGATGTGCATAATTTTGCGCATCCCTCCTTGTATTATGTGGGTACAAGAGCAAAAGAGATGGTCGGTTTACGAAAGGAAAAGGTGGATTTATGCAGATATCTATGGGAATGACGGTATTATCACAGAAGAAGATTGAAAGAGCAGAGTTTGACCATCGCATGGAAGAACACGCAAAGTGGCTTAAGAATCATGAGAAAGGAAAACGTGCAGATTTTTCTGATGTTGACCTTAGCGAGATGAATCTGTCCGGAATGGATTTTTCGTATGCAGAAATGAAGGGCGTGAATCTTGGTGGCGCGAATCTCACCCGAGCTAACCTTTCACACGCAAATCTCTGGGGTGCATATCTCCACAATATCGATCTCACAGAAGCTATGTTGGATGAAACAGTTTTTATAAATGCAAACCTTACTCTCTCAAAGCTCAATGGGTGTAAAGGAGAAAAGACACGTTTTACGTTCGTCTGTATGTGGGACTGCGAAATAACGAATGCTTCTTTGAAAAAGGCAGACTTCTTTGAGGCGCAGATCTGTAATTGCGATTTTACGGGTTCAGATCTGGAAGAGGCATGCTTCGCGTGTGCGGACTTTGATCCTGAATACTTAAAAGGTGTAAAAGGTCTTCGTATGCACATGTTCTGTCCTGAAGAAGGCTCATTTATTGCATGGAAAAAGTGTAGAGATGGAAAAATTGTGAAACTGTTGATCCCCGAGCATGCGGAGCGAAAGGGTAACACAGTGTACAACTGCAGAGCGTCCGAAGCTGTTGTTCTGGAAATCTACGATAAGGATGGAATTTCTGTGGATGAAGCTGTAAGCCGTTATAACAAAGAGTTTAAGTATGCCAAAGGGGCTAAAGTAATTGCGGAGGAACTTGATCCTAGGCGATTTAGTGATGTGTCCGGAATCTATTTTGTCCTTTCCCGTGCAGACGCAGAGGCGCTTCCTGATAGAGAAGAGGCTGAAAGAGATGAAGAAAATGAATAAAGCAAGAAAAGGAGAATGATCATGGCAAAGATAGATGTAGAACATGCGGTATGTTTTACCGGGCACAGACCGGAACGATTGGATATGGCAGAGAACAAAGTCCAGGAATGGCTTGAAACACAGATTAGAAATGCAATAGACGATGGATATACCGATTTTATTTCTGGTATGCAAAGGGGCGTTGATCTTTGGGCTGCCGAGATTGTGCTTAAGATCAGAGAGGAAATGAAAGTCAAAGAAATCCGGCTTTTCTCAGCGGTAGCATTCCGTGGTATGGAAGATCGCTGGGAGAAGGATTGGCATGAAAGATACCATGCTGTTCTTAAAGCAGCGAACGGGGTGACTTACGTGAGCGACAGACCTGGACGGGTCGCATTCTTTAGACGTAATGAGTGGATGGTAGATAATTCCAAGCGATTGATTGCTGTTTATACTGGAGCTCCAGGTGGAACAAAGGAAACAATCCTGTATGCGAAGGGACACGGCAAAGAAATTGTTTCGATAAAGTAAGAAAGGCGGAAAAGAGAATTCGGAGGTAGCATATGCAGTTTTACAAGATTGAAATGACGATCAATACAAAAGATGGCGAAGTGATAGTTGCTCCCAGAGAAAGAGTGGGAAGAAGATCTGTTGACAGAGATTTAGGCAATGCCCTTTCTGTCAGCTGTGAGCGATTTAATGAAAAGATTATTGATAAAGGCTATTTCTTTATCAGCACTTCATCATATGGGGAATGTGTTTTTGGGCTGATTTTACGTGACTATTTGAATGTGAACGATTTCGTAGATGGCTTTGTCAAAAAGGGAAAGCTTGAGGTTGATTGCATAGAAATCAGAGAGACAACATTGCACGACTTTGTGCAGAAGCTGAGTTCCGGGGAAAGAAATGGCTATGTCCACGATGAATATGATGTTTTACGGGAATTTGAACTGGAGGATCTGGTACATAACGGTCCGAGAGGTATGCGCATTGATTTCGAGGAGAGAATCCTTCGTGAACGTAGTAAGGACGCGGTATATCTTGCAGCAAAAAATTATTTTGCAAAGGATACTTTTGTTCCCGAGTTGGATCGTATTTACGCCGGGACTCCCAAGAAGAAGGCGTATGGACATCCTGTTGATTATATGATCGAGAGCGATGATGAAAGAACGCAGGAAGGTATCACACAGCTGCTCATTCAGGCTTTATATGATGTGGGAAGAATCGAGAATCGTCGATACTGTGAACTTGAACTCTGCCCGGAGGAACACTATTCCAGGAAGACAGTGGAATCTCTATTCAAGACGTGTACCGGTGGCACGATGGTAGTAAGCGTCTATGGAACCGTGAATCCGGATGATGATCGTGCTGATGGCAGTCTCTATTTTTTGGAGGATGTGTGCAAGATCATTCGCCGTTATTGTTGCGATGTTTTAACAATCGTTCAACTTCCGAGGGAATGTACAGCTCTTCGGATGAAGATATTTGAAAATGTTGGCGATTGTACTTTTGTAGAAATCAAAGAGGAATTAGCAATCGACAAAACTGCGATTACATATCTCAAGGGACGCGCAAAGGATCGTGGCGTAAGGACTGATAAAGAACTTATGGACAGAGTCGAAAAGGGACACGGATATCTGGTTCCGGAATTGAATGCAATCTTTGATGAATGGTACAGCAAAAAACTAAAAACATCCGTATACAGCCAGTATAAGGATATCTCCGAGGCCAAATCGGAAGTAAAGGCGAGCAAACCGAAAGGAAGTGCGTATGAAGAGCTGGAATCCATGATCGGTTTGGAGTCCGCAAAAAAGATGATCCAGCAGGCACTGGATAGTTATAAAGCCCAGAAACTGTTTAAGGATAAAGGCTTATCAGATGATAGTATCTGTAATCATATGATCTTTACCGGTAATCCCGGTACGGCGAAGACTTCCGTGGCAAGGTTATTTGCACGGATTCTGAAGGATAATGATGTGATCTCAAAAGGACAGATCGTTGAGGTTGGTAGAGCGGATCTGGTCGGTAAGTATGTCGGATGGACCGCTCCTACGGTCAAAAGAAAGTTTAAAGAGGCTTTGGGCGGGATTCTTTTCATTGATGAAGCATATTCTCTTGTTGATGATCGTGACGGATTGTACGGAGATGAAGCAATCAATACCATCGTTCAGGAAATGGAGAATCACAGAGACGAGCTTATTGTAATCTTTGCAGGATATCCTGATAAGATGGAATGCTTCCTTGATAAGAATCCGGGTTTGAGATCCCGTATCGCCCATCATATTAACTTTGAGGACTACAACGCAGATGAGCTTTGTCAGATTGCGAATCATATCGCATCTCAGAAAGGTATGGTCATTGATGCAGGAGCTATGGAGCGGATTAAAGGTGTCATGGAGGAAGCGTGCACTCAGTCTGATTTCGGAAACGGCCGATATGTCAGGAATGTAATCGAGAAAGCAAGAATTGCTCAGAGTAGCAGACTTGTTCACATGGATTTTGATTCGATCTCTCAGGACGACGTGAAGACGATCCGGGCTGAGGATATTGAAGCCCCTGTAAAAGCTAAAAAGACAGAAAACAAGATAGGTTTTGCTGTTTGATGAATATCCGAACGATATGACACAACTGTCAAAATAGGTTGAAAACATCCTATTTTAGCGTTATGATTAAAGCATAGCTTTAAACGTTTGATAAGGAGACGCTATGATGGGAGCGAGCATTATAAGTGCTATATGGACAGACAATGAAGGTGTTTTATGGACAAACAGTTTGGATTAAGCAAATCAAAATATTGTAAAGGAGTCCAGTGTCCGAAGATCCTTTGGATGGACACACATATGAGCGAAAAAGCAAAACTCGGCGATGACTCTGTGTTGGAAACAGGCACAAGGGTTGGAGATCTTGCACGCGGATATTTTGGAGAAAACACGCTCGTAGAGTTTAATCTTGATAAGGGAAAAATGGTTTCCGATACGAAGAGACTGATCGAGGAGGAAAAAGGCGAAAGAACCATAGCGGAAGCTTCGTTTTATTGGGATGGACTTTTTTGCTCAGTGGATCTGTTGCGCGTACATGGTGAAGAATGCAGTATTGTGGAAGTAAAGAGCTCGACAGAGGTTAAAGATATCTATGTCGATGATCTTGCTTTTCAATACTATGTTCTTTCAAAGTGTGGAATGAAGATAAAAAGTGCTTCGCTTATGCATATAGACTCTTCATATGAGCGACACGGTGAACTGGAACTGGATAAACTATTCGTAGTTAAGGATTATACGGATGTTGTTAAAGATAAGTTGCAGGAGGTTGAAGATAATGTAAGGCAGATCCGCCTTTTCCAAGAGAATACGGAAGAACCCGAAAAAGATATCGCCCTTTGCTGTGAGGTCCCTTATGAATGTGCGTACTACGATTATTGTCATAGACATATTCCTGAGAGGTCTGTATTTGACATCAAGGGGCTTTTTACGTCCAAGAAGTATGAGTATTATCACCAGGGGATTATTTCTTTTGAGGATGTTATTCGTTGCAAACCAAAATTAAGTGATAAACAATTGCAGCAGGTTGAGACAGATTACTTTGATCGTCCTGATGTGATCATACCTGAAAAAATCAAAGAGTTTTTGGATACGTTACGGTATCCGTTGTATCATTTGGATTTTGAAACATTCCAGCAGGCGATACCGGAATATGATGGATTGCATCCGTATGAACAGATACCATTCCAGTATTCATTACATATAGAGCATGAAGACGGGAGATTGGAACATAAAGAGTTTCTGGCGAAAGAAGGAACTGATCCGAGAAGAGCAATTGCAGAAAGTCTTTGCATGGATTTTCCTACGGATGTATGTGTCCTTGCATATAATATGTCATTTGAACGTAGAGTGTTGAAGTCCTTGGCAACGGCCTTTCCGGATCTTGCAGATCACCTATTAGCAATCCGAGATAATATTTGTGATCTTATGATACCCTTCCAAAACCAGCATTATTATACAAAGGCTATGCAGGGGTCTTATTCGATCAAGTACGTTTTACCGGCACTGTATCCGAATGATCCGGAACTGGATTACCATTCGCTGGAGGAAATTCATCATGGCGGGGAGGCTTCGTCTGCATACGCAAACCTGGTAAACAAGACACCGGAGGAGATTGAAATAACAAGACGGAATCTATTGAAATACTGCGGCCTTGATACGTATGCAATGGTCAAAGTTCTTGCCAAATTAAGAGAGGTATGCAAATAACGGGTGAAAACGAAAGGAGTAATCAAAAATTGGGCAGACAGGCAAAGAAGTTAAGTCTCTTTAATACATTGGAGATACTGAAAAAATATACGGATGAGGATCACCGATTGACGCAGGCCGAACTGTTGGAACTGCTAAAGCAGGACTACGATATGGAAGTTGACCGGAGAACTGTAAAAAGCAATCTGATGGATCTCATTGAACTTGGTTATGAAATCGAATCGCAGGAAACGACCAGGATGATTCGAAATGAAAAGACCGGCGAGGTAGAAGAAAGCACCATTATGTCGAGCTTTTATCTCGTAAGAGATTTTTCGAAGCCTGAACTGAGATTGCTTATTGATTCACTCCTGTTTTCAAAACATATTCCATATAGCCAGTGCAAAGAACTTGTTCTGAAACTGGAGTCGCTCTCCAATAAGTACTTCCGCGCCAGTATGAATTATATTTGCACAATGCCGGAAGATAAGACAAATAACAGACAGGTCTTTTATAACATTGACGTCCTTGATGAAGCAATCAGCAAAGGCAGGAAGGTTTCTTTTAAATATCTTGAGTATGGAACTGATAAGAAGCAGCATCCAAAGCTTGACAAAGAAGGCGAAGAGCGTGTTTATGTCGTTAGCCCATATCAGATGGTAGCAAAAGAGGGAAAGTATTATCTGATCTGCAATTATGATTATTACGATGATATATCCAATTATCGGGTTGATCGTATAACCGATATTGAAATTCTTGATGCTAAGGCTAAGCCGTTTGAAAAGCTGAAGTGGTCAAAAGGGAAAAGGCTGGATCTTGCAGAATATATGAAGCAACATGTTTATATGTATTCCAGTGAAGATTCTACGGTTACGTTCCGAATAGTTAAACCTATGATCAGTGACATTATTGATATGTTCGGCAAAGATGTGCGCTTTTTCGATGAGACTGAGGACACAGTATGCGTGAAGGCTAAAGTGAATGAGACTGCAATGGTTCAGTTTGCAAAGAGTTATGCACCGGATGTAGAAATACTAGAACCGTTGGAGCTGCGCGAGCAGGTGAAAAATGAATTGAGAAGGGGGTATAGGGCGTATGAGTAAAATGGATGCATACAGTTTTATAAAACAATATTCACGGTTTTATTTAGATAGCCCACAGGATCCTATTTCAGACGAAGATTTTAATAATGCCGGCATACCTAAAACCCTTAATAGAACAAATCCAGGTGTAGAAGAATATATTACGGAAAAAATAAAAAAAGGCATTTTTGACGCTCAATCTTTTGCATGGAAAGCTGGAAAGGCAGCCTGGAAGGATGGACATTTTGATTACGTTAAGCCGTTGCCAGACATATGGAATAATGGAAATGGATCTCCAATAAAACTTACTAAAGATTCAGAAGCATTTACGGGAGAAGAGTTTGATAAATATGTGAGTGGTAACCCGATAGATGTAAAAGGATACAATTTTGCGTTAGAGGATGATAGAAGAAAACTCTTTTTGAAGATAAAGGATACCTATAGCTTATTCAACTATGGGACGGTATATATAATTAATCAAATGTTTTTCCTTTCAAAGGGAGCTATTCCCATCTATGATCGATTCGCACATGTGGCAGTGAAAGCTCTTAGGATGGGTAAGTCGCCACTTGAAGTATTTGTTCCAGATGCTCCGCTGAAGAATGATCATCCGAAAGGAAAAGACAGAGTTAATAAAGAGTATTTCTTGGCGGTAAATAATCTCGAGGAATATATGTGGCTTTTGAACGAGGTTTTTCCAGATGAAATACATAAGAACGGTGATATTATGTTTATTTCGCGTGAATTAGATCAAGCCTTGTGGGTTTATGGCCATGCAATTAGAAAGTGGCCATTTGAAGAAAGTAAGTGATATACATGGCTTTTACGATCAGTTTATTGAACTGCTGGATTTAATACAGTTGAAAGACGCGGATACTTTGTATGTGCTTGGGGACGTCGTTGATCGTGGACCACACCCGATAAAGACTCTTCTGAAACTGATGGAAATGCCAAATGTAATTTGCATTGTGGGTAATCACGAGCTAATGGCGTTGGATGGACTAAGATTTTTAAATACGCAGATTGCAACAGAGTCCGTTGAAGCGATTGATGCTGAATTGCTCGGAAATCTTATCGATTGGCAACGAAACGGCAGTGAGACTACCATAGAGGAATTTAAACAGCTGGAGCAAGAAATGCGTCGAGAGGTACTGAATTTCATTATGGAATTCTCCATGTATGAGGAACTAACGGTAAATGGGCAGAAGTATCTATTAGTTCATGCAGGGCTTGGCGAGTATAGCCCGGCGAAAAGGATTGAAGATTATTCCTTGAAGAATCTTGTTTGGGATAGGGCTGACTACGATACAAAGTATTTTGAAAACACAATCGTAATTACCGGGCATACACCGACGCAACTTATAGAGGGCAATCCTAACCCCGGTAAAATATACAAGCATCTGAATCATATGGCGATTGACTGTGGCTGCGGGATGCCTGGAGGAAGACTTGCTGCTGTATGCCTTGAAACAGGGGAGGAGTTTTATTCGAGTGGGGAAAGTAAGTGAAAAAGGATGGGAAATATGGGAGATAAAGAAACAAGTAAATATATATCACTTATCCTTAGGCATAAACCGGAAGTTATTGGCATTTCCCTCGATGAGCATGGCTGGGCTAATGTTGACGAGCTGATTCGAGGGGTAAATAAGTCACATCCCTTGGATATGGGGACTTTGGAACGAATTGTTGCGGAGGACGAGAAACAGCGTTATTCGTTCAATGAAGATAAAACGCTTATCAGAGCAAACCAAGGTCATTCTATTCCAGTTGACGTTGAACTCGAAGAAGTACAACCTCCGGAGTTTCTTTATCACGGTACTGGAGAGAAATATGTTGCATCTATTGATGAGCAAGGTCTTATTCCGAAATCCAGGCTGTATGTTCACCTTTCTGCGGATGAGGAAACAGCTCGAAAAGTGGGAAGCAGACACGGAAAGCCGGTTATATATATTGTCAAGAGCGGAGAAATGTATTTGAATCAAGAGAAGTTCTATCGGTCGGTAAACGGGGTATGGCTGACAAAAAGAGTACCAATCCAGTATTTGCAAAAATTATAGAAGAATAGACCTGCCATAGGGATGTGCATAATAATGCACATCCCTTCTTTTATACTTGTTTTAACACAGATAAGTTTTAACACAGACGACAAGGAGAATATAAAATGATGGATATTGATTTTACACCCATATATAGAGTAATAGTTTGTACTAAACTTGAAGAACGCTTTAATGAAATAAAGCAAGAGGATGGGACAATTGTAAAAGAGCCTGCTGTTATACCTTTGAATTATGGGTGTCGAGAAAATTTTGGCTTTTTCCATGAAAAGGAGAATGCAATTATGGCTGTAAGAATGAATGCATGTGATATTTGGGAAACTTGTTATGACTATGCAATAGTTGAAGAAATAGGACCCGGGTTATATTCAAGAGTAAAAAACTGCTGGTTATTTAAATATAATAGAGAATTGGATGAATATATTCAGTTTGAGAATCCCGATATATTTAATAAAATTGTTTGCTATTGAAAAGGAGCGTAGAATGAGAAGAAATCGGCTGGAATTCGAGTTAGAAGAAGTATGCTAATAGAGGATTGATTGGGAAGCCGGTTATTTATATCGTTAAAAGCGGAGAAATGTATCGGAATCAAGAGAAGTTCTATCGGTCGGTAAACGGGGTATGGCTGACAAAAAGAGTAGCAATCCAGTATTTACAAAAGTTTATAGAAAAATAGAACCTCTTTGAAAAACTGGGGATGTACATAATAATGTATATCCCTTCTTTTATACTCATCTCAAGGATCTCAAGGATAGAAATTGGTACATGCGCCTGGACTGAGGAAGGAGTGAAGATATGAGCATATTAAATATCTGTGACTACAAAGATGAAAAAGAGAATATTTATTACAAGGAATTGCAGAAGTGTTTCGGTGCGAAAACGCATATTATTTCGGTGGTTTTTGAAAAGGATAAGAATCCTGCCGAATTATTAATGCAGCTTATGACTGAAAGGTATGATTTGATCGTGGGGCACGGTTTTGGTGGTGTGTTGGCTTTGTATATTGGGCGGGTAACAAATGTCAAAACCATACTGATCAATCCGGCTTATCCCGCATCCAGATATTGGTCAGATGATCTTGCTGATTATGAATATCAGAAACTGATTGAAAAAATCACGGAAAGAGATATTTGCTGGGACACAAAACGTGAAACCACAAAAAACGTCTATATGATTCTGGGGCGTGATGATGATGCTACAGATACGACAACGAGCAACAAGTATCTGCGCAGTAAAAACTGTTTTTATGTTGATGGTGGGCATTGGCCTTCCGGTGCAGATTTTTCCGGTGTTTTCAAAAAACTTGTGTTAGGAGATTCTTTCGAAGATTTAGATGAAGATCAAATAGCAGAAAAGCGAAGGGATGAAGCTACATATGAACTGTTCAAGGATTTCGCTATTGGGAAAATGGGTTATTCGCTTTTATATTTGTATTCTTATAAAGAGAGAGCAAATAACCGTATGAGTAAAATAGCTAGACGCTTTACCGAGAATGAAGTCGATAAAGAACTGATTGGAAAAATGCAATATATATCTGCTGATCTGCTGGGAAAGTATGCATCCAATATCAGAGAACAATATGATGATATTTCACTTCTTGTCATAGATCATGTTACAAGCTTGTTAATGGAAAAAGATGAAAAGAAGGCTCTCTGGATCGCCTGCAATGAGGTATTAGATAATAACGGTCGAATTTTGCTTCTTTCTGACGACAGTGCGGAAGATATTTTGGAAGGAGAAAGGGAAATAACAGATCTGATTTACAACGGATGCGTGGCAGAATTTGAGGATAATCCCATCTCAATCAATAATGCTTACAAGGGTGTAATTGACATTGAAGTGGGTAGAAAGCCGTATTCTGATCAGTATCAGACAATTATTATCGATGAAGTGGATTCCAAAGACGGGAATATCGCAATCAAATGGCATTCCAATCAATTAAAGGATCAGATCCTATATGTATATTTTGAAAGCGGCAAATGGCATATAGATGAGAAGGACGGCTGGGCAAGTGAAGAAAGAGCTGCGGTAATCCTCGAGAAAGCTAGCACTGAATTTGTGAAGACTGTCGAGATAACTGACCATGATGGAAAGAATTTCTTTGGATGGGGATGGTGAAGCGTATGAGTACAAACATGATGATAAAAGTATATAAAGCTATAAACACTGTTCTTCATCGGATTACTATGAAAAGGGAATTTGCGCTTATTGCTAAATCCGTAGGAATAGCCCAATGTGACGAGGACATTCTTAATCACATTTTTTTGGTTGATAAATCCGGCGCTAAATATCTTTTGTATGTAGGGGATAAGGTATATACCCGGGAGCGCTTTGATAAAAAGACTTGCCTCTCAAAAATATTGGAGAAATACCCTGATCTTGAAGGTGATGACGTATCATTCCCGACAATAAATGAACTTTACAAAATAGCAGCAGATAAAACTCTTGAGATAACGTTCACCGACAAACGTAGAGACAGGCTCAATAGAAAATGGATCAACGATTACCTTCAGATTGGGACAAATGAATGCGAATGGTACATGAATGATGATTTCTCCGCTATAAATATTCAATTGCAAAGAATCGGAGAAAAAAAAGATGATTCTATCGCAAAAACGACAGAACGTGTGGTAGATCCGGCAAAGTTTGAAATGTATGACAGGTTAATGAAGATACTATATGATAGCGGGGTAGAAGAGCATTATGGAGACGCCTTTTGCATAGAATATTCGATTATTTATGCGCATCAGGAATATAGGTATTATCTCATGTATTTCTTTTCAAATCATAACTGGAATGCTGATCCGTCCAATATTCTGAATGTGTGTGTAACGACTACAATTATTCCGGGAATATTTGATAGTAAAGATGTTAGATTTACCCATCCATCTAAAAAGACATATTGTAAAGAAGATGGTAAGGAATACTTAATGGTTTGTATGACAATGGACAATGATGTAAGCATAAAATTTTATTCTGTAGGAGAAGATAACTCAAGAAAACAGACGGAGGGTGACGTGGCGGGTAACAGAGTTTATGACAACCTGATAGATTTTTCCGTGTGGTTATCGGCATTTCATCAAGAGATACGTATGGCATGAGCAATTATTGGATTGATGATTGGTCATAAGAGAAAGGAGTGTTACTAATATGAGTTTTAGGAGAAAGATCAGTGACTATAAGCTTCGGCAAAGTGAAAAATCTGGATAAGGATAACTTTGCGCGTTTTCGTATAGAAAAGATATCATGGGATGTGCATTGGCAAACTGATTTGTATTTAGCTGTTATTATCAGAGATTATTTAAGGTTCTTCATCAAGAATACTATGGCTATAGGAAATTGTGTGATTGATGATCCTGGTTTCCACACGGAGCCACATTACGTGGGGGATGATGAATACAGTAAAAGAAAGAATGCCGAGCATAAGAAAAAAAGTGAATATTACTCCCAAAAGTGGAAAGACCTGGTGAATTCTGTCGCCGACGAATTTGATGAACTGATCAAAATGATGTTAATGGATGGCCCTGAAATAGGAGACTATCGGGAATTCTATGAGAAGCAGAAGGCATTGGAAAAGAAGGCTTTTTCTGATTTGGCGGAAATATTTGATGATCTGAGTTGGTAAGAAAGTGAGGTGTGACTGATGAAGGTTTTTATCAGTGGATCCAAGAGTATGAATAAAGCAGGAAAAGATTGGAGCCTTCCGGAGAGTGTGCGTGCTAAGCTGGATACCATTATGTCCGAAGAAGATGAGGTCCTGATCGGTGATTGCTGGGGAGCGGATGCAAGAGTGCAGGAGTATCTCAATGTAGCAAAATATAAAAAGGTCACGGTTTATTCTTCGGGCAGTCATCCGAAGATACGGAGCAATGTGGGGCAATGGGAAGAAAAGCACTTTTCTCCAAATGGAAGAACTCCCTACGTATACAGAATAGAAAAAGACTTCCACATGGCGGAAGATTGCGATTATGGTGTTGCAATATGGGATGGAAACAGCAAGGGCACATTTATTAATATGCTCTGCCTTTGTGCGCTTAAGAAGTCATGTAAACTGTATCTTATACACGAGGATAGATGGTTGAGTGTTGATTCTATAGAAGACTTGAGAGGATTAGCCGGATTGGAAGGTTCGATAACCGACAATGATATCCGTGAAGTACTTACGATGTGCGATTTCTCTGACGAGATGATAGAGTATCTTGTTTCTGAAGGAGCTGTCTCGCCTTATCAGTTGGTAGATATTATTAGCCGTGCTCCCATTACTTTGGATGAAAAGAGGTGTCTTTTCGGTCGATTAGGGAAAAAGCGTAATCTGAAATTTGAGGAGTTTGCTTCCGTAGAAGAAAACATAAACAGAGGTAAGGATTTCAAGAAAATCAAACATGATATCCGTGAAATAGCAGATTTGAGGGGAGAAAGAACAATCTGGACAGAATTCTACAACAGAAGTAGAGCTTTGTCAGAGGCGAAGGACTTTCTTGTCGGTGATTTGGATCATAATCTGCCACTGTTCCTCTTTTCTGAGTGGTATGACATTGACGAATTGCAACTTAAGTCTAGCAATGTTGGCATGTTTGTCAAGACGGGGGCAGTAGAAAAATATATCGAAAATGAAGAAGCTGATAATGATACCGGTGAGGGATATTATCGGATGGAAGCATGGGATGACTGTGATGTTGATTGGGAAAAGCCTCGATATGACTATTATTTCAATGGAGGGAAACTATGCTGGTTTGAAAAGTTAAGACCGAAGAAACAGGAGCACGGGAATACATATTACATGAGTGAAAATCGAGAATTTGCTGCCGGAAGTCTTGATCTTGATTTCAGGACTCCTTATAAACCTGGAGACATTGTTCTGATCGATTGCCGTCCTTTTGGCCCGCCTTTCCATGCTATGATATTGGAAGCAAGAGACCAATTTGATTGCTGTTTCCCAAATATTGTCTTTCGATACCCGGGAACAAATGAGTGGAGCCTAACGCCATTGAAACATAGATGGTTATACAAAGATATCGGATGGCACACTTACGAGCCTATGCTTTCTCCACTTTACCGCTTGAGGAAGGTCAACGATGATGAAATGACTGAGGAAGATGCCAAACTGCTTGAATTGAGCAGCATTATCTCCGGTAGCGAAGAAAAAGCATGTAAGGTTTGGGAGAATTGGCATTCCCCGGCAGGAGATGATATCTTAAGTTGGGAGCAGGTATTAGAGGTATTTGCACTGGTCACTTCGCTGTAGTCCGTTCATCCTTTTTTTCTTCCCAGATTCCGGCAAGTTTCATGCCTTCATCTGTATACCATCCATGCGGCATAAGGTCGTTTTTGGTTTCCTCGAGCATGATTAAATGATAGGCATGGATAAACAGCCCGATGTCAATCTTTTCTTTCATCAGATTACTGAGGGCTTTGAGAATGCGTTTCTTTCCGGTAAGTTGCTCCTCGGGGAAATACTCAAAATCCATATAGTTCCAGGTGACTTCGTGAAAGATTGTTCCGGGCTCCTCATCCTGGAAGTATCCCCATACATTCATATCAGAGGAGTCGGTGTGTGAACGGCCGTCTTCCTCAAATTTCAATGGTGTGTTACATTCCATAACAAGAAGGTCCTCGCATGCTCTACGCTGGTGTTTAAGAGGATCGTAAATGACATCTCCTTTTTTGAAAGGAGCAGGAAAGTGGAACCAAAGATCCCTAAAGAAATCAAGTAGGTTCCAATCCAATACGCTATAATCAGCGGGAATCACAACATCCATGATTTCGCCTTTTTTGTTGTAATATGCTGTGATGTTGTAGAAGCAATCAATCTCCGAACGCCTGATGCATCCGGAGGTAGTGTCATCGTTTTCTTCAGAAAGATCGAGTTTTAATTGCTTGAAACACTTTTCGTAGGAGCAATTGAGAAAAGGATACGAGGCGTATAAAGATTGAATTATGTGATAAGTGATATACATGGCTGTTATGATCAGTTTATTGAGCTACATCCCTTTTCTCATATTCATCAAGATAATAAGCGAAAAACCTGGATATCATCCGCGTTCAAAAAGGCTGCGGGTTTCTTTGCACTGCTCATTAAATAGGGTTTCAGTATAAATATTAAGGAACTTGGAGAGATCGATCTTGTTCTTTAGATAATCACTTAAGTTTTTGTAAATCTGTTGTTTACCTTCCAATTGGTCCAATGGATAATAATCATAATCTGAGTAATGAGAAAGTGGCTCGATTACCATCAAGTATCCTTGGGAATTTGGGAATAGATGGTACCCCTCTATCTCATAATCATAAGGGTCTATGGTTATCGATGGAGAGGATTCTGAAGCGTTAGGAACTTTGCATATTACTGTGGGGCTGTTTTGTGCAAAGCCGCTGAAGGGATTGTATATAATATCACCAACTTCAAATGGTGTGGGAAGTGAGATATCGCCCCAGAAGAAAGCATCCATTAATAAGGGCTCTTCACCAGTGTCGAGAAACAAATCTGTTATTTCACCATTCAAATTGTAATCAGCACCTGAAGCAACACGATCCTCAATACATTTCGGGTTTAGGGACATCTTTCTAATAAGTCTTGATGTTCCTTTTTCTAAGTGGCGAGGCGCACTGTAGTATTTAAGCATATACGATAGACAATCGTTATATGAAGTGAAACATTCATGGCTCTCATCAGTCCAGCTCGTGGTTCCATTGTTCTGATGCATAATTTGAAGGCTAAATTCGAAATATTCTCCATCAGAGAGCTCTGGTAGGCAAGATAGATTTTTTTCCTGTAAATAGATGTATTCCCGGAGCGCGTCATGAAAACTTTCAAAAGTATTATTGCCGAAAACAACTTTGCAGTCTGGCATACTGTCTAGGATGGATTTCCAGGATTCTATCTTACTGTCTAAAGATATATTGTTGTGGTTATAAACCACCCATGCCGCTTCTGCGCTCGAAAACTCATATTTTATACTCAAAAGATAATCACGCATGGCTGCAGAGTTGATGTAGTCACATATTTCTTTACTATTCATTTTCATTCTTCCTTTCTTAAAGAAATAGTTTAGTTTTTCATTCTAGGATTGTTTCTACTATGATTTAATCAAAATTGATGAGCAGAATAATGTACATCTTAAAGAATGCACCTTGACGTGTAGTCATTGACTACATTATAATTATAGTAGGATACACGCACTGACTACATAAGCGAAGGAGAGTGCCTATGAAGACTGAGATATATAACGTAGAAGGAATTGAGATTGAGGTTGAAAGAACCTCTAAGGATGATACCGAAGCAGAGCGTCGTAAGATGGCTTATGCTTTTAAAATGATCAGAGAGCAGTCAGGTATGAATCGCAAGGACTTTTCCGATTGGCTTGGCATTCCTTATAGAACGATGCAGGAGTGGGAGCTTGGCCGTCGTGTTATGCCGGAGTACGTTCTTCGTTTGATTGCTTATAAGGTTCTTAATGAGAAGAGAAAGGGGGCATTTGATCATGAGAATAGTTAAGATACATCGGAGCAGCCGTTGCAATTACATTTGCCATGAAGTAAAATGGTGACAGGAGGGCGCAAATCGTCCAGTGTACGATTGTTCTGCGCCGACCGAAATGGAATGGAGAGATTAAAAATGCAGATATCAAGCAGATTTACGGTTGCACTTCATATTTTTACATGTGTGGATACATTTAAAGATGAACACAAGGTAACGAGCGATTTTCTTGCAGCCAGTATAAATACGAATCCTGTCATCATTAGAAAGATACTTACTCAGCTTAAGAACGCAGGGCTAATAAACGTTATCAGAGGAACAGGCGGAATAGAGCTTACAAGAGATCTTAAAGATATAACTTTTTATGAGGTGTATCAGGCAATTGAGCCTTTGGAGGATGGAGATCTATTCAGATTTCATGAATCACCAAATCCAGAGTGCCCTGTTGGTAGGAATATACATTTACTTTTGGATGATAAGTTGAAAAGCATCCAGGAAGCGATGGAATCAGAGATGAAAAAATACACGCTTAATGATTTAAGATCCGGAATGCAGGAACTGTTGGCAAAAGAAGCTTAATAATGAGACTCTGAGGTGTTTACTATAGAGTCTTTTTTTAAATACCTGTCCCACCGGGGCGATAATTAGGAGAATACTTAAGCAATCAAAAATATTGACATTAGTGATTAAATGTGTTTATGGAGGAAATTATTTATGAACACATCCAATATCACTAATTATAAACCAAAAGATTTTGCTGAATTATTAGGCGTTTCCGTGAAGACGTTGCAGCGCTGGGACAGAGAAGGAATTCTGAAAGCGAACCGAACTCCAACTAATAGACGTTATTATACTTATGACCAATATTTGCAATTCAAAGGTATAAATGCTGAAAACGATAATCGTCGGGTTGTCATTTACGCAAGGGTATCTACAAAAAACCAAAAAGACGATTTGCAAAATCAAGTCACATTTTTGCGGCAGTTTTGTAACGCCAAAGGTATTATCGTAGATCAATGTATTGAAGATTATGGCAGTGGTCTTAATTACAATCGTAAAAAGTGGAATCAGCTATTAGACGAAGTAATGGAACAAAAAATCAAAACTATCATAGTTACACATAAGGATAGATTTATCAGATTTGGCTATGATTGGTTTGAAAAATTCTGTATGAAGTTTAATACAACCATAGTGGTAGTAAATAATGAAGAACTATCACCACAAGAAGAACTCG
Source organism: Lachnospiraceae bacterium XBB1006 (assembly GCA_900115795.1). Classification (GTDB taxonomy): domain Bacteria; phylum Bacillota; class Clostridia; order Lachnospirales; family Lachnospiraceae; genus XBB1006. The sequence continues at coordinate 79,936 of FOXT01000012.1, read as the reverse complement.
TGCAGGATATTGTATCCATACTCCGCGGTTTCTCTTGTAGATTGTACGGACTTCGTAAGTATAAAAAACAAATAGAAGGAGATGAAGAAATTGCTAAAGAGCTTCAAGACGGAAATAAATCCGACAGCCGAGCAGAAAGTAAAGATTAACAAGACAATTGGTACTTGCAGATATGTCTATAACTTCTATCTTGATTATAACAAATCTTTGCATGATAAAGGTGAGAAATTCATGACGGGTAAGAGTTTTAGCGTATGGCTTAACAACGAATATATTCCAAATAATCCTGATAAAGCATGGATTAAAGAAGTATATTCAAAAGCTGTAAAAAAATCTATTGAAGATGGATGTACTGCATTTACAAGATTTTTTAAACATCAGAGTGCTTTTCCTAATTTTAAGAAGAAGGGAAAGTCCGATGTAAAAATGTATTTTGTTAAGAATAATCCAAAAGATTGCCAATGTGAGAGACATAGGATAAACATTCCGACTTTAGGTTGGGTGCGTCTTAAAGAAAAAGGTTATATACCAACAACTAAAGATGGTTGGAAAATCAAAAGCGGTACAATATCCGTTAAGGCAGACAGATATTATGTGTCGGTTCTTGTTGAACTTCCAGATGTAAAGATTATTAACAATAGCAATGATGGTATCGGAATTGACTTAGGACTAAAAGCCTTGGCGATTGTTTCTAACGGCAAGACATATAAGAACATCAACAAGTCAGCAAGGTTAAGAAAATTAGAAAAACAATTACGTAGAGAACAAAGATGTCTCTCTCGCAAATATGAAAATTTAAAGAAAGGGGAGTCCACCCAAAAATCAAATATACAAAAACAAAAACTTAAGGTACAAAAACTTCATCTAAGGATAAATAATATCCGTACTGACTACATAAATAAAACAATAGCTGAGATAGTGAAAGCCAAACCATCTTACATAACTATTGAAGATTTGAATGTATCAGGAATGATGAAGAACAGACATCTTTCAAAAGCTGTTGCATCACAGAAGTTTTATGAATTTAGAACAAAGCTGAAAGCTAAGTGTGATGATAACGGTATTGAGTTAAGAGTTGTAGACAGATGGTATCCATCTTCTAAAATTTGCCACTGTTGCGGTGCTATCAAGAAGGATTTAAAACTTTCAGACAGAATATATCGCTGTGCTTGTGGCTATGTTGGGGACAGGGATTTTAATGCAAGTCTAAATCTTAGAGATGCTGTAACTTACGAAGTTGCATAATCAAGCAAATGTAAGTATGTACCGAAGGCTATTTTCGGGAATTTACGACTGTGGAGTGTACAAGAACTTGTTAGTAGTGTGTTGTTTGCAACCACCAAAGCATACACATTGAAACAGTAAGAAGTATCCGCGAGGACTTCAATTTCTCGATGTGTTTGAGTATATTTAAACACATTTTGAGTGGCAGATGAAAGCTATGTCAAAGAATACAAAACAGGAAGAACGTCTTGATTATCTTGTAGAAGAGTTCAAGGCAGATTCAGATGAATATAAGGAATTACAGACTCCAAATAGTACGGAAGATAAAAGACGAATCTTAAGGTCGCTTATGAACATCCGTATGCCAAAAGAATTGTCCTCTGAAGTAATGAGAGTACAGGATGAATATCTGACAGAAAGAGTGGCTGAAAAGGGTGTGGTGAATCTATCAGACATCCCGGTTATCAGGGATGGACTTTCTATCTGGCAAGGAGATATCACAAGACTTTCGGTGGATGCTATTGTGAATGCGGCTAATTCGCAGATGCTCGGTTGTTTTGTCCCGATGCATACTTGCATAGATAACTGTATCCATACTTTTGCAGGAGTGCAATTAAGAGCTGAGTGCAACAGGCAGATGAATGAACTTCGAATCAGATATGGAAGAGATTATGAGCAGCCCACCGCCGTTCCAATGCTCACTGAAGCGTATAATCTTCCGGCAAAAAAAGTTATTCATATAGTAGGACCAATTGTCCAGTACAAACTTACGCCTGAATTGGAAAAGGATTTGGAGAACTGCTATAGAAACACTTTGGATATGTGTGCTGAAAATGGCCTGAAGAGCGTTGCTTTTTGCTGTATTTCGACAGGGGTATTTCATTTTCCTAACAAAAAAGCGGCTGAGATTGCGGTTAAGACTGTATCAGAATGGCTCCGTGATAATCCTGGTAAGGTAGAAAGGGTGATATTCAATGTTTTCAAAGACGAAGATAAGGCCATTTATGAAAAACTTATATGATGAAGAGCAAATAAAAAGACTTTTGCAAGAAATCAAGGAAGCGGACGCAATTGTCATTGGTGCAGGAGCGGGACTATCAACATCTGCTGGCTTAACATATAGTGGCGAACGTTTTGAAAAATACTTCTTTGATTTTGTAAAAAGATTTGGTATCAGGGATATGTATTCAGGTGGATTTTATCCGTTTCCGAGTGAAGAAATCCGCTGGGCCTGGTGGGCAAGACATATTTATTTTAACAGATATATTGATGCTCCAAAGCCAGTGTATAGGGATCTTCTTAAGATGGTTTCCGATAAGGATTATTTTGTTATCACAACAAATGTAGATCACCAGTTTCAAAGAGCAGGTTTTAACAAGAAAAGACTGTTCTATACTCAGGGTGATTATGGCTTATTTCAGAGCGTGAATCCTGCTATTCAGAAAACCTTTGATAATGAAGAGTGGGTAATGAAAGCTATGGAAGCACAAGGTTTTGTAAGAGATGATCAGGGAGTATTTCAGGTACCGGTTGATGGTAAGCTACTGATGGAAATTCCTTCTAAGATGATTCCAAAGTGCCCTGATGATGGCTCTGATATGACTATGAATTTGAGAGCGGATGATTCTTTTGTCGAAGATGAAGGATGGCATAGGGCATCTGCGGCATATTCTGATTTTATTCGTAGACATGAGAATCTTCATGTTCTTTATCTTGAATTGGGAGTAGGAGCTAATACGCCTGTAATAATAAAGTATCCGTTCTGGCAGATGACGCTGGCAAATGAAAAAGCGGTATATGCCTGCTTAAATTATGGTGAATCATTCTGCCCAGAGGAAATTGCAGATCGAAGTATATGTATTGATGGTGATATTGGAACCATATTACAAGAGTCTTGACCGAAATTGTTTCGTTTAAAGTATTGACATAGCCGTACGACTATGTTTATAATGAGTATATGAGAATATAGCCGTTCGGCTATATTCTTGCACTTGTTCAGGAGATTTAGCCGTACGGCTATATGGAGAAGAATATGAAGGTATTTGATGCAAAAGAGTTCGGGAGTACTCTAAAAACCAGAAGAAAAGAATTGGGCTACACCCAAAAGTATCTCAGTGATTTTACCGGGTTTAGCACCAGTTTTATTTCAGAATTGGAAAACGGGAAGCCAACAATAGAATTGGAAAAGGCATTAAGAGTGGCAAATATGTTGGGTTTGGATTTGATTATAGAAGAACGAGGAAAAAAATGAAAAATCTGCAGGTTTATATAGAGATACTTGGAGAGCAAAGACTAGTTGGACATATTGCTGGAAGCGATTACACGGACGCACGATTTCAGTATGAAAATGAATATATGGATTCGTCCTATGGTCATCCAATTTCCATATCTCTTCCTTTTCAGATGGAAGAATTCTCAATTCAACAGACTAAAAACTTTTTTGAAGGTCTTCTTCCAGAGGGATTTTCCAGAAGAGCGGTTGCGAATTGGGCAAAGGTGGATGAAAATGATTATTTATCCATTTTGGCTGAACTGGGTAGAGAGTGCCTTGGCGCCATCATGGTGGTAGAGGGGGAAAAATCTACTTCACAGCATTATGAGAAACTTGGAATCAAGCAGGTAAAAGAATTGGCTGCTGGGGGTGCGACAAGATCCACGCGGATATTGATGGAGACACATTTATCTTTGACGGGAGCTTCCGGGAAAGTTGGCTTATACTATGACAAGGATCATGATGAATGGTATTTGCCTAAAGGTAATGCACCAAGTACCCATATCGTAAAACAGAGCCATGTTCGTTTGGAACAGATTGTTTTGAATGAACAATTATGTATGTTAACTGCCAAATTGCTTGGAATTGATGTGCCGGATAGTTTCATTATTAATCTGGGAAAGGGTAAAGACGAGGAAATTTTGTTTGCAACGCAAAGGTATGACAGAAAACTCTCTGATAGAAAAACAATTGATGGTTTGCATACACCACTTCGGCTTCATCAAGAAGATTTTTCACAAGCTTTAGGAATCGCTTCTTCTCAGAAATATGAAAAAGAGCCTTCGGGATATATGGGAAAAATGTTTGATTTGGTGGCATCGAACTCATCAAATCCTCTGGAAGATCAGAAGAAGCTTTTAGAGCGCATCGTTTTTAACTGCTTGATAGGAAATACCGATTGCCATATTAAGAATTATTCAATTCTGTATAGTGAGGATTTAGGTGAAATGCGATTGGCTCCAGCATATGATATTGTTAGTACAAGAGTCTATAAAATGACGAATGAGATGTCACTTTTTATTGGCGGTGAGCTTAATATTAATAAGATTAACCGCAAGGGTTTTGAAGTTGCTGCTCAAGATATGAAAATAGGTAAAAAAATGGTTATGAATGTATATGATTTGGTTGCAAATCGATTTGAAAAAGCATTAAAAGAAGCTGCTGATATGTTAGCCGGCAACGGATATAAGAGTGCGAAAGAGATAAGTGAAAAGATACTTTTAAATTTAGGTCACTGACCGATTTGCCTGAGGTCAGGAATTTGGTTGAAGGTGGGGAGGCACCTCGTACGAAGAATGATCATGCGCTTACAAGATATGCCTGTTATTTAATCGTTCAAAATGGTGATTCCCGAAAAGAATTAGGAAATTTAAAGGAGTGCAAAGGTGGACAGCGAAAGAATTATAGAGAAAAAACTGGGGATTGAGAGCTATGATGCCATATACGAATTTGATAAGCTTTGTTTCCCTGTAGATTATTGGAAAGAGTCCGACTGGAAAGACTTGTTGGAGGATGATAGAGCAACCTACTATTGTCTTATGGATGGTTCCAAAATTATTGGCAACATATTTACCTATAACTGGACGGGGAGCGATGAGCATGATTTTCTAAAAATAATGAATGTAGCGGTTCACCTTGATTATAGGAAAATGGGGCTTGGTCAAAAGCTAATGAACTACGCATATAAAGAATACAAAGAGTCCAATTTGGATAGAATCGCTGCTGAGACACGAGCAAGTAATGTTGCAATGCAAAGGCTTTTTGAAAAATGCGGCTATTTTTTAAGAACGGTTGAAGAGGATTGCTATTCAAATCCTGCTGAAGCAGGGTATAAGTATGTGTTCAAACGTGCTGAAAAATACTTTGGATAGGAGAAAAATTAATTAGACTTCTATTGGCTTTTTTCGATAAAAATTTTGGCGAAAAAAAGAAAGGACTGGGGCGAAGTCTTAGAAGGTGAACAAGTATGGCATTTTTCAAATCAGTAATCACAATTTTAAAAACATTGGTAATCGCGCTTGGCGCAGGACTTGGTGTATGGGGCGGTGTCAACCTGATGGAAGGGTACGGCAACGATACCCCGGGAGCCAAATAATCTTCGAAATTATGTAGTTAAGCAAATCTTATAAAGAATAAGTAATGATTAGGACAGTTCGAAAGAGCTATCCTTTTTTCGTGGGAGGAAAAGCAATGGCAGCAACGCGATTAATTGCACTTCACATCACCAAAGGAAGCAACTTGTATAAAAGTTTATCCGACCGCCTGGGCTATTCGGAGAATGAAAAAAAAGACGGTCAAACCATGCGGGCGCTTCGCACCCGGGAGATTATCACCTACCAGATTCGGCAGTCTTTTAAGTCCGGAGAAATCACCCTGGAAAAAGCCAACGCCATTGGGGATGAAAACGCCAGGCGTTTTACGAAAGGAAAGTATGCCTTTACCGTCAGCACCCACGTGGACAAGGCCCACATTCATAACCACATCATCTTCAATGCCATATCCATGGATGGAAAAAAGAAGTTACGGAATTTCTATTTTTTCGGAATTGCATTGCGACGATTACCTACAAAGCCTTTCGAGACCAAGCGAAGGGCTTTTATCGCGTGAAGGATAATCAGATTGTATTCAAAGAAGGAATGTCCCAGACGCAGACGTTGAAAACACTAATTCACGAAATTACCCACGCACGTCTGTATGGAGCAGATGGCGAAAAAATGAATCGCAATAACAAAGAAGTAGAGGCGGAGTCGGTAGCGTATGCAGTGTGTCAGTATTTCGGAATAGACTCGTCGGAGTATTCTTTCGGTTACATCGCAGGATGGAGCAAAGGAAAAGAGTTGAATGAACTGCGAAGCTCCATGCAGCGGATTCGGAAAACAACGTCGGAAATGCTTTCAGAAGTGGAGAAAAACATTGAAACTGATAAAATTATGGAAAAAGAAACAGGACTGGATGGCAAAGTCGGAGAAGGTCATTTTTATGTTTCGGCTTGCGAGAGTGATTCTGATTGTTTTGCTGGTGATAAATCGTATCATCTACCGGATAGCGGTGTGGGAGTGGAAGCTAGTGAGCCTGTACAGAAGGTGCAGGATGCGGTGGAGTCAAAGAAGGTGGTTCAGGAGAAGGAGTCGGTGTTAAGGAAGCTGGTGGGGCGGAATGGAGAACGAAAGAAAGTGGGGATACAATACAGTAAAGAAAACAGTAGGGGGTGAGTTATTTCCCCCTACTGAGAACTTTTAAATAGCTGAAATGAATGTTATTGCGAAAAATTAATCAAAAGACTGATAATCTTGTTCGCGGAAGTAAGTGTATTTCGTACCTTGATATATGATATCTACCATATAGGAAGCATCGTCAAGGTAGAAGTTATCATCTTCACCATAAAACTGATAGTAGCTAAAAGATTTCATTTGACCAGGTTCAAGTGTTTCGTCAGAATGATCTTCGTTAATATACGCATATCCGTGGTCCAAATTATCACTAATGTAACATTCGCCGTCAATTGTGATGATATCTGTACCCGTGTTTTCAACGGTGAAAGAAAAGGAATCATTGTCCATAAAAACGTCTGTAATGCGAATGAATTCAGCGAGCTGGTATGGATCGGATACATATATTTTCTTAGTATATTTCTTACCTTTGGCTAACGCTATGACAGTACCAGTTCCTTTTTTTATTCCTTTCACTTCAATAGTTGTTGAGCTAAGTTTTGCTGTGATTTTAAGGTTGCTAGACACGGACCATTTTACTTTACCAGTATAACCGGTTAAATCAACAAAAGTGGTATCATCAATTATAAGAGATGAATCGTCGACTTTTAATTTTATCTTTGCTTTTGGAGGTTTTACTGGTTTAACATCAGATTTAATTGCTTTTTTTCCAAAATACTTTTCAAGATAGTATCTGTATACGCCGGCTTCTTTTCGTGTTAGGTCATTGCTGATGCGAATAATTGCTTTATCAAACCGGATCATATACTGTGATAAGCCCAAAACGCCTAAGGATGGGTCTTGAAAGACTTTTAAATATTTATAACGAGCAGTGCAATTCTTTTTGTTTCTAAAAACTTCAATAGTACCTGCTTCGGAGGAATCAACACGGGTGTCAAAAAAGTCAGCTTTTCCAGTATACTGCTTTGGGCGACCAAGGAGTTTATTCGGATCCGATTTCTTGGTATATGCTTTGTATCTTGTTGTTGTGGAAATGTTCTTCTTTAGGTATTTGGCAATTTTTTTAGCATTATACTTTGAAGCTGCATTTATTTGCAGTGATGGCGTGATTGTGAAAAGAAGCGACATAACAAGAATTATTACGGTGATTTTTTTTAAATTTTTCATAACGATGAATCCCCCTCGTATATTAGTTTTGTGGTTATTATATCATTTGAATATTAAAATTCTATGTAGGGAAGACATTTAGAATTATGATATGAGAAGATTATTGGCACAGGGATGAGTTCATGATTTTGCCATACAAAAGCCACACATGTTTGGATGGAAACACGTATAATGTACTTGCGGATTATGAGATTCCGTAATTTGCAGAATGCAGTTTTGATCGGGAGGCGCACAAAGTATACATATGGAATTAATGGTTATTATTGTTGCACTCATAATTTTTTTCATCGTAATCTCAATACACTTAAGCAATCCGAAAGCCAAAGGAGAGAGAGGCGAGGCTCGTATAGTTAAAGACCTTGACCAGATTGGGTATACGGAATATGAAGGATACAGTCTTAGAAATGTGTATGTGCCGTATAATGGCAAAACAACGGAGATAGATGTTTTATATATCACGTCAAAGGGGATTGTTGTCGTCGAAAGTAAAAATTATTCAGGATATATATTTGGTAGTGAAAATCAGCGGCAGTGGACAGCAACGTTGTATGCCGGAAAATATAGTTCTGAGAAGAGTCATAAATACAAGTTTTATAATCCAATATGGCAGAATCGCACACATATCAAGGCATTGCAAGAGTATTTGGGTGGTGTGAAGGCATTCTCATTTATTGTTTTTGGCACTAATTGTGAATTGAAGAGTATTACTTATAATCCAGAGAATGTTTGCGTATGTAGAGAGGATGCTTTTAAGAAAAGTATTAAGAATAAATTTAGAGGATTAGATGATATTTACGACCAGACAATGGTTAAAGAATTGTATAATCGGTTATTGCCGTTAACTACCGTGAGTGAAGAGATGAAAGAGCGTCACGTCAACGCAATTAAAGAATCTGCAAGAAGTAAGGTTTGTCCTCGATGCGGAGGAACGCTTGTTTTAAGAACAGCAAGGAAGGGGAAAAATGCTGGAAATCAGTTCTATGGGTGTTCAAATTATCCGGAGTGTAGATTTATAAGAAATATTGAGTGAACATTGTAACGAATAATTAAAATCTATGTCTGAGTCGGCACAAAGTGAACCCCCACGAATGGCAGTTCGTGGGGATTTTTGACACTAGCGTTTTGGGTGAAATTCATGGTGAACTTTTGATTCGTAAAGAATTATTAGAAGAATTTGCTCAACGCAAAAATGTTACTTTTTTGGGGGACGTTGTTGGTGAAAAGCAGTTTTTCCCTGGCGGTGCAGAACAGATATGGCAGCGGAGAGAAGGCTATTTTATTTATGGTTCAAAGTGTATCACTGGAGAGATTAAGATTGACCCAAATGTGTAGAAAAGGCGAATGATGAGTGCTTTCTATCACTGTAGGCATATCGGTGGGGTGTAGTGTTTTAAGCTGCTATCCATATCGCTGAATACCTTCAGTAAAGAAATTGTAGACGAAAGCAGGGTGGTGCCCGGCTTTCTGAACACCATTTGGTTTTTTGTGTCAGGATTAGAGCTGGCAGTAGGGAATTTGGTTATTGGATGCCTGTTGTGCATCAGATTGTGGGAATTCCCGTTGGATTGAGATAGAGACAAAAAATCTGATTAGAAATTTTAATGAGTTTATGGATGTTTATATTCAAGGAAACTAGTGGTGGACTAAGAATATGAGTTATATATTGTAATAGTATGGAACAAACTGTTAATTTCTAGGCAGCTTTTTAAAGGACAGTTACTCTTGTATGCTGCCTTTTTTAACGTACACCATAGGCGGTAATATTTGATTGTTGAAGGAAATATGGAAATATGGAGAGAATTGAAGAAAGCGATTTTGGTGAGAAGGTTTGAATGCTTTAGCAAGACGGAGAAAAGTGCAATGTGCTAGTGTGTAGTGATAATAGCATGAATACTTTGTGACATATGCATAAAAAGTATTGCTGATTACTGCCAGCGAGTATAAAATGTAGTTGATTGCTTATAAATGCAGTGGGAATGCATAATCATGAAACTATATGTGTAAAACTAAAAATATAAGTCGTATTACGATTAGATTTGGAGGTGGATTTGTATGGATGGTACAGCTTTTGTTGGAGAATTAAATAAGGGTGGCGGGTTTGAACCTAGTGATAATGTTTTTGAAACAATTATGGGGGAATATGAGCGTGTTGTACTCCAAAGTTTGGTGACATCTTTTGGGCTCGATTTTCTTGTACATGATCAACATGGAGGTGATGTTGATACAATTTTAAATGTAAGAAAAATTGGTGAAGATCCACTTATGAAATACAAAAACGCTCAGAATGAAACGGATTATAATAACCGAGTAAAATACGATAATTATTCATATCACGGTGGGGATGAACGCTATAGGAATACGGTAAGCAATGCTAGAAAAGATTTTAATGAAAATGGAACGCAACAAAATGATGCGTATGTTGAAGGAAATACGGTAATTCCGCGTAATAATAAGACTATTCCTAGAGGAAAGCAAGGACAATTAGATCACGTCATGTCGGCTGAAGAAATTCATAACGATCGAGGGAGAGTTCTTGCAGGGCTTGATGGAAAGGATTTGGCAAACAGTCCGGAAAATTTACGATATACAAATGCTGCTTTGAATAATAATATGCGGTCAAAAAGTGTGGAAGAATACATAAAATGGTGTGAGGAGCATCCGGATCAAGTTAATTATAATGGGAATAAAGGGGAACCGCTTCCGGAGGATGTAAAGAGAAAGCTTAGAGAAGAGTATGAAAGGGCAAGAAAATCGTATGAAGCAAAACTGGCCAGAGCCTATTATACAAGTCCTAAATTTGCAAAAGATACTGCCGTGGCTGCAGGAAAACGCGGTAGTGAAATGGCTATAAGACAAGCTTTGGGATTTGTGTTTGTCGAAATATGGATTTGCACAAGAGATGAAATAAAATCATTACCTTCTGGAGGTGGACTAGAAGATATGTTAACTGCTACTGGAGAGGGGATAAAAAAAGGTTTTGAGAATGCAAAATTAAAATACAAAGATTTAATTGCTAAAATTGAAGAAGGCTTTGGTGCTGGAGTATTGGCAAGTTTAACAACAACGCTTTGCAATATATTTTTTACAACTGCAAAAAATGTAGTGAAATGTATTCGCCAAATCTATGCATCAGTTGTACAAGCTGGTAAGGTTTTGTTATTTAATCCAGATAACCTAATGTTAGGTGATCGAATTAAAATGGCAACTGTCATTTTGGCGACAGGGGCAAGCGTATTGGTTGGAACAGCCGTGGGTGAACTGATATCAAAAACTCCATTAGGAGCAGTTCCTGTAATAGGGAATATTGTTATACTATTTTGTTCTAGCCTTGTAAGCGGACTGATTTCATGTACATTGGTTGTTTTTTTGGATAGAAGTAAATTTATTAACAATGTTATTAATAAACTGAATAACATACCTTCTGATGCAAATAACTACCGAGAAATTGCGGATGCGATGGAATCTTTGGCTGCTAAATTAGCCCAGTTGGATATAGGTTTGTTTAGAGAAGAAACGAGTAAATTCAATTCTGTGGCAAAAGAAATGGAAAAGTGCAGTGATGAAGATGAATTAAATAATCTTTTATTAGGTGCTTATAAAGTGCTTGGAATTAAATTACCTTGGGAAGGTGATTTTGATTCCTTCATGGGTGATAGAAATAATAAATTGGTCTTTGGGTAATATGTTTGAATGTGAAATGTGTGGAGAATGTTGCAGACATCTTGAAAAATCTGATTTGTATAATGAACTAGATAGAGGAGATGGCGTTTGCAAGTTTTTGATAGGTGATTTGTGCTCAATCTATGAGGAACGACCACTTTTATGCAGGGTGGATGAGTGCTATGATCTTTTTTTCTCAGAGAAGTATGAGAAAGAAGAATATTATAGATTAAACAAAATGGAATGCAAAAAATTACAAAAAGAAAAGGAGGTGGGCTAATGCCGTTACCAATTATTATTGGAGGCATTGCTGCTGTCGCTGGTGTTGCGGGTGTGGGTTCTGGAATTCATGGTGGTGTTAAGATGAAAGAAGCCAATGATACGATGAGTCTTGCAAAACGCAAACAGGAAAATGCAGTAAAAAGATTTAACGAAAGAAATAAAGCGACAACAGCTGTAATGGATGAACTTGGCACACATGAATTAGAAATATTGTCTACTTTCGATGAATTTACTAATATTATAGAAAAGATTCAGAGTAGGCCAGAGTTCAAAGCGTATAAACGAGAAGGAGTGAATCTTCCAAAATATGAAGCCGAGGAATTAAAAAAAATATCAACAGGAGCAGGAGTGCTTCTTGGTGGAATTGGGGGCGCAGCTGCGGGAACTGCTGGAGGATTTGCAGCAGCGGGAGCTACAACATCTGCTATTACGGCATTGGGTACAGCTTCAACAGGAGCTGCTATTTCAGGGCTTAGCGGTGCTGCAGCAACCAACGCAACATTAGCCGTCCTTGGCGGAGGTACGATTGCTTCAGGTGGCGGAGGGGTGGCTTTAGGTGCAACTATACTGAGTGGGGCTACTTTGGGTATTGGTTTATTGGTTGGCGGATTGATAGTCAATGCGACAGGAGCAAAACTCTCAAATAAGGCAGATGAGGCATATAATCAAGCAAAAAGAACGGAAAATGAAGTAGACAAGATTGTGTCTTATTTAAATGACCTAACTGTAGCTGCGTACAATTTTGGTGATAGCCTCGATGCTGTTGATAAAGTGTATAGAAAACATCTGAGTACACTTGAGCATATCGTTGATTTTGAAGAAAAGACGGAATGGAATGAATTCTCTGATAAAGAAAAAAAGATTACAGAGAATACCGTTTTATTGGTCGGACTCCTTTATTCGATGTGCCAGATAAAATTGGTTTTAAAACAGGATAAAAAGGATGAAATTAATAAGATCAACTATACAGATATCAATGGTGCAGTAAATAAAGCACAGATGGTTTTAGATGATATTCAGAAGGCTTCATAGGGAGGTATAAAAATGTTACTTAATACGCTAAATTTACCGGAAAAAGAAATGTTTATTAGTCTTGCAATGAGAGCTGCTGAGGCAAACGGAATTGTCGTGGAGCAAGAATATGCAATGATTGAGGAGTATTGCAAGGAAATGGGAATAGCTTTTTTTGACGCAAGAAATATCAAGAGCGAGAAAGAAGTAATTGATTTCTATAAGGATTCTTCGGATAATGTCAAAAAGACTGTATTGTTAGAGACTATAGGACTAATGTATTCGGATGGCGATTATGATGCGAGTGAAAAGAAATTTGTTAAAGAGCTTGCATACGGTATTGGCTTGTCCGAAACTGACATGGAAAAGTATGATACGCTAATCAAGAGATACATTGAAGTAACAAGGGAAATAATGGAGTCTTTACAGTAGTATAATACCCGCATTGCAGGTTAGACCTGCTTTGCGGGTAATTGTTATGAATACAGACCGGTAAGGAAATGGTAGATAGAGTTGGTCTTGGATTATAAACATCTTTTTTGTGCCCGATTCATAAGAAAAGATTAAAAACGAGGAAAAATCATGTCACGAGGAGCAAATCAGAAATTCAAATTTACCTATCTTATGAAAATCATGCTGGAGAAAACGGACGAAGAGCACACCCTTACCATGCCCCAGATCATGCAGGAACTGGAGAAGTATGGGGTGACTGCCGAGCGGAAGAGTATCTATGCGGATTTTCAGGACATGCGGGATAAGTTTGGGATAGAGATTTACAAGGAGCAGAAGGGGCGCGAGACTTTTTACAATGTGATAAGTCGGGATTTTGAGCTAGCGGAGGTAAAGCTGCTGGTGGATGCCATTCAGTCCTCCAAGTTTATTACCCAATCGAAGTCCCGGGATTTGATAAAAAAGATTAAGGGCTTCGTCAGCGAATATCAGGGAAAATCCCTGCAACGTCAGGTGTTCATGGATGACCGGGTGAAGTCCATGAACGAAAGCGTATTTTACAACGTGGACGAGGTCTACACGGCCATCAATGAAAATAAGAAAATCCGCTTCAAGTATTATAAATGGGATTTGAACAAAAAACTGGTTCCCAGACACGAGGATGCCTGGTTTGAGGTGAGCCCTTGGGCGCTGACTTGGGTGGACGAGAACTATTACATGGTGGCTTACGATGCCTGGGATGGAAAAATGAAGAGCTACCGCGTGGACAAAATGAAGCATATTTCTGCGATGGAGGAGCAGCGCGAAGGTAAGGAGATTTTCAAGGATTATGACATGGCGAAGCTGTCAAAATCCACTTTTGGCATGTACGGCGGCCCGAAGAAAATCGTCAAAATTCAGTTCGAGAATTCCTTGTGCGGCGTGTTTTTGGACAGATTTGGAAAAGATATTTCCTTCCGGCCGGTGGATGAGAATCATAGCGAATTTCGGGTGGAGGTGAATGTAAGCCCACAGTTTTTCGGTTGGATTTTCGGACTTGGAACCGGGGTAAAAGTGGTATCACCGGATGAGGTGGTGGAAGAGCTGAAGGCGTATGGGAAGAAGTTTTTGGAGAATATGGAGTAGTGGGTGTTTATATAAAAGTTAATGAACAAAAATGCGGAATCCGCAAAAATGTCGATTAGAGGATTGATTAGGTTTACATAATGGTGTATAATTCTATTAGACAAAAATGCGGATTCCGCATTTTTGTCTAATAAATGGAGGAGCGTTACATTATGGTAATTTCTAGAGATATATATCTGAATAAGCTTATTTCAAAAAGACATAATGGATTAATTAAGGTTGTGACAGGTATACGAAGATGTGGAAAATCATATCTTTTGTTTAACCTTTTTAAAGACTATCTGACAAATGAAGGGGTTGCCGATGATCATATCATTGAGATTGCATTTGACTCTTTTGAAAATAAAAAGTATCGAGATCCGGAAGTATTATTTCCATATCTGATGGAGAAAATATCAGATGATGGGATGTACTATGTTCTATTAGATGAAGTACAGATGCTTGATGATTTTGAATCAGTTCTCAACAGCCTTGGCAGAAGGAAAAATGTAGATGTATATGTAACAGGAAGTAATGCAAAATTTTTGTCAAAAGATATTATTACGGAATTTCGTGGACGTGGGGATGAAGTTCACATGTATCCGCTAACCTTTTGCGAATTTATGAGTGTATATGATGGTGATATACAACGAGGTTGGAGAGATTATGTGCTGTTTGGTGGAATACCGCTTGTTCTTGGATTTGAAACAGCTGATCAGAAATCCGATTTTTTAAAATCACTGTTTGAAGAGACCTATATTTCTGATATTACCGGAAGAAATAACATACGAAATAAGGCAAAATTAGAAGAACTTCTTAATATTTTATCGTCAGCAATTGGATCTCTTACGAACCCAAGTAAACTATCAGCGACGTTTAAAAGTGTTAAGAACAAGACCATAAGCAAAGATACCATAATCAAATATATTGACTACCTTAAAGATTCATTTCTTATCGATAGTGCAATTCGATATGATATCAAGGGCAAAAAGTACATTAATACTCCATCTAAGTATTACTTTACCGACCTTGGTCTTAGAAATGCGAGACTTAATTTTAGACAGGTGGTGGAGATACATGCGATGGAAAACATTATATTTAATGAACTGAAAGTTCGCGGGTATAATGTGGACGTAGGCGTTGTTGTTATGAATGAAGTAGATAAGAATGGTAAGAAAATCAGAAAACAATTGGAAGTGGATTTTGTTTGCAACAAAGGTTCAAAGAGATTTTATATTCAGTCAGCCTATGCGTTGCCGGATAAAGATAAGATGGAACAGGAACAGCGTTCATTAGTCAATATAGGTGATGGATTTAAAAAAATAATTATTACAAAGGATGCTGTGGCACCACTTTATAATGAAGAAGGCATATTGGTTATGAGCGTTTATGATTTTCTTCTGAATCCGGATAGCATGGATATTTAAAACAAAATTTGGAGAATATGGAGTAAAGAAATGGAAAGTGCGTTTATGCGTTACTTTCCTTTTTTGTTGGGAATTTTCGAATTTTCGAATTGCCTGGCAAAGAAGCTGGCCTATATAACGTACACCCTATCTGCTAGAATTGTGGTAACAAACGAACCGGAGGGATGTGAAGCAGTGAAGAGATTACTTTTTTGGTTACGGCGAAAGCAGCGTATTAGAGAAAAACGCTGTGGGCAATGTTGCCTGACGTGTAGGTTTTATGAGGAATGTAGCAATGACGGGGCAAGTTATGAGAGGAGTGATTGATATGGCAGAGGGTGTGCTGTGTACGTTGGATGAAGGAAAATAATTCCACTAGACAATGGCGAACAAATGTTCTATAATGTTCCATACAAGAGGTGATATGTATGGAAAAAGATGTTGAAAAGCAATATGAACCAAACTACATAGACGTGATTTGCCAGTTTAAGAAAGACGGCTCCATCGTCCCCATTAAGTTCCGGGTTCTTACGGAGGACGGCGAGTACCAGGAGTTTAACGTGAAGGGATACCGCAGGGTATTCGACGACTTTTCAGCAAATCATATTCCGGTGAAAAAGCGATATCCCTTTATTTCTACAGTGAACCAGTGCTTCGAATGCCGGATTGAAAGTTTTGGGCGGCAAAGGAGTGTGTGGTTGTATTACGATACTCAGAAGGCGAGATGGGCACTGTATATTTAAAATACTTGTGGCGAAGGCTCATGGGTAAGCGTTCATCGCGAGAAGATTAACTATGGATAAGGATTTATTGGAAAATGTAGCAATTCCCGTGAAAGTGACAGGTGCGTATAAAAATTCGCAAAAGCCCTTGCAACTTATATGTGGTTAAGGTACGATATAAGTAAGGGAGAGTAGTGAAAATCAGGAAGCAGTTCATTTTCATGAAGGGCTTCCTTTTTTACGGATATGGCATTGTCAAGGAGAAGATGTGTATGAAGGAAATTACCAGAAATACGACGTTTCAGGAAGCGCTGGAGCGATTTCAAAAAGATGATTTATTAACTTTTGCATATCAGCTGGGGCTTTCCGGTGTATCGAAATTACGGAAAGCGGAGCTGATAGAGCAGGTAGCTGCTCAAATGTTGGAGCCGGAAGAATTATTTTACAGGATGGCGATTCTGGATAACCAATCCCTTGCCATTTTTGAAAAAGCTTTGAAGGGGACCTATCATTATGATAAGAAAACGATGGACAGGGTATATTCCATCAAAGAAATGCATTTGGGATGGGCTTCCAACGGGGAATTCTGGGTGTTTCCGGATGTGGCAAAAGCGTGGGAGAAGGTCAAAGGCGAGGAATTTAGTCGCTATCAGAAGCGTGCTTCCTGGGTATGGAAGTGCGTGGATTGGTGTGAAAAAATGTATGCCTTTACGCCTATGGATGTGTTCCTTGAGGTGATTAATTGTAAAAAGGGCATACGAATGAAGGCTGATGAAGCTATAGAGATGTTTTATCATTTTCCGATAGACCGTTTCTGGTCCGGAATGATGGACGATGAATTTCTGGTAAATAGAGTGTATGCTACGGATGAAGAGCGGGGAGAAGCGCTTTTGGAACAGCAGGCAGACAAGGAATTCTATATTCCTTCATCCCAGGAAGTAGAGGAACACTACGATGAATTGGCGTTGCTGTCGACGCCTGCATATCAAAAATTGAAGAAATTTATGGAGAACTGTTCTTGCAAGGATAAAATCGACACGGAAGGATTACTGCTGGATTTGTGGGTGAAAATTTCGTGGCTGGATGATGGGCAGGATGCAATTCAGTGGTTTTTACAACAATTCGATTCGGTGCGTGAGGATGAACTACAGGAAGTGATGGGCTTGCTCATGGAGGCGTATAACAACACCCGAATGCTTGCAAATCGTGGAAATACACCGATTGAGTTAGCCAAGAAAAGCACATTTCAGGGAATGCCGACGATTACGGCCGGTAGCGCACAAGCTGCTGCGTTGTTGCGGGAGGCGGCACCGGATATAGAGAAAATGGGTTTTGACCTGGATATTGATGCGAATGCAGATACGATTCCGGTAATCGGCATGCCGAATGGAATGAACGGCGGCATTGTTCGGACGGAGAAAAAAGTGTACCCGAATGATCCGTGCCCTTGCGGTTCCGGGAAGAAGTATAAGAAGTGTTGCGGGCGGAAGTAGGGTGTACGTTAAAATGGACATGCCTTGGAGTATTCTTAAGGTATACTTAGGAAGGGAGAAGTGATTTCCATGATGATAAGTTCGGTAGAATTAGAGTATGGTGGCTTTTTCTGCGGTACGGAATGCAGGACGGTGTCTTTTGAGGGCGATAAAATAAAAGTGCAGCGCCGGTTCTATAACGGAGCATTTGATGCCGGTGAAGAACTATTTGTAGGTGTTACGAAGGCAAAATTTCTGGAAGGATTCGAACGGCTACATATTGAAGAATGGAAACAGGAATATGTGGACAGCGAAATACTGGATGGAATACAGTGGAAGCTTGTGATTACCTATGCAGATGGACGACAGCGGAAATGTTGGGGAAGCAATGATTTTCCAGATAATTTCAAGGGATTGCTGGAACTTATGGAGATGGAATAGGTTGATTGAGTGGGGGAAAATATGATGGGTGAAGCTAAGCAGCAAATGATAAGGAAATTGTTAGCTGAAAAGTGTAAGTATAATAAATCCATAGGAACATATGTCGACAATGATGATTTGTTTTTTAAGAGCATATATTTTAAGCCAGATTGTTTTGGATTATATCCACACGAAGTTGCGTTTATTGAGACACTATACAGATGCAGGGCAGATGCATTAAATCATCCGGTTATAAGTTATTTTAGTGGAATGGAATATCCCAGTAAATGTGTTAGTTCCCTGATTGAACGAGGTTTTGTTGTATTTGGGGTTTCTAAAGATGATTTGAAAAAGTTTACAAGAATCGAACTCGGTCAAATCTGTAAAAAGATGAAGTTAAAATCGAAGACACAACAGTCGCGAGAATACAGAGAATTGATAGCAGAATATCTCGAGAATTCTGACCAAGTCATAAGTGATTTTACGGATATAGGATTTTATAGACCTAGTGATGAAAAAGGAAAACAGGTTATTGAGTATTATAATGAGAGACTAGTAGGACCTTATAATCATTTGACTAGTTATGAAGAAATATTTTCAATTGTATTTCCGGAAAACGTGATGCAGGAAAATAGTGATTTTATTCGAGGTTTAAGTAGAGAATGGGGAATACAAGATACGGAAGAACAAAAGAAAATTGGAATTCAGGAAAGTGAAGAATGTGAGGAAAAGATATGGGAACTAAAAAAAGATAGAAGCAATCTTGACGTGGATGGAAAGTTGTTATTCTATGTCCATCTGGATTCAATTATGGAAACGTATATTGCATACTATTTTCCAGAATATGAAAAAATTCATAGTATATATAGAGATGAGGATACATACAATTACAGAATTAAAGTGAAGAAAGATGACATTGAAAGAATAGGACTCGTCCTTTTTCTGTTAAGACAAGGAATCATAAAAAAACCTCAAATTTACAATACGGCTATAGAAGAAGTTCTATATGCATTTTACAGTGATGGGTATGGTATAAGCGAAGCAACAAAAAACGTGGCAAAGAAACTTAGTATATGCGACGAAAAGTCAAGATTGAGATTCCTTAAGAAACTTAGTAGGCAATATCCTGTTCGGATTTTTTTAAGGGAGCCTTTGGCATATATATATGCGAGCTCTCTTGATAGGGAGGACTGGAAAGATATCTATTACAATAGAATTTATAATAATGACAAACATTATCGTGGTGTATTTAACGACCAAATGAATGAACTGGCTGAAAATGGCTTTATTAATAAACGATGGAAAAATGAGTTTAATTTGTACCTGCTTTTGAAAGCATATTTTGATGATTGTAAGTACCAGTACCATGCAAAATGGTTGGGAAATCAGTCATTAGATGTGTATATACCTCAAATTAGAACTGCGGTAGAATATCAAGGGGAACAGCATTATAGACCAATAAGTTTATTTGGAGGAAAAGATGAATTTTTGCACAGGGTGGAATTAGATGCTCAGAAAAAAGAAAAATGCAAAGAAAACAATGTTCGATTGATAGAATGGAAATATGATATTGAAGTAACCGCAGAAAACTTAAAGCGGATAATGAGCGAGTATGGGATAAAACTTCCAAAGGTAACTAAGGAAATACCGCTGGTTAAGTTAGACAAAAATTCTAATAATGATTTTGCTAAAAGGCATGAAGTGGAAACACGAATTTATCAGTATGACAATAATGGAAATTATGTGGCCGAATACGCTACAATAAATGAAGCGGAATTGGCTGTGGGTAGTCATGGCGTTGGAAAGGTGATAAGAGGACAACAGAAGAATGCGGCGGGTTATTTTTGGAGGAAGGTAGATGTTGGGACGCCTCATGAAGGAATTACAGTATCTCCAGAAGAATTTCAGCCGAAATACAATTTGAGCGGAAAAAACAAATGTGTAGGTCAGTTTGATAGGGAGGGCAATCTTTTAAATACCTACACTTCCATATCAGAAGCATCTCGGGTAGTGGGTGTAAATACAAAGAGTATTAGGCTAGTTTTGAAAGGAGTTCAAAAACAAGCAGGAGGATATCAATGGAAAGAACTCTAAGTAAAATACGATGTGCCAGAAGACTATAGTCGCATTTACCTGAAAAAGAGGACGCATTTGGGGGCGAAAACTTATATTGCGGATCTGTGTTGCCGGGAAATTAAAAGGAGAATCCTTTACGGTAACAAAGGGTAATGGAGTGCAGATTACGATTGAGAATCGAGCGGATGGAAGAACCAAATCAATATAAAAATTTGATTTTGCATATCAGCGGGACTATAATTAAAAGGGCGTAATTGATAGCAAATAAATCGATGTGGAGAATCGGATGAAAGAGAAACCTAAGAACGATAGGGGAAAACTGAACAATAATGCAATAAAGGCAGGTAATGAGAATGGCAGATAATAATGCAAATATTGGATTTGAAAAACAGATTTGGGATGCGGCGTGTGTTCTTTGGGGACATATACCCGCAGCGGAATATAGAAAGGTAATCGTAGGACTAATTTTCCTACGTTATATATCAAGTGCGTTTGAAAAGAGGTATCAACAGTTAGTTGAAGAAGGCGATGGTTTTGAGGACGACATTGATGCTTATACTGAGGAAAATATTTTCTTTGTCCCAGAGGAGGCTAGATGGAGTACGATAGCAGCTGCAGCACATACACCTGAAATTGGAACTATTATTGATACTGCAATGCGTGCGATAGAGGCAGATAATAGTAGTTTGAAAAATGTTTTGCCGAAGAATTATGCAACTCCAGACTTGGATAAACGTGTTTTGGGAGATGTGGTTGACCTTTTTACAAACATGGATATGAGTGATACAGATAATAGTAAAGATTTACTGGGACGAACATACGAATACTGTATTGCCCAGTTTGCTGCTTATGAAGGTGTAAAGGGTGGAGAGTTCTATACCCCGTCGAGTATAGTAAAAACTTTGGTGGCTATTCTTAAGCCGTTCGATAACTGCCGTGTATACGATCCGTGTTGTGGATCAGGTGGCATGTTTGTTCAGAGCGAAAAATTCATTAAGGAACATAGTGGAAATAGAGGCACTATTTCTGTGTATGGGCAGGAATCAAACTCTGATACATGGAAAATGGCAAAGATGAATATGGCTATTCGTGGAATAGACGCTGACCTTGGAAAATTCCAAGCAGATACTTTTTTTAATGATTTGCATCCGACACTTAAAGCAGATTTTATCATGGCAAATCCTCCGTTTAACCTTTCTAATTGGGGACAGGATAAGCTGACAGATGATGTACGCTGGAAGTATGGAATACCGCCTGCTGGAAATGCCAATTATGCTTGGATTCAGCATATGATTCATCATTTATCGCCAAGAGGAAAAATTGGTCTTGTCTTAGCCAATGGAGCGCTCTCTACACAGAGTAGTGGTGAAGGTGAAATACGAAAAAAGATTATAGAAGATGATTTGGTTGAAGGAATTGTTGCGATGCCAACGCAGCTTTTTTATAGTGTTACAATTCCAGTTACACTATGGTTTTTGAGTGCGAAAGGCGCAAAGAAGCAACCAGGAAAAACGCTTTTTATTGATGCTCGTAAGATGGGATTTATGGTAGATCGTAAGCACCGGGACTTTGATGAGACGGATATCAAGAAGCTTGCTGATACTTTCGAAGCATTTCAGAATGGGCTGCTTGAGGATGTAAAAGGGTTTTGTAAAGTTGCTACGACAGAAGAAATAGAAAAACAGGATTATATCCTTACTCCGGGTAGATATGTCGGTATTGAAGAGCAGAAAGATGATGGCGAACCATTTGAAGAAAAAATGGAAAGATTAACATCAGAGCTTTCTGATATGTTTGCAAAATCTCATGAGCTTGAAGATGAGATAAGAAGAAAATTGGGGGCTATTGGATATGAGTTGTAAATTGGAAGATATATGTGATTATGTAAAAGACAAAATAGGTGTTTCTGTTGTTGATGAGCATACATATATTTCAACAGAGAATATGATTCCTGATAAAGGAGGAATTACTGAAGCTTCGTCTTTACCATCAGCAGATAAGACACAAGCATTTAAAGCTGGTGATGTTTTGGTTTCAAATATTAGACCATACTTTAAGAAAATTTGGTATGCGACCTTTGATGGAGGATGCTCCAATGATGTATTGGTGTTTAGAGCTAAAGAGGGAATAGCAAAGCGATTTCTTTATTACGTTTTAGCTGATGATGCATTTTTTACGTATTCGATGGCAACATCTAAGGGGACAAAGATGCCTAGAGGGGACAAGACGGCTTTAATGAAATATGACGTTCCCAATATTGCATATGTTGATCAAGTTAAGATAGCTAGTATATTGGATGCGATTGATAACAAAATAATTGTGAATAGAGAAATAAACGATAATTTAGCGGCTTAGATGTCTATGTTGGAAACATCCAGTTCTCCAGACATTAAACGAGGTAACAAGGTGTCACGTAATTCCTTAAGAGACTCATTTTCGTTGTAGTTAGCATATAATTGATTAGTTATTGCTTTTGCTGTTTCCTCAAAGTTCTCAAGTTTAGAGCTTTCTGGAACAAAAATCGGATGCTTTACTATATGAGTAACCTTTATGCTTGGTTGGACGGAACCTATGTTGTAAGCGACTAAATCAGCGCGGATAAATCGTAGGTATTGGTATAAATACAATGGGCTAATTGATGTAGCTCTGAGTGCAACCACATTCTGAGCCATACATCCTTTAGACCCAAGATATATTTTCATTTCTGCTAGACTTCCGACAGTTGAGATGAGAATATCCCAAGGCTGTGGATGCCCACTACGAAACCAGCTTTCATAGGTAGACTGTTCGACATATTTTGTACAATTATTAAAATCTACTATACGGTCAGAGCCTTTAAGCGCACCCACATCAATAATAGGATAATCAAAGGTTTCCGTCGTAAGAGGTGGTGTTTTTCCACGGTTATCTATAACGGTAATCAAGTCACCAAGCATAGGAGACGTATCTGTAGAAGCTACAGCAATATCATCAGCAAAACCATTAATAAACAACGCCGCAAGTTGCTGCTCTAAATTATCGTTTAATTGTGAATAACTCTCACCAACGGCGAGAGTAAAACCAACGGAACTGCCGTTGATGTCGTTCTATGGAATATCTAAATAAAGGAGAAACGACATGAAAGAAGAATTGATGACAGAAGTAATGCAGCAGATGTTGCCATATCTCGACAATGCTCAACTGAAGCAGTTGAGACAGGTGATTGAGCAGACACTTTTTCACTACGAAGTAACAGTGACGGAGACAAAATCGCAGGAGGACGATAGTAATGACCTTATAGCAATGTTTATAGCCGCCAAGAGGGTGGAAGGTTGCTCTGAAAAGACATTGAAGTATTATCAGACAACGATAGATGCAATGGTTTCCTCGCTTGGTAAGAGTGTACGACATATTATGACAGAAGATTTAAGAACATATCTTACTGATTATCAGAGCAGGAAACAGATAAGTCGGGTGACGATAGATAATATACGCAGGATACTGTCAAGCTTTTTCTCGTGGCTTGAGGATGAGGATTATATAATCAAAAGCCCGGTACGCCGTATTCATAAGGTGAAAACGGCGAGTAACATAAAGGAGACCTATTCCGATGAGGACTTGGAGAAGATGCGAGACAACTGCGATGAGCTTCGTGATTTGGCAATGATTGATATGCTGGCTTCAACGGGAATGCGTGTTGGTGAGATGGTCTTACTGAACCGTGATGATATCAACTTTGCAGAACGGGAATGCGTGGTGTTTGGCAAGGGTGATAAGGAGCGGATTGTGTACTTTGACGCCAGAGCAAAGCTTCACTTGCAGGAATATCTTGATAATCGAACGGATGACAATCCTGCTTTATTTGTGACTTTGAAAGCACCTTATAATCGGATTCAAATCGGTGGAGTCGAGCACAGGCTTCGAGAGATAGGCAGACGGCTTGATATACCGAAGGTGTATCCGCATAAATTTAGGCGGACATTGGCAACGATGGCTATTGATAAAGGGATGCCTATTGAACAGCTTCAACGACTCCTTGGGCATCAGCGAATAGATACAACATTGCAGTATGCAATGGTAAAGCAGAGTAATGTAAAAAATGCACACAGGAAATATATAAGTTAGGACGGTGAAATGATGGGAGATTGGAAAACATGTACGATAGGTGATTTAGGGAATGTTGTTGGTGGAGCAACTCCATCGACAAAGAAGGTTGAGAATTACGAAGGAGGATCTATTGCATGGATTACACCCAAGGATTTGGCAGGATTCTCAGGACGGTTTATTTCTCATGGAGAAAGAAATATTACTGAGCAGGGGCTGAAAAGCTGTTCAACGCAGCTAATGCCAAAACATACGGTTTTATTTTCGTCAAGAGCACCTATTGGGTATGTCGCAATTGCTAGTGGTGAGGTATGCACTAATCAGGGTTTTAAGAGCGTAGTTCCTAACGATAGTACAGATTATATGTTTCTGTATTATCTGCTTAAGTATAACAAAAACAAAATAGAAAATCTTGGGAGTGGAACAACATTTAAAGAGGTTTCGGGAACAACAATGAGAGGAATAGAAGTTTTAGTTCCTGAAAGCATATATGAACAGCGTAAGATTGCTTCTGTGTTAGCTAAACTGGATGATAAGATTGAGAAGAATATGGAGATAAACGATAATTTAGCTGAGCAGGCCCAGGGTATTCTTTATCATTTTATGGATGAACATCCCTACCAACTTCAGCCACTTTCTGATATTGCAATAGTTATTGACTGCCTTCATTCTAAAAAACCTTCAGCTGTTGAAGATAGCGCATATCAGCTCATACAACTTGACAACATTCGTGATGATGGTTTTTTAGATATGTCTGCTATCCGATACATGATCTCACAAGCTGATTATGAAAACTGGACTCGCAAATGTGAGATTGTTGAAGGTGATTGTGTTATCACAAATGTTGGTCGTATTGGAGCGGTGTCACAAGCTCCTTATGGTACAAAAGCAGCTATGGGAAGAAATATGACATGCATACGGTTAAAACCAGAAATCAAATTGCAAGCATATTTTATTACAGTGTTGTTATCAAATCATATGCGAAGACAGATACAAAGCAACACAGATGAAGGTACAATAATGGGAGCATTAAATGTTAAAAATATACCCAAGCTTTTGTTTCCCGTATTTGAGCCATCCGTAATGACTAAGTTGGAAGACATCCTCTTTCCGCTGCGTAAACAGATCGAGTACAACAATCTACAGAATCAAAAACTTTCGCAGCTAAGAGATGCTCTTTTGCCCAAACTTATGTCCGGCGAGTTAGATGTATCCGATATAGACATCTAAGCTTGTGTTTATTCTACAGCAATATCATCAGCAAAACCATTAATAAACAACGCCGCAAGTTGCTGCTCTAAATTATCGTTTATATATAAAACTTGGAGAAGAAAAAGACATGGCAGTAAAGACAAATGATATACCGGAATTCGAATATGGAAAGAGACTACCTGATTATAAGAATGGTATCGAAGTCACTTCTTTGGATAGATTTTTAAAGATTATTGCAGAACTAAATGCAGATAAGAGTTCGCCTGATTCCAAGTTGTATTATAGAGGGCAGGAGGTAGAGTATTGGTCTGTTGAGCCAAGTATATTTAGAAATAATATGCTTAGTGTTGAGCATAAATTGATGCTGCAACCGCTTAGAAAACTTCCCTTTGAATTTTCAGAATTAAAGAATGAGCTAGATGTTTTTCAAAAATATCAGCATTATCGGATGTGCACAAGACTTTTGGATATAACAGAAAATCCTCTTGTTGCATTATATTTTGCATGTACAATCCATGGAGAAGAAAAATATATTAGAGATGAAGATTATGAGGAATTTAAAAATAGAAAGATAGATAGTACAGAATTGAAAAAACGAGCGTTTGACAAAGAACCGGATGGTGTTGTTTTCTTTAAGGAAGAAAGCAGTTCATTGATGCCAGAAAGTACAATTGTAAGAACGATATTGGCATTGGCAAAATATGATTTAGGCACAGAGAATAAGATTTCTACGGTTTTAGATTACTTATATCAAAAGGGTATTATAAGCGAAGCAAATTGCAAGAGGTACATGGAGAAACAAGGAGTGCGGGCATTGATTGAAATGTTGCAACGCACATATTTGGTACTTCCAACTGTTAGTAATGAACGATTGAAAAACCAAAGTGGAGCATTTTTATTACCTGCAAAGTTTAACTTTAGCATTGATTCTAGGAATGTTGGTGTTGGGACAATTGAAAAAGCACGATGCAATTTGAGAGATGAATTTGCAATGACGCATATCTATATACCGGGAGAGCATAAGCAGGCAATTCTATCAGAATTAAACAATTGTAATATTAATAAAGCCACATTGTTTCCTGAATTAGAACATCAGTTGGAGCATATTAAAGTGGAGGAGGGACATTTTACTCGATTTGTTTCATATTTTGAAAAGTTTACAGATTTTATGGATGATCCACCGATAACGGTGGGTGAGAATGGTTCTTTTGAGATAAAAGCTTTGGATAAGAATAAAGTTATTGAGATTGTTTCGAGTAGAATTTTTAAACAGGAAGAGATTGAAAACGTCGTCGATATGATTATGGATCGCGAAAAAATTGTCGATTGGAGAACAAAAAGAAGCTGTGTGAGTAGTCTGAAGATGGGGATTGCAAGATATTTGTTGAAATGTGAAGACTATCAAGCCGATGCAAAAACAATAGCGGATCAAATTATTAATGAAGTAATTATGTTATAGGAGAGGATGTTATGTCTGGAGTTTACACAGAAGCAAATTATGAAAATTCATTACTAGAGCTCTTTCAGAATATGGGATACAGCTATGTGTATGGTCCTGACTTGGAAAGAGATTTCAGAAGTCCATTATATGAAGATGAATTAGAGGCAGCGTTACGCAGAATCAATAGAGATATGCCAAACGATGCTATTAGGGATGCGCTTTTTAAACTTCATAATTTTGAAAATGGTGAACTGGTTCAGAAAAATGCTGTATTTATGGATTATCTTCAGCATGGTATAGAGGTTCGCTATTTTGTTAATGGTGAAGAGCGTTCCGGACTTGTCTACTTGGTTGACTATAAAAACACCAAAAACAATTCATTTATTGTGGCTAATCAATGGACGTTCGTAGAGAATAGCAATAAGAGACCGGACGTATTATTGTTTTTAAATGGGTTGCCGGTGGTATTGGTAGAACTAAAATCACCATCGCGTGATGAAACTGATGCGTCTGAGGCGTATACGCAAATCAGAAACTACATGCATGAGATTCCGTCCATGTTTATTTATAATTGTATATGCGTTATGAGTGATCAGTTAACTTCAAAAGCAGGTACAATTACTTCAGGTGAAGACCGATACATGGAGTGGAAGACAAAAGACGGAGATTATGAAAATACTCAATATGCTCAGTTTGATACGTTCTTTGAAGGAATGTTTGAAAAAGAAAGATTGCTCGATATTATAAAGAATTTTATTTGTTTTTCAAATGAAGGCCTTAAACAGTACAAGATTCTTGCAGGATATCATCAATATTTTGCTGTAAAGAAAGCAATTGAATCAACAAAGAGAGCGACTGCTACAGATGGAAAGGGTGGCGTATTTTGGCATACTCAGGGATCAGGAAAATCCTTATCTATGGTGTTCTATGCTCATTTGTTGCAAGAGGCATTGGATAGTCCTACTATAGTTGTCCTTACGGATAGAAACGATCTTGATGACCAACTATATGGTCAATTTGCTAAATGTAAAGATTTTTTGCGACAAGAACCAGTACATGCTACATGCAGAAAGTTGACGGAGACATCAGGCAAAGATGATATTGGATTAAAAGATTGGCTTGATGGAAGAAAGGCAAATGGTATTATCTTTACAACGATGCAGAAATTCGAAGAATCAAGTGAAGCACTATCTGATAGACGAAATATCATAGTGATGGCTGATGAAGCACACCGTGGACAGTATGGTCTAAAAGAAAAAGTGGATCCAGTCACTGGTAAGATTAAGGTTGGAACTGCTCGAATAATTAGAGATACGCTTCCGAACGCTACATATATTGGATTTACAGGAACGCCTATTTCAATGAAAGACCGTAGTACGAGAGAAGTTTTTGGTGAGTATATTGATATCTACGATATGACTCAGGCTGTAGAAGATGGAGCTACGAGACCGGTTTATTATGAAAGTCGAGTTATTAAGCTTAATCTTGATCAGAAAACGTTACAACTCATCGATACGGAATATGATATTATGGCCAATAATGCTGATCCAGATGTTATTGAGAAAAGTAAACGTGAACTTGGGCAGATGGAGGCTATTCTTGGAAATGAGCAGACAATTGATTCCCTTGTAAATGATATTTTGATTCATTATGAGAATAATCGAGAGAATTTACTTACTGGAAAGGCTATGATTGTTGCTTATTCTCGTCCTATTGCGATGAAAATTTATAAGCGTATTTTGGAACTTCGCCCCGGTTGGAACGAAAAGATTGCTGTTGTTATGACTTCAGGTAATAAAGACCCGGAAGATTGGCATGAGATAATTGGCAATAAACGTCATAAGGATAAGCTGGCGAAGTTATTTAAAGATAATGATAGTCCGCTAAAAATTGCTATTGTAGTTGATATGTGGCTGACAGGATTTGATGTACCTTCATTGGCAACAATGTACGTTTATAAGCCAATGCAGGGCTACAATCTTATGCAGGCTATTGCTCGTGTGAATCGAGTCTTCCGTGATAAAGAAGGTGGACTTGTTGTTGACTATGTTGGAATAGCTTCGGCTCTTAAATCTGCTATGAATGACTATACTAAACGTGATAAAAAGAATTATGGTGATACTGATATTACCAAGGTTGCATATCCTAAGTTCTTAGAGAAGTTGTCAATTTGTAGAGATCTTTTCCACGGATATGATTATGGCAAGTTCATGTTTGGCACCGATTTAGAACGCTCAAAAGCGATTAGTGGAGCGGTGAACTTTATTGTTGCACCTTCAATGGAGAGAGAGCGTGAGGATTATATGAAAGAATCCCTACTTCTTCGCCAGGCGTTATCTCTATGTTCTTCGTTAGCGGAAGAAGAACTTCGTATTGAAGCAGCATTCTTTGAATCAGTAAGAGTGCTTCTTTCGAGACTAGCGAATAAGGGTGAAGGAAAGAAGATTTCTTTACCGGAGATGAACGAGCGTATTAATAATCTATTAAAGCAGAGTGTAAAGAGTGAGGGTGTAATTAATCTTTTCTCTGATGTGAACGACGAGTTTTCTCTTTTTGATCCTAAGTTTTTAGAAGAGATATCTAGAATGAAGGAAAAGAACTTAGCGGTAGAGTTACTGAAGAAGCTCATTGCAGAACAGGTTCACGTATATAAACGTACGAATGTAGTTAAATCTCAGAAGTTTAGTGAACTCATTCAAGAGGCCATGAATCAATATCTTAATGGAATGCTTACCAATGAGCAGGTTATCGAAGAGTTGCTTAATATTGCAAAACAGATTGCAGTAGCGAGAGATGAAGGACAACAACTGGGATTGACTGCAGATGAATTAGCATTTTATGATGCGCTTACAAAACCTCAGGCGATAAAGGATTTTTATGAAAATGAGGAATTGATTGCTATCACGAAAGAGCTTGCGGATGCATTAAGAAAGAATCGTACAATTGATTGGCAAAAACGTGAGTCCGCACGTTCTAAGATGCGAATGATGATTAAGAGACTTTTAAAGAAACATAAATACCCGCCCGAAGGTATGGAAGATGCTGTTCAGACGGTAATGACTCAGTGTGAGTTGTGGACAGATAATATGATGGGCGATTATGTGGATGAAAGATATAATTCAATGGATAGATTTACTGCGTATGCTGAAGGATTACAAGATATGTTATAGAATGGGGGATAAATAGGTGGATAAATTTGCTTGGGTAAAAATTTATATGGAATTGGCGACAACACTATTAAAGTATAAGAATAATCGCAAGGCATTAGTGGATTTGTTGCAAGATGTTTTTGCGGAAGTTGGAATGAAGTTTCCTTATGTAGAGGATGATGCCCCGGTTGAGGATATTGATCCTTTTACAGTTATGGGAAGTTTTAATAGGGGAATTACCAATGATAACAGAGTTGCTATTCTTAATGGATTAAAAAACAGATTGGCATTAAGTGAAGAGGTTCCAGAAGTTTTTGATGGAATACCGGTTTTGAACAATTTAAAGGCGTGGTTTTTTGCAGGTAAAAAGGATAGAGCAATCGATGATATTCAGAATCTATGGGATATGTTTGAAATTGCATTATCATATGCTGATGAAGCAACTTCAGAGAAGAGAGTTCGTTTTATTACACAATATGATAAGGTGACCAAACAAAAGATAATTCGTTGGAATCTTACAATGGGGATGTATTGGTGTAGACCGAATACATATATTAATTTGGATGATCGTAACAGGAAATTTATTCTTCAAAAGGATAATCTGCCACCGTATTTTTCTACGGTTTTTTCTGGAATCGATAAGACATTGCCGGACGGTAGTAAATACCTTTTTATGTGCGAACAGTGTGCAAATGCGATTAAGAATGGAAATTTCGGATATGACGATTTGCCAAAGTTATCCTATATGGCTTGGAAGTCAACACAGGATACTGGTGGAAAGAAGTCAAATGCAGAGTTTTTAAAGTGGTTTAGACCATTAATCGAAGCGCTAAAGGATTTGGGTGGTTCAGCAAAGCCGAAGGATGTAAGAGATCAGATTGCCAAGAGCTTGAAGTTATCAGAGAAGGAAATTACGGAAACACGAGGAAAGACTAAGACAAACAAGTTTGCTAATGAAGTTGCTTTTGCAAGAAATTATCTTGCCTACGAGGGGATAATAGATAAATCACAGCGTGGTGTGTGGACTCTTACTGATAAGGGAATGGCCTGCAAAATGACAGAGCAGATGGCAAGCGACATATTTTTAAAATGGGTTGATATACTTAAAAATACGCAGAATGATGCTGACAACGAAGTACTTGAAGATCCTAAAACAAGATTTTGGATGTATGCAGCGGGTGAAAATTCAAGGTATTGGGATGAATTTTATGAGAATGGCATAATGGCAATCGGATGGGATAATCTTGGAAATCTTTTGGAGTACGCCGATAGAACGGAAATGATTGCAGCACTTCAAGATAAAAATGATTCCGAAAAGAGCTTTAAAAATATATCATTGGCCACTTGGCAATTTTCACGAGAGATAAAGGTTGGAGATATAGTATATGTAAAGCGTGGGCAATCAAAAATAGTGGGACGAGGTATTGTTCAATCAGATTATATTTATGATGCGTCGAGAACTGGATATAAAAATATTCGAAAAGTGGAATGGACAGATGAAGGTGAGTGGGAACACCCGGGAAAAGCTGCTCTTAAGACATTAACAGATATAACGGATTATACGGATTATGTGCTTGAACTGGAAAAGCTTTTTGCTGGAGAGGAAACTGTTGTTGAAGAACAAACAATACAAAGTTACACAAAGTACACAGAAGAAGATTTTTTAAATGACGTGTTTATGTCCAGGGAAGAGTATGAAAGGCTTGCCAGATTGCTTTTGAAAAAGAAGAACATAATTTTACAGGGAGCTCCAGGTGTCGGTAAAACTTATGCTGCTAAGAGACTTGCGTATTCGATCATGCAAGTCAAGGATGCAGAGAGAGTAATGATGGTACAGTTTCATCAGAGCTATAGTTATGAAGATTTCATAATGGGATTCAGACCTACAAAAGAGGGCGGATTTGAACTCGTTCCGGGACCATTCTATGAATTTTGCCGAAAGGCAAAAGATGATGCAGAAAACGAGTACTTTTTCATTATCGATGAGATTAATCGTGGTAATATGAGTAAAATTTTTGGAGAGCTTTTAATGCTTATCGAGTCGGATAAACGTGGAGAGACTTTAAGATTGCTATATAAGAATGAGCTGTTTTCTGTGCCAGCAAATGTTCATATCATTGGAATGATGAATACTGCAGATCGCAGCTTGGCTATAATTGATTATGCTTTGCGTAGAAGATTTGCGTTCTATGAGATGCAACCAGCATTCGATGAGGACTCGTTTAATGTGATGCATGATATCGCATCGAACGCAAAGTATGATGCGATAATTGACGAGGTTTCAAAGCTGAATCAAGAGATTAAAAATGATGATTCTTTGGGAAGTGGTTTTGTAATTGGTCATAGTTACTTCTGCGTTACAGAAAAGATTTCTGATGAGGATGTTGCAGCAATCGTTGAATATGAATTGCTACCATTGATAAGAGAATATTGGTTTGATGAACCATCAAAAGTAGATACATGGACTGAACGATTGCGTGGTGTTGTATATGAGCAAAATAAGGATTAAAAATATTTATTATATGCTCAGTTATGCTTTTCGTGCGTTAAGTGAAGACAAGTACAAGGATATTGAAGCAGAAGAGTTTGAGTATACGGCTGATCTTATGGCAGCAATTTTGGCTAAGGGAGTATCAAGT
Source organism: Lachnospiraceae bacterium XBB1006 (assembly GCA_900115795.1). Taxonomy (GTDB): domain Bacteria; phylum Bacillota; class Clostridia; order Lachnospirales; family Lachnospiraceae; genus XBB1006. The sequence goes on along the minus strand of FOXT01000012.1, from coordinate 46,976 downwards.
CAGATTAAGCGTGGCTTAGGTCGAGACTATATAATTCAGACAGAGACCTTATCAAGTCCTAAAGGAAAAATTAACATATCAGATTCAATCAAGGAATTGACGATGATGAAGGGACGTTTGGCATGCTCTTATGATTCATATGAAAAGAATACCCATATGAATCAAGTTTTAAAAAGTACAATTCTTTTGCTACTTAATAGCGATGAGGTTAAGCCAGAACGTAAAAAAGAATTAAAGAAAGTGCTACTATTTTTCAATGGCGTTGAAGAGGTTTATCTAAAAAACGTAAAATGGAGTGATTTTTCATATACGAGAAATAATTCCACATATAAGATGCTGATGAATATTTGCGAATATGTTGTGAAGGGATTGCTTCCTACGGAAGAAGAAGGGAGCAAAAGATTGCACCGGTATCTTGATGATAGGCAAATGCATAATCTTTATGAAAAGTTTATTCTTGAGTATTATAAGAGACATTTCCCTGAGTTTAACCCAGCACCATCGATGGTGGAGTGGGATGTTGATGATGGATACAAAACCTTACTTCCTACTATGCGAACGGATATTACGCTGGAATATTACGGAAAAACCACCATTATTGATGCAAAATTTTATTCAAGAATGTTACAGTATAATAGGTTGTTTAACAGCAGAACGCTTCATTCAAATAACATCTATCAGATTTTTTCGTATGTAAAGAATAAAGATGTTAAGCATGACGGAAGTGTAAGCGGAATTCTTTTATATGCAAAAACTGAGGATGAAAAGGTAATTGACGAGATATACCATATGGGTGGAAATACAATATGTGTTAAGACACTTGATTTGAATCAGGAGTTTGCTAAGATTCGGGAAGTTCTAGATGGAATAGCGGAGAATATGCAGAAGAAGATTTAAAGGGTTAAAATTTCGATATACTTGAGATAAATTGGGAGGAAGAAATTGTGAATAACTTAAATCAGGTTTTTGAAAAAAATGGAGAAGGTATTAAAAATTTTAAAATTAGAAAGATACAGAAATTTAAAGGGCGACCATTTTATGTAATTCAACTATTTGAAAAGGAATTAAATGGTAAATGTATATCAAAAATTATAAAATATTTAAACTATTACATTAAAAACAATTCGAAAACGAAAATGCCGGTTCTTCTTTACTTTTCTTCTAAAGATATACATATTAATGATAAATTAACATATGTTATCTTGGAATGTTTGTGTTATTATATAATATCGGAATATAATGTTGAATTGCATATTATGTGGAAACCTCAAATAAATATTATAACTGCAGGATTAAACTCGTCGTTACTCCTATTACTAAATAGCCCAGAAAAAGAAAACGTTGAAAAATTTAAATGTAAATTTAGAAACGATGGATTTGGAAGCCATTTTAGAAGATTGGTGGAAAATTCAAACGAAAAGTTATGCGCAGCGTTCCAAGATGTGGATACGTTTTTCAAAATGTTCAATTCGTGTGATATTGTTAAAGATGACATAGTAGAGGTTGTTGCCGAATTGGTAGGTAATGCTTTAGAACATGGGGGTAGTGACTGTTTAATAGATATTGATGTTGCAGATAACTATTGTGCTCAAATTGATGGTATAGAGCAGGATGTATATAGTGTAAACATTGTCGTGATTAATTTTTCTGACAAGCTAATTGGGGATGAACTGAGAAACAAAGTGTATAAGCAAAAATGTGATTGCTCGGAGAATCGGTATGAAAAGTTAAGAAAGGCATATAAATATCACAAAGATAATTTTTGGAATGACAAATATCACAAAGAAGATTTTTTTAATTTAGCGGTATTTCAAGATTGCATTTCTGGCGTAGATAAAGGTAAAACCGGAGGAAAGGGGTTGACAGTTTTAATCGAATCGTTGCAGCGGAGATCTTTTGACAATCATTGCTATATGTTAAGCGGAAAGCGTACTGTAAATTTCTATAAAGAGTGCCTAGTGTATGACGACGATAATTGGTTAGGGTTTAATGAAGAGTGCAATTTTTTTACATGCCCACCTGATAATAGAGTAATTGATTGCTGTGATACCTTTTTCCCTGGAACAGCTTATAATCTTGACTTTATATTGACGAAAGGAGACTAGCTATGAATAATCAATTTGAATTGCATTTTGAAAAGGCAATGACATGCATCGCAGGGTATGATTATGGAATTGAAATATTTACTACTCAGATAAAGGATAAAATTTCATATACGGAGCCGATTATAATAATCTTTCCAGATAGAATAATTAAAGTTGCGTCATCATTTGTACAAGGATTATTTAAGGAGATAATAGATAACATTGGGTATGAAGGGGTAGATAGAAATGTTACTATTATTTCTGGTAACGAAAAGTTAACTAATCAGATAAGGAGTAGGATAAGATAATGGAATGTGATTTGATTTTTTCCGGTTTGGCATTACTTATTTCACTTGGTGTAGCAATATGCGATTATAGAATAAATATTAAAATTAACAAACTGAACATGGAAGCTGAAATATACACAAAAGTTTTCTTTAAATACTTCATTGAGATTATCCCCCAAGCACAGCAGAACATTAAAAATACTGCTAACGGTTTAACGGGAACCGATATGCTTGAAAACGGGTTAAATGATTTGCGGAAGGAAGCATTGTTTTTCTACTATCATGACGAGGCATTTTATAAAAAGCTCTGTAGCAAATTACAAAGCCTAGAAGATAAAATTATTAAGGCGAATAACGGAATTATGGATGAAGTTAAATATCATTTGTTTTCGGAAGAAGTGCGCAAGGATATTGCGGGAATATATACTTTGGTAATGAATAAGTATGAAGGACTAAAGTGAGTTGAAAACAAACACATTTTCTACGTAGGCATATATGTGTGAAAAGGGAAAGTATGTACGGAATAGAAGTTACGAGGATTTTATTATGACTAAAAAGAAGTATGAAGGTAAGTATGCCGAGATGGCGGAGGCATTTCGCAAAGATGGCTGCGATAAGTGCGGCAGCCGTATTAATTGTTGCTGCTACTAATTCGTATTGGAGAACAAAGACAATGAGCACACTTGAAACAAAAAGACTAACCCTGCGCCCCTTCAAAGAATCGGACGCAGCGGATGTATATGAATATTTGAAAGAACCGGCGGTAAACTGTTTTGCCTCCATGAAGTTGCATTCTTTAGAGGAAGCGGCAGAAGAAGTAAAAAGGCGTTCCGCAGAAACAGAATATTATTTTGCCATTGTTCTTAAGGATGAAGATAAGGTAATTGGCGAAATTGAGGCATATCCGGAACAGGATGACCCGGGAAAAGGGGATTCTGCGCCCATGGACACTTTTAGTCCATGCTGGATGCTGAATGGTCGTTATCAGGGAAAGGGCTATGCCTTTGAGGCGGCCTATGCATTTTTCGACTATCTTTTTAGCGAAAAAGGTGCCCGGAGAATTTATGCCTATACAGAGGATAACAATTTTTCCAGCCAGCATCTTTGTGAGAAGCTTGGTATGCGAAAAGAAGGGGAGTTTAAGGAATTCATTTCTTTTGTAAATAATCCGGATGGAACGCCGCTGTATGAGAATACCTGGCAGTATGCGATTTTGAAAAAAGAATGGGAAGCAAAGTAAGTACACACTATTCCTTTAAAAGGGAATAAAATATGCCCTTTACTTTGGGTATAACACCTGTAGGATATAACCCCTTATAATATTCTTAGCGATATTCCTAAGAAAGGGGCGAACGTTATACCTTGGCGGAGGATTTTATTTCTAAGAGGATACAGCAGATTTTATCGGAACGCAATTGGTCCACATACAGGCTGGTGAAGGAGTGCGGGTGTTCAAGAAATAGTGTGTACAATGCTGTAAGCGGGGAGCATGACATCCAGGTATCGACACTTTTTAGCATATGCGAAGCACTGAATATTACAGTGACTGAGTTTTTCCACGCAGATCCTGAAACGGAAATAGTAAAGACGGAACAGGAAAAGCTGTTATTACAGAGCTTTCGTAGTATGGGGGAAGATTCCCGGTTGCGAATGATGGGATATGTGCAGGCACTTGCCGATGAGGAAAATAGAAAAAGGGATAAGTAAGGCTAGTAAGGAAGGACACAATATGCGAGGTATTCGCACAGTTGATGTCCTTTTTTTAATGGATTATAGGATTTTGGCTAGGTGTTATGAAAGCTCTATACTTAAGAATTACAGAGCTATACAAAAAGGAGACCGAGAATTGTTCGGTCTCCCAAAAATAAAAATAATTTACACACTTAACTTGACAAACCCAAACCGGTGGTGCTCCAACTTACATGTTTAGCTTGGCAGAACAAATTTCTTCTAAAAATCTCGCTGCATCGGCTACGCAATCATTGCATTCTCGCAATACCTTTCCGGTTTCTATTCCTTTTAGCTCTTTGCAGACAACGGAGCCATTCTGCTCCTTAAATTTCATAATTAGTTTTTTGGCATCTCCGAAAGAAATTCTTTGGTCTTTGTTTAATAAGCCTACAATTATGCCGGCTCCGGTTATGGCGCCGCAGCTGGCTTCCATAGCGCCCATGCCAACGGCAAATGCAGCGGTAGCATTTCGCATGGTTTCTTCATCCATACCAACCAAATCGCAATAAGTGCATGCAACTGCCTGTGCGCAATTGTATCCGTTTTGTTTCTTAAAAACTGCTTCTTGTACGCGTGATTCCATTTTTTATTTCTCCTTTATCTTACAAATACCCTGGGTTAAAGTTCCCATAGGACAAAAACTGCACCAGGTTCTAGGCTTATAGAGTAGCATAACAATAAGTCCAATTAGTGTAGAGGTTACCATCAGACTGTATAAGCCAAAACTATATTGTGCCACCCATTCTGGGGCACTTCCGGAAGTATAAGCCCAATGAAAAGGCACTTTAAAAGTCCAGAATAGCTTTACAACCTGTCGAAGACTTTTGGCACCTGCTGCTACCAGATAAGTCTGGTAAACCATGTTTCCGAACATGATAAAGAAAAATATCATGAATCCATAGCGAAAACCTTTGCTACTTAACCATTTCGGTGCCGGTTTATTTCTGGATAGCTTGCAGTTTTTACCAAGAACCCGAAACAACTGTCCGCGGCCGCACATATTGTTGCAAAACCATTTGCCTCCACCTGTCACTGCGACAATAACCGGAATCAGAAAGTCAATCATACCAAGCCAGGCAAAAAGGATGTTAAAAAAGCTTAGGGAAAAATAGATAATTGCCCAAATCCACATATAATCATACCATTTTTTACTTTTCATGATGAACTTCCTCCATTATATCGATACAGTCTGCGGGACAGGCTTTTGCACATAAGCCGCAGCCTACACACAATGCGGCATCCACGATAGCAAAACAGCCGTTTTTAACGGTTATGGCTGTCTTCGGGCAGGTATAGGCACATTCACCGCAGGCGACGCAGCGTTTTTTGTTTACATTTGCTTTTCTCATGATTCCTCCTATAGTAATTGATTACACAAAAACCCCTGTGCACTGTTAGTATAGCAGTTCACAGGGGGGATGTATGTGACCTGGGTCACATAAGTTCAAGTCCTGTCCGATTGAGAAGTAGCCCCGAACATTGTTTGAAGTATGAAAATGAACTTGATATTATGGGATAATTGTGGTATTATTATACCACAAGAAGGGAGGAGGTTTGTATGCCACAGATTTTGCCAATTAAAGATTTGAAGAATACATCGAATATTTCTGAGATGTGTCATAATGCGGATGAGCCCATTTATATCACTAAAAATGGATATGGTGATATGGTTCTTATGAGTATAGAACTATTTGAGGCAACACAGAAGAAATGGAATATGTATAGTGATATAGAACTTTCTGAAAAACAGGTAAAAGAAGGAAAAACGAAGGATGCTAGAAAGGCATTGTCAGCGGTAAGGGAGAAGTATGGCTTATAATTTGATCATTACAGATAGAGCAGATGAGCTTATTGATTCCCGTGTGTTTTATATTATAAACAAGCTAAAAAACATTCAAGCTGCAGGTCATTTACTTGATGGAATTTCAGAAGTATATGATCGTTTGGAAGAAAATCCTTACCAGTTTTCGGAATCAAAGGATGATTATCTTAGAAGACGTGGCTATAGAGAAGCCCTAATCTCAGATATGCAGTATAAAATTGTTTTTAGGATTGAGGAATCAACCGTTTATGTCGTTGGACTGTTCCATGATTTGGAAGACTATCCATCGAAGGTGATGGAGTAGTTCCGTGGTTGCAATTTGGGTGCAAAAATTTAAGAAAAAAATTACATGGTGTATTTTCTAGTTGTCATGAATAAGGATACAGCAGGTTTTGAGCCTGCTGTCAGAGTGTAGACAAAGTCCGCGGCGATTGCCGCGGATTTTTCTTACACAAAATCACCAAAACCCAGTGTTTATCGACCTTCTTCTTCCATGTATTTTAAAATACGACTTACGACTTCTCTGGCTGTTCCAATAGCTTTCATCATTATGCGAGAGAAACTATAAAAGTGCCTCATAAAATGTGAAATTGTTTATTGAAGCGGCTATTTTTTTGTGATAAAGTGTACTAGGAGGAATGCCGGATGTCGTAAAACTATATATTGAAACCGGAACATTTTCTGGAACTCTCGATGTACAGGAACAGATTAGGCTTGATTATGAAGAAGACGTAAGAAAGTATGCAGAAGGTCTTAATCAAACTAAAATTATAAGCGTTTATAGAAGCGTTCCTGCTCAGCTTGCAAAGGAAAACAAGAAGTTTCAGTTTAATAAAATTTCGAAGAATGCCCGTTCAAGAGAATATACCGGATGTATAGAATGGCTTATTGATGCTGGCGTTATAACAGAGTGCAATTGTTTGCAGTATCCTGAGCTGCCATTAAAGGGAAATATCGAGGAAAGTAAATATAAGTTGTACTATCCCGATACTGGATTATTAGTCTCTGCATTAGATGAGGAAGCCCAAGAGGATTTGAGAGTTAATAAAAATCTTGGTGTATATAAGGGTGCTCTTTACGAAAATTTTGTGGCAGAGGCTTTTGTTAAGCAAGGTTTAGGACTCTTTTATTATAAGAAGGAAAACTCAACATTAGAGGAAGATTTCTTTGTAAGGACTCAGAATAATTTGATTCCAGTCGAAGTTAAGTGAAGCCTCACACGACTAAAGTCGCGTGCTTCCAATAGGTGCCTTGCGGCACCTGCCCGCTTTAGGCGGGCGGACTACATTCCTACCATACAGCAAAAACTCAGATGTTTACACCGCTAAGGGTGTAAGCTCCGCATTTAAGCTAATTAATGTAGAGAATGTACAGGTACTTCTCTTAGCACATTGAGGGACTTTTGCCTCAATGCCCAACCTGTCCGTCACCGAACAGGATTTTAGAATTTCTCTGATGAAATATCTTGCACCGATGTTATATGATGCGGATAAATCACAGTTATAGGTTTTGCCATTTTGGAATCTGCACAGCTCGTAGGTGCTAAAACCACCATCCTTGCCACGGAGTACACGACCACTGCCATCATAAGCAAATTTGGATGTTCCCCATGCACAGACATGGCTTATCCTCATACCGAGCCTATGAGCCTTATTGGTTACAACAGACTGTACTTCCTGACTGCGCCACATTTTGAGCTTTTGTTTCTTAGAACCGCGGACTTTGCCGTTCTTGTCTAAATGCTCGAATACTATTACATCGGCATTATAAAGGACGGCTATATCCATGATATAATTTGCCGTCTTAACGGCAATGTCGTGGTTAATGCCTTTGGCTTTAGCCCAAAGTCTTGGTGTTTTATAATTACCATACTGCCCGGCCTTCTTAATACGATTGATACTATGCGTAAGATGGTCTGTTTCTTTGGGAAGCTTGCAAAAATATCTTCCGAGAATAGTGCCATCACTACGCATCACACTTACCGTAGCTGCGGTATTGATACCAAGGTCTACGGCAACAACAGTCTGATTATAAACTACTGTATCGCAAAGCGTTACTTTTTCCTCAAACGGGAAATCCAAGAACCACTCCTTACCACGTTTTTGAAGTGTAGGAGCGCACTGTTTACGATTTTTACAACGTCTGTATATATAATCCATGTCCGATTTACGAAGGCTTATGGTTATCCAATCCCACGTATTACGGATATAGACTTTGACCTGTGCTATATAATCGTCAGTCTGATTATACATTACAGTACGATACATCGAAGGGAACACATATCCTGCTTTTGGATATGATGGCTCTTTGCCAACAGGGTTGTTCTGCCAGTTAGCAAGGTTGCTTTTATATGATGAAACTTTACCAATAGCCTCGTTAATAGCACCTCGACGCAGGTAGCTTGGTATTTTATAAAATTTTACATCAAAGTCATACTTTGGAACAGGGTTTTCTTTTGTAGAATGTATAAGTGCTTCGATATATGTTAGTCTGTTCTGACCTTTATACATGGATATGGAATCCCAGTTTTCAAGACATACATTTATGAGGTAATCCACGACATCGCGGTATATCTTAACAGTGTCTTTGAATATATGGTTGTAATGCTTAATCTTAACCTTGTATGTAGTATATATACGCATACCGTAGATTCTCCTTCCTACTTAGTCTTTTGGGAATTGATGTAGTCTGTGACTTGTTTAAGGCTTCTGTCACTTACGGTCGCTACAAAATATGACGGATTCCATAAATGACCACCCCATAATTGTTTCTTTATCTCAGGGTGATTGAGGAAAAGCCATCTTGCAGTATTACCTTTAAGTATTTTAATGGCATCCGAAAGCCTTAACTGCGGTTTACAATCTACAAGCAGATGTATATGGTCAGGCATTATCTCCATTGCAATGATGTTCATATCTAAAGATTTAAGCGTCTCAATCAGATAGTTTTTGATATCGGTTTCGATTGCGCCTATAAATATGGACTTTCTGTATTTTGTAGTCCATACAATATGATACTGCAAGGAATATACATATCCACGACCATGTGTAACATCTTTAGGCATAGTAAATATAATATCTTTATCCATATTTATATTATACCATACGTATATAAATATTTCAAGTGTATTGGCTACCCATATGGCGGTTAACTCATGACTAAAGTCACGAACGTGCGCCGCTTTGGAGAACTATAATTTCCTAGTCAAATAGTGACCAGTCAAAATCATTATCTTCGCTGATAAAAAATGAGAACTATAGCGATATCTCATATGGGATAAAGCTGGGAGATTTTAATATTGGTAATGCAAATAACATATATACTTTTCCATATTTTTGTGCATTCAAGATGAAAGAGTATTTAAAGAAAAGGGATTGATCGAAAACTAACGTCGTAAGGAAAAAGGGAGACATGAAATCTCCCTGCTATTTTCCAAATAAATCACTATGTGAACCTGTACGAGTGAGTGCAAGAACAAGCACATTATCATCGAGTTTGTAGATTAATGGAATACTTTTGCTTCTTCATCGTTTTAACTCCGCAAGTGCCTCATCCACATCGGTATATTTCTTTACAGATGGATCGTGGATGATTCGATCTGCCTCCATCATGGCAGCGATGGTTTCCTTGTTTGGTTTATCAAGTCGAACATCAAATGGAAAACCGCCGGCACGTATAGATTGACGAAGAAAAACGTTGATAGCGGTTGTAAGGTTGATGCCTAATTCGTTATAAATAGCTTCACATTGTGATTTGATATCTTTGTCCATACGGACACTAAAATTGGTTGTAGTTGACTCTTTTGTTGTTGTCGGCATAAGATCAACTCCTTTCAATGCAATTCTTTATACACTTATTATATGCTTTTTGCATTGCATAGTCGACTTAAAATATACTCAACAGACGGAAAGGAGAAATGAATTTTAGGGGCGCTGACCAAGGCGAATGATTTGACGTTTACTCCAAACAAGAATATGTCAGATGATGAACTTGCGAATCTAGCTCCTTGGAGCGAAACAGTGCAGGATGGCTATTATGGTCATCTCAAAAAAATGTGTACTTTCGTGCTAATATGGGTTATAATATTAGCACAAAAGTTGGTGATGTATATGAATCAGATTGAAAGTTTAATAGATAAATCCGGATTATTGCTCACGAAGAACGCAATAGAAAACGGGGTTTCAAAGCACAGCCTTTATGCGTTTATTCGAGAAAATCACTATGAGCAGATAACGCAGGGAATATATGCGTCCCCGGAAACATGGGAGGACGAAAATTATATTTTGTCGTTACGGTGTCCACAAGGAGTTTTTTCTCACGATGAGGCGTTATATTTTCACGGTCTAATTGATCGAGAGCCTATTACGAGAACCATAACCGTATATACCGGATATGGTACCGCCAGATTGATTCAAGATGGAATTAAGGTATTTACCATAAAGAAAGAATTGCTTATGATAGGTAAGGAAGAAGTGGTTACATCCATGGGACATAAGATACCGGTTTATAATCGGGAGCGGACCATATGTGATTTGGTTAGATCCCGCAGCTGGTTTGAAATTCAGGATTATCAGACTGCATTAAAGAATTACTTAATGGGTCAAGAGAAAGATTTGAATAGGCTTATGGAGTATGCTAAAATGTTCCGTGTTGATAAAAAAATAAGAGAGTATATAGAGGTAATGCTTTGATAAAGATAAAACTGCAAAAGAAATACAAGCCTGACAAGTTCACTTTTCACAGGTTGAAATCAGAGTATGGAATATATGCTGTGCGAGGACCGAGGGGCATTCCTAACAGCCTCAGCGCGGCTTTGAAATAAGGAAACACATTTCTTAAGGAGCATTTAAATATATGAAAGATAGCAAGAAAACAGGGGAAATTAATGAGATTAATGAAGACCCTTTTGAGGAATATATCAGATTAGGGGAACCGGATAAAGCGGATAAGGCTTATGCGTGGCAGACTGCTGTGGGTTTGCAGGATGTAGATAGACTACAACCATCTGAATATCTTTTGGATACTGCAAAAGAAAATATTGATGGTTACATCAGTATTGATGAGGTAAAAAAGAGGATTGACAGCTATTACAGAGAAGCAGCTAATCATGTTCCGGAAGGCACAGAAGAGGCTGATAAGGTGGCAGTGCATATTGCAGAGATTTTGTCTGACAGTTCCTTTGTATTTTCGCCGGCACAGTATATTTCCATCCATCGCAGGCTTTTTACAGGAGTTTATTCACATGCGGGGAAGATAAGAGACTATAACATCCGTAAAGATGAATGGGTGTTGGATGGTGCATCAGTAATGTATGGAGGAGCATTGGAGCTTCGTGAGACCTTAGAGTATGACTTTAAAACTGAGCAGGAGTTTTCCTATGTAGATCTGACTATGAGCGAGATCATAAAGCATTTAGCTCGCTTTGTTTCGCAACTTTGGCAGATTCATATCTTTTGCGAAGGAAATACGAGGACGACAGCCGTTTTTTTCATAAAATACTTAAGATCAATGGGCTTTGATGTGGCAAATGATGTATTTGCTAAGAATGCCTGGTATTTTAGAAATTCGCTTGTAAGGGCAAATTATAGGGATGTAAAAAATGGCGTTTATGAGGATATGTCTTTTTTGGAGGCATTTCTTAGGAATCTCCTTATGGGAGAGCATAACGAGCTTAAAAACAGGTACTTGCATATAAGATGGGAAGAAACAACACATTCAACGTCAAAACAACACATTGAACAGCACATTGGACAGCACATTCCGAAAAAAAACAGCATTTTGAATCTGTTGGATACCAAAGAAATCTCATCTAAGACGAAGAGCAATATTACAAAGTTGTATGAAGCTTTTGGGATGGAAAAGATATTCGGAAGAAGTGATGTGATAGAGGTACTTGGAATAACGGAAAGGCCTGCCTCTACACTGCTTGGAAAGATGTATTCCTTGGGATTAACTGAGAAAATAACCGGGGCAGGAAAGGGAAAATATCGGTTCACTGTGTGATGTTAAAACTAATTTAAAGTAAAACGGAAATGCGGTGAAGATACCGGAACCAATTGGATTCGAATCCGCGATGGAAAAAAGGTTTGCCTGGATTGCTATCATCGGTATGACCGGTTCCGGGTGTAAATCAATAATTTTATGCGCTAAGTTGCTTAAAAAACAGGGTCTCGCACCGGATAGTTCCTGTGAGCCCCTGTCTTTGTTTATTGAATGGGAGTATGATAAGATGGAATAAAAAGAAAGAAGTGAACGAATGAAAATATACTATCACCTTCCGGGTTTGTTTGAATTTTATGAATTGTATAGGGTGTTTTTGGAACTATTTCATAGGCACCGGGAATATTTCTATGATTGGTGTGAAATTGGTTCTGTATACGGGGCACCGAGGGATTGTATCTGGGGTGGTGGTCGTGCCGGATATGGGGAAGAATCGCCGGAAAAAGTGGTGGAACTGATGAAAGAGTATGGGATTAGTGCACGTCTTACCTTTAGTAATTCACTATTGGAAGAAAAGCATTTGTTAGACAAGCATTGCAACAAATTATGCAAATTGTTTGAACATACCGGTAACAATGGGATAATCGTGCATTCAGAGTTACTGCTATCTTATTTGCTACAGCGATATCCGAAGTTTTATTATGTGTCCTCTACAACGAAGGTGCTGACAAGGTTTTCGCAATTAGAAGAAGAGCTTAATCGGGAAGAATTTCGTTTTGTAGTGCCGGATTTTCGGCTGAACAAAGAAATAGAAAAATTAAACGGACTGACCGATGCACAGAAGCAAAAGGTTGAATTTTTGTGTAACGAGTGTTGTTGGTTTGACTGTTATGATCGAAAGCGCTGTTATGAGACCGTTAGTCGTATGAATTTGGGAGAGCCGTGTGAAGAACATGTCTGCGTTTCACCAACTTCACAAAGAGGGTATCGCTTTTCGGATGTCATGAAGAATCCCGGGTTTATTGGCATAGAGGATATTCAGAAGACGTATGCGCCGAGTGGTTTTTCTCATTTTAAAATAGAGGGACGCAGCTTGGGGAGTGCGTTGGTGTTAGAATTTTTGCTTTACTATATGACGAAGCCGGAGTTTCAGCTAAAAGTAAGAGAAGAAATTTATCTGGACAGTTCTTTAGATTTATTTTAAAGAAAATCACCGGTGCTGTTTATGATAATTTTGTTCAAGTCACGTGGAACCAAATCTCGCGTCTGGACACGTGATGGAGAAATGCGGTCTTCATTTTGCAGGATACGGAGAATTCGAGAAAATAGACGGAAGTTGTAAGGCGCGTTCGATGGAATATGAGGGTATCCTGTGACACAACTTCCGGTTTGTAGAACAGTCCAAGAAAAACTGGAATACTGCAATAGTTTACAGAGGAAACGCAACGGCTTCGTTGTATAGCTTCTGCAATATTTTAATAAAAGCATTAAGGTTTTCACGCTGATCTGCTTTATGCGTACACAAGACACAAGAGAAGGTATCTCCGCAGTCATAGGGAATCCATGCAAACTGTCCGCTGTGGTCATTAAGAAAACCGGGAGCCAGGCAGATGCCTTTACCGGAAGCGATGTTAGTAAGCGTGGTGTCATGATCCGAACTGTTAAAATACTGAATCTTTCCTGATGAGATGAGCTTTTGCTGCACACTACGAAGAAGTGCCGGTGAGCCTCCACCGACCATAAGCGTGCGACCGTAAATGTCTTCATCAGTAATGAAATTTTTGGCAGCAAGAGGATCGTTCTTGTCACAAATTAAATAAATATGACTTTGAAACAACTTGTGGACAGTGGTGCCAGCAAGCTGTTTTGTCTGTTCTTCCAGCGCGAAGACAACATCGGATTCATTCTTTAGAAAACTATCCATGCTGTTATCGTACTGGAATCGTGGTGTAATCTGAGTGCCTGGTGCCTCTTTTTCAAATTCCCTAATCGCTTCAGGTAAAAAATAGATGGTCTGGCGAACCATCATACCAATGGTTATATTTTCTTTGTATTTCGCGCTAAAGTTTTGACCTTGTTCAATGGCTCTTTTCAGTTCTTCACGCATATTTGAAAGGTAGGTTACAAACTGTTCTCCGGCAGGAGTAAGAGTAGCCCCTTTTCCATTTCTAACAAAAATCTCAAATCCAACTTCCTCTTCAAGAAGTTTTATCTGATAGGAAAATGTAGGCTGGCTTACAAACATATTCTCAGCACCTCTGGAGAAGCTCTTAAAACTTGGAACGTCTGGGTGTAGATTATGTAGATTTATTATATATCCATCAGCCTGCCGGAAATTGTTCCTCAGTTTATTCAGGTAGAAGCACATCCATATTTTACACAAACAGAGCTTCGCAAGACTTTGGATAAATATGATATTAGGCTTATGAGCTGGTATCCACTTGGACATGGTGATAAGTCTCTTATCAACGAGCCGGTATTTGCAGAGCTTGGTAAGAAATCTGCTGTCACTATAGACTGTAGACAAAGTCCACGGCAAACTTGTGCTGGATAAATTGCCAATATGCCGGAGAACGACAAGGTAGATGTTTTTGTCGCAGTAGTGTTGGCGGGTTATGTAAAGCTGACCTTCGTAGAGAGGATAATCTCTTGGAGGGTCAGCTTTTTATTCGACATAAAGCACGATATCCAAAGGAAGACGGAATTTTCGTTGAAAACAAGTGCTATTCATGTTAGGATATATTTAAATTAGTCATGCTATATATAAGAAAAGGGGGCTTTAACGTGTTCTTGACTTTATTCTTTATATGCTTGTTATTAGGGTTCGTTGGCAAATTAGCTATCCTAGCGTTCAAGGCAACGTGGGGAATTGCTAAGATTTTATTGTTTATCATTTTTTTGCCACTGGTTTTGGTGGGGCTTGTTCTTGGAGGATTGCTTTACATTGCGTTCCCAATCTTAATAATTTGCGGAATCATTGCCTTGCTTTGTCGAGAGTAATAGGAAATCCAAAACGGAGGATGGTTTATTACGTTTTATGATTCCACTTTTTAATGTGACATTTGAACCGGGATGCCGTAATAATTGGCATATTCATCATGCAAAAAGCGGCGGAGGTCAGATGTTAATTTGCATTGGCGGGAGAGGATTTTATCAGGAATGGGGAAAGGAAGCCGTTGAAATGACATCGGGTAAAGTGATAAATATTCCTGCTGAAGTAAAGCACTGGCATGGTGCTGCGCCTGATTCATGGTTTGCACATTTGGCAATAGAAGTACCGGGAGACAATGCGAGCAATGAGTGGCTTGAGCCTGTGTCAAATGAAGAGTATGCGAAGCTGGAGGTGCGGATGTGATAACGGAAAGATTAGAAATAAATAGGGTAACTCCAAATGATAAGGAAGATTATTTTATTAATATTTCAAATGACAAAAAAGTTTTGGAAACCTTTATATGTAACTATGCAGAGTCGCTTGAGGAGTTTGATTTTAAGCCATATTTGGAAATGGAGAACTTGTTTGCTATACGCATAAAGGGAACAAGAAAGCTTATCGGAATAATTTTGTATTTTGATAATAATGGAGAATCATGTGAAATAGGTTATGGAATTGGTTCTGCATATTGGAACAAGGGATATGCGACAGAAGCCGTGGCTGCTTTTATAGAGTATTGTTTTTCTGATTTGAACCTAAAAAAGGTATATGCGTCATATTTTACGGGCAACGATTCATCGAAAAGGGTTATGGAAAAATGCGGTATGAAGTATGATCATTTTGTTGAAAAAGAATTGGAGTATCTTGGAGAAGAACGTGATTTGACGTATTATGTCATTGAAAGATAACTTCTAAGTTGTTGGGGGCTGATTTCCAAGGGAATTCTTTTATGCAAAAAAAGACAACCTGTCGATCGGTTGTCTTTTAGGAGAAGGTATTTTTACTATGGGGTTAGCAAAAATTATATAATGTATTGGGGGGGTTTACAAGTATTATAATAGCATAGTGACGAGAGAAAGTGTGAACAAATTATACAAAAGTTTAGCACAAAAATTATGCAACCTGCACAGAATGGGTTGTTATGGTGTACTATCACATAATACGGAGTTAGCTAGGAAATACACCTGATATCACGATTACGAGAAAGGAGAGATTTTATGAACGTACCATTTTGTACATGTACGGATTTGAAATGTCCATTTAATCCGGCAAACCATGATAAGGGATGTACACCTTGCATTGCGAAGAACCTGAAGGAGAGAGAGATCCCTACGTGCTTTTTTAAGGCGGCGGGGGGTGAGAAACCGACTCCGGATTGGCATTATGAGGATTTTGCAGCCTTAATTCAATCGTTGCAGGAAAAAACACCATTTGGCGATAAATGAGAAAAATAAAAAAGACAACCTGTCGATCGGTTGTCTTTAAGGAGAAGGTATTTTTACTATGGGGTTAGCAAAAATTATATAATGTATTGGGGGTTTACAAGTAGTATAATACCATACTGCTATAAGAAAGTGTTGACAAATGTGACAAAATATTTGGCTGAAATTTGTGCAACATAAACAAAGCATACCTGCAAAAAGAATTTTAGAAATAAATAAGAAGCAGCGGTTTATGAATAGCCAGAGGCAAGAAGTAGAGATGACTAACTAATTTTCAACGTTTTACGAAATGATAGTGAACTAACCATGAAAATTGAGAATGCTCTGATATTATATGGTATAGTGGACATAGTGAGTTCCATTAATCCGGAGACACTTAATAAGATTGGGAGGAGCTTTTGCTATGGCTAGTAAAAAACGCGGAAGTTTAAGGACAGTACTAATTGCAGTTATTTTGGCATCGGTACTTTTAACGGCGGTTGTAGTTACCGGATTTACCATTTTTAACACGGTAGCAACCAACAAGGAACAGACAGAGGCTTATAAGGAGCGCCTACTGGCGGATGTAAAGACGCAGCTGCGTTATGAAACGGAAGAGGCTATGAGCATTTGTGAAAAAATGAATGCTCGCTATAAAGAGGGAGAGATTTCCTTAGTAGAGGCCAAAAAGGAAGCTGCTGATATTATTCGTGAATTACGGTATAACGACGGAAATGGCTATTTTTGGGTGGATACTTCGAAAGGAATCAATGTAGTTCTTCTTGGCAGAGACACAGAGGGACAGTCCAGATGGGATTTGACGGACTCAAGCGGAAATAAGTTTATCCAACAGATGATTGAAAACGGTATGCAAGAGGGTGGCGGTTACACAAAGCTCATGTTTGCAAAACCGGATGAAACGGAAGAACTGCCAAAGATTAACTATACGGCCTATTATGAGCCATTTGATTGGGTCATGGGTACCGGTGTTTGGATTGATGATTTGGATGCGATTGAAAAACAGTATAAAGATACAGCACACGCTGCATTGATGAAAAATATTATGCAGACGGTGATTATCTTAATTATATTGGTTATTGTTGGTGCGGTGATTGCATTTTACTATGGCGGTAGAATTACAAAGCCGATTAGCATGTCTGCCAACCAGATGATTCGCATGTCCAATCGTGATTTTACCGAAAATGAGGAAATGGAAAAAGTTCGAAAACTAAAGAACCACAACAATGAAATTGGTGCTATTTCGGAGGCATTGGATTTGATGCATGAAAACATCCGAAACCTGATGCTGCAAATCGCAGATACTACAACGTCGGTTGCGGCAGCGTCTCAGCAGCTTTCCGCTTCGGCGACCCAGTCGGCCGAGGCTAGCGAAATGGTGGCGACTTCTTGTACCAATGTGGCAACATCCTGTTCCGGTCAGATCAATGCAGTAACCGGTGCAAGTAGTGAAACGGATAGTTTTGTAAGCAATATGCATGAGTTTAAAGAGGCAATCAACCGCTCTGCGGATATGATTCGTGCCACCAATGAGGCGGCTATCAATGGCGCTTCGGATATGTCCAATGCGACACAAATGATGACAACCATTCGAGAATCTGTTGAAAATACAGCAAATGTGGTAGAAGATTTAGGAGAGCGGTTAAAGAGTATTGACCAGTTTGTGGTTACGGTTGCCGAAATTGCAAGTCAGACGAATTTGTTATCGTTAAATGCATCGATTGAGGCTGCAAGAGCCGGTGAAATGGGAAAAGGCTTTGCGGTGGTTGCAACAGAGATTTCCAAGCTTGCGGATGAGTCCAATCAGGCAGCACAGAACATCAATGCCTTGATTGACAGCATTATGAAAAATTCTCAGGAAGCCGTTACGGCGATGCGCCAGGGTGCAGATAAGGTGGTAAATGGAGCGGAGCTTGTTAATGAGGCCGGTGGAACCTTTAATAACATTGTGAATATGGTGAACTCCATTTCAGAAGAATCAAATACCATGAGTGCGATTGTGGAACAGCTTTCCGGTGGAACAGAAATGATTGCTCGAAATATTCATGATATTGAGCAGATGAGTATTTCGGTTGCAGATGAAACCTCTAATGTTTCCGCAGCGTCGCAGGAGCAGACGGCTTCTTCTTTTGAGGTTGCCCAAGCCTCAGATCGACTTGCAGGAAATGCCCAGGAACTTCAGGATTTTGTTGCGGAATTTTCATTATAGTAGGATTCGTTATGGAGTCTGTCGTTAGGCAGGCTCCATTTTATCATTTTTGAATAAAAGAAGAATATGAAAGATTTAGGCATTCTTGACTTTATTTTTTCACATATCCATAGTAGAATATCATTAGGAAAGGGGTGCTTGATATGGATATGAAACAAGCTATAAAAGAACGCCATAGTGTGCGGCAGTTTGAAGATCGCCCGATTGATGAAGATACATACATTAAGTTACAGCAGGTGATTGCGAAATGTAACATGGAAAGTGGATTGCATATCCAATTGATTTGCGATGAGCCGGAATGCTTTCGGACGATTTTGTCCCATTATGGGCAGTTTCGGAATGCAAATAATTATATTGCGCTTATTGGAAAGCGTTCACAGCGACATTTGAAAGAGCTGTGCGGTTATTACGGTGAGAAGATTGTGTTAGAAGCACAGAAGATGGGACTTCGGACCTGTTGGGTTGGTGGAACTTACAGTCGAAGAAAATGTATTGCCAATGTCCGCAGAACAGATAAGCTGGTGTGCGTGATTGCCATTGGATATGGTGCCAATGACGGTGTGAAGCATAAATCAAAACCGGTGAGTGCGTTATGTAACCTTCCAACATCGCAGATGCCAACCTGGTTTAAGAATGGCATGGTGGCAGCCATGATGGCGCCAACTGCGGTGAATCAGCAGCAGTTTTATGTGAAATATAAGGATGGGCAGGTGTCCATTAAGTCCAGAGGTGCATTTATGTCTAAGGTGGATTTGGGCATTGTGAAATATCATTTTGAAGCGGTGACGGGCCGAAGGGTTCTTTAAATGAAATATTACGGAAACTGGTTGTAGAGATGCGACCAGTTTTTTGGTGAGAAAGGAAGAAATTATGCAGCTAACAGGGAGTATTTATTTATTGTTGGCGGTGGTTAGTAGTGCGGCCATTGCTATCGTTTTACGTTTGTTCCAAAAGGAGAGTGGAAATCGTTATACGATTCTGCTTGGAAACTATTTGACGTGTGTTGTGCTTGGATTCTTTATGATTCCAACAAAGGCAATGATTGGAAAACCCCAGACGGCTACTGCGATTTGTGGTGTAATTGGAGGAATTTTGTTTGTGGGTGGATTGGTCACGATGCAACGCAGCATTGAGAAAAACGGAGCAATTCTTACCTCGGCATTTGCGAAACTTGGCTTGTTGGTGCCGCTTATTATGAGTATTGTGTTTTTTGGAGAGCATCCAAAGGCCTTGCAGATGGTAGGGCTTGGTGTCGTACTGATTGCAATGTGGGTAATCAGCGGAAAGAAAGAGCCGGGACAACGGTTTTCTCCTATTTGGCTTGGGATTGTTCTCTTAGCCAGCGGCTTTGCAGATGGCATGGCCAAGGTGTTTGATCATGTAGGGGATGCGAGTCAAAATGAATTGTACATTTGGTATGTTTTTTGTACAGCAACGGTGCTGACTCTGGTTTTACTCCTGATGGAAAAGAAAAAAGTCGGAACATTCGGCGAGTGGAAAGAGCTTGCTGCGGGTATTGCGGTAGGAATTCCGAATTATTTTTGTTCCATGTTTCTATTGCGTTCTTTGGCGACCATTCCGGCGTTCATCACTTACCCGGTGTTTTCTACCGGAACGATTATTGTGGTGACGCTTGTGAGTGCACTGGCATTTCGCGAACGACCGACCAAGTATCAGTTGGTGGGATTGGGAATGATTTTAGTGGCATTGTTATTGTTGAATATGTAAAAAGACGGGCAGGATGTGATTCCTGCCCATGTTTTTTATCGTAACGTAAGTCCACGATACCGATTTACCATTGCCCATAATTCCTGAAGGCGTACATCTGCCAAGTTCCCCGGAATGGTGTTACCGTTTGCAATCGCTGAAAAGCCTGTTTGACAATAGCGCTTGTAAAGGGAATTGACGCAATCAGCTAAAGTAGTTTGACCGTCAAAAGCGTGTTCTTCAAGGTGGCGAAGGAACAAGCCAAGCAGGTTGGATTGCTCGGTATCCACCAATTGCTCGACGAAGCGGAGTTCAACGGATTCGTGGTTCAAGGAAACGGCATTGGTGCCGGAACTTTTTACCTTGATTTTGCGCTGATTGGTGACGGCGTGGTTTGCAAGTGGTACACGCGTGTCTGTAAGAGTGGGTAACGAATCCGGAGCCGTAATTGCCTGAGGTGGAATGTTAACGGCGGCTTGCAAGGCTGTAGTGGTGATATCGTAAGGCTCATAATTTTTCATCTGGATGACCTGGTTGGCTGTTGCAAAATACGTGCCGCAACTTCCGGCAACCAATATCGTCGAAATACCCAAATCATCATACAATTGACGCATACGGCTGATAAATGGAACAATTGGTTCCTCATCACGTGCAATGACCTGCTGCATCAAATCGTCCCGCACCATGAAATTGGTGGCAGTGGTGTCTTCGTCAATCAGAAGCGTTTTGCTGCCGGCAAGAATGGACTCGATGGTAAACGCGGCCTGGGACGTGGAGCCGCTGGCATCTTCGGTTGAAAAACAAGTGGTATTGGTATTGTTTGGCAAGTTGCGAATAAAAGGGTGAATGTTTAACTGCCTTACGCAGCGCCCGTCTTCCGATCGAATCTTCATAGCCGTTTCTTCCGTGATGACGTATTCACGACCATCTCCCGGGATATGATTGTATACGCCACGCTCTAATGCTTTTAGCAGAGTGGATTTGCCATGGTAGCCACCACCTACAATCAGAGTAATACCTTTGCGGATTCCCAAACCGCTGATCTGGCGCCCATCGGTAAGAGAAAGGGTAACTTCACTTTCTTTTGGACTTTTAAAAGGAATGGCATCCTTCATTGGACGGTCGTCAATGCCGCTTTTGCGGGGAAGAACGGATCCGTTTGCAACAAAGGCAACCAATCCCAGATCAGAAAGCTGCTTTCGAAGACATTGCTGGTCATCAGACAAGGCCAAAGCTTTTTTTAGGGAATCAGAAGGTAATGCTGCTACGATTAAGCTCTTTTTTACACAATCCGGCAGGTAGTCCATTAAAATTTTCCGAAGCTCCATGGACAAGGTGGTGCGGCCGGCGGCGGGAAAGCCAACACAAAACCGCACCGTAAGTTCGCCGGTGCGTGGGTTGATTTGTAAGGCAGAGCGGTTAAGCACTTCCTGATGAGGGTGAGTGACGGATAAGGTGCCGCTTTTGCCACTTCCTTTGGCCTTGCGGTCATAAGTGCGCAAGACCGTTTCAAAACGACGCAGAATAAAATCCTGCAGCATAATACAGCGATGTGCAGTGTTATAATACGCTTCAGGAAGTTGATGCTGGGCTTTGGTCAGGGTAATGTGCAGGGCGGAAGGTGCGGCAAAGGGGTCACCTTGCACATGGTCAATGGTTAAAGTGAAACCGGGAAAACGATAGTTTCCGGCTAGTCGTTTATAGGCAGGATAACTTTTATGATCGGTTTCCTGTAAAAGTTTTTCTAATTGTTTCATTTGTTGCTCCTTTTTATCATTTCCTTTGTATTATACTACATTTTTGGACAGAAAGAAAAAGAAAATTCAAACTATTTCTGTTGAAAGGTTGGACAATCAAGCGTACAATAAAGAGAGAGAAATGATAAGAGAGGAAGGTAGTGGCATGGAAGTATATAGTGGCAGACCCGAAAATTGCGAGGGAAGACTTGATAGAGAGGTGCGTACGTATGACTATTTGGATAAGCTGGGGATTTCCTTTATGCGCGCGGACCATTCACCGGCAGAGACGATGGAAGATTGTGCGGCAATCGATCAAGTACTTGGCGTTATAATGTGTAAGAATTTGTTTTTGTGCAATCGACAGAAGACCAACTTTTACCTTCTGTTGATGCCGGGAGACAAGAAATTTAAGACAAAAGAATTGTCAGCGCAGATTAATGCGGCACGTCTTTCTTTTGCAAGTCCGGAGGATATGCTTACTTACCTGGATATAGAACCGGGAGCCGTAAGTGTGATGGGGTTAATGAATGATAAGGAACATGCAATCAAGCTTTTAGTGGATGAAGATTTAAAGGATGCGGAATTATTTGGATGTCATCCTTGTGTAAATACATCCAGCATGAAAATGAAGACCGCAGACATCTTTGAAACATTCCTACCGGCAGTTGGTTATGAGCCACAATTTGTACATTTGGTAGGGGAAGAGTAATCATTTAGGTATTTGCGAAACTGCTCTGCGGCGAATGCCGCATGAGCAATTTGCATAAAAATCGTTCTCGCAAGTTAACTTGCAGAGACGATTTATTATGCAAATTTAACATGCCACGGTCGTGGCATAAGAGTTTCGCAATTAACTAAGAGTAATCATTAATCGGGAGGTAACGGGTATGGATATTGAGATTTTAACCCACAGCAGCATTCGAATCAAAGCAAGAGAGGGCACGATTTATGTGGACCCATTCGAAATCAGCGAAGTGTATCATGATGCGGATTTTGTGTTTATTACACATGAGCATTATGATCATTTTTCACCCAGGGATTTAGAAAAAGTGGTTGGTCCGAAGACTATCCTTATTATACCAAAATCCATGGAAGAGAAGATGGGTGAGGTATCTGAGATGGTGTCGAAGATTGAGATGCTTGCACCAAAGGATAAGGAGCGAATCAAACATCTGCCGGTGGAAGCGATTCCGGCTTACAATGTGGAGAACAAACATCATCCAAAGGGCAGTAAATGGCTTGGTTACAAAATGAAATTAGAAGGAAAATGGGTGTATGTTGCCGGCGACACGGATGAAAACGAGGATAATACGGAGATTTCCTGCGATGTGGCACTTTTACCAATTGGTGGTACCTATACCATGAATGCTAAAGAGGCGGCACAATTTGTTAATCATATGAAACCGCAGATAGCAATTCCAACGCATTACGGAACGGTAGTTGGAACAGCAGAGGATGCGGAATTGTTCAAAAATTACGTGGACGAGGGAATTGAAGTACGGCTTTTGATGAAGTAGTTTTTGTTGCAAGAAAGATAGAAATTTGGTATTATAGGGGGTGAGTTTTAACAAAGGAGTGAAATAGTATGAGCACAAGAATTGGAATTATTGGTTATGGAAACTTGGGCCGTGGTGTTGAATGCGCAATTAAGCAGAATGATGATATGGAGCTGATTGCTGTTTTTACAAGAAGAAATCCTGCGGACGTAAAGATTCTAACGGGGAGTGCGAAGATTGTATCCGTTGATCAGGTAATGGAATACAAGGATCAAATAGATGTTATGATTATTTGTGGTGGAAGTGCAACGGATTTGCCGGTGCAAACACCGAAGTTTGCAAAACATTTCAATGTAATTGATAGCTTTGATACCCATGCACGTATCCCGGAACATTTTGCGAATGTGGATGCAGCTGCAAAGGAAGGCGATCATTTGGCTATGATTTCTGTTGGCTGGGATCCTGGAATGTTCTCCCTGAATCGTTTATATGCCAATGCAATTTTAAGTGAAGGCCATGATTATACTTTCTGGGGTAAGGGAGTTAGTCAGGGACACTCCGATGCGATTCGTCGTATTGAAGGAGTTTTGGATGCGAAGCAGTATACCATTCCGGTTGAGGCAGCACTTGAGGCAGTTCGGAACGGAGAGGAACCGACGTTGACCACCAGACAGAAGCATTTGCGTGAATGCTTTGTTGTAGCAAAGCCGGGGGCAGATAAGGCGAAGATTGAGAATGAAATCAAGACGATGCCGAACTACTTCGATGAGTATGATACGACAGTACACTTTATTACCGAGGAAGAACTTAAGAAAGAGCACAGCGGTATTCCACACGGTGGATTTGTAATTCGTAGTGGAGTAACCGGTTGGAATAAAGAGAATAAGCATATCATTGAATACAATTTGAAGTTGGATTCCAATCCGGAATTTACATCAAGTGTATTGGTATGTTATGCCAGAGCTATTCATCGTCTATATAAGGAAGGTGCACGTGGTGCAAAAACGGTATTTGATATTGCACCTGCATATTTAACAAAACTTTCACCGGATGTTCTCAGAGCTACCATGCTCTAATATTGAAATGCATATTTTTTTGTATTAAAATATTGTTACGAAAAGATGAATAATACAGAAGAGAGGGCTCATTTATGAAAGGTGTAAGAAAGAAGATATTAATTCCATTGACTGTATTTGCTGTTGTTGCCTTTGTCTCGGCCGCACTTAATATTTTTAATTTTGAGCGGATTAAGAAGGAGACAGAGCGCATAAATAGCGAGGTTGTATTTACAACCCTTGCCCTGGATGAGCTGACACTGAATACTGACAAGATTCCAAAGCATTTGATTTTTATGTGCTTGAAACCGGATCAGGCGGAGGACTATCAGCTTGCGTTGCGGGACGATGAGAATGAGTATGGCGACTTCAACAATATCGAGTATTACATTGAGAATATGAAGGATATTTTGCCAACGGCAAAGCACGAGAAGTACTATAATGAGATTAAAGCCATGTATCCGCCGCTTGAGAACCATGTAAATGAGGCGATTAGTCTGTTTAAGGAAGGCAAGACGGAAGAGGCATTGGAGATGAGCAAGGGCTCGATTTACGAGGAAGCCAGTGAGATTGAGAATAAACTTTCTAAGTTTATTGAAGTAAATGATAAGAATGCCGAGAAGATTACGGATGAAATTGATCGTCGAGTGAATAATTCAAAGATTACGTGTATTGCGGTGATGAGTATTTCCATCATTATGTTCGCTATTATTATCATTATGATTAATCGTAGCGTAATTAAACCGGTTAAGAAGATTAACGGTTCACTAAATGAGTTGATTGACAGCATTGATGCGAATGCCGGTAATTTAACCATGCGTGTGGATGTAAATACCAATGATGAGCTTGGTCAGGTAGCCGGTAATATTAACCGTTTCGTGGAAAAGCTGCATGACATTATGCTTAAGATTAGCAACCATTCACAGCAGATGCATGTCATTAGTGATGATATGGATCAGAATGTTTCTAGCGTAAATGCCAATGCGGTGAGTGTTTCTTCTGTTATGGAAGAATTGACGGCTTCCATGGAAGAAGTGTCGGCTACCATGATTCATATTAATGAGAATTCCAGTTCCGTTAACGAAGAAGTGGAAGGTATGGCAGAGCAGACCGATAATATTCTTGGATATGTTACCGAAATGGAAGAGCGTGCTCGGCACTTAGAGCAGTCTGCTATGGAGAATAAAGAGGGTACAGATCGTATGATTCGCCCTATTCTTGATAATTTAAGAAAGGCAATCGACGATAGCAAGAGTGTTGAAGAGATTGCATCGTTGACCGAGCAGATTCTTAGTATTTCGAGTCAGACCAACTTATTGGCATTGAATGCATCCATTGAGGCAGCACGTGCAGGAGAAGCAGGACGCGGTTTTGCCGTAGTTGCAGATGAAATTAGTGCCTTGGCCGATTCTAGTCGACAGACAGCTCAGGATATTCAGAGTATTAACGAGATGGTTATTTCGGCTGTTAAGGAATTAATTCGCAACTCCAATGAAATTGTGGATTATATTAACGAGACAATTTTGCCGGATTATAATAATTTTGTGGAGGGCGGAAGACAGTATAACGAAGATGCGCAGAAGATGTATGAAACGATGCAGAACTTTGCACAGCGTTCCGGAAATCTTAAGAAGATTATGGGTAATATGGCAGGGGCCATTGATGACATTTCCAGAGCGGTAGGTGAAAGTTCAGATGGCATTGTAAGTGCTTCAAACAACGTACAGGATTTGGTTGCCGGAATTGGTGGCATTGAAACGAAAGTACGTGATAACACAGAAATTGCGACAGACCTTAATAACGAAGCCCAGAAGTTTGAGTTTTAAGGATTAGGAAAGACCTCTGCTAAGGGATAGTAGGGGTCTTTTTAAGAGGGAAGAAAGAGGAGAATGAGATGGAAAATCTACTAACACAGAGTGTGTTTGGTGCGGAGAATAGCGTTACCATTGGTATTGTGACTATGGTGCTATTTATTCCGGTACTATATGTATTGCGTGGATATTGTAAGGAGGGTGCTTACGCACTGATGAAAAAGAGTGCAACGAAGGAAAGTGTAATTACCGTTGCAGTTTGTCTAAGTGCGTTTTTGGGATTTGTTATTCTGATACATTCAAGCTATGCGTTGGGACATGGAGATCGTACCGTTTTATTGTATTTTCGGGAAAATTGGTTCTTTTTGAGTGCAATTGCAATGCTTCTGTTTTTCTACCCGGTGAAGTATTGGGAGAAGAAGGCACTTGCGAGGGTGAAGAAGGCACCAAGTATCAATGCGACGGATGCGTTTGCAACGGTGTTGATTTATGCAGGTACACTGCTGGCTGTGATTACAGGTTTTTTGTGGATTCACAATGGCGCGAATACAGATGTGGCGGTGGAACGCCTGATTTGTGTATTGTTGCTTTCTTGCCCATGTGCCGTGAGCCTGGTTGCTCCCATTGCACTAATGAGTGGAATGGAGAAGGCAGAAAAGAAGAACATCCAATTCAAAAATGGTGCATCATTGGAAAATCTTGAAGGGGTGGACACGGTATATGTTACAAAGAAGCGGGTTATAACACAAGGCCAGGCGAAAGTGGATGGCGTCTTTGCAGTACGAAATAATCTGACGGAAGTGGAAGTGCCATATTATTTTGCCGTTCTTGCCTCCATGATGCAGAAAAATTATTATTTTGCCAGAAAAGCATTACAGGATCGATGCAAAATCTGGAAGGTTACACTGCTTCCGGTGGAGTCCGTGACAAATGTGGAATTGGAAGGCGTAAGTGGAAGTGTTCATGGAAACCGTTATTTTGCGGGAACATTGGCTTATATTGCGAAACAGAATATTCCGGTTACAACGGAAGTGAAGCAGGCTTATGAAGAATTTTTGGAAAAAGGGAAATCGGTAGTTCTGCTTGCCAATGCAGAGGAAGTATTGATGTTTGTAGCGATTTATGATGCTGTGAAGGAGGAAAGTCTTACGGCAATCCGTACGTTACAAAATATGCATACGAAGGTTGTTATGTTAACAGAAGAAGATGAGGTGACGGCAAAGGCGCATGGAACGTTCTTTGGAGTAAACGATGTCGTGGCTTATACGACGGATGCGAAGCTGACGGAACTTATTCGGAAGAAGAAAGAGCAGGAACAAAAGGTAGCCGTTTTTGGCATGGGGTGCAAGGAAGCAACCATTCGAATTGGAGATTTTTCTGATGCTACAGTTCGAATTGAGGGATATCAGATTCAGAAACTTGTGGAGGCAGTGCATATCAGCAAAGAAGTGATGCGGTACATGAAAGGGAATATGTGGTTTTTGTTTTTCTATCATGCATTGAGTATTCCTATTTCTGCAGGCGTATTGTATAACCGGTTTGCAATTAGCATGCATCCTATTATTGCGGCGGGGATTATGTGTTTGAGCGCAATGATTGTTGTGGGAAATACGTTGCGCTTACGAAAAGAATAAGCGGGGGATGAGATTTGGAAAATAGGACAAGGACAAAATTTGAGTATCTGGGAAGAATGAAAGGTAGGCTTGCAGCTGTGTTTTCGATTGCAATTGCAGGTGTCTTTGTCTTGTTGTCTGTTAGTGCGTACAATTTGTATGATCAAACCAAAGAAAATATTGTGCATATCGGTCAAGTCCGTGCATTGCAATCGGCGCAGTTGATGAATGATTATCTGCAAACGGGTGTGAATGCGGTGGATTTGGCCGCTTTTCATGTGGAAGATATGATGCGGCAGGGGTCAAGCTACGAGGAAATCAAGTCTTACCTTGTTTTTCAGTCTGAGCAATATTCGGTTGCCATTAGTGAAAACTATAATGGAATTTACGGGTTGATTGATGGAAGATACCTGGATGGAACCGGGTGGGAAGCGAGGAAGGATTTTCATCCGGAAACACGAAAGTGGTATAAAAAAGCAATGAAAAACATGGGAACAACGACCTTAGTGTCGCCTTACAAAGATATTCGAAGCGGAATCCCGGTGATGTCTATTGCGAAACGATTAAGCGACGGAAAAAGCGTGGTTGCCATGGATCTTGTTATGGATGGATTGCTGGAGCTTAAGAATCATGTAACCATGGCAGAGAATATGGATTTTTATTTTTTTCTGATTGATGAAGACGGACAGATGGTGGATTTTAGCTATGACAGTGAGGAAAAAGCACCGGTGGGTATGAAACCGGAAGAAATGGTAAAAGTCATTGAAGCGAAAAAAGAGAAAACCCAAACAAACTATTTTGATATTACCATGAATGGAACGGGATATTTTGTTTACGAAGAGCCATTGAAAAATCAATGGAATGCGGTTTCGGTTATCAATAAACGGGAGATGTTCTCCGGTATGATTATGGTGGAGACGCTAGTGACCATTATGATGGTGGCATTTGTGTTTTTGTCGATTGCGATTGCTCTAAGTATTAGTCGCAGGCAGGCGGAGCGAGAAGAAGTGAATCAGCAGTTGCTGGCATTGACGGATATCTATAACTCCATGTATACCATTAATCTGAAGACCAATCGGATTGTAAAGATATCCGGAACGTCGGAGGAAAATCTGGATTTACTTATGGGCGGAAAAGATCATGCGGATGTTATGTTGCAGATGATGATGGAGTTTTATGCTGCGACGGAGTCGAAACGGGAGATGATGGAATTTGTCAATCTGTTTACGTTGGCGGAACGATTGCGAGAGGGCAATACCATTACCAAGGAATTTTTGAACCATCATAATTACTGGTGTCGGGCGCGTTTTCTGGTCGTTGAGCGACGTAATGATGCTACACCAAAGAAGGTAATGTGGTTAATAGAGGAAATTGACGAAGAAAAGAGACATCGGGATTACTTGAAATATTTATCGGAAATGGATCAAATGAGCGGTGTAATGAACCGTACCAGCGGCGAAAACAGAATCAGCGAGCAATTGAAGAAAAAACGTGGCGGGTTGTTTATGTTGCTTGATGTTGATAAGTTCAAATCGATTAATGATTCCTATGGACATGAGGTAGGCGACCGTGTTATAGTAGAACTCGCTGCAAGTTTGCAAAAGGTTGCAAAAAAGGACGATATTGTGTTACGATTAGGCGGAGATGAATTTGCGGCTTATGCGGATGCCATTGTAAGTAAGGAGGAAGCAAAAGCAAGAATTGAAGCGTTCCTGGAGTCTTTAGAGAGTGTGAATATTCCGGAACTTGAGGGGCAGACGATTGAGGTGAGTATGGGAGCGGTACTCTTTAAATCGGATGAAGTGTTGAGCTTTGATGAATTGTATCGTATGGCCGACCTCTGTACGTATTGCAGTAAAGAGCATTCAGGAAGTTATGTAACGTTTTCAGATGAATTAAGTGAGAGAAAAGATGAGTAATGAATTATTAAAGGCGACGCAGAAATATTGGAGCGGTCGCGCACAGAATTATTCTGCGTACACCAGGCATGAGATGGTGGGGGAGCAAGGGAGAAAGTGGTTATGTTTGCTGAATCATTTGATTCGTACCCATTTTCCTCATCGTACGCCGGAAAGTATTGAGGTGTTGGATGTTGGAACCGGAGCAGGTTTTTTTGCAACGATTCTTGCTGGATACGGATACCCGATTACGGCCATTGACTGTAATGAGGCGATGCTTGAGGAAGCGAGCCAGAACACCAGGAAATATCGAAAGCGGGTGGCATTATGGAAGATGGAGGCAGAGGATATGTTTTTTCCGGATGAATCCTTTGATGTGGTGATTTCCAGAAATGTGATGTGGAATATGCAGAATCCGGAGGCAGCGTATATAGAGTGGCATCGTGTTTTGAAGAAGGGTGGAATGTTGCTTAATTTTGATGCGAATTGGTACAGGCACATTCATTACCATATGATTCACGAGCATCTGCCGGCTTACGATATTGATACTATAGATGCGATTGCCGGACAACTGCCGGCAAGTGACAAGCAGCGGCCGGATTGGGACCGCAGGATATTAGAACCCTATTTTCGTTTGACGATTGATGAGAATATCGGATTGTGGGTATATGACGAAGAAGAGCGTAAGCGGTATGAGAGGGTGCCGCTTTTTATGATACAAGGAATTAAGGAGTAAGGGATGAAGAATCTGATAAGCCGTGTACCCGGCTTTTTGGTATTGGTATTTGGAATTACAATGTTATCGTTTTTGCTAACGTATTTGTCACCGGGAGACCCGGCTGAGATGATTTTGCGTAAGAAAGGTGGCATGGTTACCCAGGAACAGATTGAAAAGAAACGACAAGAACTTGGGTTACAGGATGGAGTGATACAACAGTATGGTCACTGGGTGATAAATGCAGCGCGCGGAGACTTGGGGACTTCTTATAAATCTAATCGACCGGTTACCGAGGACTTTAAACGAACACTTCCGGCAACTATGGAGCTTGCTTTTTTGGCTCTATTGTTTACCGTTTTGTTATCGACACCGCTTGGCATTCTATGTGCATTGCGAAAGGATGGAATAATCGATTATGTGGTACGTGGCTTGACCTGTATTTTCTCTTCGATGCCGTCGTTTTTTCTTGCATTGGTGTTGTTGTATACGTGTTCGCTTACTTTAGGATGGTTTCCGGTTATTGCGAAGGGACAACCACACGGAGTTGTTTTGCCGGCACTTACTATGGCACTTACTCTTTCAGCGTGGTATACCCGTCAGGTGCGGGCGCTGTTACTGAAGGAAATGCAAAAGGGATATGTGGTCGGTTTGCGTAGCAGAGGAATTTCTATGACGCGTGTGATGGTGTTCCATGTGTTTAAGAATATGCTGTATCCGATTTTGACATTGTTGGGAATGTCGGTAGGAAGTTTATTGGGAGGAGCCACCATTGTTGAGAGTATTTTTACCTGGCCGGGAGTGGGAAAGCTGGCAGTAGATGCGATATCCTACAGAGATTATCCGGTGATACAGGGGTATGTGTTATGGATGGCGCTGATTTATTGTGCAGTGCATGCATTTGTTGAGTTGTGTGGTGTGTTGCTGGATGGAAAGAGAAAACAGTTGACAGACCTGCAAGAGACATGATATAGTAGAACAGTTGGCACGAAGCCGACGGAAACGCAGAAGCGTATGTAAAGTATTTTAATTTTTTTATTTTGTGTCATGAAGGCGCATGAATTCCTAAGGAGTTCATGCGCCTTTTTTGACCGAAAGAGGATGAAAATGAATAAAAAAGTTCGAATGTACGGTTTAACGATTGGAGTAGTGTTCGTGCTTATTTGGGCACAGTTTGGAAGAATCGTTGAACCTTATAATCCATTCCAAACCAATATGATGAATCAGTCATTACCTCCTAGTCTTAGACATCTGTGTGGTACAGATAATCTGGGACGTGATGTGTTTTCGCGAATCCTTGAAGGGGCGCATATCTCCCTTTATACGGCTCTTCTGATAGTGACGATTTCATTTCTCCTTGGAACTTGTTTTGGAATTTTGTCCGGGTTTTTGGGGGGAATGCTTGATGCTTTATTTGTAAAAATTACCCTCATTTTTCAAGCATTTCCCAGTTTCATCCTTGCAATTGCTGTAGCCGGGATTTTAGGTCCCGGACTGGTGAATGGTGTTATTTCCCTTTGTGCGGTTTACTGGACGACGTATGCAAAGCTTTCAAGAAGTCTAGTGCTTACCTTAAAGGAAGAACCCTATATTAAGGCGGCCAGAGTGTGTGGTGCAACGAAGTTTGCAATTGCGGTGCGCTATCTTTTGCCGAATTGCATTTCGGTATTAGTGGTTACAGCAGCTCTTGATGTAGGAAATGTTATTATAAGCATGGCGGGATTATCCTTTCTTGGTCTTGGGGCGCAACGGCCAACGTCTGAGTGGGGAGTTATGATGAGCGAGGCAAAAAACTATATTCAGATGTCGCCATGGATGATGATTACACCGGGAATTGCACTTTTGTGCGTAGTGTTGATATTTAACCTGTGGGCAGATACTTTACGAGATGTGGTAGAGGAGCATGCAGGATAGATATAAAGATATATAAGGATAAAGGAGAAAAACAATGAAAAGAAAAGTACTTGCAGCACTGATGGCTATGACATTGGTGGTGACTTCTTTGACTAGTTGTGGGGACAAAAACACGAAGCAAGCAAAGAAGACAGAAAATCATTCACAGGAGAAACATTTGACGGTTGGTTCTACCACCGGATTTTTTGGGGCAGAGAGCTTGGATCCGGCGTATAATTGGGATAGTTGGTTGATGTCCATTTACGGTATAACGGAAAATTTGTTCCGTTTGGATAAGAATTTAGCGCCTAAGCCATGGCTATGCGAAAGCTATAAGAATGTGGATAAGACACACTGGGAGCTTACATTACGTGACGATGTAAACTTTTCCGATGGAACGAAAATGACAGCCGATGCAGTGAAAAAATGTTTTACAAGAACCAGAGAAATGAACAGTCGTTTTGATGAAACGGTTTCCATTAAGAGCATGGAAGCAGATGGTCAGACATTAAAAATTGAGACATCAAAAGAAGAGCCTACGTTATTGAATGACTTATGCGATCCGCTGATGGCTGTATATGATGCGGAAGCAAAGGTAGATAAGGAATTGGGAGCGTCCTGTACCGGACCGTTTGTGGCAACAAAGTTTGAGTCCATGGTGGAAGTGAGCTTAAAGAAAAACGAACAGTACTGGGGCGGAGCGGTAGCGCTTGATACTTTGGATTTAAAAATTATCGATGATAACGATGCATTGAATATGGCATTACAGAATGGTGAAATCGACATGATTGCGCAGTTACCGGCAGAGGGAACGAAAATTTTTAAAGACGATGATGCGTTCACAATGGAAGGAATAACGTCAACCAGATCACATTTCTTAATGTTTAATCAAGAGACGATTCCGGATGTGAATGTGCGAAAGGCATTAAATCGGTGCATTGATCGCGAAAGTTATGCGAATGTGATTTTTAATGGTTATGCGGAACCATGTTATGGAGTATACCCATCCATGCTCAGCTTTGGAAAAACAGATGGTACAAACAAAGAAGAAAGCAGTCTGGATGTAAAGGCAGCAAAAGCTTTGCTAAAAGAGGCCGGTTATGAAGATAAGGATGGAGATGGCATTGTTGAAAAAGATGGAAAGAAGCTTTCTTTGAAATTTGTGACCTATTCTTATAATAACCAGTTGCTTCAATTTGCGGATATGTATCAGGCGCAGTTAAAAGAGGCCGGTGTTGAGTTAAAAATTGAGACCTTTGATGTGCTAGATGATGTTATGGCAAAGAAAGACTATGATATTGCAGGATTAAGCTATGCCATTGCGCCGACGGGGGCAGAACCATATTTTGTCAACATGGTATTTGTACCGAAGGGAAGTAATAATTACAACGGATATAATAATAACGTGGTTACGAAAGAAGCAAAGAAACTTGCAACCACATACGACCGTGAAAAACGTGATGCAATTATGGAAACGATTACGAAGGAAGTGCTTAATGATTGTGCTCACGCGTTTATGGTAAATCAGCAGTTTGTTTGCGTATATAACAAAAAAGTAACCGGATTTGAAATAAATCCGTCGGAGTACTATTTGATTACCAACACTTTGGGAGTAAAATAATAGGTATGTCTTGTTTACAAATGCGAGAGGTAGAAATTGCATATGGAGATAAGCAAGTGGTTTCCGGTATTTCTTTGTCGATAAAACAAGGACAAATTGTTGGAATCGTCGGGGAAAGCGGAAGCGGAAAGAGTACCTTGCTAAAAAGTGTGTTGGGATTGCTTGGCCCAACGGGACACATTACGAAGGGGCAAATTTTTTTTCAAGGGCAGGATATGACTGCTTATGGCGAGCGAGATTACGCAACGATCCGAGGAAAAGAAATTGCAATGATTTTTCAAAATCCGGAGGAATCCTTTGACCCGAACCAAACCTTGGGCAATCAGTTTTACGAGAGTATGCGAGCGCATTGGAAAATAAAAAAGAACGAAGCTTTGGAAGAGGCAAAGATTGCCCTTTCGAAGCTTGGTTTTTCAGATCCGTCTCGCATTTTAAAAACGTATCCGTTTGCATTGAGCGGTGGAATGAATCAACGTGTGGCAATTGCGCTCGCAATGATAAAACGTCCTTCGTTGTTATTAGCGGATGAGCCAACCAGTGCATTGGATGTAACGGTACAAAAGGAAACCTTAGATGTTTTAAAACGATTATGCGATAAAGAACAGACATCGTTGCTTCTTGTTACCCATAATATGGGGGTTGTTCGTTACATTGCAGATTACGTGGTGGTAATGTATCATGGAAAGATTGTAGAGGAGGGGGGAACAAAGGAGATCTTTGAATGCCCATGCCATCCTTATACAAAGCAACTGATGGAGCATATTCCGAAACCGGGAAAGGAAGCAGTATGGAACCGATTGTAGAAGTAAGAAACCTATGTAAAACATTCGGACATGGGAAAACAAGCGTGGAAGCAGTAAAACCACTTAGTTTTACCGTAGAAAAAGGAGAATGCTTTGGAATTATTGGCGAAAGCGGTAGCGGAAAAAGTACCTTGGCCAATATGATTATTGGATTACAAAAGCCAACGAGTGGAACGATTGACTTTTATGGAGAGCATATGCAAATGATATTTCAAAATCCGGTGGCGTCCTTTAGCCCCAAAATGTGTTTGTTGGATGCAATTGTGGAGGGATCGAGATATCATGCAAAGGAATCGAAAAAGGAACTGAGGGCCAGGGCGCTTCATCTTATGAAGCGTGTGGGGCTGCCGGAAAGCTATAGGAACAAGACCTGTCGTGAAATATCAGGTGGAGAAGCCCAGCGAGCAGCCATTGCCAGAGCATTGATGATTGAGCCGGAGCTACTACTGTGTGATGAACCAACCAGTGCACTAGATGTAACCATACAAGCAAAAATAATTGCGCTGCTTATGGAATTAAAGGAATCCTGCAAAATGTCATATGTGTTTATTTCCCACGACATTGGTTTGGTTAGTCAGGTTTGCGATCGCTTGATGGTTATGTGTAAGGGGGAAGTTGTGGAATCCGGAAAGACGGAAGAAATTTTAAAAGCCCCGAAAGAAGCGTATACAAAGCAGTTGCTCGATGCAATTATATAAAAAACGGCATGAAAGTAGTTTACCACATGCCGCTTTTTTATTCTAATTTTCCGGTTCTTCGTCTAAATCAAGATCTTCTCCCGGAAGCTCCATTCCGGCAAAAGTTTTCACGTCCACACCGTTGACCTGTAAATGGGAATCAACCGCAATGACCAGGCACTGTCTGCCGTCAATCACTTTGGTCTGAATTAAATCCAGTCGTTCCGGCTTGACTTTCACTACAATGTCCGGGGTTTCAATTGCAAAGGAACGCGGAGAGGAGATGTTCGTTGCCATAAGCGGCGTATCTTTTCCTGCATAGGCTTCGTATTCTAAGTCGAAATCCTCCATCTTCTCATCAGAAGCACCACTGTCATAGAAGATTTGTTTCATTTCATCTTTCGTGACCGTAACCGGATCCGGATTATCCTGATTCAATTCGATGAGTTCCTGAATATTCTCGTGGATATTCTTGATAACGTCAAAATCACAATCTTCCTCAAGGGTTTCAATTACCAAATTTTGAAATGCTTCCTTTTGGGAAACAGAAGATTGAACCATATAACTTCCAAGAACACCATCAATGAATTCCGGATGTATTTCCTTTGGATTCTTGCTGTAATATAAAACACTATGTAAATCGGTGGCACGGTCGTTAAAGGATGGGAACAAAAATCCTGTGGCAGGGCGATCAACTACCCAGTCGCGAATGCGCTCAGCCATGGTGTTTTCCTCCGGGTTATAACCAAGTCCGGCCTTGGATAAACCAACAGGGCAAATTGCGCAGTGGATGTATTCAAATACCGTATCCGATGCATCTTCCATTTCTATACCATCAGAGGCTTTACCAGGCACGTCGTAACAGCAGTGAATCAGAATGATGTAGTAATTCTCACCGTAATCATAATTTGCGATGATGCGGTCGTAGAATTCGTCCAAAAGCACTTCGTCGTTTAATTTGCTTTCCCGTAAACGATATAGGAATTCCTGGGTACCGCCTTCTTCTTCGGCCTCGAGGGGAAATTCCATGGAAAATAAATTGGTTCCAAGTCCACCGGAAAACGTTTTCTTTAATAAATCGAAATATTTGTATTCCTCCTCTTCCGGAAGGGAAAAGAAGGCTTGTTTCATAGTAAATTTGATATTCTTCTCAGCGTCCACATAACAACCGCAGATACGGTCGATGGTGCTACGCTCAGGAGTATATTGCTTACGCAGTTCTGCAATTTCTTTCTTGTTCATAACAGACTCCTTTCAAAAATTCGTAACGAATATATTTTAGCAATCCATTGTTTTTTCGTCAAATGAAACTTATAATAGAAGGGTGAAAAAACTATGAGTGAGGTAGGAAAAATGGACTACAAAGAAAAAGCATTAGAAATGCACAAAACCCATCGGGGAAAGCTTGAAGTGACGAGCAAGGTGCGAGTAGAGAATAAGGATGACCTTAGTACCGCGTATACGCCGGGAGTGGCGCAACCTTGTCTGGAAATTCATGCGAACCCGGATGAGGTGTATACGTATACCACGAAGGGAAATATGGTTGCGGTAGTAACCGATGGTACGGCAGTGCTGGGATTAGGGGACATCGGACCAAAGGCGGCTTTACCGGTGATGGAAGGAAAAGCGATTTTGTTTAAAGAATTTGCAGGTGTGGATGCATTCCCAATTTGCCTCGACACCAAGGATCCGGAAGAAATCATTCAAGCCGTGAAGTTGATTGCGCCGGGATTTGGCGGTATCAATTTAGAAGATATTTCTGCACCCCGTTGCCATTACATTGAGCGGCGCTTAGAAGAAGAACTGGATATTCCGGTTTTTCATGATGACCAGCATGGAACGGCTATTGTGGTAACGGCTGCACTTTTTAATGCCTTGAAGGTGGTAGACAAAGAAATCGGGGATATTAAACTTGTGTTAAATGGCGCTGGAAGTGCCGGAGGCGCGATTTGCAGAATGTTACTGCATGCCGGCGTTAAGAATATAATTGTGTGTGATAAAGACGGGATTTTGTATCGTGGAAAAGAGGGAATGCCGGAGCATTTGGCGGCGATTGCAGAACAGACCAATCCCAATAATGAAACAGGGTTTCTCTGCGATGCCATAAAAGATGCGGATGTATTTATTGGCGTTTCTGCTCCGGGAGTGTTAACCGTGGAAATGGCACGGACCATGAAGGAGAAAGCGATTTGTTTTGCTATGGCAAATCCGAATCCGGAGATTACTTATGAGGATGCGAAGGAAGCCGGCATTTATGTGATTGGAACCGGACGAAGTGATTATCCGAATCAGATAAATAATGTGTTATGCTTTCCGGGATTATTTAAGGGAGCATTAATGGCAAGAGCAAGAGATATTACCTATGACATGAAGCTGGCAGCGGCAAGGGCGATTGCGAGTCTGGTATCGGAGGAAGAAAGAAATCCGGAATATATTATTCCGTCCGCATTTGATAAGCGTGTGGCCGATCGGGTAGCTACCTATGTGGCAGAAGCCTGGAGGGAGAAGCATGATTAGAGAAGTTGATACTATGCTTATAACGAAGGCGGTGAAAGAACTTTGCATAAAGGCTACACATGAGCTAAGCCCGGATATGGCGAAGGCTCTTCATGAGGCAAGGGAAAAGGAAACGAAGCCGCTTGCAAAGGAGATTTTGGAACAATTAGAAGAAAACCTTCGCATTGCGAAGCGGGAACGAATTCCTATTTGCCAGGATACCGGAATGGCGGTTTTGTTTGTAGAAGTAGGGCAGGATGTACACTTTGTGGGCGAAAACGTGGGAGAGGCCATTCAGAAAGGCGTAAGAGCGGGATATGAAGAAGGGTATCTTAGAAAATCCGTGGTGGCAGATCCGTTGCTTCGGGAAAATACCGGGGATAATACACCGGCCATCATTCACTACGAGCTTGTGCCGGGGGATAAGGTACACATTACCTTTACGGCCAAGGGATTCGGAAGTGAGAATATGAGCCGTATCTGCATGCTTAAACCTGCAGACGGTGAAGAAGGCGTGATGGAGCAAATTGTGGAAACGGTAAGATTAGCCGGACCAAATGCTTGTCCGCCGCTCGTCATTGGCGTTGGCTTGGGCGGAGATTTTGAACTGGCAGCGAAGATGGCAAAGCATGCGTTAACACTTCCGGTAACGGAAAGGGCGGCAAAACCTCACATTCGAAGAATAGAAGAGGAGACGCTGCGTAGAATCAATGCGTTACAGATTGGACCGGCGGGACTGTCCGGCGATACAACAGCCTTTGCCCTTCACATAGAGACGTATCCGACGCATATTGCCGGAATGCCATTGGCAGTCAATATTTGTTGCCATGTCAATCGTCATGAAAGTGTTTGGATTTAGGAGGTCGTATGAGAAAAAACATAACCTTTCCGCTCACAAAAGCGGATGCAAGAACTTTACACGCAGGCGATATGTGTTATGCCTCCGGTACGTTATACACGGCCAGAGACGCGGCGCATAAACGCATGTATGAGAGTATGGAAAGGGGAGAAGCACTCCCGATTTCTTTGAAAGATACTGTGTTATATTATTTGGGACCTTCCCCGGCTAAACCGGGACAGGTAATCGGATCGGCGGGACCGACTACCGCAAGCCGGATGGATAAGTATACGCCGAGAATGCTGGCTGCAGGAGTGACGGGCGTCATTGGAAAAGGAAAACGTTCGAAAGAGGTACGGGAAAGTCTGAAAAAAGAAGGTGCCGTCTATTTTGCAGCAATTGGCGGTGCAGGTGCATTGCTATCAAAGTGCATCAAAGAGGCAACGGTGGTGGCGTATGAGGACCTGGGAACCGAAGCCATTCGTAAGCTGCGAGTGGAGAACCTTCCGGTGGTTGTAATTATGGACACGGAAGGAAGAGATTATTATGAAGAAGTAGAATCCGAGGTGTAAGTTATGAGAAGATGTGGGGTGCTGATGCCTGTTTTTTCTTTGGCATCGGAATATGGAATAGGCTGTTTTTCAAAGGAGGCCTATCGATTTATTGAATTTTGTGAGCGTACCGGCATTCATGTCTGGCAGATGCTGCCGATTGGACCCACAAGCTACGGTGATTCGCCGTATCAGTCCTTTTCCTCCTTTGCCATGAACCCATATTTCCTGGATTTGGAGGATTTGGTCAGCCGGGATTTGTTAACGGTTTCGGAATGTGAAGAAGGATTAGCAGGAACCGATATGCAAATTCAATACGAAAAACAGTATCGGTTACGTTTTCAGGTGTTAAAGAAGGCATTTTTTCGTTTTATGGAACACCCTTACGAAACTTATGAAGCATTTAAGCAAACCCATGCGCACTGGCTTATGGACTATGCCCTTTATATGGCAATTAAAGATGCCAGAGGCGGCGTAAGTTGGAGGGAATGGGAGGAACCTTTGGCGATGCGGGAACCGAAGGCAATTGAGGAGGCAAAACGCACCTATAAAGAGGCAATAGAGTTTCATTGCTTTTTGCAGTTTTTCTGTTATATGGAGTGGGAAACCCTGCATCGCTATGCAAAAAAATATGGGGTGAGCCTTCTTGGGGATATCCCGATTTATGTGGCGTATGACAGCGCAGATGTATGGAGTCATAAGGAGCTGTTTTTGCTGGATGAAGACGGGTATCCAACGGTTGTTGCAGGCTGTCCGCCTGATGCTTTTTCGGAAACAGGACAATTGTGGGGCAACCCGCTGTATGACTGGGACAAAATGAAGAAGGATGACTATGCGTGGTGGATGGAACGGATTCGCCATAATTTTACCTTGTTTGATGAACTTAGGATTGATCATTTTCGCGGATTTTCGTCTTACTTTGCAATTCCATATGGAAAAGAGAATGCATTAGAAGGGCAGTGGTGTGTCGGCCCCGGAATAGATTTTTTTGAAAAAGTAAAAAACAAACTGGGATCGTTACAGATTGTTGCGGAAGATTTGGGAATCATTACCGATGATGTTCGTGCGCTTTTGAAAGCCTGTGGATATCCGGGAATGAAAGTGCTGCAATTTGCTTTTCCGGTTGGAAAAAAAAGCGAATATCAGCCACATCGGTATGAGAAAAATTGTGTTGTGTATACCGGTACGCATGACAATGATACCGTTAGGGGATGGTATCAGACCTTGTCAGAGGAAGCAAAGCAATATGTATGCGATTACCTGGGACGGACGGTTTCGGAAGAAACGGTGACCTGGGAAATGATTCGTTTGGCAATGGCAAGTGTGGCAGATACGTGCATGATACCAATTCAGGATTATTGTAACCTCGGAACCGATGCGCGGATTAACATTCCGTCCACGGTAGGGGGAAACTGGCTGTGGCGTATAGGAAAAGAACAGTTGACCTGGGAATTGGAACGACAGATAAAATCCATGATTTTGCTCTATGAACGTTGATTTGGTTTGCGTTCTTAGCCTAATTGGAGTAAAATAACATCAGGAGGCTTTTTTGAATGTTTGATGAATTAACAAAGAGCGACATCGCAAAGATGGAGAAAGAAATAGAATACCGCAAATTGGTGCTTCGCAAGGAACTGATTGCTGCGGTGAAGGAAGCGCGGGCCCAGGGTGATTTAAGTGAGAATTTTGAATATTATGCGGCCAAGCGGGAAAAGAATCAGAATGAAAGCCGCATTCGGTATTTAGAAAGAATGATTAAGACGGCACATATTATTTCGGATGATTCGAAAGAGGATGAGGTAGGGATTAATAATCGTGTGACGATTTACCTGCCGGAAGATGATGAGGAAGAGACCTATCGCATTATCACTACCATTCGCGGTAATTCGCTTGCGGGGCTGATAAGCATTGATTCGCCTTTAGGGAAGGCGTTATTGGGTCATAAGGTGGGAGATGAAGTTATGGTTGAGGTAAATGAGAATTACAGTTATCCGGTTGTGATTCGCATGATCGATAAGTCAATCGATGATACAGAGGATACCATACGCAAATTTTAGAAAGGTTTGAGTATATGGAGAGACAAGAACAGAATCATAAATTTCTATTGGATAATGAAATGCAGATTAATCGATCTGTGGGAACTATTTTGTATATGGGATGCGTGGTAGGACCGGCATTGTATTTGCTGACGCAGGCGGGGATTTTTCATGTGGAAGTGAGCTTTTGCGCGCTCTTTTCCCTGTATGCTATTGTAACCGGTATGCTACAGCAGTTTATGGCAAAGCAGGAACGTTTCCATACGGTTGCCAGGTATTTCGGTGTGTTTGCGTTCGAATTTATGGTTGCCTTATCGGCTACCCAGGCATCGGTGGGGATTTATGTGGCATACAGCTTTGCAACGATTTTAAGTTGCCTGTATGTAAATCTGCGATATACCAGAATTGTTTGTGTGGTAAGTTATTTTGCAATGGTGATTGCCATGTATTTTAGAGCGTATGATCAGGCAAGACATCACTATATTGTGGAATCTCCGAAGGAATATTTCGTGGGGTATACCCTGGGTTTTACCATTGAATTTGTTTTTTTGTATTTTATTTGCATGACGGTGGTAAAATATGCGTTGCAGCTTCTTAAGAGCAAAGAAGATGAAGTGAATGACCGCCTTGAAGCAGAAGAGGCCAATCGGGCGAAGAGCGTGTTCCTTGCCCAGATGAGTCATGAGATTCGTACACCGATTAATGCAGTGCTGGGTATGAATGAGATGATTTTGCGTGAGACGAAACAAGGGGCGATTGAAGGGTATGCACGAACAATCAGGAGTGCCGGTAAATCGCTTTTAAATATCGTAAATGATATTCTTGATTTTTCCAAAATTCAGTCCGGTAAGATGGAGATTATACCGGTGGAATATGATGGCGGCGTGCTGATTCGGGATTTGATTGAATTGTACGGTGTGCAGGCATCGGCAAAGGGTTTAGATTTTGAATATCAGATTTCTGAAGAGATTCCGCGTACGTTGTTTGGAGACGAATATCGTATCAAACAGGCGGCTGGAAATATCATTAGTAATGCGATTAAGTATACAGAGAAGGGATTTGTGAACTTCCAGGTGGAGTATGTCCGGACGAATAAGGAAAATGGAAACGGCAATCTGATTTTATCCGTAGTGGATTCCGGAATTGGAATTAAATCCGAGGATATTCCTAAGTTATTTCAGAATTTTGGAAGGTTGGATGTGGAGAAAAATCGTGCCATTGAAGGAACCGGATTGGGATTAAATATCTCCAAGCAGCTGGTTGAGATGATGGGCGGTACCATGTCCGTACAGAGTGTGTATGGCGAAGGGTCAATTTTTTCAATGACCATTCCGCAAGAGGCGAGATGTGAGGAAGTATTGGGTAATTTCGCAGAAGAATTGAAGCGACAGGAGGAGACAGATTTGTCATCAAAGGCAGGAATGACGGTATTAGCCCCGGAGGCTGATATTTTGGTTGTGGACGATAATGAAATGAATCTGCAGGTGGTTGCCAGTCTTTTAA
Source organism: Lachnospiraceae bacterium XBB1006 (assembly GCA_900115795.1). Classification (GTDB taxonomy): domain Bacteria; phylum Bacillota; class Clostridia; order Lachnospirales; family Lachnospiraceae; genus XBB1006. Next base: position 4,080 of record FOXT01000012.1, on the reverse strand, counting down.
AGAAATCCCAGGCAAAAGTGGAGTGTTTGTTGTCTGGTGAGGCTTGTTTAGAGGCAGTCACAAAGAAGAAATATGATTTGATTTTATTGGATCACATGATGCCGCAGATGGATGGAATTGAAGTATTCCATCGATTGCGAGGAGAGAATGCGCTTTGCGATCCACGTACGCGCATTGTGGTATTGACAGCCAATGCGATTGCAGGCGCAAAGGAGAATTATTTGAAGGAAGGATTTGACGATTATCTTTCCAAACCGATAGCAATTGATGAACTGGATCGGGTATTGATGGAACATTTACCGGCAAATAAGGTGCGTATTGAAGCGGACGTTGAAGAGGAAGAGGAGAGTAAACAGACCTATCCGAATCTATCCGACTATGGAATCGATATTCAGAAAGGTATTGAGTTGCTGGACGGGGAATTTGATATTTATCTGGAGATGGCACAGGTATTTTACAATGACTATGCCACCAAACATGAAAAGATGCAGGAAGCACTTGCGGCTTCGGATATGGCCACTTATTCCATATATGTGCATGGATTAAAGAGCAATGCCCGTACCCTTGGCGCCATGGAACTTGGGGAGTTGGCCTATAAAGAAGAGCTTGAGAGCAAGGATAACAATCTGACATTTATTCAGTCCCATGTGGCGACATTAGAGGCAGAGTGGGATAAGGTGCGGAAAGGATTTGAAGTACTTTTTGCCAGCCAGGGAATTGGTACGACGCGACAAGAACCGGTTGAAGTGACAGCGGAAGCATTGGATGATACCGAGATTATGGACCGTTTGCTTATTACCCTTGCTTGTTTGGAAGAATTTCAGGAAGAGGAGGCGCGTGAGAGCATGAAAGAATTAATGAGCCATCCGCTTCCGGAGAATTTGCAGGCATCATTGAAAGAGGCGTTGGATAATTTATATCAGTTTGATTATAAGAAAGCATTTGCGGCGTTAAGCCCGTATATTGCTGAGCGAGATGAAGAAACAGGAGAATAGAGGAAGAGAAACATGGAGCAGAAGAATCGAAAAGTGTTATTAATTACCACAGGGGGAACCATTGCATCCACGCAGTCGGAGAATGGATTGAAACCGGGGATTTCATCGGATGAAATTCTTACTTTCATTCCGGGAATTACAGCGTATGCGGATGTAGAAGCAATACAGGTTTGCAGCGTGGATTCCACCAACATGAAACCGGAATTATGGGCGCTTATTGTTAAGACGATTAAAGAGCATTACTTTAATTACGATGGATTTGTGATTGCACACGGTACGGATACAATGGCCTATACGGCGGCGGCATTATCCTATATGATTCAGAATTCCAAGAAACCGGTGGTTTTGACAGGATCACAGAAGCCGATTGAACTTGAGAATACCGATGGAAGAACCAATTTGATGGATGCAATTATTTATGCAGCAGATCCGAAATCTCAGGGAGTTTGTATTGTTTTTGATGGAAAAGTAATTGCGGGAACGAGAGCAAAGAAGGTACGTTCTAAGAGCTATAATGCGTTTGATAGCATTGATTTTCCATTTTTGGCACAGGTGCAGGGTGGACAGATTATGCGTTACCTGCCGATGCTGCCATATGAGAAACCGGTTGCATTTTATGAGAAATTGGATGAGCGGGTGTACTTAATGAAATTGATTCCGGGGATGCAGGTATATGCATTGGAAGAAATTTTTGAATACTATGATGCGATTGTGGTAGAGAGCTTTGGTGTTGGCGGTATTCCGGATTCCATTTCGGATGATTTCTATGAATTGCATAAGAAATATCCTGAAACCATGATTATTATGGCTACTCAGGTTTCCCACGAGGGAAGTGATATGACGGTTTATGAAGTAGGACAGAAGATTAAGAAGGACTGTCATTTCCTTGAGTCCTATGATATGACGTTAGAATCCGTTATTGCAAAGATTATGTGGTTACTTGGTAATTTTGAGGTGACACAGGAGAATAGCGAAGACTTGTTCTATGAACACATTAATTATGATTTGGTATTTGGAAAGAACAGAAAAACAGATTAACGAAGAGCCCGCGGGTTGCGGGCTCTTAATTAATGGGTCGTGATTACAGATGGAGTAATGTTTCCATTAAGCGTGTGTTATCCTCCGCTTTCATGAAGCAGAAACGCACAAAACGATCACCCAAAAATGGGAAAGAACTGCAGTCGCGAATCATGAGCCCTTTTTTGATGCAAGCCTCAAAGACATCTGCAGATGTCAATTCTTTATCCAATATTTTTAATAAAATAAAGTTCGCATTGGCTTTGTAGGGCTTAAATTTGTGGCTTTTGGCAAACGTATCGTAACAACGGGTTTGCTCAGCGTGCATAAATTCTTTGGTTGCGTTTTGAAAATCGGTGTCCTGATACATCAGGATACCGGCTGCCTCCGCAAAGGAATTGACAGACCACGGATTCTGCTTGCGATGAATGGTTTCCAATAAGTCCTTGTTGCCGGTTACTGCGTAGCCTAAACGGAGTCCGGGAGCAGCGTAGAACTTCGAAACACCGCGCAAACAGATGAAATTATCATGTTTGACAGTTAAAGGAACACAGGTAATCTGTTCCATATCTGGTGCAAATTCCACGTAGGTTTCATCCACCATAACAAAGGAGTTTTGTTTCTTTGCTTCGGTAAAAATTTCGTCCATCTCCGCCGTTGAAATGGCACCGGAGGTAGGATTGTTTGGATTGCAAATAACAATCAAATCGTAATGGGTGCGAAGTGCTTCCTTAAAGTCATTAAGTTGTAAACAGAAGTTGTCGGATTCCTTCAACTCATAGTAATCGACATTGCCTCCGTTAAGACCGATTTCCCGCTCGTATTCGGAGTAGGTAGGACCGAGAATTAAGGCACTCTTGGGTTTGATAAATTGAGCCATCATGGCGATGAGTTCTGTGGAACCGTTTCCAACCACAATGTGATCCGGATTGGTGTGACAGTAGTTGCCAATGCTTGTTCTTAGCGCCTTGTAGTCGCGATCCGGATAGCGTGTAATAACGTCAACACGCGTTGCCAGCTCCTTTTTTAAAAAAGGAGAAAGGCCAAATGGATTTACGTTGGCTGCAAAATTAATAATTTGATCTTTGGATATTCCATAGGTTGCTTCCACACGTTCTAAGTCACTTCCGTGAAAAGCATTCTGTTTTTTCATTTCCCTTTTCCGTCCTTTCTTTGCAAAGTATTGCATGTAGGTTTCAAATTGTTTATAATTATTATAAAAAGAAAAAGCAACAAAGTAAAGGGCAAAGAATGCAACGTAAAATGCAAGAGTTAGCTGCAGGCGTTTTTGTGCAGGATGTACCGCATGTGAAGCTGACACCGGAACGATTGAATATCGAGGCGTTAGAGGCAGAAACCATTCAGGGATCGTTTTTCATTGAGAGTATGAATCAGATTTCAATGCAGGGAATTGTGTTAAGTGATCATCCTCGCATGCAGATTCACAAGGCAGAGTTTTCAGGAACGTCGGCAGAGATTAGTTATGAATTTCATACAGAAGGTTTGGTAGAAGGAGATATTCAGAAAGGCAACTTCGTTCTCATCTGTAATAAGAATGAATATACCCTTTCTTTTGTTGTGTCCATACACAAACCGCAAGTAACTGTGGACGGGGAAGTGGTGAAGTCAGCCATGGATGTGGCGGTGCTTGCACGTAGAGACTACGAGAAGGCGTACGAATTGTTCAGCTCGGATTTATTTTTTACAATCATGGAAAAAGAAAGCAAGGAGTGTCAGTTTGATATGCCCCCTGTCAAGTAGACAGGTTAAATATCAAAAATAAATGTTTAATGAATGACCATACTTCGTATGAGGTATGGTCATTTTTCTATGCACACCATTTTTCTTTGTATTTATTAATTCGTTTATTTTCTGGAATAGGATATTCTATAGGATCTATAGTTGCTAAAGCTTCCGACCTTATCTCCAAAGGAGTTTTACAATTATATCGTTCTTGTATGCGTTCTTCTGAGTAGAATCTTATATAATCTTTAATTGCAAATCTAAGAGATTCTTCGTTTGTAATTTCGTACATTGCATACATTTCAGATTTAATAATTCCCCAGAA
>FOXT01000011.1 GCA_900115795.1 Lachnospiraceae bacterium XBB1006 | reverse complement strand
ACAGAGGTGGAAGTGCAGTAATGTATGTAGCTGACTGTTACTAATCGGTCGAGGGTATGACCTAAAGGTAAGGATGACTGTATGTGGTTTTGAAGGTACATGAAATAATAATCCTCAATAGCTCAGCGGTAGAGCACTCGGCTGTTAACCGAGGTGTCGTAGGTTCAAGCCCTACTTGGGGAGCTCATAGGAGCATAAACTGCTCCTATTTTTTTAAGAAATATGGCTCCGTGGTCAAGCGGTTAAGACATCGCCCTTTCACGGCGGTAACACGGGTTCGATTCCCGTCGGAGTCATTAAAAGATCATCGGTTTAGTTGATTTGGACCTTTAGCTCAGTTGGTTAGAGCAACCGGCTCATAACCGGTCGGTCCTGGGTTCGAGTCCCCGAAGGTCCATTATAACTTAATAGTTTGGCCCAGTGGCTCAGTTGGTTAGAGCGTCGCCCTGTCACGGCGAAGGTCGTCGGTTCGAGTCCGATCTGGGTCGTTTAACTGGGATCTTAGCTCAGCTGGGAGAGCATCTGCCTTACAAGCAGAGGGTCACAGGTTCGAGCCCTGTAGGTCCCATTGAAACAATGTGTTTCTTAAAATTGAATATGCCGGCGTGGCGGAACTGGCAGACGCGCAGGACTTAAAATCCTGTTGTAGCAATACAGTACCGGTTCGATTCCGGTCGCCGGCAGCGATTAAAGAAGTTATGCTAAGGTGCATAGCTTCTTTTTTTACACAAAAAAGAGATGTCATATTGGAAATGACATCTCAAATAATGATAATAATTATTCTTCCTTAAGTAGAACACCTTGTACAATCATGCGATACTTATGCTCTGAGTCACTGCAAGTAGAAAGCGTTATTATGTGATCAGAAGTAGAAGGGACTATTTTGGTCCGATAAAATGCATGCTTACAAGCGTAGTCAATAAATTCCTGTTTGGATTTTTTTTGCTGAAGGCCAATGGCATAAGATAAACCATCGGCATCGCCGGTAAAAGCGGAAAAAATTTTATAAATCTTAATCCCATTTCCACCATAGATATAAACGTAAGGGTTTTTCTTCCATGTCTTCTTTTTTTGAAATTGATGCAGTTTTGCAAACATGGATTTATCGCGCATGTTGTGCCCATATAGTATAGAGTTGAAATCTGAAAAGTCCTTTGAAACGCGGTAATCCATAAAAATGGATCCAACATGATTCTCGGTGTGATTATATAGATGCGTGAGATAATATTGATTATCATTATGTTGAAGAATAGGATAGGAAATATTAACGGCAGGAATGACAATCCATCCACATATTTCCTTATTTAGGTTCTTCAAAGCATCGTAGTCACAATCCTTGAAAAATAATTCAGCCTTATCATATATCGAAGGTGGAGGGCTGTTCTCTTCCATTGATGGAAAGGTATCCTCTTCTGGGAGAGAAAAGGCCTCTTCAGCTTCGGTATAATCAGATGATGCCTGAAAATAATCTTTTACAAAAAGTGTTAATTTCCAAGAGCTTACCAAAAAAACTGCCAAACATAGGAAGAACATTCCGATACGAATGTATTTTTTCCTCATGTATGCCTCCTATTTCTTATAATCCATTTCCGGAGGAAGAAGCGGTTGAACGTCAAAATTTAATTTTGCAGGTGAGTGTGGATATTTTCGTAAAAATGATTTCTCTATACGGTGAGAAACCATAAGTGCGTTTTCTCTATTTGCATTTGGTAAAAGAATTACAAATTGAGAAGGACTACACATGGAAACAACGTCACCTTGACGAAGGGTTTCACATGAAAGTGCTTTTAAATTTGTTACACACACATCCAAACTACGCTTGCTTAACGCGTGGTTATTTAAATCGGTGATGGTCATAATGACCAAATGAACCACGTTACCATTTCGCTCAAGTCCACGAGCCATAGCATGATAAATGTTTAAGAAAAAGTCGTAATCACAGTATAATGCGCCACGCTGATTCTGTCCATCTTCTAGAAGCTGCTTCTGAATGGAAGAGCTGTCTAACAGGTCTTCTTTACATGCGAGATTGGCTTGTTGGTATAACTTCTTCACTTCGGGAGAAGGTTTTACGCCAAAATTCATCTGAAGCATGTCGCTTAGTTGCTTATATACAAGTGTTACATCTTCCATGCGCCCAAGAGAGATTAGATTTTGCATAAGATGAAGATAGAAGCTTTCTTCGTATTGCTCAACGGAGTTAGCTTTTTCTAAAATCTCAATAGCCGTTTGATAATCATTCTCAGCTTCGTATACGTCAACAAGTTCTTCAACGGTTTCTAAAAATAGATTGTGATAATAAGTACTAATTGGTATAATCCAGGATTCAGAGGAGAACTTCATAAGAAAATCCCCGTGGTAAAGGTTAAAAGCTTGACGTAACAATCCAACACGTTTGCTCTTGTCTGTCTCTTCCCTTGCGGACATGATAAGAGACTCAAAACGGTCGATATCTAACTCGTAAGGAAAGTCAGGATTAAGGAAATAGTCTCCTTTTTTGCATTGAAACAGTTTTTGGCTAACATCGTCACCAAGTGGTGATAAAGACACACGTAAGCGATGAAACAGTGTTTTCAATGCATTCTGAGGATTACTGCTTCCTTCAAAATCATTCCAAAAATACGATAAAATTTTCTCTTGAGAAACTTTGTTGTTACGATTATAAGCTAAAAGTGCCAATAGTAACCAGATCTTCTTTGAACGGTTATCTCCATCTGTTATAATACGACCTTGGCGCTCTAATTCAAGCGAACCAAGCATTTTGATATGTAATGTTTGCGAATGCATACGCGTACCCCTCCTGTGATTATACTCACTACATTCCATTTTCTATCATATCATATTTTCAGGAATTATTCACCAAGAATTCATCAAAGAATCGAAAAAAAACAATTTTGTACTCGATAATGTAAAAAATGAAAGAAATCATGAAAATGTACTATGAAAAATAGTTAGATGTGATATAATATAAAAGAAGAATTGTGTGCAAAGTTAATGAGGTGTAGACAATGAAGAAAAAGTTAATTTCCATATCCATGTGTATATGCTTTCTGTTGGAACTGCTCTCATTTGGAATAGGTTCGCCGAAGGTATATGCGCGAAGTACAGTTAAAGAGAATAGTGAAATGTGCATAGATTATTCCCATCAGAGTAAGGGCTACGTGATGGTGAAGTACAAGGAAAGCACAGATAAGAAGTTAAAGGCACAGGTGAAAGGGTCAAGCGGAGTTGTTTATACGTATAATTTGAAGCCGAAGAAGTGGGCGAGCTTCCCATTATCAGATGGCAACGGAACGTATAAGGTAACGGTTTACAAGAATGTGGCGGGAACAAGTTATGCTACGGTTGGAGCGTGCGAATTTAAAGCGAAACTGAGTAGCTCTTTGGCACCTTTTTTAACATCAAGTCAGTATATTGATTATACAAAGAATACCAAATGTGTAAAGAAGGCAAAGACCTTATGTAAGAAGTCGAAGACGGAAATGAATAAGGTTAAGAAGATTTATAAATGGACATTGAAGTATTTTAAGTATGATAAGAAGAAGGCGAAGACCGTACAGAGCGGATATCTTCCGGATTTAGACAAAGTTTATAAGGCGAAGAAGGGTATTTGCTTTGATTATGCGGCAACGATGGTTGCGATGTTGCGAAGCCAGGGCGTTGCAACAAAATTAGTGATTGGATATGCGGGAAGTGCTTATCATGCATGGATTAATGTCTATACAAAGAAGAAAGGTTGGGTGACCGGAGCGATTTACTTTAATGGAAGAAAATGGAATATGATGGATCCAACATTTGCTGATTCAAGTAATTCGAGTGCCGCAATTATGGAATATATTGGAAACGGAAGTAATTATACGGCAAAATATATTTATTAAGAAAGTACAATAGTGTTCATGAATAAAATAGTTTGGAAACGGAGGAATACCCGGTTTCCAAACTATTTTTTAAAAATTAAAAGACTATCAAAAATATATCATTAATTTAGGAAGAATGTATCAAAAAATGTTAAAAAATGTGGAGGAAACAGAGAAATTTGGAATAATAAAAAAAGATGTTTACGAATTTAAAAAGATTCGCTAAAATAGACTTGTGGGGTGTACCCACAAGTTTGTGTAATATGGGGGCAAATCATGAAAAAAGTAAATCTATCTAAGGAATATCTATCGGCGTTTACCTTGCAGATGTCGTTACTGATTCATGCAGGCATTAACTTGGCAGACGGGATGCATCTGTTAGCAGAGGATGAGAAGAATCCAAGTGTGAAAGCATTGCTGATATCGATGGCTAATCAGATGGATGATGGAGTACAGTTATCGGAAGCTATGCGTAATAGTGGTAGTTTTCCTGACTACGTAATTAATATGACCATCACGGGAGAGGCGACGGGACGAACAGAAGCGGCCTTCCAGGCGATGTCGGATCATTACGAAACCCAGCGTCGTTTGAATGAGCGTATACGAAGTGCCATTTTATATCCGGCGGTGCTTTTGGTTTTAATGCTTATTATTATCGGCGTTTTGCTTATAAAGGTTTTACCGATTTTTGAAACGGTATATCAACAATTAGGCGGAAATTTAAAAGGTATGGGCGCGAGTCTCTTCAAGATTGGTAGGGGACTTGACGCAGCGTTGCCGGTGATTGGTATTGTGACATTGCTGATTGTTTTAATTGGTATTTTTGTATGGTGTTCACCGTCCGCACGGTATGGTATTGTGAAGGGGTATAAAAAGATTTTTGGAGACCGGGGCATTACAAAGCGGGTTGGCATGGCACGTTTTGCATCGGCACTGTCCATGGGAATGCTTAGTGGCCTTCCGATGGAAGAGGCTATGAAGATGGCGATGAATTTCCATGAAGAATCAAAGGTGATAAAAAACCGCTATGAGGAATGTTTGAGTAAATTAGAAGCGGGCAATCCGTTGGCGGATTCCTTGCGTGAAACAAAGATTTTTGCTCCAATGTACTGTCGTATGATTGCATTGGGCGTGAAGAGCGGTGCAGGTGACAGTATTATGGCGGAGATTGCCAAGCGATTAGAAGACGATGCAATGCAGGCCATTGATGAGGCTGTGGCTAGGATTGAGCCGACAATCGTTATTATTACATCGGTGGTTGTAGGCGTCATTTTGTTAGCTGTTATGTTGCCGTTGATGAATATTATGTCGACGATTGCATAGAAGAGGTTAGAATATGAAGCGTAGAATAAGAAACAAGGTTGGGAGTTTTATCCGAATTGCATGTATGCCGCTTCTGATGGTAGTTGCCATTGCCTTTCTTTTGGGTGCACTTGGAAATATGGAGAGCGGGCAGGAAGAAGAAAAGCAAAAGCAGGTGGAAGATACCATCAAGAAGGCTGTGGTGAATTGCTATGCTACGGAGGGGGTATATCCAGCGACACTTCGTTATGTGGAGAAGTACTATGGGTTGCAAATTGATCATGAGCGCTATGATGTTTTTTATGATATTTTTGCGGATAACATTATGCCGGAGATTACCGTTGTTCCGAAAAAAGTGGCTAAAGGGGATGATGCGAAATGAAAAAGATAGAGAATCAACACAATATGGATAGTGTATTTGTTCTGCTGCTGTTTGCTGTGTTTGCAGGCTGCATTTTGTTGGTACTTTTGTTTGGAGCATCTTCCTATGAATCGCTGGTACGCAGAGATAATCAGGCATATAACAGCCGGACGGCGGTATCGTATATTGCAGCGAAGTTTCGTCATAGCGATGAAGAAAATAGTATTTTTGTAGGGTCCTTTTCGGATCGGAAGGATGCTTCAAAAGACGAAATTTCCACGTTGTATTTGAAATTTGATACGGATGAGGGAAATTATTTTACAAAGATTTATTATTATGATGGTTATATTCGTGAAGTGTTATGTTCAGACGAGAGTGGACTCTCGCCAGAGGATGGGAATGAAATATTAAAAGCCAAAGGAATTTCTTTCCTGCAAAAAGGGCAAACCGTGACAGTTAGAATTCAAAATAGTGATAATTCTGTGAACTATCTGTCTCTTTGCGCACGGAGTAAACAGGAGGTGGCGAAGAATGGAAAGTAGAAGTAAAGCGCCCCTCGCGTTGATGGAACAAGTTATCATGGTACTTGTTTTTGCCTTAGCTGCGGCGATTTGCGTGAAGGCATTTGTGATGGCAAGGAGCATGTCCATACAGTCAAGGACAAGGGATCGTGCTATGGAAATATGTCAGAGTATGGCAGAACAGTATAAGTCCGAGCAACTAAATACTACACCGGAAGCTGTATTTTACGATGGTATGTGGAGAGTGACGGAGGAAAATTCTACATATAAATTGGAATTTAAGGCGGATAACAACGATGCTTATGAAGTAAGCGGTACATTGTATATGGTTGAGGTGGAGAAAAACAAAATTATCTGTAAATTGAAGGTTGCATGGCAAAAGGAGGGAGCGCATGAGTAGAAAGAGTGTACCAACGCCGGTAGGAGGAAGTTCCTTGTTGGTTATTTTTGCCGTGTTGACACTAACGGTATTCGCACTACTAGGTTTGGCTACGGTAAGGGCGGATGTGCGTATGGCAGATGAGAATCGAAAGGCCATCGGACAGTATTATGAAGCAGATCAAAAGGCAGAGAATATTTTGTCTAAGATACGACAGGGGAAGGTTCCAAGTGAGGTCCAAGAAAAAAAGCATGTGTATGCCTATTCGGTACCGGTTTCCAGAACGCAGGTGTTAAGCGTTGTTGTGAAGGTAGACGGGGATGCATATCAAATTTTTCAATGGAAAGAAATAAATAGTAAAGAATGGAATCCGGACAAGTTTATTAAGGTTTGGACACCGGATTAGGGAGGATAATATGGACGAGTATTTTGAAAAAATGGAAGGGTATCTTAAAAAAGCAGTTGAGGAGAGGGCATCGGACGTTTTTGTAATCGCAGGTGGTCCTGTTAGCTACAAGGTGGAAGGTAAGATTAAGAATCTGTCGGAAGAGAAGGTTTTTCCGGAAGAGACAAAAGAGTTAATTTGTGCGATTTATGAAATGGCAAATCGCACCATGGATAAATTTGAGCAGAGTGGAGATGACGATTTTTCATTTGCAAGAGCGGGAATGGCGCGGTTTCGTGTAAATGCGTATCGACAAAGAGGATCGCTTGCAGCGGTTATTCGTATCGTGCAATTTGATATTCCGGATTACCGGGAAATGGGGATTCCGGATGAGATTATGGAGATTGCCAATCAACAACACGGTATGGTGATTATTTCCGGTACGGCCGGTAGCGGTAAGTCAACAACACAGGCTTGTATTATTCACAAAATTAATCAAGAGCGTCCGGCGCATGTGATTACTTTAGAGGATCCGATTGAGTATTTGCATCGAAACAATAAATGTATCATTAGTCAGCGTGAAATTGCGATTGATACCAATGATTACCTTAGCGCGTTGCGTGCTTGTCTGCGTCAGGCACCGGATGTAATTCAACTTGGAGAGATGCGTGATTACGAAACTATCCGAACAGCGATGACGGCAGCAGAGACAGGTCATTTGCTGATGGCAACGCTTCACACAAAAGGAGCTGTCAATACGATTGACCGTATTATTGATACATTTCCATCGCAGCAGCAGGCACAGATTCGAACCCAGTTATCTATGGTCTTAAATACGGTTGTGTCCCAGCAGTTGGTGCCGGGAGTGGATGGGCGTATGGTACCGGCGTTTGAGATTATGAATATGAACAGCGCGATTCGCAATATGATTCGTGATAACAAGAACTATCAGATTGACAATGTGATTCAGACATCTTCCGCAGAGGGCATGATTTCTATGGATCAATCTTTAATCAACCTGGTAAATGCAGGCAAAATAACGCCGCAGACAGCGATTGCCTACGCAACGAACGGTGATCAGGTATCTCGTAAGGTGCTGAAATAGGCGGTACTATGAAGAAAAAAATATTTGATATTATACAGATTGGCGACAAGAGTAATGTCGCCAGTCGTGTTTTTGACCTCTGTTTGGTAGCAGTTATTTTGCTAAACATTGGAACGATGGTGTTAGAAACTTTTTCGTCATTGGCTGCTTTTCATACGACCTTTTGGTGGATAGAGAACTTGACAACGGCCTTTTTTTGCATAGAATACGTACTTCGTATCTGGACTGCGGATTTACTGTATCCGGAGCGAGGACAGATAAGGGCGCGGTTGCGATTTCTGGTAAGCTATGATGGAATCGTGGATTTGTTGACGATTTTACCCTGGTTTTTCCTGTCAGGATTTGTGGTATTTCGTATGCTACGTGTGGTGAGAATTCTGCATTTGTTCCGAATAAATGCGCAGTATGATAGTTTTAATGTTATTACGTCTGTATTACTGGAAAGACGAAATCAGATCATGTCGTCAATTTTTATCATACTGGTTTTAATGCTGGCAAGTTCCCTTTGTATGTACAGCGCAGAGCATGAGGTGCAGCCGAAGGCATTTAGTAACGCGCTTAGTGGAATCTGGTGGACGACCAGTGCCATTCTGACCGTAGGATATGGAGATATCTATCCTGTCACAATGCTGGGAAAAGCCATGGCGGTACTCATTTCATTTTTGGGAGTAGGCGTAGTGGCAATACCAACCGGTATAATCAGCGCCGGTTTTGTAGAGCAGTATGCAAAAGACGCGAGAGAAAACAAGCAATTCAAACGTGAAGACCTCTCCGAAATGGGAGAAATTCTGGTTGGAAAAGAACATGACTACTGCAGCAGAACCATCGAAGAAATCGAAGCAAACTATAGCATAAGAATATACTTGGTATTGCGAGGAAGCTTGCATATAATGCCAACTGCCGACCTGGTCATAGAAGAAGGCGACATCATTGTGCAGAGCTGTGACTAGAAGCACAGAAATCTATGATTTCGTAGTGCTTCTGTCCCTACTTGGTAGCGAACCAAGTCCGAAGGACGAAGGTGAGGTTTATACATTTTTATGAAAAAAGTTAGAAAATGAAAGCCAGAAGTAAAAATGTAACCCTTTTCGTAACTTGTGTGTGGTAAGGTTAAGCCATAAAGGAGGAATGTATCGTGATGAACAGAGCGATTGATAGTAAATATCGTAATACTATGGTATGCATTGACTCCTACCAGAACAAAGTGCTTTGCGGAAGAATGTATAATCCCTTTCATGAGGGTGCGGTGAATTTCCGTAGCACGATGGAATTTGTGCGAGCAATGGAAGAACTGTTGGATACGATGAATTTTCCGCAGGCGTGCGAGTTGAAGCGGTCGTTTTTTGAACGAGAAGAAGGCGATATTATTGAAAGCGATTTTCCGAAGCAGGTTGGAAAGAAGGCCACGTTTGAGGTGAAAATCTTTTTTCGTCAAAATGTAAGTTGGCAGGGGACGGTTTGCTGGTTGGATGCGGGCCGCGAAGAAAGCTTTCGAAGTGCGTTAGAGCTGTTTCTGTTGATTGATAGTGCATTGCAAGTGTAGGATGAATGTAGAAGAGTAAGAAGTACTGATGTAATTGACATTGGTACTTCTTTTTTATACATTTATACACAAAATGTACATAAAAATATAAAATGTAACTGGTTTTGTAACCATTAAATGTTATACTCACATCAACGAGTAAAAGGGAGGATGTGAAATGGTAAACAGAGCAATTGATAGTAAGTACAGAAATACCATCGTATGCATCGATTCCTATGAAGAAAGGATTCTGAAAGGAAGAGTGTACAATCCATACGTGAATGGAGAAATTGGATTTGTGAGTTTGATGGATTTTATTCACGTCATTGAGGGCATGTTGGAGAAAATGAATTTTCCGCAGGCATATGAGACAAAGCGGACGTTTCAAGGAAAGGGAGACGATGACTTTGTTGTGCAGACTTGCGATCCAACGGTGAGAGGAAGGATAGCTACGTTTGAACTGAAGATCTTTTTTAGACAAAATGCAAGCTGGCAAGGAACCTTGGGCTGGCTGGACAAGAAGGAAGAAGAAAGTTTCCGAAGCGCACTGGAAATGATGATTTTAATGGATAGTGCGTTACAAGGTGAAGAGTAATTAATGTAAAGGAGAAGAAAATGAGAAAATCAAGCAAACGAGTTCTTGCAAGTATCATGGTGCTGGTTATGGTGTTTAGCTTAATTGGTGTTAATGGTAGTATTGCAAGAGCTGAAGAAACTCAGAAATCTGAAGTGGCGGAGCCAACTGCTAGCGGAGATGCTGAGAAAATGGAAACAGAGACTCAGAATGATTCTGAGGAAGAAACAGAGACAATTACGTTGGAGAAACAGATGCCGGAGGCATTGGTTCGTGTATCTGGGGTGCCGGCCAATGTAACAATGGAAGTAAAGACCGTTACAGAGGCATTTGGCGCTACACGAGAGGAAGAAGTGAAAGAACGAGTAGCGGAAGAAGCAAATACCGTAGCGGAGAATGTAATCGCTTATGATATAACGATTTATGACGAAAATCAGAATGAGTGGCAACCGACTGAGAAGGATGATGTACATGTGCAGTTCATCCTGAATGAAGAGAATGCCAAAGCAGAGAGTGCTTACTGGGTAAGCGACGATGCAACGCAAGTTGAAGAAGTAGAGACAGTAGTCAACAGCGATGATGCAACAGTTGAGATGATTGCAGAGCACTTTACGGTGTATGCAACGATGCTGACGCGAAAGAATGAAGGAAAAGATAGGGGAGATTACCCCATAGATCTTTCGAAGAGTGAACCAGCGGTAGCTATTGAAAGTGGAGAACAGTTTGGCTTTAAAGTGTTGTTTGATGAATATTCATTTACTGTGTGTGGTACTGATAGACAGAAAAAAGATATTCAGGGTGTAGAGATTGTAAACCAAAATGAAAATAGGAAAACAAATAAAGGGTACGCAAAGATTAAAATTGATACAAATAAGTTTTCTGATGACATCACGGACTTCTATATAAAAGGCTATCATGCGGCGTTTTGTTTGAAGTTGTTGGGTAAAAAGAAATGTTTTGGTGAGACTATAGAGTGGTATCACATTGTGGTAAAACGTGGTACCATCAACGCTACATCCGTGACTGCACCAACTCCAAAGGCTGGCCTTTACGAACAGGAGGATGGAACAGGGCAGCAGTTACTAGAAAAGCAAGCATCTGTAAAGGGGCCTGAGCTTGAGGGTGCTACAATTGAGTACAGTTTGGATAAGAATAACTGGTCCGAAGATTACCAATCCATTAAAGCAAACAAAGCGGGCACATATACGGTATGTTACCGAGTTAAGAAACCGGGTTATGTTACTTATGAGAGTAGTATTGTAGTTGTAGTGAATGGTTTGGGAGAGTTTACCGGCACCCCGGAAGCAGCGGATTTGATGTATACTGGTGAGCAGCAGTCGTTATTAAACCCTTTCCCTGTAGAAGAAGGAACAACACTAACATACAAAGTAAATGAAACAGAGGTTAGTACTCCAGTAGCGGTCGATGCAGGTAAGTATATTGTAACCGTAACAGCGACAAAGGAACATTACAAAACAAAAACATGGACCGTTAAATGCGAAATTAAGCAGGCTGATATTAACGTTACCGCGCCAACAGCAAAGAATGATTTGATGTATAATGGTAGCGAACAAGAGCTTGTTAATGCCGCTAGTGTTACAGCGCCGGAAAAAGCAAGCATAGAGTATAAACTTGGGGAGAACGGTACGTGGTCAAATGATATTCCTAAGGCAACGGATGCCGGCGAGTATCAGGTATATTATAAAGTTACAAATGAATACGATTCGAACTATAAAAAAGAATTTGTATCTGAGGAGCCAATAAGTGTATCAATTGCAAAAAAGCCGCTTACAGGAGACGAGGATGGCATTGTTTTACCGAAAATGATTGAAGGCGCAGAGGGAAGTCTTCTTACCTATAATGGAAAAGAACAACTGCTAATTCAAGAAGGAACTGGAGTAACATTTACTTATTCGGTGAACGGCAAAGCGTGTGATGCGCCAAAAGGAACCAATGCAGGTACATACACGGTTTCCTATGAGGTAGAGAGTGATAACTACACAACTCCGACAAACAATACCTTTACAGTGACGATTGCAAAAGCGCAGATGAACGATATAGTAGAAGCCAAGAAGGATCTCATTTATAATGGTCAAGTGCAGGAGTTGGTATCTCTTGTAAATGGCGTATATAAGGACATCGCCTTACAAGAGTGTGATGCTTTGAAGGCACAGTATTCTTTGGACGGAATTGATTATAAAGATGAACTTCCAATGGAAAAAGACGCGGCTTCTTATAATGTATATTATAAGCTAAGCAGGGGCGACAATTTTGCGGAAATAAATGGTAAGTTGAAGGTAGTCATTGCACCAAAAACACTAACAGAAGAAGAGTTTGAAGCAAAAATTGACGATGTATATTTTATTGCAAAGCCATATGAAATGAAAGACTTACATCTAACCGTAACAAAGAAGGATGGTCAAGAGCCTATTCCAGCGCACATTGAGTATAATAAGGATGTACGCAATCAGGGCGAGTATACCGTTAAGGTTGTGTTAGACGGAAACTATAGTGGAAATACAGAGGTTACCTTTAAGGTGCTTGGTAAACCGGTACGTTTCTTCTTGAAGGGAACAAATGGAAAGTATAAAGATTTAAAAACAGAGTATGCATTTAAGCCAGATTATGCGAAAGAATTTGATTTTGCAGTTAAAAACGGTGAGAGAGTTGTAACAACACAGGATGCGGAAATTCGTGAAATCATAGGTAAATTATATGAAAATGCAGGAAATGATTATTTGGGCGCAAAGAACAGTCAAGGTATGAACAAATATCGTTTTGTTAAGCTTTGTGTTCAACGAGATTCTGTGCATGTAGACATGGTATATACGGATGAAATGGACTATGATGAAATATGGTTTAATGCTTATGTATTGAAAAAAGGTGAGAAGCGTCGGTATGATAATAAGGGTGATAATTCTAAGAAGTATGTAAATGTTGGAAACGGAACCTATAACAAGGATAGCTTTTCACTTAAAGCAGACTTCGAAGATGCATCTGGAAATCAGGATCAGAAGATTGAAAGTTATGTCAAGGACTGGAACTTAAAGGAACTGTCGACCGTGCTTAGTGATGCCGGATACAAGTATTCGAAAGAGACCATTGAGCAGTATGGTATGAATATTAATTGGTATCGTACCATTCGACATGACGATGGTTGGCATGTTGATGGAGAGGTTGTTGACAAGAATGGTCAGCGTCTTGCTGATAAGACAATTATACATGTTTATAGAAATCTAAGTGGAAAAGAAGGTTTGTTAGGCGATGTTGTAATTAAAAAAGGTGAAAAATTGCCAGAATCCTTCTTGAAGAAGAATAACGAGTATATTAACATACCGGGTTATACAACACCTGTATGGAGTTACAAGACAGCTTGGGGCAACAAAGAGTTTGATGTGGAGAAGCAGTCGTTTAATGATGATGAAACCACAGTTTATGTAACATTAAATGAAGAGGCACCATATTTGTATGCGCCTGTCGTTAAGAAGAATCTCATTGAAAAGGATGTAGAGCAGCAGTTACTCGAGAGCCCGGCATATTTCAATTTGAAGAAGTATGAAGACAACTACCAGATTGTATATCGTTTTGTAGAGAGACCGGAAGTAAGAACTGAAAATAAGGCGAATATGAAACGTAGAAGCCGTGTTCTTGAACCAAAATGGGAAACAGATTACGCGAAACTTTGCGGAAAAGAAGCAGGCGAATATGCTATTGAATATGCATTCAGAGATAAGAGCGATCATCAAAATATAACAAAAAATGATGCTTGGAAGGTAACCGTTAGAATTAACGAATCCGTGAAATTGAATGTTCACAGAGTTATTCAGAAAGGCATGAAGAAAACAGTTGAAAGAAATGTTCTTACATTGTTTTTGCCAGTAAATAAGAAATCATTTGACGACGCCATCAAATATGAAGAATTTTATAAAGGGGTCGATGGCACGTGGCAAGGATGGTTTAGCGATGAGAATTGCGAAAAGGCACTGAATGTAGATCGCGTAGAGGCAAAGGATATTGCTCCGGATGTGTATGGTTTGTTCAAAACAAATATCAGCACAACAACGTTGACTGTATATACGGTTGTTGAAGGTAAAGAAACGAATGTTGGAGAGATTCAGGTTCCATATGGAACAGTGGTAACAAGAGAATCCTTTAACCCACTGAATAGTAGTTTGGATGTGCCGGGATATACTATTGAATCCTGGAACACAAAGAATGAAGATAATAACTATTTACCATTTGAGTTAGGAAAGAAAATTTTCGAAGAGGAAAACGGTACTGTTTATGTGATTTACAAGAAACAATCCTCAGGTGGAAATGGCGGCGGAACGATTACACCGACACCTACTCCGGGTAGTGGCGACAACAACACCAACAACGATAACAACAATAGTAACAACAACAATAATAACAGCAACAACGACACCAATAACAACAATAGTAACAACAATGACAACACCAATAACAACAGCAACACCAACATCGAGGACAACGAAACACCACTTGATGACAAGCCGAACATCGATGAAAAGGACGATTCCAATAAGGATGACGTAACGAACATTGATGACGAGGATGTTGCTAAGAGTGACAGACCGGATGTGGAAGAAAATAGCAAGACGCATAGCAAATCCAATAAGGATGATGCAACGTCCATTGCGGATGAAAAAACTCCATTGAGTGACAATCCATTAACCGGAGATCAGTTACCAATTGCTTGGGCAGGATTAGGACTTTTGGCGGTCGTAGGACTTGCAGGAATTGCTTTTGTAGGAAAGAAAAAAGAAAACTAAAAAAATGAAAGGAACGTCAGCGCAGAAATGTGTTGGCGTTTCTTTTTTTGCATAAAAAACGATACAAGTTACAGAAAAGGTTCAATAATGAAGAAAAAATATAATAAATGAAAGAGGAATATTGAAATGTAACCAAATATGTAACTTCACGGTGGTAAACTACGTTTGTTGTTGAAAATAATAAAGATAATAATTAGTTTTTGGAGGCAGTGAGAAATGAAAAATTCTGTAATTCGTAAATTAATGATGGTGATGTTTGGTGTTGCAGCTACAACAATGACTGTAACAATGCCGGCATATGCAGAGGAAAGTGAAGCAGTTGCTGTGTGTGCAGAGGAGAAAAGCGAAGCGGATCAGGCGAAGCAGATTTTGATGGATATGATCGACGGAAAAACCGAGGTAAAAACCGGAATCGAACAGATAAAAGAATTGGAAAAACAAACGAATGGAACTGTGAAGGAGAAAGTAAAGCATTACTTAAACGGTGCAAATCTTTTGGAGAATACACAGAATTCCATGTTATTTATCCAAAAAACAAACGAAGGAGATGCGGCAATGGCAAATGGTCGTGCATATGATATTGATTATGTAAAGCCACGTTCCACAAAAGATTTTACGGAAAACATTGCAAAGGATGAGAACGGTAAAGGAAGCACGGTAGTAATTCCGGAAAGCTTTATGAAAAAATATGTAAATAACGTATATGTGAAGAATGACGGACAGAATGGAGCACCGGTATCAGAGGAAGAAAGTTATTATTGGGCAGTAGCGAAGGACGAACATGGTTATCGCGTAGTGAGCAAGGCAGAAGCCCTTACATCAGATAAATTGGAAAAAGACGGAAAGACAACCTACTTTATGCCATATGTTGTTAAGAAGCAGGCAGATGGATATCATTTGGATGGTTATTTGGTTATAAAGAATCCAGAGACGAATGAAGTGGAGGTCGTTGTAACGGACCCAGAGAAACCGGAAGAGGAAGAAACGGTGGTAGAAGAACCAAAGCAGGAAGAAGAAAAGCCAGTGGCAGAAGAACCAAAGCAGGAAGAAGAAAAGCCAGTGGCAGAAGAACCAAAGCAGGAAGAAGTAAAGCCAGTGGAAGAAGAACCAAAGCAGGAGGAAGAAAAGCCGGTGGTAGAAGAGAAACCGGTAGCGGAGGAAACTCCGGTGGTTGTGTATATTCCGGTAGTTGAGAAAACAACGGAAACAGAGAAGACTCCGGAAGTTGAGAAGACTCCGGAAGTTGAAGAGACGACGGAAGAGATTTCTGAAGAAGAAGTACCGATGGCAGAACAGCCGGAAGAAGTAGAGAAAACAGAAGAAACAAAGGAAACAGACGAACCGGAAGAAGTTACAGAAATCGAAGAGGAAGAGGTTGCGAAAAGCGATGCACCGCAGCAGAAGGCTACAATAAAGCCGGTAGCAAAGAAGACAACAACATCACAGGATGTTCCGGTGACCGGAGATACAATGCCAATCGCGTGGGCAATTACCGGTTTGGCATCTTTGGCTGGCATTGTTGTTATGGCAAGAAAAAGAAAATAGTGAATAGCTTACATTATTAATGGAATATTCACAAAAATATTGTACTATATACTTACTTGGTGAAAATGTGCAGAAAATCTAGGTGAAGGAGCGAGTATATGGGACAACTGGTTTATACAAATGATCGATGTGTGGGGTGCAACCGCTGTATACGTGCCTGTAACAGTCCGGGAGCAAATGTTGCCTGTAAAGATGGGGAAAAGAATATTATTAATGTAGATCCGGAAAAATGTGTGGCTTGTGGTGCATGTTTTGATGCTTGCGAGCATGATGCGAGAGCATATTATGACGATACGGAACGATTTTTTGATGATTTGCGAAAAGGCGAAAAGATTTCATTGTTGGTCGCTCCGGCCTTCAAGGCAAATTATTATAAAGAATACGAAAGTGTTCTCGGCGGATTGAAGAAACTGGGAGTAAATCGAATTCTAAGTGTATCATTTGGAGCAGATATTACAACCTGGGGATATATTAATTATATTCAGAAGCATAATTTCTATGGTGGAATTTCGCAACCATGTCCGGCTGTAGTAGGTTACATAGAGAAATTTTTGCCGGAATTATTACCGAAGCTGATGCCGGTGCACAGTCCTATGATGTGTGCGGCAATTTATGCGAAAAAGTATATGGGCTTGAATGATAAATTGGCATTTATTAGTCCGTGTATTGCGAAAAAGAATGAAATTGATGATCCGAATACGCATGGCTATGTAGAGTATAATGTTACCTTTGATCATTTAATGAAGTATGTGCGAGAGCATCATATTAGCGGAACGCCGGTGAGTGATGAACTACCATATGGACTTGGCTCCATATACCCGATGCCGGGAGGACTGAAGGAAAATGTGTACTGGCTGATGGGAGAAGATGTGTTGATGCGTCAGATTGAAGGCGAAACGCACATGTATGAGTATTTGGAGAATAATAAGTCGCGGATTCAGAAAGGACAGACACCATATCTGTTTGTGGATGCGCTAAACTGCGCAGCAGGCTGTTTGTATGGAACCGGTGTGGAAGAAGAGCGGGCAAAGACAGACGATGCCTATTATATGGTTAGTAAAATAAAGGCAGAGAGTAAGCAAGATAGCAAGAAGTCAGCGTGGGGAAAGAAACTTACGCCAAAGCAGCGATTAGAGCGGCTGAACAAGGAGTTCGCGGATTTGCGTTTGGAAGATTTTATTCGCCATTATACCGATAAGAGTGCGACTTGCAAGATGAAGGAACCAACGGCTGCACAGTTGGATGCGATTTATAAAGATATGTTGAAGGATACCCAGGAAAAACGCGAGATTAATTGCGCTTGCTGTGGATATTCAACCTGTGAGGGTATGGCAAAATCTATTTTTAATGGATTTAATTATAAGGATAATTGTGTTCATTATATCAAAGATGTGGTTTTGGCAGAAAAGGAAAATAATGAGAAGCTTGTTCATGACATGGAGGCGATTCAGCAGGAAGATAAAGAAAAGCAGGAGCGTATGTCTCATGGAATTGATGAACAGTTTGATTCGTTGCAAGGTACCGTTCAGGGAATGTCACGAGAATCGGAAACAAATGCAAAAGAGAGCAGTGAAATATTGCAGGCAATTGCGGAGGTTCGTGATTTTACGGATGGACTTGGAAAAACGCTGGAGAATATTAGCGAGTATTTGAATAACCTTGAGAAAAATAATGAGGACGTTATTAATATTGCAAATCAGACGAATTTGCTTGCACTAAATGCGTCCATAGAAGCTGCACGTGCCGGCGAGGCGGGACGTGGATTCGCCGTTGTAGCGGATCAGATTAAGGTGTTGGCAGATGGCTCAAAAGATACTGCGAGCGAAAGCAACCAAACGAAGGAAGACATTGGTGTTGCGATTACGGAATTGCTTAACAATGCGGAAAAATTGAATGGCATTGTTCATAATGTGGAAAGCCAAGTAGAGAATCTGGTAAATTCATCGGAAGAAATTGTGCAGGCAACCGCTGAAGTTGTGGGTGTTACACAGAGTGTGCGGGAAGCATTATCTGAATTGTTATAATGGAATGAGGGCTGCGACGTTCGAAAATGAGCATCGTAGTCTTTTTTTCTTGCAAAAAGGTTTAAAACCATTTGGAAAAGAAGCCATTGTGGAGAGTGTCCAAAACTTTTTGCATGTTTCTAAAATAGTGCTTGCAATGTATACTTATTCAGTAGTAGAATATCTAGGATGGGGCTTTTTAAAAGCCAAAATAAGATTTTATACATAGAAAAGGAAGTGTAGATATGAAAAACACAGTACCAGTAGAGGTATCCGCAAGACACGTACATTTAACACAGGAGCAGATTGAAATTCTTTTTGGAAAAGGACATGAACTTACCGTTAAGAAGATGTTATCCCAGCCAGGACAGTTCGCAGCAGAAGAGCGCGTAACAATTGTTGGACCAAAGAGAAACCTTGAGCGCGTAAGCGTACTTGGACCGGCACGTAAAGCTGGACAGGTTGAGCTCTCTATGACAGACTGCTTCTCCATCGGAATAAAGGACGCTCCAGTTCGTGAGTCTGGCGTATTAGACGGAACACCGGGTGTAACATTAAAGACCGATATGGGTGAAGTTACTTTAGATCAGGGTGTTATTGTTGCCAAGAGACACATCCATATGACAGAAGCAGATGCTGCTGATTTTGGATGCAAAGATAAAGATATTGTTAGTGTAAAAGTGGAAACAAACGGACGTTCTTTGACATTTGATGATGTTGTGGTTCGTGTTCGCGATGATTTTGCACTTGCAATGCACATTGATACCGATGAAGCAAATGCTGGCAGCATTAGTGGAGACGTTACAGGAACTGTTATTAAATAAGGATTCAGAAATAGAGGGACCAGCCGATGGGCCAATGCCATTAAGTTAAGATGACAAAACAAAGATCTCTATATCAGAAATGGTATAGGGGTCTTTTTTTATCAAAAACACTTGACACAAACGTCAAAATGTGCGGCCGCTTTCACTACTGATTGTATTAAGAGGTAGCGAAAGCGGCCCTTGTAATTAGGAAAAACTGATTGCAAGGAGGTACTATATGAAACCGAAACACATTAAAGATGTTTTGTTATCTGAAATTCGTGCTGTGGCTGCTAAATCCGAAGAGTTCTGCTACGATCCTCAGCGAGATTTTACGCGTAAACGCAAGCTCTCATTTGAATCATTGTTAAAAAGTCTCATTGGGATGGGTAGTAAAAGCCTTACAAATGAGATGATTGATTTCTTTCAGGCTTCTTCTGACATGCCTTCAGCTTCAGCATTTGTGCAGAAACGGGCAAAAATCAAACCAGAAGCGTTGAAGTCTGTTTTTGATGGATTTACGCAAAAAATTCTGACAACACCGTCTGATGAAATGAGAATCCTGGCTGTTGATGGTTCTGACATCCAGATACCAACAAATCCACAGGATGAATCATCGTACTTCCCAGGCGCTAATGGGCAGAAGCCATATAATCTTCTACACTTAAATGCGTTGTACAGCCTTGAACAACATATTTACGTTGACACAATAATACAAGGACGTTTGGATGGGAACGAACATGCTGCACTGCAGGCGATGGTCGATCATTCAAATATCCCCAAGGCTCTTGTTATAGCGGACAGAGGTTATGAATCATACAACAACATGGCGCATATACAGGAGAAAGGGTGGTCATTTCTTATTCGTATCAAGGACGGAAAAACGGGAATAAAAGAAGGATTGGTCCTTCCTAATGAAGATGAGTTTGATGTTGACATATCCTTAAAACTTACTCGTAAACAGACAAATGAGATAAAGGAGCTACTTAAAGATAAAAATCATTATCGGTTTATAGCAAGTACAACACCCTTTGATTATCTTCCTCAGAAATCAAGAAAATATGATCCTGTAAGGTTTTACGAATTAAGTTTTCGGGTTGTAAGATTCAGGATAACGCCGGATACATTTGAGACAGTACTTACAAACTTAGATGCTGACAGCTATCCACCCGAAGAAGTAAAAAAACTATATGCCTTACGGTGGGGAATAGAAACCTCATTCAGAGACTTGAAATATACCGTCGGAATGCGCGACTTTCATTCAAAAAAGGTGATGTGCATCTATCAAGAAATCTATGCACATATGATTATGTATAACTTTTCTGAAATGATTACCTCGCACGTAGTCATTGCTAAAAAGCAAAGAAAGCATACATATAAAGCAAACTTCTCGGTTGCCGTCCATATGTGCAGACTCTTCTTTTATGATAGATCGTCACCACCTGATTTGGAAACCATAATTGCAAGAAATCTTATACCAATACGGCCAGAACGACATTGCACTCGAAATCTGACTGTAAAGATTTTTCATGGTTTCTTGTATAGAGTAGCATAAATGTGCTGAATTGAACACATTTTTTTGACAGACTTTTGTCTGTCATATTGTGATGTTCAAAAAGAAAGCAAGAGCGATTGAAGATATAAATATCGCCATCGCTCTTGCTATCTTTCTGGTTCGCCCTTTAATTGCTCAATGTAAACTTAATGACATTGGCCGATGGGCTGGTCCTTTTCGCATCTATTTATTACCGGTTACAATGTAGGGTTGGATAGAGCTTGCCAGTTGGTTGACTGGCATGGACTGAAGCCAAATCTTGCCGGGGCCGGTGATGACGGTATTAAAAAGGCCTTCTCCACCAAAAAACATATTTTTAAGGCCCGGTACTGTTTGGATATCCATTTGGCAGGTTGACGTCATTGCGGCAAGGTAGCCGGTGTCAATAATCATTTGTTCGCCGCTTGCAAGTTCGTATTCCTTGATATGGCCGTCAAATTCTACAAATGCAATACCACGGCCGGAAAGGCGCTGCATAATGAAACCTTCGCCACCGAAGAACCCGCTTCCTAATTTTTTCTGGAAGAATGTGGAAAGCTCGATTCCTTGAGTAGAAGCTAAAAATGCGGACTTTTGAACGATTAAGTCGCGTCCGTTGTCAATTTCAAACGCCCTGATGTCTCCGGGAAAGCTGCTTGCAAAGGCAATTTCGCCCGAACCATGTTCAGCGGTGTAGCGGTTTAAGAAAAGACTCTCATGGGAGAGTGCGCGTCCGAGCATTTTACCGATGCCGCCGCCGGATGTGGTCTCCATCCTCATGTTTGGAGTCATCCAGGACATTGCGCCGCTTTCTGTAATCATGGTTTCACCCGGTTCAAGTTTGCAAATGGCAACCGGCATTGGGCTGCCCTCGATAGTATAGTGCATGATGAATCCTCCTTCGTGTTTTCTTAGCTATATTATAGGACAGCAAAGGGAAAATGGAAAGAAATAAAAAAATAAATTTTTTTTTCTAAAAAGTGTTGACATATCCTTGTACATGGTGTATTATGTAATAGTTGCAAGGGACAACACCTTGAAAACAAAAAATAAGAAGTATGTGTGTGTAGCTCAGCTGGATAGAGCACTTGGCTACGGACCAAGGTGTCGGGGGTTCGAATCCTCTCACGCACGTCAGGTTGAAAGGGCTGGAAGTCTTATTTAATAAGGCTTCCGGCTTTTTCGTTATATGCATTTTTGCTGTTCACTGTTGTTCACTTTATTTTGCTTGTTAATTCGCTTCTGCGTCATATCAATGATATTGGCAGAAGCCTTAGAGTTGATACCTAGTAGGTAGTGCTTCTTAATCGTTCTATCGCTGTTTCCGTAGATATTAGCGGCTAAGTCGATAGAACCGCCACCTTCAATGAATTGAGTCAAATATACGCGTCTGAAGGCGTGTGTGCCGCGTAGAATGTTCTTGTCGATGGTGATTCCTAACTGCTGGCATATTCGCTTGTGGGCTCGATAGGTTACATTAGGTGAGATGCACCCCAGCTCTTGGCTTTCATCTGGGAAAAGGAACTTACTCTCCGGATGGTGAATGCGGTTGTTTTCTTGAAGTCTTCCAAGAAATTCTGCAACACTTTCTGTGATTGGAAAATAGCGATCCTTATCCGTTTTGGTAGTTGGCTTAATGAAATATGGCTTCTTCCCAATTTCTTCTTGATGCACGTCGATGTAACCTTCCTCCCAATGGACATCATCCCACCTTAGTGGTGGAATCTCAGCTCGGCGCATGGCTGTTAACAAATTGAATTCATAACTCCAATGCCGTGAATCGGCAGGATTATCAATTTCGTTCTGCTGAGTCAAACGCAACATTTCACTCATTTCGTCCACGGTGTAACCACGCTCTTTGATTGGTGTTGAAGCTACAAAACAATCATTGTAATCTTCCCAAGGTACTTGCGACATAGGCGTAAATTGAATTAGCTCTTTTTTGAGAGCATAGTTGAAGGTTTGATTCAGAACGGTTTTCATGTTCTTAAAGGCTTGTTTTTTCATGTCATGCCGCTCTAAATTATACTCAACTATTTCAATCACATCCTTTTTGGCAATTGCTGTAATTTGTTTAGCTTCAAAAGATGTTTCTGCAAAATATCTGCGATAATCACGCCTATGTACTTTTATGGTTTCTTCGGCGGATATACGCTTTGCAGGGTCTTTAATTCTTTTTAGCCTGTCCTCTTGGCTTGCGTCAAATAATGCCTTAAAGGTTGTTTTGTTCTTTGGCATTACCCCAGAACAGTGTTCTAGAATGATTGCTTCCAATCCTTCGCGGGTATTGCTCTGGTGCTTCTTGCCGTCAATCTTGACGTAATACTTTCCGGCATTTGCGCCAGTCTGGAACTGCTTGATTTCGTATTGCGATAGTATTTGTTTTTTTCGCATTTCGTCCTTCTTTCTTTGTAGAAGAAGTTCCAAACTCTCGATATTATCTATATTACCATATTCATTGAGTTCCATCAATTCTGGCACTGATGAAGATACCTCGGCTTGTATTAATACGTTATTGTTCATGTTTTTTTCCTTTCTTACATTGTGCTGTGCAATGTAAGGATGAAATAAAAGTGCCAAAATATATCACGCAAAACTATTTTTTTGAATAATTAGTTATATTTCGTTTCAAAGTAATTCTTTTTGGGTTTATGGGTTAAAGCTAAGAATAGCAGGGAGTAGTTTCTCCCAATATATATTTACCGTTTGCGTAAACGAGCACTTGGTATTTGGTTATTTCTCCGGTTTTTGTATCATGTATATTAAGGTCTCCGAAGTCTGCTGCTTCAAAGATAAATTCGTCTGCTTCTGAGACGGATGTACCGGATGAATTGTTGTTATTGGCAGACGAGGAGAGCGATGTTGAGCGTTTCAGCATCTTTCTTCGACCAACTAGCTCTTGGAAGTACCGTCTGCTTTTTGGATCTTGTGCGTTAAAGACAGAGATATATGCACACAGGTCGATTAGCTCTCTTGCGTGAGCCTCACCGTACCGTCCTTCCAGTTGCGCTACCGACTGCATAAGTAGAAAAATACTAACCTTCTTTGAGCGAAGGGTACTCATAGCTTGAGACAAAAGGTTAAAGTCCAGATTCAGCTGAACCGCTTCATCGAGCAGAAACATAATCGGAACAACCTTTTTATTTGCAGAGACGTCTTCCCTGCGCATGAAAGCCATTAGAAAATTAGTAACGATAATAGCCATAGCAGGCGCGTAGATTGAGTACTTGTCCTGCGGAACATCAATTACAATGTCGCCGGTATTGAGGTCTTCCGGATGGATGCATTCACCTTCTCCGTCGAAAAGTACTCTGAGTGCGCCGGTGTTGAATGGTCTTACTTTTTTACAGAGATGGTTATATATGCCGCTCACGTTTTTTTCGGAAGAACCCTCATAAGAGTTCGTGTATTCTGCAGCGATAGCACATCCGCTGTTTTTTATGGTCATAGTCACATCAAATACATTTCCTGATAATATGGCATCTACTATTTCGTGAAATTTAAGCTCGCCTTCCCGTTCTCCGATATCATGAAGATAAAGAAGATATAACATAGTGCCGCATAGATAGTCGCGCGCCCCCGAGACGAAAAACGTCGAATTTTCGCCTTGTTCGTCTGGGCAGATTATTATACTCATATTCTCTGCAAATGATCGTCTTTCGGTCTGCGACATTTGAGCAACCCCTTCAAGCGGGTTGTAATGCCAGGAGCCTTCTTCTTTATCCGGAGTGAAGACTTTAATATTTTTACGTTTTCCCTTTACGAAATTAAGCAGGTCTCCTTTGATCGAAATGGCAAACACGCCACATCCGCCTTTTTTAAGGTGTGCGTTGAATCTTCTAAAGGTTGTAGCCGCCTGGGTTGTAGACTTACCTGAACCAGGCAAGCCGAAGGAAGCAAGGTTACCGTCAGCATTACTGTCTCTTTTTATAAGGTGATAATTACCGGCTTTATCTCTGTATTTGGCAAGGATAACACCGTCCGCTTTATGCCAGTCTTCGATCGGTAATGATTCTACGTTCATTCGATATTTGTCGTTAGTGGTCCAAAAAGCTACCAGTTCTGAGTATGTTTTGTGAAATTTGGCATGGTCCGATGGATAAGAGCGATTGGTAAGCCATTTATATCGCCGGTTGCGAAGGGTTACAAAAGCTATATACACCCATCCTGTAAAAAGCATGAGATAGGTAAAAATATGAAGTGGGTTATATAAAAAATCCCGTTCTTCAGTTGAGGTCAGCATGCAAAATAGTTGAAAGAAATAATCGCTGAAGCAGTAAGCGAAAATTCCTATGATAAGAAGTTGCGGTATATGGTAATATATTATACCGCTGAGAAAACTGTTTTTTTTCATAAGAAAACATCCTCCTTGGTTTTGTTTGTTATGTTTGTAGTGATTTATTTACCAGTTTTTTTCTTCTTCGATATTGGTTGTACCCCATCCGGTAGATTGAGATCGGTCGCCCCAAGTACCGGCACTGTGTCCCCATTCCGACTCCCTGTTTTTTTGTGAGCTTTCTATAGTCTTTTCCGATTCAAGTGTTTGGATTTTATCGTTAGCACGGTCAAGTGCTTGCTGCTTTGCTGCTAAAGATAGCTCCATTTCACGTATTTTTTTCTGCAGATTTAAATTTGCATCTGCAGTAGCAGCAATCTGACGCTCACGGTCTGAAAAGATTCTGGATAGCTCCCTAATCTGTTTGTCCTTATAAAGAAGTTCCTCTTTCATAGAAGACGAAATATCAAGGGTATTGTCTTTTGCCATGATTTCATTCCGAAGTGATTCAATCACAGCATTTTTTTCAGATAACAGCACTTCAAAATCTGCAATCTTCGCGTGTTGTTCTACATAGCTTTCCAGAAGTGACCGGTCGCCTTGAATCTCCTTGACTTCATCAAGTCGCAGGCCGGTTTTCTCGGTAAATTCTTTTAACTCTTTAACTGTAAAATTAACACCTCCGGTTTTACCGGTAATAACTTTACCTTCGATGCCGTTTGCATCAAGATATTTTTGGAGGTCGTAATGGAAATTTTTAAGCTCAATCTTATTTAAAACGTCGTTTGCGGATATCTTTTCCTCATAATAATCTGACATCCGAGCATAGTTCCGAAGCTGTATCTTCTGACCATTTTCATCGAGTTTAAAACGAAATCCAAATTCATATCTGCCGGACTCCAGCTTTACAGCTTCTTTTGTGGAAACGGTCTTAAACCGGACTTTGTCATGGTCGAGTTTAGTGACCGGACAGAATACAATGTGAATATGAGGTTCTCCTGCTTCATCATAATGCACGGCATTATTGATGATATTTTCTTTGCCGTATCGGTCAGATACAAAATCAAAAACGCCCTGGAAAAACTCTCTTTCCTTTACCGCATCCCCACATATTTCTTTTGGCGCCGTCACTACCCATCCGCAGCCTGTGACGGCTTGGTCTTCTCGCCTCGATCCACGCCCATATATGTATTTACTATCTATAAGTTGTTTGTAGTATTCGAAGTCTGTAAGACCGCCGTGATCTAGTTCAAATGAATAGTTAAGTTTGTTTCTTTCAGGGTCAATGTCTACGTTTGACGGCTCCGCAGTCATACGGTCATTGTGTCGAAGCATACTTGCCATTGCTTCATGAGTAAATTTATCTACGCTTGCCATGATAAAGTCCTCCTGATATTATTTTTTTATTCGAGGGATTCGACATAGTGTTTACGGAAGCTGTCGGCGTTTTGACGCCCAAAGGTCGTCATTTCTCGGTTACTTTTTCGGAGCGTTTTTTCTCGCTAAAGCTCGTTATACGATCCGAAAAAATAACCTTCGTCATTCCTTCCAATGGACGTTAAAACTTGTCATCTTCCTTACAAGATATGGAAGATGATTTTCGCTATGCTCAAATCTTATCTTCCACCGGCACCCTTTGGGGCGCCTTATCTTGTTCTCATTGGTGGAGCTGACCGCTCCCCCAAGCGAAGCCTTCCCCTTGGTATCAAGGGCTGGCTGCCCTTACGATAATTAAAAGTATCCGCCACCGTTGGCGGCGTATTCTTTTGATTATCTATCCTGCTTCTTCTGCGTCATAAATTCGCAGAAGAATGGGGGAAAATTCCCCCACGTCCGACTTGCGTCGGCCCCCTTATTCGACCACTACCTAATCGGCTGAACGCATAAAAGAGGGAGAGTGTGGGTTACCTTTTGTGGCCTGCTGGATATGTTGTTGCTTATTCTGCATATGTTCCTTCTGCTTGCGCTCATAAGCGTTGAATTTTTCGATTAGTTGGTGCAGTTGGCGCACATCATAACCAAACTCAGATTTGCAGTACTGGTTTGCTAATTTTGCAAGCATTTTTAAACTTTCGTTCTCATTTTGGAGCTCTTCTACGAGCTCAGTAATTGATTTTGTTTTTGACATTTTTAATATATCCTTTCTTGATTAAACCCATCCTCGGACCCCGAGGTGTTTATCAATAGTGAAATAATCCACGGCATCTTCCATCTCGAATTGTAATTGTTTCGGAATAAGGCCGGATTTTTGGATTATGCACATATAGTGCTCAGCATTGATATGAACGACTAACGCAGCGAATGGGATGCCTACGATAGTTGCCTGACAACGTATATAGCCAGTGCTTTTCAACTTAAACTTAAATTTTATCATTTCTTTTTCCTTTCTTTTTATTATTTAGTGACTGATACTAAAATAGGGATGGACGACGAAATTTCTGAAATGAATTATTTTGGCTTTTAAGCGGCCATATATCATCCAACATTATAAGTATGGAATTTTAAGTGCTCGTTTTTGTTTTTTAAGAAGAAAGCCAAACAAATTAGCTTTTTAACTTGTTTGGCTTCCTGTGGTGTGTTAGCGCTTATCAGATATTACAGATTGTTGCAATATCATATAGTACACGATAAATGTAATTATGTACTCTAAGCTTATCCCAATTTTTAGCAATATAAGTAGTAATCTCGACTACATCCATTGCCGTTGGTGTAGGAATTCCTGCGTCGATGCAAGAGTAATGTAGACATTGCGATAAATGATGCATACGTTCAAGTTCTGCTTCATTAATTTTGGCAGTTTTCACAATTTCTAAAAATGCCTTAATTTCTTTTGCAGGAATTGTTTCATTTTCAACACATGCGCGTTGTATGCGCGACTTGGTTAAATAACTTATCATAACTGCATTTTCCTTTCTGTATATTTTTTGGAGTTTTATCGCTCCAATCTAAGTATGAAAGAGTAAAATCATTTTCTGACGCTGTTTTTTATTTTTTTGTATTTTTTTCAAGTACCATTCCGAGCACCGTCGCTACCGCTTTGTTGGTCTGCCCGAACTCCCAGACCACTTCCTTCGGAAGCGCGGTATAATCGCAGTCTATCCCCCAACCCCTTCCAGAAGGGGCTTTAGCCTTGCGTTTGCTCCGGCTTTTTAGTGTACTGGGTAACGGCTTTTGCGATTGGAACAGATATAATCTTTCCGAAAGCGGCATTTCTGTGGAATGGCATTTTACTGTGTTCGCATCATAAAGGACGAGGTCCCTTTCTGGCTCTTACGGAATAGATTTTCCGAAAACCTGATTCCGGTCAGAGAACTCCGGCAGATACCGATTCTGCAATCTTGCTTTCTGCGTGGCGCTACCTTTATCTATTGCGCACATGCCGCTCCTTTCTTTGTTTGTTGTGTTATGCTCGCATCTCTTGCGTTATGGCACTGTACTTTGTTCGCCGTGATAAATGCAAGGACAGCGGATTTTTTTCTTTGAAAATAATCCTTGCGTGTGCCCTTGGCATCCTTGCATTTGCGGCTCTCGTCGTACTGGGGGTGCCACGCAACAAGGTTGCGGCATAACAAAACAACTTACAACAAAGAAAGGAGCTATTACTATGGCTTATGTAGATGTAAAGGCAGCGTCCTATAACGCAGAAAAGCAGATTGCAGAAATCCAGGGTATCGACCTTGATAACGTTCTATTAAATGACTGGAATCAGGAATTTACTGAAAAAGTCATTACATTCCGCTTCGACTTGGCAGGAAAGGGTCCTCGGATTTATTTATATAAGATCCTGCGTACGGTAGTAAAAGACGAATGCCATTCTGTAGAGGAAATGCTTTTAAAGCTTCCGGGAAAGATTACCAACATCAGTTCCAATTTCATCGCAAAAGCCGAGTAACCCTCGGCTTCTTTTTCCAAAGGCCGGAGCAAACGCTTCGGCTTTTTCTGCGGAACCCCACCGAGCACCCCGATACGTTCCGTATCGCGCCCGGTTCCGCAGGCACCTCCCCGCGTGAAAAAGAAGAGTAGAAAAAAGAATAAAGAAGAGATAAGAGAAAGTGAAAATCTTTGGTCTTCTGCCTAGCTAAGAACCTCTTTGTGCTGTCATTGCTAATGCCGACACTACGCCCAGTGGCAGAACCCGACAAGGGGCAGGCGTTGTCCTACGGACCTCTTGTCAGAACCTGCTTCTGTGCGTGGACGCTTGGCAAGCAATGACAAATTCACACAAAGGAGGTTCTTATGCAGTCGGTCAGAAGTCCTAATGACTAATAAGAAAAGAAAAAATATTAATAGTATAGATTCATAAAAAAAGGAGATTAGAAGCATGGTAAGTAATGAAGCATTAATGCAGAATAATGGTATTTTAACTTTAAAGGAGTTTGCTTTTTCGGTCAGTGAGCAGTTAAAAACCTTTCTTCCGGAAAGCTATGCATCAGCAGAAATAACAGTTACAGATGTTAAGAAGCAAAACAGCATTGTTAAAACTGGAGTAACTATACGAAAAGAAAACAGTGTTATTGCGCCAACGCTTTATCTGGAAGAAGCGTTCGATGCATTTAAGAATGGAGAGAATCTGCATAAAATATGTATGACATTAGCAAGAGCCATTGTGGAGAATGAACCTAAGGATGAAATTCAGATTGAAGAGCTGGTAAACTGGGAAAGTGCTAAAGACAAGGTTTTTCCAAGAGTAATAAATGCTAGGTTTAATGTAGAATTATTAAAAGACAGACCACATTCCATGCTGGCAGATCTTGCAGTTGTTTACGATATTCGCATTGCTGTAAAGGCGGATGAAGTAGGA
Source organism: Lachnospiraceae bacterium XBB1006 (assembly GCA_900115795.1). GTDB lineage: Bacteria > Bacillota > Clostridia > Lachnospirales > Lachnospiraceae > XBB1006. The sequence continues at coordinate 96,414 of FOXT01000011.1, read as the reverse complement.
ACAATCGGAATTTCAAACAAAATGCTGAAAGAAAATTTAAAGGTTTCGATTCAAGAATTACACGAAGTTGCACTTCGGAATATGTTGACGCAGGACGATGCAAGAGTATGTCCGATTGGAGTGTTGCTTCGAAAAATGGGTATGGATGTTCCTGAAGATATGGAAGGGGAGGTGTCCGAGCCAAAATTATTGGTTCTTACAAATCAAAAGGGAATCCTTGGAAGCAACCAGCTGTTAAATACAGCGGTATTAAATGATTTGGCAGAAAAATTTGGCGGTAAATTCTGTATACTGCCATCCAGTATTCACGAGACAATAGTTTTAAAATGTCCGAAGGACGGATTTGAACAGTTGACGGAAATGGTACAGTCAGTTAATGAATCCGTAGTAGAACCACAGGACATTCTTTCTGATCATGCATATGTTTACAGTACGCGTGGCGGATTACAGATAGCATAAAAGAATTGCTGGGCTATCGGCATGACGGGCAAGAAAGGAAAAATCATGAATAACCAGCAGATTATTTTTAATACAGCTGTTGCCGCTGGATTATATACAGAAGAGGAAGCAGAAAAGATAGTAGAACAGTATGGAGAGCTTCCGTTACACAGCCTGCAAGGATGGAAGCGACGTAGTCCAAGGGGATATGAATATAAAATTCTGAAAGGACAGCATGGAATCGAAACAAGACTGTGGAAGCAACGCAGAAATTCAAAAAAGGAAAATTCCGAAGGGGAAAAAGAAGATGACAAAAAAGACGGCAGATTTTATCTCGCCAAGACCTACCTTTTTTCCGGCGAACAAGTGAAATTGGTTCCGGAGGAAGCGTAAAGATATATTCCACAGTCCTGTTGCCAACGTGTCCCCATGAGTTGTGCATTGGGTAGGTGAGGGCGACGCCCACCTATCGGAGATATAGCACAGCTCCTTTCCCATTGGCAATAGGCTTTTGCGGCATATAACATGGGGCTGTCGCTTTAGATGATTAAATCATTTGGGCGAGGTCCTTTTTTTCCTTTATAAAAATGTACAAGTTAGCAAACTGTTAGACAACAATATTTGTGAATTATTTTGAGAAACATACACAAGCTGAAATTATTATGGTATAATCAGTTAAGAAAATAGAACTATTTTCGCTTTTCGTTAGTTACATAAAATTTACATGCTTGGAGATAACATAAATGACGAAAGATAAAAAAATAAAGAATTTAATTGATGAGCATATCTATATTATTTGGTTTTTTTCTTATATAGCTTGTTTAATAGCGTTAATTATTATTGCATACAAAAGTAAACCTACAATTATATCTTGTAAAAATATAATTAATTATTTAAAATATGAACTTTGTAATCTTTGTACAATCGTACCTGTCGTAATGGCGGTTTTATTGCATGTCGTTCCGACAAAGAAAATTACAAAATTAAATAAGGGAGTAGGCTCTGTATCAGTGTTTATTATGTTTACACTTGCAAATGCAATTGCTACGTTTAAAGAATCTGCAGGAATATTTGCTGTTGTTATTTTTGCGACATATTGTATTAGCTTTGTAATATTGATTTTTGCTAGTGGTAAAAACATTTCTATACAGGAACAAATGGAAAGAATTAGATTAAATGCGATAGTTGGCAAATATAATAAAAACATTCTAAGTGTTCAGTTATTTGAAGTTGAAGATTCCCAAGTTGGCGAATATGAAAAATATACGTTTAAATATGTTGATTCGACGTATCGAGACGATAACGATATAAATGCGATGCTGTCGGTAACGTATTTGATAAAACATGAATATGCTGAAGATATGAGATTTGTATTGAATGCATATCAAAGATTAGTTGACGATGGTGACGATTATAGCAAAGAACTCCTAATAAATAGCATCAAAAATAATAAGAATAAGATTTTAGAAGAACTAAAAAAAATACCAAGTGCTAATCAGGTGACTAAAGAACATTGTTGCATGGCAAGACTGATAATACAATATCTAACACTTGAAAATCGGTTAATTGATGCAAATAGTGCAGGAATACTAACACCGAACGGGGTATTAGAACTAGATTCAGAAATAGAAAAAAAACTCTTTACTTATTGCAGGACAGGAATTTTGGGCGTGATGTTTGTAGGAGAAGACGACATCTATTCGTTTAATTATTGGAAAGATGGAGCAAAAGCCGGCAGAAAGTATAGTGCATTTCCGCTTAAGCTTGAAAATAAGAGGATGTTTGTGATGATAGTTCTAAAAGAAAGCGAAAATAAACAGTGTTCCAAAGATATTGTTGATGCGGTGCGAAAAATAGAGAAGAAGATTAAAAATAGTTTTAGTTGTCAAAAGGCGGTGAGAACATGTTAATGAAAAAGAACTGGAAGAAAGAGAACAAGGTAATTGTTGTTCAGTCAGACGTTCATGACGAGTTATTAAAAATGCTTGAGAGGCGGGGAGAAGTTACAGTTAAACGTTCGGGAACATCTGCCGAGGTACATTTTAAGAATCAAGATACTAAAAAACTATCGGTAGGTTTTGTGGTAAAAACAAAGTGTAAAAAGGGCAAAAAAAATAAAATTAAAGAATATTTTACACCAGTTTCATATGAGTGTAAAGAGATAGCAAAGCCAATCAGTAATTACCAATCTAGCGCCATTATCTCGAAGTTAACTTAAGTGAGAATTGGAAATTTTTCCAAAAGTCCAAGAGGCTAGGTATCAAAATGGTAATTTATGGCTTGAAAAAGGGGCTTCGCCGGAGATGATTTAATCGTCTAAAGCGACAGCCCCGTATTCTTTTATACGGGATACCGAAAAACGCAATGTTAAAGGCACCGACAATTGTCGATGCCTAATTGATTCGAGAGGATTAATCCCCCTTAATCTATTATATCATCCGTTCTAACGATTATGCGTTTTTTTAACTGTGCTTGCAACTGCTCTATTCTTTTTTCGAAGAATATATTGTAATTATTTTCCCAAATACCAGAATCGTTTATGTCAATTAAATGCGTTTCCATCGTTGCTTCTAAATTTTTGTTGTCCTCCTTAAATTTTTTCATGTAGTCAGCAGGCGCTTTATCTTTTATGATTCCTTTATTAAGATAACCATCAACAATTGTTATATTAGCAATATGATTAACGTGGTCTTCAGATATCAAATTTTGGTTCTTTTTCATATAAGCCTTTGGAAAGAAATGATGATAATTTTTGCTGTTTGACTGACTTAACCACGCATTATCTATAACAACGGTCGAACCATCGGCAAATGACTTAGGGTGTTGTGCCGCTAAAATGCATATCATTCCCTTAACATATGCGCTGCTTAAAGAAAATGTTCCGTTTTTCTTTATGCTATCACAACTAATGTCTATAGGTTCCACGTTTTTATCGTCTGGTGCGTTATTGCTTAAGATTGCATCAATTACATTAACGCAATCAGTTGCTAATTTGGCTTCCATTCCCTCGGTGAAACGTTTAGATATAACACATCTCCAAAAGTAATCTTGCAAGCGTGCTGCACTTTCACCTTCTGGACGCTTTTTGTGGTGGTAGAAATAGTATACCAACGGTACTAGAAGTGCATCATAGGGCAGAAGCTTGGAAACAGGAATTCCATAAAAACTTTTAGCGTAGTCTATGGCAGAGTCGAATGCTAAATCAACATCATTCCACGCATTTATAAAGTCGGATTTGCTTATATTTAATATATCTTTCCTTTTGCAAGACTTTTGCAAACATAATGACATTGCTTGTAACACCGTCTGATGCGGTACGGTATCATAACTAACATTTTCCCATTTTTCCAACTGGATTTTTCTTTTCTCAAACAAATCAAAATTATGTTCTTCGTCATACGTTTTTGCACACATGATTTCAAACAAACTAAGACTTTTTCCGGTTGTATTGATACGCGTGAAAATCTCTGTTGCAATATCAAGTGGTGCATCCTGCAACTCTATTACAGAGAAAGAATATTTGTTTATACGTTCTTTGTATTCCTCGATTTTCTTTATGGCACTTTCATTTCCGCTGTAGACAGACATGAGGAATGTTAAGCCACCAGTTAATAAATTTTGTAACGAAATATATTCAATTTTTGCGCGACCTTCTACGTCCAATATTACAATAGAATCATCTTCGGTTGCAGTTAAATCAATATACATTTTGCTGTAGTCTGCATTACCGATAGTCACGCCTTTAATACAAGCGTATATACTGGTTATTCGCTGCTGACCGTCTAAAACATAATTTACAAAATCGTTTTTGGGAGAGTCCGGAAGCGTTAGTCCGCCTATGTTTTTTACAGATCTTAAACGATCTTTTGTCTTCCAAAATGTGAATGCGCCGATGGGATATCCCTTAACTATGCTATCCATCAGCTTGGCTGAAGCATCAATGCTCCATACAAAATCTCGTTGAAACTGCGGAACCTTTAGTTCCCCTTGTTCGATTTGGTATTTGATTGTATCGATATCAATTCTGTCTGGTTTTGATCTAAGCATTTTTTCCTCCTGCATTTATGTTTAGCTATTTACATGCAAACCAAGTTAATTATTGTTATCAAGAACCTTTAAAATCTCTTTAGCTATGGCATTTATTACTGGAACGGCAACAGAATTTCCAAACTGCTTGTATGCCTGTGTGTCGCTCACCGGTATTATGAATTCATCCGGAAATCCTTGCAGTCTTGCTGCTTCTCGGGGGGTGAGCTTTCTGGGATTTCGCCCACTTTGTTCAATTAGTATTTCGCTACCATCTTTATAATATCTTGCAGAGATAGTGTTTGTATACTCGCTCTGTGCATTAAACAAACTATAGCCAAAGCCTTTTCCGGCAGCTTGGTTCTCTCTTTTACGTCTTTGGTGTCCTTGCCACAAAGTGTCTGAAATAGTATATTTTTCGTTCACATTGCTTTCTAAAATATTCCCAACTAATGTTGGGGTGCGTGGTGGAACCGGTTTCTCGAAAGTATGATAGTTTGATACTTGCGATTTATCAAAACCAACAATATAAATTCGCTCTCGATTTTGCGGTACGCCAAAATCTTTCGCTTTATAGATTAGTAGGGTTACTTCGTATCCTAAACCAAGCAAAGTATCCTCTATGGTTCTGTAGGTTCTTCCACGGTCATGCGATATTAAATTTCTTACATTTTCTAGTAAAAATGCTTTTGGTCTTTTTCGATTTATTATTCTCGCTATTTCGAAAAACAGTGTTCCACGAGTGTCCTCAAATCCTCGTTTTAGTCCTGCTTGACTGAAAGCTTGGCAAGGGAACCCACCAACAAGAATATCGTGATCGGGAATTTCATCTTCCGATACTTTTGTGATATCTCCTACAGGTTCATCGCCAAAGTTGGCACGATATGTTTTAACTGCAAATTTATCTATTTCAGATGTAAAAACGGTTTTTACGCGTCCTGTTTGATGAAAGCCGAGCCGTGTTCCGCCTATTCCAGCAAATAGGTCTATCATCGTATAGTCTGCAGTCTCAATGTTCGCAAAGGGAACATTTTCCGGAAATTGTAGTATACTATTAAGCTCTAATCGTGTAGGCTTGCTTTCGCCATTCTCCCAACGACGAATTGTTCTATCACCATACTTTGGCATCCCCACTGCATCCGCCAATTCTTTTTGCGTCATATTTAATCGGATTCGTTTATCAAAAATTAATTTTGCTTCCGTATTTTCTTTATTTAGTGTTATACTATCCATGTAGGTACCTCTATAATTTTTTGTGGCATTTTACGGACATTTTGTCCTCATAATGACACATTATCACATATTTAGTATTTTTTCAAGGGGGATTTTAACCATGGCATTAGAATTAGAGCAGTACAAGGAGATGGTAAAAAAAGAACGCGATCTTTTCTTTAAATCATCGTTTGAAAGGGCTTATCAGGCATTCTGCGAGCTCGAATTTCAGCACAAAGATAGTGCTTATTTTGAATTAAATGCAAGTGAATGCATTGAGCAATTACGCGAGCAATGCTTCAATGATTTTCTTGTTGAGGAACGGTTGTTTACCGTAAATATGCTAAAAAAATTAGCAAATTCACTCAACTATGATAACATGACGGCAGAAGAGGCAATATCTAGTTACGTTGCAGCATATCCAGAACACATTTACCAATTATGTCTCAGCAATACGCAAAGCAGGCGTAGTAGAGCTGGAAAGGAATTCGAGCACCTCATTGAATTGGTATTAATTGGAGCGAATGTTCCTTTTGACAGTCAAGGAAATATTGGAAAAGACAGTTTTGTCGAAAAAGGGCTCGGTAAGCTTGTTGATACAGTGTCTCCTGGAGTGATTGAGTTTGATATCAACAAGCGAAATTGTGTTTTGATTTCAGCTAAAACCACTTTGCGTGAGCGTTGGCAAGAAGTTCCGGAAGAAATGGGGCGTACAGGTGCGCGTGAAATGTTTCTTGCAACTATTGATGAAAAGGTTTCACAAAACGTTTTGGATACATTGTACGAGGCGAATATTCAATTAACAACAACAAAAAGAAATAAGCAAGAGCATTATCCTAACAATCCGCGAGTTCTAACCTTTGAAGAGTTAATTTCTATCTGTAAAAACAGTTGGAGTTCTTGGAGTACATATGATTACTCTGCGGAACAGTCAGAACAGGCGACTCAAATGATTCGTTTGCAAATGCAAAAGCATATAGAGCATCCCTATGTACAAGATTATCTTAGTAATCGATTGTCTGCATATGCTCAGCGAATTAATGAAGAGTTGCGATAGGAAATAGACGAGCGGTCAGATAAACAATCCCATTAATTTTGCTCCTCAACACACGGTATTTCCAGTGTTGAGGAGCTTTTTTGGTGAGAGCCTTCTTAGTCCCAACGATTTGCGTCCGTCCACCGGAAATTCGGATCTTTGTTTCTTTTTGGGTCATTTTCCCATTCTTCGGCGGATCTCTTGTTAATTTCTTCGTTAAGTCTTTCCATCTTTGGCGTTCTTTCGCCGTTTCCATTAAAACCATTTTTTATCCATTTCTGTCTTTCTGCTTCATAGGCATTTTCTAAATCCTTTATTGGGGCTTTTTCTACCCACTTCTCAAAATCACTTTTAAATAAGTTTTCAAACCATCCCATGCTTGTTCCTCCTAGTATAGAGCTATCTTTTGTTTCCCTATATGTGTAGCTGCTTTTCGAGTTTCTTTTTTAAGTTTCCCATATCGCTTTTTGTTTCGGCGACACAATCTATAGCATAATTTGCAGTTTCAAGAAAAGTATCAAATTCCCTCTTGCTATCTGAGGTTGAGACTATCCATTTGTCGCCAGTTTCTACGATTACCGGTGTTTGAATTACAACGCCTTCATCTCTTTCTAACTTTTCGGCATAGTCATCTATTATTTTGCAGAGCTTATTGCAACGAATGTCTTCTTTGGAGAGAAGGTCGTCTGCTTTTTTTATGCCATAATATGTTAGGCACGCTATTGCTAATGCCGCGGCAGTATAGGCACTGCCAGATCGAAAACCACTCTGAAAAATCTTTGGGCCCACCTTTTCAATAGTTGCTTTGGCAGTATTGCTTGTCATTGTGTTTAATCCACCTTTCATACTGCCGTTTCCTAAGGCTTTTAAAGCATTAGTAATTGTTGCTGCGTCAGCATTTTGGGTGAAATGCAAACCGCTGACTCCTTGTGGCAAGTTTGCGGACTTCATAGTAGAAAACCACATTTTAATAGGATTAACTTTAGCTATTTTCATGCTCTACCTCCTTCAAATAATCATCAATTTTGCTAATTTGTTCTTTGTATTCCAGTATTTCCTGTTGGAGTTGTTCTATCATTTGTTGCTTTAACTGAATTCGGTCTTCAAGAAGCTGTTTGTTGGAAATCAGTAGATCTTCCACATCTTTCTTGTCCTGCGCTTGTAAGTATTGTCGAGCTTTCTTTTCTGACTGCAACTCAATTTTATGGCATTGCTCATTAAATTGGGTTATGTTTTCGGTAGCCTTTTGTTTTAATACGGTACCAACTCCAAAACCAAAGATGGCTCCAAGCGGACCTGTAGCGGCTGCTACTAAGGATGCGGTAGAGCCAATCAAACTTAATCCTGCTCGATATTTGGCATTATGGCTACAAAAATTGCGTAATTCGGTTTCGGATATACTATATCCTTCCTTTGTGCCAGATAATTCTTCTTTTTCCGGTTTGATTTTTCCGGATTGTATCCACCTTCGTACCGTCTGTTCGGATACATTAATTATTTCCGCTGCCTCTTTAACTGTATAGAGACTTTCTTTGTTAGCCGAACTTTCTTTGCTCATTTTTTCTTTTTTCTTCTCCTTTCTTGCTCTTTCTTATACTATAAACTATTTTGAGCGAGAATGCAAGAAGAAATATTATGAAATATGGGCGTCCAAATTCATTGGGTTGAGAAATCGATATATTCATGTATGCATGCGAACATTATCCACATATTTGATAATATCTAAAATGGATTATCATTTGCAATTAAATGATTTTTGCTATTAGAAATACCGGCATGCAAAATGGCTTCTGCTTGCCGGTATTCTAATTAATTATGGTTCCGAAATATCAGACCCCAAGCTTTTTCAGCATTTGTTTTTCAAGAGCCTCATAATCATGTTGCCATTGAGTGAAATCATTAAATCCAGACGTTTTGACTTAATGAAATAAAGCTTCTTTGATAGTGACTTGATGTTTCTTTCCGTAGATTTTCACGTAAAACTTGTCAACGTTACCAATTATAATCTGTAATCAACCTAAGAAACTATATAAATTCATCATATCCGTCATCATATTCGTCATCACATTCGTCGCAATCCGAATAATATCCGGATTTAAAATCAGGGGTGACGATATCGATGTTTAATATGTCCGAGATTTTAGCAGTTTCCAAATTTAAAAATTTGGCTGCATCTAAATCTGGAAGATCTAAGTAGGAGAAGAGAATAGTTAGTGCTTCTTGCAATGTCATATCGGGTGCAAGTATATTATTGGCGCTTACATTGGACACAGATTTGCCTTCTTCTACCTCAATATCATCTTCCCATTCTACAATCTCATGGAATTTAAAACCATGTATAATGTAGTAAGCGCCCAAATTAGTATCATCTCCATCTAGAATATGGTAAGCTACAGGTTCGTCAGAACACACCTTTAATACACATGATTTTAGATTGTATAATAACTGTTGTTGTTGCCTTATTGGAAGATCTTCTTCACCTAAATATTGATGATATTTATTGTATTTCTCTTCTGCGATTTCATATTCCGCTTCAGATTCATAGATAGAATTATTTATATCTATTATGGTTTCGCATCCGTCCGTACTCAGTCCTATCCGTTTGCGTTCGTCGATGCTTATTCCTAGTGCTACTGGATGCTCAGATAAAATATCTCTGTCAGCTTCCGATAAATAGGCAGCATCGAGCGAATTGATAAACTTTTCATCCCAATCTTGGCTTACCCATTTTTTTAACTCTTTGAAGTGATGTTCGCATAGGTCACTCACCGTAAAATATGGATTGGGATCTAAACCATAATCTTTTAATAACTGTGCTTCCTCCGATGTGAGGTTTAAATCCTCTTGCTCAAACAAATATTTTTTTAATTTTTGCCGCGTGCTTCGAGATAAATCGCGACATTTTTTCGCTTCCTTATTAACTACATATAACGCTTTCGCTTCGCTTAGATTTAAAAATCGATTTTCCATAAAATACGCTTCCTTTCTTTTTGTAGCACTAGCGAGCTATGAAAGGCAAACTTCTTTGTGTCATCAATAATTCAAAAGCTGCACTTTCGATGGAAAAGCTCCTGCGCCACATCCTATACCAGAATTATCCTCAAGAATCTTTAATAGCCCTTGTTTTTCTAATGCTTTTAATGTTCTTGAGGTGCAATTCCCGCCTTGCGTATAGACAATTCCCTCTTTAGCATCTTGGATTTGTTTATAATGTTGTGATTGGAGGGAGATTTTCTTTAATGCAATTTCGTCATAGCCTCGGGCTTCATCAATTTGTCTTTTACAATATTCTATTGTTTCTACTTGTACTTTTGATAAACGCATACTTCACATTCCTCTTTAAGTTTTTTAATACTATTTTGCGAGGGGCGCACCTTTGATAATTATACCATAAGCAGTGCAATAGGATTAAAATTTTTTATGTAAGTTTGCTGTCAGCTGGGCCTTTATTGACCTGCGATTTTTCAAGCATTTGTCTTTCGAGCTGCGCATAATCATAATTGCGCTGCTGAAAATTATTAAACCCATTCACCTTCTTTGGCAGGGAATACTCTTTGGTAATTGCTTCAATTAACCACCCAGTAACATTTTTTACATTATTACTGTGCGCTAAAACGCTTGTTGCCTTTTGCAACTTATCAATGTCGTAGTTTGCAGCTTTTAATATAGAAGCAATATCTCTTTCGGGAAGCTTATACTTGGCAAGGATTTGTTTCGCTTGAACTATAACTTGTTTCATAGCAACAGCATCCATTGTTGTTGTTTTCTTTGATGTATTTTTTTGTGTAGTCTCTGTATTTGTCTCCCGATTGATAGGAGTATATTCCTCATAAGAATGTGACACTTCGTCTGGACTTGCGTGGGATATGCCACTTTTTTTAGGGACACCCCCCTCTAAAAAATGAGAGACCTCCAAATCTTGCGTCAAGTTCGTTTCCGGATAGGTGAATTTACGCAGTACTTCTGGGCACAGCTCTAGGTATAACACATTGGGGCATGCGCCTACGGCTGTTTTCACCGTTCGAAGATGTCGCTTTATTAGGCCAAGTTTTTCCAAACGGACTACGGCATCAGTCACTTGGCGTTTGGTCAGACCGAATTTTGTGCCTAATTGCTCATAGCTTCTTTGCAGATAACATTCATCATGAAATTTCTTTGTGTAGGTTACTGCATTTGAGGTTTCGCTCCGATGTTCTGAAGGGCGGTACCAATACACGATATCCGCCAATATTATAATGGCATTAATATCTGCTTTTCCGGTGGGTTTCTTAATTGTTCGATACCAAGACTCTGGAATTATATTGCCAGAGAAGTTCATTTTTCCGATTTCGTCAACAATCGGATTTCCTGTAGAGTGGTTAAATTCTTTTTCTGCTGTCATAACAAAAATTCCTTTCTGTGTTTTGACAACAGTGATAAAAAATGTAAATTTTTGCGTTCAGTTTCCGTTCACTCGCCTATCGAGAGCCTGAAACTCCTTGTTTTATCAGTAGTTTCGTAATATTTGGCGAGTTCGAATCCTCTCACGCACGTCAAGTTGAAAGGACCATAAGTCTTATTAAGTAAGGCTTATGGTTTTTTCGTTGCATGCATTTTGTTGTGATACAATAAAAATATAGCAGTGCTAAAAATAAGCATAAAAAGAGCATCCGAGAGAGTATCTCTTGCGGATGCTCTTTTTTTTAAAATTCCGGTTCATCGCTATCTTCGTTTTCCAAGTCTTCGATGGCTTGAGAAACTTCTTTGTGGTAGTTAGGATGGGTTTTGTCAGGTTTTTCGTGCTTGTTTGTAGATTCTTGCGCTTTCAACAATTCGTTTTCGTTTTTCTTCATAGCAAACCTCCTAATTGTGAAATATGTTTATGGATATTATATCATATTCAGACAGCTTATGCACGAAAATTCGCTAATTTTTCGAAAAAGAAGACTTGCGAAACTTTTTAAATCGTTGTAAAGTCTAAGTATTATAGTATGAGCAGCGAAGGAGGAGACATATGGATTTTCATGAGTTGTTGGCACCGGAAGAATTGGAGAAGCTATTGGGGCAACAAGCATTGGTTTCTCAAGCAAGCGGTATTCTGGATGCGGTGCTTGATTATAAAGGAATGATGATGGAGTATGCTTGTGCAATTCGAGAGATAGAGACCAAGATAGAGAATCTGGACACGGAGTTTGGTGTGCGATATAGTCGCAACCCTATTTCTACCATTCATACAAGACTGAAGAGTCAGGTCAGTATTATGGAGAAGATGGCAAGGAAGGGACTTCCGATGGATCGGGCAAGCATAGAAGAACATATTAATGACATTGCCGGGATTCGCGTTATTTGTGCCTATATTGATGACATTTATCGTATTGCAGATGCGTTGATTGCGCAGGATGATATTGTGTTACTGGATCGCAAGGACTATATAAAGGAACCGAAGCCTAGTGGTTATCGAAGCTTGCATTTGATTGTTAGTGTGCCGGTGTTTTTGGCAGAAGAGAAGAAGCTTATGAAGGCAGAGATTCAGATTCGTACCATTGCTATGGATTTTTGGGCAAGTCTGGAACATGGAATTCGATATAAGAAATGCGGTGAGAATACCACAAGCATTGTGGATGGACTGAAAGAATGTGCGGCGGTTATCGCGCAGACGGACGAGAAGATGATGCAGCTTCGTAAGCAGATGGAGCAAACGGAATCTATGCATGATGATATGGAAGAACTGTATGAGAAACTTAAACGTTTTGAAGCGCCGTTTTAGGTGGCTGGGTTCAGAAAAGACCTGTGAAAAGGAATAAGAAAAGAAGGATAGTCCAAATTGCGGATATCCTTCTTTTTCCGTTCTTTAATAATCAGAAAGACTATAAAAGCGTCCCTCAATGGATTCGGTCTTGATTACATTGATGAAAGCTGCCGGGTCGATGGCGTGGATTTCCTGAACCATGGACTTTACTTCGCTCTTGGATACTACCGAATAAATTAAATGTTTGCGTTCGCCTTTGTAACAACCTTCCCCGATAAAATCAGTGGCAGAATGGTTGGTGCGTTTGCGAATCGTTTCAAACACTTCATCCGGATGATCCGTGATAACGAAGAGAGTAACCTTCTTGTATTTGCGATGCAGCAGGTTTACCACTTGTGTAGAGGTAAACTGGAAAATAATGGAATACAATGCTGCATCCCAACCAAATAACGCGCCGGCGATAATCAAGACGGTGGCGTTAAATGCAAGTACGTAATTCCACGGATCGATGTCGAATTTGTCGCCTGCGTAAATGGCGATGAAGTCAGTTCCGCCGCTGCTGGCACCACCCAGGAGGCACACCGATACGGCAAGTCCGTTGACTAAGCCGCCGAAAATGCTGATGAGCAGGACATCGTATGTAATTGGAAATACCGGCAACAGGTCTGTCAAAAGACCGGTGAGAACAATGACAAGCACGCTACTGCTGGTGAACTTAAACCCGATTTTACGAAAACCAAGTATAATTGGGAAAAAGTTAAGCGTAAAGTTGATGACGGAATAGGATAAAGATATTCCGAGATACTTTAGAAAACACTTTTGAATTAACAACGTAATTCCCGTAAAACCACCAGGAAAAAGACCACCGGCATTTACAAAGGTGTTGATGTTGACGGCAAAAATAATAGAGGCAAGCACGGCGCAAGCGATTCGCTTGCTCTCTGTAATAAGTTTGTCTTTGGTTATTGTGTGTTTTTTCATAAAAAATCACCCCACTTATTTTTCTAACAACCTATTATAGCAAACTATAGGAACGACTACAAGAATGAAAACAACGAAAAAATGGTTAAAATTCTTTTTAATTTCGAAAGATATGCTATAATGTAAAAATAAGCGGAAGATAGAAAGGGGATAGGAATGACAAGACAGGAATTTATATCAGAACTTAGAATTGCGTTGCAGGGTCAGGTGGACCAGGCGACGATACAGGATAACCTGAATTATTATGAAACGTATATTATGCAGGAATCGCGAAAAGGACGCACAGAGCAGGAAGTACTGGAAGAACTGGGAAATCCGCGACTGATTGCGAAAACAATTATCAGTAGCCAGCCGGAGAGGGAAGAATATGAAGAGGAGCGTGTGCACCAGAGTGCCGGCAATAATTCCAATTTTGATTTTCATATTAACGGAAAGGCGTATGGCGGTTGGAAGGGCAAGGTATTGGCCATAACGGCAGTGATTGCTTTTTTTGTGATTATTGTTGGCGTCATTGCCCTGGTGGCAGGAACGATATCGTTGCTTGCACCGATTTTGGTGCCGGTACTGTTAATATTGCTCGCGTTGCGACTTATATCACGTAGATAAAAAGGAGATACTCTATGGCAAACGTAACTTATAAAAAAGGAAGCGTCATTTACAAAGCAGGGGAGCGTATGAAGGAAGTCGGCCTGGTGGTTTCCGGAAGTGTGTATCAGAAGAGTCAGTACATGCAAGGAGTGCTGGAGGCCGGACATTTGCTTGGATTGGCAGGGTGTAGTCAGAGTGCCTACGCATGTGATTACATTGCAAGAGAAGATACGGTGATTTGCAGTTTTCCGTACAAAACGCCAATGGACTTCATGGACATTTTTCAAAAAAGTGAATATGGCAGTGTATTTATTTTAGCTGCGTTAAAACAGGCGGATGTCTTGCTTACAGACTACAAACGAATTCGTGATATTACGAAGGAGTTTTATAAAACCACAGTGACGGCCTATAGGGATTATAAGTATTTGTGTTCGAAGTATTCTGTTGCAGAGGTGGAGATGCAGCGAATGGAACATTTTTCTGCGATTGATACAAAAAATGCGATTCCGGAATGGCAGGAACTGTATTATGAGAAATTTGTAAAGTTTGGCTTGAATGATTTGAAAGAGCTGTTTACTTGCAATGAGTTATGTTTGGGAACCATTGAAATGACCGGCGTGTTTATGAATAGTTTGATTCGCCGAATGGATGAGCTTTTGAATTACTTGGAAAAGTCAAAGAGTATGCTTCTTTCAGAAAAGAAGAACGATTTATTCCAGCTGTTTTTTGATCTGGAGAACCGCGTGTCTTTCGTAAGCGAGGATAAATCGGATGTAAAGGAATGGATGGAAAAACTGATTGCCATCGTTGGTCAAAGCGGAATGTTTCCAAAGGAGCTTGCGGAAAGCCGTGTGGCAGAGTACAGGAATTTCGTTTTTGCAGAGTATTCCGAGGAAGGTGCAAAACAAGCAGAGGCACAATGGAACGAAGAAGAAGAGAGCGAGCAGCTTACCTGCTTTGAGCAGATTCTAAATTTTGCAGGGTATAGCGAGGAGGACAAGGCAGAGTTCGATGCAAAACTGAAACAATTCTCAGAGCTTTCCGACCGAAATGCGACCGATGGCGATGCAAGAAGCTTGCGTAAATGGCTGACGAATGCCTTCTATACATGCTACAAGGCTTGTGCGAAGAATGCCTTGGAACAGGGAATTCCAAACGACATCATCAGTATGTACTTGCATTTTGGATTTATGGATGTGGGATTTGCAGGTGAGGAGAATGCAGAAGCACTACTTGATTTAGTAGATGACCTGGAGGCTTGCCGTTCCGCAGAGGTATTTACATTCTTTGATTGGATTCGAAGCATCTACATGGGCGAGAACGAGCCATCAATCAATGAATTGGATATGGACTATCGTAAGTTTGTTAAAGAAGGCGTCCGCATGGGAGATATTCCGGCTGATCAGGAGAAAGTATATTTGGAAGATACGTGGAAAAAGACGGAATATGAGTTGGATAACTTGTTCCATTCCGGTGGAAAACTAACTTGTGGACATATCACGACATTCTGTCCGATTTTGTCTGAGGAAGATATCATTGGTACACCGGAGGCGATGGTGGTGACTGCGGCAAAGGTGCGAGAGGCCATTGACAGTGTGCGTAGTGTTGACTTTTCCTTGTTCTATCGAGAGTTAATGTTTTCGGACAAGGACAAAGGAATTAACTCCGAATATTTAAACAAAGAGATTTTGCCGCAAATTATCCTCATGCCAAATGCCGGAAATCTTGGCATGATGTGGCAGGTTACAGCAGGAACCAGGAACAATACGGCGGCAAGATTCATGCTTCCGATTTTGTGTAGTGGGGATTTGCAGGAAATTATGATCACGAACTGTGGACGGTATCGATGGGAAATGTGCCGCAAAATTCAAGGCGCTCGTTGGAATGATATAACAACGCCATCGCTAACGAGTGAATACAGTGATTATTTGCAGTATTATCGTAAGAACTTTGAGTTATCGCCGGAGGCAAAAGAGAAGGTTCATAATGCAATTAAACGTTCCCGTAATAGCTTCCGTGAGGTGTTTGTTAAGGATTATGAGAACTGGATTAAGTTCGAAGCAAAAGGAAGTTTCCGTTTGAATAAAGTGGCCCGGAATATTATCTTTACGTACTGTCCGTTCAGTGCGGAGATTCGAGGGGAACTAAGGGATAATCCAATGTTCCAGGAGAAATTCCAACGATATGATATTCAAATAGCTAAGAAGGTAAAGAAACTCAATACGCTGTATAGCCGTTATCAGGAAAAAGGTGGAGAGATTACACCGGATTTGCAGGAAAATTTGGATTTCTATTCACTATAAAAAGGAACGGGCGTGTATCTTACGGTACACGCCCGTTTTTTGGACAAAAAAAGAGACGACCTTTCGTTCAGTCGTCTCCAGGGTTGAGTTCCGTAGATGGGGTCTACGGAAATTGGGAAAACGTTTTCTATTCTTGGGAAAATATATGTACACGAGGGAGTGTACAGGGGGGAGAATAGAAAACTATCATAAGGGGTAATAAAGTGATCGGGAAATCGCTTTACTCAAAAATATTACCACCTTTTGAAGAATAAATCAATGCTTTCTTGAAAAAAAATAAAAATTTTTGTTGCTATTGACATGCCAGAGGGAAAAAATTAAACTATCATATAGAAAGTGAATGGTGAAAGAATGAATAAGTTATATGAATTGGTGGCACCTTGCCACTTTGGATTAGAGGCCGTTTTGAAACGGGAAATTTATGACCTGGGATATGAGATTTTGTCGGTTGAAGATGGCCGCGTTACATTTGAAGGGGATGCGGAGGCAATTTGCAGAGCCAATGTTTACCTTCGGACAACCGAACGTGTGTTATTGCAGGTAGCAAAATTTAAGGCAACTACGTTTGAAGAACTTTTTCAGGGAATCAAAGGAATTGCCTGGGAACAATACATCCCGAAGAATGGAAAGTTTTGGGTAACGAAGGCAACGTCGGTTAAGAGCAAGCTTTTTTCCCCAACAGACATCCAGGCAATTGTAAAAAAAGCCATGGTGGAAGAACTAAAGGGTGTCTACCATGTGGAGTGGTTTTCTGAGGAGGGAGATGCGTATCCGGTGCGTATTAATCTGATGAAGGACGAAGTGTCGGTTTGCCTTGATACAACAGGGGATTCTCTCCATAAGCGTGGATACCGGCTTAAGACCTCAAAGGCACCAATAACGGAAACTCTTGCGGCAGCGCTGATCATGCTGACACCTTGGAGAAAAGATCGTATTTTAGTGGATCCGTTTTGCGGAAGCGGTACGTTTTTGATAGAAGCAGCCATGATGGCGGCGAACATTGCGCCGGGATGCCATCGAGAGTTTTTATCTATGAAATGGGAGAATTTGATTGCGCCGACTTTATGGGATGAGGTAATGGAAGAGGCGCTGTCAGAAATTGATACAAATATTGAAACGGATTTGCAAGGATACGACATTGACCCGGAGGTGGTCAAGGTGGCTAGAGAGAACGCAAAGCGCGCCGGAGTGGATCATTTGATCCATTTTCAGACAAGAGAAGTGGCGAAGCTGTCGCATCCAAAGAAATATGGATTTGTGATTACCAATCCACCGTATGGAGAACGTATATCTGAAAAAGAGGAGTTGCCGAAACTGTATGGCGAAATTGGACAGGCACTGAAGGGACTTGATAGCTGGAGTGCCTATTTGATTACGGCGTATGAGCAAGCGGCAAAACATATGGGGATGAAACCGACCAAAACGAGAAAAATATATAACGGGATGTTGAAGACCGACTTTTTGCAATTTATTGGTCCGAAGCCACCTCGTAAGAATGGGTAAGGGATTGTATGCGATTTCAAAAGAGGTTTATTGTTCTGGGATTGTTAGTGGTGTTGGTGACTGTTATTAAGTTTCAGTCCGCAGGTGAGGTATTAGAAGAAGTAGAGCAATTTCGCGGTGCCAATATTAAAGAGGACGTGTTTAGCCCCATGATTGCGCAGAGCGTGAATGCAAAGAAAATGACGGTTGTGCTAAATGACCAACGATATAACAACGATCAGAACGATATTTATATGAGCGATAAATTGAATATCATGGTTTCCACCGAAGTGTTAATGGATGGGATTCGCTGTGCGGCAAGACTGTATGAGGATAACAGTTTGCTGATTTTGCAGGGGGATACACAGGTGATCATGCCACTAAATGAACGAACCATATTGGTAAATGACCGGAAGGTGGAGGTAACGGAAGCAGCAACGATACATGAAGGTGTTGTGTATGTTCCGTTACAGCCTTTGCGGAAGGCATTGCATTTTACCTTGAGCTGGGACATGAAAAACAATGCCGGAAATGCTGTTTCAACATTAAAGGGGTCGTACCTCCCAAGTATGTTTGATTTGGGAGCATATGGCCGGATAAGTGGTGTGAAAGATCAAGGAAAGCTGGGAACCTGTTGGGCGTTTGCGTCCTTATCTGCGATGGAGTCTGCCCTTTTGCCGGAGCAAAATATTACCTTTTCTGCGGATCATATGAGTATGCGTAATAGTTTTTCCTCTGATCAGGCGCAAGGCGGTGAGTACACCATGGGAATGGCGTATTTAACCAGCTGGCAAGGACCGGTCCTTGAGGAGGAAGATCCCTACGGTGACGGTGTGTCACCAAATGGATTAAAACCGGCAAAACATGTGCAGGAGATACAGATTCTTGAAAATAAGAACCTTGAAGAAATAAAAGAAGCGGTTTATAAGCACGGAGCTGTGCAGACATCGTTGTATTTTGCACCCAAATATGGCTTTTACTATAATAAAAAAAATGCGGCTTATTACTACAACGGCACGATGCCCGTAAACCATGATGTGGTGATCGTAGGATGGGACGATGCCTACGCGGCGTCAAATTTTGCTACGGCACCGGAACATGACGGAGCATTCATCTGCCAGAACAGTTGGGGAGATGAATTTGGAATGGGCGGATATTTCTATGTGTCCTACGAGGATTGTAACATTGGTGC
The DNA here is from genome assembly GCA_900115795.1 of Lachnospiraceae bacterium XBB1006. GTDB lineage: Bacteria > Bacillota > Clostridia > Lachnospirales > Lachnospiraceae > XBB1006. The sequence goes on along the minus strand of FOXT01000011.1, from coordinate 77,428 downwards.
CCATTGCTTAAGTTATACAAATATAGAGTCCGTCCATAATTTTGACCGCATTTATCAATCCGATTTGTGCGGATGGGGTGGACAGCTTGGATATAATAAAGATAGTTTGTATGCAGCGAATGTTTTTGTGGCGAAAGAAAAAGAGGATGTGGAGGCCGCCGGTTTTTATGCAACCGGAACGGATACATCCTATGAGCTTTATGTAGTGCCGGAATTTACTACGATTCGCAGCTTGCGAAAGGGATACAAAGTGGCGGACGGTATGGTGAAGAAGGCGGGGTATTACACCATTCGATTTGACCGGAGCGTACGTGTGCGCCAGGGAGGGCATTTTGCAGTTGTGTTAAAAATTACGACGCCGGGAGCAAACCGGCCACTGGCAGTAGAATATGCAAAAGAAGGGGCAGCAGTTCCCGTTGACCTGACGGATGGGCTGTCCTACATCAGCCCCAACGGGAAACGGTGGCAGAATGCGGAAAAAACGCAGAAATGCAATGTGTGCCTGAAGGCATATGCCAAAAATGTAAAGAAACGGTAGAGGAAAACGTAGATGGAAGAGAAGGTGATAAAAAAATTTACCATACTTATGGTGAGCGCTTGTCTTGTCATCTGCATTTCCCTTGTATATTTGCCAAAAGTGACAATGCGGGCAGGTGCGTTGGTGGCCAAATATATGGCTGCACGAGAAGAGGCGCGTATGCGCGAAGAAATGAACGCATTAGAGCTGATGCGACTCCATGAGCAGGAGATTAGTGCCAAGCTTCGAAAAAAGCTGGGGTATTCTATTCGGCTGACGAAGTTTGAAGGGCATGCACTTTCAGAGGTGACAATAAAGGAAAATCCGGTGAGACGAAAAGTGGAGCTGGTTTTTCCGGGGGCAAAGGAAGCGGGATTAAACCGTTATCCGATTATCGGAAGCACTCGGTATTTGACGGATATGAAAGTATCGGATACGAAGGCTGGACTTAAGATCTCTTTTGAGACAGATCGGGTTGTGGTGCCGGCTCTGTCGAAGGAAAAAGGATTTTGTTATCTAACCTTAAAGAAACCCCGGGAAGTGTATGACCGCATTGTGGTGATTGATGCCGGACATGGTGGAAAGATGCCAGGAGCCGTAGTGGGTGGTGTCAAGGAAAAGACAGTGAATTTACAAATTGTAAAGGCGTTAAAAAAGTATTTGGATAAGGATTCTTCGATAAAGGCATATTATACGCGTTTGGATGATGCGCATGTGGAGCTTTATGAACGGGTGAGGCTGGCAAATGAAGTGCGGGCGAATCTTTTTATCAGTATCCACCAAAATGCGATGGGAAGTTATTATAGTAGTGTTGAGGGAACGCAAGTGTTGTATTCGGAAACGAAAAAGGGAAGTCATAAGAGCAAAGAATTGGCATCCATTTTATTGAAAGAAACAACGAAGGCGTTTCGGAGTAAAGACAAAGGGCTTGTGCCCGGAAATCGCATTTTTATTATTCGAAATGCCAAGGTTCCGGTGTCACTGGTAGAAGTGGGCTTTGTTTCAAGTAAAGCAGAGCAGAAGCGCCTGACCAATCCAGTAGAACAGAAGAAAATAGCCAAGGGATTGTATGACGGAATACAAAAGGCCCTTGAGAAAGGATTTTAAAATGAAAATTGTATTTGCGACAGGAAATGAGCATAAATTGGTGGAGGTTCGTAACATTCTTGCGGGAATTTCCGAACAGATTGTTTCGATGAAGGAAGCAGGCATAGAGGTAGAGATTGTGGAAGATGGCAGTACCTTTGAAGAAAATGCAATGATTAAGGCAAGGACCATTGCACAACATACCGACGCATTGGTGCTTGCGGATGATTCCGGTTTGGAAGTGGACTACTTAAATGGAGAGCCGGGAATTTATTCTTCACGTTATATGGGTGAAGACACTCCTTATCCAATAAAAAATCAGGCGATTATTGACCGCCTTGAGAATGCGGAAGAGAAACAGCGTACGGCGCGCTTTGTGTGCGCAATTGCAGCTGTTTTGCCGGAAAAAGACGGCGTACGTAAGGAATTATGCGTGCGTGGAACCTTTGAAGGGGTTATTGCGCATGAAATTGCAGGAGAGAATGGATTTGGTTACGATCCGATTTTTTATGTACCGGAATGCGGCTGCACGTCTGCACAGTTAACAACCGAAGAAAAAAATGCACGCAGCCATCGTGGCGATGCATTGCGCAAGATGCGTGAACTTCTGGAAAAAGAGGGATATTAATGCGATATGTAATAGTGAGTGATTCTCATGGATATCATACATATTTGGATGAAATTATTTATTCCATGGGACATGTGGATGGTATGTTTCATTTAGGCGACGTAGAAGAGCGGGAGACGGATATTGAAGCACAGATAGACTGCCCTCTTTACATTGTGTGTGGAAACAACGATTCGGAGCTGTTTTTGCCAAGGGAAAGAGAGGTGTTCGTAGGGGAGCATAAGATTTTTATGACCCACGGGCATTATTACCATGTCTATTATGGTGTAAAGGAACTGGTGAGCGAAGCAAAGAAGCGAGGATGCGATATCGCGATGTTTGGGCATACGCACAGCCCATTTTGCCAGGTGGTGGATGGAGTGCTGTTATTAAATCCGGGTAGTGTGACGTTTCCGAGAAATCCGGAGCGAAGGCCGACCTATATGATGATGGAAGTGCCGGAAAAGGGGCAGGTTAAAGTTAGCCTTCGCTATGCGGATGAATCGTTATAATTGTATGAAAAAAATATTTAAAAGAAAAAATAAAAAAAGTGTTGACAAACGTAGTGGTATGTTATATACTATATCTTGCGTTGAGGCAATGAAGTAAAGCAAACGCAGAGCACGGGGTGTGGCTCAGCTTGGCTAGAGCGCCTGGTTTGGGACCAGGAGGTCGCAGGTTCGAATCCTGTCACCCCGATTCATATGCCTTGCGGGTGTAGTTCAATGGTAGAACACCAGCCTTCCAAGCTGGATACGTGGGTTCGATTCCCATCACCCGCTTACGTGTTCGTAGCTCAGCTGGATAGAGCAACGGCCTTCTAAGCCGTGGGTCGGGGGTTCGAATCCCTTCGAGCACGTTTTAGATACAATAGGAAATTCGGGAGAGTTTCCTATTGTTTTTTCTAAGCTGAGAGATATATGGTGGGTATAGCGCAGTTGGTTAGCGCGCCAGATTGTGGCTCTGGAGGCCGAGGGTTCGAATCCCTCTATCCACCTTATTGGGACTGTTCCGGATTTGTGGTGTTCAGTGTCAAAGGAATAATGGGCTATCGCCAAGCGGTAAGGCACAGGACTTTGACTCCTGCATTCACCAGTTCGAATCTGGTTAGCCCAGTTAGCAGGGAAACCTGTAGATGGGATATTAGCTCAGGTGGTAGAGCACTTGACTTTTAATCAAGTTGTCCGGGGTTCGAATCCCCGATGTCTCATTGGATTAAGCGTTGCAGAGGCAGCGCTTTTTTTGTATAATGGAATGTGGAGGGCGTGATTGCCCAAAGGTAGGAATAGAAAGGGAATAGGAAATGATTACAACGCTCTTTTTGGATTTGGATGAAACGATTTTTGATTTCAAGCTTGCGCAGGAAGAAGCGTTAAAGCGTGCGTTTGCCCGGTTTGGTTTAGAACCGGGGAATGAAGTGTTGGAACGCTACGATGTTATTAACAAATATGTTTGGCAGTTGCTTGAGGAACAGAAAGCAACGAGAGAAGAAATCCTGCTTATGCGTTTTCAACTGTTGTTTCAGGAATATGGGATTGATTGTGATGTTCGCGCACTACAGGATACCTATGAAGAAGAGTTGGGAATCGGACATTTCTATTTGCCGGGAGCGAAGGAATTTTTGGATACGGTGAAAGGTAGATATGCCCTTTACCTTGTTTCGAACGGGACGTCCAATGTGCAGGATAGCCGCATAAGGAGTTCGGATTTGGCTACGTATCTGGATGCAATCTTTATTTCTGAGACGGTAGGGGCAGACAAGCCTTCTCTTGCCTTTTTTGAACATTGTTTCGCGGAAATACCGCCTTTTCGCAAGGAAGAAGCGGTTATCATTGGAGATAGTTTGACCTCGGATATTCGCGGTGGGATCAATGCAGGGCTTCATACCATCTGGTTTAATCATCGAAACCAGGAACCACGAAGCGATATCTTGCCGGAATATGAGGCGGCGACGTATGATGAAATTTTACAGATTTTAGAAAAGTTATAGTGAGGAAACAGATGTTACGAGAGGTTTCAGCGGATATGCTTACGCCGGAGAACCGATTTGGCGCAGGCGATATGGTGAAGATAGGCTGTAATGATTGTAAGGGGTGTAGCGATTGTTGTAGAGACATGGAGGCAACCATTGTGTTGGATCCCTATGATGTTTACAGACTGACACAGTTTTTGAATCAAAGTTTTGAGAGTTTGATAGGCAATGGAGTGGAGCTTTCTGTGGTGGATGGATTGATTCTTCCGCTGCTAAGCATGGAGAATGACAAGGGGTGTTGTCGCTTTTTGGATGAAACAGGGCGATGTAGCGTGCATCCTGCAAGACCGGGGATTTGCAGATTGTATCCGTTGGGACGAATTTATGAAGGTGATGAGTTCTTCTATTTTTTGCAAACGGATGCCTGTCCAGCCAAGAATAAGACGAAGGTGAAGATTAAGAAATGGCTTTCGGAAGAGAATTATACCGGATATGAAGCATTTGTAAGGGCGTGGCATGGGCTGATTGTGAAGAAACGTCAGGCAGCAGCGCAAGCCAGTGGACTTGAGGAACAGAAGGCGCTCAGTATGGAGCTTTTGACCACATTTTATGTGAATGGCTATCGGCGTGGTGAGGAAATTTTGCCACAGTTGATGGAGCGCATTGCGAAGTGTATGTAACAGGAATTTCCTGTTCAAATATAAAAAAGGGAGCATAAGGAGAAGATGTATTATGGAGATTAAGAATTTTGCACAGTTAATTGATCAGGTGAAAGGTTTTTCTGACATGAAGCGTATGGTAATCGCGGCAGCCGGCGAGGAGCATACCTTAGAGGCAGCATTGCATGCCAGAAAGGAAGGCATCTGCCGTCCGATTCTTGTGGGCGACAAGGCTAAGATTATGGAAATCTTAGAAAAGCTTGGGGAAGAAGTTCCGGAAGAGGATATTTACGATGAAGCAGAGCCACAGGCAGCAGCTGAGAAGGCAGTTGCACTTGTCCGTGAAGGAAAGGGTGACTTCCTGATGAAGGGATACCTGGATACCAAGGTGATTTTGAAGGCTGTTGTAAACAAGGAACATGGTCTTGGAAAAGGTGGCGTTATGAGTCATTTCACCATGTTTGAAGTGCCGAATTACCACAAGATTGTGGTTGCGGTTGATGGCGGAATGGTAACGTATCCTACGCTTGAACAGAAGAAGGCAATCATCGAGAACACGGTGGGTGTGTTGCATGCCTACGGATATGAGAACCCAAAGGTGGGAGTGCTTGCCTGCGTTGAGAAAGTAAATCCGAAGATGCCGGAAACATTGGATGCGGATGAACTTGCGAAGATGAACCAGAACGGTGAAATCACCGGTTGTATTGTGGAAGGACCGATTTCCTATGACTGTGCTATGAGCAAAGAAATTGCGGATTTCAAGGGGTATGAAAGTAAAATTGCCGGCGATGTGGACGTGTTAATCGTTCCGAATATTCATGCAGGCAATATTTTGGGAAAAGTATACACCATTACCTGTCAAGCAAAGATGGCAGGATTTATCGTTGGAGCGAAGTGCCCAATCGTGTTAACTTCTCGCGGTTCCTCCGCAGAGGAGAAATATGATTCTATCGTGGTATCTGCTGCAGCAGCGAAATAAGGAGTTCTTATGAAACAGACAAAACGAATTCTGTGGGGTATTTTTGCAGCGTTTATTGTGCTGGCCGTAAGTGCTTTTGTTGTTAAACGTGTCACCCGATTTGAATATGGAAAGTGCGCAGATGACGTGGCAATTTCTATGAAACAGGGGGACGTAAAGTTGCGGGAACTGACGTATTACTTCATGGTGGAGGAAGAGTCGGTGAATGAACAGGCGTTGACCTACAATCCGGACAATCCAAAGGAATACTGGGGATTATATATAAATAATGCGTTTGTAAATAAAGAGGCGAAGAACGTTGCGCTGAAGTATTTTTTGCGAGACCGGATGTATGCAGGGATTGCGATGGAAGCCGGGATGAAATTATCGAAGTCGGAAAAGGCGGAGATAAAGGAACAGGCAAAAGGCATGTATGAGAATTTGACGGAGAAACAGAAGACACTGGACATTACAGAAGAGGATTTGCGGCGGTCGCTTACGGAAAATAAGCTGGCAGGCAAATGGGTGATTTCTCTTGCAGAAAAAGAAAAATTGACCATGTCAGAAGAGGTTTTGTCTGCGTACTATGGTATTCATAGTGATTATTTCAAGGAGCAACGGGCAAAGAGTAACGTGCATTTGAAAAAAGAGCTATTGGACCATATTTCATTGGGAGGACTAACCATTAATTAACCTTTTAGAACGGGAAAATAGCAACTTGGTAGCGAAAAGTTACCAGTTGCTATTTTTTTTAAATTGCTATATTGCAATATAGAATAGTATGTGATATGATAAATTCAACATAGAAGAAAGGAGGAAGGAAATGAACGCACAGTTAAAGAAAGGTGTATTGGAGTTGTGTGTGCTGTCCAGAATTTCGAGGAGTGATTGTTATGGTTATGAATTGACGGAGCATGTGTCGAAGGAAATGGAGTTAGCTACAGGGACATTGTATCTGATTTTGAAACGACTTCGAGATGAAGGATTTGTGGAGACCTATCTGGTGGATGGGGGAAGTGGACCGGCAAGAAAGTATTATCACTTAACAGAGAGTGGCTGGCAGGAATATCGGAAGCAGTATGAGGAGTATATGGAGTTTTCAGAGGCGGTAAAACGATTATTAGGAGAGGAGAAGGAAGAATGAGAGAACAGTATATGAAACAGCTACAAGAGGCATTGCAACATGTGAGTCCGGAAATTGAGCAAGAGATTTTAGAGGATTTTCAAGCGCATTTTGATATGGGGTTAGAGGAAGGTAAGACAGAGGATGCGTTAGCAGAAGAGCTGGGAGATCCGAAGGAATTGGCAAAGCAGCTGGAAGAAGAGTATGGACGGTTTGAGGAACCGGCTGTGAGGGATAGGGTAGCAGATGACGAAGCGCATAGTGGGGAAGATGGCACGTATTTTTACGAGAACACAAAGGGAGAAATACGGGTGCTGGATCTGGATATGGTAATTGCTGATATTAAGATAGTACCATCTAAAGACGGTGTTTTCCGCGCACGTTATGAAAGCTCTGTTTCGGAAAGTCGCTTGAATAAGCGTATACAGTATAGTATTCAGGTGTGTGGAAATACGTTTGTGGCTAAGGAGAAGGCAAACAATGTGCCGCATCGTTGCTGGGCTCATTTAACGGTAGAGGTTCCGGGTGTGTTTTTCGATATGGACGTAAAGGCGGTTTCGGGAGATATTTTGGCTACGGGAATTGACGTGGAGAAGAGGATTTCAATGGTAACGGTATCCGGAGATATGGAAATTGCAGATTTTTCCGGAGAGCAGATGCGATGCAAGTCAGTTAGCGGCGACATACAGTGCACCGGAGGTAAGGTGGTTGCCTATAGCGGCGAAACTGTCAGCGGTGATATAGCGGTGGCGAACTTGGAATGTGACCACCTAGAGTGTAAATCAGTTAGCGGCGACATGAAGTTCGCGATGGGTGAGACACAGGGAATGAGTATTGTTGTTGAGAGTATTAGTGGTGATGTGGATATGCCTTGCAAGGAGAAGGTTTCCGGTCATTTTGGCAAAAGAAAGTATCGTAGCGTTATCGGCGATGGAAAAGGACAGGGAAAATTAAAAACCGTGTCCGGAGATATTACGGTTACAGAATAAGTCTATAGAGCTGTTGCATGGGTTGAATGATGCGACAGCCCTTATTGAATTATTTATTTGGTGTTACGAAGCGATAGTTTTTCCTAGCGCTTTGCAGGCATCCAAATCAGAATCCTGTGGAGCGCTGTTTGCTGTGACGCTGTCGCATACCAGATTCATTCCGGCATCGCGGCAGGTATCTTCCCAATTGCGCATCCATTCGCTGTCACCCCAACCATAGGAACCGAACAAAGCGGATTTTTTTCCTTTTAAAGCGCTTAAGCAACCGGTGAACATTGGCTCAAACACGCTTTCTTCAAAGAACCTCGGCCCCCATAGCCGGACAACCAAATGCTATAGCATCGTAGTTTCCAACGGAATCTGCGTTAAACTGGTCTGCGGTTAGCAAATCGCATTCAGCACCAGCCTCCTTAGCGCCTGCACTAACCGCGAAGGTATGTCAACTGAATTGTAAAAATTTAATACCATTTTACTGTGTTATAGCTTGAAAATAGATACGAACTTTTCTATACTTGAACTATAGCACATTGTAGAGAAAGCCGATAATGAGACGTTATAATTTCATAATTAGCGGAAGGGAGTGTTGATATGGCATGGTATGAAGAAGCGGTTTTTTACCATATTTATCCGTTGGGGCTTACCGGAGCGCCAAAACAGAATGATTACAGTGAGCCCGCCGGACGGCTTCAGACATTGGAACCTTGGATAGAACACATGAAAAAGATTGGCATTACAGCTCTTTACATTGGCCCACTCTTTGAATCCGTCGGCCATGGTTATGAGACTACGGATTATAAGAAAGTGGACAGCCGCCTTGGTTCGAATGAGGATCTGGCAAATTTTGTTGAAAAATGTCACCGGGAAGAAATCAAAGTGATTCTGGATGGGGTATTTAATCATACCGGACGTGATTTTTTTGCCTTTCGGGACCTTTTGGAAAAAAGAGAGAATTCCGCTTATAAGGATTGGTACTGCAATGTGAATTTCTGGGGGAACAATGAGTATAACGATGGATTTTCCTATGATAATTGGGGTGGATACAATCTTTTAGTAAAGCTAAACCTACACAATCCGGCAGTGAAACAATATTTGCTTGACGTGGTTAGGTTTTGGGTAGAAGAATTTGATATTGATGGGTTACGGCTGGATGCTGCAGACGTGCTTGATTTTGCATTTATGAAGGAGTTGCGTCATACCACAGAGGAGATAAAACCGGATTTTTGGCTTATGGGAGAAGTGATTCATGGCCAGTATGAACGGTGGGCTAATGAGCATACTTTGCACAGTGTAACCAATTATGCGCTTCATAAGGGGCTCTACAGTGGTTTAAATGACCACAATTTTTTCGAGATTGCCCATACCGTGAAGCGGACTTTTGAAATGGTTCCGGCGCATATCAAACTCTATAATTTTGTGGACAACCATGATGTGGAGCGAATTATGACAAAGCTCTTAAACAAGGCGCATTTTACACCGGTACATATTCTGCTTTATACCCTTCCCGGTATTCCTTCTATCTACTATGGAAGCGAGTTTGGAATTGAGGGTAAGAAGGAATGGGGCTCGGATGATTCCCTTCGCCCATTTATCAATCTTCAGGAGTATAAGGAAGATTATGAGAAGAACCCATGCACCAGACTGATTGCCGCATTGGGGCGTATTCATGAAGCATATAAGCAGGATCTTGTTTGGGGAGATTACAGGGAATTGTTTCTTACGAACAGGCAGTTTGCATTTGGTCGAGGCAGTCTGGTTGTTGCGGTGAATAATGATGACAATGAGGCGCAGATTAGCGTAGGCATTGGAGATGGTACGTATCAGGGACTGCTGTCGGGCGAATTAGTTAGCGCTAAAGAGGGACGTCTTACGATGAAACTTAAGGCCAATGATGGCGAGATTTATCATAGGGTTTAAATGTGGAGACAGTAAGGACATTCACCTGACGGGAAGAGAAAAAGTACTTGCGCAGCTCTTCGCTTTCTGCTATAATAAATACTCGTGAGAACATCATATTTGCGGGCATGGCGGAATTGGCAGACGCGCTAGATTTAGGTTCTAGTGGGAGACCGTGCAGGTTCAAGTCCTGTTGCCCGTATTATAAAACCTTTGATTTTTCAAGGGTTTTATTTTTTTGCGTGAAGTTTCAAAAAAAACGCACAAAAAGTTATTTATATGGTATCATAAGCAGAGAAATTGTTTGCAAAAACAACGAACTAGAGTCAAGGAGGTTGTATGAGAAAAATTTGGAGGTTAGCGTTGGTTGCTTTGGCGGCAGCGGCGATTCCGGCTACCGGGGCTAAGGCAGCAAAAGTGGAAAAAACCACTTTCAAGGGACATCAGTATGCGGTCATTAATGAGGGGCTTACATGGAACGAGGCAAATAAGGCTTGCGTTGCGTTGGGAGGACATCTTGTAACGATTAATTCCAAAGCCGAAAATGAATTTGTAAAATCGCTGATAGCAGATGATGGACCGGGTAGAAAGAACTACTGGTTGGGTGGACATAAGGATAGCAAGGGTGCATTCAAATGGATAACCGGCGAGAAATTCAGGTTTGCATCCTGGGCACCGGGGCAGCCGGACAGAGGATACGAAACTGCACTTATGATGTATACCTACAACAACCCAAATGCAGGAGGGGATGAATCTTATCTTTGGAATGATTTGATTGAAGAAGGAACCTTCGGACGGGAATCCTGGTTTGGGCTTGATAACTTTGGATATGTTTGTGAGTGGGATGACAAGGTATCGCTTTACGGGGATAATAATCATTTTCATACCTATAAGAGACCGAGCTTTAAGTGGTCGGGTGAGAAGTGTTATGCAATTTTTAAGTGTAATTGCGGAGAAAAGCTAAAGCTTGCATGTAAAATGAGTGAGAAGGTGTTAAAACAGGCCACTATGAAAAAAGAGGGAAAGGTAAGAATTATGCCGACCATTCAATATGGCAGCAGTACTTACGGTACCTCATATAAGTATTTCAAAATTAAAAAGATTAAAAGCGTTTCCATTGAGGGTTCGGAATTTGCTTATACCGGGGAGAAACAGGTACCGGTAGTGGTGGTGAAGGATGCTTCCGGAAAAACAATTGATAAGGCAAATTATGAGCTGACTTACTATACGAAGGATAATGGAAGCATTTCCGGAAGTATAGAGCCGGGGGCGTATTACGTGAAAATCACTTTCAAGAAACGCTATAGTGGATCGGTGCGTCTTGATTACACAATCGTGAAAGCACAGGAGGAACCCCAGGAAGCCCCCCAGGAAGACCCGGTAATGGCAAACATTAATCACCTCTGCGAGTTATGGAGTGGAAAATATTTTACAACAACCGGTGAAGCAGGAAAGGGGAACGGTGATGATATTACCAAAAACACTGCAGTGGCATCCTCGGCATATTTTGAAGGCATCATGGGATTCAAATTTGCAGGAGAAGGGGATGCGGCAGCGAAGTTCCCGTACCATTATATAAATGATAGTGGCTCAATCTATCCTACGGCCTGGACATGTGCCGGGTTTGCCGCTTTTGCACAATGGTACATTTATACGGGCGGAGATACTTCGGCAACGGTTAATTCCGGATTGGTTGCCCGTAATGTGGATAATAATTACGCTTCTCTTGTGGGCGTAATAAAAACGGGTGATATTATCAGATATGGAAAAACTGGTAACAAGTCGGTGCATTCGGCAATCGTAATAAGTATCGACGAGAACAACGGTGTCTATGTGTTGGATGCGAATTATTTGCGAACAACGGCTAAGTCGGAGACCAAAGATTATAATTTAGTAGGAGCACATTATATACCATTCTATAATAAGGAAGATGCAAGTACGTATTATCAGCTGACTGTGACGGGAGTGCGGTAGATGCGTGGTACGTGTGAGGCGCATGTAAAGAAACGGTTTGGAATTTTTTAAAATGTGAATGAAACGTGAAGAAGTAGTGTTTAAATTCATAATTTATTAATTTTTTGTTGACAAAATTGTTGGAATGGAATATAATTTAATCATCAACAAAAGCAATTTACGTTTTTCCCTTTATATATCCTAGAAATAAGGAGCTCATCTCTGATGGGCTCTTTATTTCGTGCAAAAATAAAAATCATCTCGGGGTTGACGAGATGATTTTTTTGTGATATAAGTGTATTAAGATGATTAGTACACTTAGAAAGGAGCCAATATGCTATCCATTAATTATCGTGATTCGCGACCGATTTACGAACAGATTGCCGATTCTCTTCGAGAGCAGATTGCGAAGAAGCTTTTATTGCCGGACGAGAAATTGCCTTCTGTGCGTGAGATGGCCTCGGAGCTATCCATTAATCCTAATACCATACAGCGTGCTATTCGGAAATTGGAACAGGAAGGATATTTGTATACGGTGGCAGGGCGAGGAACTTTTGTTGCATCCATCGCACAAGAAGAAAGTCCGAGGCGAAAGGAATTATTGCAAAGATTTGATCAGCTTGTTTCGGAACTTTATGTTTACGGTGTTACCGAAGAAGAATTGATTGAAAGAATGAAGAAGGGAGATAAGAACGTATGATTCAGGTAAGAAATGTTGTGAAGTCATTTGATGGAAGCCAGGTTTTGCGCGGTACTTCACTTCATGTAAAAAAAGGAAATATTTATGGTCTGGTTGGACCAAATGGTGCCGGTAAGACCACGATTATTCGTCATATGACCGGAATCTATAGGGAAGATGCCGGGGAAGTGCTGATTGAAGGTGAGCCAATATGGGAGAACGTGGCGATGAAGCAGCGAATTGCATACATCCCGGATGATATTTTCTTTTTTACGGGAGCAACGTTGAAGGATATGCGAAAGTTTTATAAGGCATTATATCCTTCGTTTGATGACGAATTGTTTGAGAAACTAGAGCAATTTTTTCCAAAGATAGATAAGAAAAGAAAGATTAAATCCTATTCAAAGGGAATGCAGAAACAGATGGCCTTTTGGCTATCCATTGCATGTAAGCCGGAGATTTTGATTCTGGATGAACCGGTAGATGGTCTTGATCCGGTTATGCGTAAGCAGGTGTGGAGTATTTTGATGAATGAGGTGGCACAGCGTGCATTGACGGTGTTGGTGTCATCCCACAATTTGAGAGAATTAGAGGATGTGTGCGATCATGTTGGTATTATGTCGGAAGGATCTGTCATACTGGAGCGATCGCTGGCGGAACTGCAGGATAATACCCTGAAGGTGCAGATGGCATTTGAAGGGGAAGAACCGGATTTTACAGATATGCCGGAGATTATACACAAATCCAAGGCGGGGCGAGTACTTACATTAATTATAAAAGGGAATTCTGCACAGATTACGGCAAAGATTGAAGCAAAGAAACCGCTATTTTATGATTTGCTGCCACTCACTTTGGAAGAGATTTTTATCTATGAGTTAGGAGGAAAGGACTATGAAGTCAAAGATATCTTGCTTTAAGGGTGTCATTATGAGGCGCGATTGGCGTTTTTTGATAGGGATATGTGTGGTACTGACACTGTTTTTGTACTATCGGGGTGTGCACCGGATACACCAGGCAATGCGCTGGTCAATCGGGGGAGCAAAGAATGGCTACTGGGATGAAAAGGTTGGTGTGCTAAGCGGATTTTCAATGGAAAGCACGGTATGGGTCGTGGCGTTGGTTGCCATTGTAAGTGCACTGGTTTGTTTCCATTATCTGTTTGATAAGCGAGGCATTCAGATGCTACATGCACTGCCGGTAAGCAGAACACAGTTATTTGTATCGCATTATGTAGATGGAATGATTGCAACGCTTTTGCCGATTTTCGTAAACATGATTTGGATGGCAGCAGTTCTGAAAAAGGAAAGTCTGGTTCAGATTTCCTGCTTGTATTACGGGGAATTGATGCTGGCCGGATTTTTGTTTTACAGTATGATGGTGTTGCTAATCATGATTTGTGGCGTTTCCTTTTTGCCGCCGATATTGTTTTTGATTTTTAACTATTTGTATATCGGATTGCTGCTGATGGTTGGAGATATGTGCCAGAGAATGATCTTTGGTTTTTATCAGATTGAGCTAGGTAGCGGCGATGGATATATGGAAAAGTTGTATATGTTTTCGCCTTTAAAATATATGAGCTCTGCCATGGGAATTACACAGTTGGAAAGCGGAAAACTCGTATTTGTTGGCGAGAAATTGACCTGGTGTTATGGCGTGGCAGCTATTATTATGGTGATATTGGCTTATGTAGCGTATTGCAGGCGACCTGTGGAAAGCTGGGGAGATTTTTTGACAAAACCATGGTTGAAGGTATTCTTTTCATTGGGAATTACCGGTTGCGCGGAAATAATTGTGTTCTTAGTTATTTTGAGAGTGGAACAATCAACCCGCACCATTGCAACGGTGGGGAAAGCCAATGCCTTAGTGGTTGCAGTGACGACCCTGGGACTTTATTATGTAGTAAGCATGATTGTGCGAAAGACGGTTCGCGTATGGCGAAAGAAGGCAGTGTATATTCCGGCAATTGTGATGGCAATTGTATTAGGGGGTAGCATTTTTGTAGTGCAGGGACAGGCAAAACGTTACGAAACAGCTATTCCGAAGGCCGATGAGATTGAGGCGGCAAATGTGAACGTGAATATGTTGTTTTCAGAGGGAGAGAAAGTCCAGACTATTGAAGATGTGCGCGCGCTTAACAAGATTATATTAGAGCAGAAATCATATATTCAAAATTGTGGAAGCACCAGGCTGTATAACGTGGAGTTTCACTATATACGAAAAAATAAAACAAGCGTTTGGCGCAGGTATGCAATTCCATTTGTGCCGCAAAAAGTGCATGAGAAAAATTCGTTGGAATATGCCATTGATAAGTATTTTAACCGATTTGAGCAGGTGCCGGCACAACCATTTAAACAGAAATGGGATACGGTAGAGCTGTTTAAGAATCGGAAGGGAGAGAGTGAAAAGGTAGCTGAGCTTCCACCGATGGAAATGAAGGAAGCTATTTTGGAGGATATCAAGGATGGTGCATTAAAACCATTGTATTTTGATGCCGTTGAGAATGAAATTCCGGGAAAAAATATTTTAGTAATAAAAATGCCGACATGTGGATATTGCTATTATAATTCAACGGAGTTTGATGGAGTTGACATTTCAAACTATGAAGAAACGGTTAGCCAGATGACGTTGCGTTTCAATGCGAACTGTAGTCATATTTTGAAGGTGTTAGAACACTATAAGATATCATTGAAAGAATTGAACGAAGGAAGTTACGTAACCTATTAAAAAAATGGTGCTATCCGTTGGGTAGCACCATTTGTCCGTTCAAAAAAGCTTAACGATAATCACCTAAGTAAAACAGCGCAACCGTTCCCGGGCCGGCATGGGCACCGATGGTTGGACTGATTGGGTTGATTAAAAAGTTCTGAATGCCAAACCGGTTGGTGATCATGTTTGCCACTTCTTTTGCGTCTTCCTCACAGTCTCCGTGGCTGATAAAGACGATATCGTTCTTATCACGGTATTCGCCAATCTGCTTCTCCATAGCGTCCACAAGGGCTGTTAACGCCTTCTTACGCCCACGAACTTTTCCAACATTAATCAGATGTCCTTCGCTATCCACATGAAGAATCGGTTTTACATTGGCAAGCGTTCCTACGATGGCAGTTGCTTTACTGACACGACCGCCACGGTGAAGATGGAAAAGATCGTCTACCGTGAAGTTATGAACAAAATTCTCGCGATGTTTGGTAATCCAGTCTGCATTTTCTTCCAAAGAATAGCCTTTGTTCTTAAGACAAACGGCTTTGTGAACCATGAGGCCTTCACCCAGTGAGGCCGCGAGGGAATCAATTACAATAATCTTGTGATCCGGGTCTTCTTCGGTATATTCCTCTGCAGCTATACGAAAACTGTTATAGGTACCGCTTAAACCGGAGGAAAATGCAATGCATAGAATATCGCAGTTGTTCGTCGAAATGATGGAGCGATAGGCTTCGAGTGCGGTCTCAGGATTGACCTGAGAGGTGGTTGGAAGGGAACCGTTTCGCATGCGGGAATAAAAGGTTTTTCCGTCAAGCTGATGTTCGCCTTCATAGGTTTCGCCATCAATGGTGTAGGGCAAAGTTACATAGTGTACATTATGTTCTTTAAAATACGTTAACGGAAGGTCTGTGGTAGAGTCCGTTAAGATTATATAATCATTCATTTTAGTATCCTCTTTTTTCTAGTTTTTCACTGACTATAGTATAACATTTTCCAATAAAAATGGCAATAAAGAATGAATTGACAGACGACAAGGTTTCTTTATATAATGGGGACAGTAGGAAGGAGCGAGTAAATGAAACAGGAAGAGAATATAAATATGACGATTTCAAGTGTGATGAAGCAAAAAGGGGAGAAAGTGGTCTATGTCAGATTTGAGAGGATGCAGGGGGGAAAGAGGCATTTTGCAGAAGGGATTGTACCAAATTGCACCTTTGAGAAGGTCTACGGGTTTACGGAAGAAGAGGTGGCGCAATTAAAGTTTTACTTGAAGGAAAATGTGCACACGATATTTGAAGAGGCACAGAAGATTAACGATAAGGAATTTTGGTTAAAATAAAGAAACCATCAGGTGCGTGGCCTGATGGTTTCTTTTGTTGGAGTAAAAACATGAGTCTGATTACTCTGTCTTGATTACAAATGTTACAGTTCCTTTTCCACCGTCCGGTAAAGCGGTAAAGGTGGTATAATCTTTGGCTGCATTGCGCATTGCCTTGGTTGTGTCAACAAGTGGAGATAAGTTACCTCCGAACTTTCCACCGAGTTTGTTGGAAGCTTTGTAAAGGGTATTGGTTCCGGTATATAATTCTTTGGAGCCTTTGTATAAAGCCTTGGTTCCTTTATATAGGGTTCCGGTTCCTTTGTTAATCTTCTTGCTTGCAGCAGTTAACCGGGTGGTTCCGTCGTTTAATGTTGCAAGACCGGTGGAAATCTGTTTGGTTCCTCCATAAAGTTTAGAAAGACCTGCGCTTAACTTCGTATTTCCGTCGGAAACCTGTTTTGCGCCGGCGGATAAGGCTTTTAAGTTATCTGCCAATTTGGCTCTATCCATCTGGGTTTTAATGGTCTTTAATGCCTCGTTGGCACCGCCTAGCTGATTTAACTGTGCAAAATATTTGGTATACGTTTCGCTACCCGGTTTTGCCTGAGCAAGAGCCTGTTTTAATTGTGCCATTTTTGTGTCGTTGTCGCTGATGCTCTTGGTGATGGTTGCATACATTCCGGTCATAGCTGTGGATAACTGATTTACACCATCAGAAACCTGTTTTGCACCGGTTGCTAGGGTTTTGCTGCTGGTATAAGCAGTTTTCATGTTGGTGTTTAATGTTTTTGCACCGGTATAGGCGGTGTTCATTCCATCGGAAAGAACGGCCATTTTCGAGTTAAAGGTTGCATAGTTGGTATTTAAATCCTTGGAGCCAGCTTGCAGTTTCTTAGCACCATCGGAAAGTTCTTTGCTTCCGTCGTTTAATTTCTTGGTACCTTTCTTTAACTTGCTCAAGTCTTTATTGAGCTTATCTACAAGTTTTTCCACATCATCAAGAGAGTGAATATCGTTTAAATTGTCGATTTTAAGGTCGGCTGCTTCCTTAATGGAATCGGAAACTGTTTCGAAATCAACGGCTTCTTTCAAATCTTCGGATGCGAAGGGTTCGCAGGTTACGAAGGTCATCATCATATCAGAAGAGTAGTTTTCAACATCTGCTTCAAAATCAACGGTATCTGTGAATACACCGCCGTCTTCAAGTCCGAAGCTTTCGTTGATTCCAGGGAAACCATAGCCTAAGAAGACGTTGGAGTTACCTTGCTCAATAATTTTTCCGTGCTCAACCTCAGCGTGGTTGATCTTCTTGGATGGAACCATCAGCATGGTTGCTGCAAGGAACGGCACGTTGATTTCTTTCTTCTTTCCGTCAATCTTAGCATCGGACTTGCTGTTATTGGTAT
This sequence comes from Lachnospiraceae bacterium XBB1006, assembly GCA_900115795.1. Classification (GTDB taxonomy): domain Bacteria; phylum Bacillota; class Clostridia; order Lachnospirales; family Lachnospiraceae; genus XBB1006. Next base: position 59,562 of record FOXT01000011.1, on the reverse strand, counting down.
ATTTAATATGTATACCAAGATGTCCGGTGGCACCTTCTAACTTGTCGGAAGTGATTTCTTTGCCGTCTAATGTATATTTGATGTTTACAGAGACTGGTAAGGTTGTGTTGGTTGGAAGGGTTCCACGGTAGTAAACGTCATTTCCGTTTGCATCAATGGAAAGGTCCTGGCCGCTCTGTCCCAAATCTTCGGTACCTTTGATTGCCTCAAGATTCTCTAAGTTGGTAGCATCGGTTAAGGTTTGATAGTTGTCTTTATTTTTTAACCAATCCGATACGGTAATTTCCTTTACTGTTCCGGTAGCATCAGCGGTAACGTAAACGGTCTCTGCCTTGGTGGCGGTTCCGGTGCCTTCAGCAGGGACTTTTGCTGTGGTTTCCTCTGTATCCTCGTCGGCATTCGTGGTGCTTTCGGTTACGGTTTCTGTTGTTTTATCATTTTCCTTAGCATCATCGTTTCCCATGCTGCAACCGGTGAAGGTGGTAACTGCCATGGATGCGCAAAGGATGATGGTAGCAAGTTTTTTTGATAGGGTAATCGTTCTATTTCTCATGATAATCTTCCTTTCAAGATAATTTCGTTGGTTTAGTTGTTTTTCTGCGCTTTGTCATACTCAATTGCCGGCTTGAATCCAAGGCTGGTATGGATAATCACCTTGTCGAAGATGATTAACATGGATGGCAAAACCAATAAAACGGTAAACATACTAATGATGGCTCCACGTGACATTAAAGTACACAAGGAACTAATCATATCAATTTTGGAGTAAAGTCCAACTCCAAAGGTTGCTGCGAAGAAGGAAAGTGCACTTACCAATACGGATTCTGCGCTGGTTACATGTGCAATGTTTACAGCTTCTTTCTTGCTCATACCGGAGGTACGCTCTTTCTTATAACGCGTAGTCATAAGGATTGCATAATCAACGGTTGCACCTAACTGGATGGTTCCGATGACAACAGATGCAATGAACGGCACCTTGGTGTTCATGTAAAATGGAATGCCCATGTTTACAAAAATTGCAAATTCGATAACACTTACCAAAATAACCGGCAAGGAAATAGAGCGGAGAACCAGCATAATGATAACAAAAACAGCAATGATGGATACGGCGCTTACTACCTTAAAGTCGTGATCGGTAATCTTAATCAAATCCTTGGTACATGGTGCTTCACCCACTAACATGGATTTTGTATCGTAGTGCTTAATGATTTTATCAATCTGTTCACACTGCTTGTTAACCTCATCGGTTGCAACTTTGTATTCGGAAATGACGATGAACATTTCGTAATTTCCTTTTTCTGATTTAAAAATTTTCTGTACGGAATCCGGAATCATCATGGTAGGTACGTTCGCACCGATTAAAGATTCCATACTTAGTACATCTTTGATGCCTTTTAAGTCCTTGATGTGGTCGGTCATTTTAATGACTTTATCTTCCGGAAGATTCTTATCAATAAGTACCATTTCAACGGTATTCATGTTGTATTTCTTTTCCAGGTTTGTGTTTGCTACGATGGAATCCAAATCCTTTGGAAGATCGGAGTCAAGGTTATAGTAAACCGGTGTATGGTTATTACCGTAAATGGCAGGGAATAATAAAATAAGGAAAATTACTGCCAGGGTAATGTAGTGTTTGTTTACAAAACGCATTGGACGTTCCAAAGATGGAAGCAGCTTCTTATGAGAAGTGCAGGCCAATACCTTATCAAATAGTAACAATAGAGATGGCAAAACGGTTACACAACAAATCACACCAATCAATACACCTTTTGCCATTACAACACCAAGGTCAAGACCTAATGTAAAACTCATAAAGCAAAGGGCGATAAATCCGGCGATGGTAGTAATAGAACTTCCTGTCACGCTAACCAATGTTTCATTGATGGCCTTTGCCATTGCTTCTTTGTGTGTATCAAAATTTGCCTGCTGTTCCTGATAGGAATGCCACAGGAAAATAGAGTAGTCAAGAGTAACACCCAACTGCAGTACCGCAGCAAGCGCTTTGGTAATATAGGAAATATCATCAAAGAAGAAGTTACTTCCTAAGTTATAAATGATTGCCATTCCGATGCTTAATAAGAAAAGTAACGGTGCAACGAAAGAATCCATGGTCAGTCCCAAAACAATAATGGTACAGATAACGGCAAGGATAACGTAAATCGGTACTTCCTTATCGGAAAGATTCTTGGTATCTGTAACGACTGCACTCATTCCGGAGAACATACACTGTTTACCGGCAATTTTCTTAACGTCTTCAATAGCCTTCATGGTTGAGTCAGCACTGGTTGCATCATCAAAAATAACTGCCATTAAAGTAGAATCTTCTGTGGTGAAAAGATCCTGCACTTTTTGTGGAAGCGAGGAAATCGGTACAGACAGATCAAGGAAACTGTCATACCAAACGACCTTGGAAACATGGTCGACTTTTTCAAGCTTCTCTTTAACTTTGGCAACATCTCTGTCTTCCATATGATTGACAACAACGAGGGAGAAGGCACCGGTTCCGAATTCGTCAACCAGGATGTCCTGTCCTTTCATTGTTTCGATATCCTGTGGTAAATAGGAAAGGATATCGTAGTTAACTCTCGTGTTCAGGAATCCGATTGCCGAAGGAATTAATAAGAGTAATCCCAAAAGCAAAATCGGAATTCGTGATTTCACGATTGCTTTTCCAAATTTGTTCATGTTTTTCGCTCCTTTATTCTTATTTTGACCGGACTCAAACTGACCGTCGGTCATTTACAAGGATGTTATAACATAAAACTGACCGATGGTCAATAGATTTTGCTTAATTTTTAAAAAATAATTGACGAATGGTCATTTTTTTGCTATCTTGTTATAGCAAAGAGGTGCAAAGGAGGAATGGATATGGGCGGAAAGGTTCAGCAAAATAAAAAACAAAAGAAAGAAGCACTGTTGGAAAATGCATTGGAGCTGTTTTTGTCAAAAGGTTTACAGGATACCTCCATTGCGGATATTGCGAAGAAGGCAGGCGTTGCCAAAGGAACTTTCTATCTTTATTTCAAGGATAAGATAGATTTGCGGAATATTTTAATTGCCCATGAAGCAAGTAAGCTCTTTGAAAAAGCGACTGCGAAATTGGATGTAGAAGATGAGGATTGGAAGAATACAGATTTTGAAGAGCAGATGATTATTGTTATAGACCACATCATCAATGAGCTGGTGGCGAATAAGCGACTGCTTACATTTATTTCAAAAAACCTGAGCTGGGGATATTTTAAGTTTGCACTTTTAAATAATCGGTTGGAAGAGGATGTTGATTTTAGCAAACTATTTGAGAATATGATTGCTAATGCAAATTATCAACTACGTGATCCTGAAATTATGATTTTTTTAATCATTGAATTGGTAAGTTCTACTATCTATAGTTGTATATTATATGACGAGCCGGTGGGGATAGAGGAAATAAAACCGTTTTTGTATGATTCCATTCGAAGTATTGTTCGTTGCCACCGAACAAGTGACGTAGAGGAACAGACAAAAGAAAATATGACCAAAAAGTGTCCGAAAAGTTTGTAAAATTCAACAACGCATATATGGTTGAAAAAAATGCTTGGCTCTACTATAATGAAAGACGACGACAAAACTTGTGCGAATACGGTACAAGTGTAGTAATATTTTATAAAAATTAAGGGGGACATGTAAAGATGTCATATGTAGACAGAGTCTTAGAAGCGACTAAAGCGAAAAACGCAAATGAACCAGAATTTCTTCAGACAGTTGAAGAAGTATTAAATTCTCTTCGTCCAATCGTTGATAACGATGACAAATATGAGAAAGCAGCTATTTTAGAGCGTATGGTTGAGCCAGAGAAGGTTCATATGTTCCGTGTACCTTGGGTAGATGATAATGGTAAGGTACAGATTAACAGAGGATACCGTGTACAGTTCAACAGCGCTATTGGACCGTACAAGGGTGGACTTCGTTTCCAGCCAAACGTAAACTTAAGCATCATCAAATTCTTAGGATTTGAGCAGACCTTCAAGAACTCCTTAACCGGACTTCCAATTGGCGGTGGTAAAGGTGGAGCTGACTTCGATCCTAAGGGAAAATCAGATGCAGAAGTTATGAGATTCTGCCAGTCCTTCATGACTGAGTTATATAGATACATTGGTATCGATGTTGACTGCCCAGCTGGAGATATGGGTGTAGGTGGAAGAGAAATCGGATACCTTTACGGACAGTTCAAGAGAATTACCGGAAAATATGAAGCAGGTGCTTTATCCGGAAAAGGACTTTCCTATGGTGGATCTTTAGGACGTCCAGAAGCTACCGGTTACGGTGCAGTTTACTATGCTGATGAGTACTTCAAATCTACAGGCGGAAGCTTGAAAGGTAAGAAAGTATCTGTTACCGGATTTGGTAACGTTGCATGGGGCGTATGTAAGAAGTTAACAGAGTATGGTGCAATCCCTGTAACCATTTCCGGACCAGACGGATATGTTTACGATGAAGAAGGTATCAACACCGAAGATAAGATTGCATTCTTACTTGAAATGCGTGCTTCTAACAGAAACGAAGCTAAGATGTACTTAGAGAAATATCCAAATGCTAAGTTCGTAGCTGGTGAGAGACCATTCGGTAAAGTTAAAGCTGACATTTATATGCCATGTGCTATGCAGAACGAAATCCGCATCGAAGAAGCAAAAGCAATCGTTGCTGAAGGAACTGCAAAAGACGTTATCGAAGTTTCTAACATGCCAACAACAAACGAAGCTATGAAATACTTACAGGACAACGGAATCATCATGCAGGCTTCCAAAGCTGTTAACGCTGGTGGTGTAGCATGTTCATCCTTAGAGATGACTCAGAACGCTGAGCACTTACCATGGACAACAGAAGAAGTTGATGCAAGACTTCAGCCAATCATGAGAGGAATCTTCCAGAACTGTAAGAACGCAGCTGAGAAATATGGTTGCCCAGGTAACTACGTAGCAGGAGCTAACCTTGCAGGATTCCAGAAGGTTGCTGACGCTATGTTAGCGCAGGGTCTTGTCTAAGGAGAAGACGCTCGAAAGAGAATAAGTAATACATAACGTATGAATAAATAGGGATATGCCGGTATTGGGGGAAATACGGCATATCCCTTTATTTTGCACAGAAATACTTCTATGTGCATATCATAAAGAAAAAGTACGAAGTGAGCAGATATGGCGACAATGATAGCACTTGATGCCGGTCACGGCGGATACGATATGGGCGCAGTTTTTCAAGGAAGAAAAGAAAAAGAGGATACGTTAAACTTAACACGTTCCGTGGGAGAGCAACTTCGCGAAGCGGGATACGAGGTGCTGTATACCCGGACAACAGATGTATATCAATCCCCTTTCGAAAAAGCGCAGATTGCAAATCAAAATAATGCGGATTATTTTATCTCCTTTCACCGAAATTCGGGACCAATGCCAAATGGTTATCGTGGCGTAGAAAGCCTTGTTTTTTCGGAAAGTGATCCGGTTACCCGAAGGATAGCAGAAGACATCAATGATCAATTAGAACGCGTTGGATTCTTGAATCTGGGAATCGAGGCTCGCCCTAATTTGGTTGTTTTGCGAAAAACCAGTATGCCGGCGGTGCTGGTAGAGGTTGGTTTTTTGAATTCTGACGAGGATAATCGAATTTTCGATGAGTCATTTTCAGAAGTTGTGGATGCTATTTGTGCGGGCATAATGGAAGCGATTCCACTTGTAGGAAAAGGATATGCGGTGCAAATCGGATTATTTAAGTATGAATCGAATGCAGATTATCAGGCAGAGCTGGCAAAGGATGCCGGATATGAGGCAGAAATCATGTATGAAGAACCCTATTATGCGGTGCGAATTCCGGTAGGTGAATCGTTGGATGAAGCTGCCGGGGTGCAGGCACGTCTAAAAAAACTAGGGTTTGATACGTTAATTGTTTCCAAATAAGATGAAAATAACCTGGGGTTGGGAGTAGGATGGGTACGGCCCGAACCCCAGAAAAGCAATGATGCGGTTACATAAAAAATAAAAAAATGAAAAAAATTCAAAAAAAGTATTTACAAGCTGTGAAATATGTGTTATGATACATTCATCTTAGCTACCGAAGATCTTCTTCGAGTAGAACGTTCCCATGAATTCATTCATGGGTTCACAAGAGCCTGGGACTCGTTCAGAGTTTTAGGGATTCCTTACAGAGAGTAAGTTATAATTTAGAAACTATAGAACTTAATGATGACATATAAAAACTTTTTATCGCTTCGAGCCCGTAGAGGCGATAGGACAATGAATTTATACCCTTCTTTTCAACATAGTATTCTTTATAGATAATCATTTGCGTTCTACAAGACAGACGAACTCCCGGTAGCTGAGAAAAAATATCAGTTAGACGAAAAGTCACGAAAGGAGTAAAAGATGAAAGAGATTTTTGAACAGTACGGAGGAGCAATTTTAACGGTTGTAGCAGTGTTAGCATTGGTTACGATTACAACTACTTTATTACAGGCGGACGGCGTAGTTTTCACGGCATTGTCTGATCTTGTAAAGAACTTCTCTTCAGCAGCAGGCATTGTAAAGGGAGCTTAAAGATGGAAGCGCAGGTGGAGTTAACGAAAGAGCAGTACGGTCCGTTATGGAAATATGTTGTGGACGAGGAAGTATCGGATATTGATTGCATTCGTGAAGAAGTCTGGGTGACAAAAGGAGCCGGGCAACGTGTGCGTGTACCGGAACAATTGACGCCGGATTTTGTAGGTGCTTTTTGCCAGAAGATTGCCACCATGCAGCGCAAGAATTTCAATCCAATGTCTCCGCTTCTTGAAGCGGAGACAAAAAACTTGCGTATTAGTATTTTGCACGAAGCAGTCAGCATTGGTGGACGAAGTATTAGTATTCGAAAATCATTACCAAAGCAGCGATTCGATGAGCAAAGTGCAGTGGCGAATGGATATGCTACCAAGGAAATGCTGGATTTTTTGATCGCGTGTGTGAAAGCGCGCTTTACCTTTGTAATTTGCGGAAATCCGGGAAGCGGAAAGACGGAGTGTGCGAAGTTTTTGGCCGGAAAGATTCCGCCACAGGAGCGAATCATTACGGTGGAAGATAATCTGGAGTGGCATTTAAAACAGATCCATCCGGAATCCGATGTGTTAGAATTAAAAGTTGATAAAGATGACGAAGAAGGAAATTTTTCTTATAGAGATGCGATAAAGGCGAGCTTACGACAAAATCCGAAGTGGTTAATGTTGTCAGAAGCAAGGGGCAGGGAAGCAAGACAATTGTTGGAAGCCTGGTCGACGGGAATTGCAGGAATGACGACGATTCATACGGATTCTGTGTTGAATATTCCGGAACGCATTTTAAATATGGTAGGCGACTTTAAAGAGAGTATGCGGATGGAGAATCAGATTTACAATGACATTGATGTGGGCATATTGATTGGATTTGCGCGGACTGCAAATGGACGACAATATCGTCGAATCGAGCAGATCTGTTTGTACGGGCGAAAGAATAATCGCAATGAAACTTGGCTATATGTACGGAATGGGAAGGAGGAATCCGATGAAATACCGGATTCGATACAAGAAAAGCTTGAAAAAGCGGGAATTTTGGAAAGATAAAGGTGTTTGCAGGGCGGTACTCATTTCCGTTCCTGCAACCGGTATCCTGGGGCTGTTATACCGGCTGCAACCGGTGTATTGGATTTTTTTAGGCTTGGGTCTGGGAGTGTTTGCAGTACTTACCGTAGGAGAGAATCGCAAGAAGAAAAGAGAGAAAAATCGGTTTGAGGAACTTGCAGACTATATGCAGCAAATGTTGTTTTCGTTTGAGCGGACAAGAGACATTGTGGCAGCATTACAGGAAACGGCGGAATTGTTTGAAACAGGAAAGATGCATGAGGTTTTAGGAGCAGCGCTGGCCTATTTGGAAAAAGCGTATACGGCGGATTGCAAACATGCAGCGCTTTGTATGGTTGAAGAGAAGTATCCGAACGATGAAGTGAAGTTGCTTCATAACTTTATGCTTGAGGCAGAGTCTGAGGGAGGAAGAATCGAAGAGATGGTGCAGATGCTGAAGGAAGAGCAACGACGGTACCGACTTCGTGTGAATCTTTTTCAGGAACAATGCAAGAAACAACAAAGAAACATTCTTCTTGCCTGCATCGCGGGCTTGGCATTATGCAGTAGTATATTGTATCTGGTACCTGACGCTACGTTGTTAACGGGGTATTCTCTGTATCATATCGGTACAGTTCTTCTTTTTTGGCTGAATTTATGGATTATGCTCATGGGGATGCGTGTAACAAACCGGAATTGGCTTGTAGAACAAAAACGGTACTCGGATGAAGAAATGGAAGCGAAACTTCTTAAGTACATGAATGGAAAGCAAACAATCGGAAGGCGTACGCTGAAGAAAATTATACAAAAGGAAATAAACCAGGCGTTTCCGGAATGGATGTTAAAGCTGTCACTTTTGTTGCAGAGTCGCGATGTGGCCGGTGCCGTTGAGGAGAGTGTCAAAGAGGCGCCTGTCGTTCTTGTGTATTTTATTCGTGAGTTGATTAGACAGATACATGCTTATCCGGATTCGGCGAAACCGTATGTGGAATTTCTTGGCGCGTTTAAAACGCCGGCGAGTACCACGTTTATGAAAATGCTGTATACCATTTCCAATGGAGGATGCAGTGATGCTCCACGTCAGTTAATGATGTTGCTTGAGCGAAATAATCAGATGGAAAACCAGGAAGCTTTGATGAAACAGGAAAATGCCCTGGCGGTTAGTCATATGTTATTTCTTGCGCCGACGTTATTGGCGTCTTTTAAGATGATTTTGGATATGAGTATGCTGCTGGTGTCGTTCCTTGGGCAACTTGGCATGGCGTAAGGAGGCATATATGAAACAGGTAATCGAAGGCATGGTGGCGATGCTCTTTATTATGCTGCTCTGCATTACCGGCATGGATCTTTTAAATGTTCATGAGCAGGCAGGGCGTGCAAAGGAGTTTCGAAATCATGTGGCAACAGCGCTGGTAAATAGTGATTACGATGAGAGCGTTATGGCAACTTGTATGGCAGAGGCTGCAAAACAGAATTATATGTTGCAATTGGAACTTTATAAACGAGATGGAAGCCATATTTCTTATGGCAAAGGGCCGATGGATCAGTCAACGGAAATGGTAGAGGTTACCGTGACTTATAAATCGGAATTGTCAACATTACATGCGAGTTGGAATCAAACGGTAAAAATTACCGTATAGGGAGTGTGAAAGATGAAAGCGATACTGGAAGATTATGGGATGAGTATTATTTATGCAGTTATGTGTGGTGGCTTTTATGGCTTTTTGCATGTGGTGCAGCAAGGGATTTGTATGAATTAGGAGAGTGTAAATGAGAGTTTTGATGGAAGAGTTTGGTGGAATGGTATTGGCTTGTGTGGCCTCACTGGGTGTTATTGGGCTTAATTTAGCTTTTTTTGCGGGACCGGTGGCAAAGGAAATCGTGTATATTGTAAAGCAAACCTATTAAGCGGGATGGTAGAAAATGAGATTTATCATGGAACATATGGGCGGCGTGCTGATAACCGTGCTGGCGGGAAGTTTGGTTATCATTCTGCTGGTGACTGGTGAGCATTCACAGATAAAGCAGGTAGGAAAGGCTGTAGCAGAAATGCGACAGGATGTGCCTGAAACAACAACAAGGGAGAAATTTTTTGTGGAAGATAAAAGGCATGCGGTTACGTTTAATTATGAGGAGCAGATGTTTGTCGTTGGAGAAAATGTGGAATTGACGAAGTTCTTTACGGCGAAAGATCATAGGGGAAAGAGCTTGAAAGTGGAATTGGAAGAAATTTTTCCTGAAACATGGAAAAAGGAAAAGGGAAAGATCGTGTTTCTGGAAGAGGGCGTTTATGAGCTGCGGGTGTCTGCTCAGGGAAAACTATTTGAGGTATGTGTGCCGGTGGTGCAGTACCCGAAGGTAGGTGGCTAATATGCGTTATATTATGTATGGTATAACTTGCTTTGTGGTTACCGTGCTTTTTTTGCAGATGATTGTTAGTATGGATGCGCGTCATGCACGAGCAGATGAACTCAATCAGGGAGTGCGCATGGCAGTAAAAACGACGTTGGAAGCAGTACGGGAACAAAAACTAAAGACGGCAAAGGATGTAGAGAGTTATTTTGAACAACGAATGAGGGAACAAATAACGTCTGCGTCGGATTATAGGGTTGAATTTTTGGAAAATAAAGTAGAGGAAGGCATTTTGAGTGTGAAGGTAGAGGAAACATTCCGCTATCCGAACGGAAAAATTGGGAAAATCAAGGAAAAGCAAACAGCGATTATTGATTACGCTGTTGGAGAGGAGACACCATGAAACGACTATATTGGGGCGTAGGACTTATATTGGTAATGTTAATTTGTCTATGGCAATGGAAAACGGAGCCGCAGGCAGCAGGACGGCTGTCAAGTGGAGTTACGATTTATTACTATAAGCTGGATGAAGTACGGGGACACTATCAAATCGATAGGAGTGAGACAATTCATTATGAGGCGCGACTATATGCACCATTTTCAGTGCATCTGGAGCCTACGCAGGGATACATAATTGAATATTTTACGATGAATGCAGGAACGCATCGTTATTTCATGACACAGGATATTATTCTAACTATGCAACATTCGGAGGTTATTCGGATATACGAACGACCGATTCCTTCCTATGCACAGACAACAACCTATGAATATTACGATGCAGCGCGTAAGCGTTGGCAGAATTATTCTACGCATACCGACTATATTCGGGAGGGAGAGCGGTATTCGTACACCTTTGAAAAGCCACCTTATTCCTATTGGCATGTGGGTGACGTTCAAAAAAATGGGAGTTATAGCGGAAATTTTAGCAATATAAGCTATACCGTAACAGGGGCGACGAATATCAAAGTGAGATGGTATCCGAGTGTGACATATGTGTATTTTCATCCGGAAGGCGGCACGGGGACCATGCAGTCACAGTCCGGTTACTATGGGGGAAATATCACGTTAAATGCAAACAGATTTGTGAAGCCGGGATTTCGCTTTGTGGGATGGAAAGGGAAGATGAGTGGGAGCGAAAAGACGTTTTTTAATGGGGAAACGTTCCGTGTGCAGTCGCGTGTAAATGGGGAACGGATCGATCTTTATGCCCAGTGGGAACCGATTTTTGAGAAAATGTTCCTTAAATATATGGATACCATGAAGTTAGAGAACGATGCGGTAAGTGATTCGTTACAATGGGAAAATCAGTGCATGTTTCCGGTTTTGGACGCAAATGAGAAAGGAACATTTTTGGGATGGAGTCCAAGTGTGAAAGATGGAAAACCGCTTTATACAGAGAAGTCTATCGTAAAAGCGGGGGAATTGTATGAATGGGGAGAAAAAAACAAAACTCTTTTTTGGGAGGGGAAGAATGTGATGATGCCGTTGTATAGTGTGTGGGATCGGATTCCGAAACTTGTAATGTCGACGGTTTATGTGCCGGAAACATGGGCAAAGGAAGGAAAAATTTCCTTGGAATTTATCAAGCAATTCATTAAGAGCGTAGATGAAGAGGATGGAATTTTGCCGGAAAAGAATATCCGGGTGGAGGGATTTGACCCGGAGCGAATAAAAGAGGCACATGGTGGCGAGGAAATCCGACTTGTGGTAAAGGCCTATGATAAGCTGAAAAATTGCGTTGAGGGAGAATTGAAGGTGTGCATTGTTGCGACAAATGAGAAGAGCTTGGGGCGGCGCGGACGTGTGCGCTTTATTGATGCATCCCATATTGATACTTTATCCGAGAATTCCGTCTGGCGCGTGGATGACAAGTTTGCATCTTTGTTACAGAACGTATTAGATTTAAGAAAATAAGCGAAACTGCCATGGTTTCATGGCAGTTTCGCTTCATTTATTCTTCGGTAATCGCTTCCGGGAAATGTTCCGGAATACGAATAAAAAGCTTGTTAATACGGTTCTTGTCCATTTCTAAAACTTTATAATAGATGTTGTACTCATCGGTTACGTCATCTTCTTCAGCTGGCAAGTGATCTAAAAGTCCAAAGACATATCCGGCGATGGAATCGTAATCTTCCGATGCAATCGGAAGGGACAATTCTTGCGCAACATCATCCAAATTCGTGGAACCGAGTACTTGGTATTCGCCTTCGGCAATCGGAAGGATAGAATCTTCCTCTACGTCGTATTCATCATGGATTTCACCAACGATTTCCTCAAGCAAATCTTCTAACGTTACAAGACCGGCCAAATCACCGTATTCGTCCAAAATAATGGCGATGGCAATGGACTGGTTACGCATTTGCAAAAACAGCTCGGCGGTATTCTTGTGCTCATATGTAAAAAATGGTTCACGCATAATATCGCGAATACAAAAATGTTTCCGGTCGTCAATGAGTAATAAGTCCTTCATGTTAACGATGCCTACGATGTTGTCCGGACTGTTTTCATAAACCGGAATGCGTGTCAGTTTATCTTCGCTGTAGATGGATAAAAGCTCTTGATAGGAGCAAGTAATGTCTACAAGGGTCATGTCAATACGTGGAACCATAACTTCCTTGACCTGCGAGTCGTGAAAGTCAAAGATATTATTGATAACCTGATGGGAATCGGATTCCAACTCACCACTCTCGTGACTTACATTAATCATAGTTCGAAGCTCATCCTCCGTTGGTGCGTCAACGGTTACGTCAGCACTGACATGAAGAAGGCGGAGCACAAACAATGCAAGGTGATTTACAATAAAAATAATTGGTGTCAACAATTTCATCAGCATATATACAAAGGCTGAATACGAAAGTGCCAGCTGATCGGCACGCAAAGTAGCAATGGTTTTTGGGGTGATTTCTCCAAAAATCAACACCAACAAGGTCAAGAGACCGGTTGCGATGCCGGCACCAACATTGCCCCACAAAGAAATAGCAAGGGTGGTAGCAAGCGATGATGCAGAAATGTTTACTAAATTATTGCCAATTAAAATGGCGCTTAACATTTTACCCTTATTCTGGGTAATCTTTAGGACGCGTTTAGCTCGACGATTGCCTTCCTCTGCCTTGCTCTGCATACGCAAAAGATTTGCGGTTGTAAATGCAGTTTCCGCGGATGAAAAAAATGCGGAGAACAATAGCAACAGTATCAGACAAACGAGCTGCGTCGCGACATAGGGGTCCATAGACTTCCTCCTTAATGTATTTGTCGTGTCGGGTGACACTATATCTCTACTATTATAGCACATAAAAAGTTGATTTGTATAGGATATGCTTGAAGTTTTCTTGGCAATTCACTATAATAAGGGGGTATGTAGGAATAATGTGGAGGAATTATGGTTACCGATTTTTCATTTCGGGAGATAGTAACCCCGTTACTTGTCTGGTTTGATGAGAATAAAAGAGCGCTACCATGGAGAGAAGATCGAGATGCGTATCATATTTGGATTTCAGAAATTATGTTGCAGCAAACCCGGGTTCAAGCGGTAATTGGTTATTACGAACGATTTATGGAACGGCTGCCGAATATTAAGTCGCTTGCGGAATGTCCGGAAGATGAATTGATGAAGTTGTGGGAAGGTCTTGGATATTATAATCGTGCAAGGAACTTACAGGCAGCAGCGAAGACAGTAGTAGAAACATGCGACGGGAAGATGCCGACGACAATGGTGGAACTTTTGAAATTAAAAGGAATCGGAGATTACACAGCCAGAGCGATTGCGAGTCAAGCCTTTGAGGAACCGGTGGTCGCGGTGGATGGCAATGTATTGCGGGTAGTGACCAGACTTTCTAACGATGACACCGATATTATGAAGCAATCCTTTCGACGTACGGTGGAGCAAAGGTTGGATGCGGTGGTGCCAACCGGTCGTGCAGGTGATTTTTGCCAGGCATTAATGGAGTTGGGAGCCATAGTTTGTGTGCCGAATGCGGCACCCCAGTGCGAACAATGTCCGCTTATAGCATATTGTAGAGCAAAAGAAAACGATTGTTGTATGCAGCTGCCGGCGAAGCGAGTAGCGAAGAAACGGCGGATAGAGGAACGGACAGTTTTTATTTTACGAACAGAGGATGCTGTGGTTTTGCATAAACGTCCCGACAGCGGTTTATTGGCAGGACTATATGAGTTTCCAAATGCATTGGGATATATGTCAGAGAAAGAAAGTTTAAATGCAGTGTGCGCCATGGGTTTTTTGCCCCTTCGTATTCGTAAGATGGAGGGGGCAAAGCATATTTTTTCCCATGTAGAGTGGCATATGCAAGGATATGAGGTGTGGCTGGATACGACTGCAAAGTTTCCGGAAGGAACGGTGGTGGCCAATGTTTGGCAGATGGAAGAAGTTTATTCCATTCCGGCTGCATTTGAAGGATTCAAGAAACAGATTCATGTTGTGTCCAATACGGCAAAAAAGCCGTAGGACTTGGGGAATCCTTCGGCTTTTTTGAAACTGCGCGTATAAAAGTATATAAAAATTGGAGGAACTCTGCATTTTCATACAGAGTTATGAAAAAGATGATTTTATTATAGCCAGAGGCTGTGATAATGTTATGGTTAGATTGTTATAAAAAACGTAGTTTGTTGTAAAGAAAATGTGAACACAAAAATAGAGGTTTCAGGAGGGGAAAATGAAGGATGTAATTATTATTGGTTCCGGCGTTGCAGGAACCGTAGCAGCAAGAAAGCTTGCAGAAGAAAGTCAAAAAAAAGTGTTGGTGTTAGAACGCCGGCCACATATTGGTGGAAATTGTTTTGACAAAAAGGATGAGCATGGAATATGGATTCACGTGTATGGACCGCATATTTTTCATACCAATGATGAGGAAGTATTTTCCTATTTCAGCAGGTTTACCGATTGGTATGAGTTTCCGCATAAAGTGGTGGCGCAGGTGGGAGAACAGCAAATTCCGATTCCGTTTAATTTGAATACGCTTCATATGGTTTACGAAAAAACGAAAGCGGAAGAAATGGAAAAGAAATTGATTGAGACCTACGGTGAGGGAAGCAGGGTACCGATTATGAAACTTCGTGAGAACCCGGATCCGCAGATTCAGGAGATTGCGGAGTATGTCTATCAGAATGTTTTTCTTCGCTATACCATGAAACAGTGGGGGCAGACACCGGAGCAGATTTCACCGGAGGTGACGGGACGCGTGCCGGTACTTATTTCCCATGACAACCGGTATTTTCAGGATGCACATCAAGGCGTTCCGAAGGAAGGATTTACCAGGATGATGGAGAAGATGCTTCAACATGAGAACATTGAAGTACGTACAGGCGTAGACGGAAGAGAGGTACTCACATTCGCTGAGGATGGAACCATTCTTTTTGAAGGAAAGCCATTTGCCGGGGAAGTAATCTATACCGGAGCGGTGGATGAATTGCTGGATTGGAAATATGGGCAATTGCCTTATCGCTCATTGGATTTTCGGTTCGAATATCATAAAATCGATGATTATCAAGGACACGCAGTGGTTAATTACACGGTTAGCGAGGATTTTACCCGTATTACGGAGTTTAAACATCTAACCGGACAGAAGGATGTAATCGGTACAACGATTGTAAAAGAGTATCCATTTGCATATGAGGGAAAAGAAGGACAGATTCCATATTATGCGATTATGAACGAGAAAAACAATGCGCTCTACGAAACGTATGTAGAAGATATGAAAAAGTATTCGAATTTGCACTTGCTTGGAAGACTTGCAGAGTATAAATATTATAATATTGATTTAATGGCGAGAAAGGCCATGGATCTTGCAGCAAAAATAGGAGGAGAAAGATGAAATTATTATCAATAGCGATTCCTTGTTATAACTCTGAGGCGTATATGGAACATTGTATAGAGTCTTTGTTGCCAGGGGGCGAGGACGTGGAAATTATTATTGTGGATGATGGATCAACCAAGGATAGAACAGCAGAAATTGCCGATTCCTATGCAGCGAAGTATCCGGGAATTGTCAAAGCGATTCACCAGGAAAACGGAGGACATGGGGAAGCAGTGAATACCGGAATTAAGAATGCTACCGGCTTATATTTCAAAGTGGTGGACTCGGATGACTGGGTTGATGAAGCGAGCTACATGAAAATTCTTGAAACGTTGCGAACGCTGGTGGCCGGACCGGAAACATTGGATTTGCTTATTAGCAATTATGTATATGAAAAAGAGGGACAGAAACGTAAGAAGGTTATGAAATACGATTCGGTGCTTCCAAAAGACCGTATGTTTACATGGAATGACACCAGGCATTTCCGCAAAGGACAATATATTTTGATGCATTCGGTGATTTATCGTACGCAATTGCTTCGTGATTGTGGATTAAAGCTTCCGAAACACACATTCTATGTAGACAATTTATTTGTATATGTGCCGTTGCCATATGTTAAGAACATGTATTATTTGGACGTAAACTTTTATCGGTACTATATTGGAAGGGAAGACCAGTCCGTTAATGAAAAAGTAATGATTTCACGTATTGATCAGCAGATTCGTGTGAATAAGCTGATGGTTGAGACAGTGGACTTATTTAAGCTGGAGAATAAGCATTTGCGCAAATACATGTTTAATTATCTGGAAATAATTACCGTTGTTTCCACCATTATGCTTATTCGTTCCGGAACAGAGGAAAATCTCCAGAAAAAGAAGGAATTATGGGCGTATCTGAAGTCCTATGATCTTCGTTTGTTCCACAAATTGAGAAATGGTATTATGGGTAGAACCATGAACCTGCCGGGAAAAGGCGGTCGAAAAATATCTGTAGCCGCATACAAAATTTCGCAGAAGGTTGTAGGATTTAATTAAAAAATACTTCCCTAAACAGGCGGCTTGTGTTATAATAAAAAAGGTTATTGACTATTTATTCGAATAAGAATAATTGCGAAGGAGTGATTTTTATGAAACATATCAAGACATTAAACACAAAGAGATTACAGAATACGGTTAAGAAGGGTGGATGTGGAGAATGCCAGACATCTTGTCAGTCCGCATGCAAGACATCTTGTACCGTAGGTAACCAGAGCTGCGAACACAAATAAGAAGCAGATTTGGAAGCAAACGAACGAAATAGGAAATAGAGCAAAGACCGCTCGTGTGTATCGCGGGCGGTCTTATGTTGCTACGTAACGTATAAAGGGAAAGTAGCGCATTAGAGAGGAGTACTACACGTGGTTCATCAATATAAGAACAACGGCTATAACATTGTATTGGATGTGAACAGCGGTGCCATTCATGTAGTGGATGAAGTGACATACGATGTGATTGCCGATTATGAGGAGAACACGAAAGAAGAGCTTATTAAGAAGCTTTCCGGAGTTTATCCGGAGGAAGAAGTGAAGGAAGCGTACGAAGAGGTTACCGAGCTTAAGGAGAACGGAGAACTTTTTACGACGGATGATTATGAAGATTACATCGACGGATTGGCTGATCGTCCGACGGTGGTAAAGGCATTGTGCCTACATATTGCACACGATTGCAACCTTGCCTGCAAGTATTGTTTTGCAGAAGAAGGGGAGTATCATGGAAGACGTGCACTTATGAGTTATGAAGTTGGCAAGAAGGCATTGGATTTCCTGATTGCTAATTCCGGCTCAAGAAGAAATTTGGAAGTGGATTTCTTTGGTGGTGAGCCGCTTTTGAACTTTCAGGTAGTGAAGGATTTGGTAGCGTATGGTAGAGAGCAGGAGAAGATTCACAATAAGAATTTTCGCTTTACCTTAACTACGAATGGCGTCCTTTTGGATGATGATATTATCGAATTTGCGAACAAAGAGATGGCAAATGTGGTATGTTCCATCGATGGACGTAAGGAAGTGCATGATCGTATGCGTCCATTCCGTAAGGGAGATGGAAGCTATGATTTGATCGTTCCGAAATTTCAGAAGTTGGCGGAGAGTCGCGGGCAGGAGAAATACTATGCGCGCGGAACTTTTACAAGGAACAATTTGGACTTTTCGGAAGATGTACTGCATCTTGCCGACCTTGGATTTAAGCAGATCTCCGTTGAACCGGTGGTGGCGGAAGAAACAGATAGTTATGCCCTGAGAGAAGAAGATTTGCCGGTATTGTTTGAACAATATGATAAATTGGCGAAGGAAATGGTTCAGCGAAAGAAGGAAGGAAAGGACTTTAATTTCTTCCATTTCATGATTGATTTAGAAGGTGGTCCTTGTGTTGCCAAGCGATTATCTGGATGCGGATCAGGTACAGAATATATGGCCGTTACTCCTTGGGGAGATTTCTATCCTTGCCATCAGTTTGTTGGAAAAGAAGAATTTATCATGGGTAACGTGGAAGAAGGCATTACGAACCTTGCTATGCAAAGAAAGTTTAAGAAGTGTAATGTCTATGCAAAGCCGAAGTGTAGAGAGTGCTTTGCGAAGTTTTATTGTAGTGGTGGCTGCGCGGCCAACTCTTACAACTTTACAGGTGATATCAATAATGCATACGAAGTAGGCTGTGAGTTACAGAAGAAGCGTATCGAGTGTGCCATTATGATAAAAGTTGCGGAAGCTGAGATGGAAGGATAGTCCCAGACGATGCAAGAATGTAAGCTATAAAGTGAGGTAAAAGAAATGAAGAAGAGTAAAGGAGCCCTGATTCTTCTCCTCGCCATTGTGGTGCTGGGAGCAACCTCCTTTTTTGGAGCGAGAATCGTAAGAGGCACGACAGGAGTGAAATCCTGTAGCAAGGACGCTATCGGTTTGGGACTTGATTTGGCCGGTGGTGTTAGTATTACGTACGAGGTAGAGGGAAAGACACCAACTACCGAACAGTTAAACGACACAATTTACAAATTGCAGCAGCGTGTGCAGACCGCGTCAGATGGTAGTATCACAGAAGCGCAGGTTTACGCAGAAGGCAACAATCGTATCAACGTAGACATTCCGGGTGGAAGCTCTGAGATGTTCGATGAGTTGCAGGAACCGGGTAAGATTGAATTTCGTGATGCACAGGGAAATGTTCAGTTTACCGGTGAGGACATTAAAACTGCAGAAGCAGTTCAGCATCGTGACCAGAATACCCAGGCAAAAGAAGATGTTGTTGAACTTACATTGACTGACAAAGCAGCAAAGCGTTTTTATGAGTATACTGCAGCGCATGTTGGCGACGTGTTGGCAATTTATTACAACGATGAAATGTTAAGCGATCCGAAGATTAACGGAGCAATTTCCGGTGGTGTGGCTACCGTAAGCGGTAACTTTGATAAGGATTCCGCTGAGAAATTAGCATCCTTTATCCGTATTGGTACCTTGGATCTTACGTTAAAACAGTTAGAGTCCAAGCAGCAGAGTGCGATGCTTGGAACAGCGGCACTTTCGAAGAGTGTCATGGCAGCAGGAATCGGTCTTGCAATCGTTATGTTATTTATGATAATCATGTATCTGTTGCCAGGTTTTGCAGCTTCTATTGGACTTGCAATTTATACCGGATTAATGATGATTGCCTTAAAGTTATTTGGCATTACACTTACCTTGCCGGGTATTGCAGGTATTATCCTTTCCATTGGTATGGCTGTAGACGCAAACGTTGTCATTTTTGCACGTATTCGTGAAGAGTTGGCACTTGGTAAGAGCGTAACTTCTGCTATGAAGATTGGATATAAGAAGGCATTGTCTGCGGTCGTAGATGGTAACATTACGACTTTAATTGCAGCAATTGTGCTTGCAATGTTAGGTTCCGGAACCGTTAAGGGATTTGCTTATACCTTCGGTATTGGTATTGTATTGTCCATGTTTACCGCAATTGTTGTTACACGTTATATTATGCAGGGAATGTACGCATGTGGATTCCAGGATAAGAAATATTACGGAGAAGCAAAAGAGCGTGGCGTTATTGATTTTGTAGGAAAGAAACATGTTTTGATTTGTATTGCAGTTGTTGTTATCGCAATTGGATTTGTATTTATGGGTGTTCACTCCAGCAAGAACGAAGGAATTTTAAACTACAGTCTTGAGTTCAAGGGAGGAACTTCTACAAAGGCTGATTTCGGAAAAGAGTATTCAGTAGAGCAGATTGAAAAAGAGGTTAAACCGGTAATTGTTAAAGCTGTTAAGGATAATTCCTTACAGACCCAGAAGGTATCGGATACCACACAGATTGTTATTCGTACAAAGACATTAAATGATAATGAGCGTAAAGCATTGCACAAAGCTTTGGTAGACGACTTTGGCGTAAAAGCAAAGAGCATTGAATTTGAAAGCTATAGTGCGATTGTCAGCAACGAAATGAAACAGGATGCGGTTGTAGCAGTTGCGATTGCATTGGTATTGATGTTGATTTACATCTGGTTCCGTTTCAAAGATTTCCGTTTCTCATCCAGTGCGGTTATCGCGTTGTTACATGATGTATTGGTAGTACTTGCATGCTATTCTGTTGTTCGTATTTCTGTAGGTAATACATTTATTGCAGTAATGCTTACCATTGTAGGTTACTCCATCAATGCAACGATTGTTATCTTTGACCGTATCAGAGAGAACTTAAACGGAAGTACAACACGTAATCCGGAGCGTTTGAGAGAGGTTGTTAACCGCAGTATTACACAGACTTTGTCAAGAAGTATTAATACGTCTGTTACAACCTTTATCATGGTGGCTTGCTTGTATGCGTTTGGTGTAACATCCATTCGTGAATTCTCTTTGCCTTTAATGGTAGGTATCGTAGCAGGTGCATACTCTTCCGTATGCTTGACCGGAGCTATCTGGTACATGTTTAAGGCAAAGGCTGAAGTATAAGCATAGGAACTTATATTTATAGGACTTTAAAGAGGGGGGCTGCTGTAAGCGGCCCTCTTGTCATATAAAGGATTTTTGTATATAATGATGTGTATGAGCAGAACGTGTAGGAGGAGTGAAGAAGCATGATAGATATTAAATTCTTGCGAGAGAATCCGGAAATCGTGAAGGATAATATTCGCAACAAATTTCAAGAAGAGAAGCTGCCGTTGGTAGATGAAGTAATAGAGTATGATAAGAAAGCACGTCAGGCACAGCAGCAGGCGGATGATTTAAGAGCAAATCGTAAGAAAATTTCCAAGCAGATTGGTGCACTGATGGGGCAGGGAAAGAAGGACGAGGCAGAAGCATTAAAGGAACAGGTTAACAAGGATGCAGAGAAACTTGCAGAATTGGAACAGCTAGAAGTACAGATGCAGGAAGAAGTCCATAAACGTATGATGGTGATTCCGAATATCATTGACCCACAGGTTCCAATTGGAAAAGATGATACAGAGAATGTGGAAGTGGAAAAATTTGGGGAACCAGTCGTTCCGGATTTTGAAATTCCATATCATGCAGAAATTATGGAAGCCCTTTCCGGGTTGGATTTGGATGGCGCGAGAAAAGTTGCAGGTAATGGATTTTATTATTTGCTAGGCGATATTGCAAGATTGCATTCATCCATTATATCGTATGCAAGAGATTTTATGATAAACAAGGGATTCACCTATTGTGTGCCACCATTTATGATTCGTGGAGACGTTGCAAGTGGAGTTATGAGCTTTGCGGAAATGGATGCCATGATGTATAAAATCGAAGGAGAGGATTTGTACTTGATCGGAACCAGTGAGCATTCCATGATTGGACGATTCATTGATACGATTTTGCAGGAGAAAGAATTACCACAGACATTAACCAGTTATTCTCCTTGCTTCCGAAAAGAGAAGGGGGCACATGGTATTGAAGAACGTGGTGTATATCGAATCCATCAGTTTGAGAAGCAGGAAATGATTGTGGTATGTAAACCGGAAGAATCGAAGGAATGGTTTGACAAGATGTGGCAATATACAGTGGAATTATTCCGTAGCCTAGACATCCCGGTTCGTACGCTAGAATGTTGCTCCGGAGATTTGGCAGATTTGAAGGTGCGTTCTATTGATGTGGAAGCATGGTCACCACGTCAGCAGAAATATTTTGAGGTAGGAAGTTGCTCAAATCTGGGAGATGCCCAGGCAAGACGTTTAAAGATTCGTGTAAACGGAGAGAAGGGCAAATACTTACCACATACCTTAAACAACACGGTAGTGGCACCACCTCGTATGTTAATTGCCTTTTTAGAGAATAATCTGAATGCCGATGGAAGTGTAAACATTCCAAAGGTATTGCAGCCATATATGGGCGGACAAGAGGTTATGAGACCATAGGAATAACGATAAAAACGGGTAGCGATTGCTACCCGTTTTCAATTAAAGTAACTTTGGCTTCTTTTTCTTTGGTTTTGCTGCTTCTGCGTTAGCAGGCGAACCGGCTTTAATTACTGAAGCCGGGGCCGGCTTTGCCGGGTGTCCGACAAGCTTGGCAGCTTTTTTAGAACGAATCTTAGTTAGCTGTGCAGAAAGATGTGCATCTACAGTAAACTGCTTTAATGTATCCTCGTCAATTTTAATACGGTTGTCCATGGTCTTCATTATGTCGGTAATGTAAACGCCACCGGAAGAACGCGGATTGGACAGGTCAATCATACGATTATCTGAAAACTGAAGAACCACCGGTTCCATAAAGTTATTGGCATTCGCTTCGATAACCATGGCTTTGTGACCGTTGCTTAATTCAACGCTACAGCCACGAGGAACAATATAAATACTGTCGGTCAAGGCCTTTACGACACGTTCGTCATAAAACGTTGGATTGTCACGAAGGAAACGAAAAGCATTAATATCGGACATAGGTGGTGTTGTAAGTCGCATTGCAGTCTTGGTGTCGTATTCATTGGCAACCTGCAAAATCTGCGCATTCAACGTATAATGTGCATTCTTAGTCTTAGTATATTTTGGATGATAGTACATTTGATTCGTCTGTGCAATAATCGGCAAGGTCTCACTCGGTAAATCAAACTGGTTGGTTCCCGGTTGCAGCATATGATAGCTTTGCTGCAAAAATTTGGTGAGAACCTCAACATCTTCTTCCTCTAAGTCATCATCATCCTTTGAAAGAATATACTCCGGCATATCCAACAAACCAATATCGTGTAACAGAGCTGCTGAAATAACACCGAGGGCATCTTCGTGTCCCACGTTTAATTGTTTACAAATCATAGCGCATAGGATAGCTACGTTCAAACTGTGTTTATAATGGTAATCCTCTTTGCTTCGTAAATTCTGAGAAAATGGAAAACGGTGATTCAACTGGCCGAATTCCTGCAAAATCGTCTCTGAAAGAGTATATACATCCTTCGATGGTTTTCCGGCACGTAAAGAGTCCATAATTTCCTTCAACCGGAAAATATAAATTGTCTGAAAACGTTCGAATTCAATTTCTTCCGGAGTAATTGGCGGTGCCGGCTCCGCTGGCTCTAAAATATACAAACCAATCAAACCGAAGTTCTCTACACTGGTAACAGCTTGTGCCGTTAATGTGCTTTCGCGATCGTACAACAAAACACCCAAGCGGTTATAAATTGGCTTTGCAACACGCATGCCAACCTTTAAATCTTCTGTTTTAACAAATTTCATATGCTCACCTTCTACAAAAAATGTACTATCTTAGGTAAATTTTATCATAATATAAAAAAAAGTACAATCCTAGAATATTTATTCGGAGAATCAAAAAAAACTACTTGCTTTTGGACAATTGGTGAATTATAATTATAGCAATGCAATATATGGGAAAAGAGAAAACCTCGCCAGTCGAAGTTTTTTTTTGCCCAAATGAAGGAGGATAATATGGCGGAACAGGAAAAGAAGAGTTGTTCATCAGCTTCAAGCTGTTCAAAGGAAAGCTGTGAAGGTTGCCCAAGCGCAGCGGGTGGGCAGGCAAGTAAGGAAAGCTTCCTTGCAGAGATGAATCAGTATTCATCAATAAAGAAAGTGATTGGTATTGTCAGCGGAAAGGGTGGCGTTGGAAAGTCATTCATAACCGCTTCTTTGGCGTCACAGATGAATAAGCTTGGATATACCGTCGGTGTATTGGACGCAGATATTACAGGCCCGTCCATTCCAAAGATGTTTGGCGTAAAGGGACCGGCTGTTGGATCGGAAATGGGAATTATTCCTGTGGAAGCAAAGGATGGAACAAAGATTATGTCTTTGAATCTTTTGGTTGATGATGAAGAAGCACCGGTTATTTGGAGAGGACCAATCCTTGCAGGAACGGTAAAACAGTTTTACAGTGATGTTGTTTGGGGCGACATTGATTATTTATTTGTGGACATGCCTCCGGGAACCGGAGATGTTCCATTGACTGTATTCCAGTCACTTCCGGTGGATGGTATCGTAATCGTTACCTCCCCACAGGAACTGGTACAGATGATTGTTAAGAAGGCCGTGAACATGGCCAATATGATGGATGTCCCGATTTTAGG
Organism: Lachnospiraceae bacterium XBB1006; assembly: GCA_900115795.1. GTDB lineage: Bacteria > Bacillota > Clostridia > Lachnospirales > Lachnospiraceae > XBB1006. Next base: position 35,278 of record FOXT01000011.1, on the reverse strand, counting down.
TGTTGTAGAGAATTATAGTTATCTGAAATGTCCGGATTGCGGAAAGCAGATTCCAATTTTCGGAGAAAGTAAGATTGATGAAGTGGCGAAAGAGAATGGCATGAAAGTGCTTGGAAAACTGCCGCTTGATCCGTCATTTGCCGAGAAGGCAGATGCAGGTGTTTTCTATGATATCGAGAATCCATATTTGGAAACCGCATATGAGGTTCTGAAGAACTTATAAGAGAAACACCCTTAGGAGCAAAGAAACACTCTTAGGGTGTTTCTTTTCGGGAAAAATAAAGAATTAGGAGAAACAAATGAAAGAGAAGACAAGTTTACAAAGGATAGTATTAGGATTGCAACACGTGTTGGCCATGTTTGGAGCAACGGTTTTGGTACCGGCATTAACGGGATTAAACACGTCCATTACATTGTTTTGTGCCGGTGCGGGAACGCTGATTTTTCACAGTGTTACAAAGCGAAAAGTGCCGGTCTTTTTAGGATCCAGCTTTGCCTTTATGGGCGGCGTGATTAGTATTATCGGAGAATCCAGAATGGGAGATGCAGATTATTTAGACAAGCTGGCAGCAGTGAAAGGTGCACTGATTATTGCCGGTCTGGTATACGTGTTGTTTGCACTATTGATTAAGATTGTTGGATATGAGAAGGTAAATCGTCTGCTCCCGCCGATTGTAACCGGACCGATTATTATTGTCATTGGTCTTCGCCTGAGCGGTTCGGGGATTACCAATGCCACTACATGGAACGGTGCATTCAATCCGAAATGCTTAGTTGTAAGTTTGGTTGTGCTTGCAACCATCATCGGATTTTCCGTCTATGCAAAGGGAATATTTAACCTGATGCCGATTTTGTTTGGCATTATCGCAGGATTTATTGTTTGCGGGTTTATGGGATTTACGAATTTTGATGCGGTAAAACAGGCGCATTTCATTGCATTTGCAGATAAAGATATTATGAAACAGGTGCTTTTACTTCCAACATTTAAAGCGGATGCCATTCTGGCGTTGGCACCGATTGCATTGGTTACAATGATTGAGCATGTGGGAGATATTACTACGAATGGAGCCGTTGTTGGAAAGAACTTTATTGAAGATCCGGGTGTGCATCGCACGATTCTTGGAGACGGTCTTGCAACAATGTTTGCCGGATTGTTAGGTGGACCGGCTAATACAACCTATGGAGAAAATACCGGTGTATTGGCTGTTACAAAAAATTACGACCCATCGATTATTCGAATCGCGGCAGTAATTGCCATGATTTTGGGCGTGTTTGGAAAAATCGGTGGAGTGATTACCAGTATTCCAACGGTGGTATCCGGAGCCATTAGTATTGTACTTTATGGTATGATTTCAGCGGTAGGTGCGCGGATCCTAATTAATTCTAAGATTAACCTTGGAAATAGCAGAAACCTTATGATTGCAGCATTGATTCTGGTAATTGGAATCGGCTGTGACAGCATTCCGGTGGCTGGCAATGTCACCATTTCCGGATTGGCATTGGCAGCAGTATGCGGAATTGTACTGGCGCTGATTTTGCCGGAAGGTGATGATGCATATTTAACAGAATAAACAAAAATTGCTTGAAAAATCTCTGGTTTGCTTTATAATAGTAGTGTGGTAATTGATAAATGTGCAGGAGTAGACAAATGACCAATGTGGTAACGTTGAGAACTGTAGAAATTGGTGCCGGAAGGCCCAAGATAGCGGTGTCTATTGCAGGACAGGAAATAGAACAGGTTCGGCAGGAACTACAGAGGGTTTTGACTGAAGGACGAAGTGAAACTGGTTGGGATATAGATCTAATAGAGATTCGTATGGATATGTTTTCGTCTGTGACCCAAAGGGAGACTGTTCGTTTGTTGTTGGACGTTCTAAGAAAGGATAATCCGTCGCTTCCATTTTTGTTTACCTATCGTAGTAAGCAGGAAGGCGGAAAGGGAACACTGTCAGAAGATGCATATGGGCAACTACTATTATGGGCAGCAGAAAGCGGGGCTGTTGACGCAATCGATGTAGAGGGGCTGCATTACCAGGAGAATGCACCAGGATGGATTGCGCAGATTCATGAGCGGGGAGTTTACGTAGTCGTGTCATATCACGATGCGAAGAAAACGCCAGAGAATATGGATGTGATTTTGCAGAGGCTTTCTGCATGTGGTGGGGATATTGTGAAGTTGGCCGTGATGGCGAACTCCACTGAGGATGCCTGTCGCCTTGCAGTAGCAAGTCGGAAGTTTACCGAACAGTTTTGTCAGCCGATTATTTCCATGGCAATGGGAGAAATGGGAAGAACGACGCGAATTTGTTTGGAAAAAACAGGAAGTTCCGTAACCTTTGGGGCAATTGGTACGCCCTCGGCACCTGGGCAGATTCCGGTGAAGGAACTGGTACCATGGATTAAGTGACACGAGGAGAAGTAGTATGGGTAAGAGAATTGAGAAAGCCAACATGGATTTGTTGGTGAATTGTTTCTTGTCTTTAAAAGACAAGAACGAGGCACAGAATTTTTTTGAAGACTTATGCACCATTAAGGAATTGCAGGATATCAGCCAACGGTTAGAGGTAGCGCAATTGCTGATGGAGAAGAAGAAATATCAGGAGATTGCTTCTATGACCGGGGCGTCCACGGCGACAATCAGTCGTGTGAATCGTTCTCTGATGTATGGAAACAATTCCTACGAAACAATTATTCAGCGTGTGCATGCGGAATAGGGTACTTACAGAGCTGTGAAAGACGAATTGCTTTTGCAGCTCTTGTTTTTATCACGGGGCATTTTCCCTATGCGAAGTTAGAAAGGACAGGAAATGACATATTTTAGCTGCTTTTATCTAGATAATGAAAAAGATATTGTTGTAAACCTTTATAAAGATAAGGAACGATTGTATTATGTGTTGTCAACGCCAAACCATGGAACAGGCAATTTGATTCGCAATTTGGCGGCGGTGTGCGCCTTACCCCTGACAAAGGACGAAAAGGGAATGTTACAAATCTGTGGGGAGATTCCCTGTTATATTGATGGAAATAATGAAGAAACCTACATTTTTCGGCTAAAAGACGTAGAAATCGCCAGAATTGACGGAGAGGGAAATATTGAGATGCATTGCGCGATTCCAGCTATTGCAAAGACTTTAATGAGCCAAACCAAGGATTACCCGTTAGATATCGAGAAAACGATTTTTAAAACAACCATTCGTAAAGAGTTAAAGTTTCGCGGCGACCTGCATACGCATATGAACGGTAATTTGCCGGCAGATGTACTAATTGCCTTGGGAATCTGTCATCAAATCCGGTATCCGCTTTATTATGTGCGCAAACTGGAATTAGAACTTACAAAAAGTCAGTGGGAGGCTATTCTGACACAGCGGAAACGTGTGGAACGACAGTTTACCACGTCAGAGCTAACAGGAAAATATCTTGACCGGAAGATAAATGATAATACCTTTATTAATTTTGCAGATTTAATTTTAAACAACTTAAATCATGCTGCGGAGAATATCCGTAAAATTCGTGGGTCTCTGGCAATTTTGAAAGATGGTCAGGCAGTATTTACAAATCTTGAAAAAGTGTATCTATATCGCTATGTGTTTGCCAAGGGTAAGAAGAGCGAGGAACCCATTACCATTCATAGTGTGGATATGTTGCCGGATGCTGATGTAAAGCGCTATGTAAAGCAGATGCTTCGAGATAAAGAGAACCCGGATTATGCGGATAATACGATTTTTCAGGATAAGTTGCTGTGGATTGCCCGTAATTATAAAAAACAGGGTGTTTGCTATGCAGAAATCAGTGACACTACATTGGTAAAACAGGCAGAGTCGGTAGAGATGCTTTGTCAGGTCCATGAAGTGATGCCGAAGATTTATAGGGAAACCGGTGTGATGATTCGCTTTTTGGCGGCGATGCGTCGTATTCCGTTGACAATTATCAAGGATGCGGTAACACCGGAGAATTATTTGGAGCAAAATATTGCCGTATTGAAGGTTGTGGCATGTGATCCGTATGTGGCAGGATGTGATTTTGTGGGAGAGGAGATTAATGATATCATAGAGTTAAAGCCGTTTTTCCGTGGAATTGTGGAGATTGCGGCGCAGGATCCTTCTTTTGTAATTCGTATACATGCAGGGGAAAATGACAGTCAGAAAGATAATATAGCACATAGCATTGCTTGCGTAAAGGAATCATTGACACCGGGACAGCCAATGCCGCGGCTACGCTTGGGGCATGGATTGTATACCTATAGTTTTTCCACCAAAAAAGGCGCGGAAGTGTTGCGGGAATTAAAGGATTTGCGTGTAGTGTTGGAGTTTCAGATTACGTCGAATGTGCGACTGAATAATTTAAATTCGTTGTCAAAGCATCCGCTGAAACGGTACCTGCAAAAAGGAATTTTTTGCGTACAGGGAACAGACGGTGCAGCCTTGTATGGAACAACGTCCATGGATGAACAGCTCTCTTTGGAAAAAATGCTGGAGCTTTCGGAAGAGGAAGTGCGTCATATGAAAGAAACAGAGAGTCGCATCATTAAACTTAGTATGCAGGATTTTTACCGAAAACAGCATGCGCTGGAGGGAATGCTTGGAGAGCGGGATTTAGAAGGCTTTTTCTTAGACCGGATGAAGCAGATTAAGATAGAGAAAAAGACGACGCGACGGGTGAACAAGGTGTATGCAAGCAAGGAATTAAAGGAACAGGTAAAAGAAATATCCTGGGAGAGAACACCGATTGTTTTGATGGGAGGAAGCTTTAATACAAGAAATCGTCCGACACGCGTAACGGAAGAAGGGATTAGCCAGGTGAACGCGTTGCTTGATAGCATGAATCCGGAAGAAGTATGTTTTGTGATTGGACATACCCTTTCGGGATATGAAAAATACTTGTTGGAACATAATGAAAAAGGATTTCAGGTATATGCCATTGTACCATCACTTCTGTCAGAGCGGGAATGCGAGAATCTGAAACAGTCCAAAGTGTTTGTGCGTGTATCTACAGAGTCAGAGGCCATGGGAATTTACAAGAGCTTTAACTATGAGATTTTTGAAAGAAGGCCCTCGGTGGTAGTGGCGTTTGACGGAAACAGCGCAGGAGAAAATCTGATACAAGAAGCAAAGAACGGAAAAGGAAAGTCAATTATTTGTATTTTTAAACATTCGAAGACTTTGCGTCATAAGGCAGAGTCCTTGCAAGGATACGTGCAGATTTTTGACAAAGAGATGCCCATAATGGAAAGTATCAAAGAAGGGCAGAAGCGTCATATTAAGCGATAAAATAAAAAACGGGCTGTGCACAGATGCACAGCTCTTCTATTTCTTCTTTTCTTTAGCAGCGGCCTTGGCTGCTTTCTTTCGTTCCTTAGCCTCCTTCGCTTTCTGGGAACGATCCGGGAGTTCATCAATCATCTTTTCAACAATGAACTTCTTCAAATAAATGTCGAAGCATAGTTCACAGATAAAGGCGAATTGTTGTAAGAATTCTCGATCTTCTTCCGGAGCATCTAAGTACGCTTCACGACTAAAGGAAAATTTCGTGGAAATATCCTCCATCAGTGTATCCATGGCTCCGGATTCAAAGCGGTAAACTTCATCATAGACATCCTTAATGGAATAGTCTTTGGAATCGAAGTATTTCTCATGTAACGGGTCTAAGATCTTCTGAATGTCCGTAATGGATAAAATATTCTTAAAATAATAGATAAATATTAAAGTAACCAAATGCGAAGAGGAGTACTGCTTCTTCTCCGGGGGAGGAAGAATATTATTCTTAGCATAGTTATTAATCATGGTCTTGGTTAGCACCTTGTCTTCTTCATAACGCTTGGTGTGAGCTAAGCGCTCATTCATAAAGGTGGTGAGTTGATCCATATAAAGATTGATGTTTGGAAGTTCATTCGTCTGCATGGGCTGCATTTCTCTCAGTCCATCCAATATGCTGTTTAATATATCCTGTTGTTTAATCGTCATGGTATCACCTGTCTTTTCATACTATATTACATTATATAGTATTGAAAACTACATGACAAGTGTTTTTTTGACAGAAAAAGCAAAAGTTTGTTCGATTATGACTTGTGGAAAAAGAAAAAATATGGTACAGTAAGAAGGCAAAAAAGAAGGAAAAACGAAAGTGAAGATAAGAATATGATTTCAACGCAGATGTTAAATAAAGAGCAACAGGAAGGTGTGTTTACTACAGAGGGACCGGTGCTTATTCTTGCCGGAGCTGGAAGCGGTAAGACGCGCGTATTGACAAATCGAACGGCTTATTTGATGGAAGAGAAGGGAGTCAGCCCTTATCATATTTTAGCAATTACCTTTACCAATAAGGCAGCAGCCGAGATGAAACATCGAATTGAAGAACTGGCCGGATTCGGTTCGGATGCAGTGTGGGTATCAACGTTTCATTCCTGCTGTGTACGTATTTTGCGTCGTTATGCGGATCGATTAGGGTTTGACACTTCGTTTACGATATATGATACGGATGATCAGAAGTCATTGATGAAGGACTTGTGCAAGCGTCTCGAGATTGATACAAAGATGTATAAAGAGAAGATGCTTTTAAATGTTATCTCTTCTGCGAAGAATGAATTGATGGATCCCAATGATTTCAGGCTACAAGCCGGCGGTGATTACAAGCAACTTAAGATTGCAACGGTGTATGCAGAGTACCAGAAGGCACTGCTTAAGAATAACGCCATGGATTTCGATGACTTGATTATGAAGACGGTGGAACTTCTTAGCGTGGATAATGAAGTACGTGAAGCCTATCAGGAGCGTTTTCATTACATTATGGTGGATGAGTATCAGGATACGAATACTGCACAGTTTATGTTAATAAAGCTTTTGGCAGGAAAATATAATAACCTGTGTGTCGTGGGAGACGATGATCAGTCAATTTATAAATTCCGTGGTGCAAATATTCAGAATATCTTGAATTTTGAGTCCATCTATCCAAATGCGAAGGTGATTAAGCTAGAGCAGAATTATCGTTCGACACAGACGATTTTGGATGCGGCTAATGCAGTGATTGCAAATAATAGAGGGCGAAAGAGCAAGGCGTTGTGGACAGAGCGTAAGGGTGGCGATGCCATTTCCTTTGAGCAGTTCGAGAATGCGCAGGAGGAGGCCTTTTTTATTGCAAATGATATTCGGTCTCATGTTGCGAAGGGAGAGTGGAAGTATCAGGATTGTGCAGTATTGTATCGTACGAATGCGCAGTCTCGTCTTTTAGAGGAGCGATTTGTAGCGGCCAATATCCCATATAAATTGGTGGGGGGCGTTAATTTCTATGCGCGTAAGGAAATCAAAGACTTATTAGCGTATTTAAAGACGATAGACAATGGGCGAGATGATATTGCCGTAACAAGGATTTTAAATGTACCAAAGCGGGGAATTGGTCTGACTTCCCAGAGCAGGGTATCAGAATATGCATACCGGAGCGCCATAAGCTTTTATGATGCGTTGGTGCGTGCCGGGGAAGTTCCGGGAATTGGAAAGGCGGCAGGGAAGATTAAGCCATTTGTGGATTTGATTGAGGAATGTCGCCGGATGCTTTTTACAAAAGGACCTACCGATGTATTACTTCATGTGATTGAGCAGACTGGTTATGTTAAGGAATTAGAAGCGGAGGGAACGGATGAGGCGAAGGCCCGGATTGAGAATATTGATGAGTTGATTTCGAAGATTGTAGATTACGAGCAAACAGCAGAGGAACCGACGCTTGGAGAGTTTTTGGAAGAGGTTGCACTTGTGGCGGATATTGATTCGTATGATGAGAACACGGATTATGTAGTGCTTATGACGTTACATGGAGCGAAGGGATTGGAGTTTCCGAATGTTTATATGTCCGGTATGGAAGATGGTATTTTCCCATCTTATATGTGCATTACGTCAGATGACAGGGATGACCTGGAGGAAGAACGACGGTTGTGTTATGTAGGTATTACCAGAGCAAAGAACCATCTGACGATGACAGCAGCCAGAACGCGGATGCTTCGTGGAGAGACCCAGTACAATGCCGTTTCCCGTTTTGTGAAAGAAGTGCCGTCGGAATTGATGAAAGGATATGTGAAGAAGAACGCTACCGATGAGATGCCGCGAGAAGATACGTTCCGAAAGGCCAAGCAGGCATTTAAAGCGAAGGCCTTTACCAGCAGTCCACAGCCGATGCAGTCCTATGCAACTATGAAGACGGAAGGAATCACGCTAGAATATGGAGAAGGTGACCGGGTACGTCATATGAAGTTTGGCGAAGGTACGGTTGTGAAGATTGTGGAAGGCGGTCGCGATTACGAGGTGACGGTGGATTTTGACACCTTTGGTGTGAAAAAGATGTTTGCACTGTTTGCAAAACTGAAAAAAGTATAAAATATTATGAAAATGAGTAGGATAATTCGTAAAGATGTGCTATAATTAGCTCAATTAAAATGATTAGTAAAGGAGCGAGTACAATGAATACAAAGAAACTAGAAGAATTCGTAAATTCCAGTGCACTTTATGACATATTACACAAAGATGAAGTAGAGAAGAAGAAGAAGAAAACGGTTGTATGCGTACTTGCGATTGTAGGTGCGATCGCAGCGATTGCAGGAATTGCATATGCAGTGTATCGATTCTTCGCACCGGATTATTTTGATGACTTTGAAGATGATTTTGAAGATGAGTTTGATGATGACTTTTTTGAAGAAGAGCCACTCGAACCGGACGATTCCATTGACGAAGACTAAGAAATAACAGAATGAAGAAGAAAGACGGGACTCGCAGCAACTTGCGAGTCCTTTTTAGGAGTAAAAAAGATGAAAAAAGGACAAATTGTGGAAGGAAACGTATATCGCGTTGATTTTCCAAATAAAGGTCGTGTATGGATTGAAGATGACGGGGACGTTATTGTAAAAAATGTTTTGCCGGGACAGCGGGTGTCGGTGCGTGTAAAGAAAAAGAGAAAAGGGAAGGCGGAAGGAGAACTTCTTTCAGTGTTGCGTCCGGCGGAAAATCAGTTGACAAAGCCGAAGTGTCCGCATTTTGAGGTGTGTGGTGGATGCACCTATCAACATATTTCTTATGAGGATCAACTTTCGTTAAAGGAAGAGCAGGTGAAGGCGCTTTTGACGGATGTAATAAAAGCTGAGCAACATTGCGAGGGTGCAAGTAGTTGTGGCGTGTCTCCATGTCCAATGAAGAAGAATGCGCTGGAAGAAGTGTGGAATCCGATTGTTCCAAGTCCCCTTGACGAGGAATATCGTAATAAAATGGAATTTTCGTTTGGAGATGCATATAAGGATGGACCGTTGGCGTTGGGAATGCATAAGCGTGGCAGTTTTTATGATATTGTGTCGGTAGAAGATTGTAGGATTGTAGATAGCGATTTTCGAATGATTCTTTTGGCTACGCAGGACTTTTTCCGAGAGTGTGATGCAACCTTTTTCCACAAAATACGTCACGAGGGATACCTGCGTCATCTTTTGGTTCGTAAAGCAAAACGTACAGAGGAGATTTTAATTGATTTGGTCACAACGACTCAGGTGGATGCGACCGTTGCTCAGAAATATGGTAGTGAAGAAGCTATGTTAAAGGCATATGTAGCTTGCCTTGAAAGTCTGGTTTCGGATGGAAAACTAGTTGGTAAAATGACGGGAATTTTGCACACGAAGAATGACAGCGTGGCGGATACCATTACGGATGAAGGCACGGATGTACTGTATGGTCAGGACTATTTCTACGAAGAACTTTTGGGATTGAAATTTAAGATTTCTCCATTTTCTTTTTTCCAAACCAATTCCCTGGGCGCAGAGAAGCTATATGAAACGGCTAGGGGATTTATCGGTGAATTGGGTAATGATGCAGTGGTGTATGATTTGTATTCCGGAACCGGTACCATAGCGCAGATGCTGAGTCCAGCGGCAAAGAAGGTTATTGGCGTGGAAATCGTGGAAGAAGCGGTTCTTGCGGCGAAAGAAAATGCTAATTTAAACGGTCTTACCAATTGTGAGTTTATTGCCGGAGATGTTTTGAAGGTTTTGGATGACGTTACAGAAAAGCCGGATTTTATTGTGCTTGATCCGCCGCGAGACGGCATTCATCCAAAGGCGCTTGAGAAAATTATTGCTTACGGTGTGGATAAAATGGTCTACATTTCCTGCAAGCCTACCAGCTTGGCTAGAGATTTGGAGGTGTTGCAGGCGCACGGGTATGAAGTGAAGAAGATACAGTGTGTGGATATGTTCCCGAGTACGATGCATGTGGAGACGGTCGCACTACTCGTTAGGGAATCTGATCAAGATGATGAAGTGGTGTCAATTAAGGTCGATTTGGATGGTATCGAACTTGATCAGGGTAGATATGTACCTCCGGAGAAGCCGACCTATAAGGATATCAAACAGTGGATACTCGATAAGTATGGCTTCAAGGTTTCCACGCTGTACATCGCCCAGATAAAGGACAAAGTCGGCTTGGAGAAGCGGAAGAACTATAATCCTGGATCAGGAGAAGGCAAGGTTCCGATCTGTCCTCCTGAGAAGGAAGAGGCTATCATGGATGCTTTCCGGCACTATCATTTAATGTAATTGGGAAGGTTTAGTAAATGGGAATAGAAAATGTCGGTTAGAAAAACACATGAACAGTTTGTTGATGAACTTCAAGCAATTAATCCAGGCATTAAAGTTCTTGGAAAATATATAACTGCGACAACGAAAATTCGGGTTAAATGTGAAGAATGCGGAAATATATGGGATACTAAGCCAAGCACACTCCTTTGCGGAAGCGGATGCCCAGAATGCGGGAAAAAGAAAGTAAGTGCAGCTTTAAGAAAGAGCAACCAGGAGTTTACAACCGAATTGTCTGCAGTTAATCCGGATATTACTCCACTAGAAGAATATAGAGGGAATCGGGGGAAAATCTTATTGCGATGCAAAGTGTGTGGAAATGAATGGAAAGCCACTCCACATGATTTGCTCTCAGGCCATGGTTGTCCAGTATGTGGGTATGAAAGGCAGAAAAAACTCCAAAGGTATTCAAACGAAGCATTTCTAAATCAACTGAGCGAAGTAAGTCCGGATATTGATGCTTTAGATGAGTATGTAAACAATCATACCAAGATTAGGTTTCAATGTAAAATCTGTGGAAAACAGTGGAAGACCGTTCCCAATAGTATCTTGTCTGGGCACGGGTGTCCAAGTTGTGCACGCTCATCTACTTCTTTTCTCGAGCAAGCTATTTTTAATGCATTTTCCATGATTCTCGGAGTGGACGCTGTATTATCTAGAGATCGAGAGTTAATCGGTATGGAGTTGGACATTGTAATACCCTCATTAAAAATAGCATATGAACCAGGAAGCTGGGCTTGGCATTATAATAAAAAGTCACGTGATGCAGAGAAGCGAAAAAGGTGTATAGAAAAGGGGTATCAACTAATCATTATTTATACTGATTACAAGAAAGACACTTTACCATTTGAAACAAATTGTTATGCTCAATCAACGAGTCTTGGCAATTCCAACTGGAGTGAGACAAAAGCGTTTGTAAATAGTCTTTTATCTGATCAAGGCCTCACATTAGAGGAAGAGAAATGGGAACATGTGAGGTCTCTTGCTCTAGAGAAAAGTAGAAGAAAAACAAATGAAGAGTATTTAGCAGAATTACGTTTGGTCAATCCCAATATACGGGTTATCGGAGAATACAGAGACAACTCTACTAAGGTTAGATACGAATGTTTAGTTTGTGGTAAAAAATGGACGGCTATGCCCGGCAGCGTATTGTCTGGTCACGGGTGTCCTTCTTGTGGAAGCCGCCGTTCAGCAGATTCAAAACGTAAAACGCATGAGCAATTCATTATTGAATTGCAAAAGATCAACCCAAAGGTAATTGTATTAGGACAATATACAAACAATAAAACAAAGATTCTATGTGAATGTAGGGATTGTAAGAATAGATGGGAAATACTTCCCCAAAACCTATTAAGAGGACAGGGATGCCCACGATGTGGAAGAATCAGAGCCGCAAAGAAAAACAAAAAGACACAAGAACAGTTTGTAGACGAATTGAGACAGAAAAATCCTTCGATACTTTTGGTCGGAGAATACATTAATAGTTCTACAAAGGTTGAAGTTGAATGCAAGGTATGCAAATATAGATGGCATGCAAATCCAATGGATTTATTGGGTGGTCACGGTTGTCCTAAATGTGCAGGTAGTATAAAAAAGACAAATTCTCAGTTTTGCGATGAACTGAGGAAAGTACTTCCAAGTATTGAGCCACTAGAAGAGTATCAATCGGCTAATACTAAAATAATGGTAAAGTGTTCTGCTTGTGGGTACACCTGGAAGGTTAGAACGCATGACTTGTTGCGAAGTAAAGGGTGTCCAATTTGTAGAAAAAGAAAATGAGAGTTAGAAAGTATTCTTTCAAATTATTAACTCAGTGAAGCTCTGGAAGTTGAAACCTATACATGTGTATGTTATCCTGTTACACAGATACACAATTACACAGATTCGTGCGAGTAGAGTGAAGAGGTATCGTCATGGCTGAAGAACGTAATATGGTTAATCTGACCCTTACTGTTTCAAGAGAAGAGAGAAAGGCTTTGAAGCAGCTTGCCCTTGATAAAGATACAACGGTATCTGCTCTTCTGCGTATGTGGTTGAAAGAACACATGGAAGAAGAAAACACAAGTCGGGACTAGATGCTTTTCTTTGTAATGTCGGTGACATTCTCCACTGAGAACAGTGAGAATCATTTGCTTTATGTAAAGAAAATGATGACATATACAAGACAGTAAAAAACTGGGAAAGGTTACTGAAAATGAAGATAATTTCATTATTTAGTGGCGCCGGAGGACTTGATTTAGGACTTATTCAAGCTGGGAATGAAGTAATCTGGGCGAATGATATAGATAAAAAGGATGCGGCAGTAATGTAAAGTCAACTCGACAATCAAAAAAATGAATGAATATTATTCATTGACATCCGGACAATTCTGTGTTAATATGTAGAAAGTGAAACACAGTAAGGAAGGATGTACATGAGAATCGTAAAAGACCCGGACACCAGAAAGCAGGAGATTCTATCGGGAGCTCTTTTAGTATTTGCCCAAAAAGGATATGATAAGACTACGATTTCCGATATAGCAAGGGAACTGGGAATCTCTCAGGGACTTTGCTACAGATACTATGCATCAAAAGAAGAGATATATGATGCAGCAGTTGAAGAGTATGCGGATATTATCGTGAGAGCTAACTTGAAGAGATTTGACAGCAAGGGCAAAACTTTGAAAGAGAAGATCCGGTCATTTTCTGGAAGTCTGAAAGAGTACCGTGAGCCTGAGAAGGATAACGAGCTTTTATATAGTCTCTTCCATAGTGAGGGAAGTCAGAAGATGCATGATCAGCTTATGTTAAAGACAGCAGCTAAGCTGGTACCTTATATTAAGAAGGAGCTGGAGAAAGCCCGGGATGACGGAGAAATAAAGATATCGGATATAGATGCCCTAGCCTACTTTTTTGTTTATGGGCAGCTGGGAATGTTACTTGAGCATGGAAGTGAAAAGGATTGCGGTAAAAGAATAAAAGATACATTAATTGAAATATTGAATTTGTAAGACAACCCCCTGATACAATTGTTTCAGGGGTAAAATAAACAATACAAATGAATGAAATTCATTCATGGAAAGGAAAATAATTATGAAGACAATAATTATCTATGAATCAAAGCACCATGGTAATACAAAGAAGGTCTGTGATCGCGTGGCAGCAGAATGTCAAGTGGAACTAATAGAGGCCGGAAGCGTGGGAGCGGATTTCAACTGGGAGGATTATGACATGGTGGGTTTTGCATCGGGGATAGCATATTCCAAGTTTTACGATTCGGTAAGCCGTGTGGCAGAACAGATTCCAGCGGGGAAGGGGACTTTCTTTATCTATACCTGTGCAAAGAACGATAAGGATTTTGCCGCTAAGATTAAGAAGGTCGTAGAAGAGCGAGGATCCAAGTGCCTTGGAACATACGGATGTCGTGGTTTTAACACATATGGACCATTAAAGTTGATCGGAGGAATGAATAAGTCCAATCCCAATGAGGATGAGCTTAAGGCAGCAGTAGAATTTGTAAAGAAGGTGGAAAAGACTTATGAAAAGTAAAGTAGATTTTATAAACGAAAACACAACAAGAGCTCTAATGAAGCTCTTTATACCTCTTATGCTTGCCATGACACTTACCATGGCATACAGCATGGTTGACAGTCTGTGGGTAGGAAATCTCCTGGGGGAGGCAGGTATGTCTGCACTTACGGCAAGTACAGCTATTGTCCTTATTATGAATTCCTTATCAATGGGTGTTGGTAACGGAGTATCGGTTATGATTGCCCAACGTGTCGGAGCAAAGGATACAGTGGGAGTAAAAAGAGCAGCCGCCGTTGTTATGATAGTTTCTCTGGTTTTTTCCGGAGCGATATGCCTTGTGGGAGAATTTGCATCTGAGTATCTTCTGACAGCAATGGGTACGCCTGCAGAGGTACTTACTGAAGCGGTGTCTTATCTGAAACTGTATCTTATTGGAAATGTTGCTCTCTTTTTATACATGCAGTTTACATCTATATTCAGGGCCTTTGGAGACTCGGTTTTCCAGATGAAAGGAATGCTTATGACGGTGATAGTTAATGCTATCCTTGATCCCATAATGATTAACTGGTGGGGATTCAATGGGGTGGCCATAGCAACAGTGATATCGGAGTTTGTTTGTCTTGCATACGCGTTTGCTTATCATTACAAAAAGAAATGGTTCTCATTTGATTTTAAGGCAATGACATGGGAGGATGTAAAAACCATGGGCAGGCTATGTGTTCCGACTTCCATACAGTCTATTATGCCGGCATTAAGTTCCGCCGTTATGATTACATTTGTTAATCCCTTCGGACTGACAGCCCTTGCCGGATATGGAGTGGTAAGGAATCTTGAACTTATTATGTTTATGCCCACCAATGCCATGTCAATGGCTGTTACCTCTATAGTCGGTCAATGCAAGGGCGCAGGTCGTATAGACCGGGCCGGTGATTATTGTAAAAAAGCCATGCTTACAGGGGGAGTTCTGATTGGCTTGGTAAGTGCCCTTGTCATCTGCACAAGTCCCATGCTTAGCGGATGCTTCGGCCAGGGAGCAGAGGTTGGCGTTATAGTTGCAGAGTTCTTCCATATTGTTAGCATCGGATACGTATTATATATGCTTACAAGCTGTATTCAGGGATATATTACTGGAATTGGAAGACCGGAGAGGGCTATGCTGTTGCTTATTGCGTATTACATTATATTCAGGGTGCTGCCAGCTTTGATGCTAAAGCATATATTTGGACTGTCGGGAATATGGTTTGCTTTTCTTGTAAGCCACATTTTGGCGTGTGTATTGGCCATTGTATTGCTGCAGATCAGTGATAAGATATTCTTGAAGCCGGTGAAAAACATATGAAAAAACTCTATGAGAAAAATGAGATATTATTTGCTGTGATAGGTATTGTTTTATACTGCGTTGTGATGACTACATTAAAAGGAAATTATGGATACCAGAGCATAATTATGCTGCTCGGAATTAGCGTATTTGCCATATGTATAAGCCTTTTCGTAAAAGAGAATCATCTTGAGACAAAATGCGGTATCTCTTCATGGCCGGGAAATACAAAAAAATATTTGTACTTTATTCCTATGTGGATACTGGCAACAGGGAATCTTTGGGATGGCTTTGTACTGTCCTATCACGGAGCAGAGCTGGTTTTCGCAGTGCTGTCAATGATAATAGTTGGTTTTGTGGAAGAGATGCTTTTTAGGGGATTCCTCTTTACGGCAATGTTGTCAAAGGGGAGGAAAATCGTCGCAATAATTGTTTCATCGCTTACATTTGGTATGGGGCACATTATCAACCTGTTTGCAGGGCAGACAAGAGTCGAGTATATCATCAACAGGTGTTGTTGTATCACCAGTTTCAGGATTTTTGCTATGTGCATCTCTTATATCTTTTGCAATTTTTACTACGTCATTTCCAAGGAGATTGTTAAAGTAGTTGTCTTCAGATATAGTTGCAGCTTCTAAAGTTTTCATGTAATGGTCTTCATCGGAAATGCCTTTATTTTGAAGCCGAACTCTTGTCTGTTCAATCATTTTGTTGATGTTTCGAAATTGCATTCCGGCAAGATTATCAACGTAGATTTCCATGTCTGAAAGAAAATTTATAAAATCCGGGTGCTTAATCATTTCACAAATCAATCTGACATTAAGCTTCCCACTTTTTAGTAAATCTATAGTTTCATCATCCAGTCCAATTTCATCTATAGGAAATAGATGTTGTTCTCTATTTTCAGTAAGTCCCAGAAGATAGTCTGATGTTACTCCATAAAAATCCGCAAGTGTGATGATGGCCTTGTGAGAGATTTCTTTGTAATCATCTGTTTCATAATTTCCCAGTGATGCTCTAGATATTCCGGTCTGCTCTGACAATTCTTGCAGAAACAGGCCTTTTTCTATTCTTAAATCTTTTAGTTTTTCCTGAATTGATAATTTACACTTCAATGCTTTATTCCCCCAGTGCTTTTTCTAAAGTTCTTGTATGTGTAAATCATAACAGAATGTAAGTTTGCTATAAATGATGAATTCCAATATCGTGGAAAATTTTGAGTAGAGCATCTATTTCCTACCTCTTGGATATACGGAGTTGGGCTTTTAAATTTTGGATAATTAGTCCATGAACAACGATAACGAGAGGAGGTGAAAAGCAAATGTTGCTAAATCAGGGATATGTTCCGTGTAACAAACAGATTCATATCAAGATTCCCGAAAATGAATTACAAATGATTCACGACAGGATGGAGCAGATAGGAATCAAAAACATGAGCGCCTACATTAGGAAGATGGCAATCGATGGATATTACATTCACATTGATTTCAGAGAGTTATTAGAAATCATCAAACTCCTGAAAATTGACAGCAACAATATCAACCAGATTGCAAAAGTTGCCAATTCATGTGGCACTGTAGATAGCAAAACAATTTCTGATATGAAGGAGAATCATGAGCGAGTTTTGCAAAAGGTAGAAAAGACTTTCAACAAATACCTAGACATTTATTGATTTCGTTTTCAGCCTGCTTTGCAGGCGTAGCTTGTCGATGAAAATCGGCAATCAGGGGGATTGGGGGTGCACGACGTCCGGGGGACGTCGGCTTTGCACCGACCGGAGTGGAACGGAGAAACTCCCCAACAAGCAAAATACGCTGATGAAATTGATTTTGATTCACTACCGGATCCTGATGTCTATCTTCAAAAAAGATATATATATGAATCTTATAAGGCGTATATGAAGTTCCGTAATAAGAAAACGAAGTGGAATATTGAAGGATATCATGAGATGTGGTAAAATATATTCACTAATATGAATGTTATATAAGTGAATAGCAAGCGAGGTATCACTCATGATTATCAGCGAAAGAATTATAAAGGTTTTGAAAGAACGCAATATGACTCAGGCGGAGTTTGCAAAGCAGGTAGGTATTTCGACCAGTACCATAAGCGAATGGAAAAAGAGAAAGACCAATCCTACTGTAGAAAAGATAATGGACATCTGTAATGTTTTGCAAATTACTCCGGAGCAACTTCTTACCGGTAAAGGAATTGAGGATGAAGAGGAAATTGCAGCAGCAAGTCCTGAAAGTAAATTCACTCCAGGCGATGTTCAGATGATTGAGGATTATCATAATCTTAAGGAAGAACAGCAGAAGCGTCTTATGGCTTATATGGAAGCCCTGAAGAAGATAGAGAGTCTTGAGGATATGTAGTTAAAATTATTCGATTAAAAATTTGGACCAGTGGTTTGCGGTCGATTTTTTCGACCACAAAAAACATCTTTGTTTGAATATAGAATACATGAAGTCACAATTTGTGACTTCAAAAAAAGAAAATGCAAAAGGATATAGTTTTTATGAAAAATACAACAGACTTACTCACAGTTGAGTCTATTAGAAACTGTGTATATACGATACGCGGGCAACAGGTGATGCTTGACAGTGATTTAGCTGATATTTATGGATATGAAGTCAAAAGATTAAATGAGCAGGTTAAACGAAATATAAACAGATTTCCGGAAGATTTTATGTTTCAATTGACAAGAGAGGAAGTTGATTTGGTGAAGTCGCAAAATGCGACTTCACGGAATGATTCATTTTTTGAAGGGCAGGATGGTGGTAGAAGAAAAATGCCTTATGTTTTTACAGAGCAAGGAATCTATATGTTAGCGACAGTTCTTAGAGGTGAGTTAGCTGAGCAACAAAGCATTTTTATTATGCGAGCTTTTAAGGAAATGCGTCATTATATCCGTCAGAATCAGCAGTTTGTAACTCAGTCCGAAATGAGCATGGTTACTGCTAAGGTTTCAGAGTTATCTGTGCAAATGGCAGGAGCAATTGATCATCAGAAGAAAACGGATAAGGCAATTGAAGACATTCAGAAGAGTATTGATACCCTGAATGAAAATTTTGTTTCGGATAAGGATTTTAAGAATTTTATAATCTATAAAGGTCAGAAGTTTGAAGCTGATGTGGCTTACATAGATATCTATCAGCAGGCAGCAAAATCAATTTATGTTGTTGACGATTATATGAATACAAAATCATTGCAGTTATTATCACAGAAGAATCCAGGCGTGGAAGTAATCCTTTTTACGGAGAATGGGCATGGCAAGAGAGGATTTCTTACGACATCTGTGGTTAATGATTTTATAAACCAGTACCCACCGCTTCGGATTAAACCAAATCCGGATTGTCATGATAGGCTTATTGTACTCGATTATGGATTGCCAACAGAGCAGGCATTCCACTGTGGAGCATCAAGTAAGGATGCAGGACGAAAGCTCTGTGCTATTAACAAGGTAGAATCAGTACAAATGGTTCGCCCGGTTATTGATGCTTTGTTAAAACTTTCGGATAAAAGTATCTAAAGGAGATGATATTATTGGGAAAAGAAAAACCAAAAGTATATTTATATACCCGCGTTTCCACATCTATGCAGATAGATGGATATTCTTTGGATGCACAGAAATCCAGAATGAAAGCTTTCTGCGAATTTAACGATTGCGAAATATCCGGAGAATATGAAGATGCTGGCAAGTCAGGTAAATCAATAGAAGGGCGTGTAGCACTCAATAATATGATGGAAGATATAAAATCGGAAAAGGATGATGTATCTTTTGTTCTTGTATTCAAACTGTCAAGATTTGGACGTAACGCTGCCGATGTTTTAAATTCACTTCAGATTATGCAGGACTTTGGAGTGAATCTGATTTGTGTGGAAGGTGGAACGGAGGCTTTGCTCCATATGGATATGCCCTTTTTGATGGAAAACTTGAAATCAACGAGGAGGAAGCTGTAGCTATCAGAACAATCTTTGACCAGTACGTTAATACAGATATGGGATCAAACGGAATCGCAAAATATTTAGAAAATCATGGGATTCATAAGATTGCAAGGCAAAATGGTAAGAATCCTTTGTTTGATGCATCCTTAATACGAAGAATAATTCAGAATCCGGTATATTGCGATAAAATTGCTTATGGCAGGAGAAGAACAGAAAAGGTTCACGGAACAAGAAATGATTATCGCCAAGTCTATAAGGATGATTACCTGCTTGTAGATGGACTTCATGAAGCTTTGGTTTCGGAAGAAGTTTGGGAACAGGCACAGATAAAAGTAGCAGCTCAGGCAAAAAAATATGAAAAAGTAAATTCGCCTAAAGGTGAGAAAATACATCTTTTATCAGGTGTATTAAGGTGCCCTGTCTGTGGTGCAGGCATGTATGGGAATAAAAGTATTAAGCATAGAAAAGATGGCACAAAGTATAGTGATTATTTTTACTATGGCTGTAAGCATCGCAATATGACCAGAGGGCATAAATGCGACTATCGAAAGCAGGTTTCAGAGACGAAGTGGGATGGTGCGGTAGTTGAAGTGCTTCGTAAGTTGGTGAGCAATAAGAAATTTGCCGGAATGAAGCGCGAAAAAAGCTGATGCAGTTAGCGCGCTATGAAGAATCTAATGTGCGAATTTCCGGTGATGAAATTGCTGTTGCATATGTAAAAGAGAATAGAACGCATATTTGTCGCATTTGTCGCGACCAAAATTGAATATAAATACTGTATGATAATCTTATCAATCAAAAGGAGGTCATACGAAAATGACATTAAAGGAATTCATCAATCAGAAAATATTGACAAAAAGGAAGGGGGTGCTTTTCCTTGGGGCGCGACCGTATATGGGAAAAACTTCATTTGCAGTAGGAATTGCGTGTGAGGTCGCAAAAGAATATCCAGTTGCATATGTTACCCTGGAAATGAGTAAGGAAGAGTGGATTAATAGGGCAAAACACTATCAATATATTACGGAAGAAAAGGACCTTAGTAAAATCGACATTTTTGATGAACAGGGGTTAAACGCTGCTGAGATTATTAAAAAATGCAACAAGGAATATCGATTGGTAATAATTGATTATTTGCAGCTCATTGACAGAGAAGATGGAAACGTGAAAGATGTACAAAAGGTGCTGAAAGAGCTGGCAGAAAGCGTAAATTACCCAATTTTAATACTATCACAGTTGTCTGGAGAGATAGATGAAAGAGAATCGCATATTCCACAAATAGAGGATTTGCAGTTAACACAGCTTAAAGAAGAATTTTTCGATGAAATTTTTCTTTTATACCGAGGAGCCCATTATGATAAGTCTGCTCCAAGTGATTTGCTTGAGCTTATCATGAAAAATCAGATTTTGAACTTTTGCTGGATTGAAGACAGATTAGCAATTCTTTAAGGTGGTGATGGGATGAGTGTAATTAATCTATCCGAATTCGAAAAGGAATTTGCTATTAAAGAGGAGATGCGCGGCAATTTTCATGAAAAGCTTTTCGAGATAATTGATGCGAAAGGTTTATCTAATAAAGAAGTATATACAAGATGTAATATTGAAAGAAAGAGATTTTCGAAGATACAATGTACTCATGATATTAAACCTAGTAAACGAATTGTGTTGGCTCTTTGCGTTGGGCTTGAACTGAGCACAAAGGAATCTGTTGATTTGATGGGAAGAGCTGACAAAGCATTTAATCCTAACGATTCACGAGACCAATATGTGTTGGGCTTTTTGGAAAATAAGTGTTTTGATATTTGGAAAGTGAATGAATTTCTTGCATCTAAGGGTTTGGAATTGTTAGGCTGCATTTAGAAAAAATTATCCAAAGCATCCAGCGGGAGAATTCGAAGGACAGTATATCGATTTAGAGTTTGCATATTTAAAAGATTTGGCAATTATAGATATGGCTTTGAGATATAAGGAGGCATTTCTAAGAATACACGTAAGTCGAAGATGAGTAATGCAAGGATTCAGCAGATAGTTACTTTACTGTATGTTCATCGTAACATAGTAACAAGTGCGGGGGATTGAACAAAGGAAAAGCGTGTGCTTTTGCGGAGCGGTATTGCAGAAATGCGATATGGCTCTATTTTTTTACCTTGACGTTTACTTTGGATCACTTTATCTTTTTTTAAAAAATGTGACTTTTGGAGATGCTAAATCGTATTCATAGTGAAAGGAGGCAAAAAGCAGATGCAGAATAAAGACGAGCAGTACTTTCTGCAAACCTATCATCGCCATAAGGATATGGTTTATCGGATCGCATATACATATGTCAGAAATCCGGATGATGCAAAGGATATTTTACAGGATGTGTTTCTAAAGCTGTATAACACAAGGAAGTCTTTTGTAGATGATGATCACCTAAAGCATTGGCTGATCCGTGTTGCAATCAACGACTCCAAAGATTATGTCACATCGACATGGTTTCGGGAAAGAAATGAACTCATAGAGTCCGACACATACGGTACGGTATCAGAATTTGGATACAATGAAATTCTGGAGGAAGTCCGACGGCTTCCGGTGAAGTATCGGGCGGTCATCTATCTTCATTACTATGAGGAATATTCCTATAAGGAAATTGCAGAAATTTTAAATCTGAGGCTTTCCGCTGTGAAAATGCGGGCAAAACGTGGTCGGGAAATGTTAAAACTTAATCTGACCGTGGATTCAATCGAAAGGAGCATGGAATGAAGCAATCTGAATTAAAAAAAGCATACGATTCGCTTAAAGTTACGCCTGAAATGGATGTGGAGGTACTAAAGTTTGTAAGAGCCGGAAAAAGTAGATTTAGAGGAGGCAAGGCTATGAGAAGAGGGCTGGCAATAGCAGCGTCTTTGGCATTGGTAGTGGGAATGTTTCAAATACCACAGGTGGGTGTTGCAGCAAGTACAATTATTGACAAGATCATGTATCAGTTTTCTGCAGGTAATGAGTCGGTAGACCTTGCTATGGAAGAAAATATTGCGCTGAGAAATGTATCAAAGGATTGGGCGAAATATGATACTCTTGGTGATGCACAAAAAGATTTAGGCATTGATCTTTTGACATCGCCGGCACAGTGCACGGCGGGCGGAAACCATGTGTCCTATGATCCATTAACGAATGAGGATGGAGACGTTTATGCGATATGGCTTAGCGATGATATCTATGCATTGGGAGATCTGGAAAATGTGGAAATTGAAACATATAACGAAGGCGATACCAATAATGAAGTTAGATACGATTGCGGAGACGTATACCAATCACCAATCGGTATGCAGATAGCGATTGTTGTAAAATCTGAGGATGCTAAGGATGGAAGCGTTGGATTCAGTAACGGAGAGGCTTGGAGTGCATCTAAAGAAGATGGTTATGTAGAAACAGAGGTTTATGAGATAAAAGCTGGCGCAAAGGCATTTATTACAACCTACAAAGCAGATGAAGGTGATGGTATCGGACCGGAAGCATGGCAGTGTCGGGATGGACAGATCAATGAGGTTACTACAGCAGTATTTACTTATCATGGCATGGAGTATACTTACTATGGCGCAGTGAGTATAGATGCAATGAAAACGTTCCTTGACACTTTGGAATAATTACGTGAAATTTTACAAATTCTTATAGGAAATTGGTGGTTGTTGCAACTTTATTTTTAATTCAAACCGGAGAATAGGGGAAAGTTACTTCCTTGTTTTCCGGTTTTATATTGTTGGACAACCACCCAACGAGTGATATAATATAGGCATATAGGTTCTGTTAGGTCGACAAGGGACTCAAAAAAGGCAGACAGGTCATCTATAAAATCCTGCTTGAATCGGGTGATACGTGTGGCATTGGGAACCTTATGAAAGCCGCAGAATTTACGGAGGTGCTGTGAATAGCGGATCATGAGTATAAGCAGGGAGTCCGTGGGCACGGAAAATATCCTTTGCAGGATGAGAGCCCAAAGCATGGCTGAAAGCGGATAATCACGCGGTCTGCCAGTTGACGAATAATAGTGATTATAAGTGTCGTAACTCAATTTTACCATAAACCGGTGAGGAGTTGTTTGATTTTGTAACAAAAAGAATGCCGTAATTATGCGGCTTCTGGCGTTTCGCAAACGCCTAAATATAGTAAGATTTACGGAGGTATATGTAATGCAGATTTCAAGCAGATTTACGATAGCAGTTCATGTGCTGATAGCAATAGAAACATTTAAGAATGATTATAAAGCTACAAGTGAATTTCTTGCATCCAGTGCGAATGTGAATCCGACGGTGATCCGAAGAATTCTGCAGCAACTGAAGAAAGCAGATATTGTAACGGTGAAGCGGGGAAGTGGCGGCGCCGATATAGAACGACCGCTGACAGAGATAACGCTTCTTGATGTTTACAATGCTGTTGAGCCTGTGGAAAATGGTCAGTTGTTTCATTTTCATGAGAAGCCGAATGAACTCTGTCCGGTGGGACGGAACATTCACAAGATTATGGATTATAGACTTGAAGAGATTCAGAATGCGATGGAGGAAAAGATGAGGCGCATTACAATAGCAGATGTTATGGCTGATGCCAACAAGCTGATAGAAAATTAAAAAAACGTTGTAACACTTGACATTACAACGCGGCAATGATATACTTGTTGATGTAACAATCAATATCACAACTAAGCGAGGTAAAAAAATGGCAAATTATAGTAAAGTAAGTGTTGCAAACGATCCAAGAACAGAACTTCATGATAGTTTAGGACTCACAGGGGCGGAGATTAGTATCAATCACCTTCCGGCAGGCGCAAGTGTTCCTTTTATTCATTCCCATAAGGCAAACGAAGAGATTTACATCATTCTCTCAGGAAAGGGAAAGGCTGTAGTAGACGGTGAGGATGTTGATTTGGCTGCCGGTGATATCATTCGTATTGCACCGGATGGGAAGAGACAGTTCTTTGCAGCCGCAGATTCAGAAATCAGTTATGCATGCATCCAGGTGAAGGCAAGTTCCCTTGGGGCATATACTGCGGATGATGCAGTAATTGAAAAATAAAAAGTTGTAAAGTTGTGGACATCTAGGAAAATGGATGTCCACTTTGTGTGTGTGGAGCCTTATGAGTGGTTTTGGAGGTAGGTTGAAATTGGAGCTCATATCCAAGGAAGTGCTGTACATTATCTGATTTTTCCTGTAGATCTTTGGCTTCTTTTTCGGCAGATTTTGCCTTGGCGGTCTTGCCATCAATTTGCTTTTGAAGCTCAGAAAGGTTATCTGCGGCAGCATAGCTGGCTGCTGCTGTTTTGAGGTTTTTGACAGAATCCCAGAGTTGTAGTCCGGGGCTGTTTCGGAATTCTTCTTTATTCTGCCATTTCTCTGGATTATCAATCCTGTCTTTGATTTCTTCCTTTGTATAACCTGCTCCAAAATTGCGGAAGCTACCACGCACAGGTCGTTCCTGCCACCGGGGCAGTGAACTTTATGTACTTTGCATAATTCATCGCTGAGATGTCGGATATGATGATAGCTTTTCTTGTTATCGTAGTATTTTTTATGGTCGATATTATCAGCGGCGCAGAAAATAATGTGATTATGAGGGTGTCCACGATCCGAGTGAGTTGCTCCTCAGTTTTATCAGGGTTACATAACTCCTTTATCTCTTTTACATCCTCCTCGTAAACAGTGCCGGATTTCATCATCCGCTCTCTGATCATATTTAGATTTCTACCGATAGCAGAGAGCTGTCTGTTATATTCGCGAAACTCGTTATAATCACAATCGTAGGTATAGTTGTAGAGGATAACATGGCGGATATACTCGGAAATGTTTCTCATTTTGGATTCCTCGCTCATAAATGGTTACTTCTTTCAATTATGCCGTTTCCGGCGATTGCTTTTATTCTTTTGTACTGTGGGAATATAAAGAGAACATAAAAAACTGCCACAGTACGGGCGCACGGGTGCACCGGTAATCGTAGCAGTTTTGGTGTCTTATATAATTTGAACTGAGGTCATGTTAGCAGAGTAGGAGCATGACGTCAATTATTTTCCGGAATGTTCTCAAGATATTTTCCGACTACAACAGCATTATCGACCACTTCGTCAAATGAGAGCCTGGCTGCATATGTCTCATCAGCGATGTAATTGCTCCAGTCATTTGCCAGAGATTCTTCTGCTTTTATATCAGCGCAGATGGACTCATATTTTTTCAAAAGATCAAAGGATCCTCTCTTTTTGGCAGTATGCTCTACAGCCAATTTAAAATGTGCCGGATTGATGGAGTCCCTGTAAAGGTGGAAGAGGACATATAAATCATAAAAGTCCCTTGATCTGGTATTCCCGATACCTCTGCGGATAACTGTTTCATATTTTTCGGCAAGGATCGTTTCCAAAGTATAGGCATATACATCAATGTCCTTTTCATCGAACATGGTACGAAAAGAATACTCGATGGCTGCAGGTGTGATCTCATCCCCGGTGGTGATGTCAATCTTCATTTTGTTCTTTATCTTGCCGTACTCTGCAACAAAGTGAACTCGGAAATTGTTATAATCATCATCTTCACGGATAGGCTCGATCTTCTCAAAACGGAAGATGATTCCGTCTCCGGTATCAATGTCGAAGATCTCTTTTACGATCTTTTCAATATTTTCTTCGTCCATATCTATTCCACGGACGGTTGTATCCATGTCCATGGTGGTTCTTTCAGAAATGCCGATCATGGAAGAAATCAACAGACCGCCCTTCAGGACAAAGTTCTTTTTATATGGAGAGAGGGATAATCTCTCCAGAATACGCTCAAACATAAAAATCTGTAATACTTCCTGAGCATGAAGGTCTTTCTCATTGGCTATATTGCGGATCGCGCCTTTTAGCTGCTCCGGTGTTTTTATCTGTGGTGTGCTCCTTTCAGCCTGTCAGTATATCCATGTAATCTCGGACAGGTCTTTCTATATGGAAGATCTTAGCATATCTGATAAGCTGCGCATGGTCGTTAGTTCGGTCATTAAAGTATTCGTGCAGAGCCTGCAGATATAACTGCTTATCTATCTTGTCTTTTTTCTTGATCAGGTCAATTATACATCGTTCCTTATCATACAGACGGACTTTGTTGCCGTCCGGTGTCAAGGTCTCTGTAATGCCAACACTCCATTTATCGGCATTTATATAATGTAATCTGATATTCTTATTGTCCTTTTTTAACCGGGTTGCATTAAATCCCTGTGGCACGGAGACATCCCATACATGGGGAGTACGGTCGGACATATCCCAAAGGTAAAGGGCAGTGCCATAGGAATAAACTACTCTTGGGTTGTTCGCCTGTATGATCTGGAGATCATCCGGGAACTCATCTGCATAATAATATATTCCACGAGCTTCTTTTACAAGAATGCCTTCATCAATAAAGGTGGGTATCAGTACACGGCTGATACCTGCTTTTTCAATCTGGGATGTTGTGATCATGCCGCCGGTCTTTTCGGCCATTTCTTTTAGCATTTCAATTCTTTGTTCTCGAAGTTTTGACATTTTGCATCACCTCCTCGAAACTAACGCACTTTAATTATACAATAGTAAAGTCTAAATGTAAAGTTTTGAAAGAAAAATAATTTTTTTCAAAATTTATACCCACATTTGGACCTCGAAAATACTTCTCTGTAATGAAGGACGGAAACAGGAGCCAATCGTAGAAAGGATAACTATGAGCGGCTATGAATTCGATCCAAAAGATAAAGATGGGAGTTTAAGGGACAGGTTTGACTGTTACTGCAAGGAGGTGATTGGTCGAGCAACACATGTGGAGACGGTAGTATTGATGTCAAAGCTCAAAAAGTGTGAGATAGATGTCAGAGGCATCATTTTGTGTAAATTGCTTTTAGTACAATTGGGAAAAATACAAGAGGTCAGAAAACCTCTCATTTTGGTTGTAAAATGAACCCCCTTAGGTTACAATTAGAAGGAAACATAAATTTAGGAGGTGCTAAGCGTGAAGAAAATCGGCATTGGATATGAGGACTACAGAAATTTCATAGATGATGATATGTATTACATTGATAAGACCATGCTTATTCAGGATATTGTGAAAAAAGGGGGAAAGGTAACCCTTTTTACCAGACCCAGACGTTTTGGTAAGACCCTTGCCCTTTCCATGCTACGCACCTTTTTTGAGTTAGAGTATGACCGTGACGGCAACGTTATTGATAAGCGCAGATATTTTGAAGGAAAGAAGATTATGGATGGCGATGCGAAGATACGTTCCATGATGGGAAAGTATCCGGTTATTAAACTTTCCCTTAAGTCGGCGAAGCAACCGGATTTTCGAGAAGCGGCATTGCAGTTAAGGAACGAGATTGTGTCGGAATTTAACAGACATAACTATCTTAAGAATTCAGCGAAACTCTCGGAAGCAGAAAGTGAGTCCTTCAAAGAACTGTTAAACTTCAAAAAAAGAGAGGACATAAGGGACGAGGAGAGTTTCAGACTAGAAATCGGGCGGTACTCCACCGCACTCAAAACACTTTCGGAGTGTCTTTATGCATATCACAAGGAAAAGGTTATTGTCCTTTTGGATGAATACGACGTGCCTCTTGAAAATGCTTATTATGAAGGCTTCTATGAGGAAATGGTGAGCTTCATCCGGTCATTGTTTGAGTCGCTCCTTAAGACCAATGATGCATTGGAGTTTGCAGTAGTAACCGGTTGCCTTAGAATCAGCAAAGAGAGTATTTTTACGGGACTTAATCATCTGCAGATTAGTTCCATATATAACAATGGTTTTGAGGAAGCCTTTGGATTTACCCAAAAGGAGACAGAGCAGATGCTTATGGATTACGGAATGGAGGACAGAATTCCGGAAGCAAAGAAGTGGTATGACGGCTATCTTTTTGGAGAAACAGAGATATATAATCCGTGGAGCATTATTAAGTATGTATCAAGTATCGCCGTTAATCACATGAAATATCCGGAAGCTTATTGGGCCAACACCTCTTCCAATCAAATCATCAAAGATATGATCTGGCACGCCGATGGCGAAATGAAGCGGGAGCTTGAAGTTTTGATTGATGGAGGAACAATTGAAAAGCAGATTCATGAGGATATTACCTATGACGATATCCACGAGTCGGAGGATAATCTGTGGAATTTCCTGTTTTTTACCGGCTATATGAAAAAAGTATCGGAAAGGCGGGATGCGCTAAATGAAGAAATCGTTTATCTTACGATGAAGATACCAAATATTGAAATCCGTAGTATATACACAAATCAGATACTAGGCTGGTTTGATAAACAGGTAAAAAGCGAGGACAGGGGTGTGCTTTACAAAGCGGTGCTTGAAGGCGACACGGAGGCTATCGCCGGATATGTAACGAAGCTTCTAAAAAAGAGCATTAGTGTATTTGATAGCAGCGAGTCCTTTTATCATGGATTCTTCCTATCACTTTTGTACGGAACGCCGGATTATGGACCGATGTCCAACCGGGAGGAGGGGGAAGGAAGACCGGATATTGTGCTATATCCCGACAATCCAACAGACCCGGCAATTATCTTTGAGATAAAGACGAGAAAGAAATTCAACGAAATGGAAGATGGACTTCGCGAAGCGTATGATCAGATAAGAGATAAAAAATACGAAGAAGGCGTACTTGAGGAGGGATATATGGGCGTGAAGTCCTATGGAATGTGTTTTTGTAAGAAGAGCTGCATTGTGGGAAAATATTCAGAATTGTATTGAGAGGAGGAGAATCGAATGAAGAAAACTACTAGAAAAATAGTTTCGATAGCCATCATTTTCGCCATGGCTATTTTTGCGTTGACACCGCAAATGGACAGTATGGCAACTTCCAAAGTAAAAAAGATTACGTTGGATGCATCTGCGCGTGAACTGGTAAAGGGGCAAAAATTCACACTCAAGGTAAGTGCGGTTAGCCCGAATACCGCTTCTAAAGCAGTAACTTTTAAAAGTTCCAATACGGCGGTTGCAACTGTCAGCGCAAAAGGAGTAGTGAAGGGGAAAAAGAAAGGCACCGCAACCATTACTGTAATGTCCAAATCCAATAAAAAGGTAAAGGCAAAATGTAAGATTTCGGTACTTTCCTATAAGGTCCCCCCACTGAATCTTGTAGAAGTATCCGGTAAGTTTGCCTGCGGCAAGGAGCTGCTTCAAAGTAAATGGAAAGAGATTTATCCTTATTTTTGCAAATATTTAGGAGAGCCTGAGAAGATTTCAAAAGAGGGAATTTCCGTATCCTGGGACAATGCCATAAATCATCCGGATAAGGTAGATTTTAAGGCTTCGACAAATACCATCTACCTAGGACCGCTTCCGCATCATAACAATTTTTCAGATGTCAATCACTATGATTACGAGCCTTTTGTAATGCAGATGATGCATGAAACCGGACACATGTTTAACCAGCAGGGGGACGAGATTGTAAATTTTGACTTCGGACAGTGGATATGGGAGGCAATCTCCATTATTGCAGAAACCGAATACAAAAATGACAAATATGGTGAGTTTAATCGCAGGCAGGAGGCGACACTTGATCTTCTGAATCTGCAGGGAAGAGATGTGGTAAATGGAGTTCTCTATGATGGAAATAAATATGAAAGATCCGTTGTAGACGCTAGTGCTGCTGCAGCAGTATTTTATATGTCTTCGATTCTTTCCACAGAGGGAACCACAGACTATTGGCGAAAAGTAAATGCCAAGCGTATGGAGTATTACAAAACTACCGGAATAGCCTCTCTTGGATGGGATGCGTTTTCCTCTATGCTGGATGAGGCTGCCGGAAGCAAGAAAATAGATGGAATGAAACCATCCGCGTGGTTGAAAGTACAGGCTGTATCGGAAACAAATGGAGCTGAGGGGGATTATCTGCTTTGTGTATCGGAGAGACCTGCGGATTCCTGGCCCTCGTTTATTGTGTCTTGTTGGAATCGCTATACAGATGAAAACGGAGTTAAGCGGGAAAAACCGTATGAGAACGCAAAGGTGACGTTATCGGTAACGGATCCAACCGGAAAGAAGATAGCAAGCGGCAGTATAACAATACCGTCCAGTGGTACTACGCGGTATGATAAGGTATATTCCGGAGGCAATTTTGACGGATTGGGGCTTAAGAATTATACCACCATGAAAGTGACGGCTAAAACTACGGTCAATGGCAAGTCACTTACTCAGACAACGTACCAAACTTATATGAAAGGCAATGCGGATAAGGATACGAATACAACCGTAATTATGTTGATTGGAAAAGATGGAAATATCAAAACGAATGTCAAGGCAAAGGATTTCAAGGTATCAGGAGCCACAAAAACCATAAAAACCGGAATCAGTCGTGGAACGGTAGTATTAAATGGCACTCCGGGAAAAACCTATACGATTACGTATGGTGGAAAGACGTATAAAATCTCTCAACCACGGGCTAGGAGAGTATATCCGTTTATAGTAGATGCAGAAAGGTGAGTCAAGTGTGGATTAGTCGTTTGGTTTGTTTATTCATTGTGTACGGTTGTATGGGGTGGATATACGAAACAATTTATTGCACCGTAAAAAGTGGAAAATGGGAAAACCGCGGTTTTTTGTATGGACCGGTCTGCCCGATTTATGGAGTGGGAGCGGTGGCAATTTCTATTGTGGTGAAGATGGTGGAAAAATCCGGTGCGCCGATTGTGGCATGGCAGATTTTTGTGGTATCCGTCGTGGGAAGCGCAATTTTGGAATATGTTACTTCCTGGACACTTGAGAAAACATTTCATGCTTTGTGGTGGGATTACAGCGGTCTTCCCTTGAATGTACATGGAAGGATTAGCTTTTTTACCAGCCTGGGATTTGGTTTTGGTGGATTATTGGTTGTTTATAAGATTGCACCTTTCACAGAGAAAATGGTGGATTATGTGGCACCAATCTGGATGGAGTTTTGTGCATTGCTTGGCGTGGCGGTTTTTATTATGGATGCAACATTGACAGTTACGGCACTGCTGCATTTTGACCGCATGGTCATCCGAATGGATGAAACCTTCAATAAAAATATGGAAAGTTTCGTGGATAACGCCGTGCAACGAACCGCTTCCATAAAACAGGATTTTCAGTCAATGCAGGCAGATATGTCGGAGCGACTGGAAAACATGGTAGCCTATGTGCATCCGGCAATTCGCAGAGTGCGAATATTGCGTTACAAAGACGAAAATCGAAAGCGTGTTGGAAACAGTTTATTAGTAGCGATTAAAAAGAAAGAAAGGTGAAATAGGCCGAGAGGCAAGGTAGAAGGCATCCGGGAGGCTGCAAGGTGGCGGCTTTCCGGTGTTTTACTATCACAGATTAAACATAGAAATGTGTTATGATATGAAAAATTTCCAAAAGGGGTTGACAAGTATGGCAGAAATGGCTTACAATTTCGCAACGCAACGCAACGCAACGCAACGCAACGCAAAAGCCGTAACTGCGCCCTTTTTTCGTATAAAACAACATATATTCGTAATGGATAACCGCCTTACATGACGGGGTATTGTGCCCTGTCATGTAAGGCGGTTTTATTTGTGCGTATAAGCTCTTGTCAATGAACAAGGGCACTTCATGCTTGCATGAAAGGGCATTTGTTCATTAGACAAGGCAACGGACATGAGCATGTAGCACGATAGTGCGGAATGCGAATGGACGTAGAATTGCGAAAGCGCGAAGCGCGGAGCAATTCGTAGCTTATACGCGATGATATCAAAAAATAATTTCGAGGAGGATTTCACATGAAGAAAAAACGAAAAAAATTAGGAAGGAAGTTGCTGAGCTTTGTGCTCACGCTGGTAATGCTCGTCGGGCTGATGCCGGTGATGAGTCTGACTGCGTATGCGGCAACACTGGGCAATGAATCTACGACATGGTCCGAGAATTCAGACATTGCCGGTGATGTAACGATTAATAACAATGTCACGGTTAATGGCGATATTACACTAACGATTCCCGAAGGAAAGACACTGACCATCAACGGTCAATCCGACTATGAAAGCGATGCTGTAATCCAATGTGATTATAACTCTATCCTTACTGTTTCGGGTGGAGGAACACTGATCGTCAACGCTCCCGAGGAAGATGGGGGACACCCACCGATTGATGGTATTTGGGGAAACCTTATTGTTGATGGTGCAACTGTTCAAGTAACCGGAAGAGCAGATGGTGTTTACGGTAATGTTACAGTCAAGAGTGGCTTGGTCTGCGTTAACGGCGGTAATGGTGAAGCCGGCGGTAATGGTTATTCTGGTATATCTGGGGTTGTCATTGTCAATGGCGGTTCTATCACTGTTATTGGTGGAAATGGCGGTAACGGTGATAATTATGGTAACGGTGGAGATGGAGGATATGGTGTAACTGGCGACGTCATTGTTAACGGCGGATCTGCCACTATAACTGGCGGCAACGGTGGAACTAAAGGTAGCGATACCTATGCTTTTAATGGCAGTTTTGGTCAGGCTGTAAGTGGATCCATCACCGGAAATGCCGAGGAAAGCGGAGACAATACCAATTGGACAACCGTGCCCGGTAACACTTCTGAAAAACAGTATATAAAAATTGAACATATATTGGTCACCGGTGTGGCCCTCAACAAGACCACTGCACAGACGATCGATATAGACGAGATGGTTTCCTTTACGGCCACCGTCTCTCCCGACAACGCACCGGACAAGACAGTAAAGTGGAGCGTTGGTGGAACGAAAGCCGACGCTGTGACGTTGTATTCCGACGAGGCTTGTGAGACTCCGGTCACATTGGATACAGCCACCGAAACCCTGACCGTCTATGCCAAGGGTATCTCAGCGGGCAATGCAACCGTCACCTGCACCAGCAATGCTGACAGTGAGAAGAGCGCCAGTTGCAATGTTACGGTGAATGCGTATGCCGGAAATCCCTATGCAAGTTTAGTGAACACCACTACATCAGTGAAGTTTAATGACATGGATTGGTACATCATAGCGGATGATTCAACAGCAGTAGATGCCGGGACAGTCACGCTGCTTTCTAAAGATCCGATTGGAGCATCGAAATTCCATGAGTCTCAAGACAGTGTCTATGTATACAGCATATCCCTCGTAAAGGGTTATCTAGATAGTCTGACAGGTACAGGCGGTACCTTTGAGGCTGTGGCTGATGCCATTGTGACTGTTAAGGTGAAGGGTTCAGATAGCGATAGTGAAGTCGATGCAAAGCTCTGGCTTCTAAGCACATCGGAAGCAGAGGGATTGAGCGAAGATGTAAGAAAATGCTCCACGGCAATGAGCTATTACTGGTGGCTGCGCTCGCGCGGCTTCGATCCTAACAAAGCGGCGCGTGTGGAATGCGAAGAAGGCGATGTTTCCAGTTATGGCGATAATGCCTGGTATGAGTTCGGTGTCCGCCCCGCTTTAAAGCTCGACCTGAGCAAGGTGACGTTTGATTCTAGCACGAAGAAATTTGAGTTGACGCCGGTCGTTGAGTATCCCCTTTGGGTCGGTGGCGTACAGGTGACGAGCGCGAACAAGGACGACGTGTTGGGTGATACGGATGAAGGTGCAACAGTAAGCTACGATGTGGATACCAATAAGCTTACATTGAACGGAGTTGATATTGCTGCAGGTTATACAGAACCCGGTTATAATTCTACCAGTGGAATATATTATAGTGGAAATGATAGTCTTAGTATCGTTCTATCAGAAGACTCCGATAACAAAGTTGGAGTAACCGGCAATGTTCAGATTGGTATCGAAAGCAGTAGAAATATTACAATTTCCGGAGCTGGAAAACTTACAGTAAAAGGAAGCGGTAATTATTCAGTCGGTATTAAGGCATATGCTCTTACTATGAAAGATGCTGAGATAAATGTTGAAGGAGCGTTTAACGGTATTCAGACACAGAAATATGGGTATGGAGTCAATATCATATCCGGTAAGGTAAATGCTATAGGACAAACAGGAACAGGAATCCATTCAGGCATGATGGATGAGAATTATAAAACGAGTGCTGTGACGATTGGTGAGAACGCGACGGTAGTTGCGATAGGAGGCAATAAGGCAATTAACTATTTGAAAAATGCGATTGCCGGTATCGGTTGGACAGACCCGGAAGATAACACAAGCAAAACTACTATTTCCATCAGCAGTGAAGGCCAGTCAATTGATACACTTAAGAAGATGGCGTTCCCTGAACTTCCTGCTTCCACAGTCACAACGGCTCCCGAAGCTAACGACTTGACATTTACCGGCTCGGCGCAGGAACTTGTGACAGCAGGAGTTGCTTCAGATGGTGAGATGCAGTACGCCATCGGGACTAACACGACTACCGTACCAACAACCGGCTGGAATGCATCCATCCCCAAAGGCACCGACGCCGGAACCTACTATGTCTGGTACAAAGCGGTAGGTGATGATGTGCATTCAGATAGCGAACCGAAATGCATTATTGTGACAATAAGAGCCGAGGGATCCGGCGGAGACGGCGCCTATGTACCGTCCATACCGACCTCAACAACCCCTGCGGAATCTTACACCGTTCCGGTATCAAATGAGAACACGGTAAATATCTCCACAAACATTTCCGCAGGAAATGCGGTGGTGAATGAGATTACCCAGTCGGATATTGATAAAATCGTTGACAGTGAAGATGCCGCAAGCACAAGTAAAAACAAATCTATTACCATCGATGTATCCCAGGCAAAGTCTGAAGTAACATCGGTTCAGCTTACGGAATCAACCATGGAAAAGTTGACAGAAGCGGTAAAGGCGGACAACCATGTGGATAGCGTAGAAATCAAGATGACCAACGCCACAGTAGAATTAGACGGTAAGGCCTTAGATGCAGTTGCGAATCAGGCAGAGGGCAACAATATCAAGTTAGTGGTTGAAAATACCCAGACCACAAAGCTGAATACAGCGCAGCAGGAGGCGTTAAATCAGTTTACGT